>NZ_ALAP01000052.1 GCF_000280905.1 Streptomyces sp. AA1529 | reverse complement strand
CGAACTGCTCGACGCGATGCTCTCGGACCCCTCCTACCGCAAGCTGGTCTCGCTGCGCGGCGACCTCCAGGAGGTCATGCTGGGCTACAGCGACTCCTCCAAGTTCGGCGGCATCACCACCAGCCAGTGGGAGATCCACCGCGCCCAGCGCCGGCTGCGCGACGTGGCGCACCGGCACGGCGTACGGCTGCGGCTCTTCCACGGCCGCGGCGGCACCGTCGGCCGCGGCGGCGGCCCCACCCACGACGCGATCCTCGCCCAGCCCTGGGGCACCCTGGAGGGTGAGATCAAGGTCACCGAGCAGGGCGAGGTCATCTCCGACAAGTACCTGGTGCCCTCCCTGGCACGGGAGAACCTGGAGCTGACCGTCTCCGCCACCCTCCAGGCCTCGGCCCTGCACACCGCGCCCCGCCAGTCCGACGAGGCCCTCGCCCGCTGGGACGCGGCGATGGACACCGTCTCCGACGCGGCGCACCGGGCCTACCGCGACCTGGTGGAGGACCCGGACCTGCCCGCGTACTTCTTCGCCTCCACCCCCGTCGACCAGCTCGCCGAACTCCACCTCGGCTCCCGCCCCTCCCGCCGCCCCGACACCGGCGCCGGGCTGGACGGACTGCGCGCCATCCCGTGGGTGTTCGGCTGGACCCAGTCGCGGCAGATCGTGCCCGGCTGGTTCGGCGTCGGCACGGGACTGAAGGCGGCCCGCGAGGCCGGACTCGACAGCGTGCTGGAGGAAGCGCACACGCACTGGCACTTCTTCCGCAACTTCCTGGCCAACGTCGAGATGACGCTGGCCAAGACCGATCTGCGGATCGCCCGCCACTACATCGAGACACTGGTCCCGCAGGAGCTGCGGCACGTGTTCGCCACCATCGAGGCCGAACACGCCCGCACGGTGGAGGAAGTGCTGCGCATAACAGGCGAGAGCGAGCTGCTGGAGGCCAACCCGGTCCTCCGGCAGACGCTGAAGATCCGCGACGCCTATCTCGACCCGATCTCCTACCTCCAGGTCGCCCTGCTGCACCGCCAGCGGCAGGCCACGGCCGAGGGCAAGGAGCCGGACGAGAACCTGAGCCGCGCACTGCTGCTCACCGTCAACGGCGTCGCCGCGGGCCTGCGCAACACGGGCTGACCGCCCGCGCACGACCCCGGGCCCGCAGCCCGGGCGGGCGGGCCCCACCGGCCCGCCCGACTGGCCGGGGCCTGGGTGCCGCTCCCTCAAAAGGTGAGCAGCGCCCAGGCCCCGCCCATGATCAGCGCCCCGCAGGCTCCGGCCGTCACCGCGGTCCTGCGCATCCGCAGGCCGCCGGCGATCACCAGCGAGGCCAGCAGCAGCGCGCCGCCCAGCGGGACCCAGGCGTACAGCACCCCGGCGGGACCGGTCCGGATGACATGGTCCGTGCCGGGCTGCACGGCCACCTCCAACGTCCGGCCCTCGCCTCCCGAGACGAACTCGGAGACGGTCACCTGCTCGGGCCGTGACTTCTTCTCGTTCCTGAACGTCCCGGAGCACTCGTCGTCCTCGCACGACCGCACGGTGACGGTGCCGCGTTCGTCCCCCGCCAAGGCGGTGGACGCGGTGTCCCACGACGTCCACACCCCGGCGACCACCAGGATCAGGGCGACCAGCGCCAGCAACCCGGCGCGCACCAGCAGCAGCATCCCGAAGGCGCTCTCGCCGAGCCGCCGCATCCGGCCGCGTTTGCTCCTGGTCCGTGCGGGAGTCCGTGCGGAACTCCGGGCAGACGTCCGGACAGAGGTCCGGGCAGATGCCCGGGCGGGTCTGGAAGACATGGCCGAGATCCTTGGCCACGTGTCGGTGGCCGGTCAACCGGCGCCGGTCGGCTTGTCCACCCTTGTGGCTCTTTCGGAACATCATGTTCCGCACCGGGTGCGTCCCACATCCGGACGGACGCCGCGGGACGTCACCCGGAGTGCCCGACTCCTCTCCCCCTGGCGTGACGGTTCCACTACCCTCACCGCACACCCTGCTGCGTGACGGGAAGACCACTCGCAGTAGTGCCTGTTGCCCCGGAGTCGAACGGAGTCACGGACGGAATGTCCTTCGAGCAGGAGTGGAGCGCCCTCAAGAGTGGTCCGGACGCCACGGACTCGACCGCGATGCAGCTCGACCAGGCCACTTCACCGGACACCGGCCCAGGAGGCGGTAGTCGGATGGACGGATCCGGATGGCTGCTCCTCGAACGGGACGATCTCGGACGCGTGGGGCACGCCGCCTACACACTCTGGCGGAAGCTCCGTACGTCGGCCGACCTCTCCGGCAGTGCGGGCGGCAAGGGCGCCGGCGCGACCGAACGCGCCGCATCCCAGCTCACCGCCCACTCGTTCCTGCTGGGGACGGAACTCGCCCGCACGGCGAAATTCTGGACATCCCAGGTCGACACAGTGCTGCAAGGGTGCGCCCACATCTCCAACCACCTGGACTTCTCCAAGGAATACCAGGGCGAGGAGGACCGCAAGATCGGCGCGCAGATTCTGGGCAAGGACGGGAGGGAGCTTCCGCCCTCCCGGATCTCCCGGCTCCTGCACTGAGCCGGCCGGGCCGAGACGAGAGGGCGGGGGGATGAAGGAGTCTCAGCTCACCTACAGCGACCTGGTCGCGGTGAACTTCTCCAGCCTCGGCACGGCGGTCGCGGACTGGAAGCGGATCCAGCGCGAACTGAGGACACGCGCCACCGAGGCCGAGGACGACATGAACGCCAAGGCGCGGAACGCCCGCTGGGCGGGGCTGAACGCGGACGCGGTACGCCCCTTCGTGCGGAAGATCGCGGAAGAGGTCCAGGACCTGCGGCGCGAAGCCGAGAGCATCTGGAACCTCATGGACGACGCACACCGCGAACTGGCGGACATCCAGAAGGACGTCGAAGGCGAAAGAGAAAAGGCGCACAAACTGGATGTGCACATCGCGGACAACGGCGACGGCACGGTCAGCTGCCGCTTCCGCTACGGAACCGACGACGCCGTCACCGCCAGCGGCTACTACGTGGGCGGCACCGACGAGAAGCGCACCACGAAGGAACGCGCAGCCCGCGACGCCATCGAGTCGCGGCTCAACTACCTCATCGGCAAGGCGCGCGAGATCGACACCTCGGCCGCGCGGTACATCGGCAAGAGCCACGGCAAGGACAAGCACGACGCCGGCCACGCCACGTACACCTCCCTGGACGATGCCCAGGCGAAGGAAGCGGCCCGGCTCGGCGAGAAGGAACTGGAGCTGGCCGCGCACGGCAAGGAGCTGAGCACCCCCGACCTGCAGCGGCTGCGGGACCTGACCAAGTACAACGCCAAGGACGCGGAATTCGCCACCGCCTTCTACCGCGAAATGGGCCCCAAGAAGGCCCTCCAACTGCACGGCCAGCTGGGCATCGACGCCTCCACGGACGGCGGCGACACCCGCCGCGCGCTCTCCCGCACCATCCAGAACTCGATGGACACCGGCCTCGCCCTGGCCACCCGCAAAGACGGCGACGGTCCCCACCTGGACAGCGCATGGGTGACGGAACTGAAGAAGGCAGGCAAGGAGCCGATCCTCCTCCACGATCCGCAGAGCAACGAATGGGGCAGGAACTCCATGCCCCAGCAGAAGGTCCTCGGCTACCAGGTCCTGGGCAACATGCTCCGGCACGGCAAATACGGCCAGGAGTTCCTCACCTCGGTCGGCAGCGACATGGTCGAGACCGAGCGCAGGAACGAGTTCGGCCCGAGAGGCTGGCCCAACCCCCACAACGCCCGCCGCGACGCCGTCCTGAACCTCGACCCCGAGGGCGGCGCCGGATTCGACCCCATGGCGGGCCTGATGACCGGCCTGAGCCACACCCCGGGAGCGGCCACCGAATTCTTCAACGCCTACACCGGCGACGAGGACGGCCACCCGAAGAAACTGGACAACTTCGACTACTTCTTCGGCGACAAGGCCGCCAAGGACCCCCAGGAGCCCCGCCACTGGCCCCACGACGGCGACGACGACGATGCCGCCTTCGGCAAGGACGCCCTCGGCGGCGCCCTCGAAGCGGCAACGACAGGCCGCCCCGCGGGGGACGACGGCCCGCCGGAAAAACACAGTGGACCGCAAGCCGAACTTTTCAGCCGGGCGGTGGAGCGACTGGGCAATAAGAAGAACGCTTCCCTGGTCGAGCACGGCGGAGAACTCGAGGCACTTCAACCGCATATGGGTGCGATGGCTGCCGACTATATGCGTGACGTGCAGCGAGGCGTCACGGATACGCCAAAGGGGATCATCCCGCCGCAAGGTGCGGCGGCAGACCTGGATTTCGATGGCGATGAGCTTGGCCGTTTCCTCCGTACAGCCTCACAGGATCCCGACGGGTATGCGTCCATCAACCATGCCTCTCATGCTGTCTCGGCAGAAGCGCTGCGAAATGCACTGCACGATCCCCCGAAGGGGCATGACTTGGGGGATGCCGCTTCCATGGGCGCAGAACCAGGAGCCGCAGTAGCGGCTCAGGCGGCTGAAGGGCGCGCTGACGGGATCGAAAAGGCTGCGGACAGAGTGGGCGCTGCTGAGCGCTACAACGAATCTCTTGACAAGAAACAGGAATTGGTCGGTTCGATCGTGGATATGGGGCTCGGTCACCTCACCTACGGAGGTGAGGTGGCAGGGCAGGTGGCCGGCGTTGTCCAGGAGCAGGTGTTCGATCACTACCGAAAAGATCCCGAAGAGATCGCAGAAGAAGTGATAGAGAGTCGTAGGGATTTCCTCGCCGGTGAGAAGAAGAATGAAGCGGATGTCATGAAAGAGATCACAAAGGCTGCCGGAAGGCATGCGGGAGTGACAGGGGACTCACTTGCTTGGACGGCTAGTAGGGTCCACAAGGATGTAGAGGACGGATTCTCTAACCGCTAGAAAGGGGCCGGAGTGGGATCGAGGCAGTGGAATCCACGATTCAAAAATCAGGTTCTCTTACTGGGTGGGCTGCTCGTCATGGCCGTCGGATCTTCTGCCTTTTGGTGGCTTCATTTGAAAACGCAAGGGGATTCGGAGATTCCCGCGCGCATGTGTAACGACACTTTCTCCGGTGCTCAAGTGAAACCTTCATACGGTCGAGCGCACGGTGAATTCGAAGAGGATACCGCCCGCGGTTTTCCGGGGATTCTGGAGGAGGCGCGTGGACTTGGAGTCGTCTGCGAGACGAGTGTCGGAAATATGAGTGCCAATTTTCGCGTCCAGTATACGCAGTGGGGGAAGTCGAGAGGTGACGTGGAAAAGGGGAGTAAATATGTGGCCGAGTTTGGTGAAGGGTACGGAGAGTACGGCGCGGAGAAAGGGTCAATCAGCCTTCGTGTTCCCTGCCCAACCCCTGAGGAGCCGAACGGAAGAATGTACTTGCATGTAGGAGCAACGGCGGCGCGCGGGGGATCGAGTGAAGATGTTTCGAAGCTCGCCGACCTCACCGGCTACGCCGCTCGCACCCTCGCTCAGAATGTCTACAAGTGTAAGGGCGCCGAGAAATTGCCGGAGGGGCCGGTCCATATCAAGAAAGGGGAAGGGGCGCGGTGAGCTTATTCATGCGTGGGGTGATAGCGACGGTCGCGGTGTCCGGTCTCGTGTTGTTGAGTGCTTGCGGAGGCGGTGATGACGGGTCCGGGAAGAGGGATATCGAGGGGGCGAAGGACGGCGGCGGGCAGCCGGCCTCGGCTTCGCCGAGTGCGAGCGCCAGTGCGTCGGGGGATCCGGGCGCGCCGAAGCTCGACCTTCCCGAGGGCGTCCACGTCGTTCTGGACGGTGACGACATGACTGGTGATCCAGAAAAGGACGAGATTTTACGAGATCACGCCGACGCGGTCAATGCCATGGCGCTTGCCTATTCAACAGGAAAGCCTGACGTTCCGGTGGTCCATACCTACTTCCAGGACGATGCGGGGAAACAAGTGCAGTCGCGCGTCAAGGAGTATCGCGCGGAAGGAAAATTAGGTACGGGTACGTATCGCTACTACGACCGTAGAGTCACCGTCGGAAAGGAGGCTGCTGCCGTCACTTTCTGCGAGAGTCAACGAGATGCGTTCGCCAAGATGGTGGACACGGGGAAGGTTGTCCACACCAAGCCGAGCAAGAGTGATTTCACCAGCGGGAAGGCGATCATGGAGAAGCGTGGCGGTACATGGGTGGTGATTTCCATGGCGGGGAAAGGGGGCGACGAGGAGTGCGCGCGGTAGACAGCAGAACCGCGATGTCGGCAGTGTTCGTCGCGACGCTGCTCTTGTGCTCTGCGTCCACGGCGTCGGCGGGGGACGGCGGCGGATGGGGCGGCGTGACTGAGCCGGAGCAGCCCTCGAGCGAAGGCAAGCCCGACGGTATCGCCTCCCGCGTGCAGTTCTCCGTCCATCGCGCGCCGTCCTCCGGTGGGGCTGCGATGACTGCTGTTCAGGGGGCGGATTGGGAGCCGCCGGCCTGCTGGTACGAACCGCGGTACTCGCCGGAGGAGTTCTCCGCGTATGCCACCAAGGTGGACGTCCGGCACGGGGAGGGAGCGAACGGGCAGGGTGGCGTGCGGGCGAGGTACCCGGACATGCATATCGGGGACAAGGGCGAGTGGTATGTCATGCGGTACAACACGGACACCACCAGCGGCACTCCTGAGGAGTGCCTTGACCAGGACGGGTTCGTCTTCATCGGGCCCGGTCACCCGGCGCCCGCCGACGCCCCCGTCCTCAATGCCGAAATCCTCGCCGGGCTCGCTTATCAGAAAGCCAGACTGCCCGCTCCGCCGCTGACGCTGTCCCCAAAGGCCGGTCGGCAGGTGGTGAATCTCGCCACCCATGTCCGTTTCGCCAGGACGTTGGGCCGAGTCTGGGTGACCGCCGCCATCGACCAGGCGGGACGGGAACTGGCGGCGACGACGGTCGCTGAGCCCGTGCGGCTGCGGCTGGCCGCGGGCACGACGGACGCGGATCCGGCGTCCTGTACGTACGACCTGGTCAAGGACGCCGGTGGAGGGTACTCGGTGAACACCGAGGATGCCGAGTGCAACATCGTCTATCGGCGGGTCACCGCCGAGGGAACGCGGCACACCCTGAGGGCGGCTCTGACGTGGCGCGTCTTCTGGTCCGAGGGCCCTGGCCCGGATGGGACGCCGCGGCACGCCATGCCCGACGGGGAGTCCGTCGGGGAGGTCGCTGTCACCGTCAAGGAGATCCAGGCCGTCAACCGCGGCTGAGCCCCGTCCGGGGGCGGGTGGCGCGACAATGCCAGGCCCGCGGAAGAGGCCGGGCCCGCCGAGGAGCCGGGCCGCCGGAAGATGGCCCGCGGGGCGGAGAGCGCGGGCCTGTGGGGTCAGGTGTTGTAGGTGCTCTGGGCGCGTTCCAGGCCGTCGGTGATCAGGCTCTCGCAGGCGTCCGCGGCGCGGTCGACGAAGTAGTCCAGCTCTTTGCGTTCCGTGCTGGAGAAGTCCTTCAGGACGTAGTCGGCGACCTGCATCCGGCCCGGGGGCCGGCCGACGCCGAAGCGGACGCGGTAGTAGTCGCGGCCCAGCAGTTTGGTGAGGGACTTGAGGCCGTTGTGGCCGTTGTCGCCGCCGCCGAACTTGAGGCGGAGGGTGCCGTAGTCGATGTCGAGTTCGTCGTGGACGACGAGCAGCCGGTCGGTCCCGATGCCGTAGAAGTCCAGCAGCGCCTTGACGGGTCCGCCGGAGACATTCATGTACGACATCGGTTTGGCGAGCACCACACGGGTGCTGGTGGTGCCGGGGATGCCGATGCGGCCTTCGAGTACCTGGGCGCGGCCCGCCTTGTGCGACTTGAATCTGCCGCCGGTCCGGCCGGCGAGGAGGTCGGCGACCATGAAGCCCACGTTGTGGCGGTTGCCCGAGTAGTCGGGGCCCGGGTTGCCGAGTCCGGCGATGAGCCACGGGGTGGTGGCCGGCATACGTGGTCCTCCGGTCGTGGGGTTTCCGCCGGGCACCGGTGGGGCCCGGGAGCCCGGTGGTGCGGGTGGGACGCGGCCCGGCAGCCGCGTCCCACCCGCACCGACCCGCTGGATGCGGGGCCCCGCGGGGTCGCGGGGCGGTGGGAAGCGGGAGCTTACTCGGCGCTCGCCGCGCCTTCCTCGCCCGCGCCTTCCTCGCCCTCGGCGGCGGGCTCCTCGGCCTGGGCGGCGAGGATCGAGATGACGGTCTCGTCGCCCTCGATGGCCAGCGTGGTGTTGCCCGGCAGCTTGATGTCCTTCGCCAGGACCTGGTCGCCGACGTCCATGCCCTCGACGGAGACGGTGACCGACTCCGGGATGTGGGTGGCCTCGGCCTCGACCGGCAGCGTGTTGTACACGTGCTCGATCAGGTTCTGGCCCGGGGCCAGTTCGCCCTCGATGTGGATCGGGACCTCGACCTGGACCTTTTCGCCCTTCTTGACGACCAGCAGGTCGACGTGGACGAGGAACTGGCGGATGGCCTCGCGCTGGACGGCCTTCGGGATGACGAGCTGCTTCTTGCCCTCGATGTCCAGGTTGATCAGGACGTTCGGGGTCTTGAGCGCCATCATCATGTCGTAGCTGGGCAGGGCCACGTGGACGGGCTCGGCGCCGTGGCCGTAGATCACGGCCGGGACCCGCTCCTCGCGGCGGAGCCGGCGGGCGGAGCCCTTGCCGAACTCGTTGCGGACGGTCGCGTCGATGTTGACGTCAGCCATGCTGCGCTCCTCGTAAGCGGTGGTACGGATGTCTGCGGTGCCACTCGGTCCCGACGGACCTGCTACGAAGAGCGCGCGTCGATAACGGAGTATCCGATCCCCATGAAGCGGACCGGCCTCCCTCGCCGAGCGACTCGTGGAGTCTACGCGGTGCGGGAGGCCGGCCGGAAATCGATCAGCGGAGCGGGCCCGGGAGGGCCGGGCGGCTATGCCTGCTCGTCGAAGAGGCTGGTCACCGAGCCGTCCTCGAACACCTCGCGCACGGCGCGGGCGATCGTCGGTGCCATCGACAGCACCGTGATCTTGTCGAGTTCGAGCTCGCTCGGGGTGGGCAGCGTGTTGGTGAAGATGAACTCGCTGACCTTGGAGTTCTTGAGCCGGTCGGCGGCCGGTCCGGAGAGCACGCCGTGGGTGGCCGTGACGATGACGTCCTCGGCGCCGTTGGCGAACAGCGCGTCGGCGGCCGCGCAGATGGTGCCGCCGGTGTCGATCATGTCGTCGACGAGGACGCAGACCCGGTCCTTCACGTCGCCGACGACCTCGTGCACGGTCACCTGGTTCGCCACGTCCGGGTCGCGGCGCTTGTGGACGATGGCCAGCGGGGCGCCGAGCCGGTCGGCCCAGCGGTCGGCGACCCGGACGCGGCCCGCGTCGGGCGAGACGACGGTGAGCTTGTCGCGGTCGGTCCTGGCCGCCACGTAGTCCGCCAGCAGCGGCAGCGCGAACAGGTGGTCGACCGGTCCGTCGAAGAAGCCCTGGATCTGGTCGGTGTGCAGGTCGACGGTGAGGATGCGGTCCGCGCCCGCGGTGCGGAACATGTCCGCCATCAGCCGGGCCGAGATCGGCTCGCGTCCGCGGTGCTTCTTGTCCTGCCGGGCGTACCCGTAGAACGGGACGATCACCGTGATGCTCCGCGCCGACGCCCGCTTCAACGCGTCGATCATGATGAGCTGTTCCATGATCCACTTGTTGATCGGCGTGGTGTGGCTCTGGACCAGGAAGCAGTCGGCGCCGCGCGCCGACTCCTGGAAGCGAACGTAGATCTCGCCGTTCGCGAAGTCGAAAGCCTTGGTCGGGACCACGCCGATACCGAGCTGCTTGGCGACTTCCTCGGCGAGTTCGGGGTGGGCGCGGCCGGAGAAGAGCATGAGCTTCTTCTCGCCGGTCGTCTTGATCCCGGTCACTGCTGTTGTCTCCCTGTGTGTGCGCCGCACGGCGGCTCGGTGGGGGGCGGCGTCGGTTGGCGGAGGGCGGCGTCGGTTTTCAGCCGCGTGGCCCATCAGGCCTCCATAACCGTACGCCCCCCGTCATACGACCGGATACCCGGTCTTAACCCTCTTCTGCGCGAACCTGCCCGCTCGCACCGTTCGCGGAACGGGCGTTCCCGGCCGTCTCGGGGGCTCGCGAGGGCGGACCGGCGGGCTCCTGCGCCACCTCCTGCGCCGCCTGCGCCGAAGCGCTGCCCGGCCGTTTGCGGGCCACCCAGCCCTCGATGTTGCGCTGCTGGCCGCGCGCCACGGCCAGCGAGCCGGGCGGCACATCCTTGGTGATCACGGAGCCCGCGGCGCTGTAGGCGCCGTCCCCGATCGTGACAGGAGCCACATACATGTTGTCCGCCCCCATCCGGCAGTGCGAGCCGACCGTCGTGGTGTGTTTGCTCTCACCGTCGTAGTTCACGAAGACGCTCGCCGCGCCGATGTTGCTGTGCTCCCCGATCACCGCGTCGCCCACGTAGGAGAGGTGCGGCACCTTGCTGCCCTCCCCGACTTCGGCGTTCTTCATCTCGACGTAGCTGCCCGCCTTCACCTTCGGGCCCAGCCGGGTGCCGGGCCGCAGATAGGTGTAGGGGCCGACCGCGCACCGCTCCCCGATCTCCGCGCCCTGCGCGACGGTGTTGCTGACCGTGGCCCCCGCGCCCACCCGGGTGTCGGTCAGGCGCGTGTTCGGCCCCACCTCGCTGGCCGGGCCCAGGTGCGTGCCGCCGAGCAGCTGGGTGCCGGGGTGGACCGTGGCGTCCGGCTCGTAGGTCACGTCGACGTCCATCCACGTGGTGGCCGGGTCGACGACCGTGACTCCGGCCAGCATGGCGTCCTCCAGCAGCCGGCCGTTGAGCATCCGGCGGGCCTCGGAGAGCTGCACGCGGTTGTTGATGCCCGCGATCTCCCGGTGGTCGCCCGCCACCGCGGCGCCCACCCGGTGGCCGGCCTCCCGCAGGATGCCGAGCACGTCCGTCAGGTACTCCTCGCCCTGGCTGTTGTCCGTGCTGACCTGCGCCAGCGCCTGCGCCAGCAGCCGGCCGTCGAACGCGAACACCCCCGAGTTGATCTCCCGGACGGTGCGCTGCTCCTCGGTCGCGTCCTTGTGTTCCACGATCCCGGTGACCGCCCCGCCGCCGCTCTCGCGCACGATGCGGCCGTAGCCGGTCGCGTCCGGGACCTCCGCGGTCAGCACGGTGACGGCGTTGCCGTCGGCGACGTGGGTGTCCGCCAGCTGCTGCAGTGTCCCGCCGGTCAGCAGTGGGGTGTCGCCGCAGGTCACCAGGACCGTCCCGGCGGGCCCCCCGTCGTCCAGCTCGGCCAGCGCCATCCGGACGGCGTGCCCGGTGCCGTTCTGCTCGTGCTGCACGGCGGTGCGGGCCTCGGCGTCCAGCCGCGACAGGTGCGCGGTGACCTGCTCGCGCGCGTGCCCGACGACCACGACCAACTGTTCCGGATCCAGCGCCCGCGCGGCGCTCACCACATGGCCGACCAGGGAGCGGCCGCAGATCTCGTGCAGGACCTTGGGGGTCGCCGACTTCATGCGGGTGCCCTCACCCGCTGCGAGAACGACGACGGCTGCCGGGCGAGTGACGCTCACGGGTGTGCCCTTCGGCTTCGGGGGTGGGTGCATCCCGCAGGATACCGGGGGGTTCGCCGTGTGCCGGGAGGGCCGGGCCCTCGGGCGGCGGAAGAGGGCCGGCCCGGACCGTGTACGCCGTGCCGACCGGGTCGTGCGTCCGTGCCGACCGATCGTGCGTCGGTGCCGACCGGGTCGTGCGTCCCGTGGTGTTGGTGACCGGATCGTCCGCGCGGTGACGACGGGCCACCGGGCCGTGTGCGTCGTGGGCTCCCCCGCAAGGATTTGAACCTTGACTACTGGATCCAAAATCCAGGGTGCTGCCCGTTACACCACGGGGGAAGGTGGCTCAGAGCGTACCTGACGCGACCTCGTTCGTCCGGTGGGTTCACGCCCGTCCGTCCGCCGGATTCGCGGTCCGCGGGGGGTGCGGCGGTCGCGATCCGCGGACCCTCCGCCGGGCCGCCGGTGCGGCCCGCGGGGCCGCCGGGCCGCTGCTGAGTCGTTCACGAAACCGTCCGGGCACGGACAGATGACCGGAATGGGGTGTTCCGGGGATCGGCGGGGCAAGGCGGCGGGGGGCGGTCGTAGGGTGGTCGGTATGACCGAGACGGGGGAAAACCGTACGCGGGGCGGGCCGTGGTGGTGGGAGAAACCACGGAGTGCGGTGCTCGACATCGCCCTGGCCGCGGCCTCCGCCGCGGAGTGCGCGCTGCAGGGGCAGGGCTTCGCCCGGGAGACGGGTATCCCGGGGGCTCTCGCGGTGCTCCTGGGGGCCGTCGCGGGGGCCACGCTGGTGCTGCGCCGCCGCTGGCCGATAGCGGTCGTGTTGGTCGCCATCGCCGTCATACCGGCGGAGATGGGCACCTTCCTCGGGGTCGTCGGTCTCTACACGCTCGCCGCCACCGACGTGCCGCGCCGGATCACCGGGCTGCTGGCCGGGATGGCCGCCGCCGGGATGCTGGTGATGACCGCCTACCGGCTCGACCAGAACATCGGGCAGGACCCCGACTTCAACCCCCAGGGCTGGTTCGTCCCGCTCGTCTCGATCCTCATGTCGGTCGGGGTGACGGCGCCGCCCGTGCTGCTCGGACTGTACGTCGGAGCGCGGCGGCGGCTCGTGGAGTCGCTGCGCGAGCGCGCCGACGGCCTGGAGCGCGAGCTCTCGCTGCTGGCGGACCGGGCGGAGGAGCGCGCCGAATGGGCACGGAACGAGGAGCGCACCCGGATCGCCCGGGAGATGCACGACGTGGTCGCCCACCGGGTGAGCCTGATGGTGGTGCACGCGGCGGCGTTGCAGGCGGTGGCGCTCAAGGACCCGGACAAGGCGGCGAAGAACGCCGCACTGGTGGGCGACATGGGCCGGCAGGCCCTCGACGAACTGCGCACCATGCTGGGCGTGCTGCGCTCCGGTGAGTCGGAGAGACCGGAGCGCAGCGGGCGGTCCGAACCCGCCGGGGCCGCCGGTCCCGCTCCGTCCGGCGCCGCCGCCGTCTCCGGGGCCGCGCCCGGCCCGGCCGCCGCGCAGGACGCCCCCGCCGCTCCCGGGCACGGCCCCGCGCCCCCGGCCGGCGCGTCCGGAGCCGCAGCGGCCGAGGCGCCTTCGCGGCTGGCCGAGTTCGTGTCCGCGGTCGCCGGACAGGCGGCGGGACAGCCGGCCGCCGGGAGCGCGGAGCGCGGCGCGGACGCCGGGACGGCGACGACGCGGGGCGCGGGGCAGGTCGCCGGTGCGCCGCGCCCGGAGAGCGGAGTCCCGCACTCCGGTCCGCCCTCGCTGGCCCATCTCGACTCGCTGGTCGGCCAGTCGCGCGCCGCCGGGATGGCCGTGGAACTCAGCGTCGAGGGCAGCCCCGACGGAGCCTGCCCGCCGCCGGTCCAGCAGACCGCGTACCGGGTGGTGCAGGAGGCGCTGACCAACGTGCACAAGCATGCGGCCGGAGCCGCGACCAGGGTGCGGGTCGCGCACCGCGTGGCGGAGGTCGCGCTGCAGGTCGAGAACGACCCGGCCGCCGACGGTGCGGCCGACGCGGGGCTGCCCAGCGGCGGCAACGGCCTGGTGGGGATGCGGGAGCGGGTGACCGCGCTCGGCGGCGGGTTCGTCTCCGGGCCGACGGACGCGGGCGGCTTCCGGGTCTCGGCGATCATCCCGTACGCGGGTTCCTGAGCGGCTGCCCGCACCACCGCCGGTACGCGGTCGTCCCGTACGCGGTCGTCCCGTGCCGGTGCCCGTGAGCGGCCACGTGTGCTCCGGCCCACGCGCCGTCATCCCGTACGGGAGTCCGTGAGCCCGTCCGGCCCGGTGCTCTCCGGCCCGGTGCTCTCCGGCGGGGGGACGACCGGAGGCGGGCCCGCGCTCAGCCTGGCCGGCACCAGCCCCATCAGCAGCGCCGAGAGCGCGGCGTCGAAGTCGGCGCCCAGATACCAGTCGCCGGTCGCGTCGATGCTGTAGACGCGGCGCTCGGCGTCGATGGCCAGCAGCGCCTCGTCCTCGCCCTCGGTGCCGATCGGACAGACCTGGGTGCCCAGCGCCCGGCCCAGGTCGTTGAAGGTGCGTGCCGCGTGCAGTCCGGGGAGCGGGTCGATGTGCACCGGGGACGGCGCGAGATGGCGGCCGGGACCGGTGGGGGTGATGCGGAGGGTGCCGAACTCGGCCCACACCTCGACGGCCGCCGGGAAGACCGCGTGCCGGTGGCCGCCGGGCGAGACGTGGCCGCGCAGCGCGTCCGCCCACTGCTCGGCCTGCCGGATGTCCCACCGGCCCGGCTGCCACCCGGCGGTGCGCAGCGGATCGTCGACGGCGACGGGGAAACGCGTGGTCACTGCGCGTTCTCCCGCGCCGGGTCGACGGCCCGCACCCCGAAGTGGGCCAGCAGTGCCCCGCAGGACCGGCAGGGCGGCGCGTAGCTGCCGTGCAGCGGGTCGCCGTCCTCGCGGATGCGGCGGGCGGTGAGCTTGGCCTGCTTGAGGGCGCGTTTGGCTTCGCCCAGGGTGAGCGGCTTGGGCGCCTTGGACATGCGGGAGCCCTTGCCGCCGGTGCCCCTGCCGGTCCGGCTGCTCTTGGCGGGGCGGCGGCGCTTGTCCGCGCGGGCCGCCTCGGCGGCGGTCAGATAGCGCGACACCAGGACCGCCTCGGGGCAGCGGCCGGTCTGGCGGGAGCGCCGCTCGGTGGTGAGGGTGTCGAGGAAGTCCTGCACGAGCGGATGGTGCGCGGGCGCGCGTTCTCCCTTGCTGCCGGTGCAGGTGAGGGTCTCGCCCCGGATCGACAGTGCGGCGGCGACGGCGGGCAGGATGCCGTCACGGCGCTGGAGCAGGACCGGTGCGGTGGCGCTGAGGGAGTCGACAGCGGCTATCCAGCCGATCCGCGGGTCGCCGCCGCTGTACGGGCCGTGCTGCGCCTGCGGCGCTTCCGGCTGCCGCGGTGTGTGCGCCTGTGGTGCCGTGTGCAATGGAGCTTCCTCCCAGAGTGTCCCCTCTGTGCCGGGGCTCGCCCAAGTATGCAGTGTGGCGGATGAGTCGATCATTCCGCGGCGATGTCATGGAATTGTGCCGGTGGTGGCGACGGTGTGAAGGAGGGTCGGCCGGGACCGACGTACCCGGGCGGTGTGCGGGGTGCGACGGGGGAGCGCGTCCGGTGAGGCCGGTCCGCCGCCGTCCGCCGGGGCCCGCAGGGGGCGGTGTCTGCCCGGCGGCGTACCGCATAGGCTGTTCGGTACCAGTCGGAAGCAGCAGGGAGAGCCAACGCGATGACGACAGGTCGGCTCGGGGCGGGGGCGCCTACCGGCCCCGAGGGCCAGGGGAACGCCGCCGCACCGCCGAACCGGGCGTACGCCGGGCAGGTCGTGTACTTCCCGGATCCGGTCAGAGCGGCCCGCTACCCCCAGGGGGTGCGCGTCGACCACGACGGATTTCCGGATTTCTCCCCGTACGCGCGTGCGGCGGCGGAGATCGCCGAGCCCCCGGAGGGCTTCGGCGGCGACGAACTGCGGCTGACGGACTACGTGTCGGCCAATGCCGCGCTGCACGGCGAGCAGCACGAACTCTGGGCGGACCTGCCCTCCGTCGCGACCCCGCACGGCTGGACGTGGCACCACGTACCGCACAGCCGCCGGATGGAGCTCGTCCCCGTCGAGGTCAAGGCGCTGCTGCGGCACCACGGCGGGCTGGCGACGGCCGCCGTCGACCACGCCAAGACCGGTACCCGCCCCCTCCAGGAGACCCGGCCCGCACACTTCGCCGTCCCGCACGGCGCCGAACCGGCGGTGACCGAGCGGCAGGTCGCGGACGTCGAGGAGCGGCTGGGCTACCGGCTGCCCGGCGCCTATCGCACGTTCCTGAAGGTGGCGGGCGGCTGCGCACCGCAGGGCGTCGCGCTCGACGCGGAGCTGGGGCTGCTGGTGGACCAGCCGTTCCTCACGGTGCGCGACGACGCCGCCGTCAACGACCTCGTCTACGTCAACAAGTGCCTGCGCGACCATCTCACCAAGGACTACCTGGGGGTGGGGTTCGTGCAGGGCGGCCTGGTCGCGGTGAAGGCCAGGGGCGAGGCACCCGGTTCGGTGTGGTTCTGCGCCTATGACGACGCCCGGGACGCCGACGGTCTGCAGGTCCAGGAGCGGGTGGAGCGGCTGCTGCGGCCGTGCGGCGCGGACTTCGACGAGTTCCTGCTGCGGCTGGCGGGCAACCCGCCGGAGTTGGAGACGGTGGCCAACCTGATGGTGGACGGCGGCTTCGCCCGCGCCGTCCCTGTGGAGAGGTGAGAGCGCGATGGTGACCTTGGCGCAAGCCCAGGAGCGCGCCGAGCGCTGGGTCAACGGGGAGGTACCCGCCTACGAGCAGCGCGAGGTGCGGGTCCGCGAGTTCGACCTGGGCTTCGTCGCCTGGGCCGAGGACCGCGCGGGAGCACCGGCCTCGGACAGCGGCGACGTCCGGCTGGTCATCGCCCGCGACAGCGGGGAGACCACGCTGTGGCCCGCGCTGCCGGTGGGCGAGGTCATCCGCCGCTACGAGGAGGAGTACGGCGAGGAGCCGGCCGCCCCGGCCGCGCCCCCGCAGCAGCGGCTCGACCTCGAGGCGACCTCCTTCCTGCTGACGCCTCCCGAATGGCTCCAGCAGGCGGCCGACAAGATGGGCATCCCCGACCGGCGCTCCGACGGCACCCCCGTGCACACGGGCGGTACTCCTGCGCAGGGGACTCCGGGACCCGGCGTGCCGCACACCCCGCCGCCCGCCGCACCCGCCTTCACCGGCGACACCTCGGGCGGCGCCCCCTCCGGGCCCAGCCCCTGGGACGGCGCCGACACCGGCGGTGCGGGCAGCGGCGAGGCGCAGGCGCCGCCGGCGACCGTGTTCGCGCCGCCGCTGACGGGCGGTGACGAGGAGGACACCCCGCCGCCGCCGTCCGGCTCGGAGGCGCGTACCGCGCTGCTGCCGGAGGGCAGCGCGCTGCCCCGGACCACGGTGTCCCCCGCGCTGGAGGACCCGCACGGCCCGCAGCCCGGACACGGCCCGCAGCCCGGACACGGGCCCGCCGACCGGCACCCGGCGCCGGGCGGGCACCGGCCGCCGGAACCGGCGCAGGCTCCGGCGGCCCCGTACCCGGACCAGGCCCCGCACGGCGGTGCGCCCGACGGCGCCGGGAACGACGCGGGTGCCGACAGCGGCACCGGCGGTGGTGGCACCGGCGGTGTGCACCACGCCGCGACCATGCTGGCCGACCCCTCCCAGGGCGGCCTCCCGATGCCCGGCGCTCCCGACGCGTCCGGAGCCGACGACATCGCGGACGCCGCCACGAGCCGCGCCCCGCAGGGCGCCGTCCCCGGCAAGCAGTCACGCGGCACGGGCCCGTCGGTGCCCCCGCCGCCCGGCGCTCCGGGCGCTCCCGGCGGCCGCTCCGGCGGCCCCGCGACTCCGCCGCCGCCCTCCCCGCCCGGTCCTCCGGGCGGCCCCGGCGGCGGCTATGTGCCCACCCAGATGGTGTCGTCCGACGCGCTGGCCGAGCAGATCGGCCAGAGCGGGCAGCAGCCGAGGGTGGACACGCCGGGTGATCCGGCGACGCCGCCGCCCGGCGGCGGCCCGGGCGGTGGCGTGCACCAGGCGGCGACGATGCTCGCCGGTCCCGCCCCCGGCGGCCCCGTACCGCCCGGCCCGCCCGGTGCACCGGCCCCCGGCGCGCCTCCCGGCGCTCCCGCCATGGGGCCCGTCCCCGGCGGACCGCCGCCCGGCGCTCCGCAGCCGCAGCCGGGCACGCCCACGGTCGGACCCGGCTACATGGCCGTGCTCCGCTACCGCGCGCCCGACGGCTCCGAGCAGCAGCTCATCCGCCGCTCCGCGCCGGGGACCCCGCACCCGGAGTGGCAACTGCTGCACGAGCTGCGGGCCATGAACGTGCCCCCGCAGCAGGTCGTCGAGCTCCATACCGAACTGGAGTCCTGCGACCTGCCCGGCGGCTACTGCGCGCGCATGGTCCGCGAGACCTGGCCGCAGGTGCGGATCAGCCACACCGCGTCCTACGGCACCGACCACGCCTCACGGCAGCAGGGCATGCGGCACCTCGTCGAGCACCAGGGCGAGCTGCACCAGGTCGCCGACGGGCCCGCGCGGCCCGCTCCGCAGCGGGTACCGCTGCCGCCGCCCGGCCAGATCCCGCCCGCGCCGCCCATCCCGCCCGACGCCATCGGGCAGGAACTCATGCAGGCGTTCGGACCCCAGGGCGTCTTCCGCTTCGACCAGCGGGCCGTCTCCCGGCAGGGCGTGCCCGACATCGTGGCGCAGACCCTGGTGTGGGCGGGCGTGCCCATCGACATGGGCCCGTTCTTCTGGGGCCAGGCCCAGCCCGGCCGCCCGGTGCCGACGCTGGCCGAGCTGGCCCAGGAGCGCGGGGTGCAGCCGGCCTCCGACGCGGGCTCGTACCTGGTGATGGGGACCGACTTCGGGCGGCAGCTGTGTGTGCAGTACGGCTCGGCGAACATCGTGGCCGTGCCGCTGGAGGCGGGGCCCGGCGGGCAGCCCGCGCCTCCGCAGTTCGTGAACACGGGCCTGCCGGAGTTCGTCCGGTGCATGGCCATGCTGGGGCGGATGTGGCGGCTGCGGTTCGGGTTGACGCCGGACCAGGCCGGGCGCTGGACGGTCGACTTCCAGGCCCAGCTCGCCGCCCTGGACGCCGCGGCACTCGCCTCCCCGGAGAACTGGTGGTCCGTGCTGCTGGAGCAGATGTGGGACGGCCTCTTCTGACCGGCCGCCGCCGTGATGGTGCCCTCGCGTTTCGGCTGCCGCCGGTGGGGGGTGCCGTGTGGTGGGGGCACGCCCCCTTCGTTTTCCGGCTGCCGCCGAGGGGTCGTGTCGGGGGGCTCCGCCCCCCGACGGCCCCCCGCTAGTGGGCTCCGCCCCCTAGGACCCCCATCCGCACCTGTTGCACCGTCCGGCTCCGGGCACCCGGCGAGGTGCCTCCGCCCCGGGTTGCGGCCGGTGACAACCCTGCGGGTCGCGTCAGAAGGAAAGCGAGCTCGTCTCTTGTGGGATCGGCCCGCAGGGTTGTCACCGGGGGTACCAAGGGCCCGGTGCCGCACGCCGCTGACGGGAGTTGAGGACGGCTCCATTTCGCGGCCGGGGGTTCTAGGGGGCGAAGCCACCTAGCGGGGGGCGTTGGGGGGCGGAGCCCCCCAACACGGCCTGTCGGCGGCAGCCGAAAGCAGAGGGGGCGTGCCCCCACCACCCGGGAACCCACCACCCCACCGGCGGCAGCCGCAATCGCGCAGCCTGAACGACGGGCGCGCCCCGCGGGAGGCGCTCGCTCTGTCGGCCCAGCGCGGCGGGCACCGCCCCGCGGAGTGCGGGACGCTCGGCTCATGTACGGGGAGAGCAGCACCCTCTACCGCGCGGGTGACCCGCACGGCGGTGGCCGCGGGCGGCGCCGCTGGTGGCGGGTCGTCCTGCTGGTGCTGCTGGTGCTGGTGCTGGCCTGTGCGGCGGGGCTCGCCGGGACCTGGGTGTGGGCGGACGGCCGGGTGCGGCAGACGTCGGCGCTGGGTGACTATCCGGGCCGTCCGCCGCCCGGCCGGGGCACCAATTGGCTGATCATCGGCACCGACACCCGGGCCGACCTCACCCGCGAGCAGCGTGCGGAGCTGCATGTGGGCGGTGGCGGCCAGCGCAACACCGACACGGTGATGGTGCTGCACTACGGCGCGGCGGGCCCGTATCTGGTGAGCATTCCGCGGGATTCCTACGTGCCCGTTCCGGGCCACGGCCGCGACAAGATCAATTCGGCGTACGCGCGGGGCGGTCCGCGGCTGCTCACCCGCACCGTGGAGCAGGCGACGGGGCTGCGCCTGGATCACTACGCCGAGATCGACTTCCTCGGGTTCACCCGCGTCGTCGACGCGCTCGACGGGGTGCGGGTGTGTCTGGGGAAGCCGCTGCGCGACGAGAAGGCGGGCGCCGATCTGCCCGCCGGCTGCCGGAACCTCGACGGCAGGCAGGCCCTGGCCTACGTACGGGCGCGCTACAGCGACCCGGAGGGGGACCTGGGACGGGTCAAGCGGCAGCGCCGGCTGCTGAGCGCGCTCGTCCGGGAGGGTACGGGGCCGGCCACGGTGGGGAACCCGTTCCGGTTCTATCCGTTCCTCGGTTCGGCGCTGGAGGCGGTCACCGTCGACGAGGGCAGCTCCGTCCTGTCACTCACACGAATGGGCTGGAAGATCAGGCGGCTGACGGAGGGCGACGGGGGGACGACGACCGTGCCGGTGGCGAACCCCGGGCTCAGCGTGCCTGGCACCGGAAGCGTGGTCGTGTGGGAGCCATCCGGGTCACGTTCTCTTTTTCATCAGTTGCGACAGGATGTGCCGATTACGGCAACCGCGGTGAAGTAGCGCATCCTGGGCCGGGCCGGTCTCGTACGTGACTGTCGGGATCGTCGGATCGCCAGAGAGTGACGGGACAGCCGAGATAAGGGGCTCGATATGAGTGCGTCGTCGCCGCACGGCTTCACTGTTGTCCGGGGCCGCGGGTACCGGTCCGAACAGGTCGACGGCCGCGTGACCGAGCTGAACGCGGAACGCGAGGCCGCCTGGCACCGCACCGCGCAGCTCACCCAGCTCGCCCAGGAGCTGGCCGAGGAGGCGGAGCGGCTCCGCGGTGTCGCCGCCGCACTGCCCCCGCAGACCTTCGAGGCCCTGGGCGCCCGCGCCCAGGGCATCCTCGCCACCACCGAGTCGGAGGCGGCCGATCTCAGGGCGGCGGCCGACAGCGCGGCGCAGCAGCTGACCGAGCGCGCCGAGGAGGAGGCCCGCTCGGTGCGGGACACCGCCCGCGAGGCGGCGGCGCGCCGCCGCGCGGACGCCGAGGCCGCCGCGGCCAGAACGCTGGACGCCGCCCAGGACCGGGCCGACGAGCTGCGCTCCGAGGCCCGGACACAGGCGGAGAAGATCGGCCAGGACGCGTCCGAGGCGCTGCAGGAGATGTCCCGCAGGTGCGCGGCGCTCCTCACGGAGCAGGAGAAGGAGCACGCGGCCCGGGCGGATGCCTTCGACCGGGAGCTGGCCGAGAAGGAGGCCGAGTTCCAGGCGTGGGCGGCCGATCTGGAGGAGCGCGGGGAGCGGGCGCTCGCCGACGCCGGGCGGGAGCATGCCGAGGCCGAGGAGGCGGCGCGGCACCGGCAGGAGGACGCGGAGGCGCGGGGTGCCGAGCTGGTCGCCGAGGCGCGGGTGCGGGCGGAGGGCATCGAGCGGGAGACCGAGCGGGTGCTGCGGGAGCACGCCGAGCGGTCCGAGGAGCTGCGGGAGCACATGGCGCACGTCCGTTCCTCGCTCGCGACGCTGACCGGCCGGGCCCCGGACGACCCCGCGCTTCCGGCGCAGCAGTCGGCCCCGTCCGCCGACTGAGCCGCGCCCCGGTGGGGCGGGGAGCCGGGCGTTCCGGCTTCCTGCCGCACGGGCGGGTGCCCGGGGGCGGCGGTGTGCGGCAGCGGTGCGACGGCGCGGGGGTGTCACCGGTGCGGCGTACGCTGGGAGTGTCCCGGTTCGCTTGCGAGCCGGGATCTTCGCCGTGCGCGCCCCGTGGAAGGGCCGCGTACGAGGACCCCGCGCCCCCGGACGGAAAGCCGAAAGCGAACCCCTCATGAGCCTGCACGGTCTGCTCGACGCCGTCACCAAGGACCCCGCGCTGGAGGAGGCTGTCGCTGCCGCCGCCGACGGCAACCGGCACCACGTCGACCTCGTCGGTCCGGCGGCGGCCCGCCCCTTCGCCGTCGCGGCGCTGGCCCGGTCCGCCGGGCGGCCGGTGCTGGCGGTCACGGCGACCGGCCGGGAGGCGGAGGATCTGGGGGCCGCGTTGCGCTCCCTCCTCCCGGAGGAGGGTGTGGTCGAGTACCCCTCCTGGGAGACGCTGCCGCACGAGCGGCTCAGCCCGCGGTCGGACACGGTGGGGCGGCGCCTCGCGGTGCTGCGCCGGCTGGCGCACCCGGAGCCGGACGATCCGGCCACCGGGCCGGTCTCGGTCGTCGTCGCGCCGATCCGCTCGGTGCTGCAACCCCAGGTCAAGGGGTTGGGCGAGCTGGTGCCCGTGGCGCTGAAGCAGGGGCAGAGCGCCGATCTGGACGAGGTCGTGGACGCGCTGTCGGCCGCCGCGTACGCGCGCGTGGAGCTGGTGGAGAAGCGCGGCGACTTCGCGGTCCGCGGCGGCATCCTGGACGTCTTCCCGCCCACCGAGGAGCACCCGCTCCGGGTGGAGTTCTGGGGCGACGAGGTGGAGGAGGTCCGCTACTTCAAGGTGGCCGACCAGCGCTCGCTGGAGATCGCGGAGCACGGGCTGTGGGCTCCGCCGTGCCGTGAGCTGCTGCTGACCCCCGAGGTGCGGCGGCGGGCGGCCGAGCTGGCCGAGGACCATCCGGAGCTGCACGAGCTCCTCGGCAGGATCGCCGAGGGGATCGCGGTGGACGGCATGGAGTCGCTGGCGCCGGTGCTGGTGGACGAGATGGAGCTGCTGCTGGACGTGCTGCCCGCGGGCAGCATGACGGTGGTGTGCGATCCGGAGCGGGTGCGCACCCGGGCCGCCGACCTGGTGGCGACCAGCCAGGAGTTCCTGCAGGCGTCCTGGGCGGCCACCGCCGGTGCCGGGGACGGGGACGGTGCGCAGGCCCCCATCGACGTCGGGGCCGCCTCGCTGCGCGGGATCGCCGAGGTGCGGGAGCACGCCCGCGAGCTGGGCATGATGTGGTGGACGGTCAGCCAGTTCGCCGCGGACACCGAGCTGACCGGCGCGGACGAGGACGACGGCGACGTGCTCCAGCTCGGCATGCACGCGCCGGAGACCTACCGCGGGGACACCGCCCGGGCGCTCGCCGACACCAAGGACTGGCTGTCGCGGGGGTGGCAGTGCGTGTACGTCACCGAGGCGCACGGCCCGGCGGCCCGCACCGTGGAGGTGTTGGGCGCGGAGGGCGTCCCGGCGCGGCAGGCGGGAGCGGAGCCGGTGCCCGCCCCGTCGGTGGTGACCGTGGCGTGCGGGTCGCTCGACAACGGCTTCGTCGCCCCGGGGCTGAAGCTGGCGGTGCTGACCGAGACGGATCTGTCCGGGCAGAAGGCCGCGGGCAAGGACGGCGCCCGGATGCCGGCCCGCCGCCGCAAGCAGATCGACCCGCTGACGCTGCAGCCGGGCGACTTCATCGTGCACGAGCAGCACGGGGTGGGCCGCTACATCGAGATGGTGCAGCGCACGGTGCAGGGCGCCACCCGCGAATATCTGCTGGTGGAGTACGCGCCCGCCAAGCGCGGCCAGCCCGGCGACCGGCTGTTCGTGCCGACCGACCAGCTGGAGCAGATCACCAAGTACGTCGGCGGCGAGCAGCCCACCCTGCACCGGCTGGGCGGCGCCGACTGGACGAAGACCAAGGCGCGGGCCAAGAAGGCCGTCAAGGAGATCGCCGCCGATCTGATCAAGCTCTACAGCGCGCGGATGGCGGCGCCGGGGCACGCGTTCGGCGCGGACTCGCCCTGGCAGCGGGAGCTGGAGGACGCGTTCCCGTACGCGGAGACGCCGGATCAGCTCACCACCATCGGCGAGGTCAAGGAGGACATGGAGAAGTCGGTCCCGATGGACCGGCTGATCTGCGGCGACGTCGGGTACGGCAAGACGGAGATCGCCGTGCGGGCCGCGTTCAAGGCGGTGCAGGACGGCAAGCAGGTGGCCGTCCTGGTGCCGACGACGCTGCTGGTGCAGCAGCATTTCTCCACGTTCTCCGAACGCTACGGCCAGTTCCCGGTCAACGTGCGCGCGCTCTCCCGGTTCCAGACCGACACCGAGGCGCGGGCCACGCTGGACGGGCTGCGGGACGGCACCGTCGACGTCGTCATCGGCACCCACCGGCTCTTCTCCTCGGAGACGAAGTTCAAGGAGCTGGGCCTGGTCATCGTCGACGAGGAGCAGCGGTTCGGTGTGGAGCACAAGGAGCAGCTGAAGAAGCTGCGGGCCAACGTGGACGTGCTGACGATGTCCGCGACGCCGATCCCGCGCACCCTGGAGATGGCGGTCACCGGCATCCGCGAGATGTCCACCATCACCACGCCGCCGGAGGAGCGGCATCCGGTGCTCACCTTCGTCGGCCCGTTCGAGGAGAAGCAGATCGGTGCGGCGATCCGCCGTGAGCTGCTGCGCGAGGGGCAGGTCTTCTACATCCACAACCGGGTCGAGTCCATCGACCGGGCCGCGGCCCGGCTGCGGCAGATCGTCCCGGAGGCCCGGATCGCCACCGCGCACGGTCAGATGACCGAACAGGCGCTGGAACAGGTGGTCGTCGACTTCTGGGAGAAGAAGTTCGACGTGCTCGTCTCCACCACCATCGTGGAGAACGGCATCGACATCTCCAACGCCAACACCCTCATCGTCGAACGCGGCGACACCTTCGGCCTCAGCCAGCTGCACCAGTTGCGCGGCCGGGTGGGCCGCGGGCGGGACCGCGGCTACTCCTACTTCCTCTACCCGCCGGAGAAGCCGCTGACGGAGACCGCCCACGAGCGGCTGGCCACCATCGCCCAGCACACCGAGATGGGTGCGGGCATGTACGTGGCGATGAAGGACCTGGAGATCCGCGGCGCGGGCAATCTGCTCGGCGGTGAGCAGTCCGGGCACATCGCGGGGGTCGGCTTCGACCTGTACGTGCGGATGGTCGGCGAGGCGGTCGCCGACTACCGCGCGGCGCTGGAGTCCGGGGAGGCGGGCCCGGTGGAGGAGGCGCCGCTGGAGGTCAAGATCGAGCTGCCGGTCGACGCGCACGTCCCGCACGACTACGCGCCGGGGGAGCGGCTGCGGTTGCAGGCGTACCGCGCGATCGCGTCGGCGAACACCGAGGAGGACATCGCCGCCGTCCGCGAGGAGCTGACCGACCGCTACGGGCCGCTGCCCGAGCCGGTGGAGAACCTGCTGCTCGTCGCCGGGCTGCGGATGCTGGCCCGGTCGGCGGGCGTCACCGACATCACCCTCCAGGGCGACAAGGTGCGGTTCGGCCCGGTCGAACTGCGGGAGTCGCAGGAGCTGCGGCTCAAGCGGGTCTACCCGGGCTCGGTCATCAAGCAGGCCACCCGGCAGGTGCTGGTGCCGCGCCCCAAGCCCGGCACCATCGGCGCCAAGCCCCTCGCGGGCCGGGATCTGCTGGCCTGGGCGGGCGAGTTCCTCGCCACCGTGCCGGCCTCCTGACGGTCCGGGGACGCCTGGCCCGGGCCCCGGGCCCCGGCCCGTCATTCAGGTCTCCCGGGGACCAGGCCCCGGGGGTCTGGTCTCCCGGTCCTGACCGGGGCCCCGTAGGGCCGGGCGCCGCTCGCCCGGTGCGGCGTCCGACCCGTGCGGCTGCGCGGCCGGGGTCCCGCGGGGGCGGCGTCAGCGGACCGACACCACCGCGGGCGGGGCGCCCTGGTCGAGTTCCTTGTCGATCTCGTCGGCGGCGTCGCCGAACGCGGTGACGACGGTGATCAGCCCCCAGATGCCGAGCGCGAACGCCGCGAGCGAGAGCAGCACTCCGGCCAGCGCCGTCTTCCCGTTGTCCGCCAGGCCCTTCTTGGCGCGGGAGCGGCCGACCAGGCCCAGCACGAGGCCGATCAGGCCGAGGGTGCCGGAGAGCCAGAAGAGGATGGGCACCAGTCCGGAGAGGGCTCCGACCAGGCCGAGGATGAGTGCGGCGAGCCCGAGGCCGTTGCGGGGCGCGGTGGTGGGCGGGGCGGGGTGGCCGGAGGCGTGGTGTGCGTGCGACATGGGTGTCCCCCCTGGGAGCGGTGGTGTCGGATGGGTCGGTGGGGTGCGGCGCGGCGGGTGCCGGTGCGCGGTCAGAGCGAGAGGCTCCACTGCGCGGGCTCGGTCTCGAAGTCGTTCACGCTGACCTCGATGTCGAGCGTCTTGGCGGCGGGTGCCGCGTCGAAGCCGTAGGTGGCGGTGGCGCGCTTGCCGGGCAGCAGTTGCCCGGTGAAGCCGTTGCCGACGGTCTCGCCGTCGAAGATCCCCGCGGTCGTCTCGCCGTCCTCGCCCTCGCGGGCGCCGACCGTGACCAGCGCGGTGTCGATCTTGGCGTCGCCGGTGTTCTCCAGCGTCACGCGCACCTTGTACGCGTGCTTTCCGGACTTGTGGCCCGCCGCGTACGCGGAGGGTGTGAACCGTGCGGGTGCCGCGACGGTCACTTCGAGGCCCTTGTCGCGGTAGACGGCGGATTCGCCCGCGGCGCGCGAACCGGACTCGCCGCCGGAGCCGCCCGAGGTGCCGGCCTGCTTGTCCGTCCCTTTCCCGTGCTTGCTCTTCCCGGTGGCCTTGGCGGCACGGGACTTGCCGGTGGTGGGTTCCTCCAGGGAGCAGGCACCGAGGGCGCCGAGCGCGAGCACCGTCGTGGCGGTGACGGCGGCGGTGAACAGCGGGTGCCTGCGGGGCAGTGCGCGTGCGGGCATGACGCGACCTCCGGTCGAGAAGTGTGAGCGGACCGGTTCGCCGTGCTGTGAACCGGTGGACTAATCAGAGCATCGCTTGTGAACCGAGTCAACATGGAGTTCTCTACTCGCGAAAATTCACGCCGTGAACGGAGAGGGCTGCCGGTTCGATGGGTATGCTCGTGCGGACCGCCACGGCCCGCGGCGGCATGTGAACGGGGCGGCCGAACAGTGAACGGGAGGAATCCGGTGTCGGACGGCGCGGAAGTGACAGCAGCGGCCATCGCCCGGCTCGCCGGCGTCGGCAGAGCCGCGGTCAGCAACTGGCGGCGGCGCTACACCGACTTCCCCCGCCCCGTCGGCG
This sequence comes from Streptomyces sp. AA1529, assembly GCF_000280905.1. Lineage (GTDB taxonomy): Bacteria > Actinomycetota > Actinomycetes > Streptomycetales > Streptomycetaceae > Streptomyces. The sequence continues at coordinate 118,026 of NZ_ALAP01000052.1, read as the reverse complement.
GCACCGAGGCCAGCCCGGCCTTCGCCCTCGCCGACGTCGAGAGCTGGCTCCGCGACCACGGCAAACTCGCCGAAGCCCCGCTGCGGGAGCAGGTGCGCCGCCGGCTGGAGAGCGCCCCGGAGGGACACGGCCCGGCCCTGGTACGCGCCGGTGAGCACTTGGCGGGACTCCGCGAGCTGCTGAACACCGACCCCGTCGCCGAGGCGCGCGGCGCACTCGACCGGATGATGCGCGAAACCGGCCCCGCCGTCGCGTTCGAACAGCTCCTCGCCGACTACTTCGAAGCCAACCCCCGCCAGTACAGCCTCACCCCGGAGCCGACGGCCGCGCTCATGGCCCGTCTCGCCGGGCCGGGCGAGCCGGTGCTCGACCCGGCGTGCGGCTCCGCCGAGCTGCTGGCCGCCGCCGCTTCGGGTGCGGCGGACGCCTCGGGCGGCCCCGGCGGGTCCCCCGGCCCGGTCGCGCTGTACGGCCAGGAGACCGATCCGCTGCTCGCCCGGCTGGCCGCCCTCCGCCTCACCCTGCGGACGGCCGCCGCCGGCCGCTGTGCCGTCGATGTCCGCACCGAGGACGCGCTGCGCACCGAACCCCCCGCCGACGCGCCGCTGGTGGCCGCCGTGCTGTGCCACCCGCCGTACAACGAGCGCAACTGGGGCCACGACGAACTCGCCTACGACCCCCGCTGGGCCTACGGGCTGCCCGCCCGCACCGAATCCGAACTGGCCTGGGTGCAGCACGCACTGGCCCGGCTGCGCCCCGGGGGGACGGCGGTGCTGCTGCTGCCGCCCGCGGTCGCCGCCCGCCGCACGGGCCGCCGGGTGCGCGCCGCGCTGCTGCGCAAGGGTGCGCTGCGCGCGCTCCTCGCCCTGCCGCCGGGCGCCGCCGCACCGCACAGCCTGCCCCTCCACCTGTGGGTGCTGCGCAAGCCGGACGGTGCCGCGGACGCCGCTTCCCGGCTGCTGCTGATGGACGCCGCGGGGGGCCGCACGGAGGGTGCGGAGCCGCCGTCCTGGGAGCGCACGGCCGCCGACGTGCTGGCGGCGTGGCGGGCGCACGACGCCGGGGAGAGCGTCCCCGAACAGCCCGGGGTGTGCGCCACCCTGCCGGTGATCGACCTGCTGGACGAGGAGGTCGACCTCAGTCCGGCCCGCCATCTGCTGCCGAGCGGCACCGGTACGGACGCCGCGGCGCTCGCCTCCGTCCGCGCGGAGCTGGAAAACACCCTGCGCCGGACCCTCGAACTCACCGCCGCCGACGATCCGGCCCCGTCGGACCGGCGGCCCGCGGCACCCGGCTCCGCCGCGCTGCCCGAGGCCACCGTCGGCGAACTCGCCCGCACCGGTGCGCTGGAGGTCCACCTGGCGACGGCCGACCCCGTCACCACGGCGCCGGGCGACATCGTCATCCCCGTACAGGGGCGGGGCGCCGCCTACGTCGTCGCCGAGGGGGAGGGCGGGGCCCGGCTGGGCAAGCCGCTGTCCCTGCTGCGGCCCGACCCGGCGGCGCTGGACGCCTGGTTCGTCGCCGGGTTCCTGCGCTCGACGGCCAACACCCGGCAGGCCAGCAGCTACGCCTCCAGCTCCTCCCGGATCGACGTGCGCCGGCTCCGGCTGCCCCGGCTGCCCCTGGAGCGGCAGCGGGCGTACGGGGAGCACTTCCGGCAGCTCGCCGAGTTCGAAGCCGCGCTGCGGCGAGTGGGCGAGCTGGGCGAGGAGTTCGTCCAGGGCATGTTCGACGGCCTCGCCGACGGCACGGTGCCACCGGCCTGAACACCGGCGCCCTGAACACCTGCCGGAAAATTTGCCTGAACGCCGGCCGGCAGGCCCGCCCGCGGGCCGGACCGCGGTGCGCAGCCGCCTCGGCCCCGGCGCGAACGGGAGCTGCCGGCCGGGGGAGTTGACAACGATTCCGCCTACCTGGGCCGCCGCGTATCCGGGAGTCCGTACCGGTGTATACGCTCACCTCCTGCCTTGTCCGCCGCTGTCCCACGCAGGAGGAAAGATGTACGGCCCGGCCGCGTCCCAGCCACCGCAGCCGCCGCGGCAGCCCCAGCCCGGTGCGGCGCGTCCCGGGGGCACGCGTGCCCTCCTGGTGCGGATCGCCTTCGCGTCGTTCCCGCTCTGGTCGCTGGGGCTGCTGGCCTGGGTGCCGTCGCTGCGGTTCGCGATCCTGCGGCGGCGGCCGCTGGACTGGGCGGTGTTCGCGGGGGCCTGCGTGCTGACGGCGGTCTACATCCTGCTGCTCTTCGTGGTGCCGGAGACGAAGCCCGGCGAGGAGGGCAACGCGCAGCTCGGCGCCGGGGTGTACATCGTGCTGCTGATCGGCGGTGCCGTCGTGCACGCCCTACTCGCCGACCGCGGGCCGCGTACGCCCCGGTTCGCGCCCGCGCCGACCCTGTACGCGCCGGCGGCGGGGCCGTACGCCGCCCCGGCGCAACCGGCCGCACCTGCCGCCCCGTACGGCGGCGCCGCACCGTACGCCCCCACCGTGTCCGCGCCCCCGAACCCCCACCAGGCCCCGAACTCGCAGCAGGAGCCGCACCAGAACGTGTACCCGGGGTCCGTGCCGCCCGCCTCTCCGCGGATGCGGCAGGTCGCCTCCGAGCTCGACGAACTCGGCGAGCTGCTCCGCCGCAACCAGTCCGGAGCCGGTGCCGGCGGCTCCGGTGCCGGCAGCCCCGGAGCCGAGCACCGGCCCGGGAGCCGGGATCCCCGGCAGCAGTCCGGCCCCTGGGACCGGGCGTGAGGCCCGGGCGGCTGATCGCGGGCCGGTACGAGCTGTCCGAACCGCTCGGCAAGGGCGGCATGGGCCAGGTGTGGGGCGCGCGCGACACCGGGCTCGGCGGCCGCTCCGTCGCGGTCAAGCTGGCGCACTCCGAGCGAATGGCCTCCCTCGTGCGCAGCGCCGACCCGGAGGAGCTGCGGCGCCGCTTCGCGCGCGAGTGCCGGGTGACCGCGCAGCTCGACCATCCGGGGCTGGTGACCGTCTACGACGCGGGGCAAGACGGCGAGGAGCTGTACCTGGTGATGCAGCGGCTGGACGGCAGCGACCTGGCCGACCACCTGGCCGAGCACGAGCCGTACCCGTGGCAGTGGGCCGTCGCGGTCGCCGCGCAGCTGTGCTCCGCGCTCGCGGCCGTGCACGCCGTGGGCATCGTGCACCGCGACCTGAAGCCCGGCAACGTGATGGTCCGACCGGACGGCCGGGTCGTCATCCTCGACCTGGGCATCGCCTCGGTCGGCGCCCCCGACGTCACCCGGCTGACCCGCACCGGCGCGCTGGTGGGCACCCCCGTCTACATGGCGCCCGAGCAGGCCACCGGCGGGTCGGCCGTCGGCCCGGCGGCCGACCTGTACGCGCTGGGCGTGGTGCTGTACGAACTCCTCGCCCGCCGCACCCCGTTCGAGGCGCCCGAGGCCGCCGGTCTGCTCTACAAGAAGCTGCACGAGGAGCCGGACGCGCTGGAGCTGCTGTGCCCGGACGTCCCCGCGCCGCTGCCCGGCCTCGTCAGCCGGCTGCTCGACCGCGACCCCGCCCGGCGGCCCGCCGACGCGCACGAGGTGCACGCGGCCCTCGCCCCGCTGCTGCCCCGTCCCGGGGAGCGTGCTCCCGGGCCGCCGCTCGATCCCACCCGCCCGTTCCTGGCTCCGGCGGCGCCCTGGCCGCCGCGCCGGCCGGCGGGCCGGGGGCCCGGCCCCGAGGGGGATCTGAACGCGGTGCTGGAGGACATCCGGCGGCTGCTGGGCGCGGGCCGCTACGCGGAGGTCGCCGCGCTGCTGGGCCGCGCCCTTCCGGCGGCGGTCACCACCTACGGCGAGAGCTCGCCCATCGTGCGCACCCTGCGCAAGCAGTACGCCACCGTCCTGGTGGACACCGGGCGGTACGCGCAGGCGCTGCCCGAGCTCTCCGCCCTGCTGCGCGACCTGATCGGCGAACGCGGCATGCACGACCCCGCGGTGGCCCAGCTGCTGCAGGACGAGGCGCACTGCCGCCACCGACTGGCGTCCCCGGCGGGCCGCACCCCGTACTGATCATCCGTCTGCCGCCGGGGTGCCGCGGGCCGTCCCGGGAGCGCCCTCCGGGACCGCCGCCGGGGACCGCCGGCCGCGGAGGCGTTCCGCCGGCGGCGGCTCAGCGCTCCTCCTCCCACTCCAGCTCCCGCTCCTCCTCCTGCTCGCGTTCGCGGGCGCGCTCCCGGCTGCGGAACTGGCGGATGCGGCGCAGTACGGGGTTCTTCTCGCGCTGTTCGCGGGACTGCCGGTCCAGCTCCTCCCACAGGCGCTGGGAGCGCTTCTCCACGTCCAGCTCGTCCAGCAGGCGGTCGGCCTCGGCGAGCAGGGCGCCGTGCAGCTGCCACTGGCGGGGGTGCTCGCGCACCTTGTCCAGGAGCTGGAAAGCGATGACGTCCCGGCTGGCGCGACTGGCCTCCAGCTCCCGTACCAGCCGGTCCTCGGCCTCCTCCGCGCTGGCGCTGACCGGGGTGGTGATCAGCAGCGCGAACGCCTCGACCGCGCCCGCCATGTGCACGTAGAGCTCCTGCATGCCCTCGGCGGTCTCCTCGCTGAACAGCGGCTCGTCCAGGCGCTTCTTCGCCAGGTCGGTCACCGTCCGCGCGGTGGTCCGCAGCACGACCGCGCAGATCTCCAGGGCGTCCAGGCCGGTGCGCAGCACGACGCGGGAGAGCAGGCCCTCCCGCACCCGCGGATTGAGGCGCAGGCTGTCCTCGGCGCGCCGCAGTTCGACGTCGACCTCCACGATGTCGTGGTCGAGCCGGCGGGCCTGGTGCAGCCGGTCGGCGGCCTGGCTGACCGGGGTGAAGCCGCGCACGTCCTCGCCGAGGCCCACCAGCAGCCGGTTCATCCGGCCGGAGAGGTCCAGGACCGCGTCCCCGGCGGGCTGCACCCATACCGGTGGGACGAACAGCACGTTGAATGCCAGTCCGACGATCGCACCGATCAGCGTCTCCAGGATCCGGTCCCAGGCCATGGCTGCGACCTGACTCTGAGTCACTCCCAGCACCAGCATGGCGCTGATCGCCGTCTCCGGGACGAACTCGCCCGCCTTCACGAACCGGCCGACGATCAGCGCGGCGAGGATCACCACGCCCAGGCTCCACCAGGTCAGACCGACCAGTGCGCTGAAACCGCTGGAGATGAGCACTCCGGCGACCACGGCGTTGACGCGGCGCACGCCGGTCCGCAGGGTCGTGTAGAGCGTCACCTGGGTGACCAGCAGCGCGGTGAGCGGCGCGGTCAGGGGCGCGGCTTCGCTGCTGAGCTGCAGAGCGACGGCGTAACTCATCACGGCGGCGACGGTCGAGCGGGCCGTCTGGGCGACGACGGGCTCACGGTGCCGCCGCACCAGATTGAGCAGGGGATCGGTGACTGCTTGACGCACCCTGCGTCCCTCCCCGCTTTCCCGCCGGTTGCCACAGGGACAGCTCCGTCGGGGTGACGCACCGGTCTATGCTCGCCCGATGACTGCCGCGACAACTCCGCCCCGCCCCGCCTCCGCCTCCGTGCCGCGCTCCGGGTCGCGTTCCGTGCGGCGTCCCGTGCGGCGGGGCGCCGCCGCCGTCCTCGCCACCACCGCCGCCACCGCGCTGCTGGCCGGATGCGACGGACTGCCGCAGCAGGAGGACGGCGGCACCGGAGGCGGCGGCTCGGACGCCTCCGCGACCCCGACCGGCACCCCGGCCTCCGGCGGTGCGGGCGAGCAGACCAGCCCGCTGAAGAACCCGGAGGGGACCGAACCGGGACTGGCCGCGCTCACCTCGGACACCGACAAGGTCCGGGCCAGGCGGCTGATCAACCAGGTGCGCACCAAGGGCCGCGGCCCGCGCACGGGCTACGAGCGGGAGGAGTTCGGCCGCGCCTGGCTGGACACCGCCGAGGGCATACCGCTGGCCCGCAACGGCTGCGACACCCGCAACGACGTGCTCAAGCGTGACGGCCGCAAGGTCACCTTCCGCTCCGGCTCGGACTGCGTGGTCGTCTCGATGACCCTCGCCGACCCCTACACCGGCAAGGACATCGCCTGGCAGAAGGCGAAGGCCACCGAGGTCCAGATAGACCATGTGGTGCCGCTGTCGTACGCCTGGCAGATGGGGGCCGCGCAGTGGGACGAGGAGAAGCGCAAGCGGCTGGCCAACGACGTGCTGAACCTGCTGCCCGTCTCGGGTTCCCCCAACGCCTCGAAGGGCGACTCCGGGCCCGCCTCCTGGCTGCCCCCGAACAAGCGGATCCGCTGCTCGTACGCGGTGCGGTTCACACAGGTGGCCCTGGAGTACGACCTGCCCGTCACGGCTCCCGACAAGCGGATGATGCTCCAGCAGTGCGAGGGCTGAGTGCGCCCGGGCGCTGAGAACCCGTCACCCGCGGCTCGTCCCGCGGTGGAGCCGGCGCCCCTGTGGGAGGGGCTGGAAGCCGTCGACTGGGCGGGCCTGCGGCACAACTACGGCTCCGCCGAGGACGTGCCCGGTCTGCTGCGCCGCTGCGCGGGTCCGGACCCCGAGGACGCGGAGGAGGCCGCGTTCGAACTGCACAACCTCCTCTACCACCAGGGGGGCTGGATCTGCTCCGCCGCCCCGGCCGCGTTGCCGTTCCTGCTGCGCCTCGCCTCCGCCTCCCGGGTGCGGTGCCGGCTCACCGTGCTGGACCTGGTGGCGATGCTGGCCGGCGAGGAGAGTCAGGTCGCCGAGAGGTTCCTGGCTCCCGGCTGGGCACCGACCTGGGAACGCCTGCTGCCCGACGTCCTCGCGCTGCTGGCCGATCCCGACCCGGAGGTGCGGCGAGCCGCGACGGCCGCCGTCGGCTTCTGCGCCAGTCCCGGTGCCCTGCTGCTGCCCGCGCTGCTGCGCTGCTGGCAGGCGGAGAGCGACCTCGTGAACCGGCTCGACCTGGTCCTCGCACTCGGCCCGGCGGTCGCCCGGGAGCCGGTCGGTGACCGGGCCGAGGAGGTCGACACCCTCCTCCGGGCGCTGCTCGACGCCCCGGAGCCCCAGCTCCGCCTCGCGGCCGTGCACGCGCTCGCGCCCGCCGCGCCGGGCCTGGCGGCGAGCCGGCTGGACACCGTGCTGGACGCCGTCCGCGCCCCGAGCGTGGAGCTGTGGCGGCGCAGCAGCACGATGGAGACCGGGGTGCAGGGAGTCCAGCAGTGGACCGCCGGTCTGTTCGCCGGCGCGTCTCCCGCCTTCGCACTGGGTCTGCTGGCCGATCATCCCGACGCGGAGCAGCGGGCCGGCGGTCTGGCGCAGGCGGGCGGGCTGCTGGCGCGTTGGCGGTCGCCGGGGGAGGCCCTGCTGCCGGCCGTCGCGGCCCGGCTGGAGGATCCGGACACCGAAGTGCGCTACCGGGCAGCCGGGTTGCTGGCCTGCCTCGGCCCGTCGGCCGCCACCCATGCCGACGCGGTCGCCGCGCTGCTCGGCGACACCGCCGCCCGGCGGACCCGGACGGGGGAGACGGTGGCTCAGGCAGCCCTGTGGGCGCTGGCCCGGATGAACGATCCGCGCTGTGTTCCGGGGCTGGCCGCGTACGTGGCCGGCCACCGGTCCGGCTTCGCACTGTCCTGCTACAGCAGCGTCCGCTCGGGACACGACACCGGCCTCCCGGACCTCGCCGAGGTGCTGAGCGCGCTCCCGGACCACGCGGAGCTGCTGCTGCCCGGCATCTGCGACCGGCTCGCCGGCACCACGGACCCCGGCGCGCTCAAGCAGCTGTGCGACGTGCTCGCCGCCTGGGGGCCCGCCGCGAAAGCGGCCGTACCCCGCCTGCTCGAGCTGCTGGCCGACGATTGCGGTTGGACCGCGGCGGCGACAGCCCTGGCCGGAATCGGCCCGGCGGGCAACGCGGGCCGGCAACTGCTGCTGGCCCGGTCGGCCGCGGCCACCGGGACGGACGCGGAACTCGCCGCCTGGGCGTACTGGCGGGTCGGCGGGGACCCCGGCCCCGCACTCGAGGTGCTGGGACCCGCCGCCACCGAGGGCCGCTTCCCCCACCCCGCCCTGCGCAAGCTGGCCGATCTCGGCCCGCACGCCGCTCCCTTCGCGGACCGCCTCCGGATGGTGGCCGGTCCCCCCGGCGACTGGACCGACGTCGAGGCCGCGCACGCCCTGTGGGCGGCGACCGGCGACACCGAGCACACCGTCCCGGTCCTCCTGGAGGCGGTGCGGGGCCTGGCCGAGGGCGACTACCAGCCCGTCATGCTCTCCGCGGTGCGTCATCTGGCCCGGATCGGTCCCGCCGCCCGGCCCGCCGCCGACCTCCTGCGCCACCTGCCGGCCTGCGACCGGCGCCTCCACCACTTCAGCGGCCGGCGCGCCTTCACCGAGGACGAGGCCATCCGCGCGGCCCTCGACGAGCTGCTCACCGCGGTGGAGTGAGCCTCCTCGGCCGGGCCGCGAACGGCGGCGTCCCGGCCGGGTCCGTACGGCGCAGGTCCGGCGCACGGCTCGTACCGCTGCCGGTATCGGTGTCGCACTGCTGTACGGGCAGCTACCCAACTGCTCCCGAATCGTTGGTCGATTTGACGTCGAACCGGTGGTCATGGACCCGTTCGACTCCCTACCATCGATCATCGCCAGGTCGTGCGAGGACGCGCGACCCTCGCCGCCGCCGGGAGGCCCCATGGAAAGCCGTCACCGCAGGTCCGCGCTCACCCTCTCCGCCGCAGCGGCGCTCGTCGCCGCGGCCCCGCTGCTCACCGCGTGCGGCGACGACGCGCACCCGGGCGCGGCGGCCCTGGTGAAGGGCGACCGGATCAGCATGGGGCAGCTCCAGTCCCGGGTGGGGGCCGTGCGGGACGCGCAGCGGGCCACGCCGCAGGGCGAACAGATGATCAAGCAGAGCGGCAAGCTGACCCGGGCCACCCTCGACGGCATGATCCGGGAGCGGATCGTCGCGCAGGCCGCCCGCGACGCGAAGGTGGGCGTCAGCCGCCGCGAGGTCCAGCGGGTCCGCGGGCAGCTGGAGGTGCAGGCGGGCGGCAGCAAGCAGCTCGAGGCCGTGCTGCTGCGCCAGCAGAGCGTCGCGCCGGACGAGATCGACGACCGCATCCGCATGCAGCTCCTCGTCGAGAAGATCGCCAAGGCCAAGGGCATCGACCCGACCTCGCCGGATGGGAACCAGCGGCTCACCAAGGAGCTGTCGGCGACGTCCAAGAGCATGAACATCGACGTGAACCCGCGCTACGGCAGGTGGGACACCGACCGCTCCACCCTCACCGGCGCGAAGACCCCGTGGCTGCGGGACCTGAGCGGCGAGGCGGCGCAGCGCCCGCAGCAGATGTGACGCTGTTCCGCTGTGACGCTGTTCCGCTGTGACGGGTGCGCGGCGACGAGACGACGAGGCGACGCCGTCGCGGGACCGGAGGCCGGGCCGGACGCCGTCCGGGTTACGTTCGTAGGGTGAACGAGATCCCCGAGACCGGTCGTGTCGTCCTGCTCACCACCACCCACCGGGTGGCGCCCGGACTGCTCTCCTGGCCCGCCTGGGAGGCCCTGCGCGGCGCCGACCGGGTGCTGTGCGCCGACCCGGCGCACCCGCAGCTCCCCTATGTGCGGGACGCCGGGGTCAAGGCCGAGGCGGGCGTCGAACCGGACGCACGGGAGCTGGTCGCCGACTGCGCACAGGGCGGCGGCCGGTCGGTCGTCGTACTGGCCACCGCCGAGGGGGAGCCCGCGCTCACCGACGGCCTCGCCCGGCTGGCCGGCTCCGGCCGGCAGGCCATGCCCGATCTGGAGCTGCTGCCCGGCTCCTACGATCTGCCCGGCGCCCGGCTGCTGGACGCCGTCCAGGTGATGGACCGGATCCGGCGCGACTGCCCGTGGAGCGCGCTGCGCACCCACGAGGACCTGCTCAAGTACGGCGTCGAGGAGATCTACGAGCTGATCGACGCCATCGAACGCGGCGACCGCGCCGAGCTGCGCGAGGAACTCGGCGACGTCCTGCTCCAGGTCGTCTTCCACGCCCGTATCGCCCAGGACGACCCCGAAGAACCGTTCGGCATCGACGACGTGGCCGCCACCCTGGTGGAGAAGCTGGTGCACCGCCACCCGCACGTCTTCGGCGACGACGTCGCCGAGACCGCGGCGGAGGTCGAGGCGCACTGGCAGCGCCGCAAGGCCCTGGAGAAGGCCGAGCGGACCTCGGTCACCGAGGGCGTCCCCTTCGGCCAGCCCGCCCTCTCGCTCGCCGCCAAGCTCGCGGGCCGCGCCCGCACGGCCGGACTGCCCGCCCCCGGGGACGGCGCCGGTGCCGACGTGGGCTACGCCCTGCTGGCGCTGGCCGCGGAGGCCGAACGGGAGGGCGTCGACCCCGAGGCCGCACTGCGCGCCGCCGCTCGCGAATACCGCGACCTGATCCGGCAGGCTGAGCAGCACCCCGCCGGCTGACCCCGGCCCGGTCCGGCCCGGCCCCACCACGGGTGGTCGCCGGGCCGGGGCGAGGGGCCACGCCGCTACGGCACCCGCACCGGTACCGGGTTGTCCGGGTGGTCGAGCCACACCCGTTGACCGCGCGGGGCGACCGTCAGCCCGTACCGTGCGAACCCGGGCTCGCCGTGCTCGCGCCACCAGGACAGGACGGCCTCGGCCTCGGCCCACAGGCGGCGCGGTCCGTACTCGGCGACCTCGAACTCGCCGCGACCGGGCTCGAAATCGGCTGTCGCCCAGGACGTGCGACCCATGTCGAGGAGCCACAGCCGATACGCGCCGCCTGTGCCCCACTCGACGCGACAGAACAGGTCGGGCACCTGCACGCCCAGCGTGAACATGTGGTGCCAGGCGCCCATGTCGTCCGGCGAGAGCGCTGTCGTGCGCCGCTGCGCCGCACCCGGCCAGTCCTCCGCGCCGGGGAACAGCCGGGTCGGCGGGAACCGGTCGCGCTGGTCCCGCAGCCGCATGAACGCCGAGGAACCGACGAACGGCCCCGTCGCGATCCCGCCCTCGCCGACCGTCAGCCGCGCGACCGCCTGCCCGCCGTAGGGCGGGCCCCACGGGACGACGAGCACGGCACCCGCGGCGGCCTGCTCGATCCATGCGTACGGCACCCGGGAGACCCCGCAGGTGGCGATGATCCGGTCGTACGGCGCTCCGGCGGCATGGCCCCGCGCGCCGTTGCCGACGACCGACACCGGTACGGGCCCCGCCGCCGCGAGGCGGCGCCGCGCTCCCTCGGCGACGGCCGGATCGACCTCGACCGTCACCACGTTGCCCGGCCCGAGCCGGTGGGCGAGCAGGGCCGCGTTCCAGCCGGTTCCCGTGCCGATCTCCAGCACCCGGTTCCCCTCCGCCACGCCGAGGGCGGCGAGCATCGAGAACACCATCGTCGGCATGGAACTGGACGAGGTCGGAGCCCGGCCCCTGGCCGTGCCCGGCTGCGTGCCGTCGTCCCATTGGGTGGTGAGCGGAATGTCGCTGTGCACCTTCTCCCACCACAGCGCCGGGTCCGTCCGACGGTCGATCACCTCGCCCTGCCGGTTGCCGCCCGCCGTGCCCGGCCACAGCCGGTCGGGGACGAACGCGGCCCGCGGCACGGCCCGGTAGGCGGGCAGCCAGTCCGGCGTCAGGGCCCCCTTGTCCACCAGCACGGAGGCCAACCCGTCCGGTCCGGCCTCCCGGGTGCCGGATTCCGCCTCGGTCACTCGCCGTCCGCCGGGCCCTGGCCGTCCGAGGTGTTGCCGCCCTCGTCCGAACCGCCGCCTCCGTGCTTGTTGCCGGAGTCGCTGTCATCCTGCGGGTTGCCACCATCGGCCCGCGTCAGCCACGGAACTGCGTCCACTGGGTACCTCCTGATCGGTGTTCCTCGTGCGGTGCTTCGGGATTCCGCCCCGGCCGGATGGGGAGCCACCGGACCCGGCCGGGGCGGAGTCCGTGCGGGCGCCGCCGGTGCGGAGGCGCCCGATGCGCAGCGGGACACCGGGCACGCACAGCGCCCGCCGCGAGGGCCGGTGCGGGGCGGTCCGCTGCTCCGGCGGCGGACCGCCCGCCCGCAGCCGAGCGCGTTCGGCCTCGACCCAGTGGAGCTGTTCGACCCGGAAGACGCACCAGTGACAGGCACGGAAGGGGACGGTGACACCGCGCGCCTCCATCGTCCCCAGGCACGCCACCGGCAGGTTCGTACGCTCGCAGCGGTGGCAGGACCCGCGGCGGAAGTCGAACCGGGCCCACAGCTCCAGCGGCCTCACGCCCATGCGGCACCCCGCGCCCGGCGCGGCGTCAGCACGGAGTGTGCGGACGGGCCCGGTCGGCGCCCATGACGTGCAGGAAGCCGCCCGCCTTCTCGACGCTCCGCGCCACCTCGTCGTACTCCTGCGCGATGGTCGAGATCATCGAGCGCCACGGTGTGAGCACCGCACCGGCCTTCTGCTCCTCGACCAGTTCCACGGCGCGGGCCAGCCCCTCGCGCCCCTCCGGGGGGAGCAGCCCGACGCGGTCCTCGACCACGTCCACGATCTGCCAGCCGAACGACCCGGCGTACGCGAGGCACTCCTCGCGCGGCCCCGCGATGTCGGAGTTCGCCGCCGCGCACAGGTAGACCACCACCCGGAAGCGGTCGACCTTCGCCACGCGGGCGGGCACGGGGCCCTCGCCCGGTACGTGACCGGCCGCGTGATCCGCGAGAGCGTGCCGCCGCCGCCTCTCACCCTCGGTGCGCCGGGCCGGAGTCGGCCTCTTCCTGAGTCCCTGCTCGCTGCTGACCATGCATCAATCGTGTCGCCTCGATCACCCAGGGTGAAGAGATCCGACGTAGGACCAGCGCAACGAGTGTCCGGCCGACTCCTACGCCGCGTCGGCGTCACGCGACGAGGGGGACCCCGATCGCCTCGCCGATGCTGCGGACCCGCGCCGTCGACACCTTCGCGATCCGCCGGCCGATGACCCCCGGCAGCGCCTGGTGCCGCACCCACTCCGGCGCGTCGAGACCGACCTCGACGAGAGTGTCGCCCGCCTGGTCGTACAGCCCGGCCGAGCACTGCGCGAGCGCGACGTCGAGCTTGTAGCGGTTGCGGGCGACCTTCGACATGGTCGACGGAAGCCGTCGCATGTCCGGCTGATCGGCGAGCTTGAGCGCACGCCCGTAGTTCTTCAACGCCACGTGGATCCCGATGGCTTCCGTCTTCGCCGCCGTCGGCCCGAATGCGGTGCCGAACAGCTTCACGTCCTTGCCCAACCGAGCCGCCGCGGCATGCGCCTGCGAAATGTAGTCGTCGGCCTTGGTCTCGTCCTCACGCCTCGACGCCGCCACGGCCGCCGAGATCATCAGACGTCCGTACGCGAGAAGTTCGGGTTTTGCCGACCGGCTGAACGACGGTTCGATCGCGAGCGCGGCACGCTCAGCAACGGCTTCTGCACGCGGCAGCTTCGCGCCGCGCAAGTGAATCCACGACAGCGTGGATTCGAGCAGCGCTCCCATCACCGGATCGTCTGCCTGCTTGGCGAGCAGCTTCGCGGAGGTGAGCGCGGAGAGGGCGAGGTCGCGATGCCCGAAACCGTTCGCCGTTGAGGCCGCGACGCGGTACGTGCTGGCGAGGATCGCCGCGAGACGGGTGCGCTCCTCGCCAGCCGCCGCGGCGTATCGAACTTGCCCTTCCATGAGCACCTGCGAGGCGAGCGTGGCCACGCGCGGAGTGTCGCTGTTCCAGTAGGCCGACCACGCGAGGTCGCGCGCCCTGCCGAGTTCTTCGACGCTGCTGGGCGCCTCGACGCCGTCCCACTCACCGAGGGCACTCTCGTGCACTGCGTCGGAGAGCTGCCGCAAAGCGGCACGGCTCCCTCGGTCCATGCCACGGCGTGGAGCCTGCTGGCCCAGGAGCACTCCCACGTCCGTGCGGAGCGCAGCGGCGAGTTTGAGCAGCGAGCCCACCGACAACTCTCCTCGGTCCTGCTCGGCCTTCTGGATCAGTGCATACGAAACGCCGGCCGCTTCGGCCAGGCCATGCTGTGTCAGGTCGGAGCCCCGCAGGGCCTTGATGCGCTTGCCGGTCGTCAGATCAGCCCAGTTGCTCACGTGTGCACCTCAGCGGTTTCGGGCCTGGTGGCTGTCGCTTCCGATGGTAGAGCCGGCCGGGTGACCGTCTCCGGCGAACGACGAGGCCGACCGGGCTCGCCGCAACCTGCCCTGCTCCACCGGGACTCGTGCCCGCTGCGGACCGGCCGACACCGACCGGCCGACACCGCCCGCACACGGCGGCGCTCCCGGCGGAAGTCCGCCGGGAGCGCCGATCGGGCCGTCGTCTCCGGTCAGGGGCGCCCCGCGGCGCAGCTGTGCGCGATGCCGTCCAGGATGTCGTGCTCGCTCACCACGACCTCCTGGGCGCCGATCCGCTCCATCAGCGTCAGCAGGACGAGCGCCCCGGCGCTGATCACGTCGACCCGGCCCGGGTGCATGACGGGGATGGCGGCGCGTTCGTCGTGGGTGGCGGACAGCAGCCGGGCCGTGAGTTCGCGGACCTGCGCCAGCGGGAGGCGGGAGTGGTGGATGCGGGCCGAGTCGTAGGCGTCCAGCTCCAGCGCGATGCCGCCGAGCGTGGTGACGGTGCCCGCGAGCCCCACCAGGGTGTGCGGCCGGTCCAGCGGCACCGTCCGCGCCACCTTGTCCAGCGCCGCGTGCACATCGGCGCGGATCGCGGCGATCTGTTCGGCGGTCGGGATCTCGGTGCGGGCGCCGCCGGGTGCCAGATGGCGCTCGGTCAGCCGGACACAGCCCACGTCGACGCTGCGGGCCGCCTCGACATGCTCGGTGCCCAGCACGAACTCCGTGGAGCCGCCGCCGATGTCCACCACCAGGTACGGCGGCGGGAAGGTGCCGGGTGCCAGCCCCTCGGTGGCGCCGGTGAAGGAGAGGTCGGCCTCCTGGTCGCCGGTGATCACCTCCGGCTCGACGCCGAGGATGTCCAGCACGCCGCGGACGAACTCGTCCCGGTTCTCCGCGTCGCGGGACGCGGAGGTGGCCACGAAGCGGGTCCGCTCGGGCGGTACGCCGAACTCGGTGAGGACCTCGGCGTAGCGGCGGCAGGCGGCGAAGGTCCGCTCCAGTGCCTCGGGTGCCAGCCGTCCGGTGCGGTCCACACCCTGCCCCAGCCGGACGATCTCCATCCGGCGGTCCAGTTCGGTGAGGCCGCCCGGGGTGCCGTCGGCGGACACCGCCACGTCGGCCACCAGCAGGCGGATGGAGTTGGTGCCGCAGTCGACGGCTGCCACACGGTTCGTCGTCACGGCCGGGCCTCCTCGGGTTCCGCCGTCTCCTCGGGGACCGTCACACACGGCCCCTTGCGCCACCACTCGGGCAGCATCGCCAGCGCCTCGTCGCCGAGCGGGTTGACGCCGGGGCCCGCGACCAGCGAGTGCGCCACCAGCACGTGCAGGCACTTGACCCGGTCGGGCATCCCGCCCGCGCTGGGGAAGCCGACCAGCTCCTCGATGGCGTCGCGGCGGGCCAGATAGTCCTCGTGCGCGGCGCGGTAGGCGTCGGCCAGCTCCGCGTCCTCGGCCAGCCGCGCCGTCATCTCCTTCATCACGCCGTTCGCCTCCAGCGTCCCGATGGCGGAGGCGGCGCGCGGGCACGTCAGGTAGTACGTGGTGGGGAACGGCGTGCCGTCCTCCAGCCGGGGTGCGGTCTCCACCACGTCGGGCAGCCCGCAGGGGCAGCGGTGGGCGATGGTGCGCAGCCCGCGCGGCGGGCGGCCGAGCTGCTCCTTGAAGGCGGCGATGTCCGCGTCCGTGGGCGCGGTCGGCTCGGTGCGGGGCGGTGGAGTGTCCATGGGTGAGGTGCTCGTCGCTTCGCTTCGGTCGTCAGGAGGGTTCGGTCGTGCGGTCGATCGTCATGAGGCAGGGCAGGGCAGGAACGGGCGGCGGCCCGCCCGGGGAAGGGACGCGGCGGGCGGGCGTTCACCCGTCCTGGTCCGCGCGGTCCACACCGTCCCACAGGTTCTGGTACCAGGGCCGGTCCTCCGGCTCGTGCTCGCGGGGGCGGCGCACCTCGGCCGTGCCGTCCGGCATGGTGTAGCCGGTCTCGCCGGGGCGGACGAAGTGCAGGTGCTCACGGGCCTGCCGTTCCACGTAGGCGGGGTCCTGCCAGCGGGCCCGCTGCTCGCGCAGCCGCTTCACCTCCGCGCGGGCCTGCTCGGCCTGCCGGCGCTGGTCGGCGATTTGCGAACGCTGGGTGATGTACTGCCGGGTCGGGTACGCGAGCGCGACGACCAGGGAGCACACGACCAGGGCGAGGAGCGCGGCCCGGCCGGTGAGCCGGCCCCTGCGCGGGGTGCGGACCTTGCGGCCCTGGGCGCGGTACACCCGCTCGGCGGCCTGGGCGCCGAGCGCGCGCAGGCGCGTCGCGGTGGAGAAACGGTCCCGGTCCGCTCCCATACCTCTCCCCTGCGGTCCACCTGCCGAAGCTGTGCGAACGGTGTCGCCGGTGCCCTGCCCCCGCGGCCCCGGGAGGGGGCGGGGCGCAGGACACCGGCGGCGCGGCGTACGGCGGTCAGCGCTTGTAGCGCGGGAACGCCGAACGACCGGCGTAGACTGCGGCGTCGTCCAGGATCTCCTCGATACGCAGCAGCTGGTTGTACTTCGCGACGCGCTCCGAGCGCGCCGGGGCGCCGGACTTGATCTGGCCGCAGTTGACGGCGACGGCCAGGTCGGCGATCGTCACGTCCTCGGTCTCGCCCGAGCGGTGCGACATCATGCACTTGAAGCCGTTGCGCTGGGCCAGCTCGACCGCGTCCAGCGTCTCGGTCAGCGAACCGATCTGGTTGACCTTGACGAGCAGCGCGTTGGCGACGCCCTCCTCGATACCGCGGGCCAGCCGCTCGGGGTTGGTGACGAACAGGTCGTCGCCCACGAGCTGCACCTTGTCGCCGAGCTTGTCGGTGATGGTCTTCCAGCCCGCCCAGTCGTCCTCGAACAGCGGGTCCTCGATGGAGACCAGCGGGTAGTCCGCGACGAGCTGCTCGTAGTACTCGGTCATCTCGGCGGCGGAGCGCTTCTGCCCCTCGAACGCGTAGACGCCGTCCTCGTAGAACTCGGAGGCGGCCACGTCCAGCGCCAGCGCGATGTCCTGGCCCGCGTTGTATCCGGCCTTCTGGACGGCCTCGATGATCAGGTCGAGGGCCTCGCGGTTCGAGCCCAGGTTCGGCGCGAAGCCGCCCTCGTCGCCCAGCCCGGTGGCCAGGCCGCGCTCCTTGAGCACGCCCTTGAGCGCGTGGTAGACCTCGGCGCCCCAGCGCAGTGCCTCGGAGAACGACTCGGCGCCGATCGGCGCGATCATGAACTCCTGGATGTCGACGTTCGAGTCCGCGTGCGAACCGCCGTTGAGGATGTTCATCATCGGCACCGGGAGCTGGTGCGCGTTCGGCCCGCCCAGGTAGCGGAACAGCGGCAGGTCGGACGCCTCGGAGGCGGCGTGCGCGACGGCCAGCGAGACGCCGAGGATGGCGTTGGCGCCCAGCGAGGACTTGTCGGCGGTGGCGTCCAGGTCGAACATCGCCTGGTCGATCAGCCGCTGCTCGGTGGCGTCGTAGCCGACCAGCTCCGGGCCGATCTGCTCGATGACCGCGAGGACGGCCTTCTCGACGCCCTTCCCGCTGTAGCGCGCGGCGTCGCCGTCACGCAGTTCGAGCGCCTCGAAGGCGCCGGTCGAGGCACCGGACGGCACGGCAGCACGGCCGGTGCTGCCGTCGTCGAGGCCGACCTCGACCTCGACGGTGGGGTTGCCTCGCGAGTCGAGGATCTCGCGGGCTACGACGACGTCGATGGACGGCACGAGGTTTCTCCTTCGTCTGGGACGACTTTCCGCCCCGAGCCTAACCGTCCCGCCCGGCGCACCCGCGAGGCTGTCCCGTTTCCTGCCCGGGTGTCCCTTCCGGGGGACTCCTCCGGCGCCGCACGGCCCTGGCGGACCGCGCGGGCCACGCGGCTGACGCGGCCTGCGCGACCTACAGCGTCAGGTGCTGGCCGGGGCGGATGAGGTCCGGGTCGTCGCCGACCGTCTCCCGGTTCTGCGCGTACAGCTCGCTCCAGCCGCCCTCGACGTCCTGCTCCGCGGCGATCCGGGCGAGCGAGTCGCCGTCCCGCACGGTGATCCGGTGCCGGCCGCCGCTCTCGTCCGCGCGGTCGCGTTCCCCGCCCCGGGAGGGCCGCTCGCCGCGCTCGTCGTGCCCGGGCCGCTCCTCGGCGGGCCGCCCACGGTGCTTGCCCTGGCCGGACCGGTCGGAGTCGGAGGGGGACTTGAGCCGGTTCGGGCTCGACGGGCCCAGGTCGGACCAGCCGGAGGTGTCGCCCGCCGAGTCGGAGCCGGTGGCGGTGTCGTCGTCCGCGTCCGAGTCCGGGGACCCGGACTCGGACGCGCCGGAGCCGGGTGCCTCGGACGAGCTGTCGTCGGACGGCTGCTGCGGCGTGCCGGACTCCCCGCTCTCCGGCTTCTCGGAGTCCCGGTCGGAGTCCCCGCCCCGGTCCGGATCACCGGCGCCGTCGTCGCCGTCCTTGTCCGTGGGCGAGTCGCTCGCGTCCGGCGACGGGTCCGTCTCCGGGTGCTGCGCGTCGGGCTTGCCGGACTCGCCGGACTTCCCGGCGTCGTCGGGCCTGCCGGAGGGATCGGCCTTCCCCGCGGAGTCGGCCGGGTCCTGCGACGGCTCGCCGGACGGGTCGGCGTCCTCGTCCGAACCGGGGACCTCGAGCTTCAGGTCGCCGCCGCACTGCGGGAAGGCGCGCGGACCCTCGGACTGGAGGATCTTCTCGCCGACGGCGATCTGCTGGCTGCGGGTGGCCAGGTCCGGCCGCTCGGCGTACATCGTGCCGCCGTAGTACTTCCAGGTGTCCAGGTCCAACTGGAGCCCGCCGTAGTACCCGTTGGAGTCGTTGGCGCTCCAGGCGCCGCCGCTCTCGCAGTCCGCGACGCGGTCCCAGGGCTGGGCGTCGGCGGCGTGTGCGCCGGTGGCGCCCAACAGCGGAAGCGCGATTCCGGCACCCGTGACCCCGGCGGCGACGAACAGTGCGGGGGCTTGGCGGGGGCGGCGGTGCCGACCATTCCCGGAGCGCATGGTTGACCTCTCGTGGGGGACGAACGGGACGACGACCGTAGTCGATGGCAGCAGTCCATGACCCAAGTCGGTGACCGAACGTAGCTGCGAAGTCCGACAGTCACAAGCCAATGTCGCCCACATCACGCCGCGGTCACATAAGTGAGGGCCCGTCACACCGGCTCCCCGCGCAGGTCATCCGCCTCGGCCGGGGTGAACTCCACCGGGAGCGTCCGCAGCCCGCGCATGATGAGTCCGCCGCGCCGGTGCAGGGTGCCGGGGTCGGCGGCCAGCCGCAGATCGGGGAGCCGGTGCAGCAGGGCGGCCAGCGCGGTCCGCCCCTCCAGGCGGGCCAGCGGGGCGCCCAGGCAGTAGTGGATGCCGTGCCCGTAGCCCAGGTGCTGGTTGTCCTGCCGCACCAGGTCCAGGGTGTCGGGTGCGGCGAACTTCGCCGGGTCCCGGTCCGCCGCGGCCAGCACGACCAGCACCGCCTCGCCCTCCCGCACCCGCTGTCCGCCCAGCACCAGGTCGCGGGTGGCGAACCGCCAGGTCGCCAGTTCGACCGGGCCGTCGTAGCGCAGCAGTTCCTCGACGGCGCCGCCGAGCAGCTTCTCGTCCCCCTCCGCGACGGCGCGCTGCAGCACGGCGCGCTGCTCGGGGTGGCGCAGCAGTGCGAAGGTCCCGTTCCCGATGAGGTTGACGGTCGTCTCGAACCCGGCGAACAGCAGGATGAAGGCCATCGCGGCGGCCTCGTTCTCGGTGAGGTGCTCGCCGCGGTCGGAGGCGCGGATGAGGCCGGAGATCAGGTCGCCGCCCCCCTCGGCGGTGTCCGCCTCCGCGCGCTTGCGGTGGATGAGTTCGGCCAGGTAGCCGCGCATCCGCTTGACGGCCCGGCCCACGCCGCCGCGCGGGCTGCCGGGCTGATGGATCATCATGCCCGCCCAGGTGCGGAAGTCCTCCTGGTCCTCCTGCGGGACGCCGAGCATGTCGCAGATGGCGTAGATCGGCAGCGGGAACGCGTACTCGTGGATCAGGTCCGCTTCGCCGCGCGGCGCGAAGGAGTCGATGAGCCCGTCCGCGAGTTCCCGTACCCGGGGCGCGAAGGCGGCGACCCGGCGCGGGGTGAACGCGGTGGAGACCAGGCGGCGCAGCCGGGTGTGGTCGGGCGGGTCGATGTTGAGCAGATGCGTCATCAGGTTCGCACTGCGCTCGCCCGGAATGCCGACCTTGCCCTTGCCGTGGGTGTCCTGCTCGCCGTGCCGGCGCGGGTCCTTGCTCAGCCGCGGATCGGCGAGCGCCTCCCGGGCGTCCGCGTACCGGGTCACCAGCCACGCCTCCACCCCGCTGGGCAGCCGGGTCCGGCGGACCGGCGCGTGCTCGCGCAGCCAGGCGTACGCCGGGTAGGGGTCGAGGGCGAACTGCCGGTCGAAGAGCGGCGGCATGGGCGGCGGGGAGCCGGGGCGGTCCGGGCTGGTCGGGTCGTGCACGGCTACGACGGTATGCGCTCCCGGCGGTGTGGGCTCAGGACGGGGCGCGCTCCAGCCAGCCCTCGGTGATCAGGTACTGCCCCAGCAGGTACCCGGCCATGATCAGCACCTCCTGGGACGGGAACTCGTGCCCCGCGGCCTGCAGCCCGATCAGCGCGTCGGAGGCGATGAAGGCCATCGCGCCGGTGGCGACCTTGCCCCCGACGCCGAGCGCGGCGGCGCCCATCGCGGTGAGCGCCAGGCTGTAGCCGGCCACCGGGAGCCGCAGGCGCCGCTCCAGGGTGGGTGCGAGCACCGCGTTGGCGGCGCCCCAGGCGGCGAACGCCGCCAGCGCGCGCCGGGGCCGGGCGCGCAGTCCGCGGACGGCGCCGAGCCGGGTCGTCATGCCCGCGGTGTAGCTGAGTTGGGTGCCGAGGAAGGCGGCCATGCCGGTCAGCAGGGCGCGCTGGTGGCGGTCCCACAGCAGGGCGGTGTCGCCTGCGGTGGCGCAGGCGAGCCCGGCCAGCAGGGCGGCCGGCGGGCGCGCGGGCTGCGCGGCGTCGCGGGCGTGGGCGGCGAGCGCGGGCATCAGGAGGGGCTTGGCGGCGCGTGCCGGGCCGCGCGGGGACCTCGCGGTGGCGTACAGGTCCGCGGCGGCCAGCACGGCGAACGCGGCTGTGCCCTTGCCCTTGCCCTTGGTGATCGCCATCCGGGCAGTGTTACCGCCCAGTACGGCACCGTCAACCCTTCGGCGGCGGGCCGTCGCGCTCCGGCGGGGCGCCCCGGCGGGCCCGGTCGAGGGGGCTCGATGGCTCTCAGTTGAGCGGGCCGGCACTCTGCTGATAGGTGTGAAGCGGCCTTCGCGGCGCCCCGCGCCCGCCCGGGCGGACGAGTTTCGTGAATTGATTCACATGAGAAAGGGCCCGGTGGGCCCTGGTTTTCCTCGTGGAAGGCACGGTTCCGGATGTGCCGCCGCCGCGCCGGATGTGCGCGGTTCCACCGCTGTGCGGCGGCTCCCTTCAAGGGGTGCTGATCCCCGCAGCTCAAGAGGCGTGTCAACGGTTCACGCGGTGCAGGGGTGCCACGGCGAGCCTGTGGGCTCGATCACGGGCGGCGGAGTGTAGCAGAGGGTCCACCGATCCTTGTGAAGGCCCTCACGAAGTGACCCCCCGGGATGGGTGGATACTCGATTCCATGAGCACCACGGAGCGTCCCCGAATCCTCGTAGTGGGTGGCGGGTACGTCGGTCTGTACGCAGCGCGGCGCATCCTGAAGAAGATGCGCTACGGCGAGGCGACCGTCACGGTCGTCGACCCGCGGTCGTACATGACGTACCAGCCCTTCCTCCCCGAAGCCGCCGCCGGCAGCATCTCACCCCGCCATGTCGTGGTCCCCCTGCGACGCGTGCTCCCCAAGGCGGAGGTCCTCACCGGCCGGGTCACCTCGATCGACCAGGACCGCAAGGTCGCCAGTGTGTCGCCGCTGGTCGGCGACGCCTACGAGCTGCCGTTCGACTACCTGGTCATCGCGATGGGCGCCGTCTCGCGCACCTTCCCGGTGCCGGGGCTGGCGGAGAACGGCATCGGCATGAAGGGCGTGGAGGAGGCCATCGGCCTGCGCAACCACGTCCTGGAGCAGTTCGACAAGGCGGACTCCACCCAGGACGAGGACGCCCGCCGCAAGGCCCTCACCTTCGTCTTCATCGGCGGCGGGTTCGCCGGAGCCGAGACCATCGGCGAGGTCGAGGACATGGCCAGGGACGCCGCCAAGTACTACCCCAACGTCAAGCGCGAGGACATGCGGTTCGTCCTCGTCGACGCGGCCCCCGGGATCCTCCCCGAGGTCGGCCCGAAGCTGGGCGAGTGGGGCCTGGAGCACCTCAAGAAGCGCGGCGTCGAGGTCTACCTGAACACTTCGATGGAGTCCTGCGTGGACGGCCACGTGGTGCTCAAGAACGGCCTGGAGGTCGACTCCAGCACCATCGTGTGGACCGCGGGCGTCAAGCCCAACCCGGTGCTCTCCCGCTTCGGCCTGCCCCTGGGACCCAAGGGCCATGTCGACGTGGACGCGAGCATGCAGGTCAAGGGCATGGACTACGCCTGGGCCGCGGGTGACAACGCGCAGGTCCCGGACCTGGCCGCCGGCAAGGAGGGCGCGTTCTGCCCGCCCAACGCGCAGCACGCGCTGCGCCAGTCCAAGGTGCTCGGGGACAACGTCATCTCCGGCCTGCGCGGCTTCCCGCAGGGCAAGTACAAGCACGCCAACAAGGGCGCCGTCGCGGGCCTCGGCCTGCACAAGGGCGTCGCGATGATCGTCTTCGGCAAGACGCGGATCAAGCTGCGCGGCCGGCTGGCCTGGTACTTCCACCGTGCCTACCACGGCATGGCGGTGCCCACCTGGAACCGCAAGATCCGGGTCTTCGCCGACTGGACGCTCGGCATGTTCCTCAAGCGCGAGGTCGTCTCGCTGGGTGCCATGGAGCACCCGCGGGGTGAGTTCTACGAGGCGGCGGCACCCGTGACCGCGGCAGCCCTCGCCAAGGCGGAGGCCTCCGCGTCCGCCGACACCGGCAAGGCGTCCGCCGACAGCCGCGCCGACAGCCCGGTCGAGGACAGGAACGAGAAGGCGGCAGCCTCCTCCTGATCCGGAAACCGGCCGGCCCGGCACGGGCCGGCCGGCACCGGCCGCGGACCCGGTCCGCGACCTTCGTGCACGTCCGAGAGGGGCGTGAGCCATCCGTGGGGCTCACGCCCCTCTCGCCGTTTCCACCGCGGTCGAAGCGCCGGTCCGTTGGGCACAGTGGGCATACACCCACCCCCCGCGCGCGTTACGTGTACGGGGAATCCACCCCTTCCTGACACGGAGGTGTGCTCTATGGCCGGTGCCGCTGAACGGATCGTCGCGCTCGCGGAGCAACTGCTCGGGGTCCCGCTCCCGGTACGGGTGCGGGCGTGGGACCGCAGCGAGGCCGGCCCGCCCGATGCCCCCGTCCTGATCGTCCGCAGCCGCCGCGCGCTGCGCCGGGTGCTGTGGCGGCCGGGCGAGCTGGGACTGGCCCGGGCCTGGGTGGCCGGCGATCTCGATGTCGAGGGCGACCTCTACCAGGCGCTCGACCTGCTGGCCGGCCTGATCTGGGAGCGGGACGAACAGGGCGAGCTCACCTCCGGCACCGACGAGGCGCCCGCCTTCGGCACCGGCTGGGCGGGCGGCGCGCTGTCCCTGGCACGCGACCCGGCGGCCCGCCGCGCCGCCGCCGAACTGCTGCGGCTGGCCGGTCCCGGACTGCCGCCCCCACCGCCCGCCGAGGAGGCCCGGCGCCGCACCGGCCTGCGCCACACCCTCGGCAGGGACCGCGAGGCCATCAGCCACCACTACGACGTCGGCAACGACTTCTACGCACTGGTGCTGGGGCCGAGCATGGTCTACTCCTGCGCCTACTGGCAGCCGGACGGCACCCTGGAGGAGGCCCAGCGCGACAAGATCGACCTGATCTGCCGCAAGCTCGCGCTGCGCCCGGGCGAGCGGCTGCTGGACGTCGGCGGCGGCTGGGGGTCGCTCGTCCTGCACGCCGCGCGCGAGTACGGCGTGCGTGCCGTCGCCGTCACCCTCTCCCGTGAACAGGCCGCCCACGGCCGCAAGCGGATCGCCGAGGAAGGGCTGACGGACCGGGTCGAGATCCGCGTCCAGGACTACCGCGAGATCGACGACGGCCCCTACGACGCCGTCTCGTCCGTCGGCATGGCCGAACACGTCGGCTCCGCCCGCTACCGCGAGTACGCCGACGATCTGCACGCCCTCCTGCGGCCGGGCGGACGGCTGCTCAACCACCAGATCGCCCGGCGCCCGCTCGCCGACGAAGAGGTCTACGCGGTGGACCCGTTCATCGACGCCTACGTCTTCCCCGACGGGGAGCTCGCCCCCGTCGGGCGCACCGTGGGACTGCTGGAGCGGGCCGGCTTCGAGGTGCGGGACGTCGAGTCGCTGCGCGAGCACTACGCGCTGACGCTGCGCGCCTGGGTGCGGAACCTGGAGGCGGACTTCGCCCGCGCGACCCGGCTCACCACCCCCGGACGGGCCCGGGTGTGGCGGCTCTACATGGCCGCCTCGGCCCTCGCCTTCGAACGCAACCGCATCGGCGTCAACCAGGTGCTGGCCGTACGGACCCCGGAGTCCGGCGCCTCCGGCCTGCCGCTGCGCACCCGGCGGTGGACGGCCGACGCGGAGGCCCGGGCCTGACGGCTGTTCCCGGTGCGGCCCTGACGGACGTCCCGGTGCGGGGCCGGCGGATCCCGGCGGGTCCGACCCGGCCCGACGGAACCGGCGGGTCCGGCGGCGTCCGGGGCGCCCGCCCGGCGGCCCGTGCCGCACATGCGTGCGCCCCCTCCGGAGCGGAGGGGGCGCACGTGTGCGGGGTCCGGTCTCCCGGACGGGCCGGGAGCGACCCGGTCACTCCGTCTTGATGGCCTCCAGCATGTTCAGCCGGGCCGCGCGCCGGGCGGGCCACAGGGAGGCGAGGACGCCCACGAGCGCGGCCAGCGCGAGGAAGATGCCCATCCGTCCCCAGGGCAGGACGAGCGAGTAGGTCTCCAGCGAACCGGAGATCAGCTCACCGGCCGCCCAGCCGAAGAACACGCCCAGTCCGATGCCGAGGACGCCGCCGAAGAGCGAGATGACGAGCGACTCCAGCCGCACCATCCGCTTGATCCCCCGCCGGTCGAGGCCGATGGCGCGCAGCATCCCGATCTCCTGGCCGCGTTCGAAGACCGACATGGCCAGTGTGTTGATCACGCCGAGGACGGCGACGATGACGGCCATCGCGAGCAGCCCGTACAGCATGTTCAGCAGGATGTTGATCATCTGCGCGATGCCGTCGGAGATGTCCTTCTTGTCCTGGACGAGGACCGCCGGGTTGTTGCCGAGCTGCTTCTCCAGCGTCTCCTTGACCTCGTCGGTCGCGCCGCCCTTCGTCTTGGCGAGGACCTGCATGTCGGCGACCTTGGTCAGATGCGGGGTCACGGCCTTGTTGTCGACCATGATGCCCTTGATCATCTGGTTGCCGTGGTAGACGCCCGCGACGGAGAACCGGCCCTTCTCGCCGTCCTGGTAGGTCACCTCGAACCGGGACCCGGGCTTCCAGCCCCGCTGCTTCGCGGTGTCCTCGTCCACGACCGCCTGCTTGCCGCTGCTGACGCCGGACCAGCCGCCCGCGGTGAAGTCGATGGACGTGAGCTGCGCGATGGTGGAGCCGTTGACGCCCGTCAGGTACTCGGTGCTGCCGTCGATCTCCGACCGCGCGTTGCGCAGCGGCGAGGTCGCGGTGACCTCGTCCGAGCGGGCCAGCTTCTTCTCCACCTCGGGGGAGAGCGGCGTGTAGTTGGCCATCGAGACCGTGTAGTCGGCCTTCAGCGAGCCGGACGCCATCTTCTCGATGGCCTGCTGCACCCCGCCTGCGATCACCGTCAGACCCGTGATCAGCGTCAGCCCGACCATCAGCGCGGAGGCGGTGGCGGCCGTGCGCCGCGGGTTGCGCACCGCGTTCTGCCGCGCCAGCTTCCCGCTGACCTGGAAGAGCCGCAGCACCGGGGCCGCCGCCGCGATCAGCGGGCGGGACAGCAGCGGGGTGAGCACGAAGACGCCGATCAGCAGCAGTGCGGCACCGCCGCCCATCGGGGCCTTGCCGTCGTCCATCTCGGTCGCCGCCAGCACCAGGGCCGCGCCGGCGGCCGACAGCAGCGCGCCGATGGTGTTGCGGACGATCAGTGAGCGGGTCGTCGACGGGGCGTGGACACTGCCCATCGCCGCCACCGGCGGGATCTTTGCCGCGCGCCGCGCCGGCAGCCAGGCCGCCAGGACGGTGACGACGACACCGACGACCAGCGAGACGACGACCGTGGACGGCTCGACCACCAGCGGCCCGTCGGGCATGGTGCCCATCCTGCCCACCAGGGAGCGCAGCCCGGCGCCGATGCCGACGCCGGCCGCCATCCCGGCCAGCCCCGCGACCGTGCCCACGACCAGCGCCTCGATCAGCACCGAGCGGGTGACCTGGCGGCGGCTGGCACCCACCGCGCGCAGCAGCGCCAGCTCCTTGGTGCGCTGCGCGACCAGCATGGTGAAGGTGTTGGCGATGATGAAGATGCCGACGAACAGCGCGATCCCGGCGAAGGCCAGCAGGCTCGTCTTCATGCCCGACATGCCCTGCTCGATCTGCTTGGACTCCTCGTCGGCGAGCTTCTTGCCGGTGACGGCCTCGGTGCCGGACGGCAGGATGCCGGCGGCCTGCTTCTTGAGCTCCGTCTGCGAGACGCCCTGGTCGGCCCGCATCGAGATCTCGGTGTACTCACCGGGCTTGGCGAACAGCTTCTGCGCGGTGGTGTTGTCGAACAGCACCAGGGTGCCGCCCGCGGCGACGTTGCCGTCGTCGGTGGTGAAGATGCCGGTGACCTTCTCGGTGCGGACCGGGCCGTTCACCGACATCCGGACGGTGTCGCCGACCTGGTAACCGGTGCGCTCGGCGGTCTTGGCGTCCAGCGCGATCTGGCCGGGCGCGCGCGGTGCCGCGCCGTCCTTCATCGGGTAGCGCGCGTCGCTGCCCTTGCCGTCCCGGCCGCCGTAGTAGTTGGCGCCCTGGGTGGAGAAGCCGTCGCCGACGAGTTTGCCGTCCTTGTCGGAGAGCGCGGCGAAGCCGGAGACCACGCCGGTGGCGGACTTGGCGCCGGGCAGGTCGGCCGCCTTGTCGAGGACGCGCTGGTCGAGCGTGGAGAGCGAGTCCCGGCCCTCGGGCGCGTCGCCCCCGTCCTGGCGTATCGAGACGTCGACGTGTGCGTAGCCCTTCTCGGAGCTCTTGTGGAACGCGTCGGAAATGGTCGAGGTGAAGACCAGGGTGCCGGAGACGAAGGCCACGCCGAGCAGCACGGCGAGCATCGTCATCAGCAGCCGGGCCTTGTGCGCGAAGACGTTGCGCAAGGCGGTACGGAGCATGAGGAAGTCCTGGGGGGTCCTTCTGCGAGTGGGCTGGACGGGCGGTGGGAGCGCGGGACGGGAGCGCGGGGGCGGATTCGACCCGGACCGTTACGTCCGGGCGCGCGCCCGGCTCAGCTCGTCCGGGCCTTGGCGTCGAAGGACTTCATCCGCTCCAGCACGCCGTCGGCCGTCGGCTCGGCCATGTCGTCGACGATGCGGCCGTCGGCGAGGAAGACCACCCGGTCCGCGTAGGCGGCGGCCACCGGGTCGTGGGTGACCATCACGACGGTCTGGCCCAGTTCCCGCACGGAGTTGCGCAGGAAGCCGAGGACCTCGGCGCCGGCGCGGGAGTCGAGGTTTCCGGTCGGCTCGTCACCGAAGATGATCTCCGGGCGGGAGGCGAGGGCGCGGGCGACGGCCACCCGCTGCTGCTGGCCGCCGGAGAGCTGATTGGGCCGGTGCTTGAGCCGGTCGGTGAGCCCGACGGTCCGGATGACGCGGTCCAGCCACTCCTTGTCCGGCTTGCGGCCCGCGATGTCCATCGGCAGCGTGATGTTCTCCAGGCCGGTGAGCGTGGGCAGCAGGTTGAACGCCTGGAAGATGAAGCCGATGCGGTCGCGCCGCAGCTGGGTCAGCTTCTTGTCCTTGAGCTTGGTCAGCTCGGTGTCGCCGATCCGGGCGCTGCCGCTGGAGATCGAGTCCAGTCCGGCCATGCAGTGCATGAGGGTGGACTTGCCGGAGCCCGAGGGGCCCATGATCGCGGTGAACTCGGCCTGCCGGAAGTCGACCGTTATCCGGTCGAGCGCGACGACCTGGGTCTCGCCCTGGCCGTAGACCTTGGACAGATCGGTGGCGCGCGCCGCGGCGACGCCGGAGTGCGCATGGTCGGCGGGGGCTCCGGGGTGCGGGCCACCCGCGGTGTGCTGCTGACGGGTACTGGTCGTCACGGCGCGGGGCTCCTGTCGGACGTCGAAGGTGAGTGACGGAACTTTCCGTCTGCCCCTATCGTTCCGTCCCAACCGCGCGCCGGGATCCGCCGCGGCTCTTGGTTCCGGGGCAGCCTTCGGAGGTAGAACCCGGTCCGCCGGTCATCCTTGGGTATGACGGACGACCCTGAGACGGGTCCGGCTCTCCTGGCTGCAAACCCTCTTGTCATATGCCGCTGGTCGACATGGGACGTACACACCCGTGACCGACCGGCGACTTTCCGTCATTTCTGACGCCTCGGGCGCAGGGGGGAGACCGCTGCGAGGTGGCGCATGTGACACTGATGGCCCGTCAGTTGCCAATAAAATAAGACAACATCGCTCTGTCGATCCGCTGTTCAGGGGAAGACCCTGGATAGGCTCGTCCCACGCCCTGGGGAGGGGCGTCTGCGCCCGGGGGCGTACGACGCGGTCCAGGAGCCGGTGCCCGGATGGTGGAATGCAGACACGACGAGCTTAAACCTCGTTGGCCCTCGGCGGCCGTGCCGGTTCAAGTCCGGCTCCGGGCACCACCTGCTCAACTGTCGTGACCTGCGGTGACCCAGCGGGGACGGTGCGCTCCGAGCGGGTGAGACGGTGCGTTCATACGGGGTGGCGTCCGGCCGCCCGAACTCACCGCCCGCGCTCCCCGGCCGTACCGGAACCGCAGGTGCCGTCAGCGGGTCTCCAGCTGGAGGCGGAGCTGTTTCTCCTGGTCCCCGGCGACCTCCAGCACCTCCACCACGCCGAACGCCTCCAGCAGCACCCGGTGCAGCCGTTCCACCGCCTGCGGGGTGCCCTGGAGTTCCGCCGTCACCTGCGCGCCGAGCGTCACCGCGTCCGGCCGCCCGCTGTCGCGCGTGACATCGAAGCGCGACAGCCACACGTTGGCCTTGCGGCCCTCGGGCTGCAGCTCCGCCCAGTCCGAGGGGTACAGCCCGCTCAGCACCCGGAAGACCGCCTCGGCGTCCTCGCAGGCGCAGCCGCTCAGCTCCAGGGACACCTCCATCTCCCCTTCGGACATCTCCGCCGTCATCGTGCGGGCCTCCCTCTCTGGTGTTCGCGCACTTTCGCTCCAGGCCCAATATCGGCCCGCGGGCCGCTGTGCGGTGTGACCGTGCCCCGACCGGCGATTCGCGGCCCCGGTGTGGCGCACACGCCGCGGCGCCGCGGCAGGGCGCAATGGAGGTCCGCAGCACACGCACCCGGATGTGTCCAGGAGGTACTCATGGCCGTCGGCCGCACGCTCGCACCGGTCACCGTCAGCCTGCCCGTCGCCGACCGGATGGCGGCCTACACCTTCTACCGCGACGGGCTGGGCCTGGCGGCGGTGGGGAAGCTCGCCGAGGACGGCGTCCCCGAGCCGCTGCGGTTCGTCGTCAACGACGGGCTGCGGCTGATGCTGATCCCCGCGGACGGCTTCGACTGGATCACCGGCGACCACACCGTCGCCGGACCCGGGCAGAGCGAGTGCGTCCTCGCGGTCCCCGTCGGCGCGGAGCACGAGGTGGACGAGACGCTGGCCCGCGCCGTCCGCGCCGGGGCCCGGACGGTCAGCGAGCCGGCCCACCGGCCCTGGGGGTACGCGGGCGCCTTCGCCGACCCGGACGGCCACCTCTGGCTGATCCAGGCGGAGCAGGACGAAGGAGGTGAGCGGGCCGGCTGAGGCGTGCGGAGCCCGCCGGAAGCGGGCGGAGGCGGGGCCGCTGCCCGGATACCGGAATCCGCTGCGGAGCTGCCGCGCATCCCTTCTAGGCTGCGGGGATGACTCCCAGCACGTCCGCGGGCCCGGTTCCCGCCCCCGCCCCTCCGCTCGCCGCCCGCGCCGCCTCGGTCGGCTCCTCGCCGGTACGGGAGATCCTGGCGCTGACCGAGCGGCCCGAGGTCATCTCCTTCGCCGGGGGGCTCCCGGCGCCCGAACTGTTCGCCGCGGGGGAGATACGGGCCGCCTACGACCGGGTGCTCGCCGACGAACCGCACCGGGTGCTGCAGTACTCGACCACCGAGGGGGACCCGGCGCTGCGTGCCGCGGTGGCGGGGCGGCTGGCGGCGCGGGGCCTGCCGACGGTGCCGGACGAACTGGTGGTGACGACCGGTTCCCAGCAGGCGCTCACGCTGCTGGCGACCGCGCTGCTGGAGCCGGGCGACACCGTCCTGGTGGAGGATCCGACCTATCTGGCGGCGCTGCAGTGCTTCGGGTTCGCCGGTGCGCGCGTGGTGCCCGTCCGCTCCGACGACGAGGGTCTCGATCCGGTGGCGCTGGCGGAGGCCGTGGAGCGCGAGCGGCCCAAGCTGCTCTATCTGATCCCCACTTTCCAGAACCCGACCGGCCGCACCCTCCCGCTGGAGCGCCGCCGCGCCGTGGCCGAGATCGCCGCACGGTACGGGATGTGGATCGTCGAGGACGACCCGTACGGCGAACTGCGGTTCGAGGGCGCGTCCGAGCCGTGGGTCGCCGCGCTGCCGCAGGCGGCGGACCGCACGGTCCTGCTCGGCAGCTTCTCCAAGGTGCTGGCGCCCGGACTGCGGCTCGGCTGGCTGCGCGCGCCCGCCGCGCTGCGCCGCGCCTGCGTCGTCGTCAAGCAGTCGCTCGATCTGCACTGCTCGACCGTCGACCAGGCGGCGGCCGCCCGCTACCTGGCGGACAACGACCTGGACGCGCACCTGGCCCGGGTCCGGGACGCCTACCGGGTGCGCCGCGACGCGCTGCTGGACGGACTGGCCGCCGCGCTGCCCTCCGGCAGCACCTGGAACCGCCCGCAGGGCGGCATGTTCGTCTGGGCGCGGCTGCCGGAGGGCAGGGACGCCACGGAACTGCTGCACGACGCGGTCGCCCGGGACGTGGCGTACGTCCCCGGGGCGCCGTTCTTCGCGGGCCCCGCCGACCCGGCGTCGCTGCGCCTGTCGTTCACCACGCATTCCGCGGAGGAGATCCGCGAGGGGTTGCGGCGGCTGGGCGGGGCGCTGGGGGCCGGGGCGCGGTAGCAGGCCGGGACATCGGACGTCGGCCGGTTCGGCGAGCGGCTTGCCCCGGTGCAGGGCGGACGGTTGAATGGGCGACCGTGTCGCGTGTCGTTGCCGCTGTGTACGGCAGCGCCATGGAGGCACCCTGACGTGAGGAGTGCATCGTGGGTACACACACCGCCGGGCTCGTCTGACACGTGAGAGCTGACGGCACGCGCGCAGCGCGGTTGCCGTCCCGCGCCGCCGGCTGACCGGGCGAGCGCCTCTCCGTTCCCTTCCGCACCGTCCTTCTTCCACCGGGCCCTTCCCTGTCCGGGTGCACCGGCGGCCGGGCTGTCCGCGCCGCCGGTTCCCCGGCGTGCGCGGCGCGCCCGTACGCGCGCATTCGCGCCGTACGCGTGCTCCCCTGTGGGCCCTTCTCCCGAGGAGCTGTTTTCTTGACCCCTTCACCCAACCCGTCCACGCCGCCCCGCGTCGCGGACTTCAACCGCGCGGTCGTCGAGGAGTTCCGCGCCAACGCCGGGCAGGTCGGCGGGCCCTTCGCCGGGGGCGATCTGCTGCTGCTGACCACCACCGGCGCCCGTACCGGCACGGAGCAGACCTCGCCGCTCGGGTTCGTCCGCGACGAGGACGGCGCGCTGCTCGTCGTCGCCTCCGCGGGCGGTGCGCACCGGCACCCCGCCTGGTACCGCAATCTCCTCGCGCACCCCATGGTCCGTGTGGAGGTGGGGAGCGACACGTTCGGTGCGGTGGCGGTGCCCGCCGAGGGGACCGAATACCAACGGCTGTTCGCCTACGTGTCCGGTCAGCAGCCCGGATACGCCGACTACCAGGCGCGGACGGACCGGCGGCTACCGGTGGTGCGGCTGGAGCACTCGTACCCGGACGCGCCGTTCACCGGCCTCGTCGACAAGCTGCTGGAGGTGCACACCTGGCTGCGCGCCCAACTGCGCCGGGTGGCGGCCGAGGCGGAGACGTACTTCGCGGCACGCGCGCCGGGCGCGGACGGCGCCGGGGCGCTCCCGCTCGGGCTCCAGCTCCGGCAGCACTGCCTGGCCTTCTGCGAGTCCCTGCACGTCCATCACACCTCCGAGGACCGGGGCGCCTTCCCGGTCCTGGAGGAGAAGTACCCGCGGCTGGCCCCGGCCCTCGCCCGCCTGCGCGCCGAGCACCGGACGGTCGAGCGGATCCGGGGCGAGCTGGAGTCGCTGCTGGCGGCGCTGCCCTCGGCCGACCCGGACCGCTTCCGGACCGAACTGGCCCGGATGACCGAGGAGCTGGAGGCACACCTCGACTACGAGGAGGAGGTGCTGATCCCGCCGCTGTCCGAGTTGCCGGCGCCCTGATCCGGGGGCCGCAGCCGCCTTCCGACCCGGCCGAGGGCGCGGGCGACGACGTCGAGCTCGTCCGGCTCCAGCACGTCGATCAGGGCGGCCCGCACGGCGGCCACATGACCGGGGGCCGCGGCGCGCAGCACGTCGCGGCCCTCCGGGGTGAGGGCGGCCAGGACGCCGCGGACGTCGGTGGGGCAGGAGTGCCGTTCGACCAGGCCGCGCTTCTCCAGTTGACCCACCTGGTAGGTGAGGCCGCTCTTGGAGGTGAACAGTCCTTCTGCCAGGTCGGTCATCCGCACCTCGCCGTCGGGCGCCGCGGCGAGGCGGACGAGGATCTCGTAGTGCGGGTGGGAGAGGCCCGCGTCCTCCTTGAGCTGCTGCTCCAGATGGCGGGAGACCCGGCTGGTGGCTTCCAGGAAGCCCTGCCAGGCCGCCATTTCCCGCTCATCGAGCCACCTGGTTCCGGCCATGGTGTCCATTCTACTGTGTTGTTCAAATTCGAACCTCCTTGTTACGGTCGGCGACAGTCATTCAAATCTGAACAACCCGTCGGTCCCGTCCCGGCCGGCCGTTCCCAGGAGGCTCCGCTCATGCCGTCCCCCCACGCTCCCGAGACCACCGAAAGCCCGTCCCCCGACCGGCGGACCCCCGAGGCGCCCCGCGTCACCACGGGTGCCGGGACCGCCGGGACCGCTCCCGCCGAACAGTCCGGGCCCGACGCCGGGCTGCTCGTGCTGCGCCTCGTGATCGGCCTCACGATGGCGGCGCACGGCAGCCAGAAGCTGTTCGGCTGGTTCGAGGGCGGCGGACTCGACGGCACCGCGCAGTTCTTCGCGTCCTCCGGCTACCCCGCCGCCCGGACCATGGCGCTGGTGGCCGGGCTCACCGAGGTGCTCGGCGGACTCGGGCTCGTGCTGGGGCTGCTGACCCCCCTCGCGGGCGCCGCCGTGTTCGGCACCCTGCTCAACGCGCTCGCCGTGAAGTGGGGCGGCGGCTTCTTCGCGCCGCAGGGCGTGGAGTACGAACTGCTGCTCACCGCGGGTGCCGCGGCGCTCGCCCTGACCGGCCCCGGCCGGCTGGCGGCCGACCGGGTGCTGCCGCTGCCCCACCCGCACCGGCTCGTGCACGGCGCGGCGGCACTGGCGCTGGGCGCCGTCCTGGCCGCTGCGGTGCTCCTGTCGCGCTCCTGACCCGCCGGGTGTGCGCCAGCGGCGTGCCGCACCCCCGCGCGCACCCGCCCGGGTGAGGTCGGGGATCTGTAAGGGAAGTGGAACATTCGACAGCTTTCCTTCGTTCTTGACTCTGCACTAGCGTGCTGTTTTTGCTAACGCATTACGCTGGACGGCAAGGCCGCGCAGTGTGGCCATGGAGGAGTGAGATGAGGAGTAGTAACCCGGTCTTCTCGCGACGGGGGTTCAGCCGCAACAACGGCTATGCCGGTTTCGACGCTCAGCAGCAGCCGCCGCAGGCCGGGAACCCGTACGCGACGAACCCCTACGCCGGAAACCCGTACGGCCAGCAGACCCAGGCCCCCGGCCAGCCGTACGCGCCCCCGGCCGCACCGCCGTCCGCCGGACGGATGACGATCGACGACGTCGTCACCCGGACGGGGATGACCCTCGGACTCGTCATCGCGATGGCAGCCGTGGCCTGGATCACCGGGCTGTCGCTGCCGCTCGCCATCGGCGCCGGGCTCATCGCCATGGTGCTGTCGTTCGTGCAGGTGTTCAAGCGCAAGGCGTCGCCCGCGCTGATCCTGGCGTACGCCGCCTTCGAGGGGCTCTTCCTCGGCGCGCTGAGCAACTTCGTCAACCAGTTCGTGGACGGCGCCGCCATGCAGGCGGTGCTCGGCACACTGGCGGTCTTCACCGCCGTCCTGGTGCTCTACAAGACCCGCGTCATCCGGGTCACCCAGCGGTTCTACCGGTTCGTGATGGCCGCCGCGATCGGCTTCGTGCTGCTCATGGCCGTCAACATGCTCTTCGCCGTCTTCGGCGGCGGTGACGGGCTCGGCTTCCGCAGCGGCGGCCTGGGCATCCTCTTCGGCGTGGTCGGCGTCGTGCTCGGCGCGCTCTTCCTCGCGCTGGACTTCAAGCAGGTCGAGGACGGCATCGCCTACGGCGCGCCCAAGGAGGAGGCGTGGCTCGCCGCCTTCGGGCTGACGCTGACCCTGGTGTGGATCTACCTGGAGTTCCTGCGCCTGATCGCCATCCTGCAAGGCGACTGACCGGCACCGGCGGCAGCCGGAGCCGCGGGCGCGGCAGAACCGGAGAGGGCCCGGAGGTGAACCACCTCCGGGCCCTCGGCGTGTCCGCGGTCGTCCGCGGTCGTTCGCGTCCTCGGTGTCCTAGGGTCTTCGCTTCGTCTGTCCAGGCCGGGGAACGAGGCCCTGCCTAGCGGTGGCGCGCGGCGCGCCGCAGGTCGTGTTCGTGGATGATCGCTTTGGCGTGCCCGTAGGCGAGGTTGTGCTCACCGCGGAGCCAGCTCACCTTCTCCTCGAAACGGAGCAGGGCAGGGCCCTCGTCGACCGCGTGAAGCCATTCGGAGACTTCACGACCGGTGCACTGGGGAATGCGGGACAGCATGTTCCGGTGGGTCTCTTCGGAGAAGACTTGGGACATCGGCGCCTCCGGACGCTTCTGCAGTGAGTCCTTGCCGACACGTTGCCTGAGCGCGCGGGCGTTGGCAACAGTGCGGAGGGCCCCGGGCGGCGCAGTGGCGCATATGCTGGGGGCGTGCCCCGGCCCGACACCCGCCCCCTGACCGACGCCGTCGAACGGTTCGCCGACCGGCTGCGCAGCCTGCCGCAGAGCGCCCTGGAGCGGGGTGCCGCCGCCGACGGGCTCGCGCTCGCGAGGGAGTTGGCCCTGCTGGCCCAGCGCCTCGAATTCCCCGAGGGCGGGATGTCGCGGGTGCTGCCGGACGCCGGTGTCTTCGCCGTCGGCGATCAACTCGCCGTCGCGGGACACGACGTGGTCGCGGCCCTGGAGACGGCGCCCGCCCACCTCGCGGACCCCGCGCTGCGGGAAGCCCTCCAGCTGCTGGAGAGCTCACCGCTGTCCCCGCGCAGCGGCACCGCGCGGGGTGCTAGAGGGGCGTGATGACGCGGTCCGCCAGCAGGTAGGCGGTGCTGCCGTCGGGGAAGGCGAAGGTGAGCGCGTAGGAGCCGGCGATGCCGGAGCCGCCCATCAGCACCGGGGCCTGACCGCGGCGTACGCCGTCGGCCAGCGCCTCGCTGGTGGCGCGGTGACCCGGCGCCAGGCACACCGTCGTACCGTCCTCGAAGACGTAGACGTCCAGCGTGCCCAGTGGGCCGGGGCGCACATCGGCCAGCGGGGTGCGCGCCTCGGCGAGTTCGGCCAGCCGCTCGACGGTGCGCTCGTGGTAGGTGACGGTGGGGGTCGCGGGCGCCGGTGCGGGACCGGGCACGACCGGCTCGCCGTCGAGGGTGTAGTCCGGCTGGGACGGGTGGCGGCGGCGGGCCGCGGCCAGGCCCGGGGGCTCGGCCTCGCCGGCGGTGTCGCCGTCGCGGAAGCAGATCCCCTCGGCGGCACCGCGGTACTCCTCGGCGCCGCGCTCCTCGTCCGCGCGGGCGTAGGGGGCCACGTCCAGTTCGAGGTCCAGGTCTGCGAGGTCCGGATCCGCGTGGTCCGCGAAGTCCGCGTCGTCCGCGAAGTCCGTGCGGGCCGCGTCGCCCGCCTCGTCGGGGCCCGGCTGGCGGGGGATGAACAGACCGCCGGTGTCGCCCTCCAGCAGCGCGTCGAGTTCCTCGGCGAGGCCGTCCGGCTCCACCTCGTACGCGTACTCCGTGCCGTGCCCGGCCAGCAGCGAGCCCGCTCCGGCGCCCGCGCCGCGCGCCTCCTGGGCGGCCCAGAAGGCGCGGGCCTCGGCGAGTTCCCGCTCGCGCTCGTCGGCCAGCGCGGCGGCGACGGCGGTACGGATCTCCTGCGAGAACGCGTCGGTCCTCGGCGAGAACGTCTCGGAGGCGGCTTCGCCGCCCCGGTGGGCCGCGTCGCGGGCCCGCGGGAGCGCGGCGTCCGCCGCGGCCGGTGCTGCCTCCAGTTGGGTGCGCAGCGCGGCCAACTGGCCGCGCAGGCCGCGCGCCGTGTGCAGTGCCGCACCGCCCAGCGCGGTGGCCGTGGTCGCCGCACACAGCAGGATGAGGGATATGGCGCTCACTGACTTGACTCCCGGTTCCGGTTCGGTCCCCTGATGCGGTTCCCCCCGGTCGTTGCCCCTTGAATTCCTACTACAGCGCTGTATTCCTACAACAGCGTCGGCTCGAAGGTTGTTCAAGGTTCTTCGACCGTAGTGCAAATCCCGTCGAACTGGACAGGGGACGTCCGGAGCCGGTTTGGTGCGTACCTCCATGACCTGCGGGAACACCGCGCCTCCAGGGCATATGTCACATCCTGGGGGCGCTTCGGTCTCGCCGCCGTATACCCGGTGCCCGGCGGCCTCCGCGCGCCGCCTCGCCGGGCCCGGGGCGGTCGCCGGGCGGAGCGCCGGGACCGCTGCCGGAACGCGCCTCCGCGGTCCCGGCGGCGGTCCGCCGCACCCGGCTCAGGCGAGCCGCTCCAGCACCATGGCCATGCCCTGACCGCCGCCCACGCACATGGTCTCCAGGCCGAACTGCTTGTCGTGCCACTGGAGCGAGTTGAGCAGCGTGGTGGTGATGCGGGCTCCGGTCATCCCGAACGGGTGGCCCACGGCGATGGCACCGCCGTTGACGTTGAGCTTGTCCAGGTCGATGCCGAGGTCCTGGTAGGAGGGGATCACCTGGGCCGCGAACGCCTCGTTGATCTCCACCAGGTCGATGTCGCCGACCGACATCCCGGCGCGGGCCAGCGCCTGCTTGCTGGCCTCGACGGGTCCGTAGCCCATGATCTCGGGCGAGAGACCGGACACCCCCGTGGAGACGATCCGGGCCAGCGGCGTCAGACCCAGCTCGCGCGCCTTGGTGTCGGACATCACGACGAGGGCGGCGGCGCCGTCGTTGAGCGGGCAGCAGTTGCCCGCGGTGATCAGGCCGTCGGGGCGGAAGACGGGCTTGAGTCCCTCGACGCCCTCCAGCGTGACGCCCGCGCGCGGTCCGTCGTCCTTGCTGACGACCGTGCCGTCCGGGGTGGTCACGGGAGTGATCTCGCGCTCCCAGAAGCCGTCCGCGAGAGCCTTCTCGGCGAGGTTCTGCGAGCGTACGCCGAACTCGTCCATCTCACGCCGGGTGATGCCCTTGTGGCGGGCCAGGTTCTCCGCGGTCTGGCCCATGGCCATGTAGACGTCCGGGACGCCGGCCTCCGCGCGCGGGTCGGTCCAGCCCTCGCCGCCCTGCTCCGCGCGGGCCGCGGTGCGGGCCTCGGCCTCGGCGAAGAGCGGGTTGTGGGTGTCGGGCATCCCGTCCGAGGAGCCCTTGACCGAGCGGGAGACCGCCTCGACGCCCGCCGAGATGAACACGTCGCCCTCGCCCGCCTTGATCGCGTGCAGCGCCATCCGGGTCGTCTGCAGGGACGAGGAGCAGTAGCGCGTGATGGTGCAGCCCGGCAGGTGGTCCATGCCCAGCTGCACGGCGACGACGCGCCCGAGGTTGTGGCCCTGCTCGCCTCCGGGCAGTCCGCAGCCCAGCATCAGGTCGTCGATGTCCGTCGGGTCCAGTTCCGGGACCTTGGCCAGTGCCGTCCTGACGATCTCGGCGGTCAGGTCGTCCGGGCGGATGTCCTTGAGGGAGCCCTTGAAGGCGCGGCCGATGGGGGAGCGGGCGGCGGAGACGATCACTGCTTCGGGCATCAGGGGCTCCAGAGAGGGTCGGCGAGTGGCTACGCAGCGGAAGCTACCCGCCCGTAGGGTGAGGGTCACGGTCCCGGGGATGTGATGCGGGCCTCTTCTAAGCGTTCGCTTTTTCGGTCTCGCGGTCAAGGCGTCGCAGCCGGTCCCGCTCCCGGTCCCGCTCCCGTCCCGCTCCCGGTCCCGTGCTCCTCGCGGCTGCCGCAGTGCCGCCGCGGCGTCCGGATGGCCCGCGGCCTCGCCCCGCCCCGCTCCCGGTCCGCCCGGGCCCCGGTCCCGCCCCGCTCCTGCTCGGCCCGGGCGCCGGTGCCCCCGTCGGCCCGGCCCGGGCCCCGTGCGGTCCCGGTGCCGGCCGCCGACCGGGTCAGCGGTTCTCGGCGACGTCCTC
Organism: Streptomyces sp. AA1529; assembly: GCF_000280905.1. GTDB lineage: Bacteria > Actinomycetota > Actinomycetes > Streptomycetales > Streptomycetaceae > Streptomyces. The sequence goes on along the minus strand of NZ_ALAP01000052.1, from coordinate 79,151 downwards.
GGCGACGTCCTCGGCACGGTCCCCGGTGTACCTGGGGCCGGCCTCCTCGGCGGTCGGCAGCCGGCGCCGGCGGCGGTGCTTGAGGAGCGCCCACGGGCCGCGCATCCCGGCGACCTCCGTACCGCCCTCGGCCGCCGCCTCCGCGGCGGCCCGCGCCACCGGGAGGATGCCCTCGCGCCGCCGCGCGTCCGGCCGCTCGTCCTCCGTCGGCCACAGGCCCAGCGCCGCGCACAGCGACGGCAGTACGGCCATCGCCGCCGTGGCGTACCCCTCGGCCGAGGGGTGGTAGTTGTCGGGTCCGAACAGTTCGCGCGGGTTCGCGGAGAACTCCGGGCCGAGCAGGTCGCCCAACGAGACCGTACGGCCGCCCTCCTCGACCACGGCGATGGTCTGGGCCGCGGCGAGCTGGCGCGAGAGCCGCCGGGCGATCCAGCGCAGCGGCTGCCCGACCGGCTCGACACTGCCCAGGTCGGGGCAGGTGCCCACGACCACCTCGCAGCCCGCCGTCCGCAGTCGCGCCACCGCGTCCGACAGATGGCGGACCGAGCGTGCCGGGGACATCCGGTGGGTCACGTCGTTGGCGCCGACCATGATCACGCACACGTCCGGCGCCTCGGCCAGGTCCCGTTCGCTCAGCAGCAGCGTGATCTGCCGCTCCAGATCGTCGGACATGGCACCGGAGAGGGCCACGTTGCGCAGTTCGACGGGGCGTTCGGCGACCGCCGCGAGCGCCGAGGCGAGCAGCGCCCCGGGCGTCTGGCGGGGCCGGTGCACGCCCTGGCCCGCCGCGGTGGAGTCGCCGAGGAAGGCGAGGCGCAGCGGCTGGCCGTCGTAGAGCCTGCCGAAGGCGCTGCCGTACGGTCCGTCGGCCTTGGGCGGCTCGTCGTCGGAGCCGCCGATATGGTGTTTCGCCAGTTGGAGTTCGGTGAAGAGCAGCCCGACCGCCGCTCCACCGACCAGGCCGAGTCCGCCGCCTCCATAGGCGGCCGCGGTCGCGATTCGCCGGGCCACTCTCGCGCTCGACGCCTTCGACATCGGCATTGTCCTCTTCCGCCTCCCGAGTTCCCGATCATGGGCTCATGTAGTGGTGCGTCCGTTCGTGAGGGAGCGGGCGCCTGATCCTGTGCGTTCGGGGGCTGTTGTGCGCCGGTGTGCGCGCTGTCGTCCGAACGCCGGGGGTCCGCGACCTCCAAGACTGTGTTGCCCCGTGCGGCCCGCCCTGCAACGCACCTGGGGTGTGCACGTGTTGCCCCATAAGGTGTCCGCACGGGCTCGCGACCCCGCGGCCCTGCGACCACGACTACGCGCGGAGACCACGGTGCAGTATCACGAGTCGATGATCGAGCTTGTCGGCAACACCCCGCTGCTCAAGCTCAACAGTGTCACGGACGGTATCCAGGCCACCGTCCTTGCCAAGGTCGAGTACTTCAATCCAGGCGGTTCCGTGAAGGACCGGATCGCGCTGCGCATGATCGAGGCGGCAGAGCAGTCCGGCGAGCTCCGGCCCGGCGGGGTGATCGTGGAGCCCACCTCGGGCAACACCGGTGTCGGACTGGCCATCGTGGCGCAGCAGAAGGGGTACCGGTGCCTCTTCGTCTGCCCCGACAAGGTCTCCATGGACAAGATCAATGTGCTGCGGGCCTACGGGGCCGAGGTCGTGGTCTGCCCCACGGCCGTCGATCCCGAACATCCCGACTCTTACTACAACGTTTCCGACAGGCTCGTGCGCGAAACCCCGGGCGCCTGGAAGCCCGACCAGTACAGCAACCCCAACAACCCCCGCTCGCACCACGAGACGACGGGTCCCGAGCTGTGGGAGCAGACCGACGGCCGGATCACCCACTTCGTGGCCGGCATCGGCACCGGCGGCACCATCAGCGGCACCGGCCGCTATCTGAAGGAAGTCAGCGACGGCCGGGTGCGGATCGTGGGCGCCGACCCCGAGGGCTCCGTCTACTCCGGCGGTTCGGGCCGTCCCTACCTCGTCGAGGGCGTGGGCGAGGACTTCTGGCCGGACGCCTACGACCGCGGCGTCACCGACGAGATCGTGGCCGTCTCGGACAAGGACTCCTTCCAGATGACGCGGCGGCTGGCCAAGGAGGAGGGACTGCTGGTCGGCGGTTCCTGCGGGATGGCCGTGGTCGGCGCGCTGGAGGTGGCCAAGCGACTCGGTCCGGACGCGGTGGTGGTCGTGCTGCTGCCGGACGGCGGGCGCGGCTATCTGAGCAAGATCTTCAACGATGAGTGGATGAACGACTACGGCTTCCTGGAGGAGGGCGGCAACACCGGCGCCCGGGTCGGCGAGGTGCTGCGCTTCAAGGAGGGCCCGATCCCCTCGCTGGTGCACATGCACCCGGAGGAGAAGGTGGGCGAGGCCATCGAGGTGCTGCGCGAGTACGGCGTCTCGCAGATGCCCGTGGTCAAGCGCGGCGCCGGGCACCCGGACGTGATGGCGGCCGAGGTGATCGGGTCCGTCGTCGAACGCGAGCTGCTCGACGCGCTGTTCGCACAGCGCGCCTCCCTCGGGGACCCGCTGGAGAAGCACATGAGTGCGCCCCTGCCGCACGTGGGCGCCGGGGAGAGCGTGGCCGACCTGATGGCCGTACTGGAGGGCGCCGACGCGGCGGTCGTCCTCGCGGAGGGCAAGCCGAGCGGCGTCGTGAGTCGGCAGGACCTGCTCGCCTTCCTCGCGCACGAGGGCCGCTGAGGACGGACGCCGGACGCCGGACGTCGGACGCCGGACGTCGGCGCGTGGCCGTGGGCTGCTGAGGACCCGGACGGGTGTGCGTGGGCGCCGAGCCTCCGGTGCCCGACGGCGGTCCGCCCGTCCGGCCGCCCCGTCCGGCCGCCCCGCCCGTCCGGCCCCGGGCGGCCGGGGCGGAGCCGCCGCCGTCGGCGGGACCCTGCCGCGGGCGGGTCCCGCAGTCCGCGGAGCCGCCGTCGCCCGCGGGCGGCGTCCGGCCCCGGGCCGGTACGGGCTCAGTCGAGGTCGGAGGCGTGGGCGCTGCCGCCGCGGGAGAACCAGGAGCGGCTGGCCTGCAGGCCGTTCACCGCGACGATGCCCGCCCAGCAGGTGACCAGGCCGGTCAGGCCGGCGTTGGCCACCGCGATGGCCGAGAGCGGGATCGCCAGCACCAGGGAGGCCACCGCCAGGCCCAGCCGGGCGCCGAGCCCGTCCGGCAGGCCGGAGGCGGGCCGCGGCTGCGGCGCGGCGCCGACGCCGTTGCCCCGGGCGGCGACCATCTGCTCCTCCGCCATCCGGCGCCGCACCCGCTTGTCGACCACGGTGTCGAGTCGTTGCTCCACCTTTTCGAGGAACGAGTCGAGCAGTTCGTTCTCGTACTCGGGGCCCAGTTCCCGGCGCGTCTGCAACGTCGCGTCGAGTTCTTTCCTCAGCTCATGGTCGGCTCCGCTCATGTCCGCCAGCCTACGGGCGCCGCGGGCGCCTGGCAGTGGTGCTAGCCCCCTTCGCGGCGGGGGCGCCCCCGGTTCGCGGGCCGTTCCCCTCCCGGTACCCCGGACCCCTCCGGCGCCCGCCGCGGCTGCGCCTTGCCCGGGACGACCGTTGCTGCATAGGGTTATGCAAGGGAGGAGTGGGCTGAATGAGAGGTGCGGGATGGGCAGCGCGAGCGCGCGGTTGCTGAAGCTCTTCGAAGGGCACCGGCTGACCCCGACCCAGCGCCGTATCGCGCACTGCATGGTCCGCAGGGCGGGCGACGCCCCGTTCCTCTCCAGCGTCGAACTCGCCGAGCTGGCCGGAGTCAGCCAGCCCTCCGTCACCCGGTTCGCGGTGGCGCTCGGCTTCGACGGCTACCCGGCGCTCCGCCGCCACCTGCGCGAGAGCGAGCCGCCCGCGGAAGGCGAGTCCGCCGCCGAGGGCGAGGGCTCCACCGGGCCCAGCGAGTACCAGCAGGCCGTACACGCCGAGATCGAGAACCTGCGGCATCTGGCCGCGCTGCTGGAGGACCCGGCGCCGGTCGAGCGCGCCGGTGAGCTGCTGGCCGCCTCCCGCCCGCTGCCCGTGCTCGGACTCCGGGCCGCGGCCGCACAGGCGACCGGCTTCGCGTACTTCGCGGCCAAGGTCCACCCCGATGTCCGGCTGCTCACCGAGGGCGGCTCCATGCTCCTGGACCGCATCGACGGCTGCGTACGCGCCGGAGCCCGGACGCTGCTGTGCTTCGCGCTGCCCCGCCACCCGCGCGAGACCGTGGAGGCGCTGGAGAGCGCGCGGGAGGCGGGACTGTCGGTCGTCACCGTCGCCGACAGCGCCTTCGCGCCGGTCGCCCACCCCGAGGATCTGCTGCTGCCCGCGCCCGTCGGTACGGGTCTGGCCTTCGACACGGCGTGCGCACCCATGCTGCTGGGCCGGGTGCTGCTGGAGGCCATGTGCGACGGGCTGCCGGACGCGCAGGCACGCCTCGAGGAGTTCGACACCCGAGCCGGAGAGCGCGGCCTGTTCGCCGAGTGAGCCGGTGCCGGCCACGGGCCGCCGCCTCGGGACCGTCGTCCACCGTCCACCGGCCACGGTCCACCGTCACGGTCCGGCGGCCACCGGCCCACCATCACGGTCCGTCGTCCCCCGTTCGCCGGTCCGAGGACGCCTTCGCCGGGGTGTGCCCCACCGCCCGGCCGGGGCACACACCCGTCGACGCAGGGCACGCCCCCGGCCGTCCGGGATCGCCCGAGCCACCCGGGATCACCCGGGGTCGCGCCCGAGGAAGGCCAGCAGCCGGTCACCTGGCGGGGCGCCGGGGGCCAGGCGCACCTCCGGCCCGAACAGCGGTCGCCGGGCCTCCGCGTGCGGCACCAGATGCCGGGCCACCGGCAGCAGCCGGGCCGCCAGCGGCGCGGGAACGGGGCATGCGGTCCGGCCGGTGGCGCGGGCGATGTCCCAGCCGTGCACCGCGATCTCCACCGCGCCCGTCAGCGCCAGGGCGGTCGCCGTCAGCGGTGCGCCGGCCACCGCGACCGGCCGGTGCCGCGGACCGTCCCGGGTCCAGATGCCCAGCAGCCGCGCGGCCCGCAGCCGGAAGGCCGCCGCGGGATCCGCCTCGCCCGCGCCGTCACCCGCCGGACCCGCCGGACTCGCCGGGTCGCCTGTGCAGCTCCCGGGCTTCGGGTACAGCGCGACGGCACCTTCCGTGAGGCCCTCGTGCAGTGCTCGCAGCGAGTCGTCCGCGTGCGCCATCAGTCTGCCCAGGTCCCAGTGCGCGCAGGGGGTCGGCCGATCCAGCAGAGCGGGGGTCACCGGCTGCGCGGTGCCCAGCGCATAGCCGAGGGCCCGCCGCAGCAGCTCCGCCGCCCGCGGCGTTGTGCCGCCCGTCCCGTTCCCGCTCGTCTCCACCACGGATCCGCCTCCCGGTGCCGTACGCCGGGCGCGTCGCCCCGGCGTTCCCGGGAGGACGGACCGGGCACGGAGCGCGAACTCATCGCCGCACCCGGCCGCCTGCCGCCCGGCTCCCGCGGACCGGACACGCGGACCTCCCGCGGGGCGGCACCCACCGCGGCGGGGAACGCGGCCGGACCGGTCCGCATGTGTCTGCGATAGGTTCTTTCGCGGGACTCTTCCGGAACGGCTGAACCCGTGCGATCCCAGTACCAGCGGGGTCATCGTCAGCCCCGCACAGAACCAGGACCGCTCGTGGACAGATTCGCCGCCCTGCAGCAGGCGCTGCGCTCCGCACCGCCGCACGCGCTCGCCCGGGTCGTCGCCGAGGAGCTGCGCGACCGGTACGGCGCAGGACGCGTCGAGCTCCGCATGATCGACTACGGCATGAAGTCGCTGCAGCCGGTCGACGGCCACGCCGCCGAGACCGGGCCGGTGTCCGTGCACGACAGCCCGCAGGGCCGGGCGTTCGGCTCCCAGGAGCCCTTCACGGTCCAGCAGCCCGACGGTGGAGCCGTCGTCCATCTGCCCGTCACCCTCCGCGGCGACCGGCTGGGCACGCTCTCGGTCGAGCTGCCGCCCCCGGCCGATCCCGGCGGGCTGCTGCCCGCGCTGCGGCAGGTGTGCGAGGCGCTGGGCCACGAGATCCTGGTCGCCGAGCGGGACACGGACGTCTTCCTGCTCGCCCGCCGGGCCTCCCGGCTGACCCTGGCGGCGGAGATGCAGTGGCAGCTGCTGCCCGGCCGCACCTGCGTCCGCGACGAGTTCGAGGTCGGCGCCCATCTGGAGCCCGCGTACGCGATCCGCGGCGACAGCTTCGACTGGGAGGCGTCGGAGCGGTATCTGACCCTCGCCGTCACCAACGGCATGGGCGAGGGCATAGAGGCGGCGCTGCTGACCAACCTCGCCACCAACGCGCTGCGCAACGCGCGCCGGGCCGGACTGGATCTGGCGGGGCAGGCGACACTGGCCGACCAGGCCGTCTACGCGCAGTACCGGGGCGCGGCCTACGTGTCCGTGCTGCTGCTGCGGTTCGAGCTGGCGACCGGCCGGGTGGCGGTCGTGGACGCGGGCTCCCCGCGGCTGTGGCGGATACGGGGCCGTGACGTGGTGGCGGTCCCCTTCGACCACCAGTTGCCGCTGGGCATGTTCGAGGACACGGTCTATGCGGAGGAGTCCTTCACGGTGCGGCCCGGCGACCGCCTGCTGATCGGCAGCGACGGCGTCTACGACACGCCCTCGGGTCCGGCGGAGGAGGCGCCGCCGGACCGGAGCGAGAAGTACGGCGAGCGCGCACTCGCCCGCTCGCTGCCGGGGCACCGGCTGCTGCCCGCCGGTCTGGTCCCCGCCGCGGTCCTCCGGGAACTGGCGACATACCGCGCCGAGGCACCGCTCCAGGACGACGCACTGGTGATGTGCGTCGACTGGCACGGCACCCCGGGGAAGGCGGGCTGAGGGCGTCCCGCGCCGCCGCGTGCGGCGGGCCGGGCCGGGGTGCTCGGGCCTTGACCCGCCCCGTGTTCAGGCGCCCGGGCCGACCGGGGCGGTGCGCTCTCGTCCGGTCCGCGGACCGGACGGGGAGGCCGCGGTCGCGGCACGCCGGAAGCCGCTCGGGTTGACGCCCCGGGTGCGTTTGAACGCAGCGCTGAAGCCGAACGGGTCGGCGTAGCCGACACTGCGGGCGACGTCCGCCACGGTCGCGGCCTCCTGCTCGACCAGGAGGTCGGCGGCGAGAGCCATCCGCCAGTGGGTGAGGTAGGTCAGCGGCGGTTCGCCGACCAGGTCGGCGAACCGCTTGGCCAGCGTCGAGCGCGACACACCGGTGCGCTCGGCCAGCCCGGCGACCGTCCACGGTGCCGCCGGGTCGGCGTGCAGCAGGCGCAGCGCGTCGCCGACCACCGGGTCCCGTTGGGCGGCCCACCAGGCCGGGGGCTCGCCGCCGGGCCGGTCGAACCATTCGCGCAGCGTGCAGACCAGCATCCAGTCCAGCAGCCGGTCGAGTACGACCTGTTGGCCCGGCGTGTCGACGGCGGTCTCCGCGGCGAGGTGGTCCAGCACGGCGTCGGCCGTGCCCCCGGCACCCACGCGCAGCGCGGCGGGCAGCGCGTCCAGGAGGCGGCGGCTGATCTCGCCGCGCACGGGATAGGCGCCGACGATCAGGGTCGTCGCACCGCGACCGCCGTCCCCGCCCTCCCGGGCGTCCTCGCCGTGGTCGGTCCAGCCGCGCCGGTGCCGGGTCCCGCCCTGCTCGGGTGTCGCGCAGTGCTCCCCGCACGCGAGCGGTTCGGCACGGGTGCCGACCTCGTCGACGAAGGTGAACGTCGCGGGGCCGCGCACGACGATCGTCTCGCGGGCGCGGAGCGGCTCGGGCGGAGAGTGCTCCGGCACGATCCAGCCGCCGCCCGTCAGGACGGTGCACAGGGTCAGCGGCGCGCCGTCCACGAAGTGCAGCGCCCACGGTGGGGACAGGGTCGAGCTGCCGAACAGCGAGCCGTGTGCCCGCACGCCTCGGATCAGGTCACTGAACGCGTCCACTTCGCCAAGGCTAGCCGCCTGGACGAATACGCAGGCGATCCGGCTTTCCACCCATGGGTTCGTCCGAGCCGGTCGTGTTCACTCGGTGCCGTGGGCCGGTGGGCACATGACACCGGAACCGTTCCCCGCACCGATCGGAAGGGCCGTGATGAGCATCGACGCCAGTTCGCTGACCGCCCAGGACCTCGACTTCCTCCGGCGCCCCCTGCACGGATTCCTGTCCGTGGCCGCGGGGCCGCTGCCGCCGCAGCCCCGGCCGGTGTGGTTCGAGGCGACCGGGGAGGGGACGATCCAGCTGTTCACCGCACCGGACTCGCTCAAGGTGCGCCGTCTGCGCCGCGATCCCCGCGCCTCACTCGTCGTCGCGGCGCCGGTGGGGGAGCGGGAGCGCTGGCTGTCGGTCACCGGCCGCACCACGGTGGAACCCGACGGGGCGCACGACCTGTGCGGCCGTCTGGCCGCCCGCTACTGGGACCTCGACGACCCGGTCCGTGCCGACCAGCTCGCCGCGATCCTGGCAGCGGACCAGACCCGTGTCGTCCTCCACCCGGAGACGGTGCGGCGTTTCGTGCACTGACCCGCGGCGGCGAGCCGTGCGACGGCGCCGCCGGTCGGCGGCGCCGCACCTCGGGCCCTCGGAATCCGGAGCCCGGAGCCCGGAGCCCGGGGATGCCGCGGGTGCGGGCTCAGCCGAGCATCTTGATCAGTTCGGCGGCCACCGGACCGGCCGACGCGGGGTTCTGGCCGGTCACCAGGTTGTGGTCGACCACCACGTGCGGGGCCCACGGCTCGCCCGCGTCGAAGTGCGCCCCGGCCTCGACGAGCCGGTCCTGGAGCAGCCACTTGGCCTTGTCGGCCAGTCCCGTCATGCGCTCCTCCGCGTTGGTGAAGCCGGTGAGCCGGTAGCCGTGCACGGCGTTGGCGCCCTCCTGGGTGTGGGCGGCCAACAGTGCGGCGGGGCCGTGGCAGACCACGCCGAGCGGCCTGCCGGAGGCCAGGGTGCGCACCAGCAGGGTGCCGGAGTCGGAGTCGGTCGCCAGGTCCTCCATCGGGCCGTGCCCGCCCGGGTAGAAGACGGCGTCGAATCCGGCCGGGCCGCCGGCGCTGTCGATCCGCACGTCCTCGATGCTCAGCGGGTGGCCCAGCGCGGTGAAGGACTCCAGTCCGGCCGCGACCCGGTCGGCGTTGTCCTGTCCGCCGTTCGCGTCGGCGGACAGGCTGGCCTCGTCGACGGCGGGCACGACTCCGCCGGGGGTGGCGACGACGACCTCGTGGCCCACCGCGGTGAACGCCTCGTAGGGGGCGACGGCCTCGTCCGCCCAGAAGCCGGTGGGGTGCTGGGTGCCGTCGGCGAGCGTCCAGTGCCGGGCGCCGGTCAGCACGAAAAGGATCTGCGTCATGTCGTTCTCCGGGGGCTGCGGGGGAGGGCTACTGGACGACCGTAGGCCGCGCCGGGCCGCCATGGCCGCTGACGCCACCGGGCGAGCCCGTCCCGTCCCCTGGCCGCCGCAGTCCGCCGGTCCGGCGCGGTCCGGTCGCCGCGGTCCGCGGGTGGCCGGGGGCGTGGCGGACTCCCGGGTGGCCGCACGGACCCGTTGACTAGAACTATTCAATGCGTATCGTTGGTGAATAGATTCGATACGCGACCACTGAGTGCGCGTACGCCCCCGGAGTGCGCGGCACGCCCGGCGCGCGCGTACGCCGCGAGTCGAGGAGGCAGGGCCACATGACCAGCACCGCAGGACCGCGCCCGGTCAGGGCACCACGCGGCAGCGAGCTGAGCGCGCTCGGATGGCAGCAGGAGGCCGCGCTGCGGATGCTGCAGAACAACCTCGACCCCGAGGTCGCCGAGCACCCCGACGAACTCGTCGTCTACGGCGGCACCGGCAAGGCCGCCCGCGACTGGACGTCCTTCGACGCGATGCTGCGCACCCTGCGCACCCTCCGCGGCGACGAGACGATGCTCGTCCAGTCCGGGCGCCCCGTCGGGGTGCTGACCACCCACGAGTGGGCGCCGCGGGTGCTGATCGCCAACTCCAACCTGGTCGGCGACTGGGCCAACTGGGAGGAGTTCCGGCGGCTGGAGCAGCTCGGTCTGACCATGTACGGCCAGATGACCGCCGGTTCGTGGATCTACATCGGCACCCAGGGCATCCTCCAGGGCACCTACGAGACGTTCGCGGCGGTCGCGGCGAAGAAATTCGGCGGCACCCTCGCCGGAACGATCACCCTGACCGCCGGGCTCGGCGGGATGGGCGGCGCCCAGCCGCTCGCCGTCACCATGAACGACGGTGTCGCGGTGGTGGTCGAGTGCGACCCCTCGCGGATCGCCCGCCGCATCGAACACGGCTACCTCGACGTCCGGGCCGAGAACGCCGCGGACGCGCTGCGGCTCGCCGTCGAGGCCCGGGACGCGCGCCGCCCGCTCTCCATCGGCCTGCTCGGCAACGCCGCCGAGGTGCTGCCCCGGATGCTGGCCGACGGCGCGCCGATCGACATCGTCACCGACCAGACCTCCGCGCACGACCCGCTCGCCTATCTGCCCGCCGGTGTCGACTTCGCCGACATGGCCGCCTACGCCGCCGAGAAGCCCGCCGACTTCACCCTCCGGGCACGCGAGTCGATGGCCGCGCACGTGGCGGCGATGGTCGGCTTCCAGGACGCGGGCGCCGAGGTCTTCGACTACGGCAACTCCCTGCGCGGCGAGGCCCGGCTCGCCGGGTACGCACGCGCGTTCGACTTTCCCGGCTTCGTCCCCGCCTACATCCGGCCCCTCTTCTGCGAGGGCAAGGGCCCCTTCCGCTGGGCCGCCCTCTCCGGCGACCCCGCCGACATCGCCGCCACCGACCGCGCCCTGCTCGACCTCTTCCCGGAGAACGACTCGCTCGCCCGCTGGCTGAAACTGGCCGGTGAGCGCGTGCACTACCAGGGGCTCCCGGCGCGGATCTGCTGGCTCGGCTACGGCGAGCGGGCCGCGGCCGGCGAGCGGTTCAACGACATGGTCGCCGCCGGGGAACTGGCGGCGCCGCTCGTACTCGGCCGCGACCACCTGGACTGCGGCTCGGTGGCCTCGCCGTACCGCGAGACCGAGGCCATGCGGGACGGCTCCGACGCCATCGCCGACTGGCCCATGCTCAACGCCATGCTCAACGTCGCCTCCGGCGCCACCTGGGTCTCCCTGCACCACGGGGGCGGGGTCGGCATGGGCCGCTCGCTGCACGCCGGCCAGGTCACCGTCGCCGACGGCACGGCCCTCGCGGGCGAGAAGCTGCGCCGGGTGCTGACCAACGACCCCGGCACGGGCGTGATCCGGCACGTGGACGCCGGGTACCCGGAGGCGGAGGCCGTCGCCGCGGAGCGCGGCGTGCGGGTCCCGATGCGCGAGGGGGACGCCTGATGGGAGCCGACGAGGGGGCTGCCGGGTCCGCGGGAGCCGTCGGGGCCGCGCCGGGTCCGGTGCCGCACCCGGCGGGGGACGGCGGTCCGCCGCCCTCGTTCCGGCAGATGTGGCGGGAACTGCTGCCGCTGGGGCGGTCGGCGGCGGGCGGGTACCGCCGCTTCGCGTGGACGGGGCCCGACCTGGAGTGCCGGGAGTGGTTCCGGGAGCAGGCCGCGGTCCGGGGGCTGGCCTACGAGGTCGACCGGAACGGCAACCAGTGGGCCTGGGCCGGGCCCGATCCCGAGGCGGCCGGCGCCGGGTCCGGGGGCGGCTCCGCGGGTGACGCGGTGGTGACCGGGTCGCACCTGGACTCCGTCCCCGACGGCGGCGCCTTCGACGGCCCGCTTGGTGTGCTGTCGGCCCTCGCCGCACACGACGAGCTCCGGGCCCGGGGCACGGCCTTCACCCGGCCGCTGGCCATCGTCAACTTCGCCGACGAGGAAGGGGCCCGCTTCGGACTGGCCTGCGTGGGCTCCCGCCTGGCGAGCGGCGCGCTGTCCCGGCAGGGTGCGCATGCGCTGCGGGACGCCGACGGGGTGACGCTCGCCCAGGCCATGGAGGCGGCCGGGCAGGACCCCGGGACGCTCGGCCCCGACCCCGAGCGCCTGGCGCGGATCGGCGCGTTCGTCGAACTGCACATCGAGCAGGGCCGGGCGCTGGCCGAGACCGCGCACCCGGTGGCCGTCGCGTCGGCGATCTGGCCGCACGGCCGCTGGCGGTTCGACTTCCGGGGCGAGGCCAACCACGCGGGCACCACCCGGCTGGAGGACCGCCGGGATCCGATGCTCACCTACGCCAACACCGTGCTGGCGGCCCGCAAGAAGGCGCGGCTGGCGGGCGCGCTGGCCACCTTCGGCCGGGTGGCCGTGGAGCCGAACGGGGTGAACGCCATCCCGTCCCGGGTCAGCGGCTGGCTCGACGCGCGGGCCCCGGACGCGGGAACGCTGGAGAGCGTCGTCGCCGAGATCGAACGCGCCGCCGGGGAGCGGGGCGGGCGGGACGGCGTGCACGTCGAGGTCACCGGGGAGTCCGCGACGCCGCTGGTCGAGTTCGACCACGCGCTGCGCGACCGGGTCCGGGCCCTGCTCGGCGGCGAGGTGCCGGTGCTGCCCACCGGGGCCGGACACGACGCGGGTATTTTGTCCGCTTCGGTGCCCACGGCCATGCTGTATGTCCGCAACCCGACCGGTGTCTCGCACTCGCCCGCCGAGTTCGCGGAGGAGGACGACTGCGCGGCGGGCGTGACCGCGCTCGCCGACGTACTGGAAGGTCTGCTGTGACGACCGAGACGCGGACGCCCCCGACCGGGCGGCGAACGGCGCCGACCGGCGCGCAAGACCCCGGGAACGGGCCGGCCGGGAACGGGACCGCAGGGCGGGGACCGGCCGGGCCGGGAGCCCCCGCCGCGGGGAAGACCGAGGCCGGGGCGACCGCCTCGCGCAGGACCGCGGCGACGCCGGCCGCGGCGGCCGGGCCGCACCCCGGGGCGACCGGCCCCGACCCCGGCGGCGCCCCCGCCGCGAAGGTCTACTGGTGCGAGAACGCCTGGCTCAACGGCACCGTCGAGCCGCACGTCGTCCTGGAGGTGACCGCGCAGGGCCGGTTCGGCGCCGTCCGCACCGGCGTCCCGGCGCCGCCGCCCGGAGCCGTCGTGCTGCGCGGACTGACCCTGCCCGGACTGGCGAACGCCCACTCGCACGCGTTCCACCGCGCCCTGCGCGGCACCGTCCAGGTCGGCTCGGGCACCTTCTGGACGTGGCGCGACACCATGTACCGGACGGCGGCGCTGCTCACCCCGGACAGCTACTACACGCTGGCCCGGGCCGTGTACGCCGAGATGGCGCTGGCCGGGATCACCTGCGTGGGAGAGTTCCACTACCTGCACCACGCGCCGGGCGGCGCACGCTACGACGACCCCAACGCCATGAGCCACGCGCTGGTCGCGGCCGCGGCCGACGCGGGCATCCGCATCACCCTGCTGGACACCGCCTACCTCGCCGCCGGAATCGGCAAGGACGGCCGCGGCGAACCGCCCACCCGGCAGCAGCAGCGCTTCAGCGACGGCAGCGCGGAGGCGTGGGCCGAACGCGCCGCCGCCTTCACCCCGCAGGGCGACCACGCGCGCGTCGGTGCCGCGGTGCACTCCGTGCGTGCCGTGCCCGCCCGGGAGCTGCACACCGTCGCCGAGTGGGCCCGGCAGCGGGACGCGCCGCTGCACGTCCACCTGTCCGAGCAGGTCGCGGAGAACGAGGCGTGCCGCGGCGCCCACGGCCGCACCCCGGCCGCGCTGCTCGACGAGCACGGGGTGCTGGGCGCGCGGACCACCGCCGTGCACGCCACCCATCTGACGCCGGACGACATCCGGCTGCTCGGCGGCTCGGGCACCGGTGTGTGCATGTGCCCGACCACCGAACGCGACCTCGCCGACGGCATCGGACCGGCCCCCGCCCTCGAACGCGCCGGGTGCGCGCTGTCGCTGGGCAGCGACAGCCACGCCGTGATCGACCTGTTCGAGGAGGCCCGCGCGCTGGAGCTCGACGAGCGGCTCGCCAGCCGCACCCGCGGCCACTGGACGGCGGGCCAACTGCTGCGGGCCGCCGCCGCGGGCGGGCACACCGCCCTCGGCCGGCCGGCGGCGGGCCGGCTGGAGACCGGGGCGCCGGCCGACTTCACCACCGTCGCGCTCGACTCGGTGCGCACCGCCGGGCCGGTGGCACGGCTGGCCGCCGAGACGACCGTGTTCGCCGCCACCTCCGCCGACGTCCGCCACACGGTCGTCGGCGGCAGGGAGGTGGTGCGGGACGGCGCGCACACCCTCCTGGACTCCGTACCCCAGGCCCTCGCCCGGGCCGTCGCCGCACTCCGCCCCTGACCGCCGCACTCCGCCCGCGACAGCCGCGCCGCGGCCCGACCCGTGCCCGTGCCTCCCGCGACGAAGGACCGACCCCCATGAGCCGACCGCCTGCCACCTTCACCCTCACCAACCTCGCCGGCCTCGTCACCAACGACCCCGCACAGGGCGACGGAAGCCCGCTCGGGCTGATCGAGAACGCGGCCCTGGTCGTCGAGGACGGCCACATCGCCTGGGTGGGACCCACCGGCGAGGCCCCCGCCGCCGACGAGACCGTGGACGCCGGCGGCCGGGCCGCCGTCCCCGGATTCGTCGACAGCCACTCCCACCTGCTCTACGCGGGCGACCGCACCCAGGAGTTCAACGCCCGCATGTCGGGCCGCCCCTACACCGCCGGCGGCATCCGCACCACCGTGCAGGCGACCCGCGAGGCATCCGACGCCGAACTGGCGGCCACCCTGGGGGCGCATCTGGCGGAGATGGCCGCCCAGGGCACGACGACCGTCGAGACGAAGTCCGGATACGGGCTGACGGCCCAGCACGAGGCCCGTGCGCTGCGGGTGGCGGCCGAGGCCGGGGTCGAGGAGGTCACCTACCTCGGCGCCCACATCGTCCCGCCGGAGTACGCGGCCGACCCCGACGCCTACACCGCGCTCGTGGCCGGGGAGATGCTCGACGCGTGCGCCCCCCACGCGCGCTGGGTGGACGTCTTCTGCGAGCAGGGCGCCTTCGACGAGGACCAGTCGCGCGCCATCCTCACCGCGGGCCGGGCCAAGGGGCTGGTGCCCCGGGTGCACGCCAACCAGCTGACGCACGGCCCCGGGGTGCGGCTCGCCGTCGAGCTGGAGGCCGCCTCCGCCGACCACTGCACCCACCTGGACGGCGCGGACATCGACGCGCTGGCCCAGGGCAGCACGGTCGCCACACTGCTGCCGGGGTGCGAGTTCTCCACCCGCGCCGTCTACCCGGACGCGCGCCGGCTGCTGGACGCGGGCGTCACCGTCGCGCTGTCCACCGACTGCAACCCCGGCTCCTCGTACACCTCCTCGATGCCGTTCTGCATCGCGGTGGCGGTGCGGGAGATGAACATGACGCCCGACGAAGCCCTCTGGTCGGCGACGGCGGGCGGCGCCCGCGCCCTGCGCCGCACCGACGTCGGACGGCTGTCCCCCGGGGCCCGCGCCGACCTCGCCCTGCTCGACGCCCCCTCGCACGTCCACCTCTCCTACCGGCCGGGGGTCCCCCTCGTCTCCGACGTCTGGCGGCGCGGCGTGCGCGTGCGCGGGAACCGGTAGGTACCCGGCGCCGGCACCTGAGTATCCGCACTCATGTCCGCGCCCGCCCCGGCTTCCTAACCTCCCGGGCATGGGGATACACAGCACCTGCGCCGACCGGCCCGCCGCGGCACCGGGCGTGGGCATCACGGGGGTCGGTGCGGCGCTGCCGGAGCGGATCGTGGACTCCGAGCAGCTCCGCCGTACCGTCGTCGCGCGCAGCGGCCTGCCGGTTCCGCCGCGGATGATCGAGCGGGCCACCGGCGTCCGGACCCGCCGCGTCGCCGCCGACGGCGAGTACGCCTCCACCCTGGCCGTCCGCGCCGCCCGGACGGCACTGGAGCGGGCCGGGCTCGCCCCGCCGGACATCGACCTGCTCCTGTTCGCCTCCGCCACCCGCGACGTGGCCGAACCCGCCACCGCGCACATCGTGCAGCACGCACTGGGCTCCCGGGCGCACGCGCTCGACGTCACCAACGCCTGCAACAGCTTCGTCGGCGGGATCGACCTCGCCCGCGGCATGCTGCTGGCCGGCCGGGCGCACCGGGCCCTCGTCGTCACGGGGGAGACCCCCAGCCGCGCCGTGCAGCACGCCCCCGCGGACCTGGACCGGTTCCGGGAGGTGTTCGCCGGATACACCTTCGGCGACGCCGGTGCGGCCGTGGTCCTGGAGCCCGTGCCCGGCGGCGGCATCCTCGACATCGGCACCGAGACCCGCTCCGAGCACTGGGACGTCGGCGGGATACCCGGCGGCGGCTCCCGCCATCCGCGCGGCGACGAGTACACCTGGTTCCGCGGCGACGGCGCCGAGCTGCGCGACGTGTTCGAGAAGGTCGGCACCTCGGTGCTGGACCGGATGCGGCACCGCACCGGGCTGGAGTGGCAGGACTTCCGGCACATCCTCGTCCACCAGGTGACGCTGCCGTACCTGGAGCGCTTCGTGGAGCTGACCGGGGTGCCCCGGGACCGGCTGGTGGTGACCGTGCCCGAACTCGGCAACCTCGCCAGCGCCACCCTCGGCGTCCAACTGGACCTGATCCACGACCGGCTGGAGCCCGGCGACCGCGTCCTCCTCGTCGGCCTCGGCGGCGGCGTCAGCCTCATGACGATGGTCTGGGAGCAGGCATGACACCGGACCGATCCTCCCCGGCCCCCGCACCGCCCGCCCGGGCGGCGGCAGCGGCCCGGCCCGCCGGAGCGCTGTGGGTCGTCGTCCCCGCCCACCAGGAGGCCGCGCGGCTGCCCGGCACCCTGGCCGCGCTCGCGGCCCAGACCGACCGGGACTTCACCCTCCTGGTCGTCGACAACGCCTCCACCGACGGCACCGCCGGCCTCGCCCGCGACTTCGCCCGGCGGGCGCCGTTCCCCGTGCATGTCGTCACCGAACCGCAGAAAGGCGTCGGATGCGCCGTGGACACCGGATTCCGGCACGCCATCGCGCACGGCGCCACACAGCTCGCCCGCACCGACGCCGACTGCCTGCCCCGGCCCGGCTGGACCGCCGCCGCGCGCGCCGCGCTCGACGCCGGAGCCGCACTGGTCTGCGGCCGCATCACAGCCCGCCGGGACGAGCACGGACCGGCGGGCCGCGCCGCCTTCCGCCTGCTGGTCGCCCTCGCGGCACTCTTCGGACGGCTGCGCCCCGCACACCGGCGCGGCCGCGGCTACCTGGTGCCCTACCGGATGCACGCGGGCAACAACATGGCCCTCACCGCCCGGCTCTACGAGGACGCCGGCGGCATGCCGCGCCGCCCCTCGCCCACCGACCGGCTCTTCCTCAACCGGGTCCGCCGCACCACCGCGGCCGTCGTCCGGGAGCGCCGCATGGTCGTGGCCAACTCCACCCGGCGGCTGCGCGCCTACGGACTGCTGACCACCGCACGCTGGTACCTCGACAAAGGGCCGGGCCGGCACGGAGAGGACCCCCGCTGATGCTCGACACCCTGCACGCCGCGCTGCGCCGCGACCCGCACCTGCCCGCCGTCCTGACCACCGCACCCACCGGCCGCACCCGGGTCCGGGCCACCCGCGGCGACCTGGCCGACCTGGCCGACCACTACGCGTCCGCCCTCCACCACCGCGGCCTGCGGCCCGGCGACACCCTCGGCGTCGCCGTACGGCCCGGACCCCGCGCCCTGGCCGTGCTGCTGGCCGCCTGGCGGCTCGGGCTGCGCGCCGCCGTGCTCGACCCCGGCGCGGGGCCCGACGTGCTGCGCGCCCGGCTCGCCCTGGCCCGGCCCGACCTGGTGCTCGCCGACGCCGCGGCGCAGGCCGCCGCCGGGTGGGCGCGTCCGCTGGCCCGCCGCGCCCGGCTCGCCCTCCCCGACCTCGCCGCACTCGGCGGCCCGGTGGCGACGCCGGGGCCCCGGCTGCCGGGCTGCGCCCCCGCCCTGCGGGCCGGCCCGCACCCGGCTCCGCGGGGCGCGGACCACGACGGGGACGCCGTCGTCGTCTTCACCTCCGGCACCACCTCCCGCCCCCGGGCCGTCGTGCACTCCCGCGCCTCGCTCACCGCCGGCCTGGCCACGGTCGCCGACCTGGTACGGCCCGCGGCCGGGCGGCCCGTGCTCGGCGGCACCTTCTTCGTCCTCGTCCCCGCACTGGCCGCCGGTGCCCCCGTCGCGCTGCCCGCCCGGGCGCCCCGCGTCCTGGCCCGGCAACTCGACCGGCTGCGGCCGCAGGCGAGCTATCTGACGCCGCCTCGGCTGCGGGCCGCGCTCTCCGCCGGCGCCCGCTTCACGGGACGCGTGTGGACCGGCTCCGCGCCCGCGAGCGCGGCCCTCCTCAGCCGGGTC
This sequence comes from Streptomyces sp. AA1529, assembly GCF_000280905.1. GTDB lineage: Bacteria > Actinomycetota > Actinomycetes > Streptomycetales > Streptomycetaceae > Streptomyces. The sequence continues at coordinate 60,871 of NZ_ALAP01000052.1, read as the reverse complement.
AGACAGGCCGGTGCCGCCGAGGCGTGGGGCGTGTACGCGCTGACCGAACTCTTCCCCGCCGCAGCCGTCGAAGCGGCCGCCAAGGCGGCGTACGAAGGCCCGGGCGACCTGCTGGGCGCGCCGCTGCCCGGCGTCGAGGCGCGCACCGCGGACAGCGGCGAACTCCTCCTCACCGGCCCCGGCGCCCGGCACCGCTGCCTCGGCGGGGAACCCGACCCGTGGATCGCCACCGGCGACCGCGCCCAGCTGGACGCCCGGGGCCGGCTCGTGCTCGAAGGGCGGATGAAGGACATGGTGCTGCGCCGCGCGGAGAACATCTACCCGGGGCTGTACGAGCCCGCGCTGCACGTGCCGGGCGTCGACCTCGCGCTGCTGGTGGGCGTCCCGGCGCCGGACGGCGACGAGCAGCTCGTCGCCGTCGTCCAGCCCAGCCCCGGCACCGACCGGCGGCGGCTGCGCGGCGCCCTGGACGGGCCGCTGCGGCGCATGGGGGCGGCCCGACCGGACGCGGTGCTGCTCGCCGACATCCCGCTGTCCGGCCGCTCCCGCAAGCCCGACCGCGCCGCGACCGCGCTGCTGGCCGCGGGGCGCCGCCGGGAGACGGCGGGCCGGGCCGCGGGCGGCCGGGCCGCGGAGGACCGATGAGGGGCCCGGGCGCGCGGGCCCGCACGCCCGGCGCGCGGACGGCCCGCCGCCGGGACCGCCGCGTCTACACCCGCAGCCACCCGGTGCTCTTCGCCCTGCTGGCGGCCACCCGCCGCCGCCCGGTGGTCCGGCTGGGCCGCACCGTGCTGGTGCACGGCACGGACGCCTGCCGGCAGGCCCTCACCCGGCTGCCGCTGGACCGTACGGCGGCCGGGACCACGGGCGGCGCCGCCCGCGAACTCTCCGGCGGCGGCGCCCTGTTCGACGAGGAGGGCCGCGGCCACCGCGGCGCCCGCCGGTCCCTGGCCGAGGACCTCGGCACGGCCGGTACGGAGCGGCTGCGCCCGGTGTGGCAGGAGATCCTCGCCCGCCGCCTCGCCCCGCTGGCGGACGGCCGCGAGGTGGAGACGGCCGCGCTCGCCCGCGAACTGGCGGGCGCCACGGTCTGCGCCCTGCTGGGCACCGCCGGCGATCCGGCCGCCGTCGCGCGGGCCGCGGCCGATGCGGCGGCGGCCGCCGTCCGCGACCACCTGCCAGGACCGCGCCGCCCCGGCACGGCACGCGCGGCCGCCCGGGCCACGGCCCGGCTGGAGGAACTGCTGCGGGAGCGGACCGGGGGCGCCGCGGAGGGTGCCGGGGCGGCGGACGGCGCCGGAACACCGGACGGAGCAGGAACACCGGAGGGCACCGGGGCGGCGCTGCGGGCCGTGCTGGCGGTCGCCGCGGTCGCCACCACCGCGGCGGCGCTGCCCCGGGCCGTGGCCTGGTGCGCGGACGCCGGACTGTGGGAACAGGCCGCCGATCCCGCGGCCCGCGAGACCCTGGTCGACGAACTGCTGCGGGTGACGGCGCCCTCGCCGGTGCTGCCCCGCCGGGCCGCCGCGCCCGGAACACTGGACGGCTGCCCGGTGCGGAGCGGCGACCGGCTGGTGCTGGTCGCGCGGCACGCGGTCGGCGCACACCGGGACGCACCGGGCTGCCCCGCACCGGCACCCGCCGCCGTCGCCCGGCTCGTCTTCGGCGCGGGCCCGCACACCTGCCCCGGAGCCCGGCTCGCGCGCACGCAGCTCGCCGACCTGCTGGCCGCGCTCGCCCCGTACCGGCCCGTCGTCGTCCGCGCCCGCGCCGACCGCCGCGCGGCCCTGCCCGGCTGGCGCACGCTCACCGTCCGGCCGGGCCCCGCCCCCTCGACGCCGCGGCGGCGCATGCACCGGGACGAGGAGGGAAGCACCCACCCGAACGGCGTGCACGGCGGGAACGGCGTGCACGGCGGGAACGACCGGAACGGGGAGGCACCATGACCACGATCGCCGTCACCGGCGCGAGCGGCTTCTGCGGCTCCTACGTCGCACGCGCCGCCGCCGTGCGGGGAGCCGAGGTGCGGTGCGTGGGGCGGCGGCCCGGCCCGGTCGGCCGCCATCTGCGCTGGGACGCCGCCTCGGGCGAGGTGCCGGACCTGGGCGGGGCCGACGTGGTGGTGCACTGCGCGGCGGCCGTGGGGGATCCGGCCGCGGGCTCGGCTGCCGAGGCGGCGATGCGGGCGGTCAACGTCACCGGAACGGCCCGGCTGCTGGAGGCGGCAGCGGGGCGGCCGGTGGTGTGGGTCAGCAGCGCCAGCGTGTACGCGCCGGGCCCCGGGCGGGCCCGGATCCGCGAGGAGCACCCGGTCCGCGCGCAACTGAACGCCTACGGCCGGACCAAGGCCGCGGGCGAGGCCCTGGCGCTGGCCGCCGGAGCCGTGGTGCTGCGGCCCCGCGCGGTCTACGGCGTCGGCGACCCGCACCTGGTGCCGCGGCTGCTGGGCCGGGTGCGGCGCGGGCTGCTGCTGCTCCCGGGTCGCGACGTCCAGCTCAGCCTGACCGCGGTGGAGAACCTCGCCGACGCCTGCCTGGCGGCGGGAGACGACGCATGGCCGCCCGGCGCCTACAACATCGCCGATCCGGTGCCCTACCGCCGGGACGAGGCGGTGCGCACCGTGCTGGCGGCGCACGGGGTGCACGCCCGCGTCGAGCACCTCCCGGTGCCGCTCGCCCGGGCGGCGGGCGCCGCCGCCGAACACCTGTGGCGGCTGCACCCGCGGGCCGAGCCGCCGCTGACCCGGTACGCCGTCGACCAGCTCGCGCACGGCGTCGTGCTCGACGTCACCCGGGCCCGCCGCCGGGGCTGGACGGCTCCCCGCACCCTGGCCGACTACGCCCGCGCGGTGGCCTCGGTGGTGGAGGGCACGCCCTCAGCGCGTCCGCCGCGCCGCCGACGCGGACGGGGGAACCGCTGAGGGGCCGAACGCGGCGGCGAGCAGCCGCTCGCCTATCGGGTTCATCGTCGGTCCCTTGGCGTCGGTCGAGTCGAGGCTGTAGACGAGGGTCCGGGACAGATCGCGGGTGCCGACCAGCAGCGTGTTGTAGCCGGGGCGGGCCCCGCTCTTGCCCCACAGCACCAGGCCGCCGCCCGCGTCGTACCGCTGGAGTCCGGCGCTCATGGTGGCGCCGTCGATGTCCGGCACGGTGAACATCTCCCGCTCCAGCAGCGGCTGGGGCACGATCTCGCCGCGGAAGAGGGCGAACAGCAGGCGCTCCAGATCGGCGGTGGTGGAGATCATGTCGCCGGCCGCCCAGCGGTCGGACATGTTCCACTCGGTGGCGTCCACCAGGCGGCCGTCGTCCAGCCGCTGGTAGCCGCGGTTGTGCGGACCGTGGATCCGCGGGTCGGCGCCGCGGGGGAAGGACGTGTGCCGCATCCCGGCCGGACGCAGCACGTGCAGCCACGCCTGGTGCGCGTAGGAGTCGCGGGTGACCTTCTCGACGAGCAGGCCCAGCACGGTGTAGTCGATGTTGGCGTACCGCTGCTTCTTTCCGGGCCCCTCGTCCGCGCCCCGGTAGGGCCCCTTGGCGACCGACGAGGCGACGACCTGCTCGGGGGTGAGGGTCTTGAAGCGGTTCTCGTATCCCGCTCCCGAGACCGGGCCGAGGCCGTCGCCGGGCTTGAGCCCGCTGGTGAAGGTGAGCAACTGCCGTACGGTGACGGGCTCGAACGCGTCGCTCAGCAGCCCGGGCAGGTAGTGCTGCACGGTGCCGTCCAGGTCGATGCGGCCCTGCGAGGCCAGCTTCAGCACCAGCGCCGCGGTCACCACCTTGGTGGTGGACCCGGCCCGGAACCGCCCGTGCTCCAGCGCCTTCCGGCCGGTGCGCAGATCCCGTACGCCGGAACTGCCGTGCCAGCTCCCCTTCCCGCCGACCCGCGCGAGCGCCGCGGTGGTCGTCTCGTCCGGCAGCCCGCCCAGTGCCCTGTCCAGCGCGGCGGTGTCGGGGCCGCCGTCCTGCTGCCGCGTCACCTCCGCCGGTGCGCTGCGCGGTTGGGCGAGGGCGGGCGCCGCTGCCGGGCCGGTGAGTCCGGCGACCACGAGCGCCGCGAGGAGGGTGTTCCGCAGACGTATGGGCACGATGCACTCCACGAGGGGTAGGGGTCCGGTACGGAGAAGATCCTTCCGCCGGACGGCGGGCCCCGGATCACCGCCGCGGACGACCTGCTCCCCTGATACCGCCCCACCTCGCGCCGGGCCCGGGTCGGGGTACGTGGAGGGGATCGTCCCTAGGGTCGCGCCGTCCGCGGGGTGCCGCCCCCGGCGCACCGGAGGGTGGGGTGCCGCGCGCCGGTCGCGTGGCGAGGGCTCGGCGGTGCGGCCTGACGGGAGCCGGTGCCGCCGTCGGCTCCCCGCCGACGGGACAGCCGCGTGCCGTCGGTGAGCCGGGCGGAGGGCGGTGCCGGGAGTGGCCGGGCTGGGGCAGCTGCACTCGGGGGCAGGCGCATGGACCGGCCTGCCGGAGTTCGTTGTACAGTCACAACTGTTGTATTCATATAAGCGATGGGGGGCTGCTGTGTCCGACGCCGAACTCCCGCCGCGCCGCCGACAGCTCGTGCTGGCGATCTGCTGCATGTCGCTGCTGATCGTCAGCCTCGACACGACGGCGCTCAACGTGGCGCTGCCCGACATCCGCGCCGACCTGGGCGCCTCGGTGTCGGGCCTGCAATGGGTGGTCGACGCCTACACCCTGGTACTGGCCGCGCTGCTGATGCTGTCCGGCTCCACGGCGGACCGGCTGGGCCGCCGCCGGGTCTTCCGCTGGGGGCTGCTGCTGTTCGTCCTCGGCTCGCTGCTGTGCAGCCTGGCCCCGGGGCTCGGCTGGCTGGTGGCGGCCCGGGCCCTGCAGGCGGTGGGCGGCTCGATGCTCAACCCCGTCGCGATGTCGATCATCACCAACACCTTCACCGAACCCCGGGAACGGGCCCGCGCGATCGGCGTGTGGGGCGGGGTCGTCGGCGTCAGCATGGCGGCCGGCCCCCTGCTCGGCGGGCTGCTGGTCGACGTCAGCGGCTGGCAGGCGATCTTCTGGGTGAACGTGCCGGTCGGCCTCGCCGCGTGGCTGCTGACGACCCTGTACATCCCCGAGTCCCGCGCGCCCCGGGCCCGCAGGGCCGACCCCGTGGGCCAGCTCCTGGTGATCGTCCTGCTCGGCACCCTCACCTACGGCATCATCGAGAGCCCGCAGCACGGATTCGGCTCGCCGCTGGTGCTCGGCTGCCTGGCCGCCGCGCTCGGTGCCCTGGCCGGGCTGGTGGCCTACGAATCGCGCCGCGCCGAACCCCTCGTCGACCCGCGCTTCTTCCGCAGCCTGCCGTTCACGGGCGCGGTCGCGGTCGCGGTGTGCGCGTTCGCGGCACTGGGCGGCTTCCTCTTCGTCACGTCGCTCTACCTCCAGGAGATCCGCCAGCTGAGCGCGCTGCGTGCCGGGCTGTGCATGCTGCCGATGGCGCTGATGACGCTGGTCTGCGCGCCGCTCTCCGGCCGCCTGGTGGGCTCCCGCGGCCCGCGGCTGCCGCTGGTGGCCGCGGGCGTCGGGATGACCGCCGCGGGGATTCTGCTGGCCTGCACCGTCTCGGCCGACCTGCCGCTGGGCGTGCTCTTCACCGGATACGTGCTCTTCGGCATCGGCTTCGGCCTGGTCAACGCGCCGATCACCAACACCGCCGTCTCGGGCATGCCCCGCGCGCAGGCGGGCGTCGCCGCCGCGGTCGCCTCGACCAGCCGGCAGGTCGGCTCGTCCCTGGGCGTGGCCGTCATCGGCGCGGTGATGGCCGCGGGCGGCTTCGGCGCGGGCGGCCTCCGGCAGGCCGCCGGGTTCCTGGAGACCGAGCGGACCGCCTGGTGGATCGTCTCCGCCTGCGGACTGGCCGTGCTCGCGCTCGGTATCCTCTCCACCGGCCACCGGGCCCGGGAGACGGCACGCCGCGCGGCCCATCTGCTGGACGGGAGCGACGGGGGCGACGGCAGCGACGAGGGTACCGAGGCGGCGCGGCGTCCGGCCGCGGGTCGTACGAGCAGCGAGGCAGCGGGATGAACAGCACGGAGTCCGCGCACGGCGGACCGGAGGGCACCGAGTCCGGGGCCGGGACCGGGGCCGGGTCGTCCGGGACCGAGACCGCTGGCGCTCCGCGGACCGACGCCGTCGGACAGGAGGCCGTCCGGGTCTGGCGCGGCATGCGCACCCTCGTCCTGGAGACCGCGGACGTGCGGCCCCGGGTCGTCGAGGCGCTGGGGATGAGCTACTTCCGTGCCAAGGTGCTCCGGTACGTCGCGGACGAGGGCCCGCTCACGCTCAGCGCGCTGGCCGCCGCCCTGTTCGCCGACGCGCCGTACACCACGCTCTCCGTCGACTACCTGGTGCAGCGCGGGCTGGTCACGCGGGAGCCGAATCCGGCCGACCGCCGCTCCAAACTGGTCGAGGTCACCGGGGCGGGAGCCGCGGCGGCGGCCGAGATGGCGCGGATCACCGACACCCCGCCCCCGGCCCTCCGCGGCCTGGCGGCGGCGGACCTGGCGGCACTCGCCCGCATCCTGGACCGGGCGCTGCACACCGGCCCCGCGGACTGAACCGGCGTTCCCGAGCCCGAACCGGGGGCCGGACCGGGCCGGCGGCTCGCGTTCATCGCGTTCCGGCCAGGGCCCGGCCCGTTCCGGACCCGGGTCCGCGGCTCCGGAAACCGGTTCCGCGGCTCCGGACAGGCCGAGGGCCCGGCCGGACTGCGTCGTCCGGCCGGGCCCTCGGCACACGGAGCGGGCCGCACCTCGTGGGGCGGCACCCCGCGTCACTCTTCGACCATCAGCCCCTTGCGGAGCTTGCCCAGGGTGCGGGAGAGCAGCCGGGAGACGTGCATCTGCGAGATGCCGAGCTCCTCACCGATCTCCGACTGGGTCATGTTCGCCACGAAGCGCAGCGAGAGGATTCTGCGGTCCCGCGGGGGGAGTTCGGCGATCAGCGGCTTCAGGGACTCCACGTACTCGATGCCCTCGAGTCCGTGGTCCTCGTAGCCGATCCGGTCGGCCAGCGCGCCCTCGGTGTCGTCCTCCTCGGGCTGCGCGTCCAGCGAGCTGGCGGTGTAGGCGTTGCTCGCCGCCATGCCCTCGATGACTTCCTCGCTGGAGATGTTCAGCCGCTTGGCCAACTCCTCCGCGGTCGGCGCCCGGTCCAGCTTCTGGGCGAGTTCGTCGCCTGCCTTGGCCAGGTCGAGCCGCAGCTCCTGGAGGCGCCGGGGTACCCGCACCGACCAGGACGTGTCGCGGAAGAAGCGCTTGATCTCGCCGACGATGGTCGGCATCGCGAAGGTGGGGAACTCGACGCCGCGGTTCAGCTCGAAGCGGTCGATCGCCTTGATGAGGCCGATGGTGCCGACCTGGACGATGTCCTCCATCGGCTCGCTGCGGGAGCGGAACCGGGAGGCGGCGAACTTCACCAGGGCGAGGTTGAGCTCGACCAGGGTGTTGCGGACGTAGGCGTACTCGTGGGTGCCCTCGTCGAGGTTCTCCAGCCGCTCGAACAGCGTCTTGGACAGGGCCCGCGCGTCCAGCGGACCGACCTCGTCATAGGGTGGGATCTCGGGGAGCTGGAGCTGGTCGAAGAGGTCGGCTTCCACCGCCTCCGCGATCTGCTCGGCGCTCGCCGGATCGCCGAGGGTTTCGGTTTCGGGGGCCAGGGACCGGGAATCCGGCAGCCGGTCCGTGCTGCGCTGCTCCGGAACGCCGGGAAGGGCCTCGACCTGCGCGTGCGCGGAGTCGGATATCCCATTGTCGAGCCGGGGTGACATGGCTGTCCTCCATGGTTTCTCGGCATATGGCTGCCGAAGCCGTGACGTGCACTACGGGGTGCGGCGCCTCCAGGGCCGACGTTGTTTCGGTATCCCTACTAGACCTACCTGTTCCTGCACAGCTAGGGCAAGCTCCTTATGTCCATCTGTGACCAATCTGTCCGATGTTCGGCTACCGGTAAGGCTGTCGAAGGCGTAGGGTTGCGAACCGCTCGACGGGGGAAGCAGTGAAGGCCCTCACATGGATCAGAAGGGGTGTGCATGGACCGCGGGATGCCCGGCAGCACGAGCCAGGGTCGGCTGACGGTCGAGGTGCGGCACGAGGGGATCAGTGCCGTGGTGACCCCTGAAGGTGAGCTCGACCACCACACCGCCGAGCTGTTGCGCGAGCCGCTGGAGCGGAGCGTCGAAGAGGGGTACACCCGCCTCGTCGTGGACTGCTCGCGGCTCGAATTCTGCGATTCGACGGGACTGAACGTGCTGCTCGGCGCCCGCCTGAAGGCGGAGGAGGCCGGCGGCGGTGTCCATCTGGCGGGGATGCTCCCCGTAGTGGCGCGCGTCTTCGAGATCACCGGCGCCAGCGCCGTCTTCACCGTGCACGACACCCTCGAGTCCGCGCTCCGGAACCCCTCGGGAACGGAACAGCAGCCCGAGTCGTAATCAGGGCGTTACGCGCATCACACAGGTCCGGCCGAATCCGTAAGTGTTCTCACGGTGCGTCCGGGCAGGAGTCCATCGAATCTGTCAGACATTCGTGTACAGCGCGTCACGGCCCCGCACTGCTGCGGAGCGGCGCGGGACGGCGAAACGCAACCGGTGATCGGTGAGGTGAACCACTGATGAGCACCACCCGGCCGCAACCGGCGGGCGACCGCGGTCCGGAGCCCGAGGGCACTCCGGCGACCGCGGGCCCCGGTTGCGGTGCCGCCGGGAGTGCTGACGCACGGGTGCGTACCGGTACGGACACGGGGCGTGAGCAGCTCCCGGGAGCCTCGGGCTCCGGGGTCGCCGGCACGTCCGCACCCGAACCCGAAGGGGGGAGTGGCGCCATGGGGACCGCTGCGGAGAGCACGGCCTCGGCCGCGACAGGGGCCGCACGCCGGGCAGGGCAGCCGATGCGGCAGGTCCGCAGGCTGCGGCTGGTCGGCGCCAGCGGAGCCGTGCCGCGGGCCCGGGACTTCACCCGCCGAGCCCTCCAGGACTGGGGCTGGCTGCCCGCCGCCACCGCGGACCAGCGCGCAGCCGCCGAGGACGTCCTGCTCGTCGTCTCGGAGCTGGTCACCAACGCGTGCCTGCACGCCGACGGCCCCGAAGAGCTGCGGGTGGGCGCCAATGCGAAGGTGCTGCGCCTGGAGATCGTCGATCCGGGGAGCGGTTCCCCGTCCCCGCGCACCCCGCACCGCGCCGGACGGCCAGGCGGGCACGGGATGTTCATCGTCCAGCGGCTGTGCCTGGACTGGGGTGTCGTCCGCAACCCCGAGGGCTCCGGCAAGACCGTGTGGGCGGAGCTCGCCGCTCCGCACTGAGGCTGAGGCGGCCCGCCGCCCTGCCACCCCGCCGCCGCTCCCTTTCTCCCCCGTCCCCCGGTCACCCTCCGGCCACGATGCCGCTTGCGACCGTCCGGACGTCCTCGGACCCCGCCGCGCGGCTGCGGCGGGGTCCGAGGTGTCAGCAGGGGCCGATGTGCCCGACGGACGCGGTGTGCGGTCCGCCGGGGTCCGGACGCGAGGGCCTACTGGGCTTCGTCCATGGTGGCCGCGATCTGCCGCCGGTACATGTAGATGGCGAAGCCCGCCAGGGCGGAGAGGGTGGCCTCGACGGCGACGACGCCGGTGGTGCTGAGGTCGGCGCCGCCGATGGACAGCAGGCCGGTGATGCTGTCGCCCGCCGTCACGGCGAGGAACCAGACCCCCATGAGCTGGCTGGCGTACTTGGCGGGGGCCAGCTTGGTGGTCACCGACAGGCCCACCGGCGAGAGGCACAGCTCGGCGATCGTGTGCAGCAGGAAGATGAGGACCAGCCACATCGGGCTCACCTTCGTCCCGCCGGAGGCCATGCCCATCGGGATGACGAAGACGAAGAACGACAGGCCCATCACGACCAGCGAGAACGCGAACTTCGAGGTGGTCGACGGCTCCTTGCCGCGCCGGTTCAGCGACAGCCACAGCGCGGCGAAGAGCGGCGCGAGCAGGATGATGAAGAGCGGGTTGATCGACTGGAACCAGGTCGAGGGGAAGTGCCAGCCCAGCACCTGCGTGGTGGTCTTGGCGTCGCCGAAGGCCTGCACGGTCGAGGCGCCCTGGTCGTAGATCATCCAGAAGATCGCCGCGGCGGCGAAGAACCAGATGTAGCCGGTCATCCGGCCCTGCTCGGTCCGGGTGAGGTCCTTGTCGCGCTTGATCCGCACCAGCATGCCGAGCGGGATCAGCAGGCCCAGGACGGTGAGCGGGACCATCGCCCAGTTGAGGGTGAAGGTGCCGGTGGCCACCACGACGCCGTAGAAGAGGACGGCGACGATCAGCCACAGCAGCGCCTTGCGCAGCACGGCGGACTTCTCCTGCGCCGAGAGCGGCGAGGGGATCTGGCTGCTGCGCGGGTCCAGGTGGCGCGAGCCGACGAGGAACTGGATCAGGCCCAGGCCCATGCCGACGGCGGCCATGCCGAAGCCCAGGTGCCAGTTGACGGTCTGGCCGACGGTGCCGATGGCGAACGGGGCGAGGAAGGAGCCCGCGTTGATGCCCATGTAGAAGACCGTGAAGCCGCCGTCCCGCCGCGGGTCGTCGGGGCCGTTGTACAGGTCGCCGACCATCTTGGAGATGTTGGCCTTCAGCAGCCCGGAGCCGGTGGCCACGCAGGCCAGGCCGACGAAGAAGGCTCCTTCGCCCGGCACCGCCAGGGTGAGGTGGCCGAGCATGATGATCCCGGCGCCGACGGTGACCGTCTTGCGGGGGCCCCAGAGCCGGTCGCCGAACCAGCCGCCCGGCATGGTCAGCAGGTAGACCATGGCGTTGTAGACGGAGTAGATCGCGGTAGCGGTCGCCAGGTCCATGGCGAGGCCGCCGCCCTGATGGCCCGCGCCGCCCTCGCCCGCGTCGGGCCCGCCGGCCACGAGGTAGACGACGAGCAGGGCGCGGAGGCCGTAGAAGCTGAAGCGCTCCCACATCTCCGTCATGAAGAGCGTGGCCAGACCTCGTGGGTGGCCGAAGAAGGTCCTGCCGCCGGTGTTGCCGGGGGCGTCCTTCGTCAGGCTGGGCGCCATAATCGGTGTTCCTTGCCGTTGCGCTGCGGGGCCGCGCTGACCAGCGGCGTTGCTCGCAAGCGGGGCCCGTACACGGAGAAGGACCCCTGGCCGTGGTGCTGTGGCGCCAGGAGTCCTCGACGTTCACTACATAAGTGCATTCACCATAGGTCACCGTTCGCGGCACGAGGGAAGGGCTTGCGAGACAGATCACAGGTGAACCGTGCAACCCTCCCGCTGTTTCGACGGTGTCGTGTTCATATCACCTGGATATCGACAGTCCCGGTGACGGGACCGCACCATGTCCCCACTGGCGCTCTGCCACGCGGATTACCATCGGTGCATGACCCGTGTACTGCTCGCCGAGGATGACGCATCGATCTCGGAGCCCCTGGCCCGCGCCCTGCGCCGGGAGGGATACGAGGTCGAGGTCCGCGAGGACGGTCCCGCCGCGCTCGACGCGGGGCTGAGCGAAGGAATCGACCTCGTCGTGCTCGACCTGGGGCTGCCCGGCATGGACGGCCTGGAGGTGTGCCGCAGGCTGCGCAACGAGGGCCACGCCTTCCCCGTCCTCGTGCTGACCGCGCGCGCCGACGAGGTGGACACCGTCGTCGGCCTCGACGCGGGTGCCGACGACTACGTCACCAAGCCCTTCCGGCTCGCCGAGCTGCTCGCGCGCGTCCGCGCCCTGCTGCGCCGCGGCACGCCCGCCGAGCCCGCCCAGCCCCCCGCCACCCACGGCGTACGGATCGACGTCGAGTCCCACCGCGCCTGGATGGGCGAGGAGGAACTCCAGCTCAGCGCGAAGGAGTTCGACCTGCTGCGGGTGCTGGTGCGGGACGCGGGCCGGGTCGTCACCCGGGACCAGCTCATGCGCGAGGTGTGGGACACCACCTGGTGGTCCTCGACCAAGACGCTCGACATGCACATCTCCTGGCTGCGCAAGAAACTCGGCGACGACGCGGCCAACCCGCGCTACATCGCCACCGTGCGCGGCGTCGGCTTCCGCTTCGAGAAGAGCTGACGCCCCTCGGACCGCGCAGGGAGCCGGGGCCGCCGGAGGCCTCCGGCGACAGCCGGGTCCCCGGAAACAGTCAGGTCCCCGGAAACAGCTAGGAAAGAAGCCAGCACGTGCGCCGTCGGCTCATCCTGTCCATCCTCGCCGTCGTCCTGGTCGTCGTCGCGGTCTTCGGGATCTCGCTCGTCATCGTGGAGTCCCGCACGATCGAGAACAGCACCAAGGAGAACGTCCGCTCCGAGGCGGTCCGGCTGGTCTCCACCGTGGAGAGCCGGCTGGTGGCCGGGGAGCGGGTGACCGAGGAGTCCATCGGCGTCACCACCTCCAAGGACCGCTACGTCCGCTACATCCGCGTCGAACTGCCCGGCCGGCGTCCCATCGAGGTCGGCGACAAGCCCTCCGGCGAGGTCGTCGAGTCCCGGCAGACCGGTGCGCACGGCGAACGCATCACGGTCCAGGCCTCCCGGTCGGCGGTGCGCGCCGAGGTCGGCCGTACGCTGCTGATCATCCTCGCCGTCGCACTGCTGGCGGTGATCGCCGCCGCCGTGCTCGCGGTCCGCCAGGCGCACCGCGTGGCGGCCCCGCTCACCGACCTGGCCGAGACCGCCGAGCGCCTCGGCTCCGGTGACCCGCGCCCCCGGCACCGGCGCTACGGGGTACCGGAGCTGGACCGGGTCGCGGACGTGCTGGACGGCAGCGCGGACCGGATCGGCCGGATGCTGACCGCCGAGCGCCGACTGGCGGCGGACGCCTCGCACCAGCTGCGGACGCCGCTGACCGCGCTGTCCATGCGGCTGGAGGAGATCATCACGATGGCGGAGGGCGACGAGCCCGAGGACCGCGCCGTGGTCAAGGAGGAGGCGACCATCGCGCTCGCCCAGGTCGAGCGGCTCACCGACGTCGTGCAGCGGCTGCTGACCAACTCCCGCGACCCGCGTACCGGCTCGGCGGTCAGCTTCGACCTGGACGAGGTGGTCAAGCAGCAGATAGAGGAGTGGAAGCCCGCCTACCGCAGCGCGGGCCGGGCCATCGTGCGCTCGGGCAAGACGGGCCTGCGGGCCGTGGGCACGCCGGGTGCGGTGGCGCAGGTGCTGGCGACGCTGATCGAGAACTCGCTGATGCACGGCGCCGGGACGGTCGCGCTGCGCACCCGGGTGATCGGGAACCAGGTCGTCGTGGAGGTCACGGACGAGGGACCCGGGGTGGACGAGGCGCTGGGCTCGCGCGTCTTCGAGCGGACGGTGAGCGGCCACAACTCCACCGGTCTGGGGCTCGCGGTGGCGCGGGACCTCGCGGAGGCGGACGGCGGGCGGCTGGAGCTACTTCAGCAGCTGCCGCCGGTCTTCGCGCTGTTCCTCAGCCGCGAGGCCGCCGACCTCGATGCGTCCGGCGCCGGCTGAGGCAGCCGATCCGACGGGCAGCCGGACTCCGGCCGGGTCCCCGTCCCGCAGCACGGCCGCTTCCTCGTGGCGCGGGCTCGACGCCTCGTCCCGCAGCGCAGCCCCGTCGGCCCCGCGGGTCCGCGCGGGCGCCTTGCCGCGCGCCCGGAAGACCCAGGTGCGGTATGCCCAGAAGCGGAAGGCGGTGCCGACGGCGAGCCCGATGACGTTCTTGGCGACGTTGTCCGCGAGCGTCGAGGTGTAGCCGAGGCCGTAGTGCGAGAGGGCGAGGATGCCGTTCTCCAGCACCAGCCCGGCCCCGCTGAAGAGGAAGAAGAGGACCGTCTCGCGGTGGATCCGGTTCTTGTCGGTGTGCCGGTAGGTCCAGTAGCGGTTGCCCAGGTAGTTGGTGCCGATCGCGACGACCTGCGCGATGACGCCGGAGCGGATGGGTGCGAGCTGGAACGTGTGGATGCACAGGTTGAAGATCGCGACGTTCACCAGGAAGCCCAGCGCACCGACGGCGCCGAACTTGCCCAGTTCGCGCACAAGCCGTTCCAGCCCCGGGCGCATCGTGCGCCATTCACCCATAGCGATACTGAGCCCCGTTTCGGTCGGTGTCGAAGCTGCCCCATGCTAACCAGGCGCGCATTCGGCCTGTAGGGCGATTGACGCACACAGGGGCGCCGAAGGTTGCGCCGCGGCGGCCCGGGCGCCGGACAGGGGACCGGTCGTGCACGACCGTGTCACTCTCGGTCCGCGACCGTGATCCGGAAGGTGACGTCGCGGACGGGGTGATCCCCGTCCGGCTCCGGGTGGCCGGCCCCGCACCCGAAGCACTCCCGCAGCGCGAGCTCCGTGCTTCCGGTCCGCTCGGCCCGGAAGGTGTACCAGCGCTCGCCGCGGTCGCCCGGACGGTCCGGGGCGAAGCCGTGGCCGGTGATGCTCAGCCGGGTGAGGATCCGCCGGTCGGGCTGCTTCCCGCGGACGATCCAGCGGTACCCCTCGGAGGGCCGGTAGGGGACCTTCAGCACGAACATCTCGTGCGGGCCGACCCGCACCCGGGTCCGGTCGGTGCCGAACTCGCGGGGCCGCGGGACACCGGTGCCGCCGTCGTCCCCGCCGCTGCCGGTTCCCCCGTGCGAGCCGTCGTCCCCGCCCCCGCCTGCGCCGCACGCCGTGGCGGCCAGCAGGACGGTCAGCGCCAGTGTGGCTGGTTTCATACGCCGCAATCCCGGCCCCCGTTTTCCGCAGGTCCCTGTCAGGACCGACCGGCGCCGAGCATAGGGCAGCGGGGGTGCCGGGACCCGGGCGGACCGGGCGCCCTCTCACGCGCCGTACCCTGGAGCCGTGACATTCCCGGTGGTCGGCATGGTCGGCGGTGGCCAGCTCGCTCGTATGACCCACGAGGCAGGCATCCCGCTCGGCATCAGGTTCAAGCTCCTCTCCGATACGGCGCAGGACTCGGCGGCACAAGTCGTCAACGATGTTGTCGTTGGCGACTACCGAGATCTGGACACGCTGCGGCGCTTCGCCGAAGGCTGCGACGTGATCACTTTCGATCACGAGCACGTGCCCACCGAGCACCTCCGCGCCCTGGAGGCGGACGGCATCCCCGTCCGCCCCGGGCCGGACGCGCTCGTGCACGCGCAGGACAAGGGCGTGATGCGCGCCCGGCTCGCCGAACTCGGTGTGCCCGCCCCGCGCAACCGCCTGGTGAACGATCCCCGGGACGTCGCGGCCTTCGCCGCGGAGGGCGCGGCCCCCGGCAGCGGCGACGGCTTCCCCGTCGTCCTCAAGACGGTGCGCGGCGGCTACGACGGCAAGGGCGTGTGGGTCGTGCGCGGCGCCGACGACCCGAACGCCGCCGAGCCCTTCAAGGCGGGCGTCCCGGTGCTCGCCGAGGAGAAGGTCGACTTCGCGCGGGAGCTGGCGGCGAACGTCGTGCGCTCCCCGCACGGGCAGGCCGTCGCCTACCCGGTCGTGGAGTCCGTGCAGGTCGACGGGGTCTGCGACACCGTGATCGCCCCCGCGCCCGACTTGGCCGAGGACCTCGCGCTGGGCGCCCAGCAGATCGCCCTGCAGGTGGCGCACGAACTGGGAGTCGTCGGGCACCTGGCCGTCGAGCTGTTCGAGACCGCCGACGGACGGCTGCTCGTCAACGAGCTGGCCATGCGGCCGCACAACTCCGGCCACTGGACCCAGGACGGCGCGGTCACCTCGCAGTTCGCCAACCATGTGCGCGCCGTGCTCGACCTGCCGCTGGGCGACCCGCGCTGCCGGGAGCGCTGGACGGTGATGGCCAACGTGCTGGGCGGCGACTACCCGGACATGTACGCCGCGTACCTGCACTGCATGGCCCGCGACCCGCAGCTCAAGATCCACATGTACGGCAAGGACGTGAAGCCCGGCCGCAAGGTGGGGCATGTCAACGTCTACGGTGACGATCTCGCCGAGGTGCGGGAGCGCGCCGCGCACGCCGCCGGGTATCTGCGCGGCACCGTCGTGGAGTGAGCCCGCGGGCGACGCGCACCGCAGGGCGGCGCGCCCCGGCGAGCCGGTCCGGACCAGCTACCTAGGAGCCGTATGAGTACCGCTGCCAGCCCCCTCGTGGGGATCGTCATGGGGTCCGACTCGGACTGGCCCGTCATGGAGGGGGCCGCCAAGGCGCTGGAGGAGTTCTCGGTGCCCTACGAGGTGGACGTCGTCTCCGCGCACCGGATGCCGCGCGAGATGCTCGCCTACGGCGAGGACGCCGCCGACCGCGGCCTGAAGGCGGTCATCGCGGGCGCGGGCGGCGCGGCGCACCTGCCGGGCATGCTCGCGTCGGTCACCCCGCTGCCGGTCGTCGGCGTGCCCGTACCGCTGAAGCACCTGGACGGCATGGACTCGCTGCTGTCCATCGTGCAGATGCCCGCGGGGGTCCCCGTCGCGACCGTCTCCGTCGGCGGAGCGCGCAACGCCGGGCTGCTCGCCGTCCGGATGCTCGCCGCGCACGACGGTGAACTGCGCGAGAAGATGCGCGACTTCCAGCAGGAGCTCAACGAGCAGGCCACCGAGAAGGGCAAGCGGCTGCGGGCCAAGGCCGCCGGGGAGACCGGGTTCGGCTTCGGCCAGGCGGGAGGCAACCGGTGACGCGGCCCGACAGCCCCCGCCTGGAGCACGCCCGCGCGCTGCTGAGCGCGCACCCCGTCGTGGACGGGCACAACGACCTGCCCTGGGCGCTGCGCGAGCAGGCGCACTACGACCTGGACAAGCTCGACATCGCACTCGACCAGCGCGAGAAGCTGCACACCGACCTGGCGCGGCTGCGCGCGGGCGGCGTCGGGGCGCAGTTCTGGTCCGTCTATGTACCCGGCGAGCTGACCGGGGACGACGCGGTGAGCGCCACCCTGGAGCAGATCGACGCCGTACGGCTGCTGGCGGCGCGCTATCCGCAGGATCTCCAACTGGCCTTCACCGCCGAGGACGTGGAGGCGGCGCACGCGCAGCGGCGCATCGCCTCGCTGATGGGCGCCGAGGGCGGGCACTCCATCAACAACTCGCTGGCCGCGCTGCGCGCCCTCTACCAGCTCGGGGTGCGCTATCTGACGCTCACCCACAACAACTCGCTGGACTGGGCCGACTCGGCCACCGACGAGCCGCGTGCGGGCGGCCTGAGCCCCTTCGGCGAAGAGGTCGTGCGGGAGATGAACCGGCTCGGCATGCTGGTGGACCTCTCGCACGTGGCGGCCGGGACGATGCGCGCCGCGCTGCGCGTCACCGAGGCGCCCGTCATCTTCTCGCACTCCTCGGCGCGCGCCGTCTGCGACCACCCGCGCAACATCCCCGACGACGTGCTCGCCCAGCTCCCCGCCAACGGGGGCGTGGCGATGGCCACCTTCGTGCCCAAGTTCATCCTCCCCGAGGCGGTGGCCTGGACCCGGGCGGCCGACGAGAACATGCGGGCGCACGGCCTCGACCACCTCGACCTGTCCGACGAGGGCCGTGCGGTGCAGCGCGAGTTCGAGCGCGCCAACCCGCGGCCGGTCCCGGACGCGAGCACCGTCGCCGACCACCTCGACCACATGCGCGAGGTCGCGGGCATCGACCACATCGGCATCGGCGGCGACTTCGACGGCACCGCCTTCACCCCGGCCCAGCTCTCGGACGTGGCCGGCTACCCGCACCTGGTGGCCGAGCTGCTGGACCGCAACTGGTCCGAGGCCGACCTGGCGAAGCTGACCTGGTCCAACGCCCTGCGCGTGCTGCGCGAGGCGGAGGAGGCGGCCCGGACGCTGCAGACGCAGCGCGGGCCCTCCATCGCCACGATCGACCAACTGGACGGCGCCCGGCGCGCGGGCTGACCGGGCGGCACCGGAACCGGCCGGGGCCCGGGGGAAGCACCTCGTGCTGCCCCCGGGCCCCGGGCGGGAACCGGTCTCCCGGACGCCGGACGCCGGCGAACCGCGGAATCCGCTACGGCAGGTTCCGCGCCATCACGATCCGCTGCACCTGATTGGTGCCCTCGTAGATCTGGGTGATCTTCGCGTCCCGCATCATCCGCTCGACAGGGTAGTCGCGGGTGTAGCCGTAGCCGCCCAGGAGCTGGACGGCGTCGGTGGTGACCTCCATGGCCGCGTCCGAGGCGTAGCACTTGGCGGCGGCGCCGAAGAAGGTCAGATCCTCCTTCTCGCTGCCTTCCGCGACCCGCTCGGAGCGCGCGGCGGCCGCGTAGGTGAGCTGCCGGGCGGCCTCGATCTTCATGGCCATGTCGGCCAGCATGAACTGCACGCCCTGGAAGTCGCCGATCGGCTTGCCGAACTGCTTGCGCTCCTGGACGTACCCCTTCGCGTAGTCCAGCGCCCCCTGGGCGATGCCCAGGGCCTGTGCGGCGATGGTGATGCGGGTGTGGTCGAGGGTCTTCATGGCGGTGGCGAAGCCCGTGCCCTCGGCGCCGATCATCCGGTCGGCCGGGATGCGCACGTTGTCCAGGTAGACCTCCCGGGTGGGGGAGCCCTTGATGCCCAGCTTCTTCTCCGGGGCGCCGAAGGAGACGCCCGGGTCGTCCTTCTCCACCACGAACGCGGAGATGCCCTTGGTGCGCTTCTCGGCGTCGGTGACGGCCATCACCGTGTAGTAGTCGGAGACCCCGGCGTTGGTGATCCAGCGCTTGACGCCGTCGAGGACCCAGTGGTCGCCGTCCCGCACGGCCTTGGTCTTCATGCCGCCCGCGTCGGAGCCGGCGTCCGGCTCGCTCAGGCAGTAGGAGAACATCGCGTCGCCCTTGGCCAGCGGCGTCAGGTAGCGCTTCTTGAGCTCTTCCGAGGCGGAGAGGATCACCGGCAGCGAGCCGAGCTTGTTGACGGCCGGGATGAGGGAGGAGGAGCCGCAGACCCGGGCGACCTCCTCGATGACGATGACGGTGGCCAGCGCGTCGGCCCCGGCGCCGCCGAAGGCCTCGGGCACATGTACCGCGTGCAGGTCGTTGGCGACCAGGGCGTCCCGGGCCTCCTGCGGGAACCGCGCCTCCTCGTCCACTTCGGCGGCGTGCGGCGCGATCTTCGCCTCGGCGAGCGCGCGCACCGAGTCACGGAGCATCTCGTGCTCCTCGGACGGCCGGTAGAGGTCGAAATCAGACGCCAAGGTGTCTCACTCCTTCGAGAGGATGCGGAATGCCTGGGGTGCCACGGGCTGCTGGATTGCCTCGGTTGTCGTGCCGGGTGCCCCGGGATTGCTAATTACCGTTAAGTAACCCCAATTTTAGTGGCCACCGGCTCCTCGGGGGTACGTGAGGTTCACGACAGGAGGGGTCCCGTTATGCTCGCGGACAGCGTTCTGCCGTCACAAGGAGCTCATCGCATGGCCTCGCCCAAGATCACCGTGATCGGCCTCGGCTATCTCGGCGCCACCCACGCGGCCGCCATGGCCGAACTGGGGTTCGAGGTGCTGGGACTGGACGTCGTCCCGGAGAAGATGCGCAAGCTGGAGCAGGGGCAGGCGCCCATGTTCGAGCCGGGCCTGGAGGAGCTGCTGCGCGCACACGTCGCCGGGGTCGAGGGCTCCACCGGCCGACTGCGCTTCACCGACTCCTGGGAGGAGCTGGGCGCCTTCGGCGACGTGCACTTCCTGTGCGTCAACACGCCGCAGAAGCACGGCGAGTTCGCCTGCGACATGAGCTACGTCGAGCGCGCCGTCGACTCCCTCGCGCTCCAGCTGCACGGGCCCGCGCTCGTCGTCGGCAAGTCCACCGTCCCGGTCGGCAGCGCCGAGCGGCTCGCGACCCGGATCGCCGAGCTGGCGCCCGCCGGGCAGGAGGCCGAGCTGGCCTGGAACCCCGAGTTCCTGCGGGAGAGCTTCGCCGTCAAGGACACCCTCCACCCCGACCGCATCGTCGTCGGGGTCGGCGGGCCGCGCGGCGAGGAGCTGCTGCGCGAGGTGTACGCGCAGCCGGTCGCCGAGGGCACCCCCTTCCTGGTGACCGACTTCCCGACCGCCGAGCTGGTCAAGACCGCCGCCAACTCCTTCCTGGCCACGAAGATCTCCTTCATCAACGCCATGGCCGAGGTGTGCGAGGCCGCGGGCGGCGACGTGGTCAAGCTCGCCGAGGCCATCGGCCACGACGACCGCATCGGCCACAAGTTCCTCCGGGCCGGGATCGGCTTCGGCGGCGGCTGCCTGCCCAAGGACATCCGCGCCTTCATGGCCCGCGCCGGCGAGCTGGGCGCCTCCGAGGCGCTCACCTTCCTGCGCGAGGTCGACTCCATCAACATGCGGCGCCGCGCCCAGATGGTCGAGCTGGCCCGGGACGCGCTGGGCGGGGTGCTGCTCGGCAAGCGGATCGCGGTGCTGGGCGCCACCTTCAAACCCGACTCCGACGACGTACGCGACTCGCCCGCGCTCAACGTCGCCGGGCAGCTGCACCTCCAGGGCGCCCAGGTGACGGTCTACGACCCGAAGGGCATGGAGAACGCGCGGGCCGTCTTCCCCACGCTGGGCTACGCGGACAGCGCGCTGGACGCCGCACGCGGCGCCGACGTGGTGCTGCATCTGACGGAGTGGCCGGAGTTCAAGGAGCTCGATCCCGCCGTGCTGGGCGACGTCGTCGCCTCCCGTCACCTCCTCGACGGCCGCAACACCCTGGACTCCGCGCTCTGGCGCAAGTCCGGCTGGCTCTTCCGCGCACTCGGCCGCCCCACCGCGTGACCCCGGCGGCCCGCGCGGCCTGACCGCCCCTGGACGGGCCGGACCGCCCCTGAACGGACCGGAACCGGGCCGGGCCCCGCAGGCCTGTGGTCCGCGCCTCCGCGCTCGGAGCCGCGGGCACGGGCCCGGCGCTCCGGCCGCGCCGGGCCCGCCGGCACGCGGCCGGAGCGGATGAGAAGAAGCCGCGCTTCCCGAAAGACGGCGCACCACCGGCATCGGCGCCTGCCGGACGTCATGATCCGCCGGGCGGGCCCTGGCCCCGCCGGGCGCGGTAGGTGCGCATCTTGGCGCGGCTGCCGCAGACGGCCATGCTGCACCAGCGGCTGCGGCCCGCGGGGCTGCGGTCGTAGTAGACCCAGCGGCAGTCGTGCGCCTCGCACGCCTTCAGCCGCTGCCAGGTGCCCTCGCCCGCCGCGGTGGCGATCCGGGCGGCCAACTGGGCCGTGAGCGCGGGCAGGCCCGTCAGACCGGGTGCGGGGCGCAGCACGGCCGCACCCCGGGAGTCGAGGCGCAGCGCGAGCGGTGCCGCGCTCAGCAGCCGCTCCAGCGACGCGGCCGCCTCCGGCGGTACCGCCGTGCCCGTGTGCGCCGTGCAGGCCGCGCGCAGCGCCTCCCGGAGCTCGCGCAGCTCCGCCAGGTCGGCCGGGCCGAGGCGGTACCGCGCCAGTCCGTGGTGGTCGGCGAACCGGGCCAGGTCCGCCGGGGAGGCCAGCCCGTCGGTGCCGGATTCGATGTCGAGGGTGTTCACCAATTCCTGCACCAGACGGAGGGACTCCGGCGCTTCTCTGTCTCCCACTCTTGTGACGTTACCGGTCTTCACCCATCATGAAGTAACCCGGGCTGTTACCCCTTGCAGCCTTCTGGCAGTAACGGTTCGCGGCGGTCGGGCGGTCGAGCGGTGGCCGCCGAGGAGCGGAGAGAGGAATCACGATGGCCATCCCCACGATGGGCGTAGTCGTACTCGACTGTCCCGACACCCTGCGCCTGGCGGACTTCTACGCCCGGATGCTGGACTGGAAGGTGGATCCGGGCGGCGACAGCACGTGGGCCGAGGTGCTGGACACCGACGGCCGCAGGCGGCTGGCGTTCCAGGAGGCGTCCGGGTTCGTCCCGCCGCAGTGGCCGAGCGGGGAGCACTCCCAGCAGCTCCACCTCGATCTGGACGTGCCGCGGGCCCGCCTGGAGGAGGCCGAGCGGGAGGTGCTGGCACTGGGCGCCCGGCTCATCCAGGACGACGCGGACGGTGCTCGGGACTTCCGCGTCTACCTCGATCCGGCGGGGCACCCCTTCTGCCTGTGTCTGTCCGACGGCTGAGCGGCCGGCCGCCCGCCTGTCGTCGAGCCGTCTGGGGGGAGCCTGCCGCGCTGCGGAACGACGGCGGCCAGGCCCCCTGCCGGGAGCCTGGCCGTCCTGCGTGCGGCGGGGTGGCCGCCTCGGCGGTCACCCCGGTGGTGCGCCTCAGCGGTCGGAGGTCACCGTCACCTTCTCGTCGTTGTTGAGCTGGTCGACGAGCTTCTTGACCTTGGCCTCGTCCCACTGCAGATTGCCGTTCGGCGTCGAACCGGAGATCGGCATGTTCATGGAGGTGCCCTCGCCGCCGGAGACGCCCTTCATCGCCCAGAACATCGAGGCGACGTTCCACAGGCTCATGTCCTTGTCGACCTTGAGGGTGTCCAGACCCGCGCCCATCGTCGGGTAGAGCTTGAACGGGTTGAGCACGGTGCCGGGGGTCGCGGCCTGGTTCGCCAGCGCGGCGAGGAACTTCTGCTGGTTCTTGGTGCGGTCCAGGTCGCTGCCGGGCAGTGCGTACCGGGTGCGGACGAAGGCGAGCGCCTCCCGGCCGTCGAGGGTCTGCTTGCCCTTCTCGAAGTCGGCGCCGGACTTCTTGTCCTTGATGTCGCGGGGGATGTCCATCTCCACGCCGCCGACCGCGTCCACGATCTTGGCGAACCCGCCGAAGCCGATCTCCGCGTAGTGGTCGATCCGCAGTCCGGTGTTGTGCTCGACGGTCCGGACGAGGAGCGTGGGGCCGTCCTCGGCGTAGGTCGCGTTGATCTTCGTGTGGCGGTTCTTGGCCGGGTACTTCTTGCCGGATTCGGACCCGGTGTAGGAGGGCACCTCGACGTTCGAGTCGCGGGGCAGCGAGACCATGGTGTTCCCGTTGCTGCCGACGTGCAGGATCATGATCGAGTCGGTGCGGCCGCCGTCGGTGGGCCCGCCGGTGTGCAGGTTCTGCCGCTCCTCGTCGCTCATGCCCTCGCGGCTGTCCGAGCCGACGATCAGATAGTTGGTCCCGTCGCCCGCGTCGGGGCGGTCGTCCACGATGCTGAGGTCCACCTCGCGGCGCAGCTTGGAGTCCGCCCAGAAGTAGGTGCCGACCGACCACACCAGCAGGACGACGACCAGGGTGAGCAGCGTCCACTTGGTGCGGCGGCGCCAGTCGGGGCGGGGGCGGCCGTCGTAGTCGCCGCCGCCGCGTCCGCCGCCGTAGACCTGGCCCTCGCTGTAGCCGGAGTCGTAGCCGTCCTGCGGCGGTCCGTAGCGCGCGTCGTGGCCGCCCGGGCCGTACCCGGGGCCGCCCTGCCCGGAGCCCCGGGTCTGCGGGGGCACGCCGGGAGCCGATGTATGGGGCATGACACGTGTGGGGTCGGGCCGGGGGGCGCCGCGGCCACGACCTTCCCGGCCCCGCGAGCTGTCGGTCCAACCATCGGGCCACTCATTCATGTCCCGCAGTGTGCCTGGACTCCGAGGGAGGAACACAGGCCGGGTACCACTTCGGGGAAAGGCTGTAGCAGTTCTGATGCAGAATGCCGGGTTCTGAGGGGCTTCCTCCGCGCGCATAGGGTGGTGCACATGACCCACCAGGCGCACACGGCGCACGGCGAGCTCCCGGGCAAGCCGACGGCCGCCTCCCGCACCACCCTCTCCCACATCATGACCGCGGGTGACACCAACCTGCTCGGGACCGTGCACGGCGGGGTGATCATGAAGCTGGCGGACGACGCGGCCGGAGCCGTGGCCGGACGCCACTCGGAGGGCCCGGCCGTCACCGCCTCCATGGACGAGATGGTCTTCCTCGAACCGGTCAGGGTGGGCGACCTCGTCCATGTGAAGGCCCAGGTCAACTGGGTCGGACGGACCTCCATGGAGGTCGGGGTGCGGGTGCTGGCGGAGCGCTGGAACGAGTCGACGCCCGCCACCCAGGTCGGCTCCGCCTATCTCGTCTTCGCGGCGATCGACGAGAACGGCAAGCCGCGTTCCGTGCCGCCGGTGATCCCGGAGACCGAGAAGGACCGCCGCCGCTACCAGGAGGCGCAGATCCGCCGGACCCACCGGCTGGCCCGTCGCCGCGCCATCAAGGAACTGCGCGCCAGCCGCGCCCCGGACTGAGTCCGGGGCGCGGGCGCCGGTTCCGGGCCGGGCATCCGGATCAGCCGCAGTCGGCCTCGTCCCCGCGCATCGGGGCCTCGTCCGGGGTGCCGTGTGCGGCCGGGGCGCGCACGGGCCGCACGCGCTGGTCCGCGGCGCCGACCGTGACCTTCATCCGCGCTCCGCGGTGCGGGTCCTTCACCAGCTTCGCCCCCGGCAGCGCCGCGGCCAGCGAGCGGGCCGAGCGGTCCCAGCGCGGGTCGTAGGCGATGGTCGTCCTGGCCTGCTCGGCGTGCCGGGCGTTGGAGGGCGCGCCGGTGGTGGCGAAACCGGTGCCGCGCAGCTCCCGGTCGATCCGCGCCCCGAGTCCCCGGCGGCCCGTGGCGTTCGCGACCTCGACGCGGATGTCGCGCGGGGCGACCTCGACCCGCGGTCCCCCGTCCCGGTCGGAGCCGCCGCTCTCGGAGCCGTCCCGCTCGGACGCGTCCGGGTCCGACGCCCCCGGGCCGGGCGCATCCGGGCCGGATTCGGCCGGTGCGGAGAGCGGCCGGTCCGCGCGCAGCGCCGCGAACAGCTTCGCGGCCCTGGGCCGGTCCCACTCGACGGTGGAGCCCAGCCCGGGCACCCGGTGGTCGACGTCGGACAGCGGCACCGAGGCGAACTCCGAGGAGGCGAGACTGAAGCCGCGCATCGCCCGGCCCAGCGCCATCATCTGCTCGGTGCCGAATCCGGGGTCGGCGCGTACCGACTCCAGCAGGGTGGCGGCCACCTTGTTGAAGCGCACGGGGTTCATCAGGACCCCGGTGTCCGTGGCCCGGGAGATGACCGAGGCGAGGAAGTGCTGCTGCCGCTTCATCCGGCTCAGGTCCGAGCCGCCGTCCAGGTGCCGGGCCCGCACGTACTGCAGCGCCTGGCCGCCGTTCAGCTTGGTGGTGCCCTTGGGCAGGTCGAGCCCCGAGTAGCTGTCCTTGAGCGGCTCGGTGGTGCAGACCGGAACGCCGCCCAGGACGTCCACCGTGCTCATGAAGCTGGTGAAGTCGACCTCCAGGTAGTGGTCGACGTGCACGTCGGTGAGCTTCTCCACCGCCCGCACGGTCAGCGGGGCGCCGCCGGCGGTGTAGGCGGCGTTCAGCTTGGCCGGCCGCGCGGCCACCCGCTTGCCGGTGGCGCGGTCCTCGTGCGGCGGGAGCTTGGTGTAGGTGTCGCGGGGGAGGCTGACGACGGTGGCCCGGTCCCGGTCGCCGGAGAGATGCACCAGCAGCATCGTGTCCGTGCAGTCGCAGGCCGAGCCGCCCAGGTTGTACCGCTCCTTCTGGGTCGCCGAGATCCCGTCCCGCCGGTCGGTTCCGACGACGAGGAAATTGACGCCGTTGTCGCCCCTGGGGCGGCTGTCGGTGTCGAGGTCGTCGAACGGGTCGACCCTGCGCACGTCCTCGCTCAGCCCGGTCACCATCGCATGGCCGACCCCGCCGGCGGCCAGCAGCAGCACGGAGGTGCCCGTGGCGATCCGCAGGCCCCAGCGCGGGCCCGGGCGGCTCCAGCTCGGACGGCGGCGGGCCCCGCGGCGGTTCCTGCCGGGGCTCTTGCGGGTTCCCTTGGCGCTGCCGTGCGGACTGCCAGGAGGGGAGGAGGCGCGTCGAGGCAAGGTGGCCGCCTTCCGCGAGAGAAGAACAGGGACAATACCTAGAGTGACAATAA
Source organism: Streptomyces sp. AA1529 (assembly GCF_000280905.1). Lineage (GTDB taxonomy): Bacteria > Actinomycetota > Actinomycetes > Streptomycetales > Streptomycetaceae > Streptomyces. The sequence continues at coordinate 35,199 of NZ_ALAP01000052.1, read as the reverse complement.
GGTGACGTGAAGTTCCCACACTGTATGCCGGTACGATCTCCGGATCGTGCGTACACGCCGTCCCGCCCCGGGAGCCGCCCGCCGAGGGGCGCGTGCGTACGGACCGTTCGCCCGATCGCGGTAACGTGAGCGCCGTGACTCGCGAGAACCGACGTCCTTCCGCGGACGAAGCCCCGCCCCCCGTTTCCGTGATCATGCCGGTACTCGACGAGGAACGGCACCTGCGCAGCTCTGTGCGGCACATCCTGGAGCAGCGCTACGAGGGTGAGCTGGAGGTGATCATCGCACTGGGCCCCTCCACGGACCGCACGGACGAGATCGCCGCCGAGCTGGTCGCCGAGGACCCCCGCGTGCGCACGGTGCCCAACCCCACGGGCCGCACCCCCGCGGGGCTGAACGCCGCCATCGGGGCGTCCCGGCACCCGGTGGTGGTGCGGGTCGACGGGCACGGCATGCTCTCCGCCGACTACATCGCCACCGCCGTGCGGCTGCTGGAGGAGACCGGGGCGGCCAACGTCGGCGGCATCATGCACGCCGAGGGTGAGAACGCCTGGGAGCACGCCGTCGCCGCAGCGATGACCTCGCGGATCGGGGTCGGCAACGCCGTCTTCCACACCGGCGGCGCCGCCGGCCAGGCGGAGACGGTCTACCTGGGGGTCTTCCGCCGCGAGGTGCTGGAGCAGCAGGGCGGGTACAACGAGGAGTTCATCCGCGCCCAGGACTGGGAGCTGAACTTCCGCATCCGCTCCGCGGGCGGGCTGATCTGGTTCTCGCCCGAGCTGCGGGTCTCCTACCGTCCCCGGCCCAGCGTGCGCGCCCTGGCCAAGCAGTACCGCAACTACGGCCGCTGGCGGCACGTCGTCGCCCGCTACCACGCGGGCTCCATCAACCTGCGCTACCTGGCTCCGCCGGTCGCCCTGTGCGCGGTCGCGGCGGGCCTGGTGGCCGGTGCCGCCCTCACGCCCTGGGCGCTGGTGCTGCCCGGCGGCTACCTGGCGGCCATAGCGGCCGGTTCGCTGCCCGCGGGCCGGGGCCTCCCGCTCGCGGCGCGCGCCCAGATCCCCGTCGCGCTCGCCACCATGCACATGTCCTGGGGCTGGGGCTTCCTGACCAGCCCGAAGAAGCTGGCCCGCAAGGTCATCGCCAGCCGCCGCGAGCCGGTACCGGCGACGCGGTAGCGCGGGGCCCGCGGGCGGCCGCGGCCCCGGCCGCCCGGCGCACGGCGAGGGGCGCCCTCCAAGGGGGGCGCCCCTCGCTCGTACCCGGCGTCCGGTGTCGTGCCCGGCGTCCGGTGTCAGGTCCTGCGGTGTCAGGCCCTCCTCACACGGTCCTGTGCCAGGGCCACGTTCGGGACCTCACCAGGTGTAGTTCGGGTTGACGTCCATGCACGCCTTCTTGTTGTCGCCCCGCAGCGTGTCCGCGCTCTCGGGAGCCTTGTGGTGGCCCTTGTCCGCGTTCCCGCCGCCGTCGCTCTTCGGATAGCTCGTGCCCTCCCGCCAGTCGGCGCCGATCACCAGGGTGACCTGCTGCACGCCCGTGGAGTGCTTCACCAGCCGCTCGGGGACGCCGAGCGCCTCGGCGACGGCCAGCGCGTCACCGCGCAGCTCCTCGCGCGGGTAGCGAATGGTGGTGTCCGCACGGGACTGGGGCGTCGGGTCGGCCGCGGCCCGGCCGAAGCCCTCGCGGGACAGGGTCTGCGCGACCTGGCCAGCCCGGCCGGTGACCGGCCGCTGGAGGGAGGTGCCGGTCCCGTTCATCACGCTGACCGGGATGTCGGCCTTCGGCCGGGACGGCTCCGTGGGCTGCGCGGACTTGCTCGCCTCCGCCTTCTTCTTGTCCTTGCCATCGAGCGCCACATCGTTGCGTATGAGGGAGAAGACCTGGTCCGCGTCGTCCTTCTTCGGGACGACGTAGCTGCCGCCGCCCCCGTACACCCACGGCATGGTGGCCATGGTGATCCGCTTGGTCGGCACCTGCTTGAGGTCGTTGCCCAGGTCGTAGAGCTTCTTGACCGTGCCGATCCCCTTGTCGACGGTGAGCGCCTTGGTGGCGGACTCCGCCAGGCCGCGCAGCTTGCCCGGGTCGCTCAGCTTCGTCCCGGCCTTGAGCTGGCGCACCATCGCGTTCATGTACATGTGCTGGGCCTTGGCGCGCCCTATGTCCGTGCCGTCGCCGAAGCCGTGCCGGGTCCGCAGCCAGCTCAGCGCCTGCTCGCCCTTGATGACGGTGGTGCCCTCCTCCAGCTTCAGCTTCGACTTCGGGTCGTGCACGTTCTCCTTGACGCAGACCGGGACGCCGCCGACCGCGTCGGCCATGGAGACCACACCCGAGAAGTCGATCATCATGAAGTGGTCGACCGGAATGCCGGTCATCTCTTCCCAGGTCGCCACGGTGCACCCGGGGCCGCCGTGCTGGAGGCTGGTGTTGATCTTGTCCGTGGTCGTCGGATAGACCTTCCCGTCGTCCGGGTCGGTGCACTTGGGAATCGTCGTCCTGGTGTCCCGCGGTATGGAGACGACGGACATGTTGCTGCGGTCCGCGGAGACGTGCAGCAGCATCTGCACGTCCGCCAGCGGCGGCCGGTCGCGGTCGGCGCGGGAGCCGCCGAGCCGGACGTTCTCCTTGGAGGCCCGCGAGTCGGAGCCCAGCAGCAGGATGTTCAGCGGGGTCTGCCCCGCGGCGTTCGGGTCCGAGTGGTGGAGCTTGCTGTCCCCGAGGTTGAGGTCGTCCTTGTGCAGGTTGCCGTTGAGGTGCTGGTAGTAGAAGTAGCCCGCCGCCGCGGTCGCGAGTATGAGCACCGAGAGGACGGCCACGGACCAGCGCAGCACCCGGCGGCCGCGGCTGCGCCGCGGGGCGCCGCTCATCGCCGCCGGGCCCCCGCCGCCGGCACCGGAGGCGCCGCCGCCGTCCGGTCCGCTCCGCCCGCCGCCGGCACCGGGCGCGGCACCGGCCGCGGTCGGGGTCGGGGAAGCGGCCGCGGGCGGGGAAGCGGGCCCGGAGCGGTGGCCGGGCTCCGCCGGGTGCTCCCCGTACAGGCTCTCGTCCCAACCGCGGTCGGCGGCGCTGGGGGCGCCGCGCTGCGTCTCTCTGCCGCCGTCGGTGTCGTCGTGCCGCACGGGACCTCCCGGGGATGTTCATGTCGTGCTGCCCCCGGATGTCCGGTGGGACGTGCCGGAGGGGTCCGCGTCATTTCGCGCACACGTTCTTGTCGTTGGCGTTGACCTTGTCGACCCCGGACGGTGCCTTGTCGGGAGCCCCGACCGACTCGCCCGGGGCGGTGAAGTCCTTGCCGAGGGTCAGCTTCATGCTGGGACCCGCTCCCTCGGTCTTCTTCAGCGCCGAGTCCGGCAGCTTCAGCATGTCGGCCAGCCTGGCGGCCGCGCCCTCCTGGGAGGGGGCGAATTCCAGCCGCGTCTTGGTGAGCTGCTGCGGTGCGTTGCCGCCGGAGACCGCGTTGCCCGCGCCCTTGTTCACCAGCCACTCCACCGTGCCGGCCGCCGCTCCCGAGGGGCCGCCGCCGTTGAGCACGGAGACGTCGACCTCGGACACCGGGGCTTTGTCCACCTTCGGCTTGTCCGACTTCTTCTTCTTGTTCTTCCCGGTCAGGGACTTGTCCTCCTGGATCATCCTGAACAGCGGGCCGGCCTTGCTCTGGTTCAGGAGGACGGTGGCCTTGTTGTTCGGGTTGTCGACGACCGGGACCGTGGCGAAGGTGATGTTCTTGATGTCGACCCGCTTGAGGTCGTTCGCCAGGTCCATCAGCTTCTTGACGCTGCCGATGCCGTAGTCCACGGTCAGGGCCTTGGTCGCGGCGTCGCTCAGCTTGAACAGCTTGGAGGGGCTGCTGAGGGTGTCCCCGGACTTCATCTTGCGGATCATCGAGCTGAGGAACTGCTGCTGCAGCTTGATCCGGTCCAGGTCGCTGCCGAAGCCCACCGCGTGCCGGGTCCGGACGAACGCGAGCGCCTGCTCGCCCTGGACGGTGTGCTTGCCCGCCTTCAGCTTCAGATGGGACTTGGGGTCGTTTATCGCCTTCTCGGTGCAGACCTCGACGCCGCCGACCGCCGTCGAGAGCTCCTTGACGGCGTTGAAGTCCGCCATCATGAAGTGGTCGACCTTCACCCCGACCAGCTCCTCGACCGTGTTCCAGGTGCAGGTCGGGTCCCTGTCCTTCTGGCCGAGGCTGGTGTTGAAGCGGACGTTCTGGTCCCCCCGGATGACCTTGGTGGAATCGTTCTCCTCCTTGGTCTCGCAGTCCGGGATGTCGGTGATCATGTCGCGCGGGATGGACAGCGCGGTGGCGTTGGAGCGGTCCTCGGACACATGGAAGAGGAAGGTGGTGTCGGCGTGACCGACGCTTCCGGCGTCGCCGTAGCCCGTGTTGCCCTTCCCCTCGCGGGCGTCGGTGCCGATCACCAGGATATTGACCGGGCCGTCCTTCACCGCGGGGTTGTTCCGGCCGACATCGACCTTGTTGATGTTGCCGTTGAGGCGCTGGTACCAGACGACACCGCCGACGCAGCCCGCGATCATCAGGAGGCCGACCGTGCCGCCGCCGATGCGCAGCACCTTCTGCTTCCGGGAGAGCTGAGGCTTGGCCTTCCGGCGCCCCCGGCCCCCGCCTTTGCCCGGTGCCTCGCCGGAACCGGTCCGCTCGGAGGCGCGGGCCCGGCGCTGGGCGGGCAGCCGTGCCTCGGCCCGCCGCGCCGAGCGGGATCCGGCGCCGTCGCCGCCCTCACCCGCACGGGAGCGCGGACGGTCCCCGCCGGAGCCCTCGGAGCGCCCTCCGCCGTCGGCGGGTGCGTCCGTGCTCTCGTCCGGGGAGGCGCTTCTCTGGCGGGGTGCGGAAGTGCGGCGGGAACCGGGCCGACGGGGAGAGTCGTCGGCGTCGGGGTTCAGTCGCAGTTCGTAGCTGCCGGTGTCCGGGTTGAACACCCACTGATCCGCGGGATCGACATTCCCCGCGTGCCCACGGCCTTGCGCGTCCACGATTGCGTAAGTCCTCCATAGAACCGGCTGCTGATGCCGCCCCGGGGCCGACCGGAGCGCTCACACTATCCGGCAGGTTCCGCGGCCAGCGACGGCGGTGACAAGTTCTGTGCAGCCGGAAACGGTCAATTCGCCTCAATCTCAGCGTGCTGTGTTCGCGCAGATGTCCAGGTCCGCCGTCGTCCCGCGGTACGACCCGTCCGCCTTCTCCTTTCCGTCCTTCTTCTTCGGTCCGTCTCCGCCGACGGTCACCGGACTGTCCTCGCGCAGTTTGGTGAAGAGCTCGTCGGCGGCGGGCTGTACCAGCTCATCCCGATTGATGTCCAGTTTGTACGACTGCCGGGGCACCGTGAGGAAACGGATGTGGTCTTCCGGGATATCGCGTACGCTCCGCACCAGTTCGTACAGTTCGGAGAGGGAATCAAGACCGGAATCCGCGGTCAGTGACGAGGTCGCGGCATCCAGCACGGGATAGGCGCGCGTGGGGTTCAGCAGAACTCCGTTGCTGCGCACCTTCTTCACCAGAGATCCCAGAAATCGTTGCTGGCGCTCGATGCGCTGGGTGTCGCTGCCGTTCCCCAGTCCGTGCCGGGCGCGGACATAGCCGAGCGCGTCCTCCCCGTCGAGGGTCTGCCGCCCGGCGGGCAGGTCGAGCTTCGCCTCCCGGTCGTGCACCGGCTCCGCCAGGCAGACCTCCACCCCGTCCACCGCGTCCACCAGCTTCTTGAACCCGTTGAAGTCCACGACCAGGTGGTGGTCGACGCGGATGCCGGTCAGCTTCTCCACCGTGCGGATGGTGCAGGCCGCGCCGCCCCGCTGGAACGCCCAGTTGAACTGCGCGAACTGCGGGGCGGCGGTGGAGCCGTCCGGCTGTCGGCAGTCCGGGATGTCCACCATCAGGTCCCGCGGTATCGACATCCCCGTCGCACCGCGCCCGTCGGCGGCTATGTGCAGCAGGATCGCGGTGTCCGAGCGCTGACTGCCCTCGTCGTGCCCGTAGGCGCCGTTGCCGTCGCCGCGGTTGTCCGAGCCGAGGACGAGGATGTTGCGCGCCTCCTGGGTGCCGCGCACCGGAGTGGGCCGCTCCTTCTCGTAGGGCGCCAGTGCCTGCGCGGTGCCCGCGTCGGTGCGGATGTTGCCGTCCAGCTTCCGGTAGAGGGACCAGCTGGTCGCCGCGGAGGCCAGCACGAGCACTGCGGCGCCCAGCGCCGCCCAGCGGGGCCAGCGGCGCCGGCGCGTCCGGACGGAAGCCGTACTGGACGCGCCGGAATCGGCATCGGTGGTGCCCGGATCGGTCACGAGTGTTCATCCCTCGGGTGGCGGCGACACCGGCGCACGCGGAGTACAAGGCGTACACCCGCAGGGGTGCGCCGGTCATGAAGACAGACGCTCGAATCACTCGCAAGGTTGTACGGACCATCCGGCTCAGGTGTCCCGGGAGGGGCCGGGCCGGGTGCTCAGTCGGCGGTGTGCGTCACCCGCTCGTCTTCCGCACGCTGTCGGCGGGCTGCGGCGTCCAGCTGCCCGGCGCGGGGTGCGAGCACCACCGATCCGCCCACGGCCAGCGGTGCCAGCAGCCCCGCACTGAGTCCGTCCCAGCCGTCCCACGGCAGCGCGGACAGCAGCCGGGCGCCGGGCTCCAGCCCCCGCGCGGCGGCATCCGCCCGGGCGCGCTCCACGACCTGCGCGCCGGTCAGCTCGCCGCCGTCGGGCAGCGCCAGGCTCGCGTCGTCCGCGTCCACGGGTGCGTACGGGGCGAAGTGGTCGCCCTGGCCCGGCACCTCCACCGCGTAGTCGGCGAACCCCTCCGGCGGCTGGGGGAAGCGCCCGCCCATGGGGCGCAGGCTGAGGGCCACCCGCTCCCCGGAGCAGCCGCGGGCCGTCTCCAGGGTGTCCGGTCCTGTCACCACCAGGTCGGCGCGGGCGGCGTCGCCGCCGAGGTCGGCCACGACCCCCACCGAGGAACAGGCCAGCAGCCAGACCGCTGTCTGCCAGTGCGCCGGGAGCAGCAGTGCGAGCCGGTCCCCGGGTTCGGCCGAGAGCTCGTCCTGGAGCAGGTTCGCGGTCTTGGCCACCCAGTTGGCGAACGTCGCCACCGAGAGCTCGACGCGCTCGCCCGTGGCGTCGTCGTAGTAGGTCAGCAGGGGCCGTGCCGGGTCGGCGGAGAGAGCGGTCCGCAGCAGCTCGGCGGGGGTGCGGTCGGAGGCGTTCATTCCTGCAAGCGTACGCGCGCGCCCAACTGGCGGTGCGTCAATGGACGGGAATGATCATATATGCCCATGATCTGAAGTATGCGTGCGAATCGTGTTCAAACGGTCGGTGTCGTGAGTGCGGCGGCACTGCTGCTGCCCCTCACCCCTCTCGCCACGGCAGCCGCGGCGTCCCCGGCATCCCCGTCATCCCCGGCGTACCCGTCCTCCAAGGCGTCCGAGTCCTCCGCCGCCTCCGAGTCCTCCGCGGCCCCCGCCTCCGCCGGATCCGCGATCCCGGGCCGCACCCAGTCGCTCTCCTTCGACGGATCTGTCGCGGGGGAATCCGGCGCCCGCGCGGCGGAGTCACCCGAAGCCGGGGTGCGGGTCCCGGCCCGCACCGTCCGTCCGTACTCCCTGCTGGGCGTGGTCTGGGACGGGGCCGGCACCCCGCTGCGCGGGCGTGTGCAGGTCCGCACCCGCGACGCGGACTCCGGGAACTGGTCGGCGTGGCGGCACCTGGAGAACCATCCCGTCGACGCCCGGCGGGGCGGCGCCCGCGGACCGGCCCGCGGCGCCACGGCTCCGCTCTGGGTCGGCTCCTCGGACGGCGTCGAGGCCCGGGTGCTGCCCGAACGCGGGGACCACGGCGGATCGCTGCCCGACGGGCTCCGCCTGGAACTGGTCGACCCGGGCCCCGACACGAGCCCGGACGCCCCGGACGCCCCGGACCAGGGCGGGAAGCCGGACCAGTCCGCTGCCCCAGGCCGGCCGGCGGTCTCCGGTCGCCCCGCGGCTCCCGGCCCGGCGGAGGAGCCGGCGGGCGGTCAGCGGGACAGCGCGGCGGCAGGTGCGGCGGCGGAGGGGGCCGGGAGCGGTGCCGCCGGAGCGGGGCCCGCGGCGGCGGACTCCGCAGCGGGCGCCGGCGGCGGGGTGCTGCCTGCGCTCTCCCGGGAGGCGACCCGCTCCCAGTACCCGGAAGCCGGGTCGTTCGCCGGGCCCCGTCCGCGCATCGTGACCCGCGCGGGCTGGGGCGCCGACGAGAAGCTGCGGGAGGCGGAGTTCCGCTACACCAACACGGTCAAGGCCGCCTTCGTGCACCACACGGCCATGACCAACGACTACGCGTGCGACCAGGCGCCCTCCATCATCCGCGCGATGTACCGCTACCACGTCAAGAGCAGCAAATGGCGGGACATCGGCTACAACTTCCTCGTGGACAAGTGCGGAACCATCTACGAGGGGCGGGCCGGGGGCGTGGCCAAGCCGGTGATGGGAGCCCACACCTACGGTTTCAACACCGACAGCACGGGCATCGCGGTCCTCGGCTCCTACGGCAAGCAGGAGCCCTCCGAGCGCGCCGTGGACGCGCTCGCCCGGCTCACCGCGTGGAAGCTGGGGCTCTTCGGCGCCGACCCGGCCGGCAAGACCTGGCTGACGTCCGGCGGCGGCAAGTTCAAGAAGGGGCGGAAGATCCACTTCCACACCGTTTCCGGGCACCGGGACGGGTTCGTCACCGAGTGCCCCGGCGACCGGCTCTACGCCAAGCTCGGCGACATCCGCAGCGCGGCGGCCCGGCTGCAGGGCCGCTGACCCGGCGCCGGTCCGCCGAGCCGGGGCGCCGGACCGCGGTGTTCCGGCGGAGCGGAGCAACCGCCGGGCCTCCGGCCGCGTCTGCCGGGGACGGCCGTACCGGGCCGCCCACGCGTCCGCACGCGTCTGCATAGACTGTCCGCCGGCCACCCGAAGGGCGGTCGGCGGACCCCGGCAGGAAGCAGAGACAACAGGTGACAGAAGCGATCCTTCTGGTCGGGGGCAAGGGCACCCGGCTGCGTCCGCTCACGGTGAACACCCCCAAGCCCATGGTCCCCGCCGCAGGCGTGCCCTTCCTCAGCCACCAGCTGGCCCGGGCCCGCGCCGCGGGCGTCGACCACGTGGTGATGGCCACCTCCTACCTCGCCGAGGTCTTCGAGCCGTACTTCGGCGACGGATCCCAACTGGGCCTGCACCTGGAGTACGTCACCGAGGAGGAGCCGCTGGGCACCGGCGGCGCCATCCGCAACGTCGCCTCCCGGCTGCACTCGGGCCCCGACGAGCCGGTACTCGTCTTCAACGGCGACATCCTCTCCGGCCTCGACATCCGCGCCCTGGTCGACGAGCACTCCCGGGCCGCGGCCGACGTCTCACTGCATCTGACCCGGGTGACCGACCCGCGGGCCTTCGGTCTCGTCCCCACGGACGGCTCGGGACGCGTGACCGCCTTCCTGGAGAAGCCGCAGACGCCCGAGGAGATCGTCACCGACCAGATCAACGCGGGCGCCTACGTGTTCACCCGCTCGGTCATCGACACCATCCACGCGGGGCGCCCCGTCTCGGTGGAGCGCGAGACCTTCCCCGGGCTGCTGTCCGCCGGGGCGACGCTGCACGGCATGGTCGACTCGACCTACTGGCTCGACCTGGGCACCCCCGAGTCGTTCGTCCGCGGCTCCGCCGACCTCGTGCTGGGCCGCGCGCCCTCGCCCGCCGTACCCGGCCGCTGCGGGGAGCGGCTGATCCTGGAGAGCGCCGAGGTGGCGCAGGACGCCAAGCTGACCGGCGGCACCGTCGCCGGTGCGGGGGCCGCGGTCGGCTCCGGCGCCCGGATCGACGGCAGCGCCCTGCTGGACGGCGCGGTGGTGGCGCCCGGCGCCCGGATCCGCGACTCGCTGATCGGCGCGGGTGCCCGCATCGGCGCCGACACCGTGCTGGACGGCGCGGTCATCGGTGACGGAGCCGTCGTCGGCGAGGGCAACGAACTGCGCGGCGGCATCCGGGTGTGGTGCGACGCCCGGATACCGGCCGGGGCGGTCCGCTTCTCCTCGGACCAGTAGCCGCGTCCCGCCTCCCGGCGCTCCAGGGTCCCCGTTCCGCTGACCCGGCCTCCTTCCGACGCTCCCGGGCCGGGCCGGTCGGGACACCGGCCGGTGGGGCCGCCGCCCGGTCCGGCTGTCGGTGCCGGGCCGTAGTCTTGCTGCCCGTGTCACTCACCCGCTCCTGGAGCCCGCCGGGCCCGTACGACCTGCACGGCAGCCTGCGCGTGCTGCGCCGAGGTCCGTACGACCCGACGTACCGCACCGAGGACGATGCGGTCTGGCGTGGCACCCGCACCCCCGACGGTCCCGCGGCGCTGCGGCTGTCCCGTCGGCGGGAAGCCGCCGGAGGCACCGTGTGCGCCGAGGCATGGGGGCCGGGGGCCGGGTGGCTGCTGGACGGGCTGCCCGCGCTGCTCGGCGCGGAGGACGACCCGGCGGCCTTCGTCCCGCACCACGACGTCGCGCGGGAGGCGCACCGGCGCCACCCCGGGCTGCGGCTCGTCCGCACGGGGCGGGTGCTGGAGTCGCTGATCCCCTCCGTGCTGGAGCAGAAGGTCACCGCCGAGGAGGCGTACCGCGCCTGGCGGCTGCTGGTCCGCAGATTCGGCGAGCGCGCCCCGGGGCCGCATCCGCACCTGTGGGTGATGCCCCACCCGCGCGACTGGCTGCGCATCCCCTCCTGGGAGTGGCACCGCGCCGGGGTCGACCAGAAGCGCTCCGCCGCCGTGCTGCGCGCCCTCCAGCGGGCCGGCCGGATGGAGGAAGCGGCCCACCTGGGTCTGGACGCGGCGCTGGCCCGGCTCCAGGCCATTCCGGGCATCGGCCCCTGGACGGCCGCCGAGGTCCTGCAACGCTCGAACGGGGAACCCGACGCCGTCACGGTGGGGGATCTGCACCTGCCGGGCCAGATCGGCTATGCCCTCACCGGCGCCCGCGGCACCGACGACGACGGCATGCTGGAACTCCTGGCCCCCTACGAGGGGCAGCGGCACCGCGCCAGCCGGCTCATCCTGCTGGGCGGCCCGCGGATGCCGCGCCGCGCTCCCCGGTTCCCGGTGGGGAACATAGCGCCGCTGTAGGGCGCGCGGGCGCACCGGCGGCGCCGCTAACCCGCACCGCTACCGGCGGCCTCGGCTACCGGCGGCGCCGCTCGGTGCGGTGCTCAGCGTCGGTTCACCGCTCGACGACTCAGCGTCGGTTCACCGCTCGACGACGAAGTCGGCCGCGGAGCGGGGCGGGCGCTCCCGGGGCGGGGCCGCCGGATGGCCGATGGCGACCGCGCCCATCGGGTCCCACCCCGCGGGCAGGTCCAGCACCTCGCGCACCACGTCCCGGCAGAACATCGTGGAGGAGATCCACGCGGACCCCAACTGCTCCCCGGCCAGTGCGACGAGGAAGTTCTGGATGCCGGCGCCCGTCGCGACGACGAACATCTCCCGCTCGGCGGCATTCCGCCGCGCGTCCGGGTAGGTGTGCGAGCCGTCCATCACCAGGCAGGGCACCGCCAGGCAGGGCGCGTTGCGCAGCACGTCGCCGCGCTTGACGCGCTTGGCGATGCTCTCCTCGCTCTTCTCGTCGCCGCGCAGATCGGCGATCCAGGCGTCCCGCATGGCATCCAGCAGCCGGGTCCGGGACTCGGCGCTCTCCAGCAGGACGAACCGCCACGGGGTGGTGTGGTGCGGAGCCGGTGCGGTCACGGCGGCGGCGACCGCACGCCGTACGGCCTGCCCGTCCACCGGCTCCGCGGTGAACTCCCGTACGGTGCGGCGCAGTGTCACCGCCTCGCGCACCGCCTCCGAGGTGCCCAGCCGGAACATGTCGGCGGCCGCGTCGCGCACCAGCGCGCGGGCCGTCGCCTCCTCCTCGGGCGCCTCGGGTGCCTCGGGGGCGGGCTGTGGGCTGCTGCCGGGCGCGGGCCGCACGTGGTGGGCCAGTCCGCGCACCACCGCGACCGGCAGCCCGCTCGCCTTGCGCTTGACCAGTTCGCCCGCTCCCGCCAGTTCGTCGCCGACGGCGGTGACGGTCACGCCCAGCGGGTTGCCGTACATGTCGACGCCGCCGCGCAGGTCCTCCAGGACCCGCACCCCGGCCGCGCCGATCGCCACGTCGGTCTGGCCCTCGCGCCAGGGCCGCCCGAAGGTGTCGGTGACGACGACGCCGACGGTGACCCCCAGCGCCTCCCGTACGCCGTCCCGCAGCTGCCGGGCTGTCGCGTCCGGGTCCTCGGGCAGCAGCAGCACGGTGCCTTTGGGGGTGTTGGAGGCGTCGACCCCGGCCGCGGCCATCACGAAGCCGTGCCGGGACTCCACGATCCGGGCCGCGCCGCGCCGTGCGACGACCCGCACGGTCTCCGCGTCGATGGCGGCCTCGCGGTCGTCGGCCCGGACGATGCGGCCCTCGGCCTTGCTCACGATCTTCGAGGTGACGACGAGCACGTCGCCGTCCGCCAGCCCCCGCCCGCCGGGCGCGGCCGCCGCGTCGACCAGCAGCCGGACCAGGTCGTCGCCGGGGCGCACGTCCGGGATGCCGGGCAGGGCCCACACCTCGTAGGAGGTGCCGGGTCCGCTGCGCTCCCGGCCCGCCGGCTCGGCGGCCTCCGCGGGTGCCGTGGCCCGCGGGTACTGCTCCTGCCCGGACGCCCCGGTCGTCACCGCCGTCACGCGCGTACCTCCTCCGCCAGCGCCAGCGCCTGCCGGGCCATCTCCGCGGTGGTCTCCTCGTCGCGCATCAGCAGCGGCACGGCGCGGCAACGGATGCCCGCGTCCTCGACGGCCGCCACGGCGTCGGCGTCCACGGTGTCGACCAGCCAGCCGTCCAGCAGTCCCGAACCGTAGTGCGCGGCGACGGCCGCCGCCGTGGTCTCGACCCCCACGGCGGCCAGCACCTTGTCCGCCATGCCGTGCACGGGGGCGTTCCCGATGATGGGCGAGAGGCCGACGACCGGTACCCCGGCGTCCGCGATCGCCTCCCGGATGCCGGGGACGGCCAGGATCGTGCCCACGCTGACGACGGGGTTGGACGGCGGGAAGATGACCGTGTCCGCCGCGGCGACGGCCTCCAGGACGCCCGGTGCGGGTTCGGCGGCGTCGGCGCCGACGGGTACCACGGCGTGTGCGTCCACGGAGGCCCGCAACCGCACCCAGTACTCCTGGAAGTGCACCGCCTTGCGTCCGGCCGTGCCGTCCCCGCCGTCGTCGTCCCGGCCGGAGTCCCCGGCGTCCGGGTCGTCGATCAGCACATGGGTCTCGACCCGGTCGTCCGTCATCGGCAGCAGCCTGACCCCCGGCTGCCAGCGGGCGCACAGCGCCTCGGTGACGGCACTGAGCGGATAGCCCGCGGAGATCATCTGGGTGCGGACGATGTGGGTGGCGAAGTCCCGGTCGCCCAGCCCGAACCACTCGGGGCCCACGCCGTAGGCGGCCAGTTCCTCCTTCACCGCGAAGGTCTCGCCGGCCCGTCCCCAGCCCTGTTTCTCGTGGATGCCGCCGCCCAGGGTGTACATCACGGTGTCGAGGTCGGGACAGACCTTCAGGCCGAACAGATGGATGTCGTCACCGGTGTTGCCGACGACGGTGATCTCCGCGTCGGGCACCGCGGACCGGAGCCCGCGCAGGAAACGGGCACCGCCGATGCCCCCGGCCAGAACCACAATGCGCTGCATGGGCACCAGTCTCGCAGCCCGGTGCCCGCACCCGACATCAGGTGCCCCGCCCGGTGCCGGAGCGCCGTCCACCCGGTGTCAGGCCGGCGACTCCTGCGCCGGGTTCCGTACGGCGCCGGGGCCGCCGGAGCAGTGCTGGGGCATCTCCGTCAGTCCGGGAGCGTAGATGTGCGCACTCACGACGGGTTCCAGTCCGTCGTTGACCACTTCGTGCACATATCCGGGCGCGAAGACGCGCACCGCGCCGGTGCCGAGCACCCGGGTGCCGTGTCCCGTCGTGCCCCTTGGGTCGCGTCCGCCTCCGGTCGTGCCGTAGCCGTGTTCGGTCAGCTCGCCCGCGAGCACGCCGAACACGCCGGACGAGCGCCCGTGGTCGTGCCGGCCGCTGCCCTGCCCGGGCAGCCAGCTCAGCAGCCACATCTCGTAGCCGGGGCCGGTGCGCAGCCGGTGGTACCAGCGCAGGGTCGGGTCGTAGCGCACCAGCGGCGCCCAGGCGGCCCGGTCGGCGGCCAGTGCGCCGATCAGCCCGGCGAAGTCCGCGACGGTGGCCGGGTGCGCCGGGGGAACGGGGAGCAGATGGGGGACGGCGAGCGGATCGCCGGCGATTTCGAGGTCGCTGTTCACGTGCGGAAGTGCCTTTGTGCGGGGCCGGCCGGAACCGGGCGGCGAGCGGAGCCGCACCCGGTGGGAGCCGGGCCGGCGGGGGAGGGGCGCGACAGGGCGCGCGGGGTGTGCGGAGGAGGCGAGGGCGCTCCGCCGAAGCGGCTGCCCGGCAGTCGGTCGCGGGCGCTCGGTCAGCGTGGAGCCGCCCTCGGCGACGGCTCAGCGACACCTCAGCAACAGGGCGTGTGGCAGCCGCGCGGACAGCGACAGCGGTGCGGCTCCAGGACGTGAGAGGCGGCACGGAGGGGCGCGGGCGCACCTCCGGCAGACCGCATGGCGGGGGCGCCACGGGTCGTACGGGTCTCAGAGGTCACTGCCATGCGCTCCAGAACAGCGCCCCCGTGCCCCAGGTGTCAACCTGTTGTCGCGTTTGTGGCGAATGTTTCACCCCTTCTGGCTCCTTCGGTGGGCGAAAGGTTTGCGCCCACCCGGGCGGGAGACCTGGCGCAGTAGCCGCACCTGCACGCCGTTGCGCCTTCGTGATCAGAGTGTGATCAGGGCCATCCGAGGGTTGGTGCGGAACGTGACCGCAGGTCATCGCGTTCTGAATAGAGGAGTCGGGAAAACGCTCCGACTCCGGGCACGAGTGTCATATTTCGTAGTGATTTGAACACTTACTGCGAAAGCTTGGTTCCGCCGGGTGAATAACGGGCTCAATAGCAGATCTCGGCTTGACTGCCCCGGATCGGCACACTTGTAATTTCACTCGTGTCGTTCATGAGGGTTCGATAACGACAGCATCACGGGGTCGAAGAGACGGATCGAGGGGCGCACATGACCGAGCTGTTCCAACAACTGCTGGTCGAAGAGGCGGACGAGGAGCTGGGTTGGCAGGAGCGCGCCCTGTGCGCGCAGACCGACCCGGAGTCGTTCTTCCCCGAGAAGGGCGGGTCCACCCGCGAGGCGAAAAAGGTCTGCCTCGCGTGTGAAGTCCGCTCCGAATGCCTCGAATACGCCCTCGCCAATGACGAGCGTTTCGGTATTTGGGGCGGCCTGTCCGAGCGTGAACGGCGCCGACTGAAGAAAGCCGCTGTCTGACCCGACCGTCCGTCGGACCGTCGAACAGCCGCACCCAGGAAGGACCCGGGCGACCGGGCCGGGCCCGCGCACCGCTCGCGCCGGGCAACCAGCAGCCGGCCCCGGGCAGTTGCCCGGAGGCGCCGGGCGCGTGAGGGTGAGCCGTTAGTGTGGGGCCGTCCACGACGCACACCACCCTGGCAAGGGCGTGCGCTCACCGCTCCGATACGCGTCTTCCGGGGGCTTGCAGCCACACCGCGGCACCGCCGCGAGGCCCCGGCACCCCGGGGAGGGCCCCTACCTCGATGTCCGTGCACAGCCACATGGCGGCCCACTACGAGGCGGCCGCAGCAGGGTTGGCCACCTTGGAGCCGCCCGAGTCCCCCCGGCACGTCGTCACCGCCGTCCTCGTCGCCCACGACGGCGCCCGCTGGCTGCCCCGCGCGCTGAGCGGGCTGCTGGAGCAGAACCGCCCCGTGCAGAACATCATCGCGGCCGACACCGGCAGTGCGGACGACACCGCCCGGCTGCTGACAGACGCGCTCGGCGCCGAGCGCGTCCTGCACATGGCGCGCCGCACCGGGTTCGGCACCGCCGTCGAGGAGGCCGCCCGCACCGCGCGCCGGCTCACCCCCGAGGACCTGCCGTACCTCAAGCGGCCCAGCGGCTGGGACCCGGTCAACCGCACCTGGCGGGACGACGCCTACGACCTGCCCGAGCTGCCCTACGGCGAGCCCGTGGAGTGGCTGTGGCTGCTGCACGACGACTGCGCCCCCGAACCGGACACCCTGGCCCAGCTCCTGCGGGTCGTCGACGCGGACCCGTCCGTCGGCATCGCCGGCCCCAAACTCCGCAGCTGGTACGACAAACGCCAGCTCCTGGAGGCCGGGGTCTCCATCGCGCACAGCGGACGGCGCTGGACCGGCATCGAGCGCCGCGAGCAGGACCAGGGCCAACACGACCAGGTGCGCCCCGTGCTGGCCGTCTCCACCGCGGGCATGCTCATCCGCCGCGACGTCTACGACCAGCTCGGCGGATTCGACCGCCGGCTGCCCCTGATGCGCGACGACGTCGACCTGTGCTGGCGCGCCCAGTCCGCCGGGCACCGGGTGCTGACCGTCCCGGACGCCGTGCTGCGGCACGCCGAGGCCGCCTCCCGGGAACGCCGCCCCGTCGACTGCGTGGGGCGCTCCAGCAACGGCGCCAGCCCGCACCGGGTGGACAAGGCGGGCGCCGTCTACACCCTGCTCGCCAACGTGCCCGGCTCCCTGCTGCCCTGGGTGCTGCTGCGCCTGGTCGTCGGCACCGTGCTGCGGACCCTCGGCTACCTCATCGGCAAGGTGCCCGGACAGGCCCTGGACGAGATCACCGGCCTCTCCGGCACCCTGCTGCGCGGCGGCCGCATCCTGACGGCCCGCCGCCGACGGGGCAGGCCCGCCGTCCCGCACAAGGAGCTGCGGCCGCTCTTCCCGCCCCCCGGCGCCACCCTGCGGGCCACCCTCGAACAGGCCACCAGCAGCCTTCCCGGCCGCTCCGAACCGGACTCCTCCGCCGCGGGCCGGCACGGCGCCGCCGAGACGGGCCCCGGGGACGAGGACGCGGACTTCCTGGAGGTCGAACAGTTCGCGCGGCTCAAGCGGCTCGGACAGCAGCCCGGGCCCGTCCTGTTCGCCGTCCTGCTGGTCGTCTCCCTGGTGGCCTGCCGGGCGCTGCTGGGCGGCGGCGCGCTGGCGGGCGGTGCGCTGCTGCCCGCGCCCGACGGGGTCGCGGAGCTGTGGGCGCGCTACGCCGAGGGATGGCATCCGGTGGGAACCGGCGGCACCGTCTCGGCTCCCCCCTACCTCGCCGTCCTGGCCACCTTCGCCACCCTGCTGTTCGGCAGCACCGGGTTCGCGCTGACCCTGCTGCTGGTCTGCTCGGTCCCGCTCGCCGGTGTCACCGCCTACTTCGCCTCCCGCCCCCTGGTCGACTCCCGACTGGTGCGCGCCTGGGCAAGCGTCGCCTACGCCTTCCTGCCCGCCGCCACCGGCGCGCTCGCCCAGGGCCGCATCGGCACCGCCGTGCTCGCCGTACTGCTGCCGCTGCTGGCGCGGGCCGCCGTGGCGGCGAGCGGACTGCGCGGCAAGGGCGGCTGGCGCGCGGCCTGGGCCTACGCGCTGCTGCTGACGTTCACGACCGCGTTCACCCCCGTCGTGTGGCTGATCGCCGCCGTGCTGGCGCTCGCGGTGCTCGCCGTGCGCCGCGCGGACGGTGCCTCGCTCGGCGCGCTCCTGGCCCGGCTGGCCGCCGTCCTGGTGACGCCGCTGGTGCTGCTCGCGCCGTGGTCGCCGACGCTGTTCACCAGCCCCGCGCAGTTCCTGGGCGAGGCCGGTCTGGAGTACGGCACCGGCGCCGCCTCCGCCTTCGACCTGCTGACCCTCTCCCCGGGCGGCCCGGGGACCACGGACGGGCTGTTCCTCGTCGGCCTGGTGCTGGCCGGGCTCGCGGCCCTGCTGCGCAGCGAGCGGCGGCTCGCCGTGTCCGCCGCGTGGGCCGCCGCGCTGGTGGCGCTGCTGGCGGCGGCGGTGTCCAACGGCTCCGCCTGGGCCGGTCCCGCCACCCTCGTCTACGGGCTCGCGCTGCTGTGCGCCGCCGCGGTCGGTGCCGAGGGTGCCAAGGAGCGGGTGGCGGCGCAGAGCTTCGGCTGGCGCCAGCCCGCCGCCGCCCTGGTCGCCGCGGCCTGCGTGCTCGCCCCGCTGGTCGCCGCCGGGGGATGGATGCTGCGCGGCGCCGACGGCCCGCTCTCCCGGCGCGACCCGGTGCAGGTGCCCGCGTTCGTCGCCGAGGAGAGCACCACCAGCGACCAGGCCCGCACCCTGGTCCTCGACCAGCCCGAGGGCGCCACGGGTGTCACCTACACGCTCACCCGCGGCGCGGGCGCCCGGCTGGGCGACGCCGACCTGGCGGCGGCCGAGGGCGACGACGGACGCCTGGACGGCGTGGTCTCCAACCTCGTGGCCGGGTCCGGCGCCGACCAGACCAGCCAACTGGGCGGCTACGCGGTCCGGTACGTGCTGCTGCGCGACGGCGCCTCGCGCCGGGTGAGCCGCACCCTGGACGCCACGCCCGGACTGACCCGGCTCAGCCAGGAGGACGGCAGCGCGCTGTGGCGGGTCGACCGCCAGGTGTCGCGTGTCTCGATCGTCCCGGGCGACCCGGAGAAGGGCGCGAGCGGCGCGGTGACGGCACCGGTGGCCGTTCCGGCCGGTCCGGTGGCCTCGCACGCGACGCTGCCGTCCGGCCCCTCCGGGCGGGTGCTGCGGCTCGCGGACCGCGCCGCCGACGGCTGGGAGGCCACCCTCGACGGCAGCCCGCTCAGGAGCGTCACGGTGGACGGCTGGGCGCAGGGCTTCGAACTGCCGACCGAGGGCGGCAAGCTGGAGCTGGACTACCGGACGCCCCTCCCGCACACCGCGTGGGTGTGGACACAGGGCTTCCTCCTGCTGGTCGTCGTCGTCCTGGCGCTGCCGGGTCGACGCCGGGACGTGGACGACGACCTGCCCGAGACCGAGCCGGCGGCGCCCGATCCGTCGGCGGCGGGAGAGGGCCGCAGGGCCCGTCGGCTCCGCGCCGCGGCGGAGGCCGCGCAGGCGCCCCCCGCGCAGTCCGCGCAGGAGCAGCCCCCGGTGCCGCCCGAACCGGCGCCGCCGCAGGATCTGCAGCAGCAGCCGATGCCGGAGCAGCCGGAGTACGACCCCTACGGTCAGCAACCGGTGCCCGCGCAGCCGGAGTACGACCCCTACGGACAGCAGCAGCCCTATGTGCCGCAGCAGTCCCCGTACGCGGACCCGGGCTACGGTCAGGCCGCTCCCTACGAGCAGTCCCCCTATGACGCCTACGGCGCCTACGACGCCTACGGTGCGGCCCCCTACGGCCAGGTCCCGCAGCAGCCCTACGGCCAGGGGCACCAGGAGCAGCAGTACTACGGCGCCCAGCCCGGCTACGACGCCTACCAGCAGCAGTCCTACGAGGAATGGCAGGCCCAGCAGTACGCGGCCCAGCAGTACGCCGCGCCGTACGACCAGCCGCAGGGCCACGACGGGGCGGGCACGCACGGCTACGACAACAGGTACGGCAACGGCGACGGGAGCGAGCAGCAGTGAACCGCACAGTCCTCAGCGTCGGAGCGGTCGCCGTCGCGCTCGCCGCGGTGACCGGCGTCGCCGCGCTCACCGCTCCCGAGGAGGCGGCGAGCAGCGCCGAGAGCGTCGGGACGGCGGCCCGCAAGCCGGTCGAGCGCTCGACGCTGGTCTGCCCGTCCCCGAGCACGTCCGATGTCGCGGAGACCGCCTACGAGGCGTTCACGCCCAAGGGCGGTCCCGGCAAGAAGGGCAGCGCGGCCCTGTACGCGGCCGAGCGCGCCGACCCCCAGGACCCCGCGGACGGCGAGGAGAACGGCGAGTCCGACTCCGAGGAGTCCGGCAAGGACAAGAACCAGGACAAGAACAAGGACGACGCCAAGGACGGCGACTCCGAGGACGGCGGGGGCTCCGAGGGCGGTGCGTCAGGCGAGGACGCCGCCGGGAAGGGGAACGGCAAGCCGTTCCTCTCCCTCAGCAGCCCCGGCACCCCCGTCGCGGCGGAGACGGACGACTCCGAGGCCCCCGCGCTGACCGGCACCGCCGACGGCCCCTTCGCGCCGGGCTGGACGGTGCAGCAGACGACGACCGTCGCCGCCGGAGCGGGGCGCGGCCTGCAGGGCACGTCCTGCTCGGTGCCGGACACCTCGTTCTGGTTCCCGGGCGCGGGCACGGCCGAGGGCCGGCAGGACTACGTCCACCTCACCAACCCGGACAGCACCCCCGCGGTCGTCGACCTGGAGCTGTACGGCAAGGAGGGCAAGGAGAAGGCCGGGCAGGGCAGCGGCAAGGGGATCACCGTCCCGCCGCACGCCACCGTTCCCGTGCTGCTGTCCACCCTGACCCCCGAACCGGTCACCAACGTGACGCTGCATGTGATCGCGCGCTCCGGCCGGGTGGGGGCCCTGATCCAGTCCTCGGACCGCAAGCTGGGCGGTGACTGGCTGGCGCCCTCCGCCGACCCGGGGCCCGGCCAGGTGCTGCCGGGCATTCCCGAGGACGCGACGGCGGTCCGGCTCTCGGTGCTCGCCCCCGGTGGCGCGGACGCGGACCTGAAGGTGCAGCTCGCGGGCAAGTCCGGGCGGATCAGCCCGGCCGGGCACGAGTCCCTGCACGTGAAGGCGGGCATGGTCACCACCGTCGACCTCAAGGGCTTGATCAAGGGCGAGGCCGGCTCGCTGGTGCTCTCCCCGGCCGAGGACGGCGACGACGCCCCGGACGTGGTGGCGGCGGCGCGGGTGCTGCGCGGCAAGGGGAGCAAGCAGGAGACGGCGTTCATCCCGGCGACGGCACCCGTGCAGAAGCGGGCCACCGCCGCGGGCAACACCGCGAGCGGAACCACCCTGGCGCTGGCCGCCCCGGAGGGCGGCGCGAAGGTGCGGGTGACCGCGTCGCCGGGCAGCGGCGGCGGCAGCCCCAAGAGCACCACCGTCACGCTCAAGGGGCACACCACCAAGGCGTTCACCCCGCCCCGTCCCGCGGACGGCAAGGGCGGCTACGCGGTGACGGTGGAGCGCCTCTCGGGCGGCCCGGTCTACGCCTCCCGCACGTTGGAGCACGAGCAGTCCGGCGTCCCCGGGTTCACCGTGCAGACGCTCCCCGACGACCGGAGCACGGTCGCCGTACCGGAGTCGGCCCAGGACCTGTCGGTGCTCAACGACGACGAGTGAGCGCACGGAGCGGACGGGAGGCCGGACCGTCCGCTCCCGGCGGGGTGCCCGGTCCCGGCCGTGGCGGTGTGCCTAGTCCTGGCCGTAGCGGGGGTCCACCGACTCGGGCTCCAGGCCCAGCAGTTCGGCCACCTGCTCGACCACCACCTCGTGCACCAGAAGGGCCCGCTCGTCCCTGCTGCGGCTGCGGATCTCCACCGGGCGCCGGAAGACGATCACACGGTCCGGGTGCTCGCCGCCGCCCTCGGTGACCCGGCCGAGCGGTACGGCGTCGTCGCCCTCGCGCACCTCCCCGTTGTCCGACCGCGGCACCTCCTGGACGGCGAACTCGACACCGGCCAGTTGCGGCCAGTGCCGCTCCAGGCGGGTCACCGAGTCGCGCACCAGATCGTCGAACGCCTCTGCCCGGCTGATGGCGAGCGGCACTTGGGGTGGGGCGACGGGGCCGCGCATGCCGCGGCCGTGGCGGTCTCGGCGGCGCGGCCGGGAGTCGGCCCGGCGCGGCGGTACGGGGCTGTCCATCGCCCCCGAGCGTAGCCCGCCGCGGGGCCCGTGCGGGGCGCGACGGGCGGGTGCGGGCCGCCGCGCCCGCTTCGGCGGACGGCGGCATCGCGCCCACGCCGCCGGGACGGCCGTCCGTTCCGGCGGAACGGGCACCGGGACCGACCATGACCAGGCGCGCAGCCCGGGGTGTGTGCGCCCGCCGGCTGCGCGGGCCGGCCGGGGGCGGGGGCGACGGACCTCTCGGTCTGCCGTTCAGCGGATCGGACGTTTCCGAAGAACCCGGATGACCCGGACGACACGGCAGGGTGACGTCCTGGCGAGTCGTCGCAGCCCGCTCAAGAGTGCGGTACGGTCCAACGCTGTGAGCCCTGTACGTCGCTGTTCGCGCACCGCTTGCGGTCGTCCCGCCGTCGCGACGCTGACGTACGTCTACGCGGACTCAACCGCCGTCCTGGGCCCCCTCGCCACCTACGCCGAGCCGCACTGCTACGACCTGTGCGCCGAGCACTCCGAGCGGCTCACCGCACCACGCGGCTGGGAGGTGGTCCGGCTCGCCGTCGACACGGCCGCCGCCCGCCCCAGCGGCGACGATCTGGAAGCCCTGGCCGACGCCGTGCGCGAGGCGGCCCGGACACCGCGCCCCGACCCGCGGGGCCCGGCCCCGCGCGACCGGCGGGGCGGGCCCGAGGCGGGCGAGGCCGACGCGACGGAGGTCGCCCGGCGCGGCCATCTGAGGGTCCTGCGGCCCCCGGAGCCGTAGCGCACCGCGCTGCCGCACGGCGCCCTTCCGTGCCGCGGGTAGATTTGGGACCGTTTACGACCGACGACCCAGGAGAGGCTGGCCGTGGCTGATCTGTCTCAGATCGTGAAGGCGTACGACGTGCGCGGTGTGGTGCCGGACCAGTGGGACGAGGCGACAGCCGAACTGTTCGGCGCCGCCTTCGTCCATGTCACCGGCGCTTCGGCGCTCGTCGTCGGACACGACATGCGGCCCTCCTCACCCGGCCTCGTCCGGGCGTTCGGCCGGGGCGCGGCCGGACAGGGCGCCGACGTCACCGAGATCGGCCTGTGTTCGACCGACGAGCTGTACTTCGCCAGCGGCAAACTCGACCTGCCCGGCGCGATGTTCACCGCCAGCCACAACCCCGCCCGCTACAACGGCATCAAGATGTGCCGGGCGGGCGCGGCACCGGTGGGCGAGGAGACCGGGCTGGCCGAGATCCGCGCCCTGGTGGAGCGGTGGTCGGACGGCGGCGGCGCACCCGTCTCCGACAAGCCCCAAGGCACCGTCACCCGGCGGGACATGCTCGCGGAGTACGCCGAGCACCTGCACTCCCTGGTCGACCTGTCGCACATCCGCCGGCTCACGGTCGTGGTCGACGCGGGCAACGGGATGGGCGGGCTGACCGTTCCCTTCGTGCTGTCCGGGCTGCCGCTCGAACTCCACGATCTGTACTTCGAGCTGGACGGCACCTTCCCCAACCACGAGGCCAACCCGCTCGATCCGAAGAACATCGTCGACCTGCAGCGCCGGGTCCGCGAGGTCGGCGCCGACCTCGGCCTGGCCTTCGACGGCGACGCCGACCGCTGCTTCGTGGTGGACGAGAACGGCGACCCGGTCCCGCCGTCCGCGATCACCGCGCTGGTCGCCTCGCGCGAGCTGGCCAAGGCGCCCGGCTCCACCGTCATCCACAACCTGATCACCTCCTGGTCGGTCCCCGAGGTGATCAGAGAGAGCGGCGGGCAGCCGGTCCGCACCCGCGTCGGCCACTCCTTCATCAAGCAGGAGATGGCCAGGACGGGTGCCATCTTCGGCGGCGAGCACTCGGCCCACTACTACTTCCGCGACTTCTGGAACGCCGACACCGGCATGCTCGCCGCCCTCCACGTGCTGGCCGCGCTCGGCGGACAGGACGGCACCCTCTCCCGCCTCGTCGCCCACTACGACCGCTACGCCTCCTCCGGCGAGATCAACAGCACCGTCGAGGACCAGTTCAACCGCACGGCAGCCGTCAAGGCCGCCTTCGCGGGCCGGGAGAGCGTCACCATGGACGAGCTGGACGGCCTCACCGTCACCGGCGTCAACTGGTGGTTCAACCTGCGCCCCTCCAACACCGAACCGCTGCTGCGGCTGAACGTGGAGGCCCGCGACGCCGCCACCGTCGAGCGGGTCCGCGACGAGGTGCTGGCCATCGTGCGGGCGGAGGGCGAGCGGACCCTCACGGTCTGACGGCCGCCCCCGGTACCGCCGACCGCACCCGGCGGTACCCTGACGGCACAGTCACCGCAGCCGCAGCCGCAGCCGCAGCCGCAGCCGCAGCCGCAGCCGCAGCCGCACACCGCACCTGGAGGAAGACATGCCGCTCGAAGCCGGACTCCTGGAGATCCTCGCCTGTCCGGCGTGCCACGCGCCGCTGCGTGAGGAGGGCGATGAACTGCAGTGCACCGGGGACGCGGAGTGCGGCCTGGCCTACCCCGTACGCGACGGCATCCCGGTGCTCCTGGTGGACGAGGCCCGCCGGCCCGCCTGACCCGGGCCCGCCGCGGCACCCGGCGACACGGCGGCGCCGCCACCGGGACGCGCCGCCGCGCAGAGCCGGCGACGTGCCGACGGAGCGCCGCACCCGCGGTGGCTGCCGCCACGCGCAGCACCGGAAGCGATCGGAGGCACGGAAGATGCTCGACGAGACGCTCCTCGACGCCCCCGAGGACCTGGCCCGCGCCGACGCCCGCGGTCTGCTGCGCGGCGCCGCACAGGCCGGTGCGCACGTGCGCACCGGCATCCGGCAGGCAGCCGAGGCGGGGGTGGACACGCTCCGCCCCGAGGGCCGCCCCCGCGCGCTCCTGGTCGCCGGTCCGGGGACCGCCGTCGCCTGCGTCACGGACCTGCTGGGCGCCCTCACCAACGGCTCCCTGCCCGTCACCGGTCTGCGCCCCACCGGCGCCCGGGCCACCGGCGACGCACTGCGCTGGACGCTGCCCGGCTGGGCCGGGCCGCTGGACCTGCTGCTGCTCGTCACCCCGGACGGCACCGAACCCGGTCTCCCGGCGCTGCTCGACCAGGCGTACCGGCGCGGCTGCTCCGTCGTCGCCGTCACCCCGCGCGGCACCCCGCTGGCCGACGCGCTCGGCGAGACCCGCGGCCTCACCCTGCCCCCGGCCCCGGCCCCGCACGCGAGCCACTCCCCGCCGGACCACCCCGGGCACCCGCTGGACCCCGCAGCCCCCGCCGCTCCGCCCGGCGGCGGACCCGGCACCTTCTGGAGCCTGACCACCCCGCTGCTGCTGCTGTGCGACCGCCTCGGACTGACCCGCAGCGGCCCCGCGGAGCTCGCCGGGCTCGCCGACCGGCTGGACGAGGTCGCCGAACGCTGCGGTCCCGCCGTGCCGACCTACAGCAACCCCGGCAAGACCCTCGCCGTCGAACTGGCGGGCTCGATACCGCTGCTGTGGAGCGAGGGCGGCGTCGCGGGCGCCGCGGCGCGGCACTGGTCCGCGGTCCTGGCCGCGCTCTGCGGGCGCCCCGCGCTCACGGCGGGCCTGCCCGAGGCCCTGACGGCGCACGGAGCCCTGCTGACCGGGCCCTTCGCCCCGGCCTCCGGCCAGGACGACTTCTTCCGCGACCGGGTCGAGGACGAGCAGACGACCCGCGTCCGCGTCGTCCTGCTCCGTGAGGCACCGCCCGGCGGCGACTCCGCGACCGTGCCGGCCCGCGACCTGGCCTACGCGCACGGAGCGGCACTCAGCGAGCTGGAACCGGCCGAGGGCAGCGGACCGCTGGAGGCGGCCGCCGAACTGATCGCCACCGCCGATTTCGCCGCCGTTCACCTCACGCTCGCCGACAGCGACTCCCCTTGGGCAGGACGCGGCACCCGGGCGTGACACGGCTCGCGGTGTGACCCCGCGCCCACCGCACCCCGCACGGAACACCTCCCCGCAGGACAGGAACAGCACCTCTCATGGACCGTCTGGAGAACTCCGTCAGGCCGTACGCCTGGGGCTCCACCACCGCCATCCCGGAACTGCTCGGCCAGGAGCCCACCGGCCGCCCGCAGGCCGAACTGTGGATGGGGGCGCACCCCGGCGCACCCTCGCGCATCGACCGGGGCGCCGGACCGCTCCCGCTGACCGAGGTGATCGACGCCGCCCCGGAGCGCGAACTGGGCACCCCGGCGGTGCGCGCCTACGGCCCCCGGCTGCCCTTCCTGCTGAAGCTGCTGGCCGCCGCGGCCCCGCTCTCCCTCCAGGTGCACCCCGACAGCACGCAGGCTGCCCGGGGCCACGCCGACGAGGAGGCGCGCGGCATCCCGCTGGACGCGCCGGAGCGCAACTACAAGGACGACAGCCACAAGCCCGAACTCCTCTGCGCCCTCACCCCGTTCGAGGGACTGTGCGGATTCCGGCACCCCGAGGAGGCCGCCGCGCTGCTGGACGGACTCGGCGTGCCCGGACTGAAGCCCTACGTCGACATCCTGCACGCCCGCCCCGGCGGCGAGGCGCTGCGCGAAGTGCTCTCCGCCCTGCTGACGGCGGACCGCGACGCGATGGCCGCCACCGTCGCCGCTGCCGCCGAAGCAGCCGCCGCGCGCCCCGGGTACGCGGTCTACGCGGACATCGCGCACCACTACCCGGGCGACCCCGGAGTGCTCGCCGCGATGCTCCTCAACCACGTCGTGCTGCGCCCCGGTGAGGCGCTGTACCTCGCCGCCGGAGTGCCGCACGCCTACCTCGGCGGCCTCGGCGTCGAGATCATGGCCAGCTCCGACAACGTGCTGCGCTGCGGGCTGACGCCCAAGCACGTGGACGTACCCGAACTGCTGCGCATCGTGCGCTTCGAGCACACCGAGCCGGGCGTGCTGCGGCCCGAGGCCGACGAGGTGAGCGGCGAGGAGGTCTACGAGACGCCCGTCGGGGAGTTCCGGCTCTCCCGCTTCGTCCTCCTCCCCGGCGCCCCGGCGCACCCGCTGGACCCGTCCGCCGCGCAGATCCTGCTGTGCACCGCGGGCGCCGTCGTCCTGCACGGCGGGGCCGACGGCAGTGCGGAACTCGTCCTGGCGCCCGGGCAGTCCGCCTACGTTCCGGCCGACGAGCCGGTACGGATCTCGGGTGACGGTACGCTCTTCCGCGCCACCGCTGCCGTCTGATCGGACGGTCGCACAGCAGCAGGAAGGGACCTCTCACTCGTGAGTGCATCAGGCGGAACAAAGGCGATCGTCGCCGCGCTGGGCGCCAACCTGGCCATCGCCGTCGCCAAGTTCGTCGCGGCCGCCTTCAGCGGCTCGGCCTCCATGCTGGCCGAGGGCGTCCACTCGGTGGCCGACTCCGGGAACCAGGCCCTCCTGCTGCTGGGCGGGAAGAAGGCCAAGAAGGAAGCCAACGAGGAGCACCCCTTCGGCTACGGCCGCGAGCGCTACATCTACGGCTTCCTGGTCTCCATCGTCCTGTTCACCGTCGGCGGCGTCTTCGCGCTCTACGAGGGCTACGAGAAGATCGTCCACCCGCACGGGATCGAGCACTGGTACTGGCCGGTCGGCGTGCTCGTCTTCGCCGTGGTGGCCGAGGGCTTCTCCTTCCGGACCGCCATCCGGGAGTCCAACCAGATCCGCGGCAAGCAGAGCTGGACCCAGTTCGTACGCCGCGCCAAGGCACCCGAACTGCCGGTCGTGCTGCTGGAGGACTTCGGCGCGCTCGTCGGCCTCGTCCTCGCCCTCGGCGGCGTCGGCCTCGCCCTGCTCACCGGCGACGGTGTCTGGGACGGCGTGGGCACCATGTGCATCGGTGCGCTGCTCGTCGTCATCGCGCTGGTGCTCGCGGCGGAGACCAAGTCGCTGCTGCTGGGCGAGTCCGCCGCCCCGGCCGAACGGGACCGGATCCGCGCCGCGCTCGTCGACGACGAGACGGTCACCCACGTCATCCACATGCGCACCCTGCACCTGGGCCCGGAGGAACTGCTGGTGGCGGCCAAGGTCGCCGTCCGGCACGACGACACGGCCGCACAGGTCGCCCGTGCCATCGACGCCGCCGAGCACCGCGTCCGCGAAGCCGTCCCGATCGCCCGGGTCATCTACCTGGAGCCGGACGTCCACCGTGCGGAGCAGGACCCCGGGCCGGAGCCGGCGGCGGAACCGGCCGACACGTCCGGCCGCGGCCCCGGCGCCTGACCGGGCCGTCCGCCGGGCTGGGCTGTGCCGGGCCCGCCCGGCCGCCGCGTGCGGTGCGAGGGCCCGCCCCGTGGAAGCGCGGGCGGGCCCTCTTCTTCGCGGCGTCGGCACTGCCGCGGCGGTGTGCTGTCCCGGCGCCGGACGGTGCGCCGGCCTCAGCCGATCTCGGCGAGCGCGGCCAGCACCGCTCCCTTGTCCGGAGCCTCCAGCAACCTGGTGCGGAACGCGGGATCCATCAACTTCCGCGACAGCAGCGCCAGGATGCGCAGATGCTCGTCCCCCGCCGCCGCCTCCGGTACCGCGATCATGAACACCAGCCGCGCCCTGGTCCCGTCCAGCGAGCCCCACTCGATGCCCTCGGCGGATCGTGCGAACCCCACGACCGGAGCGCTGACCGCGTCCGTCTTGGCGTGCGGGACGGCGATCTCCTCGCCGAGCCCCGTCGTGCCCTGCTCCTCGCGGGCGAGCGCGGCCCGTACGAGCGCCTCGCTGTCGGTGACCTTGCCGCTGCGTCCCAACAGCTCGGCCATCTCCCGGATACCGGCTTCCTTGCCGTCGGCCGCGAGCCGCTCGCTCACGGTCTCCGCGGACAGATATCCGGACAGCGCCCCGGACGACTCCGCGGCGGCCGGGGGCTGCTGCGCCGCCCGGGCCGAGTGCGCGGCCGAGTCCGGTGCGGGGTCCGCCGCCGTGCCCGGGGCGGCCGGCGTGGGGCCGGCGGCCGGCATGCGCCGGGCGGTGTCCTCCGGGCCGTCCCCGGTGCGGCCGTCCGCGGCCACCGCGGCCACCGCGGCCACCGCGGGCGGCGCGGGCACCGCCTGCTCCGCGGAGTCCGTGCCGGGAGCGTCCTGCCCGGAACGCCGTGCTCCGAGCGTCACCAGGCCGACCGTGGCCGCCGCCGTGACCGCGGCACCGGTCAGGAGCGCCACGAAGAACATCGCCACACCGTCGACCGCGCCCAGCACCGCCACGATCGGCCCGCCGTGCGGCACGTTGTCCCCGATCGAGGCCAGCCCGGCGATGCCGCCCGCGACGGCGCCGCCGAGCATGTTCGCCGGGATCACCGTGGCGGGCCGTGCGGCGGCGAACGGGATGGCGCCTTCCGTGATGCCGAAGAAACCCATGAACAGTGCGGCCAGGCCGGTCTCCCGCTCCTGGTCGGAGTAGAACCTGCGGCGCAGCAGCGTCGCGAGGCCCTGCCCCAGCGGCGGCACCGGAATGGCCGCCGCGCACATCCCCATCACCTCGGGGCTCTTGGAGACCAGTCCGGCCCCGAACAGGAAGGCGGTCTTGTTGACCGGGCCGCCCATGTCGAAGGCGATCATCAGCCCGAGCACCACGCCCAGCAGCGCGGCGCTGGTCCCCGTCATACCGCCCAGGAAGTCGGTGAGGTTCTCGAAGACCCAGGAGATCGGCCTGCCGATGACATAGATGAAGAACAGGCCGAGCGCGGAGGTCGCCACGATCGGGATCACGATGATCGGCATGATGGGCCGTACGAACCGCGAGACCGGTATCCGCTTGATCCAGCGCACCAGATACCCGGCCAGGAACCCGGTGACGATCGCGCCGATGAAGCCCGCACCGGACTCGGAGTCGTACAGCTCGCCGGTGTTGGCGATCCAGCCGCCGATCATGCCCGGAACCAGCGCGGGACGGTCGCCGATCGCATAGGCGATGTAGCCGGAGAGGATCGGCACCATCAGCGTGAATCCGATCACGCCGATGTCGTTCACGTGCTTCCAGAAGCTGCCGTCGGGGATCACCAGACCGCCGTCGGCCTGCGGATGCCCGCCCAGCGCGAGCGAGACCGCGATCAGCAGTCCGCCGACGACCACGAACGGGATCATGTACGAGACGCCGTTCATCAGCGCCTTGTAGCCGGCGCTGCGCTCCCGGCCCTTGGCCCCGGCGGGTCCGGTGGCCGTCGCGGAGCCGCCGCTCCCGTCGCCGGTGCGGCCGCCGCCGCGGGCGTCGCCGGCCGCAGCGGAGTCCGCGCCGCCCGGGTGCACCGGGGCCGCCCGCACCCGGTCGATGAGCCCGTCGGGGTCGCTGATGCCCTCGGCCACTCCGACGCAGAGCACCCGCTTGCCGCCGAACCGGCTGAGGTCCACGTCCTTGTCGGCGGCGACGATTACGCCGTCCGCAGCGCTGACATCGTTGTCAGACAGCACGTTCTCAGCACCGATGGACCCCTGGGTCTCCACCTTCATGGCGATACCACGGGCTTGCGCGGCCTGGGTCAGTTTTTCCGCCGCCATGTACGTATGGGCGATACCGGTCGGACACGCCGTCACAGCGAGCAGTTTCAGCCCCGGGCCGGCCGGGGGAGCCGCTCCGTCTCGGGGGTCGGCAGGACTGGTCACGTGGGAACTCCTAGCTCGGCCAGGGGGTGGAGGGATGCGTTCTCGCGCCATCGCAAGCGCAGCCACAGCGGCCGCAGGGTGCACCGAACCAGCCGCACGGGCAAAAAAGCAAGCGGCCGAAAACAAACCCCGAGGCGCCCTTGCTGTCAGCGGCGCCCGTCTTGTCCCCTGGACGGGCGGTGTAGATTCGTAGAGCCAGACGTCGCTGCTGATGGCGGTCGGGAGGCCCGGACCCCGGGCCACCGAGGGAGAGAGGGCCTTCGACGGACTGAGCTGCGAGCAGGGGACGAGTGTGCCCGGTCACGATGCGCGCCTCCGCGCGACCGGTACCGCACCGCCCCGGCGCCGCAGCACGGACCAGCCTTATTTCTCGACACCGAGGAGCAGCTCGCAATGACGACGACCTCCACGACCGGCCAGGACTTCAAGGTCGCGGACCTCTCGCTGGCGGCCTTCGGCCGCAAGGAGATCAAGCTCGCCGAGCACGAGATGCCCGGCCTGATGGCGATCCGCAAGGAGTACGCCGCCGACCAGCCGCTCGCGGGCGCCCGTGTCACCGGCTCCCTGCACATGACCGTTCAGACGGCGGTGCTCATCGAAACGCTGGTCGCCCTGGGGGCCGAGGTCCGCTGGGCCTCCTGCAACATCTTCTCCACCCAGGACCACGCCGCCGCGGCGGTCGCCGTCGGCCCCGACGGCACCCCGGAGAACCCGAAGGGCATCCCGGTCTTCGCCTGGAAGGGCGAGACCCTGGAGGAGTACTGGTGGTGCACTGAGCAGGCCCTCACCTGGCCGAACGCCAGCACCGGCGGCCCGAACATGATCCTCGACGACGGTGGTGACGCCACCCTCCTGGTGCACCAGGGCGTCGAGTACGAGAAGGCCGGCTCCGCACCCTCGGTCGACACCGCCGAGAACGACGAGCACCGCGTCGTCCTCTCGGTGCTCAACCGCACCCTCGGCGAGAACCCGCAGAAGTGGACCCAGCTCGCCTCGGAGATCCGCGGCGTCACCGAGGAGACCACCACCGGCGTCCACCGCCTGTACGAGATGCACCAGGCGGGCACGCTGCTCTTCCCGGCGATCAACGTCAACGACGCCGTCACCAAGTCGAAGTTCGACAACAAGTACGGCTGCCGCCACTCGCTGGTCGACGGCATCAACCGCGCCACCGACGTCCTCATCGGCGGCAAGACGACCGTCGTGTGCGGCTACGGCGACGTCGGCAAGGGCTGCGCCGAGTCCCTGCGCGGCCAGGGCGCCCGGGTCCTGATCACCGAGATCGACCCGATCTGCGCCCTGCAGGCGGCGATGGACGGCTACCAGGTGGTGACCCTGGACGACGTGGTCGAGACCGCCGACATCTTCATCACCACCACCGGCAACAAGGACATCATCATGGCCTCGGACATGGCCAAGATGAAGCACCAGGCCATCGTCGGCAACATCGGCCACTTCGACAACGAGATCGACATGGCGGGCCTCGCCGCCATCGACGGCGTCGTCAAGGACGAGGTCAAGCCGCAGGTCCACACCTGGACCTTCAAGGACGGCAAGACCCTCATCATCCTCTCCGAGGGCCGCCTGCTGAACCTGGGCAACGCCACCGGCCACCCCTCGTTCGTGATGTCCAACAGCTTCGCGGACCAGACGATCGCCCAGATCGAACTCTTCACCAAGCCCGAGTCCTACCCGACCGACGTCTACGTCCTGCCCAAGCACCTCGACGAGAAGGTCGCCCGCCTCCACCTCGAGGCCCTGGGTGCCAAGCTGACCACGCTCCGCCCGGAGCAGGCGTCCTACATCGGCGTTCCGGTCGAGGGCCCCTACAAGCCGGACCACTACCGCTACTGAGCACCGCAACCGGTCGGGCCGGTGCGGGAGGCGTACGCGACCGTGCGCTCCCGCATCCGGCCCGGATCGGGACCGGAACCAGGCCCCCCGCCCCGCGGGGGGCCTGCCCGTCACCGCACCGACCCCGGACACCGCCCATGCCCCGCGGCCGCTATTCGCTGCACGATCCGCACGACCACACCTTCCTCGGAGAAGAGCACTTCCACTGCGCCACCGGCCCCTCCGGCTGGCGCTACGTCTCACAGCTCACCGACCCCGCGGGTGAGCACACCGGCTCCGTCGACCTCACGCTCGACGATCTCGGCCGCCCGATCCGGCTCGAACTCCGCGCCGCGAACTGGCGGATCCGCGGAGCGGCACTCGACGGCGTCACCTGGGTGCGTTCCGACCCCGTGGGCGAGCAGGCCCAAGAGGGCAACGCCGCCGCGCACTCCTTCACCGGTGCTTCCCCCGCCTTCCTCATCGCGACCGCGCGGCTGCTGCGCCCGGCTCCCGGTGACCGGGCGACCCGCGTCCGCCTCGTCGCGTTCACACCCCCCGTCCTGGCTCCTCGCACCCTGGACCAGTCCTGGGCGCTGTCCGGCAGCGAAGCACACGACACCGACAACGGCCCGCTCGTCGTGCACAACTACCAGGTCAACGACCTGCAGACGGGGGAGCAGAACGCGGTGCACCTCGCCGGCGACGTCGTTCTGGCGGCCCCGGGCATCGAGTTGGAGGACCTGGAGACACCCCCGTCGGTCTTCGGCCAGGGGTAGCAGCGTCGGAGTCCGGTCCCGAGCCCTCCCGCGCTCCGGGATCCCGACGCCCGTGCTCCCGGCACCTGCCGGACCGGGAACGGACTAGGAGGGCGGCACGAAGCCCGTGCGCGGAGTGGGCGGCCCGTCCTCGCCGCTGCCCCGGGCCGAGCTCTCCCGCTCCGAGGCGGGCCGGGAAGTAGGCGGAGCCGCCGTGGACGACGACGGCTGCGGCTGTGGCGACGGCTGGGACTCCGATGACCGGGAGGGCGGCATCCCGGACGACGGGGGAGACGGGATCCCGGGGGAGCCGGAAGACCGCCGCGCCTCCCGCTCCCGCCGCTCCGCAGCCACTCCGGCCAGATAGCTGATCGCGGGCATCCCGTGCGGTACCGGCACTCCGGTCCGCTCGATGACATCGTCCGCCAGCCGTTCCGCCATCGAGTGCCGCACAGCGGGATCCAGTTGCCCGGCACGCAGCAGGAACTGCCGGATCGCGAGCCAGAGCGCGTCCGGGACGCGCGAGAGATCGAGCTCGGCGAACTCCGCGGCGCACCACCGGGGCGGAGGCGGCAGCGCCGTGCGCCCCGGCCGGGGACCGCGTTCCCGTACCACCAGAGTCCCGGCGAACACGTCCCCCAGCCGGCGGCCCCGCTCGGACACCAGCGAGGCCGTGCAGGCCACCACACCGAACAGCAGCTGCATCTCGACGACACCGACCGCCCCGCGCACCAGCGCGTGCCGGAACCGGATCGGACCGCCGTCGTCCCGCACGACCCGCAGCCCCGCTGCGATCTTGCCGACCGAACGTCCCCCGGTGAGCGTCTCGACCGCGATCGGCAGCCCGACGAGCACCACCACGAACAGCCCCACCTGCACGGCCGCCAGCGCCGCTGGGTCCAGGGAGTCCACCGACACCAGCAGGGCGAGCGTCAGCGCGAGGTACATGACCCAGACGATGACCAGGTCCACGCAGACGGCCAGCGCCCTGCTCGGCAGCCGCGCCGGACGCAGCCCGAGCACGACGGCCTCCCCGGTCACCAGCTCACTCATCGCACACCCCCGGTTCGTCGGCCGCGGCACGAGGGCAGCACAGCCGCCCGCGCACCTGATGGGACGCTCCCGCCGCGGCACCACTCGGCACCTGCGGCAACCATCCGGCGCCGCAGCCCCAGTCTTCCAGTAGGACGATCTGGGAAACTCGCTCCATGGACCTGGACGTCTTCGTCTCGGCGCACCGCGCGGAGTGGGACCGCCTGGACGCACTGCTGCGCCGCCACCGCCGGCTCTCCGGCGCGGAGGCCGACGAACTCGTCCGGCTCTACCAGCGCGCCGCCACCCACCTCTCCCAGGTGCGGTCGAGTGCGCCGGATCCGGACCTCACCGAACGCCTCACCCAGCTCGTCGCCCGCGCGCGCAGCGCGGTCACCGGAGCGCACACCGCCTCCTGGCGGGATGCGGTGCGCTTCTTCACCGCCGGCTTCCCCGCAGCCGTCTACCGCTCGCGCACCTGGTGGGTCCCGACCGCCCTGCTGTCCATCGTGCTGACGGCGCTCATCGCGGGGTGGGTGGGCACCCACCCCGAGGTCCGCGCCACCATCGGAGCACCGGAGGAACTCCGCGAGATGACGCGCTCCGGCGGCCGGTACGAGGCGTACTACTCCAGCCACCCCGCCACCTCCTTCGCGGCCCAGGTATGGACGAACAACGCCCAGGCCGCAGCCCTCTGCCTGGCCTTCGGCGCCCTCCTCGGCGTCCCCGTGCTCTGGGTGCTCTTCCAGAACGTCCTCAACCTCGGTGTCGGCATCGGACTCATGGGCTCCGCCGGCCGCCTCGACACCTTTCTCGGCCTGCTGCTGCCGCACGGCCTCCTCGAACTGACAGCCGTCTTCGTCGCGGCGGGCACGGGGCTGCGGCTGGGCTGGACCGTCATCGATCCGGGACCACGGAGCCGGCGGACAGCACTGGCAGAGGAAGGACGTTCGGCACTCGGCATGGCCCTCGGACTGGCGGCCGTCCTCCTGGTCTCCGGAGCCGTGGAAGCCTTCGTGACCCCTTCCGGCCTGCCCACCTGGGCGCGCATCCTGATCGGAGTCCTGGTGGAACTGGCCTTCCTCGGCTACGTGTACGTGCTGGGACGCCGTGCGGCCGGGATGGGCGAAACCGGTGACATCGCCGTGTCGGACCGCTCGGCCGAGGCACCCACCGCCGCATGATGTGCGTGGACAGCCGGGAACCTGCTACTGTCCTCTCCGCCCCGGAAAACCGTTGACGCGGTGGCCTGCGGGCAGTAGATTCGAACAGTTGCCTAGAGTTGGACAAGCTCGGCAGCAGCAGTTAGATTCTTCTCCGCTTCGACTCACGAAATCCGGCAACGGAATTCTCGTGCGAGAAGCACTCCGAACTCCTAGCAGATTC
>NZ_ALAP01000051.1 GCF_000280905.1 Streptomyces sp. AA1529 | reverse complement strand
CCCGCTGGCGGCCACCCGCCGTCGGACACTCCCAGGCCACCGGAACAACACGCCCCGGCCAGGAGTGCGCGGGGCCGGCCCGCGGGGGCGCGGATCGACCGTGAGCTGGAGGAACGCCGACCGCCCCGGCTGGATCCGGAGCTGCCGCCGCCGCCCAGGATCACCGGGCCCGGCGTATTCACCGACGGGAGCCGGATGCCGGGCTATCTGGACGGCTCGCTGCCGTTCCCGACGGACGGCCCGGTCGCGGCCGACGGGACGGGCGCGGACCGTACGGAAGCGGAGCTGTTCGCCTTCGGCCAGAGCGAGGTGCGGCTGCGCGGCACCGAGCAGGTCGTCTCCGGCATCCGCTCCCGGCTGGCCGCGACGGATGCGGAGAGCCGCCCGGCGCTGTCGTCCGGCGAGGAGGCCGCGGAGGGCATCGAGACGGATGTGCTCCGCCGCCTCGCGCGGGCACTCGCCGAGCAGCCGCGCAGCCTCGCCGGGGACGGGCGCGAGTTCCTCTACCGCGCGGAGTCCGGGCGGCTGCGCAAACTGCACGTCGGGGTCAGGAACCACGGCGCATGGGAGAGGTTCGGCGACGGCGCGGGGCCGACCAAGGTCGACACCGCCTACCGCGCCCAGACCACGGTCGGGGACGGCAAGACCTTCCAGCAGAACCGGCAGCTGTCCCCGAGCATCCCGCTCGGTCCGCTGAAGAAAGTCGTCTCCGTGTTCGGCCGGCTGACGGTACGGCTGGGCTGGTCCCGGGAGATCGCCTACGCCCTGCACGACCAGACGCTGAGCCAGAGCGAGACCCGGACGCTGGACGGCTCGCATCTGCACCTCGACGACGTCTCCTACGACCTGCGGATCACCGACGCGCTGCCGCCGCGCCTGGCCAGGCGCGGGGTCCTCGGTACCCGGTGGCGCAGCCGCCCCGCGCGTGCCGCGGCGGGCGAGGTCGCCTTCGGACTCGGAGTGCGCAGCGGTCTGGCGGCACGGCTGCCGGACAGTGTGACGAACGGCCGTGCCGCGGTGGGCCGCACCCCGCGCCGGATGGAGCTGGGGCCCGAGTCGGACTACCGGATGTTCGTCACCGAGGACTTCGGGCCGACGGCCGGGATACGGGACTGGGCGGTGGGCGAGATCGGTGCGGAGCCCGGGTCCAGCGCCTACGACGAACTGGCGGACTTCTTCTCCTCCGCCAACCTGCACCGCCTCTCCGCCCGGACGGCGCACTCGATGGTGCCCGGCCCGCCTCTGTTCGGGGACGACAAGGAGCGCACTCCGCTGGGCGCGTTCGTGATCGAACGGGTCGTGCCCGGGAGGGCGGTGCTGGCCTCGGAGACCGATCAGGCCGAGTTGCGGGACACGGCTCAGCTCACCCTGCACAACACCCGCAAGGAGACCAAGGAGTACAAGAAGGACCTGGGTGCCACCGTCGGCCTGACGGTCAATGCGCCCACGTTCGGGCTCCAGGATGTGATCGCCGGCTGGATGAACCGGGTGCGGCCCCGGGTCCGGTTCGGGCCCGGTCTGCGCCTCGTCCACAGCGAGGGACGTGTCGCGGTGCTCGGCGCCACCGGCGGGCTCAAGTCGACCGGTCGCGTCAAGTCCGACGACACCGCGCTGTACCGGGTCGAGAAGACCGTCCACGTCCGCAGGACGGGCGACGCCCGGCCCCGGGCGTTCCGCACCTGGAGCCTGGACCGGATGACCCGGAGCGAAGCGCGCCGCCTGGCCGGTCTGGACGAGGGGGACGGACCGGCCGGGCGGCACGGCGGGGAACCGTACGCACCGGCGTATCTGACCGAGGACCGGCCGCCGACGCTGGGCATG
Source organism: Streptomyces sp. AA1529 (assembly GCF_000280905.1). Classification (GTDB taxonomy): domain Bacteria; phylum Actinomycetota; class Actinomycetes; order Streptomycetales; family Streptomycetaceae; genus Streptomyces. Next base: position 36,598 of record NZ_ALAP01000051.1, on the reverse strand, counting down.
AGCCGCGTCGTGCAGTTCCGGTTCCCCGACGGGCGCCACACCGGCCGGCGCGCGGACGCCGACGGCGGGGAGGGCGCCGGCCGCACCGGCGACCGGCCAGGGCAGCCCGGGAACACCCTGCTGACCGCCTTCACACAGCAGGTCCTCCGCGAGGTCGCCGCCGCGTACCCGGGGACGGTGGCCCCGCTCGACCAGCTCGACCCGGCGGCCGGCACCTGGCGCGACCACCGGCACTATGCGGCGGTGCTGCACAACACCTTCGGCGTCCTCAACGCGCTCTCCCGGCACTCCTCGGCGGGCAGCCTGGAGGCCATGGCCGGGAAGGGGGTGCCCCTCGTGCTCACCGAACCGGGCCGGTTCCTGCGCGGCCACCACCACATCCGGCTGCACGCGGAGCTGACCGGGCGGCGCTACGAGGGCGCGGCGCACGAGATCCTGCGGCACAGCGCCCCAGGCAGCGTCGCCCTGGACGCCGGGCGGCAGCTGACCCGGGGCACCGAGGCGACCGTGGAGGGGGCCCTCTCCCTCCGCGACGCGGACCTCACCGACGCCATGGGAGCCCCCATGCACGCGGGCACCGTGCACACCGGGTACCGCGCGGTGTCGCAGAGACGGATCGAGTCGGGATACGGCGCCGTCGCCACGGCGGACCCGATGGCGGCCTCCGTCACACCGGGCCATCTGTTCAGCTACGGCGTGGCGTTGACCGTGCGCACCAGCGGCTACCGGCGGTTCCGTCGCTTCTGGCGCGGGCTGCCCAGCCTCGGCCTGCTGGGCACCCGGCTGTTCGTCCTCCGCGGCCGGCCGGCCGACCTGATCGGCGGGGACTCCGGGGTCCCCGCGGTGACCGGCCGGGTGCTGCTCAGCGTTCCCGCCGAGCACAGCCCGGACCGGGACCCGCACGCACCCGGCGCGGACAACCCCTACCGCCGGCCCGACCGCGTCACCGGGGGGCGGCTCCCGCGAAGCCGCGCCAGGGCGCTCACCCGGGCCGCCCTTTCCGGTGTCGACACGGGACGGGAGCCGGACGCGCTCGACGGCGTCCCGCACCACACCCTGTCCGTCCTGACCGGCGCGGGCGAGGCGGACCTCGCCCAGCAGGTCCTGGAGGAGGCGGCGCACGGTGCGTGGCAGCTGACGCAGGACGCGGCGCCCGCCCACGACGCGGCCGTCCGGACGCTCCAGCCGTCCTATCTGACGGCGAACTTCGACCAGAGCATCTCCCGGGCCGGCCTGCGCACCACCGGCCTGTTCGGCGAGGGTCCCTATCTGAACCGGCTGGCGAGAACCGTCCACCGGGCGCGGGTGACCGGGCTGCGCGCGCTGGGCGGACCGGTCCGGATGGACACCGAACTGACGGCCGGTGGCAGCACCAGGGCGTCCGGCACCCAGGGCGCCTCCCGCACCCAGCAGGCCGGAGTCACCCTCGTCTACGGGGAGACCCGGCCTGCGTCGACCGGGGTGACCAGCAACTACGCGTGGCGCCTGTGGCCGTTCCACCGGTCACGGGGGCGCAGCGCCGTCGTCACCAGGACTGCAACGGCAGACACCAACCGGATCGACCGGGGCCACCAGGTACTGGCCGCGGGCGACGTGCGGCACGAGTTCGCGGCGGAGGTGCGCGGGCTGGGCCCGCTCTCGCCGCTGGGCAGGGTCGTGCCCGCCCTGCGCGACTGGGCGGGCCGGTGGCAGCGGAGCGAGGGCGGCTGGCTCGGCCATCTGCCCGAACGCGTCGCCGCACAGCTGGGCCTGGTGCGCGGCGACGGCCTCGGCGCCGGACCGGTCGGCGGGCGCCGGAGCTGGACGCAGCCCGACTGGTTCCGGCGCCATCCGTTCGCCGCCTATCCGGTCGACGGCCTCGACACCGGTGCGGCCGTCGAGGCGTTCGTCGACCGGCTCCGGGATCTGGCGGTCGACGACGAGAGCCGGGAGGCCGTGCGCCGGATCGCCTCTGCGCGGGTCACCCGCGCGCTGCGCCGGGAGATGGCCGGGACCGGGTCCGCCACCACAGCCAGGAGCGGCGGGCCCGGGTGGAAGCGGGCGCGGATCGGCGGCCGGAACGTGCGGATCCGCGCTCAGCTCGTCCCCGTGGCGGGCGGTCAGACCTTCGACCGCCTCTGGCCGGCGACCGAGATGGAGCACCACCTCTGGGCCGTGGAGACGCGGACGGACCTCAGCACCTCCGAGTCGGGCTTCGAACTGGGGCTCATGGCCAACGAGGCCGTGCACACCGGCGACAGCACGGCCAAGGCGGCCGGGCCCTCGGCCGCCGGCGCCGGCAGCGGCCGGCGCAACCGCACCAGCGCCTCGACCAGCACGGTGGCCCGGCGGTGGAAGACCAACACGCTGGAGCCGCACGCCGAGTTCACCACCCGCTACCGGATCCGCCTCACGCTGGAGATGGGCCGCGCCCGGGGCGACGAACCGCGCGACCCGGATTCCCGGCGGCGGGTGCACGAGGAGGAGGCCGGCGCGGTGAAGGATCTCGTCCCGCTCAGCCTGCTCCGCCCGGACCCCGGCGAGCTGGCAGGTGCCGGCGACCCGCTCGATCCGCTCCGCCCGCCGGAGGTCCCGGACGAGCCACCGGCGGTGCACGCCTTCTCCGGCGCCGCCAACCCGGCGACCCGGGCCGGGGGTATCGAGGAGTGGCGCACCCTGCGGCAACCGGACGGGTCGCGGCGGCCGTTCGAGATGCCGGCCGAAGGGTTCCAGGTGCGCGCCGTGCTCGGGAGCGGGAACATCCGGGCCGCCAGTACGCTGGCGCTGGCCAAGGCGTACGACAACCGGCTGGCCCACGTCACCGGGCGGCTGGCGGGCGAGCCGTTGGCAGCGGCCTTGCGCAAGGCCCGCCTCACCCCGCTGACCGCCGAGGGCACCGGCCCCGCGCAGGTGCTGGAGGACTCCCACCGGTCCGGGGCGCTGAGCGCGTTCGCCGAGCGGGCCGCGGCACCCTCCGGCCTCCCGACCGCCGGACTGGCCGAGAACACGCTGCTGGACGCCTCGCAGGCGGCGCTCACCCAGCACGCCCGGCTGGACCTGGCAGGCGCCCGGCTGCTCGCGGTGACCGACGGGGCCCGGATGGAGTCCCACACCCGGTACACCCGGAGCGGCAACGCGGCGGCGGGTGAGAACGGCGGCCACAGCCTGGAAGCCGGCGGCTTCCCCACTCTGACGTCCGATCCGGTCGGCAAGAACAACCCCGGCGGGATCAGCACGGGCGCCGATGCGGTGGAGACCGACGTCCAGGCGGCCGGCCACGACCAGTCTCATCAGGTGAACGTCAAACCCAAGACGGGGCGGATGTTTACCTTCGCCGTCCCGACCGCCTGGCTCAGCGTCGCCGAGGTCGAACGGCAGTTCAAGGACGGCTCGCTCGCCACCTGGGTCCGCGACAACCTGATGGGCCCGTTCGGTGGGGTCGCACCGGGGCCACAGGCCGTCGAGACGCGGGCGTGGACCGTCGCCTGGGTCGAGGAGCGGGTCGCGCGCGAACTCGGGCTGATCACCGACGGCACCTTCCCCCGCTCGGTGGCCCGGGCATGGGACCGGGTGCACACCCAGGCCAAGGCGTGGGAGGCGGCGGACGGGGCCTACTGGGCGCTGCGCCGCGATCTGCCGGACCTGCGGGACGCCGTCCGGGCGGCGCTGGCCGGCCGTTCCCTCGCCCGCCGCCGCCGCGACGCGGCCGGGCACGTCCTCAGAGCCGCCGGGCTCGGGGCCCGCGAGCGGTTCGAAGCCGCGGTCGCCGCGGCGGACGAGGTGCTGGAGCTGCCTGCCGCGGAGCTGCCACCCGGTTCGCGGACCCGCCTCGCGCCCGCCCTGGCTGCGGCCGTCCAGGCGTCCGAGGACGTCCGGGAGGCCGTACTCGGCCAACTCCTCGTCCCCCCGGAGGCCGGTGCGGAGCGGCACCGGGCCGCCGAGGAGGGGCTCGCGGCGGCACGTGAGCTCCGCAGGGAGGCCGACGCCGAGGTCGCCCGGCTGCGGCGGGCCGAACGCGACCACCTCGTCCAGGAGGCGGCCCGGGCCCGCGACCGGCGGATGGCCGAGCCCCTGGCCGACCTGGGCACCGCCGAGCGGGCGGTGTCGGCCGCCGCGGACACGCTGCGGCGGGCCGAGAGAGCCCTGGCGGTCCGGCTGCGCCGGATCGAGGAGCAGCACGCCGCCGCCGAATCCGCGGCCGACGCGCTGTTCGAGATCCGCGCCGCCGCCGACCGGCTGACCCGCTGGCACCAGCTCCCCGCCGATCCCGTCGCCGACGGGGCCGCCCCGACCCGCGGCGGGATGCCGGAACCCGTCCTTCCGCCCGTGCGGCGGCCGGACCGGGAGCGGACCGCCGGGGCGCCGCACGGGCTGCCCACCGTCCCCGAGGCGCAACAGGCCGAGACCGGACCGCCGGACCGGTACACCGCACTGGCCTCCCCGGCGGACGACAGTGCGGGCGCACCGGGTCTGCGTGCTCCGGACGGTACGGCGCACTGGCTGCGCGACGTGCCCGGGGACAACTCCTTCTGCCGCGCGTTCGGTACCGCCCTGGAGGTTCTCGCCGGACAGGCCGGCTCCTCGGCGGCTCCCCGCGGCCCGCACCGGACCGCCGTCCCCGCCGGCCCGGCCGTCGGCGATCCGGCCGCGCTGCGTGCCCGGTTCGCCGACGCGCTGGCCGCGCTGCCGGACGACTCGCCGCTCCTGGGCTACCTCGCCCCGGACGAGCGCGACACCTTCACCTCGCCCGAACTGGCCGCGGCTGCGCTCGACCTGGGCAACGGCACACCACAGCAGCGGGAGTTCGAGGCCCTGGGAGTGATCCCGCACTCCGCAGGCGACCGGCCGGGCCGGGAACACGCCCACCGGCCGCTGAGCCCCGCACAGCGCCGCGGTCTGGCCGCGGCACAGCTGCGCCGCCCGCCCGAGGCGGAGGGCGGAACCGGCTGGGACCACGGCGCTGCGGACGTCCTGCCCGCCCTGGCGGCCGAGCTGTTCGGGCTGCGCGTGCGCATCGTCCTGGCGGACGGCAGCTTCCTGGACCACTGGCCGCGCCGGCCCGAGCCCGCCCCCGCCGACCCGCCGACCGTGGTACTGCACCTTGCCGGCCGGCACTACCGGGCCGTGCTGCCGCAGGACGCGGTCGACCGCCCGCCCGCCTCCGCACCGCCCGCACCCGCGCCCCCGAGACCGGCCGGCGCGCTGCCCTCCCACCGGAGGCGTCCCTGGACCCGGGAGGACGCGGCGGGAACGGACCCGGCCGATCCCCCCGGGTTCGATGCGGCGAGCGACCCCGCGACGCTCACCGACTCCGACGGCCGGGTGCTCGATCTACACGAACCCCGCGGCCCCGGCAACGGCTTCCACGAGGCGGTCGCCCGCGCGCTGGTGGCGGCCGGCGGCGCGGCGGGCGATGTCGGCCGGCTCGCCCTGCGGCTGCGGCACAGCTCGCTCACGACGCCCCATCCGCTGCCGAGCACCGCACGACTGGACCCCCGGGCCGCCTTCACCCGGGAATGGCTGGAGCTCGCCGGGATCACCCTCACCCCGCAACAGGCCCGGGACTTCGAGCGGCACGGCGGCCGGCTCCCCGCCGGCCTGGCTCCCGGTGCCGCCGAGGACAGCCTCATCCGGCTGCACCTCTGCCAGGCCGTCCGCTGGGACACCGGCACCGCGCTGCTGGCGGCCGGGCTCCTCGCCCGCACCTGGCGCGTGCGCCTCACACTCGTCCACGAGAACGGCACCTGCACCGCCTTCGGCGACCCGGCGACGCCCGCCGAGCGCACGGTGACGGTCTACGAGCGCGGACGCGACTTCCTGGCCGCCGTGCCGCGTGGCGCCCGCGGCCCGACGGCGCCACGGAGTTCCCGGGCCATCCCCTCCGGCGGGTCGACAGCGCTTCGCCCACCGCGTCCGGAACCGGCCCGGTGAACCCCCGCGGTCACCGCGTCAGCGCCCACCGGCCGACGGTACGCCTTCGCCGACGGGGGCCGACGCACCCGCGTCCGGTGCGTCCGGCGCGTCCGGAGCTCCTTCGGCGGTCGGCGCCGCGGCAGGGTCGGGCGCTCCGGCCGGGCGCCAGCCACGGGCCCGGCCGCGCGGAATGATCACGGCGCCGCCGGCCACCAGCAGCACCAGTGCGCCGCCCGCCGCGGCGACGATCAGCGACCGGTTCAGCGGACCGCTCGGGGCCGCAGCCGGAACGTGCGCGGCGGCCTCCTCGGGGGGCCGGCCCCGCTTGCCGGTCAGCAGCGTCGTGAGCGCCCCGTACGGATCGAGGCGGGGCGGGTCGTCCGGGTACCCGGCCACCGTGAGCTGGCGGGCGACCTCCGGTGCCGTCATCTCCGGGTGCCGGGCGCGTACCAGCGCGGCGGCGCCCGCGGCGTGTGCGGCGGCCAGCGAGGAGCCGGAGCCGAAGTAGTGCCCGTCGCCCTCGGGTCCGACGCTGACCACCTCATCACCGGGCGCACCCAGGTCCGCGTTGCGGGCCGGCGGGGACTTCTCGGGGCGTTGCCCGTCGGGACCGTAGTCCATGACGGAGAGGGCCTCGGGCACGGACGCCGGCCAGTACCAGGGCGCCGGCTCCACGGTCTTGCCGGTGCTGCTGTCCTTGGGGAGGGTGTCGGGCACGGACGGAGCGACGACGAGGGCGTCCTTCTCCGCGGCGTGCTCGACGGCGGCGGTCAGCTCGTCCTTGCCGGTGGCGACGGCCCGCCCGACGTAGATGACCTGGGCGCCCCGATCGGCCGCGGTACGGATGCCGTCGGCGAGCTTCTCCGGCGTCGTCTCCCCCCGGGTTCCGGTGCCGCGCACCGCCAGGATCCGGGCGCGCGGGGCGAGTCCGGCCACGCCCACGCCCTCGCCGGGGGAGGCCGCGATCAGACCGGCCGCGAAGCTGCCGTGGCCCACGCAGTCCTCGCCCGCGTCACCGACCGCCTCGACCCGGCCCGACAGCGCGGGGATGTCGGTGCCGACGCCCGTGTCCACCACGGCGACGGTCACCCCTCGGCCCCGGCTGAACTTCCAGGCCCGGGACAGCCCGAGCGGCTGCCGGGTCCAGGGTTGCTTCTCCGCCTTGTCGTCGGACGCCTTGGCGCACGGTTCGCCGGAGGGCAGCACGGAGGCCACGGAGGGCAGTTCGACGACGTCGTCGGCGGCGGCCGGGCCCGCAGGCACCGTCAGCAGGATCGTCGCGGCCAGTGCGGCGGCCACCGCCCGTGCCACCGGACGACGGTGAGAGGGTGCGCGTCGCATGACCGCATGCTACGTGGCGCGCACCGGCGTTCGGCAAGGCGGTGGCCGGTGCGGGAGCGGGTGCCGCGGCGGACCGGTCACCGGCACCACCGCCCGGCGTCGTCCCGTCCGGAGGTGAACGGCCCCGACACACCTGGCTGACGGCTACCCGGTTCCCGTAGCCTGCACACAGTGCGCGTCCCGTCGGCCGCGACCAACCAGAGCTCGGCACCGGGTCGCTCGCGGTCCGGCACTCGGATCGCCGGGGCGGCAGGCACCACAATCAGGAGGTCCCAGCGTGTCACGGCAGTCTCTCCGGGTAGTCCCGGACGGGAGAGACGGTTTTCCGACGATCGGCGAGGCACTGGCGCAGGCCCGCACCGGAGCCGTCGTCCGCGTCGCCCCCGGCCGCTACCGGGAGAACCTCACCGTCAGGACCCGGCTGACCATCGTCGCCGACGGGGACCGCGGCAGCGTGGAGATCTGCCCGCCGCGCGGCACCGCCGTGGTGCTGGTCGCGGACGCCGTGATGCTCACCGACCTGACACTGCGCGGCGGCAGCGAGGACCTGCCCGTCGTCGACGCGCCCCGCGGCCAGGTGGCGATGGACGGCTGCACCGTCGTCGGCGCCGGCTGGACCGCCGTACTGGCCAGGGAGGAAGGCTCGCTGGCGATGCGCGACTGCCGCGTCTCCAACCCGGAGGGTGCGGGCGTGGTGGACACCGCGGCCACCGAGAGCGTGGTCCTCGACACCGTCCTGGAACACCTGGGCACCTCCGCCGTCGTTCTCGGCGAGCAGGCCCGCACCGTCGTACGCGGCTGCCGGATGCGGGACGCGCGGGGCAACGGCGTACTGGCCAACGGCGAGGCGCAGGGCCGGATCGAGGACTGCGACATCTCCACGACCGAGAAGCCCGGCATCGCCCTGGAGGGCCGCTGCGGCACCCGGGTGCTGCGCACCACCGTGCACGACACCTCGGTCGGCGTCTTCGTCACCAGCGCCTCCCGGCCGTCGCTGGAGGAGGTCAGGGTGACCGACACCAGCGGCCCCGGCATCGTCCTCTCCCAGGGTGCCGACCCGGAGCTGCTCCGCTGCCGCACCGCACGGACCAAGGGCAACGGCCTCGCGGTCAACGAGCGTTCGCGGGGCACCTTCGACGGCTGCGAGTTCGACGACGCGGAGGGATCCGCGATCCGGGTGGTCGGGTCCAGCGCTCCGCTGCTCACCCACACCACCGTGCGCGCCTGCGCCGACAAGACGGCCGCCGTGCTGCTCGCCGAGGACTCCTCGGCCGAGTTCGACGGCCTGGAGGTGCCGGACGCCGCGGGAACGGGCGTGTGCATACGCACCGGCGCCAATCCGCTGCTGCGCAAGGCGCATGTCACCGACGCCGGCGGACACGGCGTGGAGGTGGTGGAGGACGGCCGCGGCAGGCTGCACGGCTGCACGGTCGAGCGCGCCGAGGGCGCGGGCGCCCACATCGCCGGGGGCGGCGCCCCCGAACTGGCCGACACCGTCCTGCGGGAGACCGCGCGCGCGGGCGTCCTGGTCGGTTCCGAGGGGCGGGCCACGCTCCGCGACTGCGAACTGCACGACGGGCGCGCCACGGGCCTGCACATCGAGCGTGGCGGCGAACTGACCGCTCTGCGCACCCAAGTGAACGGATCGGCCGCGCACGGCATGCTGGTCGCCGACGGCGGCCGGGCCCAGCTGGACGGCTGTCTGCTGACCGGCAGCACCGGCGACGGCATCCGGGTGGACAGTTCCGAGGAGACCACCCTGACCAACTGCTCGGTCCGCGACAACCGCGGCGCGGGTCTGCGCCAGTCCCGCGCCACCGAGCGGCTCACCGTGGAGGGGCTCAACAGCAACGGCAACGCCGAGCCGGACGCCTGGGGCGAGACCGCGGGAGACCTGGCCGCCACGGGCACGGAAGTGCAGTCCCGGCAGAAGGGTCCGCAGGGCCCCCTGGAAGAACTGGAATCGCTCATCGGCCTGGCCGACGTCAAGCGCCAGGTGCGCACGCTGGTGAATCTCAACCAGCTCGCCCAGCGCCGCGCCAGCCTGGGCATGCCGGCCCCGCCGATGAGCCGCCACCTCGCCTTCTCCGGCCCGCCCGGTACGGGCAAGACCACGGTGGCCCGGCTCTACGGCGGCATCCTCGCCGAGTTGGGCGTGCTGCCCTCCGGCCACCTGGTGGAGGTGTCCCGCGCCGATCTGGTCGCCTCGGTCATCGGCGGAACGGCCATCAAGACCACCGAGGCGTTCAACGAGGCGATCGGCGGCGTGCTGTTCGTCGACGAGGCCTACACCCTGCTCTCCGACAGCAAGGGCTCCGGCGCGGACTTCGGCCGGGAGGCCATCGACACGCTGCTGAAGCTGATGGAGGACCACCGCGAGGACGTCGCGGTGATCGTCGCGGGATACACCGACGACATCTCCTCGTTCCTGGCCTCCAACCCGGGCCTGGCCTCCCGTTTCACCCGCACCATCGAGTTCGCCAACTACTCGGTCCCGGAACTGGTGACGATCACCGAGAGCATGTGCGAGGCCCACCACTACCGGCTGGACCCGAGCACCCTGGACGCCCTCGCCCAGCACTACGAACGGATGCCCCGCGACGCGGGCTTCGGCAACGGCCGGGCGGCGCGCCAGGTCTTCGAGGAGATGGTGGACCGGCAGGCCTACCGGCTCGGCTCACTGGACAATCCGGCCGAGGCCGATCTGTCGCTGCTGCTGCCCGAGGACGTCTCGGACAGCTCCGGCGCCGCCGACGCGGGCGACGGCCGCGGCTCCGAGGAGATGCTGGCCGAACTCGACGCCATGACGGGCCTGCACGCCGTCAAGCGAGAGGTCACCGACCTGGTCAACCTGCTGTCGGCCACCCGGCAGCGGCAGGCCGTCGGGCTGCCCACCCCGAAGATCAGCCACCATCTCGTCTTCTCCGGTCCCCCGGGCACCGGCAAGACCACCATCGCCCGGCTCTACGCGGAGCTTCTGCACTCCCTCGGGGTGTTGAACACCGGGCAGTTGGTGGAGGTGGCCCGTGCCGATCTGGTCGGCCGGTACGTCGGCCATACCGCGCAGCTCACCAAGGAGGCGTTCGACCGGGCGCTGGGCGGTGTGCTGTTCATCGACGAGGCGTATGCCCTCACCCCGGAGAACGCCGGTTCGGACTTCGGCCGGGAAGCGGTGGACACGCTGCTGAAGCTGATGGAGGACCACCGGGACGAGACGGTCGTCATCGTCGCCGGGTACACCGAGGAGATGGGCCGTTTCCTGGCCTCCAACCCGGGTCTGGCCTCCCGCTTCGCGCGGACGGTGGAGTTCGAGAACTACTCCACCGACGAACTGCTGGAGATCACGAACAGCTACGCGGCCACGTCCGGCTACGACTGCGCCCCCGAGACCCTGGAGGCGCTCCGCTCCTACCTGGACGCGCTGCCGCGGGACCGCTCGTTCGGCAACGCCCGGACCTCCCGCAAGACCCTGGAGGCGATGATGACCCGGCAGGCCCGCCGGATCGGCTCGATCTCCGCGCCGACCATGGACGACCTGCGCCTGCTGCTCCCGGAGGACCTGCCCCGGGAGGCTCCGCTGACGACGAGCTGACGGCGCGGGCGGCGCTCCGGCCGGCGCCCAGCCCGCTGAACCGCCGGGCGGCGGGGCAGCGTCACGTCCAGGGCGAGCCCGGCGCCGGCATGGAGCCGGCAAGCGGGCACCGGCATCGCCGTCGGGCGGGCCCGGTGCGGACAGGGTAGGGCGCCCACGGTCCGGCCTTTCCGGAGGGCCTGAGGTTCCCGCCGCGTGGCGCGGAGGTCGGGGACTCGGACAGGCCCGGCGGGTCGGCGTCACTCCCCCCAACCGCCACCCGACGGCCGCAGCACCTGGACAGAGGTCCGCAGGGCGTGTCGGAGTCCGGGAATCCGCTCGTCGAAGCACTGGCCGTACTCCTTGAGTGCGGTCTTGTGTTCGCGGCGCTCCTCGCGGGAGAACACGTGGTGGAGGTCGCTCTCCCCGGCTATCGTCGTCATGGCCAGGTCGTCGAGCGGGAGGCTCTCCGGCTTCGCGCCCCGCAGCACGGGCTCCCGCACCTTCGTCCGGAGGGCGAGCACGTCATCGGGAAGGTTGACACGGACCTCGTGCTGGGCGAGCGGCGAGAGCCGCTTGAGGCCCTTGACCGACGGAAGGGTGATCATCCCGGCTTCGGCCAACTGTTCGCGCACCGACGACTCGGCGGTGTGGGCGTGCGGATGCAACAGGTCGAGCCAGCTCTTCGGCTCCTCGGACGGAATGCCGCGCCAGACCTCGGCGAGGAAGGAGTCCTCGGGAGCCCCGGAGACGTTCCGGACGGCCTCGGACTGCCGCTTGCCCTCCCGGAGGCCCACGAACCCTCCGCCGACCAACTGGGCGAGGGCCGCCGCGCGCACCTTCTGGCCCCGGAACTGCAGGTTGCGAGTCTCGAACTTCTCCTTCTCGACGTTGTACATGAGCAGGTACATGCGCTGCGGCAGGGTGCTGGTCATGCGAGTTCCCCTTCATGACGGCGATGCTGAGCGCGCGTCCGGAGCCGGACGGGGCCCCGTGTCACTGAACGACCGTGTCACTAAGTGACATCCAATGCAATCCGCTCCGTTCACCGCGCCCGCCGCGCAACGGACAGCCCGACACGTGGCGGGTCGCACGCGCGGCCTGAGCTGACACATGGCGTCACTTACTGCCAGAATGACACTTACTGTTCTCTTGCGAACCCAGGAGCGATGATGCCCGAGACCACGTCATCCCAGCAGGGAAGAGGCGGAATGAGTGAGCAGCGGCGCCGTCGCGTACGCCTGGAGATCTCCCGCGAGGCGGCCCGGCTGTTCTGGAAGCAGGGCGTGGACGGCACCAGCGGCGACCAGATCGCCGAGGCGGTCGGCCTGTCGACGCGCACCATCTGGCGCCACTTCCGCAGCAAGGAGAGCTGCGCCGAACCCATCGTGATGCAGAGCGTGGAGTGGTCGATGGACGCCTTGCGAAGATGGCCCCCGCATCTCTCGCTGGAGGAGCAGTTCACCGCCGAGACGGAGCGGTTCGGCCGCGAGGCGACCGAGGAATTCCAGGTCGACATCATCCTGGGCGTCAAGATGGTCCGCCTCGGTGACACCGAACCGGCCCTCCGCACAGCCTGGTTGATGGCCTGCGACGAAGCGGAACGCGAACTGGTCGGCATCATCGCCGCCCGCCTGGGGCGTGAGCCCGGGGATCTGGACGTCCGGATGCACGCCGCAGCGGCCTCGGCCGCTGTCCGGGTCATCAACGAGGATGTCGGCGCGGGCCTCCTGGAGGGCGTCGACCCTCGGGAGTACACCGACGCCCCCAGGCTGATCGCGAACGCCGTACGGAGAGCCACGGGCGGAGCGGTCGGCGACGCGGTCTCGGAGCGGCCACCCGAGCAGAAGTAGCCGGCGAGCCGACACGACTTGGGGCGCACATGACCGAGGCTCGCACCCGCCGCCCGGCCCATCCGCACGACCAGGAAGGCCCTGGCCGAAGTCGAGCCGGCGGCCTCCCTCCGATCGATCCCCCCGGAGGGGCCGGCCGGCAGGTGGCGGAGCTCCGCGCCCGGTGTGCGGGGTCGTGGTCAGCCGCGCTCGGCGGGCAGCAGGCCGATCGCCTTCAGGTGCTTGTTGGAGGCGCGGACGGCCCAGGCGACCACCAGGAGGCCGACCGCCAGGAGGGGATAGCCCATGAGGATCTTGGCGACGCCCAGCGAGCCGACCTCGTCGGCCTGGTACAGGTACTGCTGGACGGCGAAGCGGGCGGCGAAGATGGCGGCCAGCACCAGAGTGGCGATGTCGTAGTAGAGCCGCGAGTACTTGTCCGCGCGCCAGGCGTCGCCCTTGCCGGTGGCGGAGTTCCAGATCAGGCCGGCCAGCGGCCTGCGCACGAACACGGAGGCGATGAAGACTATGGCGCCCGCCAGGCTGGCCCAGATACCGATGACGAAGTAGTCCCTGGCGGATCCGGTCCACCAGGCGATGCCCGCAGCGATCGCGACGCCGAACAGGCCGCCGAAGGCCGGTGCGAGCGGCTCCTTGCGGACCAGGCGTTCCACCGTGAGGGCCAGGGCGAGGGCGACGGACGCGATGATCGCGAACTTCAGTCCGCGGGCACTGTTGGCGAGGACGAAGGTCAGGGCGGGCAAGGCGGAGTAGACCATGCCCTTGACGCCACCGGCCTGCTCGAGAGCGGACTTCTTCTGGCGATGATCGGTCGCGGGCTTCGCCTGCATGTCGGTTGCCGACTCCTCGGTGATCGCGGTGTGCACGGTGCTCATCTCCTCCGGATGCGTGGGACAAGGGAAAGCCTCGGCGTCACTTGATGCCATCATGTCACTAAGTGACGAACTTGACTACCCGTGGCAGAGCGCTCTGTCGTCGCCCGGTGCGGGGTGTCCGTCCTCGTGGGCGTCTCGAACTGCACGTTTACCGAAGTCGGCGATCTCTCATGCCCCACAGGTGCGCGGACATCAAAAGTCAGCCGGTCCCGGGAGAGGGCGAACTCCCTCCGGGCAGGCCGCCGGTGAACGTCAGGGCCGTCCCGGACGGGCTCGAACGGTCCGGCGAGCTGCGGATGCGGGGCACCGGCAAGTTCAGGTCACCGCCCCAGGAGAAGCTCTGGTGTCCGGCGCGCCGGCCGTCGTCCCGACCCGGTCGGCAGCTCGCCCGTGACGGTGATCGGATCTGCACCAGGTCGATGTGACGCCGGGGCCCCTCCGCGGGCCCCGGCCCCCGGTCCGCCACAAGGAGCAACCTCGCCGCCTCCGGCGGCCGGAGCCCCCGCGCTCGCTGTGCTGTTCCGGAGGCCGCGAATCCGGACGAGGACGACTCAGGGAGCGGCGGAAGCGACGCGCCGGGCGCGCTGTCGAGAAGAAACCGGCCCGAGGAAGCGCGGACACGCACGCGGGAGCACCCCGAACCGGTCCGGGACCCGAGGCCCCGGGCCTCGGAGGATCTCGTTGGTCAGCGGACGTCCACAGGTCAGCGGACGTCGTAGGTCAGATGCGTCGCGGTCGAGGTCGCGGTCACGGCGCGCTGCACCAGCGTGCGCGGCGTCCCGCCGGTGAACAGCGGCGTCCCGGAGCCCAGCACGACGGGTGCGAGGTGCAGTTGCAGCACGTCGACCAGCCCGGCGTCGAGCGCCGAGCCGAGCAGTGTGCCGCCGCCCATCAGGACGGCGTCCAGGTCCGTGCCGCTCCTGGAGGACGCCTCCTCGGCGTGTGCACGCGCGGCGGTGACGGCGTCCGGCAGGCCGGTGGTGACGAACGTCCAGTCGAGGTCGGTGAGCCGCACCGACTCCGGCGGGGTGCTCGTGACGACGAAGAACGCGGGCTTGCCGACCTCGCCGGCGCCGTAGCCGGTCCGGTCGTCCCAGCCGCCGGGCCCGTCGACCACGTCGAAGAGCCGGCGGCCGAGGACGACGGCACCCGAGCGGGCGGTCGCCTCGCGCAGGAGGCGGCGGTCGTCGGGGTCGTCGGAGAACGCCCAGGTGTGCAAGGCCTCTCCCCCGGTGCCCAGCCCGTTGTCGGGAGCGGGGTCCGGGCCGGTGACGAAGCCGTCCAGGGAGACCGAGATGTCGGCGATGATGCGGGTCATACAGGGGCAGACCGGATCCGTCGCCGGAACTCATCGCTCGGACCGGCAGCAGCCCCCGCGCGATCCCGGTCGCCTCGCCCCGTTGGGGGCACATGGGGCGATCACGGGTGGTGGAGATCCAGCAGGACGCATGCCGCCGTGTCCCAGCGGTACAGCACCGTGGCCGGGTGCGCAGGTCCGCTGCTGTGGGCGTCGGCCGGCGTGCCGGACCGCTGCCCGGCGAGGAGCCGGCCGAGCGGGGCTTCGGTGAGCGGGCGAGGGACGGGGCCGGGCATGACGGTTCCTTGCCTGCCGGAGGGACGTGAGGGGCGGGGGTCAGTTCGCGGGTTGCTCCGCGGGGGCTGCCGGGTCCTGGGCCGGTGTCGCGGGGGTGCCGTCTGCGGACACGGGCCTGCGGAGCGCCGCGAACGCGAGGACGAACGCCAGGACGAGCAGCCCGGTCCCGGTGGCGAAGGCCGCGTGATAGCCCCCGGTCAGTGCGGCCGCGCGGGAGCTGCCCGCGGCGCCCAGGGTGTCGGTGCGGGCGGCCGCCAGGGTGGAGAGGGTGGCGACGCCGAGCGCCATGCCGATCTGCTGGGTGGTGTTGAACAGCCCGGAGGCCAGTCCGGCGTCGCTCTCGTCGGCGCCGCTCATGCCCAGCGAGGTGAGGGCGGGCAGGGCCAGGCCGAAGCCTGCCGCGAGCAGCATCACGGGCAGCAGGTCGGTGGCGTAGTGCGCGTGCACCGGCAGCCGGACGAGCAGCCCCAGCACGCCGACCAGGAGCGCGATCCCGGTCAGCAGCACGGCGCGCTCCCCGTACCGCGCGGTCAGCCGCGCGGAGGCGCCGAGCGAGACCGCTCCGATGATCACGGCGGCGGGCAGCATGGCGATGCCGGTGCGCGCGGCGCTGTAGTCGAGGACGTTCTGCAGGTAGAGGGCGAGGAGGATCTGGAAGGAGAAGAGGGCCGCGACCATCAGCATCTGCACGAGGTTCGCCACGGCCACGCTGCGCGAGCGAAGGACTCGCGGCGGCATCAGCGGGGTGCGGGCCCGGACCTGGCGCAGCGCGAAGCCCGCGAGGAGGGCGGCACCCGCGAGTGCGGGCACCAGGGTGTGCGGTGAACCCCAGCCGTGGCCGGTGGCGTTGACGACTCCGTAGATGCCCGCCATCAGGCCCGAGGTGATCAGGAGCGCGCCCCAGCCGTCGGCTCCGGCCCGCAGTCCGATCCCGGCGTCCGCCGGGAGGGAGGGGAGGGCGAGCGCGAACACGAGGGCGCCGATGGGCAGGTTGATGAAGAAGATCCAGTGCCAGGTGAGCAGATCGGTCAGGACACCGCCGAGCACCTGGCCGATGGAGGCTCCGGCGGCCCCGGTGAAGCTGAAGACGGCTATGGCGCCCGCTCGTTCCTTGCTGCCGGGGTAGAGGGTGACGAGGATGCCGAGCCCCACCGCGGTCGCCATGGCGCTGCCGACGCCTTGCAGGAAGCGGGCGGCGAGCAGGACGCCGGGGGTGGTGGCGAGCCCGGCCAGCAGCGAGGCGGCGGTGAAGACACCGGTCCCGGCGAGGAACATCCGCTTGCGGCCGAGCAGGTCGCCGAGCCGGCCGGCGAGCAGCAGCAGGCTGCCGAAGGCGACGAGGTAGGCGTTGACGACCCAACTCAGCTGCGAGGCGGCGAAGTCGAGGTCCCGCTGGATGGCCGGGAGGGCCACGGTGACGATGGAGCCGTCCAGGATGATCATCAAGGTCCCGGCGGCGATGACGCCGAGTGCGAGGCCGCGGGGGCCTCTGGCTGCGGATGGGGATGCGGATGCGGACATGGCGGCCTCTCGGTTCGCACGGCGGAGGGAGCGGAACGAGGCAAGACCGTAGCAGATAGTTTTGTTGCAGACGATATTGTTGGGGACGACCCTCCCGGTAGGCTGGCCTCATGACCGCCATGACGCCACCGACCCGTACCCAGCCGGACCTCTCCTACCTGCTGGACCACACCAGCCATGTGCTGCGCACCCGGATGGCGGCGGCGCTCGCGGAGATCGGCCTGACGGCGCGCATGCACTGCGTGCTGGTGCACGCGCTGGAGGGCGAGCGCACCCAGAGCGAGCTCGCCGGGATCGGCGACATGGACAAGACCACGATGGTGGTCACCGTCGACGCCCTGGAGAAAGCCGGACTCGCCGAACGCCGCCCCTCCGGCACCGACCGCCGGGCACGGATCATCGCCGTCACCGAGAAGGGCGCCCGGACGGCGGAACGCAGCCAGCGGATCGTGGACTCGGTGCACGGACAGGCACTCGACGCGCTGCCGGACGGCGACCGGGAGACGTTCCTGCGGCTCCTGGAGCACCTGGCCACCGGCCACCTGAGCACCCCCGCACCCGCACCCGCCCGCCGGGCCCGGCAGCACAGCGGCTGACCCCCTCGCGCGGGCCGTTCCGCCCTCCCCCACGGGGCAAGCGCTCCGGCACGGCCGGCTCCACCACCCCGGACCTGGCGGTCAGCGTCGAGCGAACTCAGTCGCCGCCGAAGTCCCCGCTGCCGCGGCCGAAGTCCCCGCCGGCACCGCCGCCGAAGTCCGGGGGCTGCTTGCGGACCTCCCGCCGGATCTGCTCGCTCCGCCGCTGCATCTGCTTCCAGGACTTCCTGTCGATCTCCGGCGGCCGGTCCTTCCAGCCGTCGTCCCGCGGCTTCGGGATGTCCCGCCACCCGGGATGCTCCTCGCTGTCCCCGTCCGAGAAGAGCGCGACGACCATGATGACGCACACGATGATCAGCAGGACTTCCATGAGCGCTTCCCTCCGGCCACGGAGCAGTCTGTGCCTCATTGTTTCCCTCGCCGGGCCCCTCCGGAAGACGGCAACGGGCGCCGAGCGCCTGCAGATCCCGCCGCGCGGGCAGCCCGGGCTCGGCCCGGCGCGCTGCGCCCGCGAGAGGCTCGGGGACCGGAATGCCCGGGGGCGGGGTTCGCGCGACCATGACCGGAGCACCACCGAGAGCCGGAGCACCGACCGAAGGCGGGAGTGAACCGATGGCTGTGCGATCCCGGCGGGTCGTCGTGACGGGACAGGTGCAGGGCGTCTTCTTCCGGGACACCTGCCGCCGGACGGCCGCCACGCAGGGAGTGCGCGGATGGGTGCGCAACCTTCCCGACGGCAGCGTCGAAGCCGTGTTCGAGGGTGCGCCGGAGGACGTCGACACCCTGGTGGAGTGGGCCCGCGAAGGGCCGCCGGCCGCGTTCGTCGACGACGTGCGGGTCACCGAGCAGGAACCGCAGGGGCACACCACCTTCCAGGTGCGCACCACCGCCCCCGCAGCGGAGGAGGACCGGTGACTGCTCCGACGCCGGACGAGAACCGATGGTCACCCTGACACCGGCCCAGGCCCCGTGACCGCCCCGCCCCGGGACGGCGGCCGGTGACCACCCCGCCGCACCCGCCGGCCGCCGCGGCCCGGCTCCACGTGCTGGTCCCCGAGGAGCTGCGCCACTTCCTCCCCGCGCGGCTGCGCGGGGAGGCCCCCGCCCCGGACGGAGTGCCGTGCCCCTATGACGGTGCCGCCTCGCTCGGCCACGTGGTGCAGTCGCTCGGCGTACCGCTGACGGAGGTGTCCGCCCTACGGGCCGACGGCGAGCCGGTACCCGCCGTCCACCGTCCGCCGGACGGCGCCCGGATCGAACTGTCCCCCGTGCCCCGGCCGCAGCCGCTGCCGCCCTCGGCGCCCTCGCCGCCGCGCTTCGTGCTCGACGTGCACCTGGGGGCGCTGGCCCGGCGCCTGCGGCTGCTGGGCGTGGACACCGCCTACCGCAACGACGCGGCCGACCCGGAGCTGGTGGAGCAGGCCGCGGGCGAGCATCGCATCCTGCTGACCCAGGACCGCGGCCTGCTGCTCCGGCGGGCGCTGTGGCTGGGCGCCTATGTGCGCGGAAGCCGCCCCGACGAGCAACTCACCGACGTACTGGACCGCTTCGCCCCGCCACTGGCCCCCTGGACCCGCTGCCCGGCGTGCAACGGAATGCTCGCGCCCGTCCCCAAGGAAGAAATCGCCGGGCAGCTCCCGCCCGGCACCCGGCGCACCTACGACACGTTCACCCGCTGCACCGCCTGCGGGCAGCTCTACTGGCCCGGCGCCCACCACCCCCGGGCTCGCGGCCCGGGTCGCCGCCGCCCGGCGCGCGACCGGCGGCGGACCGGCGTCTCGCGGCGGGTCCGGTAGCGGGTCGGGCGGCAACTCCTCCGGCGGCGACGCCGGGTGAGACCCGCTACGGCCGCCGGCACCGCCGCACATACCGGCGCTGCCACGGGGTCTCGACCGCGCGGCGCGCGTAGTGCTCCCTGACGTAGCCGACGGCCCGGTCGGCCGGCACCCCGTCGAGCACGGCCAGGCAGGCGAGAGCAGTGCCGGTACGGCCCACCCCGCCGCCGCAGGCGACCTCCACCCGCTCGGCCGCCGTCCGCTCCCACGCCTGACGCAGCGCGGACCGGGCCTCGACCCGGTCGCTCGGCAGCCGGAAGTCGGGCCACCGCAGCCATCTGGACTCCCAGCCCACCGGCTCCGGAGACCGCCCCAGCAGATAGAGGCCGAACTCCGGCTCCACGCCGGACGGCAGGGCATGGCGCAGCCCGCGACCGCGGACCAGCCGACCGGACGGCAGGCGCAGCACCCCGGGCGCACCGGGATCCCAAGTGACGGACGTGGCCCGAGACCAGCGCCCGGTCCGCCACCGCGGAGGCGGAATCCGACGGCTCCGCGGCGGCAGCCCCCGCGGAGCCGTCCTGGGCGGGCGGCAGCAGCCCGGGCTGCATCGACCGTTCACGCCGGGATGGGTGCCGTCTTCCACGGCGCGGCCCCGCCCGCGAGGTCAGGGCGGCCGCGTTCAGCAGCCCGGTCCCCCGGACGGGCGCGCCCCGGCGGCGGCCGCGCGGGGCCGGCGGGAGACTCGGCGGGACGGCCACCGCGGCAGCGGGCCAGGCGAAGGGCGTGAGCGTGGGATGAGCGTGGAACTGGGGATCTTCGTGGAGCGGGACGGGGAACCGGCCGTGCAGCTGGAGCGTGCGGTCCCCGCGGGCGTGCAGGAGGTGTGGCAGGCGTTGACGGAGCCGGGCCGGATGGCGGCCTGGTTCCCGTCGCCGACCGTGCACCTGGAGCCGACGGTGGGCGGCCGGGTCGACTTCGCGGGCGACCCGTACGCCGAGGACCACTCCGGCACGGTGCTGGAGTTCGACGCGCCCCACCGGCTCTCCTACACCTGGGGCGACGACGAGCTCCTCTTCCGGCTCACCCGGCGCGGCGAGGGGTGCGTGCTCGCCCTCACGGACGTGCTGGAGTCGCGGTCGGCGGCCGCCCGGAACGCGGCGGGCTGGGATGTGTGCCTGGACGAGCTGGTGAAGCTGCTCTCCGGCGGCACCCCGTCCGGGCCGCACGACGGCACGGCCACCGACTGGCGGGAGCGCTACGACGCGTACGTGGCCGCCGGGATGCCCTCCGGTGCTCCGGTGCCGGGCGGCGACCCCGGCTGAGCGGCACCGCCCGCCGCTTCACCGTCGGAGATACGCGCCGCTTCACCGCCAGCGGCGGGCGACGTACAGCGTCCAGCAGGTGAGCGCGGCGCACAGGATGCCGCCCGCGGCGAAGACGGTGGCGTGCCGCCCGTTCTGGAGGAGGGACGAGGTCAGGCCGACCGTCGCGGAGCTGGAGAGTATGGCCGAGGCGGAGAAGAGCGACACCGCCCGGCCCCGGACCGGGGCCGGGAGGAGCCAGGGCAGCCAGGTCTGCAGCGTGGTGTGGAGGTAGCTCCAGGCGGTCCCCAGCAGCGCGGCGCACAGCATCAGGACGGCCGTACCCGGCACCAGCGCGGCCAGCAGCGCGCCGGTGACCCCCATCGACCCGCCGGTGGCCAGCAGCCGCATGGGGCCCCACACCCGCGCGTGGCGGCGCAGCACCAGGGTGCTGGTGAGCACGCCGAGCGCGTAGATAACCAGGACGGCGGAGGTGGAGGCCTGGCTGCCGGCGGTGGCCAGTGCGGGGGCGAGGAGGGCGGGCAGTCCGAGCATCACCGCTCCCTCGGCGGCGCCGAGGCCGAGCACCGTGCAGTACGCGGCGGTGGGCCGTCCCGGTACGGCGTCCGGCGGGTCCTCGTAGGCGCCGCCGATGTCCACCCGGACGGGGGCGGAGCGGGTGGCGGCCCGGATCCGGCAGACGGTGACCGCGGTGAGCAGGGCGATGACGGCGAATGCCGGCCGCCACGAGCCGCAGCGCAGCACGGTGTCCGCGAGGACCGGCGAGGCGATGCCGCTGGCGGCGGTGACGGAGGTGAGGGTGGCGAACGCGCGCTGTCTGGCCTGCGCGGGGCGCAGGCCGCCGTAGTAGAGCGACACCGAGGGGATGACGGTCGCGAATCCCGCGCCGGCGGTGGCGCGCAGCGCGATCCACCAGCCGGGGCCGGGGCACAGCGCCGAGCCCACGGAGGCGGCCGCCGCCACCAGCAGTCCGGTGCGCAGGCTGCGGCCCGGGCCGTACCGGTCGGCCAGCCAGCCCCACAGCGGCAGCGCGAGCCCCTGGCCGAGCGCGTAGGCGGCGAGGCCTGTGGTGACGGTGGCGATGTCGGTGTGCCAGGCCGTCGCGAGGGCGGCGAGCAGGGGTGCGGCCAAGTGCCAGTCGGCGTTGCCGAGGGCGGCTGCCCAGCGCAGCGCGGACATGGTGCCCCCTCTCTCGCGGTGATCCCGGTGGTCGGCCGGGGGCGAGGAAAGCCGTCCTTGCAACGGCCCCCATAGAACGAGAGAATATGGGCGTTTTCTCCAATAAGGAGGTGTGTACCGGAATTTGACCCCTTCTGGGGATGCTTGGCCGTGCCGAGCGGCACTTCCGCTCCCCGACCGGCCCCGGACCGTGCACCGAACGACCCCGGAACGATGAGCGGCCGACCCCGGCGACCCCGAACCGATCCGCGGCCGGCTCCGAGCCGATCCGCGGCCGGGGTGCGCGGACGTCCCGAACCGCGGGCAGGTTTCGGCCCGGTCGGTTCGGCACCGTATCGTCGGTTTCCGCGCGGCCCCGGTGCCCCGGCACGGCGGCCACCGGGACCGCACCACGGTCGGCGGCCGCAGCACACCCGGCGGCCGACACCACAGCCGACGGAGAGCAGCCGGAGACACAGGAAGGCAGGCGAGCGGCGTGCGGGAGCAGTCCTCGGGAGCCGGCGGACAGCGGCGCGGCGGCGGGCGGCCCTACGGACGCGGCGGCCACGGAGGGCCGCGCGGTGGGCAACGCGCCCACGGACACGGCGGCCCCCCGCGCGGCCGGCCGGACCGGACCGACCACGGCGAACACCGGCCACGCGGCCCGCGCACCGGACTGGCGGCCGAGCTGCGGACGTTGGAGGGCGCGCAGTACGGCCGCTACAAGGGCCTGGTGGGACGCTGGGAGATGCCCGGCGGGGAGACCCTGGAGCTGGTGCGCGCCCAGTCCGACCCCTACGCGCCGCCGGCCCGTGTCGCGGTGCACGTACCGGGTCCGCTGGCCGCGCTCCCGCCTGAGCTGCTGACGACCGCGACCCGGCGCCGCGCGCTCGCCTCGTTTCTGGTGCGGCAGGCCGCGCGTGCGGTGCGCGGGGAGCAGGCGCTGCGGGTGGACGCGGGCGGCCAGGAGGTGCTGGAGCGCAGTTCGTGCACCGTCAGCGGCGAGGACGGCTCGGTGACGCTGCGGCTGGGTGCGGCCCTTCCGGGGCACGGGCGGCGGATCGACGCACGGGAGGCCGAGCGGCTGCTGTGCCGGGTGCTGCCCGGGGTGGTCGAGCAGGCGCTGCGTCACCCGGCGTCGGACGCCGCGGCGGTCGAGCGCTTCGTCGAGACGGTCGAGGACTCCGTGGCGCTGCGGAACGCGTTGGCGGGGCGCGGGCTGGTCGGCTTCGTCGCCGACGGCGCGGTGCTGCCGCGTCGCAGCGGGGTGGACGACCGGCCGGCCGCGGGCGGCGGTGTGGTGCCGTTCGCCTCGCCCGCCGAGCTGCGGGTGACGATCGAGCTGCCGCACGCGGGTCCGGTGACCGGCATGGGCGTGCCGGAGGGCGTGAACCTGGTCGTCGGCGGCGGATTCCACGGCAAGTCGACGCTGCTGCGCGCCCTGGAGACCGGCATCTGGGACCATGTGCCGGGTGACGGGCGCGAGTTGGTCGTCTCGCGGAACGAGACGGTGAAGCTGCGCGCCGAGGACGGCCGGCGCGTCGAGCGGGTGGATGTGCACGCGTTCGTCGATCACCTGCCGGACGGTTCGGACACCTCGGACTTCTCCACGGAGAACGCCTCCGGGTCCACCTCGCAGGCCGCCTCGCTGTGCGAGGCCGTGGAGGCCGGGGCCCGGGTGCTGCTGATCGACGAGGACACCGCGGCCACGAACCTGATGATCCGGGACGCCCGGATGCAGGCGCTGGTCGCCAAGGACCGCGAACCGCTGACCCCGCTGGTGGACACCATCCGCTCGCTCCACCGGGACCACGACGTCTCGACCGTGCTGGTGATGGGCGGGTCCGGGGACTACCTGGAGGTCGCCGACCGGGTCGTGATGATGGACGCCTACCGCCCCTCGGACGTCACCGAGCGGGCGCGCTCGATCGCGGCCGTGCCCACCGGGCGGCACGCCGAGGCGGAGTCCTTCCCCGGCGTCGTCGCGCGGGTGCCCGATCCCGCGTCCCTGGACGCGGAGGTCCGGGGGCGGTCCCGGATCCGCGCCCGCGGCGAGGACGTGCTGACCTTCGGCGACCACGAGGTGGACCTGCGGGCCGTCGAGCAGATCGCCGATCCGCGCCAGGTCACCGGGATCGGGCTGGCGCTGGAGCTGATGGTGCGGCGCGGACTGCTGGACGGCCGCCGCCCGCTGGCCGAGGCCCTCGATCTGCTGGACGAGGTGCTGGCGGACGGGCCGACCGGGCCGCTGCTCAGCATTCGGGACGAGGATTTCGCCGCACCGCGCCGCTTCGAGACGGCCGCGGCGGTCAACCGGGTCAGAGGGCTGCGCATGCTCCGCTGAGGGGGCCGGGGAAGGCCGTCCGGACCGGCGTGGTTGGCTGGGCCCATGAGTGCGACCGTCGACGTCACCACCTGGTATCTGGAGCAGACCTCGGCCGCGGACCGGGTACCGGCGCGGGAGCCCGAGGATGCCGCCGCCGTCCGGGTGGAGCGCGCCGAGGTGCCCAGCCCGGAGTTCAGCCGGTTCCTGTACACGGCGGTCGGCGGGGACACCACCTGGGTGGACCGGCTGCCGTGGACGCACGCGCGGTGGCGGGACTTCCTCGACCGCCCCGGGGTCGAGACCTGGGTCGCCCACCACCGGGGCACGCCCGCCGGGTTCATCGAGCTGGACGGCGCGAGCGAGGCCGCCGAGGGGACGGTGGAGATCAGCTACTTCGGGCTGCTGCCCGCCTTCCGCGGCCGTGGGCTCGGCGGGCACCTGCTCGGTCTCGGGACGGCACGCGCCTGGGACCTGGCCGACCGCTGGGAGGGCCACCGGCCGACCACCCGGGTCCGGGTGCACACCTGCTCCCGGGACGGGGCCCATGCGCGCGCCAACTACGAGCGCCGCGGCTTCCGCGTGTACCGCACGGAGACGGAGCAGGAGCCGGACGTCCCGACGCCCGGGCCCTGGCCCGGGGCCTGATCCGGACCACCCGCGGGCCGTCCGTGGCACGGCCCGCGCGACCGTGCCACGGACGGCCCGCGGACGCGCTGCGCCGACCACGGGGTGCACCGTGCCGGCCGCGGGTGCGCAGGCCCGGCGCCCGGCCTGCCGTACTGGCCGGTACAGCCTCGCTGAACTGCGCCGTCGTGGCGCTGCGGGGTTCGCCCCGGCCGCGCGCCGTGCCGGTCCGTACGGCACCCGGACCACTCTGCATCTCATGCACCGGGATTCTTTTGTCCAGGATACGGATGGCAGTGGACTGACATCTGACGCGCGTGCAAGGCTTCCGCCATGTCTCGCGCTGGAATCGCCTTGGTGAGTCGACGTCACGTCGACCTCGTTCGCGTGTCCAGCGCCATCTGTCCGGCGGGCTGACAGTCACAGCACCGCCGTTCCGACAGCCCCCTCCCGGCGTCCTCCGACGCCGGTCCGGCACCGCCGATCCGCAGCCGCCGCCCTCATCGTCGCGGGCGAGCCGCCCGGAACCGGCGCCGAAACCCCTGCGTACGGGCGCCTGAACCGCTCCACCCGGGTGCGGACCGCCCGGCGTGCCCGCGCACCCGTCCGACGCGCGTCGCCCGCGCCCCCTGCCCGAAGGATCCCCCGCCATGGCCGACACCTCCGAGCGCCCCGCAGCCCCCGCCCGCCGCAAGGCAGGACGCCACCGCGGCGAGGGCCAGTGGGCCGCTGGTCACTTCACGCCGCTGAACGGCAACGAGCAGACCAAGAAGGACGACGACGGTCTCAATGTGCGGACACGCATTGAGACGATCTACGCCCAGCGCGGCTTCGCCTCCATCGACAGCTCCGACCTGCGCGGCCGGATGCGCTGGTGGGGCCTCTACACCCAGCGCAAGCCCGGCATCAGCGGCGGCAAGACCGCGGTGCTGGAGCCCGAGGAGCTGGACGACGAGTACTTCATGCTCCGCGTCCGCATCGACGGCGGGCGGCTGACCACCGAGCAGCTCCGCGTCATCGGCGACGTCTCCCAGGAGTTCGCCCGCGGCACCGCCGACATCACCGACCGGCAGAACGTGCAGTTCCACTGGATCCGCATCGAGGACATGCCGGAGATCTGGCGGCGGCTGGAGGGCGTGGGCCTGTCCACCACCGAGGCCTGCGGCGACACCCCGCGCGTCATCCTCGGCTCCCCCGTCGCCGGGATCGCCGCCGACGAGATCATCGACGGCACGCCCGCCGTCGAGGAGATCAACCGGCGCGTCGTGGGCAACCCCGCCTACTCCAACCTGCCCCGCAAGTTCAAGACAGCCGTCTCCGGTTCGCCGCTGCTGGACGTCGCGCACGAGATCAACGACGTGGCGTTCGTCGGCGTGGAGCACCCCGAGCACGGCCCCGGCTTCGACGTGTGGGTCGGCGGTGCGCTGTCCACCAACCCCAAGCTGGGTCAGCGGCTGGGCGCGTGGGTGCCGCTGGAGGAGGTCGCCGAGGTCCACGAGGGCGTCACCGGCATCTTCCGCGACTACGGCTACCGGCGGCTGCGCACCCGCGCCCGGCTGAAGTTCCTGGTCGCCGACTGGGGCCCGGAGAAGTTCCGGCGGATCCTGGAGGACGAGTACCTCGGGCGGAAGCTGACCGACGGCCCGGCCCCCGCGCAGCCGCCCCGCGAGTGGCGCGACCACGTCGGCGTGCACCGGCAGCGGGACGGCCGCTACTACGTGGGCTTCGCACCCCGGGTGGGCCGGGTCGACGGCACCACCCTCAGCAAGATCGCCGACCTGGCCGAAGCACACGGCTCGGGCCGGGTCCGTACCACCGTCGAGCAGAAGATGATCGTGCTCGACGTACCGGAGGACCAGGTCGAGTCGCTGGCCGAGGGTCTGGAGGCGCTCGACCTGACGACCCGGCCCTCCGTCTTCCGGCGCGGGACGATGGCGTGCACGGGCATCGAGTTCTGCAAGCTCGCCATCGTGGAGACCAAGGGCCGCGGGTCCTGGCTGATCGACGAACTGGAGCGCAGGCTCCCCGGCTTCGACCAGCCCGTCACCATCAACGTCAACGGCTGCCCCAACTCCTGCGCCCGCATCCAGGTCGCCGACATCGGCCTCAAGGGCCAGCTGGTCACCGACGCCGACGGCAACCAGGTGGAAGGCTTCCAGGTGCATCTGGGCGGCTCGCTGGGCATGGACCCGGGCTTCGGCCGCAAGGTGCGCGGGCTGAAGGTCACGGCCGCGGAACTCCCCGACTACGTCGAGCGCGTGCTGCGCGCCTTCCAGGACCAGCGCGAGGAGGGCGAGCGGTTCGCCCAGTGGGCGGCGCGCGCCGCGGAGGAGGACCTCAAGTGAGCGAGCGTGCCGCACCCTTCCACTGCCCCTACTGCGGGGACGAGGACCTGCGCCCCAGCGAGCTGGAGACGCCCCGGGGCCAAGGCGCCGCCTGGGAGTGCGCCGCCTGCAACCGGGCGTTCCGGCTGAAGTTCCTCGGACTGCTGGCCTCCGGGCTGCAGGCGGCACACCATGACGGTGCACACACCGACGGTCTCCACGGAGAGGGCTCCGACTCATGAGCACCGCGCACATAGCCCGGCGTTCCTCCGACGAGCTGCGGCCGCTGGCCGAGCAGGCGGGCCGGGAACTGGAGGAGGCCGACGCACTCGAGGTGCTGCGCTGGGCCGCCGACACCTTCGGGCACCGGTTCTGCGTCACCTCCTCCATGGCGGACGCCGTCGTGGCGCACCTCGCCTCCCGGGCCTTCCCCGGGGTGCGCGTCGTCTTCCTCGACACCGGCTACCACTTCCCCGAGACCATCGGCACCCGCGACGCCGTCCAGGCCGTCATGAACATGGACGTCGTCACCCTCACGCCCCGCCGGACGGTCGCCGAACAGGACGCCGAGCACGGTCCCGCGCTGCACGACCGCGATCCCGACCTGTGCTGCGCGCTGCGGAAGGTGCAGCCGCTGGAGGAGGGGCTGCGCGACTACGACGCCTGGGCGACCGGGCTGCGCCGCGACGAGTCGCCGAGCCGCGCGGGCACCCCCGTCGTGGGCTGGGACGAGAAGCGGCAGAAGGTCAAGGTCTCCCCCATCGCCCGCTGGAGCCAGCAGGACGTGGACGACTACATCGCCGAACACGGCGTGCTCACCAACCCGCTGCTGAGCGACGGCTACGCCTCCATCGGCTGCGCCCCCTGCACCCGCCGGGTGCTGGAGGGCGAGGACGCCCGCGCCGGTCGCTGGGCCGGCAGCGGCAAGACCGAGTGCGGGCTGCACCTGTGACCGCCGCGGCGCACGCGCGGAAGACGGAAGCGGAGAGACGGACGGACGACCGAGGGGGTCCGATGAGCGGGGCGCGCGGAGCGACCGTGTGGCTGACCGGCCTGCCGAGCGCGGGCAAGACGACCGTCGCGACGGCACTCGCCGAGCGGCTGCGCGGCGAGGGGCACCGCACCGAGGTGCTGGACGGGGACGAGATCCGCACCTTCCTCTCCGCGGGGCTCGGCTTCTCGCGGACCGACCGGGACACCAATGTGCAGCGCATCGGCTTCGTCTCCGAGCTGCTGGCCTCGCACGGGGTGATCGTGCTGGTCCCGGTGATCGCGCCGTACACGGACAGCCGCGAGGCGGTCCGCAAGCGGCACATGACCGAGGGCACCCCCTATCTGGAGGTGCATGTGGCGACGCCCGTCGAGGTGTGCTCGGAGCGGGACGTGAAGGGCCTGTACGCCAAGCAGGCAGCCGGCGAACTGACGGGACTGACAGGGGTCGACGACCCGTACGAGGAACCGGCGGATCCGGACCTGCGCCTGCTCACCCACGGGCGCGAGGTGGCGGAGTCGGCCGCGGCCCTGCACACGCTGCTGAAGGAGAGGGGACTGCTATGACCACGGCGGTGAGCGCACCGGAGGAGACCGACAACCCCTTCGCGCTGACGCATCTGGACGCGCTGGAGTCGGAGGCGGTGCACATCTTCCGCGAGGTCGCGGGCGAGTTCGAGCGGCCGGTGATCCTCTTCTCCGGCGGCAAGGACTCGATCGTGATGCTGCACCTGGCGCTGAAGGCGTTCGCCCCGGCGCCGCCGCCCTTCGGGCTGCTGCACGTGGACACCGGGCACAACTTCCCCGAGGTGCTGCGCTTCCGGGACGAGACGGTGGCCGAGCACGGGCTGCGGCTGTTCGTGGCCTCGGTGCAGGAGTACATCGACGCCGGCACGCTGCGCGAACGCCCGGACGGCACCCGCAACCCGCTCCAGACACTGCCGCTGCTGGAGGCCCTGGGCGAGCACCGGTTCGACGCGGTCTTCGGCGGCGGGCGCCGCGACGAGGAGAAGGCGCGGGCCAAGGAACGGGTCTTCTCGCTGCGGGACGAGTTCGGTGGCTGGGACCCCCGCCGCCAGCGCCCCGAGCTGTGGCAGCTCTACAACGGACGGCACGCCCCGGGCGAGCACGTGCGGGTCTTCCCGCTGTCGAACTGGACCGAGCTGGACGTCTGGCAGTACATCGCGCGAGAGGACATCGCGCTCCCCGCGATCTACTACGCGCACCACCGGGAGGTCTTCTCCCGGTCCGGTATGTGGCTGGCCCCGGGCGAGTGGGGCGGCCCCGCGGACGGGGAGCGGGTGGAGAAGCGCCTGGTGCGCTACCGCACCGTCGGCGACATGTCCTGCACCGGCGCCGTGGACTCGGACGCGGACACGGTGGAGAAGGTGATCACGGAGATCGCCGCCTCCCGGCTGACCGAGCGCGGCGCCACCCGGGCGGACGACAAGCTCTCCGAGGCCGCGATGGAAGACCGCAAGCGGGAAGGCTACTTCTAGAGATGAGTACGACAGCCGGAGCCGGCCACGCCGCAGAGGCACTGGCGGCCACCTCACTGCTGCGGTTCGCGACCGCCGGAAGCGTCGACGACGGCAAGTCCACTCTGGTGGGCCGTCTGCTGCACGACTCCAAGTCGGTGCTCTCCGACCAGTTGGAAGCCGTCTCGCGGGCCTCCCGGGCCCGCGGCCAGGAGGCACCCGACCTGGCGCTGCTCACCGACGGGCTGCGCGCCGAGCGGGAGCAGGGCATCACCATCGACGTCGCCTACCGCTACTTCGCCACCCCCAGGCGGCGGTTCATCCTGGCGGACACGCCGGGCCATGTGCAGTACACCCGGAACATGGTCACCGGTGCCTCCACCGCGGAACTGGCCGTCGTCCTGGTGGACGCGCGCAACGGGGTCGTCGAGCAGACCCGGCGGCACGCCGCCGTGGCGGCGCTGCTGCGCGTCCCGCACGTGGTGCTGGCCGTCAACAAGATGGACCTGGTGGGCTACGCCGAGGACGTCTTCGCCGCGATCGCGGACGAGTTCTCCCGTTACGCGACCTCCCTCGGGGTGCCGGAGGTGACGGCCGTGCCGATCTCCGCGCTGGAGGGCGACAACGTGGTCGCGCCCTCCGCGCACATGGGCTGGTACAGCGGGCCTACCGTGCTGGAGCACCTGGAGACGGTGCCGGTCACCCACGACCCGACCGACGACCCGGCGCGCTTCCCCGTGCAGTACGTCATCCGGCCGCAGACCGCCGAGCACCCCGACTACCGGGGCTATGCGGGCCAGTTGGCCTCGGGTGTGCTGCGGGTCGGGGACCGGGTCACCGTGCATCCGTCGGGCCGCAGCAGCACCGTCGTGGCACTGGACGTGCTGGGCCGCCCGGTCGACGTGGCCTGGGCCCCGCAGTCGATCACCGTCCGGCTCGCCGACGACCTGGACATCTCGCGCGGCGACCTGCTCGCCCCCGCGGACGCCTCGGTGCGGCCGAGTCAGGACCTGACCGCGACCGTCTGCCATCTGCACGACCGGCCGCTGCGCCCCGGCGACCGGGTGCTGCTCAAGCACACCACCCGCACCGTCAAGGCGTTGGTCAAGGAGATCCCGTCGCGGCTGACCCTGGCCGACCTCTCGCAGCACCCGGAACCCGGCGAGCTGGCCGCCAACGACATCGGCCGCGTCGTCCTGCGCACCGCCGAACCCCTGCCCGTCGACCCGTACACCGACTCGCGGCGCACCGGATCGTTCCTGCTGATCGATCCGGCCGACGGCAGCACGCTGACCGCGGGCATGGCCGGCGGGGCGTTCGCCGACGCGGACGCACCGGCCGCCGAGGCGCCCGAAGGCGACTGGGACTTCTAGGCCGATGGGCATTCCAGGAGAGGTCTTCTCGACCTTCGACCAGACCGGTGGCCGCATCGGCAGCGGCGCACGCGGCAGCGGCCAGGGCGGAGTGGGGCGCTGCGGCAGGTGACGAGCGCCGACCCGCGCGCACCGTCCCCGCCGACATCCCCCCTTCCCCGCTCGAGAGGACTTCCCCGTGCCCCGTCTCCGCGCTCCGCGCAGCCGGTCCTCCGGCCGCCCCCGCACCGCCTTGCTGGTCGTCTCCACGCTGCTGTGCGCCGCGGGCTGCGGCTACGGGTCCAAGGCCGTGGAGCAGGCCGACCCGGCGGCCGCCGGAGGCCGCAAGGTCGACGGGCTGGACGCGGTGAGGATCGGCTATTTCCCCAACGTCACCCACGCCACGGCGCTGGTCGGACTGCGCTCGGGCGGGCAGATCCCGGAGGAGCTGGGCGGCACCCGCGTGCGCACCCAGGTCTTCAACGCGGGTCCGGCGGCGATCGAGGCGCTCAACGCCAAGGCCGTGGACCTGGCCTGGGTGGGGCCCTCGCCGTCGGTCAACGGATACACGCAGTCCGGCGGGAGGAATCTGCGGATCGTCTCCGGCGCCACCTCCGGGGGCGCCTCGCTGGTCGTCGATCCGCGGAAGATCTCCTCGCTCGGCGATCTGAAGGGCAAGCGCATCGCCTCCCCGCAGCTGGGCAACACCCAGGACGCCGCGCTGCTGCACTACCTCAAGACCAAGGGCCTCACCGTCGACCCGCAGACGGGCGCGGGCGACACCTCGGTGCTGCGGCAGGACAACAAGGAGATCCCCACCACCTTCCGGCAGGGCGGCATCGACGGAGCCTGGGTACCCGAACCGACCGCCTCCGTGCTGGCCGGCCGGGGCGGCAAGGTCCTGCTGGACGAGAAGAAGCTGTGGCCGGGAGGATCCTTCGTCACCACCAACCTGGTGGTGCGCCAGGACTTCCTCCGGCAGCATCCGAAGGCGGTCGAGGCGGTGCTGCGCGGCTCGGTCAGGACCAACGCGTGGATCCGCGCGCACCCGGAGGCGGCCAAGGAGCGCATCAACCGGGCGCTGCGGCGGGACGCGGGCAAGCCACTGCCCGGCAAGGTCCTCGACTCCGCATTCGCCCGGATCGAGGTGACCGACGATCCGCTGGCCGCCACGCTGCGCGAGCAGGCCGACCACGCGGTCTCGGCCGGGCTGCTGAAGAAGCCGCGGCTGAAGGGGATCTACGACCTCGCCCCGCTGAACCGGGTGCTGCGGCACGAGGGCCGCCCCACCGTCTCGGACGCCGGGCTCGGAGCACGGTGAGCGCCCATGACCACCGCAGGAGGTGAAACAGTGACCGCGACCACCACGACGCGCCCCGCAGCGCGGATCACGCGCGTCTCCAAGTCGTTCGGCCCCCAGCAGGTGCTCGACGACATCAGCGTCGACGTCGCCGACGGCGAGTTCGTCACCCTGCTGGGCGCTTCCGGCTGCGGCAAGAGCACCCTGCTCAACCTGGTGGCCGGGCTGGACACACCCAGCTCGGGCACCGTCGAGGTGCCCGGCGGGCGCCCGGCGCTGATGTTCCAGGAGCATGCGCTCTTCCCCTGGCTGACGGCGGGCGGGAACATCGAGCTGGCGCTCAAGCTGCGCGGGATGCCCAAGGCCGAGCGCCCGGCGGAGGCCGAGCGGCTGCTGGAGCTCGTCCGGCTCAACGGCGCGCACCGCAAGCGGGTGCACGAGCTGTCCGGCGGGATGCGGCAGCGGGTCGCGCTGGCCCGCGCCCTGGCGCAGGACAGCGAACTGCTGCTGATGGACGAGCCGTTCGCCGCGCTGGACGCCATCACCCGGGACGTGCTGCACGAGGAGCTGACCCGCGTCCGGGCGGAGACGAACGTCGCCGTCCTGTTCGTCACCCACAACGTCCGGGAGGCGGTCCGCCTGGCGGAACGCGTCGTCCTGCTCTCCTCCCGGCCCGGGAGGGTCGCCCGGGAGTGGCAGGTGGACATTCCGCACCCGCGCCGCATCGAGGACGCGGACGTGGCCGCGCTGTCCGTCGAGATCACCGAACAGCTCCGGGGGGAGATCCGCCGCCATGGCCGACACTGAGACGCGCCCGAAGACCGGGGAAGGACCGGCGGCACCGCCCGCCGCGGCGCCGGATCCGGCCGCCGACCGCCGGGAGCAGGACGGCGGACCCGGCGGAGACCTGGCCGGGCTGGAGGCGGGACTCGACGCGCTCGACACCCGCACCGCTTCCCGCACCCCGCTGCCGGTGCTGCTGCGCCGCAAGGCACTGCCGCCGCTGGTGGCGGTCGTCCTCGTGCTGGGGCTGTGGCAGGCGGCGTTCGCGCTGGAGCTGAAGCCCGACTACCAGTTGCCGAGCCCGCTGATGGTGTGGGACGCGCTGGCCGAGGAGTGGTACAAGGGCACCATCCTGGGCATCGTCTGGCAGAGCGTCTCGCGCGGCGCGCTGGGCTTCGCGGTCGCGCTGCTGGCGGGCACCCCGCTGGGGCTGCTGGTGGCGCGGGTCCGGCCGGTGCGGGCCGCCATCGGACCGATCCTCTCCGGACTGCAGTCGCTGCCCTCGGTGGCGTGGGTACCGGCGGCGATCATCTGGTTCGGACTGACGGACGCGACGATCTACGCCGTGGTACTGCTGGGTGCCGTGCCCTCCATCGCCAACGGCCTGGTCGCCGGAGTCGACCGGATCGACCCGCTGCATCTGCGCGCGGGCACCGTGCTGGGCGCCACCGGACTGAGCGGCGTACGGCACGTACTGCTGCCCGCGGCGCTGCCGGGCTACATCTCGGGGCTCAAGCAGGGGTGGGCGTTCTCCTGGCGCTCCCTGATGGCGGCCGAGCTGATCGCCACCTCGCCCGAGCTGGGCGTGGGGCTGGGCCGGCTGCTGGAGACGGGGCGTGCCTACCAGGACATGCCGCTGGTGCTCGGCGCGATCCTGCTGATCCTGCTGGTGGGCATCGGCATCGAACTGCTCGTCTTCGCACCCCTCGAGCGGCGGGTGCTGCGCCATCGGGGGTTGCTGCGCTGATGCCCACCGCACCGTACCCCTCCGCGCCCGCGCTGCTGCTCGTCGCGCACGGGAGCCGCGACGAGCGGCACTCCGCGACGGTCGAAGCGCTCGCCGCGCGGGTCCGGCTGCTGCTGCCGGGCGTCCGGGTGGCGGCCTGCTATCTGGACTTCGACTCCCCCTCGGTGCCCGCCGCGCTGGAGGAACTGCACGCGGCGGGGGCACGCGAGGCCGTGGCCGTCCCCCTGCTGCTGACCCGGGCCTTCCACGCGAAGACGGACCTCCCCGCGGTGCTGGCCGAGGTGGCCGCCGCGCTGCCGGACCTGGCGGTCCGGCAGTCGGCGGTGCTGGGCCCGCACCCCCTGTTGACCGCCGCCCTGGAGCGGCGGCTGCGCGCGGCCGGGCTGGACCCCGGCGACGCGCCCTCGACCGGCGTCGTCCTGGCGTCCGCCGGTTCCTCGGACCCGGAGGCGAGCGCAGTGATCGCCGACATGGCGCGGGAGTGGCGGCGAACCACCGGTTGGTGTGCCGTGCGACCTGCGTTCGCCTCCGCTGCTCGGCCCGGCACGGCCGAGGCGGTGCGGGAGCTGCGCGCCGCCGGTGCCGGCCGGGTGGCCGTCGCGCCCTACGTGCTGGCCCCGGGCCGGCTGCCCGACCGCATCGAGGCCGGTGCCCGGGAGGCCGGTGCCGAGGTGCTCGCGCCGGTGCTGGGTGCGGCCCCGGAGGTGGCACGGGTGGTTCTGGAGCGTTACGCGGCCGTCGCCTCCGGCGGGGGCGCGGCGGTCGGTGCCGCTGCGTGATCGGGCTGTCCGGGCGTGCCCGGTGCCGCCCGTCGGCGGTCGGCACCGCCTCGCCGGCACGCAACAGGCCCGCCGTGCCCCGTGGGGGAAGGGCGCGGCGGGCCTGGAGGTGCGCTTACCCGGAATTCCGGGGTTACGCACGGGCGGGGCTCAGAATTGACCGTGAATGTGTGTCACCTGACCACGCGCAGTAGTTTGTTGGGTGATCCGTCTCCGATGCCGGAGAGGGCGCCGTCGGTGGCGCCGTCGAGCAGCGCCTCGGTGACCTGGGCGGGGGTGGCGTCCCGGTGCCGGCTCAGATAGAGCGCCGCCGCTCCCGCGACGTGCGGGGTCGCCATGGAGGTGCCCCAGCCGGCCATCTTGGCGGTGTCGTTCTTGTTGCTGGCCGAGACGACATCGATGCCGGGGGCGAACAGATCGACGCTCTTGCCGTAGTTGGAGAACTCCGTGCGCCGGTCCTGCTGGTCGCTCGCGGCGACGGTGAGGGCATCCGGCACCCGGGCCGGGGAGGCGGCGGAGGCGTCGCCGCCGTCGTTTCCGGCGGCCACCACGCAGGTGATGTTCGCGTCGACGGCCCGCTCGACGGCCTCGTCCAGCGCGTAGTCCTTGAAGCCGCCGATGCTCATGTTGGCGACGGCGGGGCCGCCGTCGTCCTCGTGGTCCTCGATCATCCAGTCGATGCCGGCGACGGCGTCGGCCGTGGTGCCCTTGTTGTCGTCGCCCAGGATGCGCACGGCGACGATCTTCGCCTTCTTGGCGATGCCGTACTCGGTGCCCGCGAGGGTGCCGGAGACGTGGGTGCCGTGGTTGGCGCCGTCCTGCGCGGTCGCGTCGTCGTCCACGGCGTCGTAGCCGTCGACGGCGCGGCCGCCGAAGTCCTCGTGGCTGACCCGCACACCGCTGTCGACCACGTACGCCGTGACGCCCTCGCCCGCGCTGTCGGGGTAGGTGTACTTCTCGTCGAGTTCCGGTGTGGGCTGGTCGACCCGGTCCTGCCCCCAGGACGGCGGCTCGGTCTGGGTCTCCTGGCCGGTGATCACGCGGCTCTGGACGACCTTCGCGACCCTGTCGTCCGCCGCCAGGCGCCGGGCGTCCCGGGGGCTGAGCCCCTCGGCGGACCAGCCGTCCAGCGCGGCGTGGTAGGTGTGCTCGACCTTCCCGCCGTACTTCCCGGCCAGGTCGCGGGCCTCGGTGGCCGCCGCGGAACGGGTGCGGGCGGCGGCGTCCCGCTTCAGCAGCACGATGTAGTCGCCCTCGACCGCGCCCCGGGCCCCCGCGCCGAGGACGGTGCCCTCGGGGGGCGCGGCGTCGGCGGGGAGCGTCAGCAGCGTCGCTCCGCCCGCCAGGGCGACAGCGGCGCCGAGTGCGACGGATATCCGGCGTTTCGTGTGGCGTGCCCCGTGGTGTGCCATGCCGAGGGAGTCCTCCGAGTGTGGGGTCCGGCGATCCGCGGTGGATCGTTTCGAAACACTGTCGGATTGCCCGGTGCGGCTCAAGTGACTTGGCGGACTGTGACACACGACACCGCGCGCACCGTGTGCCGCACTCCCCCGGCGGCCACCCGCCGCACCCCGGCTCCGTCGGCTACGACACCGGGCGCGAGTCGGCCCAGAAGGCGTCGAACTCCTCCCGGTAGGTGGGGAAGAGCACGCCCTCGCCCACACCGCGCGCGGACACCGTGCGGCCCGGCCCGCGCAGCACCAGGACCGGTGTCTCCATCCCCCGCGCACCGCGCAGATACGACTGGACGACCGCCAGTCCGTCCGCGCCGTCCGCGTCCACCAGGTACGCGGTGAACCGCGGCGTCTCGTCGAAGACGTGGATCTCGAAGGCCGCCTGGTCCCGCAGCCGGGAGCGCACCCTGCGCATGTGCAGGATGTTGGTCTCCACCGAGCGGGCCAGCTCACCCTTCTTCAGTCCCAGTTCCCGCTCCCGCCGCTTGACCGCGCTGCTGGCCGGGTTCAGGAACAGCAACCGCACCCGGCAGCCCGCCTCCGCCAGCCGGACCAGCCGCCGCCCGCTGTAGTTCTGCACCAGCAGGTTGAGGCCGATGCCGATGGCGTCCAGCCGCCGGGCTCCGCCGAACAGGTCCTCGGCGGGGAGCTGGCGCTGCAGCCGCACCCGGTCGCTGTGCACGCCGACGACGTCGCAGAAGCGGTCCCCGACCAGCTCCT
>NZ_ALAP01000050.1 GCF_000280905.1 Streptomyces sp. AA1529 | reverse complement strand
CGGCACGCTCGGGACCGGGGGCACCGGGCCCGGGCCGCCGACGGGCGCACCCGGCGCCGCGGGAGGCGCGGGAGGCGCGGGAGGCGGGGGAGGCGCCTGGCCGGCCTGCGGCGGCGCCGCGGGAGGCGGCGGCACCGGAGGCGGCGACGGGACGTCCCGGCCGGGCGGCACAGCCGCCGGGAGGCCGTCCGGGAGCGTGGGTTCCCGCCGCGGCGCCGGAGGGGTGCCGCGGCCGGCCGCGAGGCCCCGCGCGGCGGCTGCCAGGTCCGCACCGCAGGCGCCGCAGAAGCGGTCGCCCTCCTCGAGCGGTTCCGCACAGCTCGGGCAGGCGGAGAGTCGGTCCAACTGAGGCATGGTCACACCCACGTCCTGGGGCGGAAACGGTTGGCCCGCTCCACCAGTTCGATCCTCGCGGTTCCGCTCTGCGCGTGCCGGGCCAGCAGCCGGTAGGAGCGCTCCAGGCCGAAGCGCAGCCCCTCTTCGGTGAGCGGACTGTCCAACAGCCGTACCCCGGCACCCGGCGGTGCTCCCGGCGCACCCGCAGGTGCGGTCCCGGAGGAAGCGGCCCCCCGGGCGGGAACAGCCTGGCACAGCAGCCAGTCGAGTGCGCACCCGAGTACCTCGCAGGTCAGCTCGTGGCGGCGCACCTCGTCCAGGCCGACGTGCTGGAGATCGGCCACCTGCCGGGCAGCCGCGCGCAGTTCCTCCAGCAGCGGTTCGTGCGGCGAGCGCTGCCGCAGCCGGGCGCGCACCGCCGCGATGCGCGCGGCGGTGTAGTGGATGGAGGACTCCGGCACCGACTCCAGCACCCGGACGGCGCCCGGCCGGTCGCCGGTCGCCAGCCGCACCCGGGCCAGCCCGAACGCGGCGCTCACATACGACGGATCGGTCGTCCACACCAGCCGGTAGTACTCGGCGGCGTTGTCCGACTGGCCGAGCACCTCCGCGCAGCAGCCCAGGGCCAGCTTGGGCGCGGGCTCGCCGGGGAACGCGTCGTAGACGGCGTCGAAGGAGAGCGCCGCGGTCTCCCGGTCGCCGGTCGCCAGCGCCGCCAGGCCGCGGTACCACACGACCCGCCAGTCGTCGGCGTGCCGGGCCTCCAGGGCGTCCAGCGCGTCGAGTGCGGCCCCGGCGCCCTCCTGCCCCGCGTCGCTCTCCAGCAGGGCGCGCAGGGTACGCAGCCGCAGCTCCGGTGAGTCGGCCGGTGCCCCCTCCAGCGCGGTGAGCAGCTCGGCCGGCGAAGAGGCCGACAGCCCGGCGAGGAAACCCGCGTTGGGGTCGGTGGCGTCGACGCGCGGAACGGGCAGCGCCAGCGCCGCCGGCCGGGTACGGAACGGGGCCAGCGCGACCACGCCCGCGGGGGCGGCGGCCGGGCT
>NZ_ALAP01000049.1 GCF_000280905.1 Streptomyces sp. AA1529 | reverse complement strand
TCCGCAAGAGAACTTCTGTGTGAGCTTAACCAGTGGGCGGCGGCCGGACCACCCCGGGGAACGCGCCGACCGCCGTCACCGAGACGGACGCCGCAACCGCGCCCGACGATGCCCGAAGGCGACAGGATGCCCCGTACCCGGCGGGACGACGTCCCCGCGGCCCGGCCGGGACCGGACCGGAGGCGGCGGGACGGGAACCGGGACCGGGCCGGGACCGGGCCGGGACCGGGCCGGGACCGGGCCGGGACCGGGCCGGGACCGGGCCGGGACCGGGCCGGGACCGGGCCGGGCACCGGGGACGGCGCCCCGGCGGGCGATCAGGGTGCCAGCACGTCCAGCTCGGCCATCGCGTCCTCGGTGATGGTGCGCATCACGCGCTCCGCGCGGGCACCGTCCCCCTCCCGGACGGCCTCCGCGACCTGGACGTGCAGGGTGACGGCCTCCTGGCGGGGGTCGCTGAACATCACCTCGTGCTGGGTCCGGCCGGTGAGGACAGCCGCGACGACGTCGCCGAGCCGCGCGAACATCTCGTTGCGGGAGGCCCGCAGCACGGCGCGGTGGAAGGCGATGTCGTGCACCAGGTAGTTGTCGAGCTGCCGCCCGCGCGAAGTGGCGACCATGCCCAGCGCGTACTCGGTCAGTGCGGCGCACTCCTCCGGAGTGGCCTGCTCGGCGGCGAGGCGGGCCGCGACCGGCTCGACGGCGGATCGCAGCACCGTGAGGGAGCGCAACTGGCGCCCCTGGTCGGCACCGGCCAGCCGCCAGGTGATCACCTGCGGGTCGTAGACGTTCCACTGCTCGGTCGGCAGCACGGTGACCCCGACCCTGCGGCGCGACTCGACCAGGTGCATGGACTCCAGCACCCGCACCGCCTCCCGCGCCACCGTGCGGGAGACCTCGTAGCGGGCGGCCAGCTCCTCGGTGAGCAGCACCGTGCCGGGCGGGTACTCACCGGCCGTGATCGCCGGGCCGAGCGAGGCGAGCATCCGCGCGTGCAGCCCGCGCTCGCGGCGCACCCCCCGACCGCGCTTCGCGCCGTCCGCACCCGCGGCGTCCGGCCCGTCCGCACCGTCCCCGCCGTCCCCGCGGTGCGGGTCCACCGGGCCGTACTCCCGGTCGGCGCCGTCGTCCTGGCTGGTCATGCCTCTCCCGACTTGTCTCCACCCCTCCCCGCGCACTCGACGAGTGCCCGGGACGCTCAGCCTACGTGCTTCTCGTCACGGCGAATAAGTATGACTACATCGCTTCCAGCTATTGAATACATGTGACCTATGGGGTTGAGTGTCCTGCGCGCCGAGCGAGGTCGACGAGGACGGTGAGAGCGGTGCGGAGCAAAAGGTCCGAGCAGGACACGGGGCTCGACCCGGTGGCCGACACGGCACCCGGACCGGCGGTGGAGCCGGTCGAGGGGCCGACCGGCCCGACGGCCGACCCGGCGGTGCACCCCGCCGCCGACGCCGTGGTCGTCGTCATGGGAGTGGCGGGCACCGGCAAGACCACCGTGGGACGCCTGCTCGCCGACGCACTCGACGTGCCCTACGCCGAGGCCGACGCCTTCCACCCGCCCGCCAACGTCGCCAAGATGTCCGCCGGAACCCCGCTCGACGACGCCGACCGGGCACCCTGGCTCGACGCCATCGGCGCCTGGGCGCACCGCCACCAGGGGCGCGGCGGGGTCGTGAGCTGCTCGGCGCTCAAGCGCGGCTACCGCGACCGGCTGCGGGCCGCGGCACCCGGTGTCGTCTTCCTGCATCTGACCGGCGACCGCGCGCTGATCGCCGAGCGGATGGCCGGGCGGTCGGACCACTTCATGCCCGTCACGCTCCTGGACTCGCAGTTCGCCACGCTCGAACCGCTGGCACCGGACGAGCCGGGCGCCGCCGTCGACGTCGCGCCGGGACCCCCCGCGGTCACCCGGCACGCCCTGGCGACGCTGGGCCGCCTCTCCCCCACTCATACCGACCAGTTGGTCAGCAACCCCTGACCCGTTCCCGCCACACATCACCACCCACGAAGAAGGAAGAGCCGTGCGCCATCTCAGTGCCGAGATGCTGGCCGCGGGGTCGCAGCAACCGGACCCCATCACCTCCGCCGGCAACGTCCAGTTGGGGATCGCCGCCCTCGTCGGCATCGCCGTCATCGTCGTACTCATCACCCGGTTCAAGCTGCACGCCTTCCTGGCGCTGACCGTCGGCACCCTCGCGCTGGGCGGCGCGGCCGCCGCGCCGCTGGACAAGGTGATCGCCAGCTTCAGCACCGGCCTCGGAGACACCGTCTCCGGCGTCGGCGTGCTCATCGCGCTGGGCGCCATCCTCGGCAAGCTGCTCGCCGACTCCGGCGGTGCCGACCAGATCGTGGACACGATCCTGGCCAGGGCGAGCAGGCGCAGCATCCCGTGGGCGATGGCGCTGATCGCGGGCATCGTCGGGCTGCCGATGTTCTTCGAGGTCGGACTGGTACTGCTGATCCCGGTGGTACTGCTGGTGGCCAAGCGCGGCAACTACTCGGTGATGCGCGTCGGCATCCCCGCGCTCGCCGGACTGTCGGTGATGCACGGGCTGGTGCCCCCGCACCCCGGCCCGCTCGTCGCCATCGACGCGATGGACGCCAACCTGGGCGTGACGCTGGCCCTCGGCCTCGTCGTCGGCATCCCCACCCTGATCGTGGCCGGTCCGCTGTTCGGCAAGGTGGCCGCACGCTGGGTCGACACCACACCGCCCGAAGGGGTCGTGCCCGAGCGGGCCGACGCCGAACCGGACCGGCGCCCCGGCTTCGGCGGCACGCTGGCCACGGTGCTGCTGCCCGTCGTGCTGATGCTCGCCAAGGCGCTCGCCGACATCGTCGTCGACGACCCCGAGGACACCGTCCAGCGGGTCATGGACGTGATCGGCGACCCGATGACGGCGCTCCTGGTGGCGGTACTGGTCGCGATGTTCACCCTGGGACGCCCCGCGGGCTTCACCAAGGACCGGATGTCCTCCACCGTGGCGAGCTCGCTCGGCCCGATCGCGGGCATCCTGCTGATCGTCGGCGCGGGCGGCGGCTTCAAGCAGACCCTGGTGGACGTCGGCATCGGGCAGATGATCCTGGACCTGTCCGAGGACTGGTCGATCCCGGCGCTGCTGCTCGGCTGGCTG
This sequence comes from Streptomyces sp. AA1529, assembly GCF_000280905.1. Taxonomy (GTDB): domain Bacteria; phylum Actinomycetota; class Actinomycetes; order Streptomycetales; family Streptomycetaceae; genus Streptomyces. The sequence continues at coordinate 40,336 of NZ_ALAP01000049.1, read as the reverse complement.
ATCGCCGTCTGCATCCGGCTGGCGACCGGCTCCGCGACGGTGGCCACCGTCTCGGCGGCCGGGCTCGTCGGCCCCCTCACCGCCGACATGTCCACGCCGCAGACGGCCCTCGTCGTGCTCGCGGTCGGCGCCGGCTCGCTCTTCTTCAGCCACGTCAACGACGCAGGGTTCTGGCTGGTCAAGGAGTACTTCGGGATGAACGTCGGGCAGACCCTGAAGTCCTGGTCGGTGATGGAGACGATCATCTCCGTCGTCGGGCTGGTGCTGTTGCTGCTGCTGTCGCTGGTGCTCTAGCACCCCGCCGGTACCCGCCCGGGAGGGCGCCCCTCACCGCGGGGCGCCCTCCCGGCGTTCCGGAAAGCGGTGCCCCGGGGTTCCCGGAGGGGGTGCCGCGCGGTTCACAGCCAGCCGTTCCTGCGGAACGCGCGGTACATGGCCACGCAGGTCACGGCGATGACGACCAGGACCAGCGGATAGCCGACGCGCCAGTGCAGCTCCGGCATCCGGTCGAAGTTCATCCCGTATATGCCGCAGACCATCGTGGGGACGGCGACGATGGCGACCCAGGCGCTGATCTTGCGCATGCCCTCGTTCTGGGCGGTGGAGACCTGCGCCAGATGGGCCTGGAGGATCGAGTCGAGCAGCGCGTCGAAGGAGGCGATCTGCTCGGTGACCCGGGCGAGGTGGTCGGCGACGTCCCGGAAGTACTTGCGTATCTCCGGGTCGATGAGCCGGTTGGGGCGGTCGGACAGCAGCTCCAGCGGCCGGGCCAGCGGGAGGGTGGCGCGCTTGAGCTCCAGCAGCTCGCGCTTGATCTGGTAGACCCGGCTGGTGCCGGAGCCGCCCCCGCTGCCGCTGCCGCCGAAGGGCGCCGCGGAGGCGAAGACCTGGCTCTCCAACTCGTCGATGTCGGTCTGCACCTCGTCGGCGACCAGCAGATAGTCGTCCACGACCCGGTCGGCGATCGCGTGCAGCACCGCCCCCGGGCCCTGCGCCAGCCGCTCGGGATCGGACTCCAACTCCTCGCGGAGCGGGCCGAGGGAGCCGTGCCGCCCGTGCCGGACGGTGATCACGAAGTCGGCGCCGGTGAAGACGACGATCTCGCCGGTGTCCACCACCTCGCTGGTGGTGGACACCTTCTCGTGCTCCACATAGCTGACGGTCTTGAAGACGGCGAACATCATCTCGCCGCCGTACCACTCCGCCTTCGGCCGCTGATGGGGTTCCAGTGCGTTCTCCACCGCGAGCGGGTGCAGCCCGAACAGTTCGGTGATGCCCTCGAACTCGGCTTCTCCCGGCTCGTGCAGCCCGATCCACACGAAGCCGCCGTCACCCGTGCCGCCACCGTCGCCGGCGTCCCTGTCACCTGCGGCGCCGCCCTTGCGGACGCAGGCCAGCGCCTCCGCGACGCCGCACTCCGCCATCAGCCGGGTGCCCTCGCGGTCGTAGGCCACACAGCTCACCACGGAGGTGCCCAGCGGGGAGCGCGCCGGGTGGGAGAGGTCCACCACAGGGCGCGGCACGCGGGGCCGCACCACCCTGCGCAGGCTGCGCACCACCGGCACCGTGGGCATGGGGGCTCCTCGGACTGCTCGTCGTTCCTTGCTCTCCCCCAACTGTGCCCGGATTCCCCCACCGAATGCGTGCCCCCACGCGGTCGCACCGCACACGTCCGGCGGCGTCCCACACGGCCGGCACCGCACGCGGGAGCCGGTCACCGGAACCGGCCACCGGAACCGACCGCCCGGGGACGCCGCGGTGCCGGCCTCCCGCGGCCGGGGACATCGCTAGGGGATCAGGACGACCTTCCCCGTGGTCTCGCGCCGTTCCAGGGCCCTGTGCGCGCGGGCGGCCTCGGCGAGCGGGAACGGGTGGGTGGTGTGGGTGAAGTCGCCCGCGGCGGTGCGGCGGAGCGCCTCGGCCCGGTGGTCCGCGAGGTGCTCGGGGTGGGCCAGCATGCTGCGCAGGGCGTCGATGTGGGTGACGCCGCGGGCCGCCAGTTCGTCGGCGGCCGGGGTGAACTCGGCACCGGAGATCGCGCCGTAGGTCACGAAGCGGCCGCCGGCGCCGAGCAGCCCGAAGGCGGTGCGGGCCTGCTCGCCGCCGACCCCGTCCAGTACGGCGGTGACGGAGCGTCCGCCGCCGGGCCCGGCCGGCCAGTCGGCGACCGTCCGCCGCCAGTCGGGAAGGGTGTAGTCGACGGCGAGGTCCGCGCCGAGTTCCCGGACCGCCGCGGTCTTCTCCGGGCCGCCGGCCGCACCGATCACCACGGCGCCCAGCGCGCGGGCGTGCTGGACCAGCAGCCGTCCCATGCCGCCCGCCGCCGAGTTGACCAGCACCACGTCGCCCTCGTCCAGACCGGCCCGGGCGAGGACCGCGACGGTCGTCCCGCCGGTGACGATCGCGGCGACCGCGGCCTCGTGGTCGAGCCCGGCGGGGCGCTCCAGCACCTCGGCGAGGTCCGCGACGGCGAGCTCCGCGTAGCCGCCGGGGGAGCCCTTCGCGGTGACCACGTCGCGGCCCAGCCACTCGGCCCCGACGTCGGGGCCGACCGCGTCGACGCGCCCGGAGACCTCGCCGCCGAACACGGCGGGCAGCTCGGGGAGCGGCGGCACGAGGCCCTCGGTCACCCCGGCGCGCAGGGCGGTCTCGACGGCGTGGACCCCGGCCGCGCGGACGGCGATCCGGACCTGGCCCGGTCCGGGTTCGGGGTCGGGCAGCGTCTCGTGGCGGAGGTTCTCGGCGGGGCCGAAGGTGTGCAGGACGACGGCGTGCATGGCGATGCCTTCCGGCTGGGGACTCTCGCTGGCTGCGAGACCCCCACCCTGCTACTTGAACTTAACTTCAAGTCAAAGCATCGCGTCCGCCGCGGCCGGCCGGGGTCCACCGCGGCCCGCCGCGCCCCCGCCTCACGGTGTCAGCTCGCGCGCCCGCTCCTGGGTGAGGTAGGCGTCCGTGGCCTCCATGTCCTGGAGGGTCGCGGGACGGCGCGAGAGGAAGCCGGTGCGCAGGAAGTCGTCACCCATCAGCGCGTTGAGGTTCCAGTTCGCCACCGTGCGGACCTTCGCCGTGAAGGTGGGCAGCGCCGTCAGGTGGTAGCCGCGGGTGATGACCTGCGCGGGGAACCCGGAGAACTCGTACCCCAGCGGACGGGCCACCGCATTGGTCCCGCCGAGGTCCACGACCAGCCCGAGATCCTTGTGCCGGTAGGGCACCATGGGCTCGCCCCGCAGCGCGGCGATCAGATTGCGGGCCATGTGCTTGCCCTGCCGCCCGGCGTGCTGCGCGGTGGGCGGGCACACCGCGCCGCCGACCTTCGTCAGATCCGGCACCGCCGCCGCGTCGCCCAGCGCGTACACACCGGGGTGGCCGGGCACCGTGAAGTCCGCGTTGACCGCGAGCCGCCCCTTGATCGTCTCGGCGTCGAGGGTGCTGATCAGCGGACTGGCGGCGACACCCGCCGTCCAGATCAGGGTGCGCGAGGGCAGCACCCGGTTGTCGGTCAGCGTGATCCGCCGCTCGCTCGCCTTGGCGACCGAGACCCCCAGCGACACGTCCGTCCCCCGCTCGCGCAGGATCTGCTGGGCGCGCCGCCCCAGCTTCTCGCCCAGCTCCGGCATCAGCTTGGGGGCGATGTCCAGCAGATGCCACTTGATCAGGTCCGGATCGAGCCGCGGATAGCGCTTGGCGGCGGAGTTGGTCAGCCGTTGCAGGCAGGCGACGGTCTCGGTGCCCGCGTAGCCGCCGCCGACCACCACGAACTGCAACCGCTCCGCCCGCTCCTGCTCGTTGGTGCTGGCCGCCGCCAGGTCGAGCTGGGCGATCACGTGGTCGCGCACATAGGCGGCCTCGGCGAGCGTCTTCATCCCGCGCGCCTGCTCGTTCAGACCCGGGATGTCGAAGCTGCGGGTGACGCTGCCGGGGGTGAGGATCAACCGGTCGTAGGGCTGGTTGACGGTCTCGCCGCTGATGAGGCGGACCACGCACATCCGCTCGTGCGGGTCGATCCCGATGACCATGCCGGGGACGATCGAGGTCCGGTGCACCAGCCTACGCAGCGGCGGCGCGACCGACTGCGGGGTGAGCACCCCGGCGGCGACCTGCGGGAGCAGCGGGAGGTACAGCTCGTAGCTGGCGGGCGTGACCAGGCTGATCTCCGCCTCTTCGGGCCGCAGTCCCCGCTCCAGTCCGCGTGCGCACTCGACTCCGGCGAAGCCGCCGCCGACGATCAGAATCCTGGTTCGCTCCATGACTGCACCTGCACCCGCGAGGTTGGCGTGATGGGAGGCGTTCCGCCTGATTTCGGCATCTCCGTCGCAAATGCCCTGCCGTCACCCTCGCACGGGTCCGTGGGCCCCGCCACCGCGCACACCCCCACAGCACCCGCGGCCGCGGGTGCCGGACCGGGCCGGGCCCCGCCGGACGTCACCGACGGGGCCCGCGCTCCTGCTGTCCGGCTCCAGCGCCACCCGACCGCGCGGGCGGCCGGGGTCAGCGTCCGACGTGGGAGCCGTCCTCGGGCCAGACGGCCACCACCGCCGGGCGCACATAGTGGCCCGGTCCGTCCGGCCAGGTGGAGGCGGGCTGCTCCACCGAGGCGCCGTCCACCTCGCCCGGGTGCTGGACCGCGACGAGCACCCGGCGGTCCTGCACCAGCGGCCCGCAGGTCTCCGCGCCGGTCGGAACGGTCAGGAACTGCCGTACCTCACCGCGCCGCGGCCCGGCCGTGGCGACACCGTGCAGCCCGTCGTGCGAACCGAGCTTGTTGCCGTCCGTGGAGATCCACAGGTTGCCGTAGTCGTCGAAGGTGACGTTGTCCGGGCAGGAGATCGGACTGACCTGCTCCTTGGGGAAGCCGCCGAAGTAGGTACCCGGGTCCTCCGGGTCGCCGCAGACCAGGAAGAGCCGCCAGGAGAAGGTCCGCGCGGTCGGGTCGTCGCGCCGCTCGGCGAACTCCAGCACCTGGCCGTGCTTGTTGGCGTTGCGCGGGTTGGCCTCGTCGGGCCCCGGCTTGCCGTCCTTGCCGCGGTCGGTGTTGTTGGTCAGCGCCACGTACACCCGGCCGGTGCGGGGGCTGGGCTCGATGTCCTCGGGGCGGTCCATCTTCGTGGCACCGGCCTTGTCGGCGGCCAGCCGGGTGAAGACGTACACCTCCTCGGCGCTCATCCCCGGCACGAACGACCGGTCCCCGGCGGCCAGCGGGATCCACCGGCCGGTGCCGTCGAACTCGCCGTCCTCGGGCAGGGTGCCCGCGCCGTCGATCTCGTCCGCCGGGCTGTCACCGGTCAGCTTGGCGACGTAGAGCGTGCCCTCGTCCAGCAGGGACAGGTTGTGCCGCCGGTCCTCGGCGCTCTTCCCGCGGCGCATCCGGTTCTTGGAGACGAACTTGTAGAAGTAGTCGAAACGCTCGTCGTCGCCCATGTAGACGACGGCGTGCCCGTCCCGGGACAGCCGCGGCTGGGCCGCCTCGTGCTTGAACCGGCCGAGCGCCGTGTGCTTGCGGGGTGTGGAGTCGGGGTCGTACGGGTCCAGCTCCACCACCCAGCCGAAGCGGTGCACCTCGTTCGGCTCCGCGGTCAGGTCGAACCGCTCGTCGAACTCCTCCCAGCGCCGCCCGCTGGCGCCGCCCGAGATGCCGTACCGCTTGAGCGTCGCGACGCGCTCGGGGTCGGTCACCCGCTCCGCGTTGGCGAAGTACTGGTTGAAGTTCTCCTCGCCGGAGAGCACCGTGCCCCACGGCGTGGTGCCGCCCGAGCAGTTGTTGAGCGTCCCCAGCACCCGGCGCCCGCTCGGGTCGGCCTTCGTGCGCAGCAGCGCGCTGCCCGCGGCCGGGCCGGTGACCTGGAACTCGGTGGTGGCGGTGACCCGGCGGTTGAGCGGGTGGCGGGGCACGGCGTGCAGCGCGCCGGTACGCCGCTCACCGGCCACCGCGACGACGGACAGGCCGTGCGCCGCCCAGGCGATCTCGACCTGCTCGCGGGTGGGCTGCTCCGGGTCGTACCCGGCGAACATCAGCTCCTCGTCGGTGTACTCGTGGTTGGCCACCAGGAGCTGGTCGGCGCCGTGTCCGTGGCTGTGGCCCTGGTGCCGGGGGTGCAGCGGGAGCAGCGTGAGGAAGTCGTTGTTGTAGCCGAACTGCCCCGCCTGGGCCTTCGCGCTCTGCCGCGCCGGGTCGAAGTCCGGCGCCCCGCGCAGGATCGGTTCGCCCCAGCGGATGACGACGTTCTGCCCGTAACCCTCCGGGACGGTCACCGTGTCCGCGGTGTTGGGCGCGACGGGCTCGTACCGCAGGCCCTTGGCCGGCTTGCCGTGCGGCCCGCCGTGCGGGTGGTGCCCGCTGCCCTGCGGCGCGGCGACGGCGCTCCCGGCGCCGGGACCGGCGATCCCGGCGCCCGCGGCCGCGGCGGCGACCCCGACGACGGCACCGGCGCGCAGCACCGAGCGGCGCGTGAGGGCCCGGGCGATGACGTCACCCGCGTACTCGTTGATGCTGGTGTTGGGCACCTCGTGGAAGCAGGCGTCGCCGCAGCGGTAGCGGCAGGTCATCGCCGACCTTCCCGTCGGGTGCGCGGTGAGCAGCGGCAGCGGCTTTCGCATGGTCGTTCCTCCGGTCCGGGCGCGGGATGCGCTTGTACGCCGTACGCCGCCGTGACGCTAAGGCCGCGGATACGCGGCAGGGCGACCGCGGAATGAACCGCGGATGAATACGGCGCCGTCGCCCGCAACCGCCCGCCGACCGGACGGGAGGATGCTCCTGTGGATGTCAGACGGGGGGCCGGCCGCCGCGGCGGCTGCCGTTCTCGTGCTCCTCGTCCCAGGCCAGCCGCATCGCCTCCGCGTGGGCGATCGTCTCGCCGATCCACTCGGGGGCCAGTGAGGTCTTGGCGTAGTCGCGGGCGCAGGGCAGGCACGCGTACGCGCTGCCGCCGGGTCCGGAACCCGTCTCGATGATCGCGATCAGGGCCCGGTGCCGCACCGGCAGACCGCAGCGGCAACACGTGCCCGGGTTGGGGCCCTCGGCGTGCACGCCGCCACCTCCTTCGCCGTCACTCTCGTCGCTCGACCGCCACATTGCACACGACACCTGCGGTGTATCACCGTGCGTGACGCCCTCGGCCGGGGCGCCGTACGCGGCGGCACACGTCCCGCGACGCGGGCCGACCACCACCCCTGTTGCATCGTGCCCGGGTTGCGTCCGGGTTGGAGCGCTCGTCGTCGTCTCCGTGCACATATGTAGCCGATCGATGACCGTTGTTCTTCCTCTGCCACGCTCCCCACCAAGAGTGACCGCTCGATCGGCCGCTTGACGCCCGGGTGCAGAAAACGACACGGCCCCCTCCGTATGTGTACGGAGGGGACCGTGTCCGACGCGGAGGGAGCACGGGCGTGCCCGCCCGGACCGGGCGGCCTGCTGTGCCCCGCACGGCCTGCCCGGCCCACTCGACCGGTCGGGCCTGCTCGGCCCGCTCGACCTACTCGGCCGACTTGGCCTTCTCGGCCTGCTTGACCTGCGGAGGCTTGCGCAGCGAGAGATGCAGTTCGCGCAGCCGCGCCTCGTCGACCTCGCTCGGGGCGCCCATCATCAGGTCGAGCGCGTTGTTGTTGAGCGGGAACGCGATGGTCTCGCGGATGTTGGGCTCGTCCGCCAGCAGCATGACGATGCGGTCGATGCCCGGCGCGATCCCACCGTGCGGCGGGGCGCCGAACCGGAAGGCACGCAGCATGCCGCCGAACTCGCGCTCGACGTCCTCCTCGGAGTAACCCGCGATGCCGAACGCCTCGAACATGATCTCCGGTTCGTGGTTCCGGATCGCCCCCGAGGACAGCTCGACGCCGTTGCAGACGATGTCGTACTGCCAGGCCAGCACATCCAGCGGGTCCTTGGTGCGCAGCGCCTCCAGACCGCCCTGGGGCATGGAGAACGGGTTGTGCGAGAACTCGATCTCGCCGGTCTCCTCGTCCTTCTCGAACATCGGGAAGTCCACGATCCAGCAGAACCGGAAGACGTTCTCCTCGAAGTGCCCGGCGCGCTTGGCGGCCTCGACGCGGACCGCACCCATGATCTTGGAGACCTCGTCGAACTCGCCGGCACCGAAGAAGACCGCATGGCCGGGGACGAGGCCCAGCGTGTCGGTGAGCGCCTTGACGTCGTCCTCGGTGAGGAACTTGGCGATCGGGCCCGCCAGCGAGCCGTCCTCGCCGACCCGCACCCAGGCCAGGCCCTTGGCGCCCTGCTCGACGGCGAAGTCGCCCAGCGAGTCGAAGAACCTGCGCGGCTGGGCCGCGGTGTCCGGCACCGCCAGCGCCCGTACGTGCTTGTCGGCGAACGCCTTGAACCCGGAGCCCGCGAAGAGCGCGGAGACGTCGGTCAGCTCCAGCCGGGCGCGCAGATCCGGCTTGTCCGAGCCGTACTTGACCATCGCCTCGCGGAACGGGATGCGCGGGAACGGCGAGGTGACCTCGCGGCCCTCGCCCAGCTCCTGGAACAGCTCGGTCATCACCGTCTCGATGACCCGGAAGACGTCCTCCTGCTCGACGAAGCTCATCTCCATGTCGAGCTGGTAGAACTCGCCCGGCGAGCGGTCGGCGCGCGCGTCCTCGTCGCGGAAGCAGGGCGCGATCTGGAAGTAGCGGTCGAACCCGGCGATCATCAGCAGCTGCTTGAACTGCTGCGGCGCCTGCGGCAGCGCGTAGAACCGGCCCGCGTGCAGCCGGGAGGGGACGAGGAAGTCGCGGGCCCCCTCCGGAGAGGTGGCCGAGAGGATGGGCGTCGCCATCTCGTTGAAGCCCTGGGCGACCATCTTCTCGCGGATGGCGGCGATGACCTTGCTGCGCAGCATCACATTGCGGTGCATGCGCTCCCGTCGCAGGTCGAGGAAGCGGTACTCCAGCCGCCGCTCCTCGTTGACGCCGTCCTCGGCGTTGATGGTGAACGGGATCTGCTCGGCCCCGCCCAGCACCTCGACCTCGGTGACCTCCACCTCGATCTCGCCGGTGGGCAGCTCGGGGTTGACGTTCTCCGCACCGCGGGCCGTGACCTTGCCGTCCACCCGCAGGACGGTCTCCTTGGCCAGCGAGCCGAGCCGCTCGTCGATCTCGCTCGACTCGTCCCGGACCACGAGCTGGACGATGCCGTGGTGGTCGCGCAGATCGATGAAGAGGATGCCGCCAAGGTTCCGGCGATTGTGCAGCCAGCCGCTCAGCCGGACGTCAGTGCCGACGTCCGAGGCGCGAAGCTCGCCGCAGGTGTGGGACCGGTACCGATGCATCATTCATCCAAGTCGTTCGGCTCAGGGGTCACAGTGGAGTGCCCCTCAGAGTACCGCCCTGGGCCACCCCGCCTCGCCCCGTTTCCCCAACCCGACGACTCTGCATAAAGTGGTGCAATGCGCACCGACGACGCCCTGGCTGTCCTGGGCGCCGGGCTCTGGACCTGGGACAACACCACCGGTCTGGTGACCCTCGACGCCCGCGCGGCCCGCCTCCTGGGGATCCCCGAGGAGCCGCCGGAAGCGCAGACCGGCACCCACCGCGCCCACACCCTCGCCGGCAGCGCCGTCCGCTCCCACCTGCACGCCGTCGACTACGTCGGCTTCCAGGGCATCGTCACCCTCGCGCTGGCCGAGAACACCACCGCCGAGACGCTGCTGCGGGTGGTGGACGCCGACGGGCAGGTACGGCGGACCGTCCGCGTGGTGCTGCGCCCCCTGCCCCCGGCCACCCCTGTCGCCCCGGCCGGCCCTGTCGCCCCTGCGCGCGGCGCCGGGGCGCCCGAGACCGCCACCGCACTGACCGGGCTGCTCTACGAGGTGCCCGAACCGGAGAGCGCCGCGCGGCCGGACGAGCCCGGGCACCCCCCGGCGGCGGCCCGCGACCCCGGGGGCCGCACGCCGGGTGCGGAAGCCGCCCGAGCGCGGCCCTCGCGTCCCGCCCCCGGGGCCGCCCGCCGGACGCGACCGGTGGCCGCCGAGTGGGACCGGCGGCGCAACCGCGAGGCATTCCTGCTGGACACCGGGCGGGCGCTGGCCGAGGCGCACACCACCTCCGAAGTGCTGCGGGTCGCCTCGTCGCTGGCCATGCCGGGCTTCTCCCCCGAGGCACTGGCCGTCTTCGTCGTCAGCGGTGACCGACTCACCGTCTACGGCGCCTCCCCCGGCGCGCCACCGCGGCCCGGCCACCCCACCGTGCCCGGCGGGGGCTACGGGCCGCGCGGCAGCGGCTCCCGGCTGCATCTCTGGGACGAGGACCCGGCGGCCGAGGCGGTACGCACCGGCCGCGCCGTCTACCTGCACGACCCCGCCGAGTACACCGGCCGCTTCCCCGCCGCACGCCCCGCCGGGTCCCAGCCCGGGCACGCCGCGTGGGCCTTCCTGCCGCTGACCGCCGCCGGGCGCACCATCGGCACGTGGATGGCGGCCTTCGCCCGGCCCGTCGCCTTCACCCCGGACGAACGCGCCCTGCTGACCACGCTGGCCCGGATGCTGGCCCAGTCGCTCTCGCGGGCCATGCTCGACGAGTCCGAGCGCGAGCTGTCGGCCCGGCTGCTGGGGGTCCCCCCGGACGAAGTCCGGGGGAGGGTGACGCGGCCCGCGCACAGCCCGGCCGTCCCCGGCATGGACCTGGCGGCGCGGTACGTGCCGACCGGAGGCGGGCTGCAGATCGGCGGCGACTGGTACGACGTCATCCCGCTGCCCTCCGGCCGCACCGCGCTGGTCATCGGCGACGTCCAGGGCCACGACGTCCGCGCGGCCGGCATCATGGGCCGGCTGCGGGTGGCGGTACGCGCCTACGCCTCCGAGGGGCACCACCCGGACGCGGTGCTCTCCCGCGCCTCCCGCTTCCTGCACGGGATGGGCGCCGGCGAACGCCTCGACGCGCCGCCCCCCACCGCCCCGGCCGAGGAGACGGCGGACCCCGCGCCCGGTACGGCCGGGCCCGAACCCGCCGACCACCCCGAGCCGCGGTTCGCCACCTGCCTCTATGTCGAGGTGGATCAGGAGACCGGGGCGCTGGACGTCGCCCGCGCCGGACACCCGGACCCCGCGGTGCAGCTGCCGGACGGCCCGCTGCTGGTCCGCGCCACCGCGGGGGGCCTGCCGCTGGGCATCGAACCCGACGCGGAGTACCCGGTCAGCCGGCTGGTGCTGGAGCCCGGGGAGCGGCTGCTGATGTGCACCGACGGGCTGATCGAGGCGGGCGGCCACGACCTGGGGACGGGATGGGAGCGGATCAGCCGGGTCGCCGAGGAACTGGCCGGGCAGGACGGGCGGACGACCGGGAGTCCGGCGCTGGAACAGCTCGCCGACGCCCTCGTCCAGGCCGTGCAGGGCGACCGCGACACCTCCTGGGACCCGACAGGTGCGCCCGCCGACCGGCGCGAGGACGACATCGCGCTGCTGCTGCTCTCCCGCAGCGCCACCGGCGCGGGCGCCCCGGCGGCCGGGGCACGCGTCACCACCCGGCGCACGGTGCTGACCGTCGCGCAGGCCCAGCCGGACCGGATCGCCGACGCCCGCCACCAGCTCCACGACCTGCTGCACGACTGGTGCGATCCGGACCAGGTGGACGGCGCCGTCCTGATGCTCTCGGAGATGCTGACGAACGTCCTCGTGCACACGGACGGGGACGCGGTGCTGGTGGCGGAGATCACCGTGCCGCGGCAGGGCGAGGGCCGCACTCTGTGGGTCGGGGTCTCCGACCCCAGCGACGAGCTGCCGCACCGCCGCAGCCCGGGCGAGCTCGCCTCCTCGGGGCGGGGGCTGATGCTGCTGGGCATGCTCGCCGACCGGTGGGGTGTGGACCCCCGCGGAGAGGGCAAGCGCACCTGGTTCGAGATCCACGAACGGGACCCGGCCGCCGGTGCGGGCGGGGAAGCCGGGGGAGCCGCCGGTGCGACAGGGGGAGCCGCGGGCTCCGGCGGGGGAATCCTGGAGAGCGCCGGGGAGCCCTCCCTGGACCGGTGGGAGGACCTGGACGCGGAGGTCCCGCTGCCGCCGCTGCCGCACGAGGGCTGAGGGCGCCGGGCCGCCGAGCGCAGCTGCCTGCGCGGCCGGCGGAAGAGCCGCGGATGCTCGCGGCAGCCCGGCGGGCCACGGCAGCCCGGCGACGGACGCGCGTCGGCGGGGCGCACGCCGGCGCGTGCCCGCGCGCGAGGACGGCCGCGCGCCGGTCGGCTCAGCCGTACGTCCGGGGGCTCAGCCGTACATCCGCCGCATCGCGAAGTCGACCATCTCCTCGACGGCCTTGGCGTCGAAGACCACGCGGTGCTCGCCCTCCATGTCGAGCACGAAGCCGTAGCCGGACGGCAGCAGGTCGAGGACCTCGGCACCGGTGATGACGAAGTACTTCGACTCCTTGCCGGCGTAGGCGCGCAGCTCCTTGAGGGTGCTGAACATCGGGATGACCGGCTGCTGGGTGTTGTGCAGCGCGAGGAAACCCGGGGTGTCGCCGCGCGGGCAGTACACCTTGGAGGTGGAGAAGATGCCCTGGAAGTCCTCGGCGCTCATCGAGCCCGTCGTGAAGGCACGGATCGACTCCTGGAGGGAGGGCGGCGACGGCTCGGGGTAGAGCGGCTGCTGTTGCTGCCCTCCCGGCTGGCCGTACTGCGGCGGCCCCTGATGCGCTCCGTACGGCGGCGGGGGCGGCGCCTGGTGACCCTGCTGACCGGGATGCGGGCCATGCCCGGCGTGCTGGTAGCCGTGCCCGCCGTGGCCCTGCCCGTGGCCCTGTCCGGGGGGCGGCCCATGGCCCTGTCCGGGGGGCGCACCGGTCTGGTCGTAACCGTACATAGCGAAAAGAGTAACGAGTCACAGAGGGGTGGTGAGGGGTTGCTTCTTATTACCGACGGGTAGCATCATCTATGGGACTACCGACAAGTACGAGCGAGCCACTACGGAGCCGTCGCCATGGGGCATTACAAGTCGAATCTCCGCGACATCGAGTTCAACCTCTTCGAGGTGCTCGGGCGCGACACGGTGTACGGCACCGGACCGTTCGCGGAGATGGACGTCGAGACCGCCAAGAACGTGCTGTCCGAGATCGCACGCCTGGCCGAGAACGAGCTGGCCGCCTCCTACGAGGAGGGCGACCGCAACCCGCCGGTCTTCGACCCGGACACCAACACCGCACCGGTGCCCGCCGCCTTCAAGAAGAGCTACCAGGCGTACATGGACGCCGAGTGGTGGCGCCTGGGCATCCCGGAGGAGATCGGCGGCACCACGGCGCCGCGCTCCCTGCTGTGGGGCTTCGCCGAGACGATCCTGGGCGCCAACCCGGCCGTGTGGATGTACGCCTCCGGCCCGGCCTTCGCGGGCGTGCTGCACGAGGAGGGCACCGAGGAGCAGCACAAGATCGCCGCACTGATGGCCGAGAAGCAGTGGGGCTCCACGATGGTGCTCACCGAGCCGGACGCCGGCTCGGACGTCGGCGCCGGCCGCACCAAGGCCACCGAGCAGGCCGACGGCACCTGGCACATCGAGGGCGTGAAGCGCTTCATCACCTCCGGTGAGCACGACATGTCCGAGAACATCGTGCATTTCGTACTGGCCCGCCCGGAGGGCCACGGCCCCGGCACCAAGGGCCTGTCGCTGTTCATCGTGCCCAAGTACGACTTCGACTGGGAGACCGGCGAGCTGGGCGAGCGCAACGGCGTCCACGCCACCAACGTCGAGCACAAGATGGGCCTGAAGGTCTCCAACACCTGCGAGATGACCTTCGGCGCCAACCAGCCCGCCAAGGGCTGGCTGCTCGGCGAGAAGCACGACGGCATCCGGCAGATGTTCAAGATCATCGAGTTCGCCCGGATGATGGTCGGCACCAAGGCCATCGCCACCCTCTCCACCGGCTACCTGAACGCGCTGGAGTACGCCAAGGAGCGGGTGCAGGGCGCCGACCTGGCCCAGTTCACGGACAAGACCGCGCCCCGGGTCACCATCACCCACCACCCGGACGTGCGCCGCGCGCTGCTGACCCAGAAGGCGTACGCCGAGGGCATGCGCGCCCTCGTCCTCTACACCGCCACGGTGCAGGACGAGATCCTGCTCAAGGAGCACAACGGCGAGGACGCCGCCGCGGCCCACCGCCTCAACGACCTGCTGCTGCCGATCGTGAAGGGCTACGGCTCGGAGAAGTCCTACGAGCAGCTCGCGCAGTCCCTGCAGACCCTGGGCGGCTCCGGCTATCTGCAGGAGTACCCGATCGAGCAGTACATCCGGGACGCCAAGATCGACACCCTCTACGAGGGCACCACCGCCATCCAGGGCCAGGACTTCTTCTTCCGCAAGGTCGTCCGCGACCAGGGCCAGGCGCTGACCACGCTGTCCGAGGAGATCAAGAAGTTCCTCGCCGAGGCGCAGGGCGGCGAGGAGCTGGCCGCCTCCCGCGACCACCTCGCCAAGGCCGCCGGGGAGCTGGAGGCCATCGTCGGCACCATGCTGACCGACCTGGCCGCCACCGAGAAGGACGTGAAGTCCATCTACAAGGTGGGGCTCAACACCACCCGCTTCCTGCTGACCGCGGGCGACGTCGTCATCGGCTACCTGCTGCTGCGCGGCGCCGCCGTGGCCGCCGAGAAGCTGGCGGGCGCCGCCGCCAAGGACGTGCCGTTCTACCAGGGCAAGATCGCCGCGGCGAAGTTCTTCGCCGCGAACGTGCTGCCGCAGGTAGCCGTCCAGCGCGAGCTGGCCGACACGGTGGACCTCTCGATCATGGAGCTCGACGAGAAGGCGTTCTGAGCCCTCCCGCGACCCTGACGCCGGGCCGCCACCCGGCCCCCGCGCCCCGCTCCCGCCGCCCCGGGAGCGGGGCGCCGCCCGTCCCGAGCGGGGACGACCGCACGCCCGGCGCCCGGACACCGCGCCGTAAGGTGGGCCCATGAGCAACGCCACGCCGTTCGACCGCGGGCACACCGACGGTCTGCTGTCCTTCCTCGCCGCCAGCCCCTCCCCCTACCACGCGGTGGCGAACGCGGCCGCGCAACTGGAGAAGGCCGGCTTCCGGCAGGTGCGCGAGACCGAGACGTGGGACGCCGCCCCGGGCGGCAAGTACGTCCTCCGCGGCGGCGCGCTCATCGCCTGGTACGTCCCCGAAGGCGCGCTGCCGGGCACCCCCTTCCGGATCGTCGGCGCCCACACCGACTCGCCCAACCTGCGGGTCAAGCCCGTGCCCGACACCGGCGCCCACAACTGGCGGCAGATCGCCGTCGAGATCTACGGCGGCGCCCTGCTCAACACCTGGCTCGACCGCGACCTGGGCCTCAGCGGCCGGCTGACCCTGCGCGACCGCTCCACCCACCTGGTGCACGTGGACCGCCCCCTGCTGCGCGTACCGCAGCTCGCCATCCACCTCGACCGGCAGGTCAACGACGGCCTCAAGCTGAACCGCCAGCGCCACATGACACCCGTGTGGGGCCTCGGCCGGACCGAGGAGGGCGACCTGCTGCGCTTCCTCGCCGAGGAGAGCGGGCTGCCGGTGGAGGACATCGCCGGCTGGGACCTGATGACGCACAGCGTGGAGCCCCCCGCCTACCTGGGACGGGACCGCGAACTCGTGGCCGGGCCGCGGATGGACAACCTGCTGTCCGTGCACGCCGGAGTCGCGGCACTGACCGCGGCGGCGGGCCGCGGCGCCGACGCCGAGCCCACCGCGATCCCCGTGCTCGCCGCCTTCGACCACGAGGAGAACGGCAGCCAGTCCGACACCGGCGCCGACGGGCCGCTGCTGGGCTCCGTGCTGGAGCGCTCCGTCTTCGCCCGCGGCGGCTCCTACGAGGACCGGGCCCGCGCCTGGGCCGGCACCGTCTGCCTCTCCTCCGACACCGGGCACGCCGTGCACCCCAACTACCCCGAGCGGCACGAGCCCGGCCACCACCCGCTGCCCAACGGCGGCCCGATCCTCAAGGTCAACGTCAACCAGCGGTACTCCACCGACGGCTCCGGACGCGCCGTCTTCGCCGCGGCCTGCGAACGCGCGGACGTCCCGTGGCAGAGCTTCGTCTCCAACAACGACGTGCCGTGCGGCACCACCATCGGCCCGATCACCGCCGCACGCCACGGCATCACCACCGTCGACATCGGCGTCGCGATCCTCTCCATGCACTCGGCCCGGGAGCTGTGCGGCGCCGACGACCCCTACCTGCTGGCCAACTGCCTCACGGCGTTCCTCGGCGAGTGACCCGGCCCCCGACCCGGTGACCGGCCGCCGGTCCCGGACCCCGCTGCCGTGCGGGGCCCGGCACCGCACGGCACGGTGATTGCCTCCGACCGAACCGGGTACCCGCGCGCGGCAAGCGAATCCGCCCGGCCGAAGAGCCAGTTCGGCCCGAACGAGCCGAGACGGCTCAACCGCGCTTGGAGGCAACGCATGGGCATCGTCATCTGCATCGGCATGATGGCCCTGGGGGCGATTCTGACCCTGGCGGTCGACATCGACATCAGCGGGATCAACGTCGACCTGATGGGCATCATCCTGCTGATCGTCGGCACGATCGGACTGTGCGCCTACATCAGCATCCTCAAGCGCCGCCGGGTGCAGCCCCCGTCCCCCGGCGCACCGGTCGTCGAGGAGTACAACCGCCACCACCTGGAGTGAGCCGAGCAGCCCCCTCGCTCCTCTCCCTTCTCCGGGACGGGTACGCGGCCCCTCGGTCCCCGCCCGCCGTACCGGCCGGGCGCACCCCCGTCAGACCGACGCGTCCATCAGAGCCGTGAGATAGGCGTCCAGCCGCTCCTCCACGGCTCGCGTCGTCAGCTCCGTCCTGCCTGCTTCCCGCCAGGGCCGGGCGACCGCCCGCACTTCCTCCGAGCACGCCAGACCGTCCCGCACCTGCCAGTACAGCCGCTCGCCCGGCGCCGCCGCCAGCACCCCGCCGGCCTCCTGGTACGCCTCGGTGAACCGCAGACCCCACGTCGGGCCGTGCAGGAGCGCGAGGACGGTGGAGCAGTGCGCCACATCGAGGTCCGCCGGGCCCCAGGAGGCCACCGCCCAGTCGACGACGCCGGTGATCCGGGCGGCCGCCGGACGCGCGGGCGGTATGTCGAACAGCACGTTTCCGGGCTGGAAGTCCCGGTGCAGGAAGCGGCCTTCACCGGTCGGTGCGGGGCCGCGGATCACGTCGATGGCCGCGGCCCATGCCGCCGCGTCGGCGCCCTTCGGCACCACGACGGTGTCGGCCGTCGTCAGCGTCTCGTACTCCCGGGGCCGCACGGCGGGCCGCAGCGCGTGGATCGCCACGAGTTGGCGGGCCAGCAGCGGGACACGTGTCTCCACTCCCTCGTCGTCGAGGACGGTGCGGCCGGCCACATGCGTCATCAGCAGCGACGGATACGCGCAGTGCGCGGCGGTCGGATCCGCCGCGACCAGCCCCGGAGCCGGCACGCCCGTCCCCCCGAGCAGGTTCAGGGCGTCGGTCTCCCGGTTCAGCCAGTCCTGCGCGCGGCTCGCGGAGAGCGGGTCGACGAAGCTTCGCAGCACCAGGTCACGGGTGGCTCCGCCGGCCGTGCCGATGGTCAGCCGCCGCATTTCGGCGGTGATGCCGCCGTGCAGCTCCTCGGTCCTGACGACCCGTTCGCCGCGATCCAGATGCCGGCCCACCCACGCCAGGGTCAACGGGTCGATGTACGCGGCCGCGTGGTGCCCGGTCACCGTGCCGCCTCCGTCGGTGCGGTCAACCGTCCAGCCCCGCCAGCACCAGCGGCAGCCGGTCCGCGCCTCCGGCGGTCAGCCGCACCGGGACGCCCCAGTCCTGTTGGTGCATATGGCAGGCGGGGTACTCGCCCTCCTCGTCGCAGGACGCGGCCATCGCCGAGACGTGCAGCACCCCCTCGGTGCCCTCCGTTCCCGACAGCCGGACCTCACGGTGCAGCTCGGTGCCCGGGCCCTCGCCCTCGGCGAGCAGCTCGGGCGGGGTCGAGCTGACGACCAGCCGGGTGGCGGGGCCGTACCGGGTGTCGAGCTTCTGCCCCGCCGGGGCCTGGAAGACCACATCCAGCCGCAGGGCGCCGGGCGCCACCTCGGTGGCCGCCCGCTGGGTGCGGTGTGCCACGCCCTCGACCCGGACCGCGTCCTCGGGCAGTCGCAGTCCGGTCAGCCGGTGCCGCGCCGACTCGACGACGACGATCTCCGGTGCGCCGTCCGCCTCTCCCGAGGCGCCGGGCGCCAGGACCGCACCCGAGGGCTCCCGCAGCTCGGTGGCCAGTGTGCTCACCTCACCGGTGGCGGGGTCGTAGCGGCGCAGCGCGTGGTTGTAGGTGTCGCAGACGGCGACCGACCCGTCCGGCAGCGCCGTGACCCCCAGCGGGTGCTGGAGCAGCGCCTGGTCGGCCGGGCCGTCGCGGTGGCCGAAGTCGAAGAGGCCGGTGCCGACCGCGGTCCGCACCACGAACCCGCCGCCGGTGCGCCCGTCGGCCCCGGAACTCCCGGCGCCCCCGGCGCCGTGCGCGCGCTCCCGTTCGATCCAGCGCAGGGCGCTCGTCTCGGAGTCGGCGACCCACAGCCTGCTGCCGTCCGCGGCGACCGCCAGCCCGGACGGCTGCGCGAACCACGCCTCGGCGGCCGGACCGTCCACCAGCCCCTCGTTCGTCGTACCGGCGGCGGCGGCGACGGTGCCGCTCTCCGGGTCGTACGTCCACAGCTGGTGCACCCCGGCCATCGCGACCCACACGCGCCCCTCGAACCAGGCCACGTCCCACGGCGAGGAGAGCGCCACCTCCCTCGCGGGCCCCTCGGTCGGCGCTCCCTGCCACCACTGCGCGCCGGTGCCCGCGACGGTCACCACCGCGCCGGTGGCCGGATCGAGGCGGCGCAGCGCGTGGTTGACGGTGTCGGCGACCAGCACTTCGCCGCCCGGCAGCAGCGCCAGCCCCTGCGGCTCGTTGAACCGCACGGCCTCCGCAGCGCCGTCGGCCAGCCCGCGCTCCCCGGAACCGATCCGGCGCAGCACCGTCTCGCCGTCCGCGGCGAGCTCCACCACCTGGTGCCGCGTGGTGTCCGAGACGAGGAACGTCCCGCCGGGCAGGGCCAGCACCTTCCCCGGGAAGCGCAGCTCACCGGCGACCGGCTCCGGCGGGGTGAACGGCGCACGGCCGCGCCGCAGCGTCCCCTTGGCCCCGTGTTCGGCCTCCAGTTCGGTCACCCGCCGCTCGATCGCGTGCACATGCCCCTCACCGGCGTGCTGCGCGACGACGTACCCCTCCGGGTCGATCACCACCAGCGTCGGCCACGCCCGCACCGCGTACTGCTTCCATGTGGCCAGCTCCGGATCGTCCAGCACCGGGTGCGCCACCCCGTACCGCTCCACGGCGTCCACCACGGCGGCGTGCTCGGCCTCGTGCACGAACTTGGGCGAGTGCACCCCGACGACGACCACCGTGTCCTTGTGCCGCTCCTCCAACTCCCGCAGCTCGTCGATGACGTGCAGGCAGTTGATGCAGCAGAAGGTCCAGAAGTCGAGGATCACCGTGCGGCCCCGGAGCTCCGCCAGGGACAGCTCTTCGCCACCGGTGTTGATCCAGGAGCGTCCCCGCAGTTCGGGGGCGCGGACTCGGGCACGGCTGCGGGGCTCGGGGACGGACGCGGAGCTGGGCGCCGGGGCGGCATCGTTCATGGGTCCAAGCTTGCCATTCCTCCCGGACGCGCGGTCGGGGCTGTGGACGGCGGGCGGTGCCGCGCGAGCCCGTCGGCGGCCGGCAGCGGCCGGCGGCGCCCCACGTCCGGTCCCGGGCGGCGGCACGGCGGAGCCCGGCCCGGCAACATTGCGTGCCACGCAGATTTGCGTGCCACGCAGTTTTTGTTAGCGTGGGTGCCATGAGCGGTCTGCGGGAACGGAAGAAGGAGGCCACGCGCGCAGCGCTGAGCTGGGCCGCGGTCCGGCTCACCGTCGAGCACGGGTGGAGCGGGGTCAAGGTCGAGGACATCGCCGCGGCGGTCGGCGTCTCTCCGCGCACCTACAACAACTACTTCTCCAGCAAGGCCGAGGCCATCGCCTTCCGCTACCTCGAACGCGCCCTGGGGCTCGCGGCCGAACTCCGCGCCGGGCCGCCCGACGAGCCACTGTGGGAGGCCATCACACACGCCGCGATGCGGCAGCTGGAGCCCGGCCCCGAAGTGGCACACATGCCGCCCCAGGAGCCCGACGCCTGGGCGGCCGGCCTGCGGGTGATGCTGGCCGAACCCGCACTGGAAGCCGAGATGCTGCGCGCGAGCAAGACCGCGGAGAAGGAACTCGCCGCGGCGATCGCCGAGCGCACGGGCGCGGATTCGGGCGCCGAACTGCATCCCCGCCTGGTGGCGGCGAGCGTGATGGCCGCCAACAACGTCGCCCTCGAACTGTTCGTGCAGGGCGACGCGGACGAGTCGATGGAGACGCTGCTGTCCCGGGCACTGCGCATGGTGGCCACCGGACTCCCCACTCCGGAGGACCACTCGACTCCGTAGCACCACTCGTTCCGCCCCGCACCGAGGCTGCCGGCCGCGGCCTCCGCCCCTCCATGCCCCGAAGAGGAGAAATATCATGCTTGATGTGATCATAGTCGGCGGCGGCCCGAACGGACTGATGCTGGCCTGTGAGCTGGCACTGGCCGGGGTGCGGCCGACCGTGCTGGAACGCCTCGCCGGTCCGAAGACCGAGCCCCGGGCCAACGGCCTGGTCGGGCAGGTGGTGCGCATGCTCGACCGCCGTGGGCTCCACGCGCCCGTCAGCGGATCCGGCGAGCCGCCCCGGCCCGCGTCCCGCTACATGTTCGGCGCGTTGACGCTGGACCTCACCGGCCTCGACGAGAACCCCCTGTACCTGCTGCCCGCACCGCAGGAGCGGATCGAGCAGGTCCTCACCGCCCGCGCCCTGGAGCTCGGCGTCGACCTGCGCAGGGAGCAGGAGGTGACCGAGCTCGACCAGGACGGCGACCGCGTCCGGGTCACCCTCGCGGACGGCGGGTCCCTCACCGCCCGCCACCTCGTCGGTGCCGACGGGGGCCGCAGCACCGTGCGGCGGCTGTCCGGCATCGGCTTCCCCGGAGTGACGACCGACGACTTCGTGCTCCGCTCCGCCAACGTGTCCGTGGCGGACGCGTGTCTGAGCCCGGACGGCGAACTGCTCGTTCCCGGCTACGGCAGCCTGCCGCCCTCGATGTACGTGCGCACGGAGCGCGGCACAGCCGTGTGGGGGCTGCTGCCCGGCCGTGCGCCCACGTTCCACACCACCGAGACCGGTGCGCCGGTCGACGCGACCACCCCGATGACCTTCGAAGAGATGAGGACGAGCGCCGAACGCGTACTGGGCGCCCCCGTCCCGCTGGATCCCCCGGAGGGAGCCGGGCCGCACCTGCTGCGGCGGCTGGTCGGCAGCAACACCCGGCTGGCGGAGCGCTACCGGGACCGGCGGATCCTGCTCCTGGGCGACGCGGCCCACGTGCACTCGGCGATCGGCGGCCCCGGCCTCAATCTCGGTCTGCAGGACGCGGTCGACCTCGGCTGGAAGCTGGCCGCGACGGTGCGGGGGTGGGCTCCCGAAGGACTGCTCGACACCTACGAAGCCGAACGCCGGCCCGTAGCCGAACGTGTCATGACCTCGACTCTGGCCCAGGCGGCGCTGATGCGGCCGGGACCGGAAGTCAGCGCCCTGCGGGACGTCTTCGGCGACCTGCTGGCCGCGCCCGGCGGCACCGCGCGCATGGCCCACCTGCTCGCCGGCACCACCGAGGGCTTCGCGCCCGACCTCGTGGTGCACACCGCCGCGGACACCCGCCGGCTGGCCGATCTGACGCGCACCGCCCGGCCCTTGCTGCTGGACCTGTGCGGCGGCTTCGCGGAGGCCGCGGCGCCCTGGCAGGACCGGGTCGACGTCGTCAGCGGCACCGCGGCGGAGGGCACGAGCGCGACCGGGCTGCTGCTGCGCCCCGACTGCCACGTGGCATGGACCGGACACGCACCGGACGACGTCAGGGGCCTGCGCGCCGCACTGCACCGGTGGTTCGGCGCACCCCTGGGCGCCGCCCGGGAGCCGGAGCGGGCCGACGGCCGGTAGCCGGAGCGGGCCGACCGCCCTGACCGGGCGGCGGCCCGCGGAGCCCGAGCCCCCGGCCCTGCGGCGTTCCGGGGCTCGGGCCCCGGAACGCCCCGAAGGACCGGAAGGCCCGGAAGGCCCGGAAGGCCCGGAAGGCCCGGAAGACCCGGGAATCAGAGCACCCGGTCCTTGAGCACCGGGAAGGACTCGCGCACCTTCGCCACCTGGGAGAGGTCGAGATCGGCGGTGACGATGGTCTCCTCGGTGCTGTCCGTCTGCGCCAGGACCTCGCCCCAGGGGTCGATGACGGCGCTGCGGCCCGCCTGCGCGACGCCCGCGTGGCTGCCCGCCGTGCCGCAGGCCAGGACGAAGCACTGGTTCTCCACGGCGCGGGTGCGGGCGAAGAGCGTCCAGTGGTCGGCGCGCTTGGCGGGCCAGCCGGCCGGGACAACCAGCACCTGGGCTCCCTCGGGTTCGGCGTCGACCAGAGCCCGGAAGAGTTCGGGGAAGCGCAGGTCGTAGCAGGTGGCCAGGCCGAGTACGGTCTCCGGATGTGGCACGGTGACCGGGGTGGTGCCCGCGGACATCATGGTGGCCTCGCCCCGGTCGAAGCCGAAGCGGTGGATCTTGCGGTAGGTGGCGGCGAGCTCGCCGGAGGGCGAGAACACCAGCGAGGTGTTGTAGAGGGCGCCGCCCTCCGTCCCCTTCTCCACGATGGAGCCCGCGTGCAGCCACACGCCCGCGTCCCGCGCCGCCGCCGACATCGCCAGCGCCGTCGGCCCGGTGGCCGGATCCGCCTCCTCGGCCTCGGCGGCGAAGCGCTCGTACGCGAAGGCGCCGACGGGCCACAGCTCGGGCAGGACCACCAGGTCGGCCCCCGCCTGGGCCCGTACCAGAGAGGCCACCCGCTCACGCCGGGAAGCCACCGGCTCGTCCGGGTCGACCTGAATCTGCAGAAGCGAAGCGCGCACCGTACCACCGTCCATGCGATCGAGGGGGGCGATTGGGCCTAGCATCGTCCCGAAACCACTGCCGGGGTGCCTGGGCGCAGCGTAACTTGAGAGCACCCATCATGAGCACCCTGCCCTGCACAAGCCCGCGAACGAACCGCAACGCCGAGGGGTCCCGTGACCGACCACCCAAGCCTTCAGCCCTACGTTGACGCCTGGACGCAGTCCATGGAAGCGATATCCGAGCTGGTCACTTCCCTTGTGGAAGGGGAGTGGAACGGGCGGACCGAGTGCCCGGGGTGGTCGGTCCGCGATGTGGTCTCCCACATCATCGGTGTCGAATGCGAACTGCTGGGCGATCCCCGGCCCATCCACTCCCTCCCCCGCGACATCTACCACGTCCGCGACGAGGTCAGCCGGCACATGGAAGTGCAGGTGGACGTGCGGCGGCACCACACCGGTCCGGAGATGACCAGCGAGTTCGAGTACACCCTCATCCGCCGCGCACGCCAGTTGCGCAACGAGAAGCGCAGCGCGGAGGCCGAGGTCAACAGCGTGGTGCCGTTCGGGCCGCGCAAGCTGCCGCTGGAGCGGCAGCTGATGCTGCGGGCGTTCGACGTGTGGGTGCACGAACAGGACCTGCGGCGCGCCCTGGACAGGCCCGGCAACCTGGACTCACCCGGTGCGCACGTGACCCGGGACGTGTTCCTCGCCGGGCTCCCGAAGGTCGTCGCCAAGGACGCCGGGGCGCCGCCGAACTGCGCCGTCGTCTTCGACGTCAGCGGCCCGGTCGAGTTCATGCGCACGGTGCGGGTGGACCAGGACGGCCGCGGGACCGTGGACAGCAGCGTCTCGCTGGGCCCCGCCGTCACCCTGGCCATGGACTGGGAGACCTACTCCCGGCTCGCCGCGGGCCGGGTGCGGCCGGAGGCCGTCGCGGACCGCGTGAAGACCGAAGGGGACGCCGACCTGGCCGAGGCCGTACTCAAGCACTTCGCCGTGACACCGTGACGCCGGTCCCCGTGCGGATGGGGTGCGGTCCCGCCGGAGCCTGACCCCGGGCACCGGCGTTCCGGGCCCCGGGTTCCGGGCCCCGCCCGTTCGCCGGTCGCCTGGGCGCCCGGCGTGTCGCCGCCCGCGTCCGCCGTCCGCCGTCCTGGCCCGCCGGCCGTGCCGCACCCGTGGAGCCCGTCCGCTCACACGGGGACGTGCACCGCCTCCACCCGGCTGGCCACCACGCGCTCCCGCTCCCGCCGGACGGCACGCACCCGCAGCCGGGCGAACTGCGCCAGGCCGAGGGCCTGCAGGACGAAGACGCAGGCGAAGGCGATCCGGAAGTTGTCGCCGGTCAGATCGAGCAGTACGCCCACAGCGAACAGCGTCGTCATGGACGCCGTGAAGCCGCCCATGTTGACGATGCCGGAGGCGGTGCCGTGCCGTTCGGGCGGATTGGCCGGCCGCGAGAAGTCGAAGCCGATCATCGAGCCGGGCCCACAGGCGCCGAGCACCACACACAGCAGCACCAGCAGCCACATCGGGGCCTGCCCCGGCCAGGCGAGGACCGTCGCCCAGGCCGTCGCGGTGGCGGCCACCGTGCCCAGCACCAACGGCGTACGGGCCGCGTGGTGACGTGCGATGACCTGGCCGTACACCAGGCCGCAGCACATGTTGGAGACCACGACCAGGGTCAGCAGCTCGCCCGCCGTCCCCTTGCCCAGGCCCTGGGCCTCGACCAGGAACGGCATCCCCCACAGCAGCAGGAAGACCATCCCGGGGAACTGGCAGGTGAAGTGCACCCACATTCCCGCCCTGGTGCCCGGCTCCCGCCAGGCCGCGCCGATCTGCCGCCGCACGAAGCCCGGTCCGGGCGCGCCGTCGCCGGTCCTGGGGACCGACGGCGGTTCGTACCCCTCCGGATGGTCCCGCAGGCAGAAGAACACCAGCAGCAGGATGACCAGACCGCCCGCCGCGCTCCCGGCGAACGTCGGCCGCCAGCCGAAGGTGTCCAGCACCCGGGCCAGCACCAGCGTGGTGACGAGGTTGCCCGACATCCCGATCAGCGCCGCGACCTGCGCGATCACCGGCCCCCGGCGCGCGGGGAACCAGCGCGCTCCCAGGCGCAGTACGGCGATGAAGGTCATCGCGTCGCCGCAGCCCAGCAGCGCGCGGAAGGCCAGCGCCGTGCCGTAGCCGGACGCGAGCGCGAAGCCGAACTGGCCCGCGGTGAACAGCAGGATGCCCAGCAGCAGGATGCGGCGCGTCCCCCAGCGATCCACCAGCAGGCCCACGGGTATCTGCATCCCCGCGTACACCAGCAGTTGGAGGATCGAGAAGCTGGAGAGCGCCGAGGCGTTGATGTCGAAGCGCTGCGCCGCATCGATACCGGCCACGCCGAGACTCGTACGGAAGGTGACCGCGACGAAGTAGACCGCGACGCCGATGCCCCACACCCACATCGCACGCGGGCCGCCCGGCGGATCCCCCGGCAGCCTGACCCCGGCGGACGGTGTCGTGGTCATCGCGGACCGCCCTGGGCGAGGCCGTACCCGCGCAGGTCCTCGCCGCGCACCAGGTGCCGCACCCGGCTCACGTGCTGGTGCACCGCGAGCGCCGCCGCCTCGCTGTCGCCCTCACGCAGGGTGCGCAGGATGTCCGCGTGCTCGGCGATGTTCTTGGCGACCCGGTCCGGGTGCGCGTGCATCACCGCGACCCCCATCCGGAGTTGGCGGTCCCGGAGCTGGTCGTAGAGGCGGGTGAGGATCTGGTTCCCGGTGGCCTCGACGATCGTGGCGTGGAAGCAGCGGTCGGCGGCCGAGACGGCGGCCAGGTCGCCGGTCTCCGCGTGCGCGACCTGCTCGGCCAGGGTCTCCTCCAGCCGGTCGACCAGCGGACGCGAGACGGGCACCGCGCGGCGCACCGCGTGCTGCTCCACCAGCAGGCGGGTCTCCACCACGTCCTCGATCTCCTGCGCGGAGACCGGCAGGACCAGGGCGCCCTTCTTCGGGTAGAGCCGGATGAGGCCCTCGACCTCCAGCCGGAGGAGCCCCTCGCGCACGGGGGTCCGGGACACCCCGACCGCCTCCGCGAGTTCGCCCTCCGTCAGCAGCACGCCGCCCTCGTAGCGCCGTTCGAGAACGGCTTGCTTGACATGCGCGTACACCCGCTCGGCAGCGGGCGTACGCCGGGTGTCCTTGGCGGCCGAGGCGGGCGCGGGGGAAGTCATGCGCACACCTTAGATACAACACGCATGCCTGCGCAGACGCCATCCGCCATGTGGGACGGAGCGTGCCCCGCCGCCCGGGGCCCGGGCGGCGGGGCACGCGAACGGGGGTGCGAGCGCGGGCACGCGAACGGGGGTGCGAGCGCGGGCACGCGAACGGGGGTGCGGGGCAGTGCCCCGCACCCCCGGTGCGTTCGGTCACGGCTCGCGGCCGCCGCCTGTCAAGCCCACATCACGGGTCGCCCGGTCAGGCGCACGCCATGAGCCGGCCCGTCAGGACCACGTCACTCATCGCTCTCTCAGGACCACGTCATGAGCCGCTTGGGCCGCTCCAGCACCGCCGCGGTGTCCGCCAGCACCTTGGAGCCCAGCTCCCCGTCCACCAGCCGGTGATCGAAGGAGAGCGCCAGCGTGGTGACATGCCGCGGCTTGACCTTGCCCTTGTGCACCCAGGGCTGCTCGCGGATCCGGCCGAAGGCAAGAATGGCGGACTCACCCGGGTTGAGGATCGGCGTACCGGTGTCCACGCCGAAGACGCCGACATTGGTGATCGTCACCGTGCCCCCGTTCATCGCGGCCGGGCTGGTCTTCCCCTCACGTGCCGTACCGACCAGCTCACCGAGCGCGGACGCCAGTTCGGGCAGGGTCTTCTCCTGTGCGTCCTTGATGTTGGGAACGACCAGCCCGCGCGGCGTGGCCGCCGCGATCCCCAGGTTGACGTAGTGCTTGCGCACGATCTCCTGGTGTTCCTCGTCCCAGGACGCGTTGACGTCCGGGTTGCGCCGGATCGCCAGCAGGAACGCCTTGGCGACGAGGAGCAGCGGATTGACCCGGACCCCGGCCAGCTCGGGATCCTGCTTGAGCTGCCCGATCAGCTTCATCGTGCGCGTGACGTCCACCGTCACGAACTCGGTGACGTGCGGCGCCGTGAACGCACTGCCGACCATCGCCTGCGCCGTGGCCTTCCGCACCCCCTTCACCGGGATGCGGGTCTCCCGGACGCCGGGGACCGCGGGCTCCGGTGCCGCCTCCGCGGCCGGTTCCGCCGCGGCGACGGGTGCGGGAGCCGCCGGCGCGGGGGTCCGGGCCGGTGCCGCGGCCGCATGCACGTCGTCGCGGGTGACGATGCCGTCCGGACCGGTCGGCGTGACAGTGCTCAGATCGACACCCAGATCCTTGGCGAGCTTGCGCACCGGGGGCTTGGCGAGCGGCCGCGGCCCGCCGGGCGCGACCGGAGCCGCCGCCCCGCTCCCGTTGCTCGCCGGTACCGGAGCGGGCGTCGGAGCGGTGGCCCGCTCCCCGGCCGGAGCCGGAGCAGGTGCCGCCGCGTCCGCCGCACCGGCCGCCGGCTTGCGCGGGCGGCGCTTGGTCGAACTGGCGCCGACGCCGTACCCGACCAGCACGGGCTGCCGCCCCTCGGGCTCGGCCTCCTCGCCGCCGGCCTGCGCGGCCTCCGCCTCACCCGCGACCTCGGCGGCCGCCGCGGGCCCGGTCTCCATCGCGGGCTGGGCGGCGGAGGCGTCCCCGCCGCCGGTGCCGGTGGCCGGGCCACCGGTGTCGACGGTGATGATCGGCGTACCGACGTCGACCGTCGTGCCCTCGTCGAACCGCAGCTCGTGCACCAGCCCGTTGAAGGGGATGGGCAGCTCCACCGCGGCCTTGGCCGTCTCCACCTCGCAGACGACCTGCCCGTCGGTGACCGTGTCACCGGGCTGGACGAACCACTTGAGGATCTCCGCCTCGGTGAGCCCCTCGCCCACGTCGGGCATCTTGAACTCGCGGACTCCGGCGGCCGCCTGTCCGGTCTGTGCGCTGTTGGTCATCGTCACGCTCTCCTCAGTACGCCAGCGCGCGGTCGACGGCATCGAGCACCCGGTCCAGGTTCGGCAGGTACTCGTCCTCCAGCCGGGCCGGTGGGTACGGCGCGTGGAAACCGCCCACCCGCAGTACCGGTGCTTCAAGATGGTAGAAGCACCGCTCGGTGATGCGGGCGGCGATCTCCGCTCCGGTACCGAGGAAGACCGGGGCCTCGTGGACGAGCACGAGACGGCCCGTCTTCTCGACGGAGCGCTGCACCGTGTCGAAGTCGATGGGCGACATCGAACGCAGGTCCACGACCTCCAGCGAGTTGCCCTCCTCCTCGGCGGCGGCCGCCGCCTCCAGGCAGACCTTCACCATCGGGCCGTAAGCCGCGACGGTCACCGCACTGCCCTGCCGGGCCACCTGCGCGGAGTGCAGCGGCGCCGGAATGGCGGACGGGTCGACCTCGCCCTTGTCCCAGTAGCGCCGCTTCGGCTCGAAGAAGATCACCGGGTCGTCGCTCTCGATGGCCTGCTGCATCATCCAGTAGGCGTCCGAGGCGTTCGAGGGCGAGACGCACTTGAGCCCCGCCACATGCGCGAACAGCGCTTCCGGCGACTCGCTGTGGTGCTCCACCGCACCGATGCCGCCGCCGTAGGGGATACGGATGACGACCGGCAGCTTGATCTTGCCCAGCGCCCGCGCGTGCATCTTGGCGAGCTGGGTGACGATCTGGTCGTAGGCGGGGAAGACGAAACCGTCGAACTGGATCTCGACCACGGGACGGTACCCGCGCAGCGCCAGCCCGATCGCGGTGCCGACGATGCCGGACTCGGCCAGCGGCGTGTCGATGACCCGGTCCTCGCCGAAGTCCTTCTGGAGCCCGTCGGTGACCCGGAAGACCCCGCCGAGCTTGCCGACGTCCTCGCCCATGACGAGGACCTTGGGGTCGTTCTCCAGTGCCGTGCGCAGCGAGGAGTTGATCGCCTTGGCGACGGGAAGCTTCTGGGCGGCCGCGGAGGCCGTGCCGGTGGCGGCCATCAGCGGCCCTCCTGGGAATCCGAGTCGGCGAACGAGGCGAGATACGAGGCGAACTGGGCGCGCTCCTCGTCGACCAGCGCATGCCCGTCCGCGTAGGCGTTCTCGAAGATCGCCATGGTGTCGGGGTCGGGCATGGTGCGGATCGCCTCCCGCACATGCCGCCCCATGGCCTCGCTCTCCTCCTCCACACCGGCGAAGAAGGCGTCGTCGGCCAGACCCGCGCTCTCCAGGTAGACCCGCAGCCGCTGGATCGGGTCCTTGGCCTCCCACTCGGTGCGCTCCTCGTCGGAGCGGTAGCGCGTGGGGTCGTCGGACGTGGTGTGGGCGCCCATCCGGTAGGTGAACGCCTCGATCAGCATCGGGCCCTCACCCGCGCGGGCCCGCTCCACGGCGGCCTTGGTCACCGCGAGGCAGGCCAGCACGTCGTTGCCGTCCACCCGCACCCCGGGGAAACCGAAGCCCTGGGCCCGCTGGTAGATCGGCACCCGCGACTGGCGCTCGGTGGGCTCCGAGATCGCCCACTGGTTGTTCTGGCAGAAGAAGACCACCGGAGCGTTGTAGACCGCGGAGAACGTGAACGCCTCGGCGACGTCTCCCTGGCTGGAGGCGCCGTCACCGAAATAGGCGATCACCGCCGAGTCGGCGCCGTCCTTGGCCACGCCCATCGCGTACCCGGTCGCGTGCAGCACCTGGGAGCCGATGACGATCGTGTAGAGGTGGAAGTTGTTGGTGTTCGGATCCCAGCCGCCGTTGTTCACCCCGCGGAACATGCCCAGCAGCATCGTCGGATCCACGTCGCGGCACCAGGCGACGCCGTGCTCGCGGTAGGTGGGGAAGACGTAGTCGTCCGGGCGCAGCGCGCGGCCGGAACCGATCTGCGCGGCCTCCTGGCCCAGCAGCGAGGCCCACAGCCCCAGCTCGCCCTGCCGCTGCAGCGCCGTGGCCTCGGCGTCGAACCGCCGGGTCAGCACCATGTCGCGGTAGAGGCCCTGGATCTCCTCGGCACTCAGATCCACGTCGTAGTCCGGATGGGTGACCCGCTCGCCCTCGGGGGTCAGAAGCTGGACCAGCTCCGGCTCGGGCTGCCCGGGGCCGTCGCCGGGGGCGCGGGTGCGGGCCTTCGCCGAGCCCCTGGCCTTCGCGGGGGCCTTCGCCGGGGCCTTCGCGGAGGCCTTCGCGGTGGCCCTGCCCTTCGCGGGGGCCTTGGCAGCGGCCTTCGCGGCGCTCTTGGCGGGGGCCTTCCGGGTGGTCTTCCCGGCGCTCTTGGTGCCGCCGGTGCCGCCGGTGCTCTCGGCGGCCGGCTTGCGGGACGTCTTCGCCGCCGCCTTGCGGGGCGTGCCCGCGGCCGTCGCGGCCTCCGGGGCCTCGGCCGTCCCGTTCCCGGCGGCCCTGCCGGTGGCGGCCTGGGTGGCGCGCTTTCCTCCGGTGCCGCTGCGGCGCGCGTCGCTCCGCGCGGCAGTGCTCTCCACGGTCACGTGTGCTCCTCCGTCTGTCCGGCCGCCGGGATTGCCGGTGACCTGGGGCTCCCCCACCCACTGGCGGGGGGAGGCTCGCCCGGTCCCGTGCGGCGCACGGGGTGGGAGCGTCGCGGTCGGCACCGGGCGGTGACTGCTGTCCCGGTCGCGGCCACGCTGTCCCGACCCCGGCCGGGACACCCCAGCCATGGCTGGCATCTCCATAGACGCACGAGGCGGCCCTGACCTGCAACTTTGCTCGGATATCCAAGTAAGAACGAGGAACCCCGAGCAATTGTGCGAAGAATCGGGACATCACTGGTCACGGCTTCGCGAGCCGCGGACCTCCGCACGGTAACCCGGGGTGCGGGAGCCCGGGAAGAGTGGAGAGCCGATCAATATGTGAGACTGAGAAAATGCCCGAAAATGGACGAACCCGGGTATACCTGGTCGACGATCACGAGATCGTCCGCCGAGGCGTGCGCGACATGCTCACGGCCGACCCCGGCGTCGAGATCGCCGGCGAAGCCGGTACAGCAGCCGCCGCGCTCACCGGGATCGCCGCCGCCCGGGCCGACGTGGCCATCCTCGACGTACGGCTCCCCGACGGCAGCGGCATCGAAGTCTGCCGCGAGGTGCGCTCCCGCGACGAGAGCGTGCGCTGCCTGATGCTCACCTCCTACGCCGACGACGAGGCACTCCTCGCCTCCGTGGTGGCCGGCGCCTCCGGCTACGTACTCAAAGGGCTGACCGGCGGCGAACTCCTGCACGCCGTACACCAGGTCGCCGCCGGCGTCTCGCTGCTCGACCCGGCCGACACCCGGCGCGTCCTGGACCGGCTGCGCGACCGGGGCACCGGCGGCCCCCCGGACGAACGGCTCGGCGCGCTCTCCGCCCAGGAGCGGACGATCCTGGGACTCATCGGAGAAGGACTGACCAACCGGGCCATCGGAGAACGGCTCCACCTCGCCGAGAAGACGGTGAAGAACTATGTCTCCGGGCTGCTGGGGAAATTGGGCATGGAGCGGCGGTCTCAGGCCGCCGCGTACATTGCGCGGATCCGCGCGGCCCACGACGACTGAGCCGCGCCCCCTTCCGGGGGCGCCGTGTCCCCCTTCGCGGGGTGCCCCCGTCTGTTGTTCGCCTCGGTGCGGCGCCGTTGTCGGGGCGTTCGCCCCCGAACCCCCTTAGCGGGGGGCCGTTGGGGGTGCAGCGCCCCCGACACGACCGCTCGGCGGCAGCCGAACACGACGGGGGCGTGCCACCACAACGCAACGCGCCCGTGGGGAAGGGGAACTGACGCCGCGGACTCGCGCCCCGCGAAGGGGGTCGCGCGCCCCGCGAAGGGGGGGTGCGCAGTGAAGGGGAGCACTGTTTCAGTCGCAGAAGGCGGATCGGACGGCCGGGTAGTGGGCGGTCCACCAGACGACCAGCGCGGCCGCCGCCGGGAACTGAGGGTCGGTCCGCACATCGCACAGCTGGTAGCGCCAGCGCAGCATCCAGAAGTCGTTCAGCCGCTCCCACCACACCCGGTGCACGGCGGCGGCCAGCTCCGCGCGGGAGGCTCCCGCGGCTCCCCGGTAGGCGCGGGCGAAGGCGCGCACCTTCCGCAGATCCAGGGTGCCGCCCGGGCGCAGGAAGAAGATCGCCGCCCCGCGGACGGCCTCCTCGGCCCGCGGATGCACCCCCAGCCGGTCCCAGTCCAGGATCGCCACCGGGCGGGGGCTGCGGCCCGGGGGCGCGTAGAGCAGGTTGAGCGGATGGAAGTCGCCGTGCACCCAGCCGGTGAAGCGGTCCGGGACCGCACCCGGCCGGGCGTCCGCGTGGCGGCGCAGCAGTTCGCGGCGCTCGGTGAGCCGGTGCTCGGCCAGCTCGTCGAAACTGTCCCGGTTGCGGCGGCTGCGGACCCGCTCCAGCAGCTCGCCGATCGTGTCGTACGTGGCGGCCGGATCGGCGCTCTCGTGCTCGGCGCTCGGCGGGTCGGGCAGCGCCCGGGCGAGCCGGACGTGGACCCGCCCCAGCAGGGCGCCCAGTTGCCGGGACTGCCCCGCGGTCAGCTCGGTGCCGTGCCGGTGGGTGCCCTCGATCCACGGATGCAGCGCGAAGCAGCGCCCCTCGGCCACGGTGACGGTCCCGCCGCCGGATCCCGGCACCACCGGCACGACCGGCAGCCCCAGCTCGCCCAGCCGGTCGGTGGCACGGTGCTGGCGCTCGATCCGGTCGAGCGAACCCGGTCCGTCGAGATGGTGTTTGAGGAAATAGCCGCCGCGGGCGGTCGTCAGGCGGTAGCCCCTGTTGAGCAGTCCGTGCGAGACCGGTGTGCACGAGAGGGGCTCCCCGACACCGTCGTACTGCCGCAGCAGAGAGTGGAGCGTGCCCTCCGTGAGGGCGGGGGAAGACGGCTGCACGGCCGCATCGTAGAGCCACCAGGGGGCCGCGCGCCGCCTCGTCAACCCGCGGTGGACGAGGCGTCAAACCGGAGTTGACCAGCGGGCGCGCTCACCCCGGATCCGCCGGGCGCGACCACCGAGTGGCGGCCTCCCCGGCACACGCGGCTCCGCCGGCTACTGCTCGGTACCGCTGTCCGTACCGGCGTCGCCGTCGCCGGCGCTGCCGCCGTCGTTGGCACCGCCGCCACCGTCCGCGTCCCCGGTGGGCGGCGACTGGCTCTTGGTCGGCTTGCCCCCGTTGCCGCCGTTCCCGGAACCGCCGCCGTTGCTGCCGCTGCCCGTCTGGCTCGGGTCGCCGGTCTCGGAGGGCTGCGTCTCACTCGGCTGCGTGTCGCTCGGATACGACTCGGAGGGCCGGTCGGTCGGAGTCCAGTCGCCATTGCCCTGGTCGGTGCCCGGCTGGTCCTCCTCGGTCTCCGTCGGCGTGGACGAGGGCTTCTTGGAGGGCTTGTCGGTCTCCGACTGGGTCGTACTGGGGTCCGGCTTGTCCTGCTTGTTGTCCTTGGCGTCGTTCCCGTTGAGGGCGAAGAAGATCCCGCCCGCTATGGCGATCACCGCGAGAAAGGCGACCAGCGCGTACCGGACACCCTTGCCGCCACCACCGCCCCGGCCGCCCCGCCGGGGCCCGCCGTCGAAACCACCGTCGTCCTCCCGGGAGCCCGCCAGCATCGGAGCGCCCATCTGGGAGGTGTCGGAGTGCGAGGGGTGCGGCCGGGCGCCCGCTCCCGCGGCGCCCATCACCTGGGTGGCGGCCCCCTGCTGCGCCACCGGACCGGTGTTCCACAGGCCGCCGGTGTGGCCGCCCTGCTCGTTCAGCATCTGCAGCGCGTACTGCGTCAGCCCGCGCATCTCCTCAGCGGACTGGAACCGGTCGTCCGGCTCCTTGGCCAGCGCCCGCATCACCAGACCGTCCAGCTCCGGCGGGGTGCTGTCCGAGACCTGCGAGGGCAGCACCGGGTCGTCCTGGACGTGCTGGTAGACCACCGACAGCGGCGTCTCCCCGGTGAACGGGGGCCGCCGGGTCAGCAGCTCGTACAGCAGGCAGCCGGTGGCGTAGAGGTCGGAGCGGGTGTCGACGGTCTTGCCGAGCGCCTGCTCGGGGGAGAGGTACTGCGGGGTGCCCATCACCATGCCGGTCTGGGTCATGGTGTTGGAGGCGCCGTGCAGCGCGCGGGCGATGCCGAAGTCCATCACCTTGACCGCGCCGCCCCGTGTGATGATCACGTTCGCGGGCTTGATGTCGCGGTGCACGATCCCGTGCTGGTGGCTGTAGGCCAGCGCCTCCAGCACCCCCGAGACGATGATCAGCGCCTGGTCCGGCGGCGGTGCGTCGGCGTTCAGCAGCAGATCGCGGATGGTGCTGCCCTCGACCAGCTCCATCACGATGTAGGGGGTGATGTTGCCGCCGATCAGCTCCTCACCGGAGTCGTAGACGGCGACGACCGAGTGGTGGTTGAGGCCCGCGACCGACTGGGCCTCGCGCGTGAAGCGCGCCTTGGAGACGGGGTCCTCGGCGAGGTCGGAGCGCAGCAGCTTGACCGCGACCGTGCGGCCGAGCCGCACGTCCTCGGCGCCGAACACCTCGGCCATGCCGCCGCGGCCGAGGCGGTGCGTCAGGCGGTACCTGCCGTCACCCACCAGGCCGTTGTTGCCCCACAACTCCGGCGAATCGGGCAGGGAGCCGCCGCCCGTCGCGTCGGGGTCCGAAGGGCCCCCAGCGGCTTGCGTCTGTGCCATGAGTCCTCGCCGTAGATTCGAATCCGCGGACTTTCACGCGGTGGACACTCCCCCCGAGGAGGCTACAGGCACGCGGGGGGTGCAAAGGGTGGGACGGAGTACCGAAGCCAACGAGCGGTCATCCAACAAGCTCCGAAGCGCCCCCGCAAGTCGGTCTCGGAATCACCCCGGACCGCCCCGCACACACCCTGTCCGCGCCTGCTGAGAGGCACCCTCTAGGCTCGTGGAACCGTTCGGGACTGCGCTCGCGAAGGGCTTATGCGCATTCGGTCACGGAACGGGCAACCAACTTGACGTGACCGAACCCCCGGGCAAACTTGGGCCAGTATCAGGGTCAAGGATCACTCAACGTACCTGCACGGGGGCAGCGCCGCCGAGGGGGAAGCAGTCAGATGAGCGACGACGGCGCACAGGCGGCCGGCAACTACTTGGGCCGCATGGTCGGCGGGGGGCGCTTCCAGCTCCGTTCACTGCTCGGCGCCGGTGGGATGGCCTCCGTATATCTCGCCTACGACTCCGTGCTCGACCGGCAGGTGGCCGTCAAGACCCTGCACACCGAGCTCGGCCGGGAACAGTCCTTCCGCGAGCGCTTCCGCCGCGAGGCGCAGTCGGTCGCCAAACTGACCCACACCAACATCGTCTCCGTCTTCGACTCCGGCGAGGACGAGATCGACGGCGCGCTGGTGCCGTACATCGTCATGGAGTACGTCGAGGGCAAGCCGCTGCGCACGGTCCTGGACGAGGACATCACCCAGTACGGTGCGATGCCCGCCGAGAAGGCCCTGAAGATCACCGGCGATGTGCTGGCGGCCCTCGAGGTCAGCCACGAGATGGGCCTCGTGCACCGGGACATCAAGCCCGGCAACGTGATGCTCACCAAGCGTGGTGTGGTCAAGGTCATGGACTTCGGCATCGCCCGGGCCATGCAGTCCGGTGTGACCTCCATGACACAGACCGGCATGGTCGTCGGCACCCCGCAGTACCTCTCCCCCGAGCAGGCCCTCGGCCGCGGGGTGGACGCCCGCTCCGACCTGTACTCGGTCGGCATCATGCTCTTCGAGCTGCTCACCGGGCGGCTGCCGTTCGACGCGGACTCGCCGCTGGCCATCGCCTACGCGCACGTCCAGGAGGAGCCGCCCACGCCCTCCTCCATCAACCAGTCCATCCCCCCGGCCGTGGACGCGCTGGTCGCCCGGACCCTGAAGAAGAACCCCAACGAGCGCTTCCCCTCCGCCGAGGCCATGCACGACGAGGCCAACCGGATCGGCGGCTCCGGGGTCGCCTCCGGCGCCTCGCCGATCATCATCAGCGGCGGACCGCCCGCCAACAGCGGTGCCGGGGTCGGACAGGCCGTCTTCCCGCCGGTCGACGCGGCCTCCCAGCCCCAGCAGGGCGGCGTGCAGACGCCCTACCAGCCGCAGGGGCAGCCGGGACAGCAGCCGGGGCCGTACAACAGCGGGGGCTTCGGGCCCTCCACCCCCCGCCCCCCACCCAGACCTCCCCCGCACCCGGCTACGGATACCCGCAGTCGTCCTACGGCAGCGGCGGCCCCGCCACCCCGCCGCCCTACACGATGAACGCGACCGGCTCCGGCCCGGGCAACGGCGGCTCGGGCAGAAAGCCGTCGGCCGGTGCCATGGCCGGGTACGGTCTGGCCGCCGTCGCCGTCATCGTCGCCCTGGTCTTCGTGATCATCGGACTCACCGACAGCGGCGGGGCCGACCCCGACCCCAAGCCCACCGCCAAGCCGAAGCCCACCCAGAGCGCCGACCCCGCGGGCAGCTCCGGGGACAGCGGCGGCGACGACGGCGGCTCGGACTCGGGCGGCTACAAGGGCCCGGACACCAGCCGCACCATCGACTCCACCCGCTGCACCGACGCCACGAAGTCCTACAGCGACAAGAGCAAGGTCATGGTCCCCGAGCTGACCTACAAGGACCTCACCTCGGTCAAGGCGTGCCTGCGCGCCGCCGGGTGGAAGCTCGGCGAGGTGACCACCGAGGACGAGAACGTGTGGGGCAAGAACACCGTCCTGGAGCAGACCCCGGACTACCTCGACGACTTCGACCCGGACAAGGACAAGATCGACCTGACCGTCTCCACGGGCCAGCCCGCGGACTGAGGTCCGGCCGCGCGGCCGGGTTCCGTAAGACGGCCAGGGTCCGCGGTCCGCACGGACGCAGCGCCTTCACATGTCCCCGGGTGTCCGCACCCGGGGACATGCTCGTCAGTCCTCCGCCATCCGCCGCACCTCCACCACGCGGAACCGGCCCGAGACGAAGTCCCCGTCGCACAGCGTGCAGTTGGCCGCCGGGTTGCCACCCGAACCGTGGAAGTCGCTGAAGGCGGCCGTCTGGTTGACGTAGACGCCACCCGTCAGATTGAGGGAGAGCTGCGCGGGCTCGTCGAAGCACACCTCCTCCAGTTGCCGTGCCACCTCGGAGGAGGTGGTGTATCCGGCGACCGTCATGGCGCCCTTCGCCTGGAGCGTGTGCCGCAGCAGCTCCAGCGCATCCTCCGTGGAGCCGACGGCCACCGCGAAGGAGACCGGGCCGAAGCACTCGTCCTGATACGCGCCCTCGGACTCCGGCTCGGTGGCGTCCAGTTTGACGATCGCGGGGGTACGCACCGTGGCGTCGGGGAACTCCGGATTCTGCACGGTGCGGGAGGCCAGGGCCACCTCGCCCAGCGAGGGCGCCGCCTCCAGCCGCGTACGCACCTGCTCGTTGACCAGGGCGCCCAGCAGCGCGTTGGCCCGCGCGTCGTCGCCGAGCAGCTTGTCCACCGCGGCCGCCAGGTCGGCCACCACCTCGTCATAGCTCCTGGGCCCGGACTCGGTGGCGATGCCGGCCGCCGGGATCAGCAGATTCTGCGGCGTGGTGCACATCTGACCGCTGTAGAGCGACAGCGAGAAGGCGAGGTTGGCGAGCATGCCCTGGTAGTCGTCGGTGGAGTCGATGACGACCGTGTTGACACCGGACTTCTCCGTGTGGACCCGCGCCTGGCGGGCATGGGACTCCAGCCACTCGCCGAACGCGGAGCCCCCGGTGTAGTCGATCACCCGGATCTCGGGCCGGACGGCCAGGTCCCTGGCGATGCCGTCGCCCTCCGCCTCGGCCGCCAGCGCCACCAGATCGGCGTCGAAGCCCGCCTCCGCGAGGACCTCGCGGGCGATCCGCACCGTCAGCGCGAGCGGGAGCACGGCTCGCGGGTGCGGCTTGACCAGCACGGCGTTCCCGGTGGCGAGCGAGGCGAAGAACCCGGGGAAGCCGTTCCAGGTGGGGAAGGTGTTGCAGCCGATCAGCAGCGCGACACCGCGCCCGGCCGGGGTGAACTCCTTGGTGACCCGCAGCGGGTCGCGCTTGCCCTGCGGCTTCTCCCAGCTGACCCGCGCGGGGGTGCGCACCTGCTCCGCGTAGGCGTAGGCCACCGCCTCCATGCCGCGGTCCTGAGCGTGCGGCCCGCCGGCCTGGAAAGCCATCATGAACGCCTGGCCGCTGGTGTGCATCACGGCCTGCGCGAACTCCGGGGTGCGGGCGCTGATCCGCGCCAGGATCTCCAGGCACACCGCGGCGCGCACCTCGGCCCCGGCCTTCCGCCACGCGGGCAGCGCGCCGCGCATGACCGGCAGCAGGGCGTCGACGGCTCCCTCGTCCATACGGGGGTAGGAGATACCCAGCTCCGGCCCGTACGGCGACACCTCGGTGGCCACCCATTCGCCGGAGACCGGCTGGCCGGGCAGCTCGAAGCGGCTGCCGCACAGCGCGTCGAAGGCCGCCTTGCCCTGCTCGGCCGCGCCCTCGCCGTACGCCTTCGGGTGCTCGGGGTGCGGGGTCCAGAACTCCCGGCCCGCGATGGCCTCCAGCGCGCGGTCCAGGGTGGGGCGGTGGGTGTCGACGAGCTGGGCAGTGGTCGTTCCGATACCGGTGGTCACGCAGGACCAACTCCTCGCTGAGCTGGGACGGAATGCGGGGTGGGCACGGCGTTGCCGGAGCCGCTCACCTGGTAGATACTGCTACCGAACGATCGGTCGGTGCAAGGGGGCCCGGGAAGCTGTGGAAAACTCCGCTCGGCACCCCG
This sequence comes from Streptomyces sp. AA1529, assembly GCF_000280905.1. Taxonomy (GTDB): domain Bacteria; phylum Actinomycetota; class Actinomycetes; order Streptomycetales; family Streptomycetaceae; genus Streptomyces. The sequence continues at coordinate 1,607 of NZ_ALAP01000049.1, read as the reverse complement.
CGCGGGGCCCGGCGCCGCGGGGCGCGCGTCCCACCTCCCGGCGCCCGGCGGCACCGGGGGACGGCCCGGCTAGCATCGGCCGCATGCCCACGGTCAAGCGCGACACCTACACGCCCGACTCGCTGCTCTCCGTCGCCGTGCGGGTGTTCAACGAGCGGGGCTACGACGGCACCTCGATGGAGCACCTGTCCCAGGCGGCCGGGATCTCCAAGTCGTCCATCTACCACCACGTACGCGGCAAGGAAGAGCTGCTGCGCAGGGGGATAAGCCGGGCGCTCGACGAGCTGTTCGCGGTCCTGGAGGAGCCCCGGGCGCGCGAGGGGCGGGCGGTGGAGCGGCTGGAGCACGTCACCCGCCGCACGGTGGAGGTGCTGCTGGCCGAGCTGCCGTACGTGACGCTGCTGCTGCGGGTGCGCGGGAACACCGAGACGGAGATCTGGGCGATGTCCCGGCGCCGGGAGTTCGACCAGCGGGTGGCCGAGCTGGTCAAGCAGGCGGCGGCGGACGGGGACCTGCGTGCCGATGTCGACGCCCGGCTCGCGACCCGGCTGCTGTTCGGCATGATCAATTCGATCGCCGAGTGGTACCGCCCGGAACGCGCGGGGCACCCGGGCGCGGCGGACGGCACGACGCCCGAGGCGGGCGGCACCGGCACCAGCAGCGCCGAGGTGGCCGAGGCCGTCGTCCGCACCGCCTTCGCGGGCCTGCGCACCGGCTGAGAGCCCGCGGGGCTACGGGCCCGGCTCCAGGTCGGTCTCCTCGAACACCAGCAGCGTGCGGGTGCTCAGCACCTCCGGCATGGACTGGATGCGGGTCAGCACCAGGTCCCGCAGGGCCCGGTTGTCCGGGGTGTGCACCAGCAGCAGCACGTCGAAGTCCCCGCTGACCAGCGCGATGTGGGCCGCGCCCGGCAGCTCCCGGAGCTTCTCGCGGACGCTGCGCCAGGAGTCCTGGACGATCTTGAGGGTGATGTAGGCCGAGGCTCCGTGGCCCGCGCGCTCCTGGTCGACGCGGGCGCTGAAACCGCGGATCACCCCGTCGTCGATCAGCCGGTTGATGCGCGCGTACGCGTTGGCGCGGGAGACGTGCACCCGCTCGGCGACCGACCGCACGGACGCCCGGCCGTCCGCGCGCAGCAGCCGCAGGATGTCCCGGTCGACGGAGTCCAGCGGCCGGGCGGGAAGCCGGTGCCCGGCCGGTGGGTCCGGGTCCCCGGGGCCGTTGGCCATATGTTCACCCCGCACGGTCCTTCGCCTCCCCCGCATGGACACTCTGCGGACATCGAACGGTTTTGCGGGCCAGTTGTCCACAGGCGAAGGCCACCCGTAGCCAAAATGTGCCGTCGACCGAACAATCGGTAGGGGTGGCCCACGCGGTCACCGGCCCGGCCTGCCGGTGGTACGGCCATCGGCAGGCCGGCGCGCCAGAAGGCCGGCGCGCACCGGGCGTACCCGCAGCCCGCACGCGCCGCAGCCCGCCCCACGAGGAGGTGCTCGTCATGACGGTCCTAGAGCAGCCAGGAACCTACGCCCCCGCCCCTCCCCCCTCGTGGCGCCCCCGCACCGAGGCCGCGCCGCTCCTCCCCGAGGCGGAGCCGTACCGCGTCC
>NZ_ALAP01000048.1 GCF_000280905.1 Streptomyces sp. AA1529 | reverse complement strand
TGGGCACCCGGACGGCGGAACGCGAGGGCGGGGAGCACACCGGTCCGGACGCGGACCTGCTGCGCCGGCTGTACGCCGCCGTCGTGCGGGGACGGCGGTTCAACGAGCAGGCGACCGCGCTGACCCGGCAGGGCCGGCTGGCGGTCTATCCCTCCTCGCGGGGGCAGGAGGCGTGCCAGGTCGCCGCGGCGCTGGCGCTGCGTGCGGAGGACTGGCTCTTCCCCAGCTACCGCGACACCCTCGCCGCGGTGGCGCGCGGCCTGGACCCGGTCGAGGTGCTGTCGCTGCTGCGCGGTGACTGGCACCACGGCTACGACTCGCCCGGCACCCGGGTCGCTCCGCTGTGCACCCCGCTGGCCACCCAGCTTCCGCACGCGGTCGGGCTGGCGCACGCCGCCCGGCTGAAGGGCGACGAGGTGGCCGCGCTCGCGCTGGTCGGCGACGGCGGCACCAGCGAGGGCGACTTCCACGAGGCGCTCAACTTCGCCGCCGTATGGCAGGCACCCGCCGTCTTCCTGGTGCAGAACAACGGCTTCGCGATCTCCGTACCGCTGGCCAAGCAGACCGCTGCGCCCTCGCTGGCCCACAAGGCGGTCGGCTACGGCGTCCCGGGGCGGCTGGTGGACGGCAACGACGCGGTCGCGGTGCACGAGGTGCTGACCGAGGCGCTGGACCGGGCCCGGTCGGGCGGCGGCCCCACCCTCGTCGAGGCGGTCACCTACCGGCTGGAGGCGCACACCAACGCCGACGACGCGACCCGCTACCGCGCCGACGGCGAGGTCGAGGCGTGGCGGGCGCACGACCCGGTGACGCTCCTGGAGCGCGAGCTGCGCGACCGCGGGCTGCTGGACGAGGAGACCGTGCGGGAGGCCCGGGAGGCGGCCGAGCGGCAGGCGGCCGAGCTGCGCGAGCGGATGCACCAGGACCCGCAGCCGGACCCGATGGAGCTGTTCGCCCACGTCTACGCGGAACCGACACCGCAACTGCGCGAGCAGGCGGCGCAGTTGCGCGCCGAGCTGGCCGCGGAGCAGGAGGCGGCAGCCGGGAACCCGGCCGCGGGGGAGGAGACCCGATGAGCACCGCGGTACGGCAGCCCACCGCCGCACGCACCGACCGCAGGCCCGCCACCATGGGGCAGGCACTGCGCCGGGCCCTGCGCGACGCACTGGCCGACGACCCGGCGGTGCACGTCCTGGGCGAGGACGTCGGCACGCTCGGCGGCGTCTTCCGGGTGACGGACGGGCTGACCGCGGAGTTCGGCGCCGACCGGTGCGCCGACACCCCGCTGGCGGAGGCGGGCATCCTGGGCACGGCGGTCGGGATGGCGATGTACGGGCTGCGGCCGGTGGTGGAGATGCAGTTCGACGCCTTCGCCTACCCCGGCTTCGAGCAGCTCGTCTCGCACGTCTCGCGGATGCGCAACCGCACCCGCGGCAGGCTGCCCATGCCGCTGACGGTGCGCATCCCCTACGGCGGCGGGATCGGCGGGGTGGAGCACCACAGCGACTCCTCCGAGGCCTACTACCTGGCCACACCGGGGCTGCACGTCGTCACCCCGGCCACGGTCGCCGACTCCTACGGGCTGCTGCGGGCCGCCATCGCCTCCGACGACCCGGTGGTCTTCCTCGAACCGAAGCGGCTGTACTGGTCGAAGGCGGACTGGGACCCGGAGGAGCCGGACGCGGTGCCCGGCATCGGCAAGGCCGTCGTACGCCGCCGGGGCAGCTCCGCGACGCTGATCACCTACGGCCCGTCCGTGCCGGTCTGTCTGGAGGCCGCCGAGGCGGCACGCGAGGACGGCGCGGAGGGCTGGGATCTGGAGGTGGTCGACCTGCGCACGCTGTCCCCGTTCGACGAGGAGACCGTCGCCGCTTCGGTGCGGCGCACCGGGCGGGCCGTCGTCGTGCACGAGTCGCCCGGCTTCGCCGGCCCGGGCGGTGAGATCGCGGCCCGGATCACCGAGCGCTGCTTCCACCACCTGGAGGCGCCGGTGCTGCGCGTCGCCGGGTTCGACATCCCCTATCCGCCGCCGATGCTGGAGCGGCACCACCTGCCGGGTGTCGACCGGGTGCTGGACGCCGTCGCACGGCTCCAGTGGGAGAGCGGCTTCACCGGTGGCCGGGACGGCTCCGAGGGCCGGGGCGGGGGTGCGCTCTGATGGGCGAGGTGCGCGAGTTCGCGCTGCCGGACCTGGGCGAGGGGCTGACCGAGGCGACGATCGTCCGCTGGCTGGTCCCGGTGGGCGACACGGTGCGGGTCGACGAGCCGGTCGTCGAGGTCGAGACGGCCAAGGCACTCGTGGAGGTCCCCTGCCCCTTCGCGGGCGTGGTCACCTCGCACGCGGCCGACGAGGGAGCCGAGGTGGCGGTGGGGGCACCGCTGGTCACCGTCGCGGTGAACCCGGACGGTGGTGCGTCCGGCCCCGGCGGCGAGGCCGCCGGCGCCGGGACGGCACGGGCCGGTGCCGCAGCACACGCCGGTGCGGCGGAACAGGCCGGTGCGGCGGAACAGGCCGGTGCGGCGGAACACGTCGGCGGCTCGGGCAATGTGCTGGTCGGCTACGGGACGGCGCAGGCGCCGGCCCGGCGGCCCCGGGCGGCGCTGCGGCTTTCCGGGCTGTCCGGGGTGTCCGGCCCGGCCGGTGGGGAAGCACCCGGCGCGGGTCCCGGCGGAATCGCGGCGGCGCCCGGAGCGGGGGCGGCCGAGGAGTCCCGGTCCCCAGCCGACCGGGACGCCCCCGCCGGCGGTGCGGGCCGGACGGCGCCGGAGCGCCCCGCCCCGGGCGGACGCGCCGCTGCCGGTCCCGTGCCGGTGATCTCCCCGCTGGTCCGCCGGCTGGCCCGCGAACACGGCCTGGATCTGCACGCGATGACGGGCAGCGGTCCGGACGGGCTCATCCTGCGCGCGGACGTGGAACGCGCGGTGCACGCCGCGCCCGGGACACCGGCGCCGCAGGCACCCGCGCCGCAGGGCACCGCGCAGCCCGGCGGGGTCCGGGCCGCGGCGGCACGGGAGGAGCGGCGTATTCCGCTGCGCGGCATGCGCGGCACGGCGGCCGACCGGCTCACGCGCAGCCGTGCGGAGATCCCGGACGCCAGTTGCTGGGTGGATGCCGACGCCACCGAACTGCTCGCCGCGCGCAAGGAGATGAACGCCGCCGCCGACGGCGCCCCGCACGCGGCACCGATCTCGCTGCTGGCCCTGCTCGGTCGGCTGTGCACGGCGGCGCTGGCACGCTTCCCGGAGCTGAACTCGACGGTGGACACCCGGGCGCGCGAGATCGTCGTGCTGCCCGAGGTGCATCTGGGCTTCGCCGCGCAGACGGACCGGGGCCTCGTCGTCCCGGTGGTGCGCGACGCGCACACGCTCAGCGCCGAGCAGCTCACCGCGGAGCTGGCCCGGCTGACCGAGGCGGCCCGCGCCGGGACCCTCACCCCCGGCGAGCTGACCGGCGGCACGTTCACGCTGAACAACTACGGCGTGTTCGGCGTGGACGGCTCCACTCCGATCATCAACCATCCGGAGGCGGCGATGCTCGGCGTCGGCCGTATCGCCCGCAAACCATGGGTGGTCGGCGACGCCCCTGCCGTCCGCAGCGTCGTGCAGTTGTCCCTCACCTTCGACCACCGGGTGTGCGACGGCGGCACCGCGGGCGGATTCCTGCGCCATGTCGCGGACTGCGTGGAGCGTCCGGCGAGGCTACTCCGTACGCTCTGAGGCGTGACGCAGGCCCCAGGACCTCCTTCCGCAGCCGGACCGCCCGACCGCCCGCACCACGCGGCGGGCGATGCCGGCCGCTCGTACACGGCCCTCGTCCTCGCGGGCGGCGGCGCGCGGCGGCTGGACGGGGCCGACAAACCCGCGGTCACGGTCGGCGGCCGCCCGCTGCTCGACCGGGTCCTCGCGGCGTGCGGCGACGCGGCGGCCACCGTGGTGGTGGGCCCGCGCCGTCCGACGTGCCGCCCGGTGCTGTGGGCCCGCGAGGAGCCGCCCGGCGGCGGCCCGCTCGCGGCGCTGCAAGCGGGTCTGGACGCGCTGGCGGCGGTCCCGGACGCACCTGCGGGTCCCGGCGGCGCGACGCCTGCGGGTCCCGGCGCGCCGCGGGCGGGCACGGGCACCGGCTCGGCGCGAACCGGCCCGGAGCACGCGGCGGCCGGACGGCCCGGGGGCGGTACGGCCGGGGAGGAGGGCCCGGTGCTCGTCGTCTCCGCCGACCTGCCGTTCCTCTCGCCGCGAGCGGTGCGCACCCTGGTGTCCGTTCCGGACGGGGCGGAGGCCGCCATCGGATACGACGGCCGCGACCAACCGTTGCTGGCCGGCTACCGGGTGGACCCGCTGCGCCGCGAACTGGCGCTGTTGCGAACCGAATACGGTTCTTTGACGGGACTGCCGTTGCGGATGGTGCTCCAAGGGCTGATGCTGCACCGGGTGACCGCGCCCTCCGTCACCGCCGCCGCCCTCGACTGCGACACCTGGGACGACATCGCCACAGCGAGGGCCCGCATCAGGGAGCATGAAACCGTGCTGGACGAATGGATCTCCGCGGTCAAGGCCGAGCTGGGCATCGAGCTCGACGTCGACACCTCAGCCCTGCTGGCTCTCGCCCGGGACGCGGCGCACGGCGTCGCGCGCCCCGCGGCGCCGCTGACCACCTTCCTGGTGGGCTACGCGGCGGCGCAGGCGGGCAGTTCACCGCAGGACGTCGCGCGGGCGACGGAGGCGGCCGCCCGGCTCGCCCGGCGCTGGGCCGACGAGTCGGACGGAGACGCCCCCGGAGCGGACGGCCCCGGGAAAACCCCCCAACCGCCCGCCGCGGACGGCCCCGGCAGCCCCTCCGAGCGGACAGACGACCGATGAGCGACGCCGACGAACTCGACGAGGCCATCGCCCTGGCCAACAGCGGCCGGATCCGCCAGGACCCGCCCCCCGCACCCCGCCTCAAGCGCATCCGGCGGATCCAGTGGAGCGCCGACGGCACCGAGGGCCCCGACAACGGCGGCACTCCCGGCTCCGCCGAGAACCCCGGCGGGGCCCGGCCCGCCCCGGGCGAGGCGGGTCGCGGAACCGTCCCCGGCGGCGCGCACCCGTCCGAGGGAGCCGCGGCAGGCGGCGGGCGGCCCGGAGACGGCGGCCGCGGACCGGCCGGGCACCCCGGGAACACCTCGGCGGACGGAGACCGGCAACCGGCGGGCACAGGCACCGGCACCGGCACCGGCACCGGCACCGCGGAAGGTACCGGTGGGGACCCGCACGGGCGGGGGCAGCCGCGGCAGCACCCGCAGGACCGGACCGGCGCCGCGGCACGGCAGCCGGCGGTCACCTGGTCCGAGGCCGTGGCACTGGCGTCCTCGGCCGCCACCGCGCTCCCCCGGGAGACCGTCCCCCTCGCACACGCGCTGGGCCGCACGCTCGCCGCACCGCTGCGGGCCCTCACCGACCTGCCGCCGTTCGACACCTCCGCGATGGACGGCTGGGCGGTGTCCGGGCCCGGCCCGTGGGAGCCCGCCCGCGCGGCGGACGGCACCGAGCGCCCCGGCCTGCTGGCGGGCGCCCGCGCGGAGCCCCCGCAGCTCGCCGACGGGGAGGCGGTCCGGATCGCGACCGGCGCCCGCGTCCCGTCCGGCACCAGTGCCGTGCTCCGCCGGGAGGCGGCCCAGCACACGGGCGCCCGGGTGCGTACGGCCACACCTCCGCAGCCCGGCACCGACATCCGCCCGCGCGGCCAGGAGTGCCGCACGGGCGACGAGTTGCTGCCGGCCGGCGCGGCGGTCACCCCTGTCGTGCTGGGGCTGGCCGCGGCGGCCGGGTACGACGACCTGGCGACCGTGCCCCGGCCGCGGGCCGAAGTGCTCGTCCTGGGCGACGAACTGCTGCACCGCGGGCTGCCCCGGGAGGGCCGGATCCGGGACGCGCTCGGGCCGATGGTCGAGCCGTGGCTGACGGCCCTGGGGGCCGAGGTGACCGTCACCCGGCTGCTGGGCGACGACGCGGAGGCCCTGCACGAGGCGCTGGCCGGTTCGACGGCCAATGTGCTCGTCACCACCGGCAGCACGGCCGCCGGACCGCTGGACCACCTCCGGCCGACACTGCGCCGCCTCGACGCGCGGCTCCTGGTGCACGGGGTGCGGGTCCGCCCCGGGCATCCCATGCTGCTGGCCGCGCTCGGACCGGGGGACCGGCAGAGCACGGGCGGACAGCCGCGCCATCGGTGCCTGGTGGGGCTGCCCGGCAATCCGCTGGCCGCGCTCTCCGGTCTCGTCACCCTGGCCGCGCCGCTGCTGCGCGCGCTGGCCGGGCGCGCCGCGCCCGAACCCCGGGAGGCCACCTTGGGCGCCGAGGTGTCCGGACACCCGCACGACACCCGGCTGGTACCCGTGCGGTGCGAGGGTTCGGGCCTCCGGGCGCGTATCCGGCCGCTGCGCTACGCGGGTCCGGCGATGCTCCGCGGCGTGGCCTCCTGCGACGCGCTGGCGGTGGTGCCGCCCGGCGGCGGCGCGCCCGGCACGGACGTGCCCGTACTGGACCTGCCGTGGTGAGGCGGCCTCCGGAGGGGACCGGCGAGACCACCGAGCGGCTGGGCTCGGTACTGCTGCCGCGTCCGGACATCAGCCCGCAGCGGCAGGTCGCGCGGCGGCTGCTCGCCGCGCTCGCCGTGCTGTGGATCACGGTGCTGCTGGTCTATCTGGACCGGGGCGGCTACGTGGACAACTCCGACAGCGACGTGACGTTCCTGGACTGCCTCTACTACACCACCGTCACGCTCTCCACGACCGGCTACGGCGACATCACCCCCGCGTCCGACAGCGCGCGGCTCGTCAACATTCTCGTCATCACGCCGCTCCGCGTGCTGTTCCTGATCATCCTCATCGGCACCACCCTCGAGGCCCTGACGGACCGCACCCGGCAGCAGTGGCGCCTGAACCGCTGGAGGTCCGCGTTGCGCGACCACACCGTCGTCGTCGGATTCGGCACCAAGGGCCGCTCCGCCGTCCAGACCCTGCTGTCGACGGGGCTGGGCCGCAACCAGGTCGTCGTCATCGATCCGCACGGGCACGCCGTCAAGACCGCCAACGCGGAGGGGTTCGCCGGGGTCGAGGGCGACGCCACCCGCAGCGAGGTGCTGATCCGCGCCGAGGTGCAGCGGGCCAAGCAGATCGTGATCGCCCCGCAGCGGGACGACACCTCGGTGCTGGTGACGCTGACGGCACGGCAGCTCAACCCGCGGATAAAGATCGTCGCGGCGGTGCGTGAGGAGGAGAACGCCCCGCTGCTGCGGCAGTCGGGCGCGGACCAGGTGATCACCAGTGCCAGCGCGGCCGGCCGGCTGCTCGGGCTGGCGATGCTCAGCCCGAACGCCAGCTCGGTGATAGAGAACCTCATCCAGCAGGGCACCGGCCTCGATCTGAAGGAGCGCCCGGTCACCAAGGCGGAGGCGGGAAGCTCCCCGCGGGACTGTCCGGACCTGGTCGTCTCCATCGTGCGCGGGCACCGGATACTGGCCTTCGACGACCCGGAGGCCGCGGAACTGGAGCTCACCGACCGGCTGGTCGTCATCCACCGTGCCTCCCGGAAGGGTCCCCAGGCGGACATACCGCGCGGCGACCTGCGGTAGCACCACACCCCCGCTCCTCATCCCTTCAGGTGACTGTGCGGCGCCCGGCGGACCGCTGCCGGGCGCAGGCGTGACGATGACGCGATGGACCCGCCACCGACCTGCCCCAACTGCCCGGAGCGCCTGCTGTGGAAGGACACCCGTGAGACGGGTCCGGGCAAGGAGGACTCCTGGTTCTGGTTCTGCACCGGCTGCCATCAGGCGTACGTGCCCACCCCGGATCAGAAGCTCCGCTTCACCTACGCGGCCTGAGCGCCGGAACGGCATACGGAATGAAGCACCGGAGCGGCATACGGAATGAGGCGACGTGGGGACGTGGGCGGCCGTGGGCCGGGGCCCTCCCGGTGCCCTGTGCCGGGCCGGGGCCCTCCCGGTGCCGGGAGGTGCGGGTAGCGTCGGCCGTATGCATGCGATCACGATTCCCGAACCCGGCGGCCCCGAGGCCCTGGTCTGGGCGGAGGTCCCCGACCCGGAGCCAGGGGAGGGCGAAGTCCTCGTCGATGTCGCGGCGAGCGCCGTCAACCGCGCGGACGTCCTGCAGCGCCAGGGCTTCTACGATCCACCGCCCGGCGCCAGCCCCTACCCCGGCCTGGAGTGCGCGGGACGCATCGCGGCCCTCGGCCCCGGAGTGTCCGGCTGGTCGGTCGGCGACCGGGTGTGCGCGCTGCTCGGCGGCGGCGGCTACGCCGAGCGGGTCGTGGTGCCGGCCGGACAGCTCCTGCCCGTGCCCGAAGGAGTCGACGTCACGACGGCGGCCGGTCTGCCGGAGGTCACCTGCACGGTCTGGTCGAACGTCTTCATGGTGGCGCACCTGCGCCCGGGCGAGACCCTGCTGGTGCACGGCGGCTCCAGCGGCATCGGCACGATGGCCATCCAGCTCGCCAAGTCGGTGGGCGCCCGGGTCGCGGTGACGGCGGGCACGGCGGAGAAGCTGCGGCGGTGCGCCGAGCTGGGGGCCGACATCCTGATCAACTACCGCGAGCAGGACTTCGTCGAGGAGTTGCGCGCGGCCACCGACGGCGCGGGCGCCGACGTGATCCTGGACAACATGGGCGCCAAATACCTCGAGCGGAACGTCAAGGCGCTCGCGGTGAACGGCCGACTGGCGGTCATCGGCATGCAGGGCGGCGCCAAGGGGGAGCTGAACCTGGGCGCGCTGCTGGCCAAGCGCGGCGCCGTGACGGCCACGTCGCTGCGGGCCCGCCCGGCGGCCGAGAAGGCGGCCATCGTGGCCGCCGTACGCGAACACGTGTGGCCGCTGCTGTCGGACGGCCGGGTGCGCCCCGTCGTGGACAGCACGGTGCCGATGCGCGACGCCGCCCGAGCCCACCAGCTCCTGGACGAGAGCGGCCACGTCGGCAAGATCCTGCTGGTCACCGCAGGCTGAGGAGCCGCACCTGCCGATGGCGTCCCGCTCCGCGCCCCGGTGCGTGGGGCGGGGCGCCCGGGGGCGCGGAAGCGGGGCGCGAGTCCGGTCACGGCGCGAGCCGTCACCCGTCCCGCCTGTCCGAAATGCCGATCTTATCCCTTCATGTGACGCTGGAACGGTCTGCGGACCATCCAGTGCGGAGGGGTCACGTTCGTGCGGCACATTCAGCGACGGAGCAGCGCGGTCACCTTGCTGACCTGCGCGTTCCTGGCGCTCCCCGCGCCAGTCGCCGCCGCGGGGAGCCCGCGGTCCCCGCCGGGGACCGCACCGCGCCCGGGGCCGCCTCGGCCCCCGCCGCTCCCCCGTCCGGTGGCTCACCCAGCGGCCCCGCTCCCGGTGCCGCCGCCTCCGGTGCCGCCGCCTCCGGCCCCGCTCCGGGTGCGGCGGACTCCCCTGCAGCACCCAGCCTGCTGCCGCCCGCCGCGCCGCCGCGCACCTGGGCACCCCGCCCGCAGGCCCCCCCGGATGCCGCGGCTGCCGGACCTTCCGAAGCTGCCCCGGTTCCCGCGGTCGCCCGAACCTCCGCGCCTTCCCGGTACGGAAACCCCGTCCCCGCTGCCCGGCGCCCCCGGACAGCCCCCGGTGCTGCCCGACGCGGCCTCCCGGTTCTCCGGTTCCCCCGGTCTTCCCGGTTTTCCCGGCCACCCGAACGCCCGGACGTCCGCCGACAGGAGGGGGCACCCGGTGCGATGGGACGACGGCGAGGCCGAAAGGCGCGCCGAGGGGAACAGCAGGGAGGGGACACGGCACGCCGAAGAGGACGGGCAGGGGGCGCAGGAGGAGCGCGGTGCCCGGCAGCACGGGGAAGAGCACCGGCAACCGCGGCCGCGCGATGAGCGGCTCGGCGGAGAGCGCACGGAGGAGCAGGAGAAGCGCCCCCCGAAGCGGGACCGGCGCCGGCGGGACGCGGCCAGGCAGCACTCGGACCACCGGCTGCGGGACCCCGGGGAGCACGGGCGGGAGGAGCCGCCCGCGCACGGAGAGGGCGACCGGTGGCAGCAGCGGCGGCAGGAACACCGCATCAACCCGCCGAACCACCGGGCCGCACTGCGGCCCCCCGCCTCCTTCGGCAACGTCACCGCTCCTCGTCCGTCCGGTCAGGCCATCGGCAAGCACGACCTGTACGCGGCGGACGACGCCGGCCCCCGGAGCGACGAGGGTCGGAGCGGCCGGCTCGCCGCGCAGCCGTCCGGGCAGGTGCTGCCCGTCCTGCCGCTCGGCACCGGTCTGACGCTGATGGGCCTGGGACTCGCCTTCCTGGCCCTGCGCGTCCGGCGCGGCGGCTGACCTGGGCGCGTGACCTGGCGCGCGTGACCTGGCGCGCGTGACCTGGCGCGCGTGACCTGGCGCGCGTGACCTGGCGTGCGTGCCGGGAACCGCACTCCCGGACGGGCGCTCCCGGGAGCGGGACCCGGGCGGCGCGGCGCGGCCCGGGCGACTCCGGGACGTTCCCGCCCTCGCTCGGCGTCGGCAACCCCTCGGATGCAGAATGGGGGCATGACGCAGCCGAGCAACGAGAAGCCGCAGGAGAGCCCCCAGGTTCTGGTCGTGGGCCCGGACGGGATGGCTCTCGGCAGTCCCAGCCCCAAGGGCGGCGACGGCGAGGGCGACGAGCAGGCTGAGGTCCCCCTGACGGAGATGGTGGAACAGCCCGCGAAGGTCATGCGGATCGGCAGCATGATCAAGCAGCTTCTGGAAGAGGTGAAGGCGGCGCCGCTGGACGAGGCCAGCAGGGCGCGGCTCAAGGAGATCCACACCAGCTCGATCAAGGAGCTGGAGGACGGGCTCGCGCCGGAGCTGATCGAGGAGCTGGAGCGGCTCTCCCTCCCGTTCACGGAGGAGTCCACTCCCACCGACGCCGAGCTGCGCATCGCGCAGGCCCAGTTGGTGGGCTGGCTGGAGGGCCTCTTCCACGGCATCCAGACCGCGCTGTTCGCCCAGCAGATGGCGGCGCGTGCGCAGTTGGAGCAGATGCGCCGCGCACTGCCGCCGGGTGTACTGCCCGAGGAGGCCGGGGGACAGCCCGGCGAGGCGCAGCACCGCACGGGCGGCCCGTACCTGTAGCCCGGCTGGAGCGCGCCGACCGGGCCCGGCGGGCCCGCGGAATCGAGACGGAGCCGAGGTCGACAGGGCCGGTTCAGCCATGCGCGGGCCGGTCCCGTCGACGCCGTCCGGCTGTCCGTGCCCATGCGGCTGTATGCGTCGGCCGGCCGTCCGTCAGCCCGGTGCGGACATCCAGTGGTAGAGCGCCATCGCCACGCTGGTGGCCAGGTTGTAGCTGGAGACCTGCGGGCGCATCGGAAGCGCCACTAGGCGGTCGGCGCGGGCGCGCATCCCGGCCGAGAGGCCGTGCCGCTCCGAGCCGAAGGCCAGCATCGCCCCGTCGGGAACGGTCACGGAGCGCAGATCGGCGCCCTCCGGGTCGAAGGCGAGCAGCGGACCGTCCGGGAGTTCGGCCACCTGGCGCCGCGCGACCCGGGTGGCGAAGTGCAGTCCGGCACCCGCCCGTACCACTGCGGGGTGCCAGGGATCGAGGTCGCCGGTGGTGAGCACCCCGCCGGCCCCCGCCCCCGCCGCCAGCCGTACGACCGCGCCCACGTTGCCGAGGTTGCGCGGGTTGTCGAGGACGACGAACGGCGCGGGCCTCTCCCCCGGCCCGACGGCCGCCGGATCCGCGGCCGGGTCCGGGAGCGCGAGCGCCGCCACACCGGTGGGGTGCGCGCGTGGCACCAGAGCGCTCAGCGTCGCACCGGGCACCTCCCACAGCAGTGCGTCGAGCGTGCCGGTCAGATCGGGGGCGAGTTCCTCGGCGAGGGCGAGCGCGGCGCGGCGGTCGGTGGCGAGCGCGACCGGCACCCGCGCACCGAACCGCAGCGCGTGTTTGAGCGCGTGGAACCCGTCCAGCAGCACGCCGTCGGCCACGTGGCGCGCCCACCGGCTCTCAGCCGTCTCCGCCGTCATCCGGTCCACCCTACGCGGCGCCCCGGACCACGCGTCCGGACTCCGGCGCTCCGGCAGACGGCGCCCCCGGGCCCGTGACCCGGGCCCCGGGGACGGTCCAGACTCTCAGACGGACACCTTCGGGGCCTCCGCCGCGGGTTCCGGGTCCGGCTGGGGCGCTCGGCGGCCGCGGCCCGGCAGCAGGCCCCGTGCTCGGCCGCCCAGTGCGGTCGTGCTCCGGCCGAGCCAGATCAGGAAGACGGTCGGCAGGAAGACGGCGTCGGCGGCGATCATCGCCAGCGAGAAGAACGGCAGCCCGAGCAGCACGGCGATGCTGACGTGCTCCGCGATCATGAAGGCCAGCAGGACGTTCTTCGCGCGCCGGTTGAGGAGGGTGAACGGGAAGGCGACCTGGGTGGCGACGGTGCCGTAGGTGACCAGGAAGACCATGACACCGTTGGCGGCCAGCAGGTGGCTCAGATCGGGCCAGGGCGTGAAGTAGTCCAGGTTCATCGGGTAGTAGACGGCCGTACCGTCCTGCCAGCGAGTGCCTTGGATCTTGAACCAGCCGGCCGTCGAGTAGACCAGGCAGACCTCGATCATGATGACGAGCAGCACGCCGTTGTGCACCAGGTTGGCGAGGATGTCGCACACGTCGCGCATCTCGCGTACCGCCGCACCGCCGCGCGCGGCGGCCCGCTGCACGGACCACCACAGTCCGTGCACGGCCCACAGCCCCCAGTAGAAGAGGGCCCAGCCGACGGTGAACCCGCCCGCGACGGTGCTGCCCAGCAGCACCGCGCCGAACACGGTCCACAGCACCACGCCGCCGACCCCGGCGTCCGCCCCGGCCGGACGTGCCCCGGTTCCGGCGGCGGTTCCGGCGGCGGCTCCGGCGGTCTCATCGGACGACGACCCGCCGGCCGACAGGTCACCGGCCGACAGGTCACCGGCCGACAGGTCACCGGCCGGCGCCCCTGCGTGCGCTCCCGGATCCGCGGCCCGGAGATCCCGCGGGTGTGCCGCCGCGGCCTCCGGGCGCCGCCGGGCGCGGGCCGCGCGGCGGGCGTCCAGGGACCACACCTGCGCGCAGCGGGTGAAGACGAGATACATCGACATCAGATGGATGATGTTGTCGCCGCCGTCCCCCATGAAGACGCTGCGGTTCTGCAGCGAGAGCACCCCGACCATGAACAGCACGGTGGCCGCCCGGGTGTGCCAGCCGAGCAGCACGGCGGCGGCCGCGGCCAGGGCGACGACGTAGACGAGTTGGAACCAGTTGTCGCTGCTGGACCACATCAGGACCGAGAAGGCGTCGTTGGTCTCGATGAGCCGCTCGGCCAGTCCCCACGACCAGGGGCTGTCCGGCCCGTAGAGCTCCTGCCGGTGCGGCCACTCGCGCAGCAGGAAGAAGAACCACGCCGCGCCGAACCCGATCCGGACGATCGCCGTCTGGTAGGGGCCGAGCGCCTGCGCGGTGATCCGGGTCAGTCCGCGCGAGACGCACCGTTCGATCCGCACGCGCAGGCCGTGCACCCCCATGTACCGCCCCTGGTCGCTCACTTGCCGCCTCCCGGCAGGTCGGCACTGGTGACGTGCCACCAGGGCTGCACGGTGTACCTGGTCTTCACCTCGGTGCGCTCGTCGCTCCAGTCGGGCGGGGCGACCGGGGTGACGGCGGAGCGCACCTGGATGCGCTCGACGCTGCCGCCGTTGAGTTCGGGGCCGAAGCGCCGCATCACGATGCGCTTGACGTACTGCTCGGAGAGCGCGCCGCGGAGCCCGACGGGCTTGCCCTTGTCGTCGTGGTTGTCGACGTAGAACTCCCAGGCGCGGCGCAGTTCGTTCTGCTGGGTATGGCTGGGGGCCGGGTTGCCGTGGATGGCCGCGCCGTCCATGGCGCTCAGGTCGACCCAGCCGGTGGTCTCCGTGGTGCCGTCCTTGGCGACGGTGGCGCGGGCGTGCACGGCGACGTTCTGCTGGAGGGGGTTGGGCGCGAACAGTTTCCAGTTGCGCTCGAACTCCGGGTAGACGTAGGAGTCGACGAGTTCGCCGTGCCGCTTGCTGATCGTGTTGTCCGGGGCTGTCTGCAGGAAGACCATCGCCACGTGGAACGCGATTCCGACCGTGACGACGGCCACGGCTATCGCGACGAAGATCCGCGCGGGCAGCGAGAGCGCGGCGATCCCGCGCATGCCTTCCCCCCCGGGCGCCTGGTGCGCCGCTGGCTCCATCCCCTACCCCTGCTCCCCATGTTCTTCATGCCCATGACCGGGCTGCTCCGCCTCAGAGACTCTCAGAGGGTACTGGGACGGAGCCGCTCGGCCCCGCCGGTCGGCGGCATTCGCTCTTGACAGCCCCCCGGCCCGCACTCATCCTTGAACCGAACGATCGGTCGGTCGGCTGGAAACCGAGGGATCAGGGGGCTCTATGACACCGGTGACATCGCCGTCGCGCGGCCGCGCGACGGGAGCGGACGGGCAGCCGGACGGCGCCGGTACCGGGCCGACGGCCGAGGCCGCGCAGGCAACGCAGGCAGCGCAGGCCGCCTTCGACGCCGCGGTCGCCGCCGACGAGCGCATCGAGCCGCGGGACTGGATGCCGGACACCTACCGCTCCACCCTCGTGCGCCAGATCGCCCAGCACGCGCACTCCGAGATCATCGGCATGCAGCCGGAGGCCAACTGGATCACCCGCGCGCCCTCGCTGCGCCGCAAGGCGATCCTGATGGCCAAGGTGCAGGACGAGGCGGGCCACGGCCTGTACCTCTACGGCGCCGCCGAGACGCTGGGCACGAGCCGCGACGAACTGCTCGACAAACTGCACGCGGGCCGCCAGAAGTACTCCTCGATCTTCAACTACCCCACGCTCACCTGGGCGGACATCGGCGCGATCGGCTGGCTGGTGGACGGCGCGGCCATCACCAACCAGGTACCGCTGTGCCGCTGCTCGTACGGCCCCTATGCCCGCGCCATGGTGCGCATCTGCAAGGAGGAGTCCTTCCACCAGCGCCAGGGCTACGAGCTGCTGCTGGCCCTGACCCGCGGCACCGAGGCCCAGCGTGCGATGGCGCAGGACGCGGTGGACCGCTGGTGGTGGCCCTCACTGATGATGTTCGGCCCGCCGGACGACGAGTCGTCGCACAGCGCGCAGTCCATGGCCTGGAAGATCAAGCGGCACTCCAACGACGAGCTGCGGCAGCGCTTCGTGGACATCTGCGTGCCCCAGGCCGAGGCGCTGGGCGTGACCCTGCCCGACCCCGACCTGCGCTGGAACGAGGAGCGCGGCCACTGGGACTTCGGCACCATCGACTGGCAGGAGTTCCGCGAGGTGCTCAAGGGCAACGGCCCCTGCAACGAGCAGCGGCTCGACCGTCGCCGAGCGGCGCACGAGAACGGCACCTGGGTGCGGGAGGCGGCAGCGGCACACGCCGCCAAGCACGCCGCCGGGAACACCGCCGGGAACACCGTCGGGAACACCGCCGAGCACGCGGCCGCACATGCCGCGGAGGCCACCGCAGCGGACCGGGCCGGCCACCGGGCCGAGCAGGCGGCCACCGGCCCGGCACAGCCGGACACCGCACCGGACGGCGCGGACGCACCGTCCACCACCCGTGACGCGAGGAGCCGGGCATGAGCGCCGAATGGCCCCTGTGGGAGGTCTTCGTCCGCAGCAGGCGCGGCCTCTCGCACACCCACGCGGGCAGCCTGCACGCTCCGGACGCCGAGATGGCGCTCCGCAACGCGCGGGACCTGTTCACCCGCCGCTCCGAGGGCGTCTCCCTGTGGGTGGTGCCGTCCCACGAGATCACCGCGTCCTCGCCCGACGAGAAAGACCCCTTCTTCGCACCCGCCGCCGACAAGCCCTACCGTCATCCGACCTTCTACGAGGTGCCCGAGGGGGTGCGGAACCTGTGACCGCCCCCGCACCCCCGGCCCTGGCCACCCTCCCGCTGGGCGACGACGCACTGATCCTCTCCCACCGCCTCGGCGAGTGGGCCGGACACGCCCCGGTCCTGGAGGAGGAGGTGGCGCTGGCCAACATCGCGCTGGACCTGCTGGGCCAGGCCCGCGCCCTCTACGCCGGACTCTCCGACACCCTCGGCAGCGAGGACGAGATCGCCTTCCTCCGGGAGGAACGCGCCTTCCGCAACTGCCAGTTGACCGAGCAGCCCAACGGCGACTTCGCCCACACCATCGTCCGGCAGCTCTTCTTCTCCACCTACCAGCAGCCGCTCTTCGCCCGGCTGTCCCCGGTGCTTCCGCTGGCGGCCAAGGCCGTCCGGGAGACGGCCTACCACCGCGACCACGCCGAGCAGTGGACGCTGCGGCTGGGCGACGGCACCGAGGAGAGCCACGCCCGCACCCAGCGCGCCGCCGACACACTGTGGCGGTACACGGGCGAACTCCTCCAGCCGGTCGAAGGGCTGGAGGTGGACTGGCCGGCGCTGGCGGAGGAGTGGCACGCCGCCATCGGCGATGTCTTCGCCCGCGCCGGACTCACCGTCCCGGAGGGCCCGAGCGAGGGTGCCTGGTCGGCCGGTGCGGGCCGCCAGGGGCTGCACACCGAGCCGTTCGGACCGCTGCTGGCCGAGATGCAGCATCTGCACCGCAGCCATCCGGGGGCGGCATGGTGACCGCCTCGGCCCGGCCGGACTCCTTCGCCGCGCTGGCCGGAGCGGTCCCCGATCCGGAGCTGCCGGTGCTCACCCTGGCCGAACTGGGCGTGCTGCGCCGGGTGGAGGAGCCGGAGCCGGGGCACGTGCTGGTCGAGCTGACCCCGACCTACACCGGCTGCCCGGCGGTCGAGGCGATGGCCGCGGACATCGAACAGGTGCTGCGGGCAGCCGGTGCCGCCCAGGTCGAGGTCCGCACAGTGCTGGTGCCGCCCTGGTCGAGTGACGACATCAGCGCGGAGGGCCGCCGCAAGCTCGCCGAGCACGGCATCGCCCCACCCCGCGCCGGGGCCCGCAGCGCCGACCCGGAGCCGGTCCTGGTCGGCCTCTCCCCCACCCGGCACACGGCGGAACCCGCGCGGCCCCCCGCTGCGGAGCCGGTCCGCTGCCCGCACTGCGGCGCGGCCGACACGGAGCTGCTCAGCCGGTTCTCATCCACGGCCTGCAAGGCGCTGCGGCGCTGCACCGCATGCCAGGAGCCGTTCGACCACTTCAAGGAGGTGTGAGGGTGCCCGCCTTCCACCCGCTGCGTGTCCGTTCGGTCGAGCCGCTGACCGACGACGCGGCCGCACTCACCCTCGAGGTGCCGCCCGAACTGCGGGAGACCTTCGGCTACACCCCGGGCCAGCACCTCACCCTGCGGCGGATGAACGAGCGGGGCGAGGAGATCCGCCGCACCTACTCGCTGTGCGACCCGGCGACGCCCCGGCCCGAGACGCTCCGGGTGGGTATCCGGCTGGTGGAGGGCGGCGAGTTCTCGACGTACGCGCTCAAGGAGCTGACCGCGGGCGGCGCCGTCGAGGCCCTGCCGCCGATGGGCCGGTTCGTGCTGGAGCCCCGTGCGGGCCGGTTCGCCGCCGTGGTGGGCGGCAGCGGCATCACCCCGGTGCTGTCCATCGCGGGCACGCTGCTGGCACGCGAGCCGGAGGCCCGCTTCTGCCTGATACGCAGCGACCGCAGCACGGACTCCACGATGTTCCTGGAAGAAGTGGCCGACCTCAAGGACCGCTACCCCGGGCGCTTCCATCTGGTGACGGCACTCTCCCGCGAGGAGCAGCACAGCGGACTGCCCTCCGGGCGGCTGGACGAGGAGCGGTTGACCGCATTGCTGCCCGCGCTGCTGTCCGACCGCGGAGTACGGGAGACCGACGGCTGGTTCCTGTGCGGCCCGCTGGGGCTGGTGGAGGGCGCGGCCAAGGCGCTGCGGACACTGGAAGTGCCCGCGAACCGTGTCCACCAGGAGATCTTCCACGCGGAGGCGGCCGCTGCGGCTCCGCCGCCGCCCACCCGGACGGTGCCCGGATCCGCCACGGTGCGCGCCACCCTCGCCGGGCGCAGCGGCAGTTGGCCGGTGCGGGAGGGCGAGACCCTGCTGGAGGCGGTGCTGCGGAACCGGACCGATGCCCCGTACGCCTGCAAGGGCGGGGTCTGCGGCACCTGCCGCGCCCGGCTGCTGGGCGGTGAGGTGCATATGGACCGCAACTTCGCCTTGGAGGAGGAGGAGTTGTCGGTGGGCTATGTCCTGGCCTGCCAGTCCCACCCCCTCACGGAGGAGGTGGAGGTGGACTTCGACGCGTGACGCCTCCCTCGCGGACCGTCGCCGGCCAGCGCGGGGCCCGCCCGGCGCGACGGTACGCACCGGCGGCCGGGCGGTACGGCGCGCCGCCGCCCCGCCTCCGACTGCCGCCCGGGCCGCACCGAAGGGCCCACCGGGGCGAGCCGAAGAGCACCGGCCGACAGCCGAAGCGGGCAACCGGCTGCCCGGACCCGCAAGGCCGCCCGAACCCGGCACGGCACGGCACGGCACGGCACGGCACGGCACGGCACCCGGCGAGGGTCACCGGTGGGTCATCACTGCACGAACGCCGGGTCCGCGTCCCCCTCCAGCGGACGGCCCGCGCTCTGCCAGGCCAGCATCCCGCCGTCGACGTTGACCGCGTCCACGCCCTGCTGGGAGAGGTAGCCCGCGACCTGCGCCGAGCGGCCGCCGACCCGGCAGACGACGTACACCGGACCGCCGTCGCCGAGGCGTTCGGTCAGCTCGCCCTGCCGGGCGACGAACTCGCTCATCGGGATGTGCAGCGCGCCGGGAGCGCGTCCGGCGGCCCATTCGTCGTCCTCGCGGACGTCCAGCAGCAGTGCGTCGGCCGGCACGGAGGCGGCGTCGGTCTGCCGTACCTGCCCGGGAACGGGGTTCATTCCTGCTCTCCCTCTGTCAGCCGGGCGAGCTCCTGCTCGCGCTCGGCCACCTGTCCGAGCAGTTGCTCGGCGATCTCGTCCAGCAGCGCGTCGGGGTCGTCGGGTGCCAGCTTCAGCATGGCTCCGATGGCGCTCTCCTCCAGCTCCGCGGCCATCTCGGCGAGCATCTCCTTGCGCCGCGCCAGCCACTCCAGCCGGGCGTACAGCTCCTCGCTGCGCAGCAGTTCGGCCATGGGACCGGGCAGCGGGCCCGCCTCCCACTCCTCGGCGAGCGCGGCGAGCGCCGAGGCGTCACCGTCCGCGTACGCCTTGTTCACCCGCACGAGGAACGCCTCCCGCCGCTCGCGCTCGGCGTCGTCCTGCGCGAGGTCGGGGTGGGCCTTGCGCACCAGGTCCCGGTAGGCCTTGCGGGCCTCCTCGCTGGGCCGCACCCGGCCCGGTGGGCTGACGGGCTGCTCGTTGAGCATCGCCTGGGCCTCGGGGAGCATGCCGGTCGAGTCGATCCAGCCGAAGAAGAGCTCCTCGACCTGGGGCATGGGCAGGACGGCGCCGCGTGCCGCATCGGCCTTCCGGATGTCCTCGGGATCACCGGTGCGGGCCGCGATCGTCTCCGCGATCTGCGCCTCCAGCTCGTCGAGCCGCGCGTAGACGGGGCCCAGCCGCTGGTGGTGCAGGCGCGAGAAGTTCTCCACCTCGACGCGGAACGTCTCGACCGCGATCTCGTACTCGATCAGCGCGGCCTCCGCGGCCCGTACCGCCTTCTCCAGGCGCTCGGTGCCGGGCTCCGCGCTCGCCTCCGGTGGCCGGTTCGCCTCCGGGGCCTCCGCCCCGGAAGCAGGGGGCTCCGGGGCGCCGCTCGCGGGGGGATCTTCGCTCGCCTGGGCGGGGGAGTTGGGGTTCATCGGGACCACCCTACGACCGCCGCGCGCCGCCCCGTGGCCGGAAGGCCCTCCGCCTCGGGCAGGACCCGGGCAGGACCCGGGCAGGACCCGGGCACGACGCGGGCAGGACCGGGGGCAGGGCTCGGAGGGCAGGGGCTCCGCGCGGCGCCGGCCGGGCCGCGGGGGAGCTGTCCCGCTCAGCGCCGGAAGGCCTCCGGACAGGACCCCGCGGAGGCGGGGAGATGGCCGTCGGCCCAGCGGGTGAGCTCGACCATGGCGGGCTTCAGCGCGTGCCCGGAGTCGGTGAGCCGGTAGCTGACCCGCAGCGGCGGGCCCTCCTCGACGGAGCGGAACACCAGGCCGAGTGTCGCCAGCTCGGTCAGCCGGTCGGAGAGCATCCGCTCGCTGATGCCCGGAACGGCGCGGCGCAGCTCGGCGAAGTGGCCGGGGCCGCTCATCAGGGCGGCCAGGATCAGCCCCGTCCACCGCTTGCCGAGCACGTGGAAGACGCGGGTGACGGCGCTCTCCGGCTCGGTACAGACCGCGGCCGTGGCGCACTCCTGTGACTGATCGCGCACCTCTCCAAGCTCTGACATGGCTCCAGGATACTGCGCCACCGCAAGTGGATGCAGAAAAGTAAGTACCTGTGTTATACCTAGCTACGTCGGAAAGTTCGACAGCTTACGAATCACTAGGAGCTACACATGGCCACCCTCCTGCACCTCGACACCTCCGTCTTCCCCGACGGTGCCTCGGTCTCCCGCTCCGTCACCGCCTCCTTCCGCGAGGCGTGGCAGGCCCAGCACCCGGACGGGCAGGTGATCTACCGCGACCTGAACGCGGCCCCGGTCCCGCACCTGGAGAGCCTCGGCGCCGGCGCGGGCTTCACGGCCCCCGCGGACCGCACCGCCGAGCAGGCCGCCGCCTTCGCGCTGCGCGAGCAGCTGATCGCGGAACTGGAGGCGGCGGACGCCGTGCTGATCGGCGCCCCGATGTACAACTACGCGATCCCCTCGACTCTCAAGGCATGGCTGGACCACGTGATCCTGATGGGGCGCACCACCGCCGCCGAGGCCCGCACGGCCGCCGGGAAGCCCGCCACCGTGGTCGCCAGCCGGGGCGGCGGCTACGGCCCCGGCACCCCGCGCGAGAACTTCGAGTTCGTCCTGCCCTACCTGGAGACGGTGCTGGGCCCCGACGGCTTCGGGCTGGACGTCGAGTTCATCGTGCCGGAGCTCACGCTGGCCGAGACGACGCCGGGCATGGAGCACCTCGTGGAGCCGTCCAGGGCCTCCCGCGCCCGGGCACACGAGGCCGCCGAGAGCCGCGGCAAGGAGCTGGCGGCCCGGCTCGCCGCCTGAGCGACGCCCGCCGGACCGCGCCGGCCGGAGCGCGCCCGCCGGACCGACAGCCGCCCGGCCGACGCCCGCGGGACCAGGCGCCGCGGGCTCGGGGCCGGCCCCGGTCCCGGCCCCGACCCCGAGCCCGGCTCCGGGACCGCGACACGGGCACACCGCGGAAGCACGGGACTCGGCACACGGTGAGACGGAAGCCGCCGAGAGACGGAAGCCGCGGGCCCTCGGCCCCCGCGCATTCCGCAGGACATGACGAAGGCCCCCACCGGAACCCGGTGAGGGCCTTCGTCGCTGTGCGCGAGGGGGGAGTTGAACCCCCACGTCCTTTCGGACACTGGAACCTGAATCCAGCGCGTCTGCCTATTCCGCCACCCGCGCATTGGGTGTTGCCGGCTCGCCCGGTGCGGGCGCCTGCCGACATCCAGAAGATTAGCACGGTGGCGGGGGTGGACTCACATCCGTATTCCACCCGCCACCTCGGAGCCTTCCGCCGGGCACCGTCCGCGGGGCCACCGCACCCGGCCGGACACTCGGTGCGGGACCCAGCGCGGGCGCTCTACTATCCATGCAAGGGTGTAGGGCGGTACCGGCGACTGCGGGCGGGGGCACGCGCGGACCCCTGTGAGGGGCAACACTTGAGCACCGGGCCCCGATGGGGAACCAGTCGTTCCCTCCGCGCGTGGATACGATCAGTAAGCAGTACCGCGGAAGCGTCGTGCCCGAAAGCCGGGGACACTGGGACGGAGACATCGAGACAGGCGCCAGGGACGAAGCGGGCACTAGGCCGGAGAACAGCTGGGAAGGAGGTGCGTCGTGGGAGTACTGAAGCGGTTCGAGCAGCGGCTCGAAGGACTCGTGAACGGCACCTTCGCGAAGGTGTTCAAATCCGAGGTGCAGCCCGTGGAGATCGCGGGCGCCCTCCAGCGCGAGTGCGACAACAACGCAACGATCTGGAATCGCGAGCGCACGGTCGTCCCCAACGACTTCGTCGTGGAACTCAGCCCGCCCGACTACGAGCGGCTCAGCCCCTACTCGGGCCAGCTCGGGGACGAACTCGCCAGCATGGTGCGGGATTACGCCAAACAGCAGCGCTACACGTTCATGGGACCGATCAAGGTCCATCTGGAGAAGGCCGACGATCTCGACACCGGCCTCTACCGGGTGCGCAGCCGCACCCTCGCCTCCAGCACCTCCCAGCAGGCCCCGCAGCACGGCGGCGCGGCCCCGGCCGCGGGCGCCGCCGGCGGCGGATACCCGCCGCGCCCCGCTTCGGCGCCGCCCGTGCCCGCCTCCCCGCCGTCCTACGCGCCGGGCCCCTCCGGCTCGGCCGGGCCGCTGCCGGGCACCGAGACGCGGCGCTGGGTCGAGATCAACGGCAACCGCCACCAGATCTCCGGCCCGACCCTGGTACTCGGCCGCAGCACGGAGGCCGACGTACGGATCGACGACCCCGGAGTCTCCCGCCGGCACTGCGAGATCCGGGCCGGAAACCCCTCCTCGATCCAGGATCTGGGCTCCACGAACGGGATCGTGGTGGACGGACAGCACACCACGCGCGCTACGCTCCGCGACGGCTCACGCGTCGTCGTGGGCAGTACCACGATCATTTACCGGCAAGCCGAAGGGTGAAGCGGGGGCAATGTCAGAGCTGACCCTCACGGTCATGCGGTTGGGGTTTCTCGCCGTACTGTGGCTGTTCGTCATCGTGTCCATCCAGGTCATCAGGAGCGACCTGTTCGGCACCAGGGTGACGCAGCGCACCGCCCGGCGTGCCGAGGCCCAGCGCCCCGCGCAGCGCCCCCAGCCGCAGCAGGCCCCCCAGGGCGGGGGCGGCAGGCGCGGGCGCGGCCGGAACGCCCCCAGCAAACTGGTCGTCACCGAGGGGTCGCTCACCGGCACCACCGTGGCCCTCCAGGGGCAGACCATCACCCTGGGCCGCGCACACGACTCCACGATCGTGCTGGACGACGACTACGCGTCCAGCCGGCATGCCAGGATCTACCCGGATCGTGACGGCAAGTGGATCGTCGAGGACCTCGGGTCGACCAACGGCACGTATCTCGACCGGACCCGGCTCACCACACCGACGCCGATCCCGCTCGAAGCGCCGATCCGTATCGGCAAGACGGTCATCGAGCTGCGGAAGTAGTACCGACATGACGACCGGAGGGTGGGCACCGTGCGGATGTACCCGGAGCCGACGGGCGAGGTGCGCATGAGCCTGTCACTGCACTTCGCCGCCGGATCACACGACGGCATGATCCGCGAGCACAACGAGGACTCGGGCTACGCCGGTCCGCGGCTGCTCGCGGTCGCCGACGGCATGGGCGGCCAGGCCGCCGGAGAGGTCGCCTCCTCCGAGGTGATCTCCGCCATGGTCCAGCTCGACGAGGACATCCCCGGCTCGGACATCCTCACCTCCCTCGGGACGACGGTGCAGCGCGCCAACGACCAGTTGCGCGTCATGGTCGAGGAGGACCCGCAGCTCGAGGGCATGGGCACCACGCTGACCGCGCTGCTGTGGACGGGCCGGCGGCTCGGCCTGGTGCACGTCGGCGACTCGCGCGCCTATCTGCTGCGGGACGGCCAGCTCACCCAGATCACCCAGGACCACACCTGGGTGCAGCGGCTGGTGGACGAGGGCCGGATCACCGAGGAGGAGGCCACCACGCACCCGCAGCGTTCGCTGCTGATGCGGGCCCTGGGCAGCGGCGACCATGTGGAGCCGGACCTCTCGATCCGCGAGGTGCGGGCCGGCGACCGCTACCTGCTGTGCTCGGACGGGCTCTCGGCGGTGGTCTCGCACCAGACCATCGAGGAGACGCTGGCCGGCTACCACGGCCCGCAGGACACCGTTCAGGAGCTGATCCAGCTCGCGCTGCGCGGCGGCGGGCCCGACAACATCACCTGCATCGTCGCCGACGTGCTGGACGTGGACGCCCTCGGCCCCGAGGACACCGTGCACGGCCGGCTCAACGACACCCCGGTCATCGTGGGCGCCGTCGCCGAGAGCCAGCAGGCACCGGGCGGCGACGGCACGGCGCCCAGCACCCCGGCGGCCCGTGCGGCCGAACTCGGACGCGGCGGGGGAGTGCCCCAGCAGAGCGGCTCGGCCGCCCCCGAGGGCTTCGGTCCGCCGAACGCCGACCCGGCCCCGCCGGCCGGCGAGTTCGGCCCCTACACCGACGAGGACTTCGCCAAGCCCGGCAAGCGCAAGGGCCGCTGGCTCAAGCGCTCGCTGTGGATCGCGCTGGCGCTGGCCGTCGCGGGCGGCGGCCTGTACGGCGGCTACCGGTGGACGCAGACGCAGTACTACGTCGGCGCCAACGAGGACCATGTCGCCCTCTTCCGGGGCATCAACCAGGAGTTGGCCGGCGTCAAGCTGCACAAGGTCGACCAGGACCACCCTGAGATCGAACTCAAGTACCTCGCCGGTTTCCAGCGCAAGGAACTCCGCGAGACGATCGCGATGAACAGCCGGGACGAGGCCCGCGCCAAGCTGGACGAGCTGAGCACGCAGTCCGAGGTCTGCAAGATCGTCGCCGAGCGGAAGAAGAACCCCGATTCCGGGGACAAGGACAAGGGCGACAAGGGCGGCAAGGACAAGGACTCCGGCGGGGCGGACGACTCCGAGAAGAAGCGCAAGGACGAGCAGAACGCACCCGGCGACGCGACCACCGGCGGCACCGGCACGGGTACCGCGGGTGTCGGCGAGGCCGGCAGCGGTGTGGGCACCGTCGCACACACCGCCTTCACCTCCGGCTCCACCAACGACACCACTGACGCCGCCTCCAGCACTCCCTCGCCGAGCCCCGAGCTTTCGGAGAAGCAGCAGGAGCTGGCCAAGCAGTGCACCGGGCCGTAGGGGGCGGCACAGGCATGAGCAACCTCACCAACACGGGCAGCAACACCACCGTGTCCTCGGGCGGACTGCCCAGCCGCCGCAACACCGAGCTGGCGATGCTCGTCTTCGCGGTGCTCGTCCCCGTCTTCGCGTACGCCAACGTGGGGCTGGCGATCAACGACGAGCTGCCCTCCGGCATGCTCGGCTACGGCTTCGGGATGGTGCTGCTGGCGGGGGTCGGCCACCTGGTGGTGCGCCGGTACGCGCCGTACGCGGACCCGCTGCTGCTGCCGCTGGCCACGCTGCTCAACGGGCTCGGGCTGGTGCTGATCTGGCGGCTGGACCAGTCCGAGCGGCTGCAGCAGCGCGCCGAGAGCATCTTCGGCGCCTTCAGCCCGGACGCGCCCAAGCAGCTGCTGTACTCCGCGATCGGGCTGGCGCTCTTCGTGGCGATCCTGCTGCTGCTCAAGGACCACCGCGTCCTGCAGCGCTACACCTACATCTCCATGGCCGTCGGCCTGGTGCTGCTGGTGCTTCCGGTGTTCTTCCCGCCGGTCAACGGCGCCCGGATCTGGGTGAAGCTGGGCTTCATCAACCTGCAGCCCGGTGAATTCGTGAAGATCATCATCGCGGTGTTCTTCGCGGGGTACCTGATGGTCAAACGGGACGCGCTGGCCCTGGCGTCCCGCCGCTTCATGGGGCTGTACCTGCCGCGCGGCCGGGACCTCGGCCCGATCCTCGTCATCTGGGCGCTGAGCCTGATGATCCTGGTCTTCGAGACCGACCTGGGCACCTCGCTGCTCTTCTTCGGCCTCTTCGTGATCATGCTGTACGTCGCCACCGAGCGCACCAGCTGGATCGTCTTCGGCCTGCTGCTGTCGGCCGGCGGCGCCACGGTCGTGGCCACATTCGAGCCGCACGTGCAGGACCGCGTCCAGGCGTGGCTGCACCCCTTCGCCAAGGAGACCATCGAGAGCACCGGCAGCGACCAGATCGCCCAGTCGCTGTGGGCCTTCGGCTCGGGCGGGGTGCTCGGCACCGGCTGGGGCCAGGGCAACTCGGACCTGATCGGCTTCGCCGCCAACTCCGACTTCATCCTCGCCACGGTCGGCGAGGAACTCGGGCTGACCGGCATGATGGCGGTCCTGATCATCTACGGGCTGATCGTCGAGCGCGGTGTGCGCATCTCGCTCGCCGCCCGCGACCCGTTCGGCAAGCTGCTCGCCGTCGGCCTCTCCGGCGCCTTCGGGCTCCAGGTCTTCGTCGTCGCGGGCGGCGTGATGGGCCTGATTCCGCTGACCGGTATGACGATGCCGTTCCTGGCCTCCGGCGGCTCCTCGGTGCTCGCCAACTGGGCGCTGATCGGCATCCTGATCAGGATCAGCGACACCGCCCGCCGCCCGGCGCCCGCACCCGCACCGTCACCCGACGCCGAGATGACCCAGGTGGTCCGACCGTGAACAAGCCCCTGCGCCGCATCGCGATCTTCTGCGGTCTGCTGGTCCTGGCCCTGCTCGTACGGACCAACTGGCTCCAGTTCGTGCAGGCGGACGAGCTCAAGACGGACCCGAAGAACCGGCGCGTGGACATCGCGCGCTACGCCCAGCCCCGCGGCAACATCATCGTGGACGGCAAGGCGGTCACCGGCTCGACGGTCGTCAACGGCACCGACTTCAAGTACAAGCGCACCTACAAGAACGGCAAGCTGTGGTCGCCGGTCACGGGGTACGCCTCCCAGCGGATCGGTGCCAACCAGCTGGAGAAGCTCTACGACTCGTTCCTGACGGGCGACGACGACCGGCTGTTCTTCAACCGCACGATCGACATGATCACCGGGAAGTCGCAGAAGGGCGGCAACGTCGTCACGACGCTGAACGCCAAGGCGCAGAAGGCGGCCTACGACGGGCTCGGCGACAAGAAGGGCGCCGTCGCGGCGATCAACCCGAAGACCGGCGCCATCCTCGCGCTGGCCAACAAGCCCTCCTACGACCCCTCCACCTTCGCGGGCATCAGCGGCGAGGACGGGGAGAAGTTCAAGAAGCTGGACGACGACGAGGACCAGCCGATGCTCAACCGGGCGCTGCGGCAGACGTACCCGCCCGGCTCCACCTTCAAGGTCGTCACCGCGGCGGCGGGGCTGGAGAGCGGCGACTACGACCTCGACTCCAAGACGGACTCCGAGGACCCGTACCGGCTGCCGAACTCGTCCACCGACCTGGGCAACGAGGGCAACAACCCGGCGTGCAAGAACGCCTCGATCCGGGTCGCGCTCCAGTGGTCGTGCAACACCGTCTTCGCGAAGATGAGCGACCAGCTGGGCAACGACAAGATGATCGAGGAAGCCGAGAAGTTCGGCTTCGAGAAGGACGTCAAGGGCGGCACGCTGGACCCGGACCTGGACACCCCGGTGCGGCCCGCGAAGAGCATCTACCCGAAGGACAACCGGCCGCAGAACGCGATGGCGGGCATCGGCCAGGCGTCCAACCGCGCCACCCCGCTCCAGATGGCCATGGTCGCCTCGGCCGTGGCCAACGACGGCAAGCTGATGAAGCCCTACATGGTCGATCAGCTCGTCGCACCGAACCTCAACGTGGTCGAGCAGACCAAGCCGAAGGAGCTGAGCCGGCCGGTCTCGTCGGAGAACGCGCAGAAGCTCCAGTCGGCCATGGAGACGGTCGTGGAGAAGGGCACCGGAAAGTCGGGCCAGATCCCCGGCGTCACGGTGGGCGGCAAGACCGGCACCGCGCAGCACGGCGAGAACAACAAGGACAACCCGTACGCGTGGTTCATCTCGTACGCGAAGACCAGTGACGGGTCTCCCGTCGCGGTCGCCGTCGTGGTGGAGAGTTCCGACACACTCCGCAGCGACATCGCGGGCGGCAAGCTGGCGGCCCCGATCGCCAAGGGCGTGATGGAGGCCGTCCTCGACGGCAAGCACTGACACCCGTCGGCGGCATCGGGTGAGGCCGGTCACCACGGCCGCACCGGGCACGCACCCTGTGGCGGGTACCGTATGGCCGAGCAGCACACCGCCGTGTCGCAAGCGTGGGGGCACCTCCCAGCCGGAGGCTGGGGGAACTCCGCGCCCGGTGGCACGGAAGACCGGAGAGGGCTGGAGACTATGGAAGAGCCGCGTCGCCTAGGCGGCCGGTACGAGCTGGGCTCGGTGCTCGGCCGCGGAGGCATGGCCGAGGTCTACGTCGCCCAGGACACCCGGCTGGGCCGCACGGTCGCGGTCAAGACGCTCCGCGTCGACCTCGCCCGCGATCCGTCGTTCCAGGCCCGCTTCCGCCGTGAGGCCCAGTCGGCCGCCTCGCTCAACCACCCGGCGATCGTCGCGGTCTACGACACGGGCGAGGACTACGTCGACGGGGTCTCCATCCCGTACATCGTCATGGAGTACGTGGACGGCTCCACGCTGCGTGAACTGCTGCATTCCGGGCGCAAGCTGCTGCCCGAGCGGTCCATGGAGATGTGCGTGGGCATCCTCCAGGCGCTGGAGTACAGCCACCGCAACGGCATCGTCCACCGCGACATCAAGCCCGCGAACGTCATGCTGACCCGCACCGGCCAGGTGAAGGTCATGGACTTCGGCATCGCGCGCGCCATGGGCGACTCCGGCATGACCATGACGCAGACGGCCGCCGTGATCGGCACGGCGCAGTACCTCTCCCCCGAGCAGGCCAAGGGCGAGACCGTCGACGCCCGCTCCGACCTGTACTCCACCGGCTGCCTGCTGTACGAGCTGCTGACCGTCCGGCCGCCGTTCGTCGGCGACTCCCCGGTCGCCGTCGCCTACCAGCACGTCCGCGAGGAGCCGCAGCCGCCCAGCGCCTTCGACCCCGAGATCGCGCCCGCCATGGACGCGATCGTGATGAAGGCGCTCGTCAAGGACCCGGACTACCGGTACCAGAGCGCGGACGAGATGCGCGCCGACATCGAGGCGTGCCTGGACGGCCAGCCCGTCGCCGCCGCGGCCATGGGCGCGGGCGGCTACCCCGAGGACCAGCCCACCGCGGCGCTGCGCGCCCAGGATCCGCAGACCTCCATGCTGCCGCCGATGCGCTCGGACGACGGCGGCTTCTACGACGAGCAGCGCAGCCGCCGCAAGGGCAAGAACCCGCTCTCGACGATCCTGCTGGCGCTCGCCGTGATCCTGGTGCTGGTCGGCGCGATCTTCGTCGGCAAGGCGCTGCTCGACTCGCCCAGCGACAATATCGACGTGCCCAACGTGACCGGGCTGTCCGCGTCCGAGGCCGAGGAGCAGCTCGGCAACTCCGGGCTGAAGGCGGCCAAGGGCGACAGCGTCTACTGCGACGAGAAGAAGGACACCGTCTGCAAGACGGACCCGGGCATCGGCGAGAGCGTCGAACCCGACAGCACCGTCAGCCTGATCATGTCCAAGGGACCGCGGGACGAGGCGCCCCGCAGCGTGCCCGACGTCACCGGCGACGTCTACGCGGACGCCAAGCAGAAGCTCAGCGAGGCGGGCTTCAAGGTCGCCAAGAAGCAGCAGGAGTCCGAGGACCAGCAGGCCGGGACCGTGCTCAGCCAGGACCCCGGCGTCGGCCAGAAGGCCAAGAAGGGCTCCAAGGTCACGCTGACCGTGGCCACCGAGTCCCGGCCGACCGTGCCCAACGTCGTCGACAAGCCCTTCGACCAGGCCAAGAGCCAGCTCGAAGCGCTCGGCTTCAAGGTCTCCAAGACCGAGCAGGAGAACGGGGACAAGCCGGCCGGCACCGTGCTCAAGCAGGACCCGGGCACCGGCAAGCAGCCGGAGGGCAGCACCGTCACGCTGACCGTCGCCAAGGCCCCCGCCGACCAGCCCGCCACCGTGCCGGACGTCACCAACCAGAAGCTCAAGGACGCCAAGAAGGCGCTCCAGAAAGCCGGCTTCCAGATCGGCGGCGTCCAGGGCCCGCAGGACGGCAAGGCCATCGTCATGACCACCAACCCGCCGCCCAACACCCAGGGCAAGAAGGGCGACAAGGTCACCATCGTGACCCGGCCCGGCGGCCCGGGCGACGGCAACGGCGGTGGCGGGGACGACGGCTTCTTCGGCGGCGGCTGGGGTTCCGACTGACCCGTGCTCCGCACCGGACCGGGCCGGACGGCCCGCCGGACTGCACGGATCCGCTTCGACGGCGGGCGACGACCGCGAGCCGGTGGTACCGGCTCCGGACGGCGCCCGCCGTTCGCATGCGCCGGGATGCGGGGGCGGTTCCCGCAGCCGAGCGCGGTCCGCCGGGCCCGCGGGGCCCGCGGGGCCCGCGGGGCCCGCGAGAGCGGAGATGCCCCTGCGGAGGGAGTGTGTGCCCGCGGAGGGTGCGGGCGGTCGCCGAGGGTGTGCCCGGCTCAGCGGAGCTCGGCCGGGGGCGTGCGGTCCTCGTCGACGTCCTCGGTGCGCACGAGTTCGCCCCACACCACATAGCGGTACTTGGACGTGTAGACGGGCGTGCAGGTGGTGAGGGTGATGTAGCGGCCGCGCTGCTTCTTGCCCGACTCCTTCGGGATCGGGTCCACCACGTCGACGTTGTACTTCGAGGTCTGCGGCAGCGTCGCGAACACCTTGTAGACGAACCAGGTGTTCTTGGTCTCGAAGACGACCGCGTCGCCCTTGTCCACCTTGTCGATGTTGTGGAACTTGGCGCCGTGCCCGTCGCGGTGCGCGGCGAGCGCGAAGTTGCCCGACTGGTCCTGCGGCAGCCCGGACTTGACGGGCTCGGTGTAGTAGCCCGCGATGCCCTGGTTCAGCTCCTTCGGGTCGGTGCCCTTCTTGACCAGGATGTCGTCCGAGGACATCGACGGCACATGCAGGAAGCCGATGCCGTCCCGGGTGTCGAGATCGCCGGGGCCTCGGTCGGCCGCCCAGTGCTCGCGCACCCGGTTGCTCTCCTTCGCGGCCTGCCGGTCGGCGAGCACGTTCGTCCACCACAGCGAGTAGACGACGAACAGGGCGAGCACCAGCCCGGCGGTGATGAGCAGTTCGCCGAACACCGCGACGACCGCCGCCATCGCCCCGCGCCGCGGATGCGCCGCGGGGTCGCTGGGCTCGGCGGGGTCGCTGGGTTCGGCGGAGTTTTCGGGCTCGGCGGGCTTCTCGCTGTCCGCGGACTCGTCGGGTTCCGCGGAGTCATCGCCCTCCGCGGGGTCGCTGGGCTCCGCGGAGTCGTCGGGCTCCGCGGAGTTGCTGGACTCCGCGGGCTTCTCGCTCTCCGCGGGCTTCTCGCTGTCCGCGGACTCCGCGCCCTCCGCGGGGGCGTCCGGCTCCGCGGGGTCGGACTCAGCGGGGTTGTTCGGCTCCGCGGCGGCGGTCTCGTCCGGGTCCGGGGTTTCCGTCGTTCGGGCGGTCTCCCGCTTGCCCTTGCTCACCTGCTGCCGCCTCCGCCGCCGTCTCGCTGGTCGCCACACCGGGCTCCGCCCGCCGGGTGTCAGTCGACGAGCGCGTCCGGCTTGCCCTTGCTGCGCGGACGTTCGTCCACCATTTTGCCCCAGACGATCAGACGGTACTTGGATGTGAATTCCGGTGTGCAGGTGGTGAGCGTGATGTAGCGACCGGCCTCCGAGAAACCGGACTTGGGCGGAACCGGGTCGATCACTCCCGTATCGGACGGCGAGGTGGACGGCAGCTGCCGCGTCACCTTGTACGTGTAGTACTTCGACCGGGTCTCGACCACGACCTCGTCGCCCGCCTGCAACTTGTTGATGTAGCGGAACGGTTCACCGTGGGTGTTGCGGTGCCCCGCGAGGGCGAAGTTGCCCTTCTCGTCCCAGGGCATGGCGGTCTTGAGGGGCTTCTTGTCGTAGTGCCCGACCATGCCCTTGTCCAGCACCTTCTCCTTGGAGACGCCCTGGGCGACGGGCCGGGTGATGTCGAGCTTCGGGATATGGATGATCGCGAAGCCCTCGCCGGGCTTGAAGGCACCGGCTTTGCGTTCGGGGTCGACACCGTTCTCGGGATCGCGGTCGTCCCACTGCTGCTGGAGCTTGTCGGTGGCACCGTTCGCCTGCTGGTCGGCACGGACGTTGGTCCACCACAGCTGGTAGGCGACGAACAGCAGCATCAGCACACCGCAGGTGATGAACACCTCGCCGATGGCCCGGCTGGCGATGATGCCGGGGCCCGGCCGCAGCGCGCGGGCGGCCCTGCGGGCCTCCAACCGGGTCGGCCCGGGCGGGCGTTCCGTGCGCGACCGGGGAGGGAACTCCTCGGCGCGCGGCCGCCGCAGCCCCACCGTGCTGCGGTCGTCCCGTTCCTGCTGCCCTCCGCCGTCGTACCGGCCGCTCTCCGGCCCCGCATTCGGTGCGGGCCCCCGGACGAACCGCGGCTCGGGCTCGGTCGCCGGCGCCTGCTGCCCCGGCGGCCGCTGCCCCCCGGACGGCTGCGGCCGCTGCGGGGGCTGCGGCCGCTGCGGCTGTGCGGGCCCCGTGTACGGCTCGTACGGTGCTGCCGCGTACCAGGCGGCCTCCTGGCCCGCGTCGGCCGCGTACGGGCTTCCAGCCGCCGTCTGCGGCCCCGGCGGCTGCTGTGCCGCCCCGTGGCGTGCCCGCGGCCCGGACGGCCCCGGGGTCCCGGACGACGGCGAGGACCCCGACGGCGGCGGCTCCGGCCGCGCGTGCGGGTGACGCTCCGGCTGCGAGCCGGACGGCTCCGGCTCCGGCGGACGCTGGCCCGGGAGCGGGTCGTTGAGCGGGTCCGCGAGGGCGTCGACAGCCGCGCGGTAGCGGTCGTACTCGGGGTCGTTCCCGGACCCGTACCGGTGGCTGTCCGCCTCCTCGCCACCGCGATGGCCCGGCGTCACCCGGTGACCGTCCCCAGACCGGCGCCGCGCGGCACCTCCAGCCCCGCGGAGCGCTCCACGGCGCCGGTGTCCCCGCAGCGCACCAGCCAGTTGGCCAGCATCCGGTGGCCGCCTTCGGTGAGGACCGACTCGGGGTGGAACTGGACGCCCTCGACGGGCAGCTCCCGGTGGCGCAGCCCCATCACCAGACCGGCTCCGTCGGCGCCGCCCTCCCGGGCGGGGGCGGCATCCGCGCCGCCCGGCGCCGTCCAGGCCGTGAGCTCCAGCGCGTCCGGGAGCGCGCCCCGGACGGCCAGCGAGTGGTAGCGGGTCGCGGTGAAGGGCGAGGGCAGTCCGGCGAACACGCCCGCGCCCTCGTGCGAGACGACGGAGGTCTTCCCGTGCAGCAGCTCGGGGGCCCGGCCGACGACACCGCCGTAGGCGACCGCCATCGACTGCATGCCCAGGCAGACCCCGAAGACGGGGATCCCGCGGGCCGCGCAGTGCCGCACCATGCCGATGCAGACCCCGGCCTCCTCGGGTGCGCCCGGTCCGGGGGAGAGGAGTACGCCGTCGAAGCCCGCCTCGGCGTGCTCCGGCTCGACCTCGTCGTTGCGGACCACCTCGCAGGTGGCGCCGAGCTGGTAGAGGTACTGGACGAGGTTGAAGACGAAGCTGTCGTAGTTGTCCACGACCAGGATCCGGGCGCTCACGGCGTGCCTCCCGCGACCGCGCCCGCGATCCCGGCGGCCCGGCCGGCCGCACCGTCCACGGTCACGTCGTTGAAGGGCAGCAGCGGCTCCGCCCACGGGAAGACGTACTGGAACAGCAGAAAGACGGCCCCGGTCACCAACACCGCCGAAATCAGTGCGCGTACATACACGTTGCCCGGCAGATGCCGCCAGATCCAGCCGTACATCCCGCGATGCCGTCCTCTCTCCTCCCGCGCCCGTCGGGCACGCATGCCGTTCGGCCCACCCAAGAGTACGGCGTCAGGGTACGGCCTCAGCGCGCGAGCACGGCCGGCTTCCCCGCGCCGGCCGGCCGGTGGCGTCCAGCCGCGGCCGGGCGATCAGCCGGTGGCTGCTGCCCCGCTCCGGATCGCAGGTGGTGAGGGTGAGACGGCGGCCGGGGCGGTCGAAGGGGGCGGGGGATCGTCGTCGCCGCGGACGGCTGTGCCGCGGACCTGTTCGGCGTGGACCTTCCGCGTGGACCTGTTCCGTGTGGACCCGTTCCGCGGGGGCGGGCTCGCCCCGGACGGGCCCGGTGCGGGCACGCTCACCGCACGGGCTCGGCCTGCTGGAGATCCACCGTGCCGGAGTAGCCGGGAAGAGTCATCGCCTTGTGCTCGTCGACTTTCCAGCCGAGTCCGTAGGCGTCCACGTACTCGAGGTAGTTGCGGATCGCGGGAGCCTCGTCGAGCGCGGTGCGCAGCTTCTCCCGGTCCCCGACGGCGCTGACCTCGTAGGGCGGGGAGTAGACGCGGCCCTGGAGAATGAGGGTGTTGCCGACGCAGCGTACGGCGCTGGTGGAGATGAGCCGCTGGTCCATCACCTTGATGCCCTTGGCGCCGCCCTGCCACAGGGCGTTGACGACCGCCTGCAGGTCCTGCTGGTGGATGACCAGGTCGTTGGGCTCGGGGTCGGGGAGGCCGGGCACTTTGGCCGTGGCATTGCTGGGGGCGTCGTCCAGGGTGACGGTCAGCCCCTGGCCGGACAGCTTCTTGAGCCCCGCGCGCTGCTCCAGGTCGTCGAGCCTGCGGTCCTGGTCGCGGGTGCTGCCGTCGTCGCGGCGGGCCAGCTTGTCGACCTGGCGGCGGAGCCCGGCCGCCTGGCGGTCCAGCTCCGCATTTTGCCTGCTGCGCTCCTGGATGAGGTCGGAGAGCCGCAGCATCGAACTGTCGCTGCGGATGTTCGTCCCTTGCGCTGTGTTGAAGCTGAGCCAGAAGATGAGGCCCGCGAGGGCGAAGACACCTATGGCAGCCAGCCGTGCAGGCCGGATCAACGATCTGGTCACCGTACCCTTGTCTCCCTCCGCCCTGGGAAAGCACTACGCTAACGGACCACCGTCCCTATGGGCCGTACGGCGGTCAGCAGAGCATCGACAGGAGAGTCTCTCGTGCCGAAGTCACGTATCCGAAAGAAAGCGGACTTCACGCCCCCGCCGGAGAAGAAGGCCACCAGCATCGACCTGCGTGGTGGCGGACGCCGCTGGGTGGCGCCGCTGATGCTGGCGCTGTTCGGCATCGGCCTCGCCTGGATCGTGGTGTTCTACGTCACCAACAACTCGCTTCCGGTCGAGTCGCTGGGCAACTGGAACATCGTGGTCGGCTTCGGCTTCATCGCGACCGGCTTCGTCGTCTCCACCCAGTGGAAATAAGAGTTATCCACAAGCTGATCCACAGCCTTGGATAACTCACAAGATCTGTGGATAACTTTCTGGGTGTTGACGCCGATGTGACTGCGCGGGCGGCAGGAAGAGCCCAGGTCGGCCCTGCAATAGCAAGGGATGCGCACACCTGAGCGAAGACGCCCTCGGGTGGACCACACCGTGCACAAGATTCCGCACCCGTTGTGGACAACCTGGGGTCGAGCCCGCTTTCGAGCACCGTACGAAGGTCCCGGCCCCCGGTTGTCCACCGGAGTCCGGGGCCGGCCGGCGGGCTGTCTCGGACCTCGCCGACGACCCCGCCGCCTCCGCCGTCCGCGCTTTCCGGGCCGGACGGTCCACGGATGACCGCACGGGAGTGACCTATCTCACAGTCGGGAGCGGCGCCCACGGCACCCGCACGGAGAGAGCGCCCGCCCCGCCCGACCCGTTTCAGGGTCAGGTCAGGTCAGGTCAGGTCAGGTCAGGTCAGGTCAGGTCAGCTGGAGTGTCCGTACCACCAGCAGCACCACGACCACCGCCAGCAGCAGTACGAAGGCGCCGACCTGCACCAGGGTCCGCCGTGCGCGCGGCGCGTGCACCATCGCGTAGGCCAGCAGCACACCCGTGACCAGGCCGCCGACGTGCGCCTCCCAGGCGATGTTCTTCCACGTGAAGGTGAAGACCAGGTTGATGGCCAGCAGGATCAGGATCGGCCGCATGTCGTAGCGCATCCGCCGCATCAGCACGGCCATCGCGCCGAACAGGCCGAAGATCGCGCCGGAGGCACCCAGCGACGCCTGCTGCGGCACGGCCAGCAGGAAGGTGAGCGCGCCGCCGCCCAGCCCGGAGAGCAGATACAGCCCCGCGAAGCGCAACCGGCCCAGCGCCGCCTCCAGCGGCGGGCCCAGGAACCACAGGCCGAGCATGTTCATCGCGATGTGCCAGATCTCCTGGTGCAGGAACATCGAGGTCAGCAGCCGATACCACTGCCCCTCCGCGACACCCTCCACCGGGCCGTACGGCTCGGTGACCGCCCGCCCGAACAGCAGCAGCTCGTCCAGCAGCCGGTCGCCGCCCGCGAGCACGGCGATGAAGACGGCCACGTTGATGCCCAGCAGCACCTTGGTGACCAGCCGCGGATCGCCCGTGACGCGCCCACCCGCCACTGTCCTGGGCCGATCGGCGCCCGCCCGGTGTCCGGTCCCGGAGCCCGACCGTACGCACTCGGGGCACTGGAATCCGACGGAGGCGGCCACCATGCATTCCGGGCAGATGGGCCGCTCGCACCGCGTGCACGAGATGCCCGTCTCCCGGTCGGGATGCCGGTAGCAGTACTTGGGCGCCGGCTGTGCGGCCCCGCCCCCGGGTTGTCCTTCCTGCTCCACGCTCACCCCTCCAGTGTCCCGTACGCACCAGCCCCACCCGCCCTGACATACGGACGGGTGGGGCGTGTGGTTCCCGCAGCCGCTCGCGCCGCCGGCCCCCGACGGAGCCGTCGGTGCCGACTGCCGGCCGCTGCCGCCTGCCGCGAGCTACTGCCGCTCGATGACGACGGACTCCAGCACGACGTCCTTGAGCGGACGGTCGGTGCGGGGGTTGGTCTGCGTACCGCTGATCTTGTCCACGACCTCCCGTCCGGCCTGGTCCGCGACCTCGCCGAAGATGGTGTGCTTGCCCGTCAGCCAGGTCGTCGCACCGACGGTGACGAAGAACTGCGAGCCGTTGGTGCCCGGGCCCGCGTTGGCCATGGCCAGCAGGTACGGCTTGGTGAAGGCGAGGTCGGGGTGGATCTCGTCGCCGAACTCGTATCCGGGACCGCCGGTGCCGTTGCCCAGCGGGTCCCCGCCCTGGATCATGAAACCGCTGATCACACGGTGGAAGACGGTGCCGTCGTACAGCTTCGCTGTGGTCTTCTCACCCGTCTCCGGGTGCGTCCATTCGCGGGAGCCCTCGGCGAGCTCGACGAAGTTCTTGACCGTCTTGGGCGCATGGTTCGGGAAGAGCTGAACGCGGATGTCGCCGTGGTTGGTCTTCAGGGTGGCGTGGAGTTGCTCGGCCACGGTCTACCTTCCATCTGCCTGCATTGTCTCGCCTCGATCCTCCCACGGACGCCGGGGAACGGTGGCTGACCCGGATGCCCGACCGGGAGAGCGGGGCGGAGCACCGGCAGGCATGATCTTCGAAACAGGTGGAAAACGACTTCCTGTCCTCCGTTGTCGGAGAGACTGCCACGTGAGTCATGAGCCACCGAGGAGGAGGAACCGTGACCGCCAAGAAGAGCGTGCGCGCTGCGACCGGCACGGCCAAGGAGAGCGTGCGCCACGCCGCGGAAGTGGTGAAGCCCCACGCGGGCCAAGCCAAGGACACCGCGGCGCGCTATGCCCATGAGGCGGGTGCGCGGCTCGGGCCGAAGGTCTCCAAGGCCGCCGAGCAGGCTCGCCACTCCGCCCGCGAAGGATACGAACACTACGTCGGCCCCCGGGTCGCACAGGCTCTGGACGCCCTCCCTCCCGAGGTCGACAGGACCGCGGGCCGCGCGGCCGAGCACACCAGGGAGGCGGCCCGCCGGGCGGCCGCCTATGCGGGTCCGCGCCTGGAGACGGCGATGACGGAGGCCCGCGCGGCCGCCGGTCCGGCCCGTGAGGAAGCGGCGCAGCGCGGGGCCGCCGCGGTGGCCGCGCTGCGCGGCCAGGTGACGGCCGAGGAGATCGAGAAGCTCACCCGTCGCCGCCACAGGCGCTCGCGCGCCGGCCGGTTCGTGCGGCGCGCCGGTCTGATCGGGCTGCTGGCGGGCGGCGCCTACGCCGCCTGGCGCTGGTGGGACCGGCAGGCGAACCCGGACTGGCTGGTGGAGCCGCCGGCCGCGACCGAGGTCGGCGACCGCGGCTCGCTCTCCAGCGTGAACGGCTCTCCCGCCGAGAGCAGCGGGAGTGACGGGAGCGAGCTGGACCCGGAGGTCCGGGCCAAGCAGGACGACGCGGAGTCCGAGGGCCGCGACAAGCAGTAGCCCGCCTCCGAGGGCCGGCGCCGCGACCGTCGGTGGCGCCGCCCTCGGCTGTGCGCACCGTCGTCGAGGGCGCGGGCTGCCGGCAGGGTGCGGCACCCCGCCGACGCGGAGTCCGCGACCCGGTCCGGGCCGACCGGGCCGACCCGTCTCGCCGCGACGGACCTCGCCGCGACGGCTCGTCGGCGCGCGGAGCGTCTGTGGCGCGGGCGCCCGGCCGGCGCGGGCGCCTTGCGGCCGGGCCCTCACCGCGGGGCACGCGGGTACTCCGATCGGGTGAGGTGCGGGGGGAGTCAGCTCTCCCGGCCGCCGGCCGCGTCCGCTCCGCCCGGACCGGCCGCGCCGTCCGTCCCGCCGCCGTCCGTGTCCGCTGCGTTCGCCGTGTCCCGGTCCGGCTGCTCCGGCAGGGCCTGCGGTGCCGGCACGGGCACCAGGATGTCCTCCAGTCCGGTGATCCGCAGCAGCCGCAGCACCCGCGGGTCGGCGCACACCAGGGTGAAGGCGCCGCCGCTCGCCAGTGCCCGGGCGCGGATGTCCACGAGAAGGGCCAGTCCGCTGCAGTCGATGAAGGTGACCGGCCGCAGATCGGCGACGAGCTGCGGGGCGGGGGCGGCGGTGAGGGCGTAGAGCCGGGGCGTGGTGGCCAGCAC
The DNA here is from genome assembly GCF_000280905.1 of Streptomyces sp. AA1529. GTDB lineage: Bacteria > Actinomycetota > Actinomycetes > Streptomycetales > Streptomycetaceae > Streptomyces. The sequence continues at coordinate 109,874 of NZ_ALAP01000048.1, read as the reverse complement.
CACGGCCAGGTCGATCTCCCCGTGCAGTTCCACCACGCTGCGGCCGTGCTCGGCGCGGGTCAGCACCGTGCCCGCCGGAGTCTCCTCGCCCTCGCCCGGGCTGTCGGCCCCGTACCCGCAGGGCTGTTCGGCGGTGGCCCAGGGCTGCTCTGGTGCGGTGGAGGACAGCCTGCTGCCGCTCGCGTCCGGGTGCGCTGCCATCGGTGCCCTCACGTATGACCTTGTGACCGTAGGAGTCCAGGAAATCGGCCCGTAAGCATAGGCAGGGCCCCTGGGGGTGGCGCTGCGCCACCCCTGCATCGTCACTCGAACGAGTGTAAAAACCCAATTCTGCTTGCGAGTTGACGCTTCACTCTCACGAGTCCTCCGCATCCGGGAGAATGTCCGAAGTGGCGGACTACCGGCCGGTCGGCAGGAAGACTGGTCCCGTGCAGCAGAACATCCCCGAGGAGACCACGTCCTTCGTCGGCAGGGCCGCCGAACTGGCGCGGCTGGCCGAAGCGCTCAGGGAGCAGCGACTGGTGACCCTCGTCGGCGGCGCCGGAGTGGGGAAGTCCCGGCTCGCCCTGCACGCGCTGGGCACCGCACCTCCCGGAGCCGGGAGCATCTACTGGGCCGACCTGTGGCCGCTGCGGAGCGACGAACTCCTCGCCGCCACCGTGGCCGACGCACTCGGCCTCTCCGACCACACGCCCCGGATGCCGCTGGACGCCCTGTGCGGCTGGGTCGCGGACCGCGCCGTGCTGCTCGTCCTCGACTCGTGCGAGCACCTCGTCCCGTCCTGCCGCCATCTGGTCGGCGAACTGCTGACCGCCTGCCCGCATCTGACCGTGCTGACCACCAGCAGGGAGCCGCTGGGTGCCATCCGCGAGGCCGTGCTGCCCGTACCGCCGCTGGCACCCGGTACCGAGGCCGTCGCCCTCTTCCGACAGCGCGCCGAGGCGGTCGGCAGACCGCTGCGCGAGGTCTCCGAACAGCGGCTGGCCGCGGGGCTGTGCGCCCGGCTGGACGGCGTGCCGCTCGCCCTGGAGCTGGCGGCGGCGCAGTTGCGCCACCACACGCTGGCCGAGACCTCGGACCGGATCCGCTCCGGGCTGGATCTGCTCGACGACCCCGGCCGATCCGGTCCGGGAGCGGCCTCCGGCCCGGGTGGAGCGGAACCCGGGCCGTCCGGCGCCGGTCCGGGGCCGGACGGCGGCAGCCCGCCCGGCGGCGTTCCGTCGAGCGGCACCCGGTCCGGACTGTCCGTACCCGGGCCGTCCGGACCGGGCGAGGAACTCCGGCGGCCCGCACGGCACAGCGCCGTGCGGACGGCCGTCGGCTGGAGCCACGAACTGTGCCGCCCCACCGAGCGCCTGCTGTGGGCCCGGCTGACGGTCTTCCCCGCCGGGTTCGACGGCGGGCTCGCCGAACAGGTGTGCAGCGGCGGCCCCTTGACCCCCGGGGAGCTGCGCTCCTGCCTGGCCGGTCTGGTGAACAAGTCGGTCGTCACCGTCGAGGGGGGCCGCTACCGGCTGCTGGACAGCATCCGCGAGTACGGCCGGATGTGGCTGCGGGAACTGGGCGAGACCGAGCAGCTGGCCACCCGGCACGCCGCCGCGCTCGTGGAGCTGTCGCGACAGGCCCGCACCGAGTGGCCCGGGGCGCGCCAGCAGGCGTGGTACGAGCGGATCGAGGAGCTGTACCACGACATGCGCGAGGCGCTGCGGTTCCTGCTGGGCACCGACCCGGCCGCGGCCCTGGAGCTGGCCGGGAACGTGGCCTTCTTCTGGGTGTGCTGCGGCCACCTCTACGAGACCCACCACTATCTGGAGCTGGCGCTGGCCTGCACCGAGGGGTCGAGCGAGGCCCGGACGCGCGGCCTGTGGTCGCTGGGCCTGGCCCGCGTGCTCCACGGGGACCACGAGGCGGGCCGCTCCCTCGCCGAGCTGACCCGGCAGGAGGCCGCCCTCGCCCGGAACGAGGAAGGACTGCGCGGGGCCGCCTATCTGGAGGCACTCGCCGCGCTGCTGGCCGGACGCCCGCTGGCGGCCCTGGCGACGGCCGACGCGGCACTGCGCGACACCGGCCGGGCGCCGGAGCCCGCCTTCGGCAGCACCCTGTGCCGGCTGGCCCGGCTGTTCGCGCTCACCGGCGCCGGCCGGCTCAAGGAGGCCCGCCGCGAGGCCGAGGCCCTGCGCCGGGAGTGTGTACGGCTCGGGGAGTACTGGACCCGCTCGTACACCGACTACCAGTTGGCGCTGATCGCGCTCTTCGAGGACCGGCCGGGCCCGGCGGGCGCCCACGCGCGGGACATGCTCGACGCGAAGCGCCGCATCGGGGACCGCTTCGGCATCGCCCTCGGACTGGAGCTGCTGGCCGCCGCCCACGCACGGGAGGGCGAGCCGGAGCGGGCCGCGCTCGCCTACGGCGCCGCCGCACAGCACTGGGAGATCGTGGGCCACCCGCAGCGCGGCACCCCCGAGGTGGCCCCGCTGCGGGACGAGGGGCAGGCCGCGGCCCGGGCCCGGCTCGGCGACGCGGAGTACGAGGCGCTCTTCCGCGAGGCCCTGCACGCCGACCGCGACGAGGTGCTGGCCCGGGCGACCCGCCCGGCCCCGGAGAGCCGCCGCTGAGGGACGGCAGCGGGACGGCGCAGGACCGGGGGGGCAGGACCGGTGCGGGGCAGGACGGCGCGACGGCCACCCCCGGCGCCCGGGGTGGCCGTCGCGCGGCCCGAGGGACTCCGTACGACCGGCAGGACTGTGCGCGGCGAGGAGGCCCGGGAGGCGCGGCTCACCCGCCCGGCTCACCCGCCCGCCGGTTCCGCCTGGGGCCGCTCCACGCGGGCGGACCCGGCGGCGCCCGCGGACCCCGTCCCGGCCGCGCGGGGGCGGCGGAAGCGCAGGGCGATCAGGGCGGTGCTGCCCGCACCCAGCGCGGCCAGCAGGACGGCATGGCGCAGGCCGTCGGCCCGGGACGCCCCCGAGCCCGCGGCCACCGCGACCAGCAGGGCCAGCCCGACGGCGGCGCCCACCTGCTGGGTGGTGGACGCCATCCCGGACGCGACGCCCACGTTCCGCCCGTCCACCCCGGCGGCAGCGGCACCGAACATCAGGGTGTAGCTCGCACCCTGCCCGAGGCCCAGCACCACCAGCCCGGGCACCGTCGCCGCGTACGAGGCGTCCTCCGCCATCGTCAGCCCGACCGCCGCCGCCCCCGCGGCGGCCACCGCGAGCCCTCCCACCATCGCGGCCCGCATCCCGAACCGGGTGGCGATCCGCCCGGCCAGCAGCGAACCGGCCGCGACGGCCAGCATCGGCACGAGATAGGCCAGCGCCGTCCTCAGCGGGCCGTATCCGTGCACCTCCTGGAAGTAGACGGTCAGGAAGTAGACCAGGCTGCCGATCGTCCCCATGAAGAGGAAGGTGACGGCCACCCCGGTGCTCAGGTCGCGGTCGCGCAGCAGGTGCAGCGGCATCAGCGGGGCCCGGCCGCGCCACTGCCGGAGGAGGAACCCGGCGAGCAGGACGGCGCCGAGGGCCGCGGTGGCCTGCACCGACGGCGCGGACCAGCCCGACTCCGGGCCCTGCACCAGGGCGAGCACCACCGCGGTGACGCCCAGGGTCGAGGTGAGGGCGCCGGGCATGTCCAGCCGGCCGCCCCGAGCGGCACCCGCCGGGTCCGGGGCGATGAGCCGGTACGCGGCGACCAGCGCCGCAGCGGCGAGCGGGACGTTGACGTAGAACACCGCCCGCCAGCCGAGGACCTCGGTGAGCAGTCCGCCCAGCAGGGCGCCCAGGATCAGGCCGCTGCCGCCCGCCGCTCCCCAGACCGAGAACGCCCGGTTGCGTTCCCTGCCCTCGGCGAAGAGCGTGCCGACCAGGGTGAGGGTCGCGGGGAAGAGGAACGCGCCCCCGATCCCCTGCCCCGCGCGCGCCGCGAGCAGCAGACCCGGGCCGCCGGCCAGCCCGCCGGCCAGGGACGCAGCACCGTAGAGCAGGAGGCCGAGGACGAACATCCGCCGGGGGCCGAACAGGTCGCAGGCCCGGCCGCCGAGCAGCAGGAACCCGCCGAAGGCGACGGCGTAGGCGCTCACCACCCATTGCAGGCCGCCCGGCGTGAACCCCAGGCCGGTGCCGATCCGCGGCAGCGCCATGTACACGATGTTGTAGTCCAGGGCGACGATGAGCTGGGCGAGGGCCAGCAGAGCCAGGATGCGGCCCGGCCGGCCCGCCCGCGCCGCGGCGGGGTTCATCGGCGCGCCGCCCGCTCGTCCGTGCCGGCGACCTTGGCGGTGGCGAGCGCGACCCGGTTCCAGGTGTTGATGGCGAAGGTGAGGGCCAGCAGCGCGGCCAGCTCCGACTCGTCGAAGTGGCGGGCCGCCCCGTCGTAGGCCGCGTCCGGCACCCCGGCGTCGGAGACCCGGGTGACCGCCTCGGCGAGGGCCAGGGCCGCCTGCTCCCGCGCGGTGAAGAAGTGCGCGGCCTCCCGCCACACGGCGACCATGTGCAGCCGCTCCTCGCTCTCGCCCGCCCCGCGGGCGTCCGACGTGTGCATGTGGAGGCAGTACGCGCAGCCGTTGAGCTGCGAGGCACGGATCTGGACCAGTTCGACCAGCGCCGGGTCGAGGTGCTCACGTGCGGCGGCGTCGAGACCGATCAGGGCCTTGAACGCCTTCGGGGCGCTCTTGGCGAAGTTCAGTCGCGGGGTGGTGGGAGCGGTGTTCTCGTTCGTCGTCATGCCTCGAACCTAGAAGTCCGAATGACCGGCTGTAGGGTGCAATTCCATGGGAGAAACACGGGTCAATTCCTCGGATGCGGAGCCGGACCCGGACGCGAAACCGGGACCGGATACGAAACCGGACCCGGGCGCGGAACCGGACCCGGGCGCGGAACCGGCGGCGTCCGGGGCGGCGGAGGTGCTCGGGCAGGACCTGCACGTGGAACTGGCGGCCGCGGGTGGGCGCCGCACCGTGCTCATGGACGCCCTGCGGGAGGCGGTGCGGTCCGGCCGGCTCGCCCCCGGGACCCGCCTGCCGCCCTACCGCTCCCTCGCCGCCGACCTCGGCATCGCGCGCAACACCGTGGCCGAGGCGTACGGCGAACTGGTCGCCGAAGGCTGGCTCACCGCCCGGCAGGGTTCCGGTACCCGGGTGGCCGGCCGCGCTGAGCCGCTCGCGCCCCGCCGCCCCGGACGGCAGCCGCCGGGACCGGCGGAACCCGCCCCTCCCACGCACAACCTCCGGCAGGGCCGGCCGGAGGACGCCTCCTTCCCGCGCGGCCCCTGGCTGGCCTCGGCGCGGCGGGCGGTGAGCGCCGCGCCCAACGAGGCGTTCGGGCCGGGCGACCCGCGGGGCCGCATCGAGTTGCGCCGCGCCCTGACCGACTACCTGGCCCGCGCGCGGGGAGTGCGCACGAGCCCCGAACGCATCGTCATCTGCTCCGGGTTCTCCCACGCGCTGCGGCTGCTCGGCGGCGCGGTGCTGCCGGGCCCGATCGCCGTGGAGTCCTACGGCCTGCCCTTCCACCGGGCACTGCTGGCCGCCGCGCCGGTGGCCACGACGCCCCTGTCGCTCGACGAAAGCGGCGCCCGCGTCGAGGAGTTGACGGCTCTCCCGGAAGTGCGGACCGCGCTGCTCACCCCGGCACACCAGTTCCCCACCGGGGGGCCGCTGGAGCCGGAGCGGCGCACGGCGATCGTCGACTGGGCCCGCGGCGTCGGCGGGCTCCTGCTGGAGGACGACTACGACGGGGAGTTCCGCTACGACCGCAAGCCGGTGGGCGCCGTACAGGGGCTCGACCCCGACCGGGTGCTCTATCTCGGCTCGGCCAGCAAGAGCCTGTCCCCCGCGGTGCGGCTGGGCTGGATGGTGCTGCCCGACCATCTCGTCGACGACGTGCTCGCCGTCAAGGGCGAACGGGAGGGCTGGACAGGTGTGCTGGACCAACTGATCCTGGCCGACCTGATCACCTCCGGGGGCTACGACCGCCATGTCCGCCGCATGCGCCGGCGCTACCGGCGCCGCCGCGACCAGCTCCGCACCGCACTGGAGCGGCACGCCCCGCATGTGCACGCCACCGGCATCTCGGCGGGGCTGCACGCCGTGCTGCGGCTGCCCCCGGGCACCGAGCGCTCGGCGGTCAAGGCGGCCACCTGGCAGGGCGTCGCGCTGGACGGGCTGGCCGCCTTCCGCCACCCGGCGGCGACCATGCCCGCACCGGACGGCCTGGTCGTCGGCTACGCCACCCCCTCCGACCACGCCTGGACCCCGGCTCTGGACGCGCTCGTGCGCGCACTGCCGCCGCCGCCCGAGCCATCCGGCCCGCAGGCCGCTGCAGCCGGCACCCTCGCCGACGCCGACACCCCGGACGCAGCCTCCGACACCTCGGACGCCTCCGAGACAGACGCAGACGCAGACGCCCAGCCGGATGCGCACAGGTGACCGAGCACGGCTGCCGTCGCACACCGCCGCCCGCGCCGGAGGCCCGAGGCCGGGCGCGGACGGCGGCGCCGGGGCCCGGCGGGACCGCGGTCGGCCGGGGCACGAAAAATGCCCTCCGCCCCGCGTTTTCGCAGGACAGAGGGCACTTCCGGGTGGAGCCAAGGGGAGTCGAACCCCTGACATCTGCCATGCAAAGACAGCGCTCTACCAACTGAGCTATGGCCCCGTCGCGCACCAGGGTACCGGCTCCGGGAGACGAATTCCGACCGGGTATCGCCCCGCCCCCGCCGCCGTCCGTAGGATGCACGGCAAGTTCGCGCGAGCGAAGCACCACAGGGCAGCCCAGGGGAGACGCCATGGACGCAGCAGCACAGGACCCGACGGCGAAGGCGCGCGAGCTCCAGAGTCAGTGGTACGGCGAGCCGTTGGGAACCCTCTTCCGCCGTCTGATCGAGGACCTGGGGCTCAACCAGGCCCGCCTCGCGACGGTGCTCGGACTGTCCGCACCTATGCTTTCGCAGCTCATGAGCGGGCAGCGGGCAAAGATCGGGAACCCGGCCGTCGTCCAGCGCGTCCAGGCCCTCCAGGAGCTGGCCGCCGAGGTGGCCCGCGGCGACATCAGCGCGGCCGACGCGACCAACCGGATGGACGAGATCCGCCGGACCGCGGGCGGCAGTGTGCTCAACAACACCGCCCAGACCGCCTCCTCCGGCGCCTCCCAGACCCCGGTCAAGCGGGTCGTACGGGAGATCCAGGCCCTGCTGCGGTCGGTCTCGGACGCCGCCGACATCATCGAGGCGTCCAACACACTCGCCCCCTCCCACCCGGAACTGGCAGAGTTCCTCCGGGTCTACGGCGCGGGCCGCACCTCCGACGCGGTCAAGCACTACGAGTCGCACCAGAGCTGATCACCACGAGCCGCACCGCGGTTCACTGCGGTACGGCGGAAGCGCGGAAGCAAGGGGCGGGCGCGAGCACCATGGGTGAGATCTTCGCCGGCAGGTACGAGCTGGTCGATCCGATCGGACGCGGCGGTGCCGGGACGGTCTGGCGCGCCTGGGACCACCGGCGCAGGCGGTATGTGGCCGCCAAGGTGCTGCAGCAGTCCGACGCCCACACCCTGCTGCGCTTCGTCCGCGAACAGTCCCTGCGCATCGACCACCCGCACGTGCTGGCCCCGGCGAGCTGGGCGGCCGACGACGAGCAGGTGCTGTTCACGATGGAACTGGTCAGGGGCGGTTCGCTGGCCCATCTCGTCGGCGACTACGGCGCCCTGCCTCCCACGTTCGGGTGCACCCTGCTCGATCAGCTGCTCTCCGGTCTGGCCGCCGTGCACGCCGAGGACGTGGTGCACCGGGACATCAAACCGGCGAACATCCTGCTGGACTGCACCGGCACGGGCCGTCCGCACCTGCGGCTGTCCGACTTCGGCATCTCCATGCGCAAGGGCGAGCCCCGGCTGACCGAGACCAACTACGTCGTCGGTACGCCGGGCTACTTCGCACCCGAGCAGATGCTGGAGGCGGAGGCGGACTTCGCCTCGGACCTGTACGCGGTCGGGCTGGTGGGCCTCCATCTGCTCACCGGCCGGAAGCCCGACGCACAGGCGCTGTTCGGGGAGTACGAGCACGGGTTGCCCGCGGCGCCCGAGGGAGTGGCCGAGCCGCTGTGGCAGGTGCTGGGCCAGTTGCTGCAGCCCGATCCGGCCGTGCGCTTCCGCACCGCGACGGGCGCCCGCAAGGCCCTGGCCGCGGCCGCCGAACTGCTGGACCGGGACGCGACGGTGGAGCAGGAGGCCGTGGAGGTCTTCGACCACATCGGCCAGCTGCCGGGAGGGTTCGGCCCGGACGGCCCGCTGCGCCCGGCCCCACCGGGCCCGGACACGGCCGCCGGCGCTGCCACCGGGACCGATGCGGGCGCCGCCGGCGCTGCCACCGGGACCGGCGGCGGGACCGGCAGCGGGACGGTGGCCGGGAGCGGCACCGCCGGGACGGCCGCCGAGGAGACCGCCGCCGGGGCGGCGCCTGCGGCCGCCCCGGCGCCGGGGGCGGCACCTGCCCCGCGACCGTCCGACACCGGAAGCTTCCCGTTGCAGCCGCCCGCTGCGGTCCCCGCCGCAGCGGCCACCGCCGCGCAGCCGGTGCCGCAGCAGCCGGCCACACCACCGGCGGCGCCCCCGCGGCCCGGTCCGTACTCCGCCGCGGCGGACCAGGGCACCTGTGCCTCCCCGGCGTACGGGTACCCGGCGGGACCGCCGGGCGCGGTGCGCCCGGCGGCGCCACCCGCGCACGGGCCGGCCCCCGCGCGGAGGCCGGGCCCGCCGCTCAAGGTGGCGGTGCCGATGCTGCTCGTCGCGCTCCTGTGCCTGGCCACGGGCGTCTGGGCGCTCTCGGCCGCGGCGTAGCCCGCAGCGCTCCCGCCGGGCGGGCTCTAGCCCCGCGGCGGGCCTCCGTGCGGAGGGCCGTGGGGCGAGTGGTGCGGGAGCGGACCGTCCGGCGGGACCGCAGCGTAGGGGGCGGGCGCCGGATACCCGGCCGTGCGGGCCCGGCGGCGGGCCAGCAGCAGCCAGAGGGCGAGGACGAGGAGGAGCGCCGCGCCCGCACCGACACCGGCCCAGCCCACCGTGCGCAGGGTCGCGCTGTGTTCGGCCTGGGCCTCGGTCAGCCCCTTCTCGGCCATCTCCCGGTCCCGGCCGGAGACCCCGAATCCGGCAGCGGCGGCGTCCCCGTCGTACTCCGGACCCTGCTGCGCCCGGCCTCTGACGTCGATCCGCAGGGTGACCGGGGTGCCGTCCGGGAACTGCGTGGCCATGTCCGGGCCGACGGTGACGGCCACGTAGTACCAGCCGGCGAAGCGGGTCCCGGAGGCGGCGTCGAGGAAGCGGTTCTCGTAGCGCACCGGGTTGCTGTAGCGGTCGAACTCGGCTCCGTCGCCGTCGTAGCCCTGGAAGTCCTCGTCGTAGAGCGGGGTGCGCGCCGGGTTGTAGACATTCATCCGGAAGCCGTGCGGCACATACCGGCTCCCGGTCCCGGACCGCCGCGCGGAGTTGGGCAGCTCCGTACGCGCGTACAGCCGCTGCCCCCAGTCCACGGGCACCCGGAACCAGCGGGTCTCCCCGGCGCGGACGCGGTCCTTCCACACCCCGTCCCCGAGCGCGCGGGCGTCGGCGAAGCCGGTGCCGCCGGTGCGGGTCTCCGCCGGGCCCGAAGGCGGTGCGGGGCGGGTGTTGTGGGCGTCGGTCTCCTCCTCGGCGCCGGGCCGGGGTGCCGGGATGCCGCCCTTGAGACCGGGCTCCGTCATGACCGACAGCTCCAGCGGCCAGGAGCTCGGGTCGGAGTTGTCGCCCTCCTCGCGGACGACATGGACCAGATAGGGCCCCGCGGTGCGGCAGTCCTCGTCCGCGGGGTCGCCCATCAGCCGGGAGGCGGTGGCGGCCAGCGGGAAGGCGGTGTCGCCGCTCCCGGTGGCGGAGCCCTCGGAGCAGGAGTCCCCGTCGGTGTTCTGCAGCGTCACCTTCAGGCCGTCCTGGAAGGTGACCCTGGAGCCCGGTTCCGGAATCCCGGTCGCGGTCACATGGACGTCCGCCTTCGCGTCCAGGTCGAGCGCGTAGTACTTCTCCTGACCCGGCCGGATCCGGTCGGTGAACAGGCCGGACGCCACCTCGGGCGCGTCCGCGCTGCTCGCGGCGCCGGTGATCCGCTGTGCGTCGGCGGCCGGCTCCCAGCCGCGCGGGGTACCCGCCGCCCACGCCCGCGGTGCGCCCTGGCCGCCCAGGACTCCGGCGGTCAGGCACAGCAGGGCGGTCAACGCGGCGGCGCGGGCCGCACGTCGGCGCCCGTGCCCGGGTTCGTGGCCGGGGCCGGGGCCGGGGCCGTGGGCGGATCCGCCGCGCCCGTCACTCCTGTCACACCCGTTGCGCATGTTGTCCCCCGTCACCACGTTCCACCCCTCGTCGCCGTCGCGCTCCGAACCCTGGCACGGCGCCGCAGCGCGTACCCCGCCCCGCCCGCCGCCAGCAGCACGGCCGCGGCGCCACCCGCGGCCGCGACCGCCGGCTGCGGTCCTTCCCCCGCGTGCCGCACACTGCCCGACGGCCCGCCCCCGGCGGACGCGCCGCCGCTGCGCCCGTCCGCCGCTGCACCGGCACCGGCGTACGGGGCGTCGTGCTCGGGGCCCTGCTTCCGGCGGCCCTTGACATCGACGCGCAGGACCACCCGGACCGCGGCGTGCGCGGCGATGCGGTCGGCCCCGGCGCCCAGCGTGACCGCGACGTAGTAGTCGCCGTCGCGCCGCACCGGACGTACGGCGGCGCCGGGCTCCGTGCGGTTCCGCCACGAGACCGGCACGGTACCGTGCGACACCCGCACCGGCTCGCCCCGGTAGGGGCGGCGGGTGGTGAACTCCGCACCGCCCGCGACCGGGAGCCGTCCCGGCGCGTACAGCTCCGTCCACACGGACGAGGAGGGGACCCCGCCGCTCCGCGGGCGCGCGGGCTCGTTGGCGAACTCCACGTCGTAGCGCAGCTGCTGGTTCCAGCCGACCGGAACCCGGTACCAGCGGGTCTGGGCCGGGACCAGGGTGTCCCGCCACACGCCGGCGCGCAGCTTCCTCGCGTCGTTGAACCCGGTGCCGCCCTCGATGTCGCGGGGCGCGCCCGTCGGCAGCGCCGCGTCCTCGCCTCCCGGCCCGTAGCCGGTCTCGGCGCGGGCCGGCGCCGCCCCGCCGGGCAGCGCCCGCTCGGTGCCGAGGCGCAACTCCACGGGCCAGCGCGCCCGGTCGGAGCCGTCGGCGGTGGCGCGGGTCAGCTCGAAGGTGAAGCGTCCGGGCCGGTCGCAGGAGCGGGCGCCGTCCCCGTCGGGAATCCGGCTGACCGCCGCGGTGAGGGGGACGCCGCCCTCGTCCTGCGCGAACCAGGAGCGGTCGCCGCCGCACCGGCTGCCGTCGGGGCTGCGCATCGTCAGCTCCAGACCGTCCGCGGTGCCGACGCGGGCGCCGGGCGCGGCTACTCCGGTGGCGGCCAGGTCCACGGCCCGCGCGGCGGAGCCGGCGCCGAGTTCGGTGCTGTACCAGCGGGTCTCCCCGGGCCCGATGGTGTCCAGGTACTGGCCGGGGGCACGCAGCCGAGGGGCGTCGGCCGAGGAGCGCGTCCCGCTGACCCGCCTGCCCTCGAACCGGTAGCCGGCCGCCGACTGCCGCCCGGCGCGCTCCAGTTCGCGGGCCAGGTCCTCGGCCTCCGGCGCGTCGTAGTACTTCCCGTGCCCGGCCTCCGCGATGCACTCCAGCTGCTCGCGTGCCTCGCCGCGCACCTGGAAGCCGATGGCGTCGATCCGCAGGTCCAGGCCGTCCCGGGCGAGCTTTTCGGCGACCTCGCACGGCTCCGGGTCGCCGCAGGTGTCCTCGCCGTCGGAGACCAGCACGATCGTGCGGCGGGCCGGCGTGTTCCGCGGCGGGTCGGGCAGGTCGGCGGCGGCCTTCCGGAGCGCCGGGCCGATCGGGGTCTCGCCCTTGGGCCGCACCCCGGAGACGGCCTTCTTGATCCCCGCCCGGTCCAGTGCGCCGACCGGTTCGACGAGCCGGGTGTCGGTGCAGCTCGCGGCCCGGTCGGCACCGTAGACGCGCAGCCCGGTGGGGTAGCCGTCGGGGAGGCTGTCGACGAGGGTGCCCACCGCGTCCCGGGCCGACTCCATCCGGGTCCCGCCGGAGCCGGTCTCCCGGGCCATGGAGCCCGAGGAGTCCAGCACGATCTCCAGCGCACGGGTGCCGCCCGCCGCGGCGCCCCGGACGGCCGGAGCGGCCGGAGCGGCCGGAGCGGCCGGTGCCGCGGTGGCGGGCGCCACCGCCGGCCCGGCGAGCAGGGCGAGCAGGGTGAGCAGCACCCCACCCGACACCCCTCTCGGCAGCCGTCCGGTCCGGCGTCTCCGCACAGTGCGCATGCTCGTCTCCCCCCTCGGCCCGTCCGGACCCCGGTAGCTTTGCGCAAGCACGGTATTGCTTTGCAAGAGCAAGCAACAAGAGGAGAGCTGTCACGGTACGGCAACAGCGCACGCGTCCTGGCGGCCACCGCGAACCCCGGCGCCTTCCCCTCCAAGAGCCCTGTTGCAGCTGCTCGTTTCCGGGTCCACCGGCCGGGGAGCCGACCCTGCGGAGCGGTCGGCAGATGACGGAGGCCCCGGCCGCAGTGGGCGGCCAGGGCCTCTCGTTGCTGTTCGCTGGGGCTACACGCCGGAACCTGCAGGCACGGAGTCGGTCGCCTCCGTCCACAGATCCTGCTCGGCGCGATCCGCCTGGATCTGGCGGTACACGAGGAGACCGCCGATGGCGGCCAGTGCGACCAGGAAAAGCTTCTTCACCGCGCTACCTCGTCCTTCTTAGACATTGGGACCTCTTAGGCGGCCGATGATACCCAACCACCACTTCCGACAGCCGGGTCGGCCCGCCCGCCGGACACGGCCTCAGACGGTCCGCGCGCGCTTCTTCCGCGCGGCGGCGGAGCGCTCCGCCAGCTGGATCCGCCGCTCGGCCCCCGGCACCCCGGCCGCCAGTTGCCGGCCGCGCTCCCGCTCGGCGTTGAACTCGGCACCGAGCACGACAGCGAGATTGGTCAGCCACAGCCACACCAGGAAGACCACGACCCCGCCGAGCGCCCCGTAGGTCTCGTTGTACGACCCGAAGTTCGCCGCGTAGAACGCGAAGCCCGCCGAGGCCACCAGCCAGACCCCGAGCGCCAGCACGGCCCCCGGCAGCACCGAGGAGGGCCCGGGCAGCCGCACGTTGGGCGCGGCGTAGTACAGCCCGGCGACGATCGCCACGACGGCCGGCACCAGCACCGGCCATTTGGCCCACTCCCAGGCGGTCACCGCCGCATGCCCGACGCCCAGTGCCCGCCCGGCCGACTCCGCCACCGGGCCGCTGACCACCAACCCGACCAGCACCACCGCCAGGAGCAGCACCGCGGCCGCCGTCACCAGCAGCTGCACCGGGCGCAGCGTGCGGAAGGGGCGGCCCTCCGGCACCTCGTAGATGACGTTCGAGGCCCGGACGAAGGCGCCGACGTACCCCGACGCCGTCCACAGCGCGCCCAGGACCCCGACGACCAGCAGCACCGACGGGGCGCCGGAGCCGGACGCCATGGACTCGATCGGCTTCTTGAACGTCTCGGCGGCGGACGCCGGACCGACCGTGTCGACCAGGTCGTTCAGCGTCTCGACGATCTTCTCGCGGCTCATCACCAGACTGACCAGCGAGACCAGCGCGATCAGTGCGGGGAAGACCGACAGCACGGCGTAGTAGGTGAGCGCCGCGGCCACGTCGGCGAGGCCGTCCTCCTTGAACTCGGCCGCTGTCCGCTTGAGCGTCTGACCGAGCGTCCCGCTGCGCGGATGCGGCGGCCCGGTGGGCAGCCGCCCCGCGGCGGCCTCAGCCCCCGCGGAGGCCGCCTCCCGGCCGGACTCCGGCCCGGGCTCGGTGCCGGTTCCCGGTTCGGTCTCCGGCTCCGGCTCCGGTTCGGATTCGGTCTCCGGCTCCGGTTCGGGCTCGGGTCCCGGTTCGGGCTCCGGGTCGGATCCGGTCATCGCAGCGCTCCGCTCGCCAGGAGGCGCCCGGCGGCGCCGACAGCAGGACGGGGCTACCGGTACCAGAACAGGAGCGGCACCAAACGTCCGCGGCGTGCGGTCCCGCTCACGCGCCCTCCGCGCGATCCCGGCCGGAGCCGGCGAACAGCGCAGTACGGCGCCGGCGCGGAGCCGAAAAGCGGAAGGCCCGGCGCCTCTTCCGAGGGGCCGGGCCTTCCGTCGCTGTGCGGCTACCAGGACTTGAACCTGGGGCCTCTTCCTTATCAGGGAAGCGCTCTAACCGTCTGAGCTATAGCCGCGCGCTGCACAGAAAGGTTAGCGCACTTCAGCCGTGGTCCCAAATCGGTTCCCGGGCAGCCGGAGCGGGACCGCGGCGGGGCCTACTCGTCCTCCGCCAGGGTGAGCTCGACACCGCCGACGAAGCCGGCCGAGAGGTTGTAGACGAACGCCGCCAGCGTGGCCAGCGCGGTGGCCAGCACGACGTTGATCACGGCGATCAGGGAGGTGAAGAGCAGGACGCGGGGCAGCGAGAGGAACGTCTCCAGGTCGAAGCCGCTGCTGCCCTCGGCGCTGGTGGCCTCGCTGACCGTGCCGCCGATGCTGGAGAAGACGCCCATCGCGTCCATCACCATCCACAGCACCGCGATCGCCACGATGGTGCAGACCCCCAGCGCCACCGCCAGCAGGAAGCTGACCTTCATCACCGACCACGGGTCGGCCTTGGCCACCCGCAGCCGGGCCTTGCGCGTCCGCGGCACCGTGCGCGCCCCGGTACGGGGCTTGCGCACGGTGTCGGAGCCCCCGGACCGGCCGGAGTGCTCCGGCCGGTCCGACGGGCCGGCCCGGCCCGCGTCCGGAGACGGATACGCCTGCGGCGGCCGGTGCGGCTGCTGCTCGGTCTGCGGCTGGGCCGGGGACGGGGGCTTTGCCTGCGGCTGCGCCTTCGGCTGCGGCTGAGCACCACTCACGCCCTGCTCCTAGTTGTCCTAGTCGTCATCCGGGTCGGGCGCGTCCTGCTGCTCCCCCTCGTCGGGGGTACCCGCCGCGGCCTCCACTTCCTCGGCCTCGCGACCGGCCTCGGCGTTGCGTGCGACGCCGACCACCGCGTCCTTCTTGCCCAGGTTGATCAGTTGAACGCCCATGGTGTCACGGCCGGTCTCCCTCACCTCGTTGACCCGCGTGCGGATCACCCCGCCGCCGAGCGTGATGGCGAGGATCTCGTCCGTCTCCTCGACCACCAGCGCGCCGACCAGCGATCCCCGGTCCTCCACGATCTTGGCGGCCTTGATGCCGAGCCCGCCGCGGCCCTGGACCCGGTAGTCGTCCACGTCCGTCCGCTTCGCGTACCCGCCGTCGGTCGCCGTGAAGACGAACGTACCCGCCCGCACGACATTCATCGAGAGGAGTTCGTCGTCCTCGCGGAAACTCATCCCCTTGACACCGGAAGTGGCCCGGCCCATCGGACGCAGCGCCTCGTCGGTCGCGGTGAAGCGGATCGACTGCGCCTTCCTGCTCACCAGCAGCAGATCGTCGTCGGACGAGACCAGTTCGGCGCCGATCAGTTCGTCGTCGCGGCCGTCCGCCATCTCACGGAGGTTGATCGCGATGACGCCGCCCGAGCGGGGCGAGTCGTAATCCTTCAGCGGGGTCTTCTTGACCAGCCCCGACTTGGTGGCCAGCACCAGGTAGGGGGTGGCGTCGTAGTCCCGGATGGCGAGGATCTCGGCGATCTGCTCGTCGGGCTGGAAGGCCAGCAGATTGGCCACGTGCTGGCCGCGCGCCTCGCGGCCGGCGTCCGGCAGCTCGTACGCCTTGGCCCGGTAGACGCGGCCCTTGTTGGTGAAGAACAGCACCCAGTGGTGGGTGGTCGAGACGAAGAAGTGGTCGACGATGTCGTCCTCCTTCAGCTTCGTCCCGCGCACCCCCTTCCCGCCGCGTTTCTGCGCCCGGTAGTCGTCGGTCTTGGTGCGCTTGACGTAGCCGCCACGGGTGATCGTGACGACGATGTCCTCCTCGGCGATCAGGTCCTCGATGGACATGTCGCCCTCGAAGGGGATCAGCTTGGTGCGCCGGTCGTCGCCGTACTTGTCGACGATCTGGCCCATCTCCTGACCGATGATCTGCCGCTGCCGCTCGGGCGAGGCGAGGATCGCGTTGTACTCGTCGATCTTGAGCTGGAGTTCGTCGTGCTCGGCGGTGATCTTCTGCCGCTCCAGCGCGGCCAGCCGGCGGAGCTGCATCTCCAGGATCGCGTTGGCCTGGATCTCGTCGATGGCCAGCAGCCCCATCAGGCCCCCGCGGGCCTCGTCGACGGTCTGGCTGCGCCGGATCAGGGCGATGACCTCGTCGATCGCGTCCAGCGCCTTGAGCAGACCGCGCAGGATGTGGGCGCGCTCCTCGGCCTTGCGCAGCCGGTAGCGGGTACGGCGCACGATGACGTCGATCTGGTGCGCGACCCAGTGCCGGATGAAGGCGTCCAGCGACAGGGTGCGCGGCACGCCCTCGACCAGCGCGAGCATGTTCGCGCCGAAGTTGGTCTGCAGATCGGTGTGCTTGTAGAGGTTGTTGAGGACGACCTTGGCGACCGCGTCCCGCTTCAGGACGATGACCAGACGCTGCCCGGTCCGCGACGAGGTCTCGTCCCGGACGTCGGCGATCCCGCCGATCCGGCCGTCCTTGACCAGGTCGGCGATCTTCAGCGCGAGGTTGTCCGGGTTGACCTGGTAGGGCAGCTCCGTGACGACCAGGCACTGACGGCCGTGGATCTCCTCGACCTCCACCACGGCCCGCATGGTGATCGAGCCGCGCCCGGTGCGGTACGCCTCCTCGATCCCCTTGCGGCCCACCACCAGGGCGCCGCTGGGGAAGTCCGGGCCCTTGATCCGCTCGATGAGGGCTTCGAGCAGCTCCTCGTTGGAGGCCTCGGGATGGTCGAGGAACCACTGGGCGCCCGCGGCCACCTCCCGCAGGTTGTGCGGCGGAATGTTGGTGGCCATCCCGACGGCGATCCCGGCGGAGCCGTTGATCAGCAGGTTGGGGAAGCGGGCCGGCAGGACCGTCGGCTCCTGGTTGCGGCCGTCGTAGTTGTCCTGGAAGTCGACGGTCTCCTCGTCGATGTCCCGGAGCATCTCCATGGCCAGCGGCGCCATCTTGCACTCGGTGTACCGCATGGCGGCGGCCGGGTCGTTGCCCGGCGAGCCGAAGTTGCCGTTGGAGTCGACCAGCGGCATCCGCATCGACCAGGGCTGCGCCAGCCGCACCAGCGCGTCGTAGATCGAGGTGTCACCGTGCGGGTGGTAGGTGCCCATGACGTCGCCGACGACGCGGGCGCACTTGTAGTAGCCCTTCTCGGGGCGGTACCCGCCGTCGTACATCGCGTACAGCACCCGCCGGTGCACCGGCTTGAGGCCGTCCCGGATGTCGGGCAGCGCGCGGCTCACGATCACGCTCATCGCGTAGTCGAGGTAGGAGCGCTGCATCTCCGTCTCGAGGCTGACGGGCTCGACGCGGGCACCCGCCTCGGTGTCCACCAGCGCGCTGTCGGGCGCGGGGGCGTTCTCGGGCGTCGGCTCGGGTGTGGTGGGGGTCTCGTCGGCCATGGTGAAAGATCAAGTCCTTGTCTGTGTGCGGCGCTTCGGGTCCCGGCGCGGCGGCCAGGGGCCGACGTCAGATGTCGAGGAAGCGGACGTCCTTGGCGTTGCGCTGGATGAACGAGCGGCGGGCTTCGACGTCCTCCCCCATCAGGATGGAGAACAGGTCGTCGGCCGCGGCCGCGTCGTCCAGCGTCACCTGGCGCAGGACGCGGTGCTCGATGTCCATGGTGGTGGTGCGCAGCTCGTCCGCGTTCATCTCGCCCAGACCCTTGAAGCGCTGCACCGAGTCGTCCTTGATGCGCTTGCCCTGCTCGCGGCCGAGCTGGATGAGGCTGTCGCGCTCCGGGTCGGAGTACGCGTACTGGTACTCGTCCCGACTCCACTTGATCTTGTAGAGCGGCGGCTGGGACAGGAAGACGTGCCCGGCCTCCACCAGCGGCCGCATGAAGCGGAAGAGCAGGGTCAGCAGCAGCGTGTTGATGTGCTGGCCGTCGACGTCGGCGTCCGCCATCAGAATGATCTTGTGGTAGCGGAGCTTCTCGATGGCGAAGTCCTCGTGCACACCCGTGCCGAACGCCGAGATCAGCGCCTGCACCTCGGCGTTCTGCAGGACCTTGTCGATCCGCGCCTTCTCCACGTTCAGGATCTTGCCGCGGATCGGCAGGATGGCCTGGTACTCCGGGTCCCGGCCCGACTTGGCCGAACCGCCCGCCGAGTCGCCCTCCACGATGAAGATCTCGCACTTCACCGGGTCGTTGGACTGGCAGTCCGAGAGCTTGCCCGGCAGCGACGCCGTCTCCAGCAGCCCCTTGCGCCGGGTCAGGTCCCGCGCCTTGCGCGCGGCGACCCGCGCCGTGGCCGCCTGGATGCCCTTGCGGATGATGTCCGCGGCCTCGTTGGGGTTCCGGTCCAGCCAGTCGGTCAGATACTCGTGGACGATCTTCTGGACGAAGGTCTTGGCCTCGGTGTTGCCCAGCTTCGTCTTCGTCTGGCCCTCGAACTGCGGCTCACCCAGCTTGACCGAGATGATCGCGGTCAGGCCCTCGCGGATGTCCTCGCCGGTGAGGTTGTCGTCCTTCTCGCGCAGCAGCCTGCGGTCCCGCGCATAGCGGTTGATCAGCCCGGTCAGCGCGGCCCGGAAGCCCTCCTCGTGGGTGCCGCCCTCGTGGGTGTGGATCGTGTTCGCGAAGGAGTACACCCCCTCGCTGTACTGGCTGTTCCACTGCATCGCGATCTCGACCGAGAGCATCCGCTCCGCGTCCTCGGCCTCGAAGTAGATCACCGTGTCGTGGACCAGTTCGCCCTTGCGCGAGTTCAGGTAGCGGACGAAGTCCGCGATACCGCCCTCGTAGTGGTACCGGACCGTGTTGGGCCGGCCCTCCTCGTCGACGTGGCCCTCGCGCTCGTCCGTCAGCGAGATGGTCAGCCCCTTGTTGAGGAACGCCATCTCCTGGAACCGCCGCGAGAGCGTCTCGAAGGAGTAGTCCGTCGTCTCGAAGATGTCCCCGTCGGCCCAGAAGGTGACCACGGTGCCGGTCTCGTCCGTGGCCTCGTTCTGCGACAGCGGAGCCGTCGGGGCGCCCAGCTTGTAGTCCTGCGTCCAGCGGTAGCCGTCGGTACTGACCTCCACGGCGACCTTGCTGGACAGCGCGTTCACCACGGAGACGCCCACGCCGTGCAGACCGCCGGAGACCGCGTAGCCGCCGCCGCCGAACTTGCCGCCCGCGTGCAGCACCGTCAGCACGACCTCGACGGCCGGCTTCCCCTCCGAGGGGATGATGCCCACCGGGATGCCGCGCCCGTTGTCGGTCACGCGCACCCCGCCGTCGGCGAGCAGCGCCACGTCGATGGTGTCCGCGTGCCCGGCGAGCGCCTCGTCGACCGAGTTGTCGACCACCTCGTACACCAGGTGATGAAGGCCACGCTCACCGGTCGAACCGATGTACATACCGGGGCGCTTGCGGACCGCGTCCAGCCCCTCCAGGACGGTGATCGCGCTCGCGTCGTACGACGGCACCCCGGCGCCGGACGACGCCGCGGCAGCGCCGCCGCCCGCGGGGTCCGGACCGGCGCCCTCGCCGTGGTTCGGGGGTTCCTCCGCGGACTGCGGCGGAGTCGGGTTGTCGTTCTCGTTGAGATCGCCGGAATCGGCCACGAAGCGCCCTTTCTGGCACAGCACAGGCCGTCTCCAAGGCAAGGCGGAGCGGCTGCGTCGTTCGACATGTTCCGCAACGGTGCGGTAGTCCCCCAGTGTACCGGTGGCCGCAACGTGAATGGGGGTTTGCCGGTGCCTGAGTCCACATGTGGCGCCCTGAACTGGCGTCCATCGACTCCCCATATCTGGACCGGGGGGCCAGGAGCCTCACAGTGGCACTGAGCGCTTCGATCCGTATCCGGCTGTTCCACTCCGTACACACACCGCGACCGGGCCGCTCACGAGCTCACCCGTACGTGTCGCCCGGACCCCTGCTGCCGGGCGCCCGCAGCGGTCCGTACCCCTTGCGCGGGGCCTCCGGACCCCGCACCTTGATCATCCGCACGGTGCCCTGGCCGAGGTCCTCGTTCAGCCGCGCCACCAGCCGCGGCGCCAGCAGCCGCAGCTGCGTCGCCCAGGCCGTCGAGTCACAGCGCACCAGCAGCGTGCGCTCCTCCTCGTCGTACCGCTGCGGCTCGCAGTGCTGCGCCACCTCCTGGCCCACCAGCTGCGGCCAGCGCCCCATCACCCCGCCGACCGCCGCCGGGGTCTCCCAGCCGCGCTCCGCGATCAGCCTGCTGACGGCGGCACCCAGCGGCAGCGGATCCCGCCCGTCGCGCCGCGCACCCGAACGCAGCCCGCCGCCCCGGCGGGCCTGCCGGCGCTGCTGCGCCTCGGCACCCCGCGCCCGCGCCTGCTCCTTGGCCGCACGCAGCGCGACCCGCGCCAGATCCACCCCGCTCGGCGCGGGCGGCGCACCGGCCGGCTCGCTCCGTTCACCCGTACCGCCCATACCGCCCTGCTCGGGGGGCCGGCCCACCGCCTCCGGCTGCTCGCTCACAGCGGCGCCACCTCCCCGTCGGCCACCGCGAACCGGGCGCCCGCCAGCACGCCCGGCACATCCTCCGGCACGGCCGCGGTCACCAGCACCTGCTCGGCCGGAGCCACCAGCTCCGCCAGCCGGGCCCGGCGCCTGCTGTCCAGCTCGGCGAAGACGTCGTCCAGCACCAGCACCGGCTCATGCCCCTCGCTCTTGAGCAGCTCGTAGGCGGCCAGCCGCAGCGCCAGCGCATACGACCAGGACTCCCCGTGACTGGCGTACCCCTTCGCCGGCAACTCGCCCAGCCGCAGCAGCACATCGTCACGGTGCGGGCCCACCAGCGTCACCCCGCGCTCGATCTCCTGCTTGCGCGCCTCGCCCAGCGCCGCCACCAGCCCCGCGTACAGCTCCTCCCGGGACGCGCCCGTCACCGGCCCCCGGTACGCCAGCGCCACCGGGCCGCCGCCCGGCGCCAGCCGCTCGTACGCCTTGTCGGCCAGCGGCCCCAGCACCGCCAGCAGATCCAGCCGCTGCGCCAGCAACTCCGCGCCGACCCGCGCCAGATGCTGGTCCCACACGTCCAGCGTGGACAGGTCCACCCCGCGTCCGCCGTGCCGCCGGGCCATCGCTGCCGACTTCAGCAGGCTGTTGCGCTGCTTGAGCACCCGCTCGTAGTCCGACCGCACCCCCGCCATCCGCGGCGCACGGGCCGTCACCAGCTCGTCCACGAAGCGGCGGCGCTCGCCCGGGTCGCCCTTGACCAGCGTCAGGTCCTCCGGCGCGAACAGCACCGTGCGCAGGATGCCCAGCACATCCCGGGGCCGCACCTGCGACGAGCGGTTGATCCGCGCCCGGTTGGCGCGGCCCGGATTCAGCTCCAGTTCGATCCGCTGCTCGCGTTCGTCCTGCCGCACCACGGCACGGACCACGGCGCGCTCGGCACCCTGCCGCACCAGCGGCGCGTCCGCCGAGACCCGGTGGCTGCCCAGCGTGGCGAGATAGCCGACGGCCTCCACCAGATTCGTCTTGCCCTGGCCGTTCGGCCCGAGGAACGCCGTCACACCCGGGGCCAGCGGCACCTCGGCCCGGGTGTACGAGCGGAAGTCGGCGAGCGAGAGATGCGTGACGTGCATCGGCCGGCGTCAGCCTCCCGCGGGCGGCGTGACGTCGGCACCCGGTGCGTCCGCGCCCTTCTCACCGGCCTTGTCCGCGGCCGTGACCGCGTGCCCGCCGAACTGGTTGCGCAGCGCGGCGATCATCTTCATCTGCGGGGAGTCCTCCTGCCGGGAGGAGAACCGCGCGAACAGCGACGCGGTGATCGCCGGCAGCGGCACCGCCTTGTCGATCGCGGCCTCCACCGTCCAGCGGCCCTCGCCGGAGTCCGCCGCGTAGCCACGCAGCGCGTCCAGGTGCTCGTCGCTGTCCAGCGCCTTGACGGCCAGGTCCAGCAGCCAGGAGCGGATGACGGTGCCCTCCTGCCAGGAGCGGAAGACCTCGCGCACGTCGGTGACCGAGTCCGCGGCCTCCAGCAGCTCCCAGCCCTCCGCGAAGGACTGCATCATCGCGTACTCGATGCCGTTGTGGACCATCTTCGCGAAGTGGCCCGCACCGACCTTCCCCGCGTGCACCGAGCCGAACTCGCCCGCGGGCTTGAGCGCGTCGAAGACCGGCTGCACCTTCGCCACGTCCTCGTCGGAGCCGCCGTACATCAGCGCGTAGCCGTTCTCCAGGCCCCACACGCCGCCGGAGACGCCGCAGTCCACGAACCCGATCCGCCGGGCCCGGAGCTCCTCGGCGTGCTTCTCGTCGTCGGTCCAGCGCGAGTTGCCGCCGTCCACCACCAGGTCACCGGGCGAGAGCAGCTCGGCGAGCTGGTCGACGGTCGACTGGGTCGCCGCGCCCGCCGGCACCATCACCCACACGACGCGGGGTGCGCTGAGCGAGCCCACCAGCTCCTCGATGCTGTCCACATCGGAGATGTCCGGATTCCGGTCGTACCCGATGACCGTGTGGCCCCCGCGGCGGATGCGCTCGCGCATGTTCCCGCCCATCTTCCCGAGACCGACCAGACCGAGCTCCATCACTGCCCCTTAGCTGAGTTTCCGCAGTTTCGTACGCATTCGACCCTACGCCTTGCCGCACCCCTGTTCGGCGCGGCGGTACGACGCCCCGGGGCGCACCGCCCGCCCGCCGTGTGCGCCCGCCGGAGGCCGGGCCCGGGCCGCACACTGCCTGGTCGCGTCCGCCGCACGGCACCGCCGGGCCGACGGTCGGTCACCGGCGCCCCTCGTGCGGCTCCCCGACGCCGGCCCGGCCGTCGGTGCGGCCGTCGGTGCGGTGCGCGCCGGCCGCCGCGGGGCGCGGCCTCGGGCGGTGTCCGCTCAGCCGGAGAGGCGGACCGGCATGATCAGGTACTTGTACGCCTCGTCCGCCTCGGCGTCCTTGGCCGGCCGGCCGCTCAGCAGGGCGGGCTTGGTCGAGGTCGTGAACGACAGCTGGGCCACCGGCGAGTCGATGGCGCTCAGCCCCTCCAGCAGGAAGCCCGGGTTGAAGGCGATCGAGATGTCGTCGCCGTCCAGGTCGGCGTCGACCCTCTCCACAGCCTGTGCATCGTCGCTGGAACCGGCCTCCAGAGTGAGCACGCCCTGCTCGAAGCTCAGCCGCACCGGGGTGTTCCGCTCGGCGACGAGCGCCACGCGCTTGACGGCCTCCACGAACGGTGCCGTCTCGATCACCGCGACGGAGTTGAACTCCGTGGGGAAGAGCGTGCGGTACTTGGGCAGATCGCCCTCCAGCAGCCGGGTCGTCGTCCGCCGCCCGGCGCCCTCGAAACCGATCAGACCCTCACCGGAGCCGGAGCCGGAGAGCGCCAGCGTGACGCTGTCGCCCCCGTTCAGCGACTTCGCCGTGTCCAGCAGCGTCTTGGCGGGCACCAGGGCGACCGCCGAGGCGTCCGGCGTCTCGGGCTTCCACAGGAACTCGCGCACCGCGAAGCGGTACCGGTCGGTGGAGGCCAGGGTGACGGTGTCGCCCTCGATCTCGATGCGCACACCGGTGAGCACCGGCAGGGTGTCGTCCCGTCCGGCCGCGATGGCGACCTGCTGGGCCGCCGCCGCGAAGACCTCGCCGGGGACGGTGCCGGTCGCGGACGGCATCTCGGGCAGTGCCGGGTACTCCTCCACAGGGAGTGTGTGCAGGGTGAACCGCGACGAGCCGCAGACCACGGTCGCCCGTACCCCGTCTGTGGAGATCTCCACGGGGCGGTTGGGCAGGGCGCGGCAGATGTCGGCCAGCAGCCGGCCGGAGACCAGCACCGTGCCGTCCTCCTCGACCTCCGCCTCGACCGAGACCCGCGCCGAGACCTCGTAGTCGAAGCCGGAGAGGCTCAGGGTGCCGTCGTCCGCCTTCAACAGCAGGCCCGCGAGCACGGGCACCGGCGGGCGGGCGGGGAGGCTCTTGGCCGTCCAGGCCACCGCCTCCGCGAGCACATCGCGTTCAACCCGGATCTTCACGTTCAGCCGCCTCCTGCTGCTGCCTCTGCTCGTGCTTTGCCGGGAACCAGTCTGACGTACCCGACTGACAGCGGGCGCGGGTGCGGGTCAAGTCGGTGCGGTGCGGTCCGGAGCGCGCGGCGCCGAGTTGTGCACAGCCCCCACTTCGAAGCGAATCCCGGGCTCTCTCTGTGTGGTCGTAGTAGTAGGGCTTGTGGAAACGGTGGAAAAGCACGTTTCCGCAGCTCAGCCGGGAAATTTTGTCCACCGCGCCTGTGGGCGGACCGGTGGAGGAAGCGGGGCTCGCTGTGGACGACGAAAAGTTCTGCACACCCCGCCCACAGGGAGGGGCGGTTTCCCCACAGCTCCGCCCACAGCTTTCCCCGGCTTTCCCACAGCCCAAACCACGCCCTGGATGTGACGGCTTTCACTCGGACCGGTGAGCGGGCGCGTTGAGTTGCCGAACAGTGGACAGTTCTGTGGAGAAGAGGCCGATCACTGGGGATAAGATCCCGCATCCTGTGGGCGGCCGGTGGACAACTTGCTGGCCTCGTCGCCGGGCCGCGGCCCCCTCCACACCATGTGGACAGCGTGCGCCCACAAGTCCACAACCGAGTGACCTCGGCAAACCGGCTTCACGACGGGGCGGTTGTGGACGGCCTTGGGACAACGAGGAGAGTCCCCAGGGTGTGGAAGCGGCAAACCGCTCCCTGCTGTGGATTCCAGCCCCTCGCACGCCACGATTCGAACAGCGAGCAGCCTTCGGAGAGTTGTCCCCAGCTGTGGGCCGGCTGTGGGCCGGCTGCGGGCCGGCTGCGGGCCGGCTGCGGGCCGGCTGCGGAGCGGAGTGCGGAGGGGGGCACGGGACGTCCATGGGAGGCCTCGCGCCGTGTGTGGGAGACCCCGGGACATCGTCGCTGGAGGGGTGCGCGCCGTGCCTCGTCCTGCCTCGGGGCGCGGGAGCAGGCGCCGGCCGGGGCCGAGGGCTGGGGGCTGGGGGCTCTCGTGGCCTGCCGCCGGCTCCCGAGGCGCGGGCATGTCTCGGAGGCCGGGTGCCGGAGCGGTGCGGGTGCCGGAGCGGTGCGGGGGCCGGGAACGCCGCCGTCGGCGCCGCGGAGAGGGGGCAGCGGCCGCCCGCTACCGCCTCCCCGCGGCGCCGGCAACCGGCAGTCCGCCGTCAGCCGTTCTTGATGCGGTTGGTCAGCTCCGTGACCTGGTTGTAGATGGAGCGCCGCTCGGCCATCAGCGCGCGGATCTTGCGATCCGCATGCATCACCGTGGTGTGGTCGCGGCCGCCGAACTGTCCGCCGATCTTCGGCAGCGACAGGTCGGTCAGCTCCCGGCACAGATACATCGCGATCTGCCGCGCCGTGACCAGCACCCGGCTGCGCGAAGAGCCGCACAGGTCGTCCACCGTCAGCCCGAAGTAGTCCGCCGTCGCGGCCATGATGGCGGGTGCGGTGATCTCCGGTGTCGCGTCCTCGCCGCCGGGGATCAGGTCCTTCAGCACGATCTCGGTCAGCCCGAGGTCGACCGGCTGCCGGTTGAGGCTGGCGAAGGCCGTCACCCGGATCAGGGCGCCTTCCAGCTCCCGGATGTTGCGCGAGATGCGCGACGCGATGAACTCCAGCACCTCGGGTGGCGCGTTCAGCTGCTCCTGTACCGCCTTCTTGCGGAGGATCGCGATCCGTGTCTCCAGCTCGGGGGGCTGGACGTCGGTGATCAGGCCCCACTCGAAGCGGTTGCGCAGCCGGTCCTCGAGCGTCTCCAGCGCCTTGGGCGGCCGGTCGCTGGAGAGCACGATCTGCTTGTTGGCGTTGTGCAGGGTGTTGAAGGTGTGGAAGAACTCCTCCTGCGTCGACTCCTTGTCCGCCAGGAACTGGACGTCGTCGACGAGCAGGATGTCCATGTCGCGGTAGCGCTTGCGGAAGGCGTCCGCCTTGCCGTCCCGGATGGAGTTGATGAACTCGTTGGTGAACTCCTCCGAGCTGACATAGCGCACCCGCGTGCCGGGGTAGAGGCTGCGCGCGTAGTGGCCGATCGCGTGCAGCAGGTGCGTCTTGCCGAGTCCGGACTCGCCGTAGATGAACAGCGGGTTGTACGCCTTGGCCGGTGCCTCCGCCACGGCGACGGCCGCCGCGTGCGCGAACCGGTTCGAGGCGCCGATCACGAAGGTGTCGAAGAGGTACTTCGGGTTCAGCCGCGCCGTCGGCTCGCCGGGTCCGGTGGCGGGCGCGGGCTGCGCGGCCAGCGGCCCCGGTGCTCCGCTGGGCGCCGGCAGCTGTGCGGGACTGTCGTAGTGCGGCGCGGGGGGCCGGCCCTGGGGCGGCACCTGGGGACGGGGGCGCTGCTGGTGCTGCGGCTCGTACCCCTCGAACGACTGCTGGTCGTAGCCCTGGTTCCGTTGCCCGGCCGGGCCGCCCTGGTAGCCGGGACCGCCGTCGTAGCCCTGACCGCCGCGCTCATAGCCCTGGCCGCCGCCGCGCTCGTAGCCCTGGGAGGAGTCGTAGCCGGTGCCCTGCTGCTCGTACGGCTGCTGGTCGTAGGACTGCTGCCGCTCGTAGCCCTGCTGCGGGTCGTAGGAGCGGTGCCGCTGGGGCGGGTACGGCTCGCGCGGCTGCTGCCAGGACGCGGGCGGGGCGGTGGGCGATCCGGGGCCGCTGGAGGGGAGGGCGCTGCGGGCGTAGTCCGAGGGGTACGCGGAGCGGGCACCGGGGACATCCCGGCCGTCGTACTGGTCGTACTGCTCGTAGCGCTCGTCGGGGTAGCGCTCCTGGCCGTACCGCTCCTGCTGCGCATGGGCCTGCCCCTGCCCCTGCGGCTGCGCCGGTCCCTGGCTCTGGCCCTGCTGCTGGGGTACCTGCTGGGGCGCCTGCGGCTGCTGTGCCTGCGGGGGCGGGGTCTGCTGTTCCGGGGGCGGCGTGGGTGCGGGGATGGCGGGAGCGGGCGGGGCGGCCTCGGGTGCCGGGCCTGTCACCGTGATCGCCAGCCGGATGGGCTGCTGGCATTCGCGGCCGAGCGCCTCGGTGATCAGCGGGGCGAGCCGGCCCTCCAGCACCCCTTTCGCATACTCGTTCGGTACGCCGAGCAGAGCCGTACCGGAGACCAGGACGAGCGGCTGGCAGTCCTGCAGCCAGCGCTGGTCCTTCGCCTCGACACCCTGCCCCTCGCGCAGGAGCTGCTCCAGCACCCGTGGCCACACTGCGGCAAGATCGGCAGGTAGGTCAGCCACGGGGCACGCTCTCTCACTCGCTGGGTGACGGGTCACTCGGTGGGTGACGGTCGTCCGGTGACCGACCCGGTCCCACGAATGCATGTTTCTCGGGACGGTCGGGAAGGAAAGGAAGTTCGGCCACGGTAGTCACGCGGACCTGCCCCGTTCAAGTCGTTGTCCACAGGCTGTGCACGAGTGCAGTAGTCGAGTCGTCACCGGGTGGCCGCCGGGCGGGTGGCCGGGCCCGGTTTGACCGGGTGGTGCGGGCACGCGTACCGTAACCAGGTCGAGTGTCGACGGCTGCTGCCGCCTGCCTCCGATGGGCAAGATCAAACGGGATTCCCGGTCGATCATGAAGCGGTGCACACTCGGGCGTTGCGAGCTACTCGTGGGCGCACGGTGACAGCCGGTCGACTTTCCGAACCCAGTCCTGCGGCGAGCGTGGGACACCAAGCATCTCTGGAGCCCCCGAGTGAGCAAGCGCACCTTCCAGCCGAACAACCGTCGCCGCGCGAAGACCCACGGCTTCCGGCTGCGCATGCGGACCCGCGCCGGCCGCGCGATCGTCGCGAACCGCCGCAGCAAGGGTCGCGCCCGCCTGTCGGCCTGAGCAGCCCGACCACAGGTCCATGACGTGCTGCCTACCGAGAACCGGCTGAGGCGGCGCGAGGACTTCGCGGCTGCGGTACGCCGAGGACGCAGGGCCGGTCGCCCGCTTCTCGTCGTCCATCTACGCAGTCGAACGGACCCGCACGCGCCGGGGGGAGAGGTTCCCCCGCCGCGTGCGGGTTTCGTCGTGAGCAAGGCTGTCGGCAACGCGGTGATCCGTAACCGTGTGAAGCGACGGCTGCGGCATCTGCTGCGAGACCGGCTGTCCCTGCTGCCCCCCGGTAGCCTGGTTGTCGTACGGGCGCAACCCGGTGCGGCGGACGCGGACCACGTGGAACTGGCCCGCGATCTGGATGCCGCGCTGCGGAAGCTGCTCAACGGGCCCCCTCACCGCTCTGCCGCCACGGGGGACAGCCCCCGGAATCCCGGACGCGAACCGGGAGGGAGAGCTCAGTGAAGTACCCGCTGCTGTGGTTGATCAAGCTGTACCAGTGGACCATCAGTCCGATGCTCGGCCCGGTGTGCCGGTACTACCCGTCGTGCTCCCACTACGGGTACACGGCCATCGCCCGTCATGGCGCCGTGAAGGGAACGGGCCTGACGGCTTGGCGCATCCTGCGCTGCAATCCGTGGTCGCCCGGTGGCGTCGACCATGTCCCCGCCCGGAAGCACCCGGTATGGCACCAGCGGATCCGCTCCCGCTGGCAGCAGCACCGGACCCAGTCCAACGCCCAAGGAGCCTGATTCGTGGACACGATCCTGAGTCCTCTCTACAAAGCCGTCTCCTGGATCATCGTCCAGTTCCATTCGCTGTTCAGCCTGGTCTTCGACCCGGACGGCGGCTGGGCCTGGGGTCTGTCCATCTTCTTCCTGGTGGTGCTGATCCGGATCTGCCTGATCCCGCTCTTCGTCAAGCAGATCAAGTCGACGCGGAACATGCAGGCGCTCCAGCCGAAGATGAAGGCGATCCAGGAGCGCTACAAGAGTGACAAGCAGCGCCAGAGCGAAGAGATGATGAAGCTCTACAAGGAGACGGGCACCAACCCGCTCTCCAGCTGCCTGCCGATCCTCGCGCAGTCGCCGTTCTTCATCGCCCTCTTCCGGGTCCTCCAGCACATCGCCGACAACAAGCCGGTGGGCGTCCTCAACGCCGATCAGGTCGACAGCGCCCGGAACGCCCAGATCTTCGGCGCGCCGATCGCGGCCAAGTTCATGGACAGCGCCCAGAAGGTGCAGGAGCTGGGCGCCTCGTTGGCCGACGTCCGCGTGGTCACGGTCATCATGATCGTTCTGATGTCGGCGTCGCAGTTCTACACGCAGCGCCAGCTGATGACCAAGAACGTCGACCTGACGGTGAAGACGCCGTTCATGCAGCAGCAGAAGATGCTGATGTACGTCTTCCCCATCATGTTCGCCGTCTTCGGTATCAACTTCCCCGTCGGTGTCCTCATCTACTGGCTGACCACCAACGTGTGGACGATGGGCCAGCAGATGTTCGTGATCAAGCGCAACCCGACCCCCGGCTCCCGCGCCTTCAACGAGCGCCAGGAGAAGCTGCGCGCCCAGGGCAAGCTCAAGGAGGACCCCAAGGAGGTCGAGGCGCGCGAGGCCGCCGAGGCCGCCCGGGTCCGGCGGCAGCAGCCGAAGCGGCAGAGCAAGTCGCAGCGTCAGGGCGGCGGCGCGGTCGCCACGAGCACGGACAAGGACGAGTCCACCTCGGCCGCCACGTCCATGCAGAAGACCGGACCGAAGACGAACGAGAAGCAGTCCGGCCAGTCCGGCCAGCAGAAGTCCGGCCAGAAGCAGGGCGGCCAGAAGCAGGGCGGCGGGTCGAAGGCGGCAGGCCAGCAGCAGAAGTCGGGCCAGAAGAAGTCCGGCCAGCGCAAGGGCCCGCAGCGCCCCAAGCACCCCTCCAAGAAGTGAGCATCGAAGGAGTCCCCGCCGTGACGGATACGACTGCGCCAGAAGGCACCGAGGCCGACAGCGACACCCTGACCCGGCTGGAACAGGAGGGTGAGATCGCGGCCGACTACCTCGAGGGGCTGCTCGACATCGCCGACCTGGACGGCGACATCGACATGGACGTCGAGGCCGACCGCGCCGCGGTGTCGGTGGTCAGCGAGGGATCGGGCCGCGACCTGCAGAAGCTGGTGGGCCGGGACGGTGAGGTCCTGGAGGCCCTCCAGGAGCTGACCCGGCTCGCCGTGCACCGCGAGACCGGCGACCGCAGCCGGCTGATGCTGGACATCGCCGGATTCCGGGCCCAGAAGCGCGAGGAGCTCGCGGAGCTGGGCGCGAAGGCGGCGCAGGAGGCCCAGAGCAGCGGTGAGGCCGTGAAGCTCCGCCCGATGACGCCGTTCGAGCGCAAGGTCGTGCACGACGCGGTGAAGGCGGCCGGACTGCGCAGCGAGTCCGAGGGCGAGGAGCCGCAGCGCTGCGTGGTCGTACTCCCGTGACACAGCAGTCGGGGGAGTCCCCGGAGGAGCAGCCGGGCCTGCCACCCGCTCCCGAGGCGGCGCGCAGGGCGTTCGGCGACAGCCTCCGTACGGTGGAACGGTACGCGGAACTGCTGGCGGATGCCGGAGTGCGGCGCGGGCTGCTCGGCCCGCGCGAGGTGCCGCGGCTGTGGGAGCGGCACCTGCTGAACTGTGTGGTGCTCTCCGAGGTGGTGCCCGAGGGTGTCACGGTGTGCGATGTCGGCTCGGGTGCCGGGCTGCCCGGCATTCCGCTGGCGTTGGTGCGGCCGGATCTGGAGATCACGCTGCTGGAGCCGCTGCTGCGCCGCACGACGTTCCTCCAGGAAGTCGTCGAGCTGCTCGGGCTCGATCATGTGACGGTGCTGCGCGGGCGGGCCGAGGAGATGCTGGGCACGCTGACGCCGGTGCACGTGGTGACGGCCCGCGCGGTGGCGCCGCTGGACCGGCTGGCCGGTTGGGGCGTTCCGCTGCTGCGGCCGTACGGCGAGATGGTGGCGCTCAAGGGCGACACCGCCGAGGACGAGGTGCGGACAGCCCGGGACGCGTTGCACAAGCTGGGGGTCGTGGAGACGACCGTGGAGCACATCGGCCAGGAGCTGATCGATCCGCCCTCGACGGTGGTACGCGCCAGAGTCGGGGAGAGCCCCGGCGGGGTGCGCTTCGCCGCACGGCGGGTCAAGGCCGAGAAGGCGGCCCGGGCGAACGGCCGCTCTGCCCGGGGCGGCCGGCGGCGACGCTGATCCGGACGAGGCAGTCCGGCCCCGCCGATGTGTTGGTCGGGCCGGCTGGTCGTCCGGTCGGGCGCTGAAACGCTGATTCGGTTACTCCATAAAAACGCTTAAGACCCCGCGGAACGGAGTGTCGCGGCGGACACGGTGCGGTGCCTGTGCATCGTGTTTCACGTGAAACGCCGCTCTCTGTTGCACGGAATCATCAACCGAGGCCGCGCCGCCGCCGGCGGGCGCAGCCAGACCGCCCCTGAGCCCCGCTCGGAAGTGGATTCATCCACAACTGAGTGGGGCTCGCTGGTTCACCGGACCGAAAGCATGGGAGGCTCTGCTCATAGCGAGCCTGATGTTGAGGAGAGTGAACCGTTGCGGTCCGACGCCAACATCGCGGGACCGATGGCCGACCCGGTCCCCGGTCCCCGTTCAGAGCCAGGGGATACCAGCGCGGTCGCACCCCGCGGTGATGCGGCACGTGAGACGCCACCGCCCATGGACGACACCCCGATCGGCCGCGCGGCACAGCAGGCGGTCGAGGCGATGAACCGTGCCGGGGAGGGCCTGCCCCGGCCCGCCCAGACGCGGATCATGGTCGTCGCCAACCAGAAGGGCGGCGTCGGCAAGACCACCACGACCGTGAACCTCGCGGCCTCGCTGGCCTTGCACGGGGGCCGCGTCCTCGTGGTCGACCTCGACCCGCAGGGCAACGCCTCGACGGCGCTGGGGGTCGACCACCACGCCGAGGTGCCGTCGATCTACGACGTTCTGGTGGAGAGCAAACCGCTCTCGGAAGTCGTCCAGCCGGTGCCGGACGTGGAGGGACTCTTCTGCGCGCCAGCGACCATCGATCTCGCCGGTGCGGAGATCGAACTCGTGTCGCTGGTGGCGCGGGAGAGTCGCCTTCAGCGTGCCATCGAGGCGTACGAGCAGCCGTTGGACTACATCCTCATCGACTGCCCGCCCTCCCTCGGGTTGCTGACGGTGAACGCGCTCGTGGCCGGTGCCGAGGTGCTGATCCCCATTCAGTGCGAGTACTACGCGCTGGAGGGCCTCGGCCAACTGCTGCGGAACGTCGAGCTGGTGAAGGGCCATCTGAACCCGAAACTGCACGTGTCGACCATCATCCTCACCATGTACGACGGCCGTACCCGGCTGGCGTCGCAGGTGGCGGAGGAGGTGCGTGGGCACTTCGGGAAGGAGGTCCTGCGGACCAATATCCCGCGGTCGGTGCGTATTTCGGAGGCCCCCAGCTACGGGCAGACGGTTCTGACATACGATCCGGGTTCCAGTGGGTCGCTCTCCTACCTGGAGGCGGCGCGGGAAATCGCGCTGCGGGATCCGCATGTTGAGCAGGCACAGCAGGCACAGCAGGCTCAGCAGCTTCAAGCACAGCAACTACAGGCGCAGCAGCACGGCAGCATGGCGGAGGGGACTCAGTGAGCGAGCGACGTAGGGGTCTGGGGCGGGGGCTCGGTGCACTGATCCCGGCGGCTCCGACCGGGCCGGACGCTGCTGATGCAGAGAGTGAGCAGCAGAGGCCGAACACGAGTGGAGGGTCCACCTCCCCCACCGCCGTGCCTGTGCTGGCCCCGGAGCAGGGGGTGCGGGGCGTGGCGGCGGCCAAGGTCGCGGAACTCTCGCAGCGGGACCAGGAGGAGGCTGCGGACGACGCCGTTTCACGTGAAACTGCCTCCGCCGTTCCCGCGCAGGGCGCCTCCGAGGACGCGGGAAGCGCGTTCTTCGCGGAGGTGCCGCTCGACGCCATCACTCCGAACCCGCGCCAGCCTCGTGAGGTCTTCGACGAGGACGCACTGTCCGAACTCGTCACCTCCATCAAGGAAGTCGGTCTCCTCCAGCCGGTCGTCGTCCGGGAGCTCACACCCGGCAGCTTCGAGCTCATCATGGGTGAGCGCCGCTGGCGGGCCTGCCGCGAGGCGGGGCTGGAGCGGATTCCGGCGATCGTCCGCGCCACCGAGGACGAGAAGCTCCTTCTCGACGCGCTGCTGGAGAACCTGCACCGAGCACAGCTGAATCCGCTGGAAGAGGCAGCCGCCTACGACCAGCTGCTGCGGGACTTCAACTGCACCCATGACGAACTGGCCGACCGGATCGGCCGTTCCCGGCCGCAGGTGTCCAACACTCTGCGGCTGCTGCGGCTCTCTCCCGGGGTGCAGCGACGGGTGGCAGCCGGGGTGCTGTCCGCCGGGCATGCACGGGCGCTGCTGTCCGTGGAGGACGGAGAGGAGCAGGACAAGCTCGCTCACCGGATCGTGGCCGAGGGGCTCTCGGTGCGGGCGGTGGAGGAGATCGTCACGCTGATGGGCGGCAAGCCCAAGAGCGCCAAGCCCAAGGGGCCCCGGGCCGGCGCCCGGGTCTCCCCTGCGCTGGACCATCTGGCGGGGCGGCTCTCGGACCGCTTCGAGACCCGGGTGAAGGTCGACCTGGGCCAGAAGAAGGGAAAGATCGTCGTCGAGTTCGCCTCCATGGACGACCTGGAGCGGATTCTGGGCCAGCTCGCTCCCGGTGAAGGTCGGGTGCTGGAGCAGAAGCTCGCCGAGGACGACAGCGACGAGGAAGCGGTCTCTTCGTAGGCAAGCGCCTACCTCGCAGTGGAAAGGCCCGGGCGCTGTCGCCCGGGCCTTTCCACTGCTGTCGTGCTGCTGTCGTGCCGTCGTCGGGGCGCCGACCCCGGCGCCGTAGGAGCATCGCCGTAGCGCCGCTGTGGTGCTGGCTCGGCGGTGCGGTGGGGACGGGGCGGAATCCGGCGGTCGTGCGGCTGCCCTCCGGATACGATGTGTGCCATGGGACGACAGCTCGTTCCCCTCACGCTGGACAACCTCCCGGATCTGCCCAACCGCTGCCGAGGCTGCGTCTTCTGGGAGTTGGATCCGGTCAGCGGCGAGGAGGCACAGAGGTCGGGACGCCCCGACATGGAGAAGGAAGCCTGGATCTCCTCGGTCCTGCTGGAATGGGGTTCCTGCGGTCGGGTCGTCTATGTGGACGAGGTCACGGTGGGCTATGTGCTCTATGCGCCGCCCGCGTATGTGCCGCGCTCCTTCGCC
Organism: Streptomyces sp. AA1529; assembly: GCF_000280905.1. GTDB lineage: Bacteria > Actinomycetota > Actinomycetes > Streptomycetales > Streptomycetaceae > Streptomyces. Next base: position 75,694 of record NZ_ALAP01000048.1, on the reverse strand, counting down.
TTCCCCACCAGTCCCGTCGCCCCGGACGCGGTGCAGTTGATGACCGCCTATCTGCTGCCGGAGTTCCGGGGGCAGGGCATCGGCCGGGTGATCGTGCAGACGGTGGCGAAGGATCTGCTGCGGCGGGGGTTCAAGGCGATAGAGGCGTTCGGCGACGCCCGGTGGACGGAACCGGCCTGCATGTTCCCGGCGGAGCATCTGCTCTCGGTCGGCTTCAAGACCGTCCGCCCGCATCCCCGCTATCCCCGACTGCGGCTGGAGTTGCGCTCCACGGTCTCCTGGCGGCACGACATGGAGCGGGCGCTGGACCAGTTGCTGGGGAAGGTGCACAGCAAGGAGCCGGCCCTGCGGCCGCTCTGAGACGTCGAGACGACTGAGGGCGCCGTTTCACGTGAAACGGCGCCCTCAGTGAGGTAGGGATCCTCAGCTGATGAAATCGGCGAGGTCCTTCTCGATGGCGCCCTTCGGCTTGGCGCCGACGATGGTCTTCACGACCTCGCCGCCCTGGTAGACGTTCATGGTCGGGATCGACATGATGCCGTACTTGGCGGCGACGCCCGGGTTCTCATCGATGTTGAGCTTGACGACCGTCAGCTTGTCGGCGTTCTCGGCGGCGATGGCCTCCAGCGAAGGGGCGATCTGACGGCACGGTCCGCACCACGCCGCCCAGAAGTCGACCAGCACAGGCTTGTCGCTCTTCAGGACGACGTCCTCGAAGTCGGCGTCGGTCGCGGTCACGGTGGCACCGGCCATGGTGCTTCTCCTCATTCTCTGTTGACTGCGGGGTGGGGGAGCTGGGCGGGAACCGGTAGCGGTCCCCGCGGGCTGTGGGTCAGACGGTTGCCGCGGTCTTCTCCGGCTCGGGGGTTTCCTCGGCGTCCACGTCCGTGAGCGCCGCCAGGTAGCGCTCGGCGTCCAGCGCCGCGGAGCAGCCGGTGCCCGCTGCGGTGATCGCCTGCCGGTAGGTGTGGTCCACCACGTCGCCGGCTGCGAAGACCCCGGGGAGGTTGGTGCGGGTCGAGGGCGCGTCCACCTTGAGGTAGCCGTCCTCGTCCAGGGTGAGGGTGTCCTTGAACAGGTCCACCCGCGGGTCGTGGCCGATGGCGACGAACAGTCCGGTCGCGTCCAGCTCGCGGGTCTCACCGTTCTGTGTGTCGCGCAGTGTGAGGCCGGACAGCTTGCCGTCCTTGCTGTGGATCTCGGCGACCTCGCTGTCCCAGGCGAAGGAGATCTTCGGGTCGGCGAAGGCCCGCTCCTGCATGGCCTTGGAGGCGCGCAGCGTGTCCCGGCGGTGCACCACGGTGACCGAGGCCGCGAAGCGGGAAAGGAACGTGGCCTCCTCCAGGGCGGTGTCACCGCCGCCCACTACGGCGATGTGCTGCTCGCGGAAGAAGAAGCCGTCGCAGGTGGCGCAGTAGGAGACGCCGCGACCGGAAAGCTCTTCCTCCAGGGGCAGGCCCAGTGTGCGGTGCTGCGAGCCGGTGGCCACGATCACGGTCCGGCCGCGGTGCACGGTGCCGTTGGAGTCCGTGACGCTCTTCACCGGGCCGGAGAGGTCGACCGCGGAGATGTCGTCCGGCACCAGTTCGGCCCCGAAGCGCTCGGCCTGGGCGCGCATGTTGTCCATGAGTTCCGGGCCCATGATGCCTTCCTGGAACCCGGGGAAGTTCTCGACATCGGTGGTGTTCATCAGCGCTCCGCCTGCGGTGACGGAGCCTTCGAACACCAACGGCTTCAGCGACGCGCGGGCGGTGTAGAGCGCTGCCGTGTATCCGGCCGGGCCCGAGCCGATGATGATGACGTTGCGGACGTCGCTCACGGGAGTCTTCCTTGTCTGCCGACTGCTTCCGGGTACTTCTGCCGAGGCTTGCACCCCGTCCAACGGATCCTACGGGGCAGACATTCCCCTGCCCTCGTCCGCGGGTCACCCGCGCGGGTAGGTGCCCTTGAACAGGACCTTGCCAGGGCGGGACGGGTCGGCGGTCACACAGGAAGGGTCGACGACGTAGGCATCGACCAGTTTCGGATCGCCGCCCTGGTGGGGCAGGACGACGAGGTACCCGGAGTGATTCTGGAAGGTGGCCTCCGAGTCGACGGCCAGCGGGCTCTCCGTGCGGTGGAGACTGTCGCGGATGCAGGACGGCACGGTCGGCCCGTCGCCGAGGACGTCGTCGCGGAGAGTGTTCCCGTCGCTGCTGGGACTCTGCTCGATATCGACCGTGGGAGTGTCGCTGGGCGGGGTGGGGCTGTCCGGCACCTCGCGGGACGGCGGGGGCGAGCTCTCGTCGGACAGCAGCCCTTGGACGCGCTTGCGCAGCTGCTGATCGTCGCTGCTGCCCCCGGCGTCGGTGTCGGCGGAGACCGTCGGACTGGATGGCGCCTGCGGTGCCCGTTTGTCCGTGGTCGACTTCGCCGTATTCGAGGTCACCTCGGTGGGAGCCGAGTCGGAGAGTGCGCGGAGGGTGATGCCGCCCAGGGTGAGGACGGCCATGGATGCCGCCGCGACCAGCACGATCGTGCGCCGCCGATGCCGAGCGCCTCGGACACCGTTCCCTCTGCCCGGTCCGGGGGTGGTGGCCCCGCGGTCTGCTCCTCCGGGGCCGGTGGACGCTGCGGCATGTCCCGGAGGCCGACCGCCCGCCGCGTTCCCGGAGCGACGGCGTTGCTGGGTTTCACGTGAAACCGGGCTCCCGTCCGCTCCCGAAGCGAGCCCGAGAGACCCCACAGCTGTTTCACGTGAAACGGAACGCTCATGCGCCGCCGCGCCGTCACCGCTGTCGTCACCGCTGTCCGTCTCGTCCCGGCCGACGTCGGCGGCATCCGTGTCCGTGACGGATCGCGCCTCTCCCGGTGCGCCGGCCATCGGAGTCGCTTCCGCTGCCAGCGCCCGGTCGATCCGGCTTGCCACATCCTCGGGCATCCGCTCGGAGCCCGGCAGGGTGCCGAGCCCCTCCCGGATCTCCTCCAGCGAGGCGGACACCTCCGCGCAGAGCGCGCAGGTGATCAGATGCGCGCGGAGTTCCGCCCGGCGCGCCACGGGCACGATTCCCTCGCCGAGCGCGGAGATCTCGTCGATCTCCGGGTGCTCGTCGTGCGGAGAAGGAGTGGATGTCATGCCTGTCCCCCTCCTTTCCCGGCCCCGGAGCCTGTGGTGTCCTGCTGGGTGGTGTGCGGAGCCGTCCGCGGTGGCGGCTGCTGGGCCGCTTTCCGCGGTGCCTTGCGCGGCGCCGCTCTCGGTGCTGGGACGGATGCTCCCGGCGGAGGGTTCCCTCCGGTACCGGTCGCGACCTCGGAAGCGCCGTCGCTGTCCCCGTTGCCGCCTCCGTCGCTGCCGCCCCGGCGCAGATGCGAGACGAGGGGGAGCAGCCGGGCCCGGCCGCGGGCGCAGCGGCTCTTGACGGTGCCCACCGCCACATCGAGCACCTCTGCGGCCTCGGCGACGGGGTATCCCTGCATGTCCACCAGTACCAGCGCCGCTCGCTGGTCCACCGGGAGCTCGGAGAGCGCGGAGACGAGCTGGCGATGTGTCTCCTGGCGTTCCACGGGCGCGGCGGCGGACTCCTGGGGCTCCAGGAGCTGGTCCATCCGTTCGGTGTCGTCGGTGAGCGTGGCCCGGCGGGAGGCCGCCTTCCGGACCCGGTCCAGGCAGGCGTTCACCGTGATGCGGTGCAGCCAGGTGGTGACGGCGGACTGACCCCGGAAGTTGTGTGCGGCGCGATAGGCGGAGATGAGCGCGTCCTGCACGGCGTCGGCGGCCTCTTCGCGGTCGCCGAGGGTGCGCAGCGCCACGGCCCACAGGCGGTCCCGGTGTCGTCGGACGAGTTCGCCGAACGCCTCGGAGTCTCCCGCGACATGGCGGGCGAGCAGCTCCTTGTCGTCCGGCTCGGCCGTTCCGCCGGGAGCCTCCTCGCTCGCCATGCGGCCCCTCCCCTCACCCTGCCGGGTCCGTGTGCCGGAAGCGGCGCCCGCGGCCTCAGCTGAGGACCTGAACCTCCGTGACGCGACCACGGTAGTCGCCTCCGTCGGTGGCCGGGAGTTTGGTGAGCCACAGCAGCACATAGCGGGTCTTGATGGGCTTCTTGGCCTTCAGGGTGAGGTGTTCCCCGGAGCCGTTGGTGACCTTGCTGAAACTGCCCAGTGAGGACGGTGTGTTGGTGATGCTCTTCGGTGCGGCCAGGAAGCTCGCCGAGGTCTTCCCGATGAAGTCCACCTTCAGCTGGCTGACCTGCCGGGTGGTCCCCAGGTCGAGGATGAGGCCGGCGCCGGACTTCAGATTGCCGAAGGTGGGGTGGCCCAGGTACTTGTCCGTGAGCCAGTAGGTGCCGGGGTCGCCGTCCACCGCGTCGCCGGCCCGTTCGGGCTTCTCGCGCCCGTCCGAGCTCTCCGGATCGAAGTCCTGCACCTCTTGGATCTTGATGGGCTTGCCGGTCCGCACCGGCTTGTCCTCGCCCTCCACCGGCTTGGTGGGCTTCTCCTTTACCGGTTCGCCCTTGAGCAGGGCGTCGGCGATCTGCCAGCTCCCCAGACCGAGGGCGGCGATCAGGAGCGCGGAGACTCCCCACTTGAGGGCCTTGCCGGTGCGGCCGGGCAGCGTGGGCGGTGCCGGGGGCTCGGCACCCGCCACCGCGGCCGGGCTGCCGGGAGCAGCGCCGCCGGGAACGCCGGGCGCCGCGAAGCCGCCCTGCTGGTAGGCAGTGCGCTGGTACGGCGGCGGGGTGGTGAACGCCTGCTCCGGCGGGCGGATGCGGGGCAGCGAGGCGACGGCCTTGCACAGCTCGTCCGGGGTGGTGCAGGGCTGCTCCTGGCGGGAGGCCGTCGCGCCGTCGTTCACCAGGGCGCGCATGGCCAGTGTGGACAGACCGCGGTGGACGCCGGCCCGGAGCTGCTCGGGGGCCACGAGCGCCCCGATGTCCAGCGAGCCGGTGCCCGGCAGTCCGTGCGCACCCTCCTCGTACGGCCAGCGCTGGGTGAGCGCCGCGTACAGCAGGGCGCCGATCGCCTCGGTGTCGTCGCGCTGCGGGTGCTCACTCGTGACACCGCGCAGCGCGGCGGTCACCGCGAGCCCGCGGATGCGGTACTGGCCCATGCCGGTCCGGAGTACGCAGGAGGGCGTCAGCCGCAGATGGGCGAGGCCCTCGCGGTGCGCCGCGGCCAGGGCCTGGGCGAGCTGGTTGACGAGTTGATACGCCTCGTGGGGCTCCAGGGGCCCGGCGGCGAGCAGCTCGCTGAGCGGGACCGCATCGGGCAGCCACTCGTGGACGACGTAGACCAGTTCGCCCTCCTCGACCGCGTCGAGGACCTGCACGAACCGGGGGTCGCCGAGCAGCGCCGCCGAGCGGGCCGCGGCGAGGACTTGGCGGGCCCGGGCGTGGCCGACGGGCAGAATGTGCACGCCGACGGCACGGCGGAGTTTCTCGTCGACCGCGCGCCAGCTGCTGAACCCGTCGAGCCGGGTGACGCACTCCTCCAGCCGGTACCGCCGGGCCAGCTTGTGGCCGCTGTGCAGCTCGGGGACGCGCATCTCGGCGGGCGCGGGCTTCGCGGACCCGTCGGACGGTTCGGAGGCCGATCCGGGCTGCTCTTCGGCAGCAGCCTCGGGCTGCTGCCGGCTGGCTCTGGGTTTCTCGCGGTCCTTGGTCTTCTTCCGGGGCTGCTGCTGCCCTGCGTGCTGTCCCGCGTCCTTCTTCTCGGCGCTCTCGGCGCTCTCGGCGCTCTCGGCGTCCGTTGCGGCGCCGTCCGTGCCGGTGTCGTCATCGGGACCGGCCGTCCCGGCGTCGCTCTCGGCGTCGGCGTCGGCGTCGGGACCGGTGCCTGCCGCGGCCTGGGCGTCGGACTCGGCTTCGGTGCCGCGTTCAGGAGCGGCCGCGGAGGTGTCGCCACCGTCGGTCCCGGCCTCGTCGGCGCGGTTGCCGTTGCGGGCCGGTTCCTCCCCGACGGAGTTCGGCCGGTTCCCACTGCTCCCTTCGGGGGAGGTGGCGGGGCGAGTGGCACCGTGCGTACCCGTCAGCGGTGCGGTGTCGGTGGAGTGGGCCGGGGACTCGTCGTGGTCCGAGGTCCCGGTGTTGCGGCTGTATCCGTTCGTCGCGTCCGTCGCACCGTCGCCCGTGGCCCCGTCCTGCTGGGCGGTCAGTGGTGCGTCATGCGCACCACTGGTCTCGGCCACGCCGACAGCGGCTGTGCTCCGTTCCGCCACCGTCGTTCCTGCCTCCCCATCCGTGGTGGCCGTTTTCCAGGAAACGGCCAAAAAACATTGTGCCTACACCTCGCCGCTATGCACGACACGCGGGGGCGAATGATGGTTGTATACGCCGGTTTCCCAGCCGCTTTTCATCGGCCGAGTCTGGCGCGCACCATCCCGAGCATCGCCGTCATCTCCTCGATGCGCATGCGCTTCGCCGCTAGGACGAAAACCGCGCCCAAAACGATCCCTCCGCCCAGCAGAGCGGCGATCGAACCGAGCGTGCCGCTGCCCAGTGCGTGGGTGACGCCCCAGGCCGCGGCCCCGGCGGCGAGCGTGGCCGGGATGCTGGCCCCGGCGAGCCGGGTGTACGTACGGACCACGTGCCGTCCGTCGAGGTCGCCGCCCAGCCGGTGGCTGAGCCGGCGCCAGGCGACGCCGACACCGAGGATGTAGGCGAGCCCGTAGGAGGCGGCCATGCCCACGACCGCCCAGCGCGAGGGCAGCAGCAGGAAGCACAGTGCGGAGGCGACGGCGTTGACGGCGGCCACTATCACCGTGTTGAAGAACGGGGTGCGGGTGTCCTCGTAGGCGTAGAAGGCACGCAGGACGACGTACTGCACGGAGAAGGGGATCAGACCGAGGCCGAAGGCCATCAGCATGTATCCCATGGAACGGGCCGCGTCCACGCCGGCCGAGCCGTAGATCATCGTGCACATCGGGATGCCGAGCGCCACGAAGCCGAAGGCGATCGGGACGATGGCGACGGCGGAGTTGCGCAGGCCCTGCGAGATGTCGTCCCGTACCGCTCCGCTGTCGCCGTCGGCGGCCGAACGGGAGAGGCGGGGCAGCAGCGCGGCCATCACGGAGACGGTGATGATCGCCTGCGGCATGTTCCAGATCAGCTGCGCGTTGGAGTAGGCGATGTAGCCGGTGCCGGAGTGGCCGCTCTGGGCCGCCGTGGTGCCCGCCCAGGTGGAGAGCTGCGAGACGACCAGGACGCCTGCCTGGTTGGCGAGCACGAACAGGATCGTCCACTTGGCCAGTTTGGCGGCCTTGCCCAGGCCGTGACCGCGCCAGTCGAAGCGGGGGCGGATACGGAAGCCCGCCGCCCGGAGGTAGGGGATCATCGCCAGCGCCTGTACGACCAGGCCCAGCAGGGTGCCGATCCCGAGCAGCCGGGCCCCCTCGGGCGGAATGGTGCTGACCGTCAGATCGGAGGTGTCGGCGGTGCCGTACACCCACAGGAACATGCTGATGGTGGCGATGATGACGATGTTGTTCAGGACCGGCGTCCACATCATCGCGCCGAAGCGGCCCCGCGCGTTGAGGATCTGCCCCATCACCACATGGATGCCCATGAAGAAGATCGAGGGCAGGCAGTAGCGCACGAAGGTCACGGTGACCTCGTTGGCCGCGGGGTTGTCGGCCAGCTTCACCGACATCAGCCGCACCAGGACGGGCGCCGCGAACACCGAGGCCACGGCCAGTGCCCCCAGGATCACCGCGACCAGCGTCAGCAGCCGGTTCGCATACGCCTGGCCGCCGTCGCCGTCCTCCTTCATGGCGCGGACGAGCTGCGGCACGAAGACGGAGTTGAGGCCTCCGCCGACGGTCAGCACATAGATCATGGTCGGCAGCGTGATGGCGAGCTGATAGCTGTCACCGAGGGCCGAGGCGCCGAGTGCGGCCACGATCATCGCGGAGCGAACGAACCCGGTGAGCCGGGAGACCATCGTGCCCGCGGCCATGATCGCGCTGGACTTGAGGAGCCCTCCCCCGCCGCCGGAGGCGGGCGGCGCGGCCTGGGCCGAGCCCTCTTCGCCGGGCGGGGCTCCCTTGGGCACGACGGTGCCGAGATCGACCGTCTGCGCGGACGGCTCCTCGGCGGCACCGGGGGCCCCCGGCTCGGGCGGGTAGGGCTGCGGTGGCTGCGTGGGTTCCGGGTGGAACCCGGCGGACTGCGCCTGGTCCCGGCCCGCGTCGTGCTCCGGCGAGCGGTTCTGCCACGGCGCTGGGCCGGGCGGCTGTCTCCGGTCGGCGGGCGGGCCGTACGCCTGGGGCGGCCCCGCGGGGGGTGCGGTCTGCTGCGGCGGTGCCTGTCCCTGGTCGCGGTAGAGGTGCGCGAACGCGTCACTCTGCCGTGCGGGCGACGGCGGGGGCGTGGGCGAGGACGGAGGTGTGGCCGGGGCCGGTGGCCGGTGGGCCGTGCCGGGGGCCTGGAGCGGGTGCTGGTCCGGTCCCGGGCCCTGGTACGCCTGGCTCTGCGGCGGCCAGCTCTGCCGGGCCTGGCCCGGGTGTCCCGGTCCCTGCTGGGCCTGACCCCGATGTCCCGGTCCCTGCTGGGCCTGACCCCGATGTCCCGGTCCCTGCTGGGCCTGGCCCGGATACGGCCGGCTCGGGTACGGCTGCTGTCCCTCGTACGGCCGGCTCCGGGGAGCGCGCGGCTGGTCCTGGGCCGAGTGCGGATCTTCGGGCTGCGGTCCGGGGGAGGGCCACGTGTGCGGATCGTGGGCCGAGGGGTCGCGCTCGTCGTGCGGGTCGGGCCCGTACGAGTCCTGTGCGTACGCGTCTTCCGGCCGGCCAGAGCCGTCACCGGGGTTCCGGCCCCGGTCACCGCCATACGGCGCGTTCATCGTCGCTACCTACCCCTGCCCCTGCTCGCCCGGATGAGTCAACGGTCCACTTTCTCACCCGTCGCCGGGGGGTTGTCGCTTTCCCGTTCGGTGTCGTCTCCGTCACTGCCGTCACTGCCGTCACTGCCGTCACGCTCGGCGGCGGCCGTCCCTTCGGCGTGGTCCTCGGCACCGTCCTCGGGAGAGCCCTCGGGGGCGGCTCCCCCGCCGTCGCCAGGACCATTGCCGTCGCCCGCGTCGCCGTCCTCGGCGTCGTCCGCGCCGGCCGCGTCATCCTCGTCGTCGCCGTCCGGCTGCTCCAGCGGGGCGTCCGGGTCGGGGGCCGGGCCGGAGCGCTTGCGCTGGGTGTACATCCGGATGCCCGCGAGCACGATCAGCAGTACGCCGCCCGCGATCACCAGCAGCACGGTCGAGGTGATGGAGGTCACATTGACCTGGAACTTCATCACCTTGCCGTAGCGCTCACCGTCCTCCGTGTAGAGCTGTGCGTAGACGTAGGCGCGGCCGTTGTTCTTGGCGCTGGTGTCGAACTTGAGGGACTGGGTGTGCTCCCCGTCGACCTTGACCCGCTTGGCGTCGCCCACGTCCAGCCCCACCCGGCTGGAGCGCAGTTCCAGGACGAGCCCGTCGACCCCCTGCGCGAGGTTGTTCTGGACGGTCACCGGGATGGTGGCCTCGCGCCCGGAGAGGGTGATGTCCGACTTCTTGATGAGCTTGACCGCGCCGCGCAGCTCCAGCAGGTACTTCTCCACGGAGTCGCGGTAGCGCTGTCCGGCGCGGGCCTCGCCGCGCCAGGCATTGGAGACCTCGCGGTCTATCGCCGTGGTGAACGGCGGCATGACGCGATCGGCCTGGCTGAGGATCCGCTTGAAGTCCTCCAGCCCGTCCTTGGTCTTCCGCACCTGCTCGAAGGCGGCGGTGGGCAGCTCGCTCTTCCGCAGCGAGGACGGATAGGAGGACGGGCCGGGCATCCGGCGCCGGGCGTCCGGGTCGGGCTTGGCCTCGGCGGCGTCCGCCAGGCTGCCGGTCTCCGTCCAGCTGCTGCGCCCGAGCGCCCTGATGCCGTCCGCCATCGCCTGCGCCTGGGAGACGCTGGGCCTGCGCTGCGGGGCGACGACGACGCTGCGGCTGCGGGAGGGCACCTGCCGGGCCAGTGCGAGGGACTGCGCGGCGAACCGCTGGACGGCGAGCGAGGAGTTCCCCGCCCGCGACATGTCGCCCTCGAACGCGGTGGACAGCAGCGCGTCGGCGACCAGCGCCGTGTTGCCGCTGCCGATCGGGCGCGCCGCGGTGGGGCTGTAGGAGAGCCCCTTCTCGCGGACGCTGTCGCTGCGGGCGATCACGTTGTGCGCGCCCGCCGAGGTGGCGACGTCCACGATGGAGGAGTCGACGGCGCCCTGGTAGGGCCAGGCGAAGTCCGTGCTCGGTTTCACGTGGAGCACCACCTGCACGGTCCTCCTGGCCAGCGTGGTGGCCTGCCCCAGGGAGCTGAGGGCACCGCGGACCCTGGTGCCGCGGTGGGCGAGCGAGGCCAGGTCCGGGTCGGCGAACGGGAGGGCGACGACCTCCTTGCCCTCGACCGCCTGCTGGAGCTCGGCCAGCCAGCGCTTGGCGTACGCCTGGTTCTTTCCCGCGACGGTCTCGTCCGGCTTGCCGCCGGGCTTCTGCACCCGGTAGCGCCCGGCCATCATGTCGACGCTCGCCAGCAGGTCGGGGTCGACGACCCAGGTGACGTCGAGGTCCTTGCCCAGCTCCAGCATCTGCTGGAGGCGGCCGCCGGGTGCCAGTTCCTCGGCGAGCGAGTCGTCCTCGAAGACCGGCGTCTGCTGCTCGTCGGACTGGGTGCGTGCCGTGACGTGCGGGGTGGAGATCAGCGGCCAGAGGTAGGTGAGCCGGGTCCGGTTCTCGGGCGCCTTCTCCTGCCAGGGCAGGAAGGTGCGGCCGATGCCGAGGATCTGGGCGTAGGGCCGGTTGCGGGTCTGCCCGGTGAGGGAGACGCCGAGCTGGTGGACACCACTGCTGCTCAGGTGGAGGTCGTCGACGGGCACCTTGAGGGTGAAGGGCCGGGTGACGCCGGAGGCGAGGCCGCTGAGCCGCGCGCCGTGGTCGCCGGGGACCTCGATGCCGTCGGCCCCCGAGAGGTAGCCCTTGCGCCGTGCTGCCTGCTGGATGGCGCTGCGCGAGGTGAGCGTGGGGCCGATCCGGGGGACGAGCCGCAGGTCGGTCAGCGTCGTCTTGCTGGTGTTGGTGACGGTGCCGCTCAGTGTGAGCGTGTCGCCCTTCTCGGGGATGGTCGGCGTGACCTCGTCGAGGGAGATCTGCGCGCTGCGGGAGCCGGTGCCGCTGCGGGCCGAGGGCGCTGTCGCCGCCGCGTTCCCGGAGGACGCGGCGGGCGCGGCGGCGGCCGTCGGCGCTGTTGCGGGGAGTACTCCGGCCAGCACGGGGAGTGCGACCATGAGGAGCGCCGCAGCCCGGCGCCTCCAGCGGTTCGTCCCCTCCGGGCCAGGGGGAGCCTGACTCTCAGCCGCCTCGGCCACGCGCTCGTCCATCCCGTCGTCTGTCGTCTCGATTGCTGCGTCGACGTGTGTGTCGAATGTGCTGTGTCGTTCTGGTGCCTGGTGCCTGGTGCCTGGTGCCTGGTGCCTGGTGCCTGGTGCCTGCTGTCTGGTGCTCGGCGCTCGGTGTGCCGGTGCCCGGTGTCGATGCACCGGCCGCGGAGGGTACGGCGGGATCGCCGACGTCCCGTTCCGGGGCGCCGGCGTCCCGTTCCGGATCCCTGATGGTAACGATGCCCGCAGGGTGGAAGTGCCGCGCCGTCCACCACATGATCACCCAGGCCGGTGCCGCGGGTCCCGGGTGGTTGCCGGGAACGGGGGCGCCTGCGCGCGGGGCGGCAACGTAACCTGTGCTGTTGTGCCGAACGCCAAGAGTGACAGCCAGGATCAGCCCACCGTCGTGCCCGCGATGTCCGCAGCGGACCGTCCGGCGGCCGAGCAGCTCAGTGCGGTGCAGCGGCGCGCCGTGAGTGAACTGCTGCGGGTCTCGCCGGTGGCGGACGAGCTAGCGCGCCGCTTCCAGGAGGCGGGGTTCCGGCTCGCTCTGGTCGGCGGCTCGGTACGGGACGCACTGCTGGGGCGGCTTGGTAACGATCTCGACTTCACCACGGACGCCCGGCCCGAGGACGTGCTCGCCCTCGTGCGGCCGTGGGCGGACGCGGTGTGGGACGTGGGCATCGCCTTCGGCACCGTTGGGATCAAGAAATCCGACTTTGTCCTGGAAGTGACGACGTATCGGTCGGAGGTCTACGACCGCACCTCCCGCAAGCCCGAGGTCTCCTATGGCGAGACCATCGAGGAGGACCTGGTCCGGCGTGACTTCACGGTGAACGCGATGGCGGTCGCGCTGCCGGAGAAACAGTTCGTCGACCCGTATGGCGGGCTGGAGGATCTGGCCACCCGCCGACTGCGCACACCGGGCACTCCTGAGGCGTCCTTCTCGGACGATCCGCTGCGGATGATGCGTGCCGCCCGGTTCGCCGCGCAGCTCGATTTCGAGATCGCTCCGGAGGTCGTGGCCGCCATGAAGGAGATGGCCGACCGGATCGGGATCGTCTCGGCGGAGCGGGTCCGGGACGAGCTGAACAAGCTGCTGCTTTCCCCGCAGCCGTGCAAGGGGCTGCGGCTGCTGGTGGAGACCGGGCTGGCCGACCGGGTGCTGCCGGAGCTCCCCGCGCTGCGATTGGAGCGCGATGAGCACCACCGGCACAAGGACGTCTACGAGCACTCGCTGACGGTGCTGGCCCAGGCGATCGACCTGGAGGAGGACGGCCCCGATCTGACGCTGCGGCTGGCGGCGCTGCTGCATGACATCGGCAAGCCGAGGACGCGGCGGTTCGAGAAGGACGGACGGGTCTCCTTCCACCACCACGAGGTGGTGGGCGCCAAGATGACGAAGAAGCGGATGGCCGCGCTCAAGTACCCGAGCGAGATGATCAAGGAGGTCTCGCGGCTGGTCGAGCTCCATCTGCGCTTCCACGGGTACGGCACGGGCGAGTGGACGGACTCCGCGGTGCGTCGCTATGTGCGGGACGCCGGGCCGCTGCTGAGCCGGCTGCACAAGCTGACCCGCTCCGACTGCACCACCCGCAACAAGCGGAAGGCGCAGGCGCTCTCCCGCGCCTACGACGGCCTGGAGGAGCGCATCGCCCGGCTCCAGGAGCAGGAGGAGCTGGATGCCATCCGGCCCGATCTCGACGGCAACGAGATCATGCGGGAGCTGGACGTGCCCCCGGGGCCTGTGGTGGGGCGGGCGTACAAGCATCTGCTGGAGCTGCGGCTGGAGCACGGGCCGCTGGGGTACGACGCCGCTGTCGCGGAGCTCAGGAAGTGGTGGGGCCAGCAGGAGGGCTGACCCGGTCCGTCCCGCCGCGCAGCGTTGTTTCACGTGAAACGCGGAAGAGCGCGGCGGCGAGGAGCGCGTACAGCACGGCCACTCCGACGACGATGACCGCGGACCGGCCGTCCGGCGGGAGCATTGCCGCGGCGACTCCGGCCGCGCCGACGTAGGACACGTTGTAGAGCATGTCGTAGAGGGAGAAGACCCGGCCGCGGAAGCTGTCGTCCACGGAGGTCTGGACAGCGGTGTCCGTGGCGATCTTCCCGGCCTGGGTCACCAGCCCCAGCACGAACGCGGCCAGCAGTATCGGCACGGGACGGAAGGACAGCCCCAGGGCCGGCTCCAGCACGGCCCCGGCACCCGCGCACAGCGCCATCCAGCCGAAGATGCCGAACCGGGGCACCGCCGAGGGTGTGATGACGGCGGCGATGAAGAACCCCAGCCCGGAGAGACCGAGCGCGACTCCCAGCAGCGGGAGCCCACCGTCGGTGTCGCCGCTTCCGTTCCATGCGTACCGGGCCAGCATCAGCACCGTGACCGTCAGCGCGCCGTAGCAGAAGCGCATCACCGCCGAGGCTGTCAGCGCGTACACGGCGGCGGGGCGCCCGCCGAGGTGGACCAGTCCCGCGAGCAGTCCCCGTGCGGTGCTGGCGACGGCAGCGAGGATGCGGGGCTGCACCTCGGCGGGATCGGGACCGAGCAGTTCTCTGCCCATCCGCAGCGAGGCGAGGCCGGCCAGCAGATAGACCGCGGCGGCCGTCAGCAGGACCAGGGCATCCGCGTCCCGTCCGGCGCCGGGGGCGAGGAAGCGCACCACGAAGGCGACGCCGCCGCCCAACGTCGCGGCGAGCGTCCCCGCGGTCGGCGAGAGGGAGTTGGCCACCACCAGGCGCTCGCCGTCCACCACGCGCGGCAGGGCGGCGGACAGCCCGGCGAGCACGAACCGATTGACGGCCGTGACGGTGAGCGCGGACAGAAAGACAAGCCACTCGGGAACGGCACCGAACACCAGCGCCGCTGTGACGGCCGCCAATGCGGTGCGCAGCAGGTTGCCGAAGAAGAGCACCTGTCTGCGCTGCCAGCGATCCAGCAGCACTCCGGCGAACGGTCCGAGCAAGGAGTACGGCAGCAGCAGCACCGCCAGTGCGGAGGCGATGGCGGCAGGGGAGGTCTCTTTCTCGGGGGAGAAGACGACATAGGCCGCCAGCGCGATCTGGTAGATGCCGTCGGCCGACTGGGAGAGCAGCCGTACCGTCAGCAGCTTCCGGAAGTCCGGAAAACGGAGCAGGGTGCGGAGATCGCGGGCGACGGACATGGGGACAGCCTCACACAGTCCGGACCGACCACGTCGGTTTCACGTGAAACGACGCCACCGACCCCGCTGCCCGCCCCGCCTGACTCCGCTCCGTCCCTGCCGCGGCCCGTACCGGGCCCCAAGGACCGGCCTGCTCACTCCCGCAGCGTCGTGCCCCAGTGCACCGCTGCCCGGGCCATGGGTACCCCGGAGCGCTGGAGCACCGGTGAGCGGGTGAGCGAGGTCAGGGAGAACGCATCGGGTGCCCGGTCCAGGACCCCGCCGCCCGGGTCGTCGGATCCGTCGTCCCGGCGGACCGGGTCGTGCTCGGGGCGCAGTGCGTCGCGGACCACCATCGTGCACAGATAGGCGGTGCCGAGCAGATGTGCGGCGATGACGAGTTGGTAGCCGTCCTCGGGCAGGCCCTGGTGCTTGTCGGAGCCGTTGTAGGCGAGGTACATCCAGATCCCCAGGAAGTAGAGCGCCTCGCAGCTCTGCCAGATGAGGAAGTCCCGCCACTTGGGGCGGGCGAGGGCGGCCAGGGGGATCAGCCACAGCACGTACTGCGGTGAGTAGACCTTGTTGGTGAGCACGAACAACGCGACTACCAGGAAGGCGAGTTGGGCGAACCGGGGGCGGCGGGGCGCGCACAGTGCGAGGGCGGCGATACCCGCGCATCCCAGGGCCATCAGGAGGGTGGCGTAGAGGTTGGCGTCGTCGAGCGTGCGCCCGGTCCGCTGCTGGAGGATCAGCCACAGCGAGCCGAAGTCCACCGGACGCTCCTGGCTGAAGCGGTAGAACTTCGACCAGCCTTCCCAGGAGAGCAGCATCACCGGCACGTTCACCACCGCCCACGAGGCGGCCGCGCCACCCGCCGCCCGACCGAAGGCGCCCCAGCGTCCGGCCCGCCAGCACAGCAGCAGCAGCGGACCGAGCAGCAGCGCGGGGTAGAGCTTCGCTGCCGTCGCCAGGCCGATCAGCACGCCTGCCGCCAAGGGGTGCGAGCGGGACCACAGCAGCATTCCGGCGGCTGTCATCGACACCGCCAGCAGATCCCAGTTGATGGTCGCGGTCAGCGCCAGCGCGGGGGCGAGTGCGACGAGCATGCCGTCCCAGGGGCGGTTGCGGTGGGTGCGGACCACGCAGACGATCAGCACCGCGGCGCAGACCAGCAGCATCCCGGCGTTGACCACCCAGTAGATCTGCTCGTCCTGCTGGAGCGAGTCCCCGCCCACCGTGAGCTTGGCCGCGATGTACATGAAGACCCCGGTGAGCACGGGGTACTCCAGATAGTCCATGCCGCCGGAGACCCGGTCCGGGATGCGGTCGAGGTAGGGCAGGAAGCCGTCCGCGAAGCCCCGGCCGTGGTAGAGGTGCGGGATGTCGGAGTAGCAGGCGTGCACGTACTGCGCGGTCTGCCCGGAGAACCAGCCCCCGTCCAGGCACGGGACCTTCTGCAGCATGCCGAGCGTGTACATGGCCAGGGCGAGGGCCACCACGGTGCGGATCGGTGTCCACCAGCCGGTCCCGCTCAGGGCGCGCCGCCCGGCGGGACCGCCGGCCACTTCGCTCGCGGCGGTCGCCACCTCGTCGTGGTCCGTGGGGCGTACGACGGGCGGCGCGGCGGAGGGTCGGCCGGATCGCGGAGCGGGGTTCCGTGCGGTGGGGGCGCTCGTCATGGGGTCATCCTGCCGCACCCCGGATACCGGAACGGCCCCCGGCTCGGACTCCCGTGGTTCCAGGAGTCGGGCCGGGGGCCGTCCGCGGAGCGGTGCGTCAGCGCCCTGGGCGGGCGCTCACTCCTTCCGGGAGCCGACCGGGCCGCCGAAGATCTGGCCGCTGTCGGTGCCGCCGGGATCGCCGGTACCACCCCCGTCGCCGCCGGGGCCGGAGGTTCCGCCGTTCCCGCCGTTGCCGTTCCCGCCGTTGCCGTTTCCGCCGTTGTCGTTGCCGCCGTTCTCCTGGCACCGCGGGTCGAGCGGCGGGCAGCTCGTCTCGGACGGTGAGGGGTCGTTCGACTCGGACTCCGAGGGCTCCTCGGACGGCGTCTCGCTCGGCGTCTCCGACGGGCTCGGCGGCGCCGTGGTCTCGGTCGGCGTCGGCTCGGGGCTCTCGCCGGGCCCGTAGACCTTGTCCCCGATGGGCTGTGCCTTGGGGAACTGCTTGACGCTGGTGCCCTTGAGGGCGGCCTTCATGTAGGAGGTCCAGATCTGCGCCGGGAACGAGGCGCCGTGGATCTTCTCCTGGCCACCGGTGCCGAACATCTCCAGGAACTTGCGGTTCTTGGCGGAGGCGTCGTCGTTCATCCGCCACATGCCGACCGCGGTCGACAGCTGCGGGGTGTACCCGGCGAACCAGGCCGACTTGTTGCCGTCCGTCGTACCCGTCTTGCCGGCCGCCGGGCGGCCGATGCCCTTGGCGACGGTGCCGGTGCCCCGCTCGACGACGTCCGTCAGCACGTCGGTGACGTTGTTGGCCACCTGCGGGCTGAAGGACTGCTTGACCTTGTGTTCGGGCAGGGTCAGGCGCTTGCCGTCCTGGCCGACGACCTTGGTCACCGAGTACAGGTCGCGCTGCTTGCCCTCTGCGGCGAACGTGCCGTAGGCGCCGGCCATCCGGATCGCGCTGGGGGTGGAGATGCCCAGCGAGAAGGAGGGGCTGTTCGACTTGTTGAGGCTGGAGGGCAGCAGTCCGGCGTCCTCGGCGTTCTTGCGCACCGTCGGGATGCCCACGTCCATGCCGAGCTGCACGTAGGGGGTGTTCACCGAGTGCACCATGGCCTCGCGCAGATTGATCCGGTAGTCCTCCGACTTTTCGCCGTAGTCCTGGTTGCCGTCGTTGGTCTGCCGCCAGGACTCCCCTTCCTTGTTCTTCCAGATCTCGCCGTTGTAGTTGCGGACGAGCATCTTGTTCTTGCCGCTGTAGAAGCTCTTGTCCGGGTTGGCGAGAGTGCGCTGGTCGGCGGACTGCTGCTCGTCTCCGCTGCGGTCGCGCACCCCGTCGCGCATGGCGGCACTCAGCACGAACGGCTTGAAGGTGGAGCCGACGGGCACACCGGTCTCGTCCGCGTTGTTGGTGAAGTGCTTGACGTAGTCCTTGCCGCCGTACAGGGCCACGATTCTGCCGTCGCTGGGAGAGACCGAGGCGCCGCCGAACTGGACGTGGGTGTCCAGATCCGGGCGCTTCTTCGGGTCGATGTTCTCCTTGTAGATCTTGTTGACCGAGTCCCGGAGGGCGAACGTCTTCTGCTTGTCGAAGGTCGTGGTGATCTGGTAGCCGCCGCGGTTGAGCTGCTCCCGGGTGAGGACGTCGTTGTTGACCAGATAGCGGTTGGCCAGGTCGATCAGGTAGCCCTTCTGCCCCCGCTTGTCCATCGCCTTCTTCGGCGGCTTGATGTCCGGCAGACCCTTGTCGATGTACTCGTCCGCCTTGGCGCGGGACATCTTGTGGACCTCGACCTCGCGGTTGAGGACGGACGTCCACTTCTTGAGCGAACGTGCCTCGTTGGCCTTCCGGTCGCCCTCGTAGGGGTCGTAGAGCGCGGAGCCGTTCAGCAGCGTCGTCAGATACGCGCCCTCGGAGGCATCGATCTTTTCGACGTCCTTGCCGAAGTACGCCTGCGAGGCCGCCTGGACGCCGAAGGCGCCGCGGCCGAAGTAGGCGGTGTTGAGGTATCCCTCCAGGATCTCCGATTTCTTCATCGTGGCGCCGGCCTTGATGGAGATGAACAGCTCCGTGACCTTGCGCTTGATGGTCTGGTCCTGGGTGAGGTAGTTGTTCTTGACGAACTGCTGGGTGATCGTCGAACCGCCCTGGGTCTCACCGCCGGTCGCCATGTTGAAGCCTGCGCGTGCGATACCCATCGGGTCGACGCCGGAGTCGTCCCAGAACGAGGCGTTCTCCGAGGCGACGACCGCGTGCTGGAGCGACTTGGGCATCTGGCTCAGTGAGACGTTCTGCCGGTTCTTCTCGCCTTCGGCGCCCGCCACCGCGAGCCGGTCGCCGTTCTCCCAGTAGTAGACGTTCGTCTGCGAGCGCGCGTCCGCCTTGGCCTGGTCGGGGACCTCCACCATCCACAGGCCGATCGCGAAGGCGACGATCAGCAGCCCGACGAAGCCGAAGCCGGTGGCGGACACCAGTTTCCAGGACGGCAGCCAGCGCCGCACGCCGTGCTTCCCGGCCCGCGGGTAGTCGATGAAGCGCTTGCGCTCCGGCGTCTCGCGGCCGCGACCGGCTCCGCGCCGCCCGCCCTGGGCGTTCGCGGCCGCCGACGCGGCCCGCCGCCGTCCGCCGCCCTGGGCGGCCCTCCTGGCCTCCGCGCGGCCGCCGTGGCCGGAGCCGCCGGGTGCCGACCGGTGGCCCTGTGCCTCGGGCCCCGGACCGGAGGGCGGCTGCTGCTCGCCACCGCGGGAGGCCGACCGGCGGCCGGAGGACGGTGGCGGCTGCGCCGCGCGACGGCCGCGCCCCTGCGGCGGCTTTCGACGGTTTCCGCTCATTGGAACAGCTACTCCTCGGGCAGGCGGCCCGTGCGCCTGAAGGTGGCAGTTTGCTTCTGGTCCCCCCGGGTGCGCCGGGACGGGAGAACCGGACCCGGACGCACTTCACCGGAGACGAGGACGCGCACTCGCGTCGCACGGTTCCCGGTGGTCTGCACGCGGACAGACTACGCAGCTCCAAAACCATCCTTAGCCGGTATTCGCCACAAAGGACGCAAAGGTACTCCGGTGAATCGGCGATGTGAGGGCCTTCACCGACCCCCCTCTTGTCGCTTCCGGCGCCGCGTTCTATCGTCGAGATGTATCGAGTCGATACATCAGAGCGAGATAAGCACGGGATAAGCGGTTGTGGACGGAGGTGGGCGGACGGTGAGCAGGCGCTCCGGCGTACTCGAGTTCGCCGTACTCGGTCTGCTGCGCGAGTCCCCGATGCACGGGTACGAGCTGCGCAAGCGGCTCAACACCTCGCTCGGCGTCTTCCGCGCCTTCAGCTACGGCTCGCTCTACCCCTGCCTCAAAGCGCTGGTGCAGCGCGGCTGGCTGGTGGAGGAGCCGAGCGAGCAGCCGGAGGAGCAGCAGTCCGCGCGGGCCCAGACGGCCCCGCTGGCCGGGCGCCGGGCGAAGATCGTGTACCGGCTGACGGCCGACGGCAAGGAGCACTTCGAGGAGCTGCTCTCCCAGACGGGTCCCGACACCTGGGAGGACGAGCACTTCGGCGTCCGCTTCGCGTTCTTCGGCCAGACCTCGCGCGACGTCCGCATGCGCGTGCTGGAGGGACGCCGCAGCCGACTGGAGGAGAGGCTCGCCAAAATGCGCGCCTCCCTCGCCCGTACCCGCGAGCGCCTCGACGACTACACGCTCGAACTGCAGCGCCACGGCATGGAATCCGTGGAGCGCGAAGTCCGCTGGCTCAGCGAACTCATCGAGAGCGAGCGTGCGGGGCGCCCGGCACGGGAGACCCGTCCGGACCGTCCAGCACCGGGTCCGTCCGACAACACCGACAGATGAGGCCGCGCTCCGTTGCGAGCCTCAGCGAGAACACACAGGGAGCAACCGGAATGGGTTCGGTTCGCGTAGCCATCGCCGGCGTGGGCAACTGCGCCGCATCGCTGGTCCAGGGCGTCGAGTACTACAAGGACGCCGACCCGGACGGCAAGGTGCCGGGTCTGATGCACGTCCAGTTCGGCGACTACCACGTGCGCGACATCGAGTTCGTCGCCGCCTTGGACGTCGACGGCAAGAAGGTGGGCCTCGACCTGGCCGACGCCATCGGCGCCAGCGAGAACAACACCATCAAGATCTGCGACGTGCCGCCCACCGGCGTCTCCGTGCAGCGCGGCCACACCCACGACGGTCTGGGCAAGTACTACCGCGAGACCATCGAGGAGTCCGACGCCGCCCCCGTCGACGTCGTCCGGGCGCTGAAGGACGCGCAGGCGGACGTGCTGGTCTGCTACCTGCCCGTCGGCTCGCAGTCGGCCGTGGAGTTCTACGCGCAGTGCGCCCTGGACGCCGGGGTGGCCTTCGTCAACGCGCTCCCCGTCTTCATCGCCGGCACCAAGGAGTGGGCGGACAAGTTCACCGCCGCGGGCGTGCCGATCGTCGGTGACGACATCAAGTCGCAGGTCGGCGCCACCATCACGCACCGGGTGATGGCGAAGCTGTTCGAGGACCGCGGGGTCGTCCTGGACCGCACGATGCAGCTGAACGTCGGCGGCAACATGGACTTCAAGAACATGCTGGAGCGGGAGCGGCTGGAGTCCAAGAAGATCTCCAAGACGCAGGCCGTCACCTCCCAGATCCCCGACCGCGACCTGGGCGCCGACAACGTGCACATCGGCCCCTCGGACTTCGTCGCCTGGCTGGACGACCGCAAGTGGGCCTACGTCCGGCTGGAGGGCCGTGCCTTCGGCGACGTGCCGCTGAACCTGGAGTACAAGCTCGAGGTGTGGGACTCGCCCAACTCCGCCGGTGTGATCATCGATGCGCTGCGCGCCGCGAAGATCGCCAAGGACCGCGGTATCGGCGGCCCGATCCTCTCGGCGTCCTCGTACTTCATGAAGTCGCCGCCCGTGCAGTACTTCGACGACGTGGCCCGGCAGAACGTGCAGGACTTCATCGACGGCAAGGCGGAGCGCTGACCGCCGGCCGCTGACGGCACACTGCGCGGAGGGGCCCGGGGAAACGTCCCCGGGCCCCTCCGCGCGTGCGCCGCAACTGCTGAAATCGCTCCCTGCGGCCGGGGTGGAAGGGTCCGGGCCGCCGTTCAGCGGGCTGCCGTCAGCGGTCCACCGTCCGGTCCACCGCGGTGGTGGTGTGGCGGAGGATCGCGACGAGCTCCTCGCCCACATGCGGCTCCGGCGCGTCGGCGGGGACGAAGAGGATGGAGACCTGCATGTGCGGCGGCTCGGCGAACCAGCGCTGCTTGCCGGCCCAGACGAACGGGGAGAGGTTCCGGTTGACCGTCGCCAGCCCCGCGCGGGCGACGCCCTTGGCGCGCGGTGTGATGCCGTGCAGCGCCTTGGGGGACTCCAGGCCCACCCCGTGCGAGGTGCCGCCCGCGACGACGACGAGCCAGCCGTCGCCGGACGCCTTGGCCTGCCGGTAGCCGAACCGCTCTCCCTTGGCCACCCGGCTGACGTCCAGGATCGCGCCCCGGTACTCGGTGGCGGCGTGGTCGCCCAGCCACAGCCGGGTGCCGATCCGGGCGCGGAAGCGGGTCTGCGGGAACTGCTGCTGGAGGACGGCGAACTCCTCCGGCAGCAGGTGGCTGACGAACATGGTGTCCAGCGGCAGCCGCGCGGCGCGCAGCCGGTCCATCCAGCCGATGACCTCCTCCACCGCGTCCGAGCCGTCGGCCCGGTCCAGCGGCAGATGGATGGCGAAGCCCTCCAGACGGACCTCGTCGATGGCGGCGTGCAGCCGCGGCAGGTCCTGCTCGGTGACGCCGTGCCGCTTCATGCTGCTCATCACCTCGATGACGACCCGGGCCCCGCGCATGAGGCCCACGCCCTCCACCGAGGAGACCGAGCGGATGGCGCGGTCGGGCAGCGGCACCGGTTCCTCGTCCTTGCGGAACGGGGTGAGCACCAGCAGATCGCCGCCGAACAGGTCCTTCGTACGGGCCGCCTCGTAGGTGGTGCCGACGGCCAGGATGTCGGCGCCGAACGCGGTGGCCTCGTCGGCCAGGCGCTCGTGGCCGAAGCCGTAGCCGTTGCCCTTGCAGACCGGCACGATGCCCGGGAACTGCTGGATCACGGTCTGCTGGTGCGCCCGCCAGCGATCGTTGTCGACGTAGAGGGAGAGCGCCATGGCCGGTACGGAACCTTTCTGGTGGGGTCGTCTGTGAGGTCGTGCGGGCGGGCGGACAGCGGGGACGGGCGCGGGGAGCGCGTCAGCGGCGCGACATGTACATGTCGAGTGCCTTGTGCAGCAGCTTGTTGAGCGGGAAGTCCCACTCGCCGAGGTACTCGGCCGCCTGCCCACCGGTACCGACCTTGAACTGGATCAGGCCGAACAGGTGGTCGTTCTCGTCCAGCGAGTCGCTGATGCCGCGCAGGTCGTACACGCTCGCACCCAGCGCGTAGGCGTCCTGGAGCATGCGCCACTGCATCGCGTTGGAGGGCCGCACCTCGCGCTTGTGGTTGGCGGAGGCGCCGTAGGAATACCAGACGTGACCGCCCACGACCAGCATGGTGGCGGCCGAGATGCGCTCGCCCTCGTGCTCGGCGAAGTACAGCCGCATCCGCTGCGGGTCCTCGGCGTTCAGCACGTTCCACATCCGCTGGAAGTACGCCTTGGGCCGGGGCCGGAACCGGTCGCGCTCGGCGGTGATCTCGTACAGCCGCTGCCACTCGTCCAGGTCGTACGGGTTGGCCATGTCGCCCTGGACCACCTGCACCCCGGCCTTGTCGGCCTTCTTGATGTTGCGGCGCCAGAGCTGGTTGAAACTCTTGTGCACGTCCTCCAGCGAGCGCCCCTCCAGCGGGACCTGGAAGACGTAGCGCGGCTGCACGTCGCCGAAGCCCGCGCCGCCGTCCTCACCCTGCTGCCAGCCCATCCTGCGCAGCTTGTCCGCCACCTCGAAGGCACGCGGCTCGATGTGCGTGGCCTCGATGTCCCGCAGCCGCTTGACGTCCTGGTCCTGGATGCCCTTCTTGATGGCCGCCGCGTCCCAGCGCCGGATCACCACGGGCGGGCCCATCTTCACGGAGAAGGCGCCGTGCTGCTTGAGGTGGTCGAGCATCGGGCGCAGCCACTCGTCCAGGTTGGGCGCGTACCAGTTGATCACCGGACCCTCGGGCAGATACGCGAGGTAGCGCTTGACCTTCGGAAGCTGCCGGTAGAGCACCAGACCGGCCCCCACCATCTCGCCCGTACGCTCGTCGAACCAGCCCAGGCTCTCCGAGCGCCACTCGTTCTTGACGTCCGCCCAGGCGGGCACCTGACAGTGGCTGGCCGACGGCAGGCTCTGGATATACGCCAGATGCTGCTCTCGGCTGACGGTCCTCAGGGTCAGGCTCATGGCGGGACGCTCCTCCGGCGAACTGACGATGCTCGCCGGGAAGCCTACTGTGCCCCGCAACGCCCTGTTCGGCCCAGGGCCGGGCCGGAGAGGCGGTTTCCCGCCGCCCCGCCGGCTCCCGCGCGGGCCGCCCTCCGGGCTCCCGCGCGGTGCGCCCGCCCACGGCGCCGGTGGAACCGGCTACGGCACCAGTCCGCCGTGCGCCACGCCCAGGTAGAACCCGACCGCCGCGGCGCCGAGCCCGATGATCGTCACGAACCGCTCACCTGTCGTCGCGGAGATGAACTGGCCCCAGGCCCCGGTCAGGATCCCGATCAGCCCCGCCCACGAGCCGATCATGTGCAGCCCCGGCCACCATGCGGTGATCACGGCCACCAGGCCCAGCAGCAGCGTCACGCTCGCGAAGGAGTTCTCCACGGGATGCCGCTTGCCGTCGGAGTTCAGATAGGAGAAAGGATGGTTCCAGCGCACTGCCTGTGCCATGTGGCACCTCCCGACGCAGCTGTGGACAGTGTGACGCGGCTCCGGGCGGGGACGCGGCTCCCGGGGGAAGCGCGGCGCGGACTGTAACGCCGCTCACATCTGAGGTGTCCAGATTGCTCCGGGTTACCCCTGGATTTCAACCGGAAGGCCGTGGCCGGGTAGGCTGGCCCGTCTGCACCCCGCGAGGCGGAATCGACTCCCGCGGGTGCGGATACGCATCACGACCCTCCTGCCACGGAACGACCGTGGCCGCTGAGTCCAGAGGAGGTGGGTTCCACATGCGTCACTACGAGGTGATGGTCATCCTCGACCCCGATCTGGAGGAGCGCGCTGTCTCCCCCCTGATCGAGAGCTTCCTTTCCGTCGTCCGCGAGGGCAACGGCAAGGTCGAGAAGGTCGACACCTGGGGCCGTCGTCGTCTCTCCTACGAGATCAACAAGAAGCCCGAGGGCATCTACTCGGTCATCGACATGCAGGCCGAGCCCGCTGTGGTCAAGGAGCTCGACCGGCAGATGAACCTGAACGAGTCCGTCCTGCGGACCAAGGTCCTGCGCCCGTCGACCCACTGAGGCCGACTCCCGAGTAGCACCGAGCACCACAGCTCCACCGAGCACCACCAGGCACCACAGCAGCCAGCAGCACGCCGAGAGGTTCACCCATGGCAGGCGAGACCGTCATCACGGTCGTCGGCAATCTCGTCGACGACCCCGAGCTGCGCTTCACCCCCTCCGGTGCGGCGGTCGCGAAGTTCCGTGTCGCGTCCACCCCCCGCACCTTCGACCGGCAGACCAACGAGTGGAAGGACGGCGAGAGCCTGTTCCTGACCTGCTCGGTCTGGCGGCAGGCGGCGGAGAACGTCGCCGAGTCCCTCACCAAGGGCACCCGCGTCATCGTGCAGGGCCGCCTCAAGCAGCGCTCGTACGAGGACCGTGAGGGGATCAAGCGCACGGTCTACGAGCTGGACGTCGACGAGGTCGGCGCCAGCCTCCGCAACGCCACGGCCAAGGTCACCAAGACCACCGGCCGCGGCGGCCAGGGCGGCGGCTTCGGCGGTGGCGGCGGCCAGGGCGGCGGCGGCAACTGGGGCGGCGGCCCCGGTGGCCAGGGCGGCCAGGGCGGCGCTCCCGCGAACGACCCGTGGGCCACCGGCCCGGCCGGCGGCGGCCAGGGCGGCGGCGGCAACTGGGGCGGTGCCCCCGGCGGCGGCAACGGTGGCGGCTACTCGGACGAGCCACCCTTCTGAGCGAAACTCATAGGAGTAGAGACATGGCGAAGCCGCCTGCTCGCAAGCCGAAGAAGAAGGTTTGCGTGTTCTGCAAGGAGAAGATCTCCTACGTCGACTACAAGGACACGAACCTGCTGCGGAAGTTCATCTCCGACCGCGGCAAGATCCGTGCCCGCCGGGTCACCGGCAACTGCACCCAGCACCAGCGCGACGTCGCCACGGCCGTGAAGAACAGCCGTGAGATGGCGCTGCTGCCCTACACCTCGACCGCGCGATAAGGGAAGGGTGACCACACCATGAAGATCATCCTGACCAACGAGGTCTCCGGCCTCGGTGCCGCAGGCGACGTCGTCGAGGTGAAGGACGGCTACGCCCGCAACTACCTGGTCCCGCGCGGTTTCGCGATCCGCTGGACCAAGGGCGGCGAGAAGGACGTCGAGCAGATCCGCCGCGCCCGCAAGATCCGCGAGATCGCGACGATCGAGCAGGCCGACGAGATCAAGGCCCAGCTCGAGGGCCTGCGCGTCGGCCTCACGGTGCGCGCCGGGGAGCAGGGCCGGCTGTTCGGCTCCGTCACCCAGGCGGACATCGCCGACGCCATCAAGGCGTCCGGTGGCCCCGACGTGGACAAGCGCCGCATCGAGGTGGGCTCGCCCATCAAGTCGCTGGGCGCCCACCAGGTCGCGGTGCGGCTGCACGCCGACGTGACCGCCACGGTCGGCGTCGAGGTCGCAGCGGCCTGACGCCGCGCGCGGCCGCGGTCGGCTGCGGTCGGCCCGAGCCGGCTGAGACACGCAGCAGGGCGCACCCCCTTTCGGGGGTGCGCCCTGCTGCGTGTCGTATCGGGGCCGTCCTGGCTGCCCGGTACGGGGGCGCGCGGCGCCCGGCCGGTGCGCTCCGCCCGGGCACGCGCCGGACCTCCGTCAGGCGCGTACCGCGCCGGTGACGGCCCAGCGCCCCGAGCGGGCCCGCAGGGCCAGGGTGACCAGCCGGGTGGCCATCATCAGCCCGGCGACCGTCCACCACAGCGAGGTGAGCCCGCCGCCGAGCGCCGGTACCGCCAGCGCGACCGGCGCGAAGACCGCCAGGGTGACCAGCATGGCGCCCGCCAGATAGGGACCGTCCCCGGCGCCCATGAGCACTCCGTCGAGCACGAAGACCACGCCCGCGATCGGCTGGGTGACGGCCACCACCAGCAGTACCGGCGTGAGCTGGTCGATCACGGCCTGGTCCGTCGTGAAGAGCGGCATGAACAGCGGCCGCACCAGCGCGACCAGCGCCCCCAGCACCACCCCGGAGACCACGCCCCACAGCACCATCCGCCGGCAGGCCGCCGTGGCCCCCTCGACGTCGGAGGCGCCGAGACAGCGCCCGATGATGGCCTGGCCGGCGATGGCGATGGCGTCCAGCGCGAAGGCGAGCAGCGACCAGAGGGTGAGGGTGATCTGGTGGGCCGCGATGTCCGCGTCGCCCATGCGCGCCGCCACCACCGTGGCGATCAGCAGAACGGCACGCAGCGAGAGCGTCCGGATCAGCAGCGGGGCCCCGGCCCGCCCGCTGGCCCGGATCCCGGCGAGGTCGGGACGCAGCGAGGCGCGGTGCCGCAGGGCGGCGCGTACCACCACGGTCAGATAGACGGCGGCCATCCCCCACTGCGCGAGCACCGTGCCCCAGGCGGAACCGGCGATGCCGAGCCCGGCGCCGTAGACGAGCAGCGCGTTGAGCGCCGCGTTGGCGCTGAACCCGCCGACGGCCACGTACAGCGGGGTCCTGGTGTCCTGGAGGCCGCGCAGCACGCCGGTCGCGGCGAGGACGACGAGCATGGCCGGGATGCCGAGCGCGCTGATGCGCAGATAGGTGGTGCCGGGCGGTGCCGCGGTCGGGGAGGCGCCGAACGCGTCGATGAGCCAGGGGGCCGTCGGCAGCACCACTGCCACCACGAGTCCGCCCAGCAGGAGCGCGAGCCAGATGCCGTCGAGGCCCTGGCGGAGTGCGGCGGGCAGATCGTCGGCGCCCAGTCGGCGGGCGACGGCGGCGGTGGTGGCGTAGGCCAGGAAGACGAAGATGTTCACGCCGGTCTGCAGCAGTGCCGCGGCGACGCCGAGCCCGGCGAGCTGGGGGGTGCCGAGGTGGCCGACGATGGCGCTGTCGGCCATGACGAAGAGGGGCTCCGCGACGAGTGCGCCGAAGGCGGGGAGGGCGAGCGCGACGATCTCGCGGTCGTGGCGTCGCACGGTGGCGCGCGTGGTCGGGGAAGCGGGGCGCATAGGTTCGATCCAAACATCCACAGGTAATGAGCACAACGGGCTTGTGGCACTTACTTTACGGTGTACGCGACAGGCGCGAACACCCTCGGTGATCCTCCCGGGGGTGCCGACGGAAAGTTTTTTCGCCGCACAGGGCGTGGACGGTGAAAGTGCAGGTCAGGGTAGCTGTTGTGGTGAGGTTCGGAAGTAATCCACAGCACTGTCCCCCGACTCGTGCACAGCTTTCGGCGGCTTCTCCACAGGTTGGCCCCGACTGTCCACACCACCCTGTGGATAAGGTGATTGGCTGAACCGTGCGGGCCGCCTACGGTGTACCAGCGCCCGTGCAGCCCGTTTCAGCGTTTCCCCCTGTCTTCACCGTCGCAGCGACGCGCCGTGACCCGGGTCGGGCGGCCCGATTGCCAGCGTTTGTCAGTGCTGTGCCGTAAGACTGTGCCCTACGACGGGACCTGTGGGAGGAGGCGGAGCGGGGTGACCCAGCAGCCCGAGCATGTGGAGGACCCCTGGGCCGCGGACCTCGCCACCGAGGAGGGCTTCGCCCTGACGGCGCAGCCGCCGCAGGGCCGCCGGCGCAACGGCAGCGGCGGCGGGAGCAACGGCGGACCGGGCGGCGGCTTCCGCTCCGGCCCCGGCGCGGAGCGCTCCGGCCTGCCCGAGCAGCACGAACGCGGAGCCGAGGGGCCGGCAGGCGGGTTCGAGCGGGTGCCCCCGCAGGACCTGGAGGCGGAGAAGTCGGTCCTCGGCGGCATGCTGCTGTCCAAGGACGCCATCGCCGACGTGGTCGAGGTCCTCAAGGGCGTCGACTTCTACCGCCCCGCGCACGAGACGGTCTACCAGGCGATCCTCGACCTCTACGCCAAGGGCGAGCCCGCCGACCCCATCACCGTCACCGCCGAACTCACCCGGCGCGGGGAGATCGCCCGCGTCGGCGGCCCCGGCTACGTCCAGGCGCTGGTCCAGGCCGTCCCCACCGCGGCGAACGCCGAGTACTACGCGGAGATCGTCCACGAGCGCGCCATCCTGCGCCGCCTGGTCGAGGCAGGCACCCGCATCACCCAGATGGGCTATGCGGCGGACGGCGACGTGGACGACATCGTCAACGGCGCCCAGGCCGAGATCTACGCCGTCACCGAGCAGCGCACCTCCGAGGACTACCTCCCGCTCGGCGACATCATGGAAGGCGCCCTCGACGAGATCGAGGCCATCGGCTCCCGCAGCGGCCAGATGACCGGCGTCCCCACCGGCTTCACCGATCTCGACTCGCTCACCAACGGCCTGCATCCCGGCCAGATGATCGTCATCGCCGCCCGCCCTGCCATGGGCAAGGCCCTCGCGCTGGACACCCCCCTCCCCACCCCCTCCGGGTGGACGACGATGGGCGAGGTGAAGGTCGGGGAGCGGCTGCTGGACGCGCACGGCCGCGCCACCCGCGTCACCGCCGCCACCGAGGTCATGACGGACCGCCCCTGCTACGAGGTCCGGTTCGACGACGGCACCGCGCTCGTCGCCGACGCCGAGCACCAGTGGCTCACGGACACCCCCGCCTCCCGCCGGGCCGCGCGGGAAGCAGCCCGCAGCGGCGACGACCGGCCCCCGCAGGACCTCCCCGCGGTGCGCACCACCCGGCAGCTCGCCGAGACCCTGCACTCCGCATCCGGCCGCCGCCCCGCTCACTCGGTGCGGAACTCGGCCCCGCTGGACCTGCCCGAGCGCCGACTGCCGCTCGCGCCGTACACGCTGGGCGCCTGGCTCGGCGGCTCCCCCGACGGTGACGTGGCCTCCGACGGCGACGGGACAGCCGACACGCTCCGGGTCACCACCGACGAACCCGAGGTGCTGCTGCACATCGGAGCCGACGGATACGCCACCTCCCCCGTGGGCCACTCGGCGAGCCACGCACTCCACCTGCCCGGCGCTCCGGT
Organism: Streptomyces sp. AA1529; assembly: GCF_000280905.1. Taxonomy (GTDB): domain Bacteria; phylum Actinomycetota; class Actinomycetes; order Streptomycetales; family Streptomycetaceae; genus Streptomyces. The sequence goes on along the minus strand of NZ_ALAP01000048.1, from coordinate 46,273 downwards.
GCCGTCCGGGAGCGTCCGGACGGTTCTGCGCACGATGGGGATGACGGAGAGCAAGCGCATCCCGCGGAGCTACCTGCGGGCCTCCGAGCCCCAGCGCCGGGCACTCCTGGCCGGACTGCTGGACACCCACGGCACGGTCGGCGAGGCGGGCGCCGTCAGCTTCGCCGTCACCCGTCGGCAGTTCGCCGAGGACTTCCGCGAACTGCTGCTCGGCCTCGGCTACCGCTGCTCCTGGACCACCCGCCGGCTGCGGGACGGGGACGAGGAGCACGGCCTCAGCCGGGACCACGGCCCCAGCGAGGAACCCCCGGCGGACCCGGTGCTCCACGAGGTCACCTTCACCACCCCCGACGAGGTCTTCCGGCTGGAGCGGAAGCGGCTGCTCCACAAGGAGCGGAGGCCCGCACACGCTCCTCGTGCGGAGGCCCGGTTCATCACCGAGGTGCGACCGGTCCCCAGCGTCCCGGTGCGCTGTGTACAGGTGGACAACCCCGACAGCCTCTATCTGGCCGGCCGGGCGATGGTTCCCACCCACAACTCCACGCTCGCGCTGGACTTCGCCCGCGCCTGCTCCATCAAGCACACCATGCCCAGCGTGATCTTCTCCCTGGAGATGGGCCGCAACGAGATCGCGATGCGCCTGCTGTCCGCCGAGGCCCGGGTCGCACTGCACCACATGCGCTCGGGTTCGATGACGGACGAGGACTGGACGCGGCTGGCCCGTCAGATGCCCCAGGTCACCGACGCGCCCCTGTACATCGACGACTCGCCCAACCTGTCGATGATGGAGATCCGCGCCAAGTGCCGCCGCCTCAAGCAGCGCAACGACCTCCAACTGATCGTCATCGACTACCTCCAGCTGATGCAGACGGGCGGCTCCCGCCGCCCCGAGAGCCGCCAGCAGGAGGTCTCGGAGATGTCCCGTAACCTCAAGCTGCTCGCCAAGGAGCTGGAAGTCCCGGTCATCGCCCTCTCCCAGCTCAACCGCGGACCCGAACAGCGCACCGACAAGAAGCCGATGGTCTCCGACCTGCGTGAGTCCGGCTCCATCGAGCAGGACGCGGACATGGTGATCCTGCTGCACCGCGAGGACGCCTACGAGAAGGAGTCCCCGCGCGCGGGCGAGGCCGACCTGATCGTCGCCAAGCACCGCAACGGCCCCACCGCCACCATCACGGTCGCCTTCCAGGGCCACTACTCCCGCTTCGTCGACATGGCCCAGACCTGACGTCTTGCTGTAGGGCCTCAGATTCCGCGGCACAGGCTCATGTCCGATCGCACAGCGGACGTATCCGGCCCGGCATGATGGCGTGGTGACCGCATGGATGCGCTGCTACTGGGGCGAGGAAGACATCTGGTTCTACTTCGAGGTCGATGCCGAAGGCTGGGTGATCCGGCAGGTCGAACTCCAAGGGCCTGAACCGGCCCCGATCGCAGCCGCCTCCCTCGCCGAATGGCAGCAGGCCCATGAAGCGGGCCGCATCGAGGAGTACGACAGCAGGTTCGGGATCACCGCCGAGGTGCCCGTCCCGGAATGGGAAGGCCACGATCCCGAGCAACTCACCTTCGAGGAGTTCGAGGAAGTCTGGGGGGCTGCCCGTCGCCGGATCGCATCCCGGCTCGGCTGACCGCTCGGTCCCACACTGCCTGTTCGCGACGCTCGTGCAGCGGCTCACGCACCGTCCCGGGATGCCGCCGCAGCGGAGGTGCCGGCAAGTGCTGACCGTCAGCACCGGCGAACGGATCCGGGGTCCTCGATGGCCGTCCCGAGCAGAATCCAGGTGCGCATGAGCTGATCCGCATTCGTATACTCGTGCGAGCACATGGAGGGGGAGGTGGGGACAATGAAGCTTGCTGAGGCACTGGCAGAACGTGCGGAGGCGACGCGGCGTGTGGAACAGCTGCGAGCGCGCGTCGTCAGCAGCGCGCGACACCAGGAAGGGGAGACTCCCGCCGAGGACGCGGCCCAGCTCTTGGCTGAGGCCGGTGCGGTGCTGGATGCTCTGGAAACGTTGATCCGGCGGATCAATCGGACCAATGCCGCCGTGGAGTTGGAACCGGATGGGACGCTCACCGATGCCCTCGCGCGCCGGGATGTCCTGCGGTTGCGTCACTCTGTGGTCACTGCGGCGGCGGACGCGGCAGCGGGTAAGGGCGAGCGGGGATACGGTCGGCAGCTTCGGTCCGAGCTGATGATGCTTTCCGCGCTTCCGGTCGCGGAACTGCGCGGACAGGCAGATGCGCTCGCCCGAGAGATCCGCGAGGTCGATGTGCGGATCCAGCGTACGAACTGGGAGGTCGACCTGTTGGACTGAGCAGTCCAGCGGGCTGGGCGATATGGAGTAGGTAGCTGCTTCGGAGGCGTGCACACACCGAGGGCTGGCGGTCTTCCAGCTCACTCCTGGCGCGTGAAGGGCAACGCAGGGGTTCGACTCCCCAGGGACAGCGCAGCTCAGCACCGCATACAGGTAACAGTGCACAGCGCACAGCACATCACCATGTGCAGATCCGGGCGGCGAGGGCGGGTTCGGGGCTTCCATATCGCAGCACCATGGAGAACGGGCCCGCACGGCCGCGGAATCCGGTTGCGGCGGGGCGGGCGGCCCGGTGAGGTACGGCCATGGGCGAGGCCGTGCGGCAGGCGGGACGGGAGACCGCAGCGGAGGCGGGCACTGCCCCGGTAGCGGCGCCGCCGTGGCACCGGGTGGCGGTCCTGGCGGCGCTGATGTTGGCCGCCTTCAGCTTCAACACCGCGGAGAGCCTGCCGATCGGGCTCCTGGAGCTCCTCTCCGACCGCCTCCGGGTGCCGGTGCCGACGGTCGGCCTCCTGGTCACCGGCTACGGCCTCACGGTGGCCGTGGCCTCGGTGCCGCTCGCCCACGCCACGCGGGCCGTACCCCGGCGCCATGTGCTCACCGGGCTGCTGGCCGCGCTGGTCGTGTCCAGCACCGTCGCCGCGCTGGCCGCCTCCTACGGGGTGCTGCTGCTGGCGCGGCTGCTGACCGCGCTCGCCCAGGCGCTGTTCTGGGCCGTGGCGGGCCCGGTCGCGGTGGGCCTGTTCGCACCGGCCGCCCGCGGGCGGGTGGTCGGCGCGATCTCCGTCGCGGGGTCGCTCGCCCTGGCGTTCGGTGTGCCCGCCGGGACCTGGCTGGGGTGGCGGCACGGCTGGCCGGCGCCCGTCACCGTGCTGGCGGCACTGGGCTGTGTCGCCCTGCTGCCCGTCGCCGCGCTGCTGCCGACCGCGCGCCCGGACCGGGAGCCCGCCGCGTACGGGACCGGCCCCGACGCCCGCCGGTTCGGGACCGTGCTGCTGGCCGGCACGCTGTCCGCCACCGGAGCGTTCGCCGGATACACCTACCTCGCGGCGTTCCTGCGCGAGGTGAGCGGCTACCCGCCGGGCGCGGTCAGCATCCTCTTCCTGGCATTCGGCGCGGCGTGTCTGGCCGGGGTGAGCATCACCGGGCTGCTGCTGGACCGCTTTCCGCGGGCTGCGCTGACCACGGCCGTGGGCATCCAGGCGGTGGGCATGCTCGGGCTGTACGCGGTCGGCAGTGACCCGGTGGCCGCAGTGGCGTTCCTGGCGCTGACGGGCGGCGCACTCGGCCCGGTGTTCATGGCCACGCAGCACGCGATGCTGCACTGCGCACCGGGCCGCACGGATCTCGCACTCGCGGCCAACTCGGGCCTCTACAACGCCGGTATCGCCGCGGGCGCCGCACTGGGCGGACTGGTCCTGTCGTCGGCCGACGTGCGCGCCGCCTTCCTCGTCGGCGGGCTGCTGACCACGGCGGCCTGCGCCGTCCTGCTCGCCGGCCGGCTCCTGCCCCCGGCGCCGCGGTCCGCCGGGCAGCCTCGTCGGAGGGCGGACAGTGGTGTCCCCCTCCGCTGAGGAGAGCGGCGGCGCAGCGGCGCGCGGGGCGGCCGACCGCTACGCGGCCGGTGGCGTTCCGCCCGCAGCGATCGGCCGTGCGGGAGGCTGTGCAGCAGGACCGGCGGCCGACAGAGTGCTCTCATGACTGCGGGGTTCAGTGGTGATGTGGCGGAGCACTGGGCGAGATTCCGGCGGGGGTATCCCGGGAGTCTCCCCGGGCCGAGGAGCAGTGTGTGCCGCTAGGGTGGGCCGATGGCGTCGATCAAGGAGTTCCAGGTCACCTTCGACTGCGCGTCGCCCGAGCGCGTCGCCCGCTTCTGGTGCGAGGTGCTGGGGTACGTCGTACCGCCGCCGCCGGAGGGGTTCGGCACGTGGGACGAGTACAACCGTTCGCTGCCGCCGGAGCGCCGGGACGCCGCGTTCGCCTGCAGTGATCCCTCGGGCACGGGCCCGCGGCTGTTCTTCCAGCGGGTTCCCGAGGGAAAGGTCGCCAAGAACCGCCTGCACCTCGATGTGCGGGCCGGTACCGGGCTGGTCGGCGAGGAGCGTGTCGCCGCGCTGGAGGCCGAGTGCGCGAGGCTGGTCGCACTCGGCGCGCAGCGTGTGCGTCTGCTGCTCGCCGACGAGGAGAACGAGTCCTGCCTCGTGATGCAGGACGTCGAGGGCAACGAGTTCTGCCTCGACTGAGGGCTGTCCGGGGGGCACGCATCCGCCCTCGGGGCCGCGGCCGCCCGGAGCGCGTACGGCCCCGAGCGGCCGGCTCATTCCGTCACCGGTACGCACTCGGCGAGCAGGTCGACGATGTCGCGCCAGGCTCGCCGTGCGTGCCGGGGGTGGTGTGCGACGCCGGGGACGGTGGTCTGGTCGACGGACGGGTGGTGGAACGCGTGCAGGGCGCCGCCGTAGACCATCAGGCGCCAGTCGACGCCTGCTGCCTGCATCTCGGCCGCGAAGGCGTCCCGCTGCTCGGCGGGCATGATCGGGTCCTCGGAGCCGACCCCGGCCCACACGGGGCAGCGGATGTGTGCGGCTTCGCCCGGTCGGCCCGTGGTCAGCGCGTTGACCGTTCCGATCGCCCGCAGGTCGACACCGTCGCGCCCGAGTTCCAGCGCGATCGCGCCTCCGGTGCCGTAGCCGACGGCGGCGATCCGGCCGGGGTCGGTCCGCGGCTCGGCGCGCAGCACGTCGAGCGCCGCATGGCCGATGTCCCGCAGCCGGTCGGGGTCGGCGAGGAGCGGTGTCGTACGGGCCAGCATCTCCTCGGGGTCGGTGAACCAGCGTCCGCCGCCGTGCAGGTCGAAGACCAGGGCCACGTAACCGAGTTCGGCGAGGGCGTCGGCCCGGCGGCGCTGGAAGTCGTTCAGCCCCGGTCCCTCGGGACCGACCAGGACGCCGGGGCGGCGGCCGGTACCGGCCGGGAGGGCGAGGTGCCCGATCATCGTGAGGCCGTCGGCCGGGTACTCGACCTCGCGGGTGCTGATCGTCGTCATGAGTACGGACGGTACTGACCGCCGGAGCCGACCGGGCCGGTCTTCACTGTCGGCGGAAGCGCGCGGGCGGCACGCGCGGGCGGCACGTGTGGCCGGGCGTGCGGAAGGCCGCGGGCCGGGGCGCGGGACCGGCGCCCGCTCTCGTCCGCCGCGGTGCCGGGCCGCAGCCCGCTGAGGGGCGGGCTGCTACCGGACCTTCCGCACCTGGGTGGTGCCGGCTCCCAGGGGCGTGCCGTCGGCGCCGGCCGGTGCGAGGTGCGGGACCGGCGTGCCGTGCTCGTCGACGAGGGTGGAGTGGGCCTCGCCGGGTGCGAAGGCGTGGCGTTCTCCCCACTGCCGCAGCGTGAGGATGACCGGGAAGAGGTCGCGGCCGGCGTCGGTGAGCACGTACTCCCGGCGGCGCCCCGAGGGAGCGGTGCGCTGGGTCAGGAACCCGTGAGCGGTGAGCTTGCGGAGGCGGTCGGTGAGGATGTTGCGCGCGATACCGGTGCGTCGCTGGAACTCGGTGAACGAGCGTGCCCCGTCCATGGCGTCGCGGATGACGAGCAGGCTCCATCTGTCGCCGACCAGGTCCAGCGTACGGGCGACGGGGCATTCGGCGTCGGTCCAGTCCGGGTCAGGGGCGCGCTCGGTGCTGCGCGGCATGACGCCTCCCAATCAGTTGCGGATTGAAACCAGCATGCCCTAACGTAAAAACAGTTGCAATCTGCTACTGATTTGAGGAGTGCGATGGACGTGTGGCGCCGGTTGCTGCTCGCGACGGTCTGCGGTGCCGCGGTGGCGGACATCTATGCCGCCCAGCCGGTCCTGGGCCCGATGGGACGCGAAATCGGTGTGCCGGCCGGACTCACCGGATGGATCGTCGCGACCGGCCAGTTCGGCTATCTGGCGGGGCTGGTGCTGCTGGTGCCGCTCGGCGACGTGATCGACAGACGGCGGCTCATCGCCGCACACCTGGCGGCCGGGGCCGTGGGCATGGCCCTGACCGCTTCGGCGCACACCGCATGGACGGCGTTCACCGGGCTGGCCGTTGCCGGGCTGTTCGCGGTCGTGGTGCAGACCGCGGTGGCCTACGCCGCGTCGGTCGCGCGGCCCGCCGAGCGCGGGCGGAGCATCGGCGTCGTCACCTCCGGCGTCGTGGTCGGCATCCTGGGCGCGCGGGTCGTCACCGGAACACTCGCCGACATCTGGGGATGGCGCAGCGTCTACGCCGGACTCGCGGCGCTCTCCCTCGGGCTCGCCGCCCTCGTACTCGGTGCGCTGCCGCCGGAGGAGCGCTCCGACCGGTCCCCGGGGCCGGAGAGATACCGGCGGGTCATCGCCGCGTTCGGCGGATTGTTCGGGCAGCGCCTCCTGCTGACGCGCGGACTCGTCGCGTTCTTCCTGTTCGCCTCGTTCGGAGCGCTGTGGAGCGGACTGTCCCTGCCGCTCGCGGGCGCACCGTGGCGCCTGGGCGAGAGCCGGATCGGACTGTTCGGCCTCGTCGGACTCGCCGGTGCGCTCGCCGCCGCCCGCGCGGGACGCTGGGCGGACGCGGGACGGGCGGTCCCGGTCACCGGCTCGGCGCTCGTCCTGCTCGCCCTCTCCTGGGCAGCGATCGCGCAGTTGCCGCGGTCACTCCCGCTCCTCGTCCTCGGAATCGTGCTGCTCGACTTCGCCGTCCAGGCCGTGCACGTGAGCAACCAGCACCAGCTCACCGCCGCCTACCCCGACCGCACGAGCAGTGCCATCGGCAGCTACATGGTCTTCTACTCGCTCGGCTCCGCCCTCGGTGCGGCCACGACCACCGCCGCCTTCACCGCCCGGGGCTGGGCGGCCGCCAGCCTCCTCGGGGCCGGATTCGCGGTCTGTGCGCTGGCCGTGTGGGCCGTCGACAGGAGGTTCCCACGTGCCGCCGAGCACTCTCCCGCCGCTGGATCCGTCACCGGACACCCACGGGAGGAACGGCAACAGGCCGCTCGGACCGAATGACCGGCGAACAGCCCGAGAGGCGTTCCACGAACGGGTCGCCGCGCCGCAGGGGCATGGGCCCTCGGAGCCGGAGCCGGAGCCGAGGGCCTGGGCCTGGGCCGGAGCCGCGGTCGGGGGCGCAGGGTGCGGGCCGCCGGGGTGCGGCGGGCCCGGTCAGCGGACCAGCCGCTTCGTCGAGCGGCGGAACGACCAGAAGACGACCAGCAGCGCCGGTGCCAGCAGCGGGGTGCCCATGCCGATCTTGGCGACGGCCAGCCAGCCGGTGGCGTCGGTCAGGTAGAGCCACTGCTGTACGGCGAACCTGGCCGCGAGCAGGACGGTGAGCGTGCCGGTGGCGATGTCGTGCGCGAGCAGGCTGGGCCGGTCGCCGCGCCACGGGTGTGTGTTGCCGTGCGACACGTTCCACAGCACGCCGGTCAGCGGGCGGCGTGCGAGCAGGGAGCCGAGCAGGACCAGTGCCCCGGCGAAGCTCGCCCAGATGCCGATCAGGAAGAAGTCGCCCGCCGAGCCCGTCCAGGCCGCGACGCCGCCGGCGGTGGCCACGCCGACGAGACCGCCGACCGCCGTGGCGAAGCGCTCGCCCTGCACCGTGCGCCACACGGTGATCGCAGCCGCCAGGGTGAGGGCGACGCCGATCGCGATCGGCAGCGTGACGGCCGCGTTGGCCGCGACGAACGCCGCTACCGGGATGGCTGTGCAGACCATCCCCCGGGTGCCGCCGAGTTGGTCCAGCAGCTTCTGCTGCGACGAGGCCGGAGCGGGCTCGGCGGCCGGGGCTTCCGGGGCCGGGTCGGGCCCGCGTTCATCGGCCGGGGCTCCTGCCGGGGCTCCTGCCGGGGCGAGACCGGGCGCGGCTTCGGGCATGGCTCCCGGCGCGGCTGCCGGGGTGGCTGCGGGGGTGGCTCCGGTGGAGGTGGTGAGCGTGCGCTGATCGGTCGTGGTCATCGGTGCCCTCCTGGATTCCGTCGTGAGCGGTTGGCGAACGGGGGGAACAGGAAAGACCGTGCCGTTACGGCATACTCAAGCCGCGGCTGGTGTGGGGTGGATCACGTTCCCGCGGGCGGCTTCCGAACAGCCGGTGCTCCGGCGGGTTCCCGGGCCGGTGCCCGCCGCGGGTGCACCGCCGGGCGGCCTTTCCCGCCGGGATGGTGGCGCTCGGGCCACCGGTCGGGGGCTTCGGGGATGTCTCGTCGCGCGGGCGCACTTGACCATGCCGCGACGGCATGGTTTGGACTTGGGTCCGTCGGCGCCGCCGCGCCGACGTCCAGCGGCGGAACGGAGCGGGAGCATCGTGGCGTGGAGCACGCGGGAGATAGCAGAACTCGCGGGCACCAGCCTGCGCGCGGTGCGGCACTACCACGAGGTCGGCCTGCTCGAGGAACCGGAGCGCCGCGCCAACGGCTACAAGCAGTACGGCGTGGCCCATCTCGTCCGGCTGCTGCGGATCAAGCGCCTGGTGGATCTCGGGTTCTCGCTGTCCCGGATCGCCGAGATGGGCGCCACCGACGACCATCCGGAGGACGCGTTGCGCACCCTCGACGCCGAACTGGCGGCCACCATCGAACGGCTGCAGCGGGCCAGGGCGGAACTCGCCCTCATTCTGGACAGGTCGGCGCCGACCGATCTGCCGCCCGAGTTCGCCGCGACCGCCGACACCCCGATGCCCGAGGCGGACCGCTCGTTCGTCACCGTCATGGGCACCCTGCTCGGCCCCAAGGGCATGGAGTCCTACGCCGACTTCCTGCAGAACCCCACCATCGGTCCGATCGGCGAGGAGTTCGAGAAGCTGCCCGGCGACGCCGACGAGCGGACCCGCGCCGACCTGTCCGAGCGCCTGGTGCCTTCGCTGCGGGCGCTGTACCGGGAGCATCCGGGGCTGACCACGCTGCCCGCCGATGCCGCGCGCGGCAAGGAGTTCGTCGGGGAGACGATCGACAGGGCCCTCGTGGACCTCTACAACCCCGCGCAGGTGGACGTCATGCGCCGGGTGAGCAGGCTGCTCGCGGAGGCCGGCGGGACGGACCGGGGGGAGCGGCGGGAGGCTCCCGGGTGAAGCGGGCCGGGAGCGAGCAGCCCTCCTGGACCCGGCGGCGGAGAAGGGCCCCGTTCCGGCCGTGACGATCATAGGCTCGAGGGATCGAACGGACAGGAGGATCCATGCCCATCAAGACGCTGTCGATTCCCACCGCGGACGGCCGGGCCGACGCTTTCGCCGCCCTTCCCGACAGTGCCGGACAGCACCCGGGGGTGCTGATGTACGGGGACGCCTTCGGCAACCGGCCCGTGCTGCGCGAACTCGCGCAGGAACTGGCCGGGCACGGGTACTACGTGCTCGTCCCCAACTTCTTCTACCGGAGCGGTCCGGCACCGGTGGTCGAACTCCCCGAGCACATCGGGGACGAGGCCCGGGACGCGGCCATCGGCAAGCTGATGCCCCTGATCGAGGCGCACACCGACGAACGGATCGTGCGCGACGCCGAGTCCTACCTGGAGTTCCTCTCCGCGCAGCCGGAGGTCCGCCCCGGACCCGTCGCGGTGACGGGCTACTGCATCGGCGGTCTCCTGGCGGTGCGCACGGCCTCGGCCTTCCCCGACCGGGTGGCGGCCGTCGCCGGGTTCCACGGCCCGGTGGGCGCCGACGAGCCGGACAGTCTGCACCGCCTGCTCTCCAGGATCACCGCCGAGATCCACCTCGGGCACGCCGAGACCGATCTGACGCCGGAGGCCCTCGGTGAGCTGAACCAGGCCCTGGACGCCGCCGGGGTCCGCTACACCTCGGAGATCTATCCCGGCACGCTGCACGGCTACACGATGTCCGACACCGACGCCTTCAGCCCGGAGGGGTTGCGGCGCCACTGGGACCGGCTGCTGCCCCTCCTCGCCCGCACGCTGGGCGACGGCTGAGCCGGCTCAGCCGGGCCGGCGGACGTCCGGAGCACGTGGACCACGTCGCGTACGCGGCTCCGGACGCTCGGCCGGTGATCTGCGGGGACCGGCCCGGAGTAGGGTCGGAGCATGCAGTTCCTGGTGATGACCCGCCGCTACAGCGACCGCTATTCCGAGGAGGAGTTCGCGGCCGTGCTCCCCGAGGAGACCGCGGCGGTCCGGAAGTTGTACGCGGACGGGGTACTGCGGCAGATCTGGCTGCGCGGGGACGGGCCGGGGGCCTGCTTCCTGCTGGAGGCCGGCTCGCCACAGGAGGCGCAGGCGGCCGTGGACACCCTTCCGCTGGCCCGGAAGGAGATGTCGGAGTTCCGCGTCGTGCCGCTCCGGCCCTACGGCGGCTTCGGGCCGAGCTGACCCCGGGCCCGGGAAGCGGCCGCGGTGTGCGCGGTCCGACGCGGTCGGCAGGGGTCGTTGTCAGTGGGGTGGGGCATGCTTGCGGACATGAGTGCGGATGCGGTCGGGGTTTCCGGTATGGGCGCGGGTGCTTCGGAGTTGGGCCGGATCGAGGGAGCGCTGCGCGCTTCCTGGGGCGCTGACACCTGCGCCCCGGACGATCTGGCGCGCGGGGGCTGGAGTCCGGCGAACCCTGCGTGGGGGCAGTGCGACGTGACGGCGCTGGTGGTGCAGGACCTGCTCGGCGGAGAGCTGATGTGCGGGGAGGTGTACGGGGTGCACGGTGGCCGGCAGGGATTCCACTGGTGGAACAGGCTGCCGGACGGCTCCCAGATCGACCTCACCCGCGACCGGTTCCGCGCCGGTCAGGTCGTCATGGAGGGCGTCTCGGTGCCGCGCCCGATGCGCCACTCGCTGCGCAGGGGCGAGGAGTACGCGCTGCTGCGCGGGCGGGTGTGGCAGCGGCTCGGTATCCCTGCGGGGAGCGCGACGGCGGTCCCCACGGTCGGTGCGGGCGGAGGCGCGGCTCCGGGTGCGGGCTCCTGCGGAGCGGGTCCCTGGGCCGGGCCCGGGCCCGCGGCCAGAGGCTCGATGGCCTCCTGCCGAGAGCGGCGCGGCGCCGCCTGAGCCGGTTGCGGCCCGAGCCGCTGCGGCCCGCCCCGGCCGCGGTGGGGGGCTGCGGCGTCCCGTCCGGACGGTCAGACGAGCGGCATCTTGAAGCCGAGGTGCGAGGCCTGGAAGCCCAGGCGCTCGTAGAAGCGGTGCGCCTCGACGCGGGTGGCGTCGGAGGTGAGCTGGACCAGCACGCTCTCCTGACGCCGGGACTCGGCGACTGCCCACTCGATGAGCCGGGTGCCCAGACCGCTGCCGCGCTGATCGGTGTGCACCCGTACGGCCTCGATGAGGGAGCGGGTGGAACCGCGGCGGGACAGTCCCGGGATGATCGTCAGATGCAGGGTGCCGACGGTTCTGCCGTCGATCTCGGCGACGACGAGGTGCTGGTGCGGGTCGGCGTCGACCCGCTCGAACGCGGCGCGGTACGGGGCGAGATCGGACGGGGTCTCACGGGTGGCGCCGAGGGTGTCGTCGGCGAGCATGGCGACGATCGCGGGGATGTCCCCGGCCCGCGCCCGCCGGATGGTCAGCTCCGCCGCGGGCGTCTCGGCGGGGGTTCCCGAACCGCCGGAAGTCGTGGTCATCTTCCGCACTGTACGCCTCGGGCCCGCGGGCGGGGCCCAGGCGGTCACTCCGCGGGCCGGGCGGGGGCGAGCGCGCGGACGGCGGCGGCCAGGGGGGCGAGTTCGGGCCGGGCCTCGGCCGCGGCCAGCGCCTCCTTGAGCGCGGTGTCGTGGGTGGGACGTGCCGCGTCCAGCAGGGCGTGGCCCTCTTCGGTGACGTCGGTGTAGATGCCGCGCCGGTCGTCGGGGCACAGGTAGCGGCGGAGCAGCCCGCGTTCTTCCAGCCGGCTGACCAGGCGGGTCGTCGCGCTCTGGCTGAGGACGACGGTGTCGGCGAGCTGGTTCATCCGGAAGTGGCCGCCGTCCCCGTCGTGCTGTTCGCTCAGGACGTCCAGCAGGGAGAACTCGCGCACGCTGAGCCCGTGTGCGGCGTGCAGCGCCCGTTCGATGTGGGTCTCGATCCGGCCGTGCAGCGCGGAGAGCGCGCACCAGCCCTGTGCGAGGCCCAGATCGGCGTGGCGTGACATGAAGGGGCTCCTCTCCCGGCCGACCGTCGTCGGGCTGTCCGTTCCGTCCGCTCTCCCGGCTTCCGGCTTGCGGTCGGCCGCCCGGACCCCCGCAGTACGGGGGCGGACCGGCGCCGCGCCGCCGGAGCGGAGCTGCGCGCCTCCCAGGCTAGAGCATCACCGCAATAGTCGGCGTTTGCATATATCCAGCGTCTGCAATTAATGTCGACGCTTGTAATCGTCTCGCGCATTGAAAGGTTCCCCGCTCATGCCTCTCGCCCTGCTGGCGCTCGCCATCGGCGCCTTCGGCATCGGGACCACCGAGTTCGTGATCATGGGGCTGCTGCCCGAGGTCGCCGCCGAGTTCGGGGTCTCCATCCCCACCGCCGGGTATCTGGCCTCCGGCTACGCGGTCGGGGTCCTGCTGGGCGCCCCGGTCCTCGCCGTCCTGGGCACCCGGATCTCCCGCAAGCGGATGCTGATGCTGCTGATGGGGCTGTTCGTGCTGGGCAACCTGGTCTCCGCGCTCGCGCCCGCCTTCGGCGTGATGCTCGCGGGCCGGGTCATCGCCTCGCTCGCGCACGGTGCCTTCTTCGGCATCGGCTCGATCGTCGCGGCCGGACTGGTGGCCCCGCACCGCAAGGCCGCGGCCATCTCCCTGATGTTCACCGGGCTGACCCTCGCGAACGTGGTCGGCGTACCGCTGGGCACCCTGCTGGGGCAGCAGGCGGGCTGGCGGCTCACCTTCGTCGCCGTCGCCGGGCTGGGAGTGCTGGGGCTGGCGGGCGTCGCCGCCCTGGTACCCCGGGACATCCCGGCCCCGGCCCCGGTCCCGAGCCCGGCCCCGGACGGCCCCGTCCCCGAGCCCGGCCCCGGACGGCCCCGTACCGGCCGGATCCGTGACGAGCTGGCCGCCTTCCGCAACGTCCAGGTGCTGCTGGCGATGGGGATGACCGTCCTCGGCTTCGGCGGGGTCTTCGCCGCGATCACCTACATCGCGCCGATGATGACGGAGGCCGCCGGGTACGCCGACACCTCCGTGACCTGGCTGCTGGTCCTCTTCGGGGTCGGCATGGTCGCCGGGAACCTGGTCGGTGGCCGGTTCGCGGACCGGGCCCTGCTGCCCATGCTGTGCATCGCCCTGGTCGCGCTGGCCGGGACGCTGGCCGCGTTCACCGTCACGGCGCACGACAAGGCGGCGGCCGCCGTCACGCTGACCCTGATCGGCGCGTTCGGCTTCGCCACCGTCCCGCCGTTGCAGAAGCGGGTGCTCGACCAGACGGCGAACGCGCCCACCCTCGCCTCGGCCATGAACATCGGCGCCTTCAACCTCGGCAACGCGCTCGCCACCTGGCTCGGCGGGCTGGTCCTCGGGGCCGGTTTCGGCCCGACGTCGCCGAACATCGCGGGCGCCGGACTTGCCCTGGGCGCCCTGGCGCTGGCCGTGACCTCCGCACTCCTGGAGCGGCGCGGCCCCCGGGGCGCCACCGCGGCGCCCCGGACCGGGATCCGGGCGGCTGCCGGGGCGGCCGCACCGGACGGCGCCGCCGAGCCGGCGCCCGCGTACGCCGGGACCGGGCCGTCAGCCGACGGCCCGCCGTCCGGAGGCCGAGGGCGCTGACCGGCTCCGCCGTCCGGACGCCGGTGACCGGCGGCGGCTCACCGGGGTGCTGCGGCGGCCCCGCGCGGTTCGCCCCCAGGGCTTCAGCACCGAGATGACGGTCATGAACGTGTAGGCGCTCAGCGAGACGAGCGGCGGGATCACCAGCTCGTACGGCAGGACCGGGCGCCCCGCGGCCACGTCGGCGACCGTGCTGTCGATCCGCGTCCGGAAGAGGAGCACGCTCGCCAGGGTGGCGGCCAGCGTGAGCCAGAACTTGATCCACACCCACCAGTACCGTGCCAGCCCCCAGCGGGTGCCCACCGACAGCAGCACGCCGCTGGCCAGGGTGACCAGCGCGAGCGGCGCCAGCAGCCAGTCGGCGAAGACCTTCATCGAGCGGTAGGACGCCTCGGCCGCCGGCCCCGACCCGGTGAGGGCCGCGGTGAGGCCGAGGGCGAGCAGGCACAGCGTCATGCCGAGCCAGCCGGCCGAGGAGCAGACGTGGAGCGCGAGAGTGCCGCTGCGGGCACGCCGGGACAGTTGCCGCATGCCGTCGACTGTGCCGCCGTCCGGCGTCCGGGGCGTCCGACAGCGGGAGTATCGGGGGCTACTCGGCCCCGAGTACGCGGCGTCGCGCGGCCTGCCCGTCGCCCGGCGGCGGCCCGTACGCGCCCGGTGCCCGTGCCCCGGCCCGGGACCCCGCCCGCCCGCGCCCGTCCGCGCCCGTACGATCGCCGGTATGCATCCGGCTGAGCATCCGAATCCGCGGCCGACGCCGGGAGAACGCCGCCCCCGGCTCCATCTCTTCGATCTCGACGGAACGCTGCTGTACGGTTCGGCGGCCTCCGTGGAGATATCCCGGCAGCTCGGGGTCGACGCCGAGATCCGGGATCTCGAACGGGCTTTTGCGGAACGGAAACTGACACCGCCGCAGTTCGCCCTCCGGGCGTGTGCGCTGTGGTCGGCGCTCGACGACGAGATCGTGTCCGCGGCCTTCTCGGGCGCACCGTGGCTGACGGGCATCCCGGAGGTGTGGGCCGGGCTCAGGGCGGAGGGCGAGCGCTGCGCCGTGATTTCCCTCTCGCCGGATTTCTTTGTGCGGAGACTACAGGATTGGGGGGCCGAGGTTACCCACGGTTCGCGGTGGCCGGAGGTTCCGCGCGCAATTCCGAACGGAAGTACGAAGTATCCGGCGCATCCTCTCGATCCCGCCGGGATTCTTTCGCCCTCGTCGAAGGTGAAGATCGCGGAGGAGCTCTGCGCCCAATTCGGGCTCGGGTTGGCGGACTGCGTGGCGTACGGGGACTCCCTCTCCGACGCGGAGCTGTTCGCCGCCGTGCCGGTCTCCGTGGCGGTGAACGCCGACCACCATGTCCGCTCGCTCGCCTCCCACCACTACACCGGAAGTGATCTCCGGGAGGCCCACGGACTCGTCTCCGCGGCACGGTAATTCCTGCGCGGGTTCCGAATGGCGGAATTCGCGGGAACCGCGAACGGGGGTTGTGGCGTGAAGGCTTCACGGTATGGTCGGTCCCTCCCGCATCGTGCGGTAAGGAGTGCAAAGTGTCCTGAGCACGGTGTGCACAGGGGGCGGTGCACCGGAACTTTCGGAACACGGATGTGCACAGAACGTCCGGAAGAGGTACGAGGCGAGGCGAGCATGACCACCATGTCGGGCAGCGACGGTGCGTCCGCCGGTGGCAGCGGCGGACGGGGATGGTTCACCCCGGCGTCCGATGCCGCGACCGCGGAGCGCCCCGCGCCAGGCGGACCTGAGGCGGTACCGTCCCAGCAGGCGGCGGCAACGGCCGCACCGGAACCGGAACACGAACCGGAACCCGAACACGCGCACGAGCCGGAGGCGGTTCCCGAACCCGGCGCCGCGGCCCCGGCGGCCACCGCCGGGTGGGCGGCGCCCGCCGCTCCCGCCCCTCCCGCTGAGCCCGCGGGCGACCAGCTCGGCGACTCCGAGTTGATCGGGGCGTCCATGGCGGAGCTGGAACGTTCCGCCGACTCGGCGACCGCCTACTTCTACGCGCTGCTGTTCGTCCAGTACCCGCACCTGCGCGAGATGTTCCCGGCCGCCATGGACGGCCAGCGCGACCGGCTCTTCCGCGCGCTGCTGACCGCCGTGCGCCTCTTCGACGACGGCAAGCTGCTCGGCGAGTACCTCGCCGGCCTGGGCCGGGGCCACCGCAAGTACGGCACCCTGCCCGCCCACTACCCGGCCGTCGGCGAGTGCCTGATGGCCGCCATCGCGCGCTACGCACCCGACACCTGGGGCCCGCGCACCGAGGCGGCCTGGGTGCGCGCCTACACCGCGATCTCCCAGACGATGATCGACGCGGCGGCCGAGGACGAGCGCCGGGCGCCCGCCTGGTGGGACGCGGAGATCGTCTCGCACGAACTGCGCACCTCCGAGATCGCCGTGATCACGGTGCGTCCCGACCAGCCGTACCCGTTCCGCGCCGGGCAGTACACCAGCCTGGAGACGCCCTGGTGGCCCCGGGTGTGGCGGCACTACTCGTTCGCGTCCGCGCCCCGCCCCGACGGCCTGCTGACCTTCCACGTGAAGTCCGTGCCCGCCGGGTGGGTCTCCACGGCACTGGTGCAGCGCGCCCGCCCCGGCGACGTGCTGCGGCTCGGCCCGCCCGCGGGCTCGATGCTCGTCGACCACGAGGCCGACAGCGGGCTGCTCTGCCTGGGCGGCGGTACCGGTATCGCCCCCATCAAGGCGCTGGTCGAGGACGTGGTCAGCCGGGGAAGGGTGCGCCCGGTCGAGGTCTTCTACGGAGCCCGCACCGACCACGACCTCTACGACCTGGAGACGATGCTGCGCCTCCAGGACCGCCACCGGTGGCTGTCGGTGCGCCCCGTCGTCGCGGCGGGCGCGGCCTCGGCCGCCGAGGCGCTCGCGGGTGAGCTCCCGGACGCGGTACGCAGATACGGTCCCTGGCCCGCGTACGACGGATACCTCTCCGGGCCGCCCGGAATGATCAGGACCGGGGTCGAGACGTTGCGCGGGCTCGGGATCCCGACGCACCGAATACGGCACGATTCCCTCGACGAACTGGTCGTACAGGGGGCGTAGGTGGTGGGGTGTGCGGATCGCGGCTGCTGCCGGAGCCGGTCACCCGGGGCGGGTGGTCCGGGGCCGATTGCGGGGCAGCCGTCCGGTCGGCCGGTCGAGGAAAGGGACGAGTGGCGGCGTTGAGTGACGCGAACGGATACGGCGACGGTTCTGCGGGGCACGCGGCGAGTGCGGGCCCCGGGGCCGACCAGCACCCCGGCCCGCCGCCGCGGCTGCCCGGCAGCGACGGGGAGCACGCGCTGCAGCAGCGGATCGGTTCGCAGCAGCGCGCCGAGCGGTTCTACCAGGACCAGGTGCTCGACCACCTCAACGAGCGGATGCGGGAGTTCACCCAGCAGCAGGAGATGTTCTTCCTCGCCACGTCCGACAGCCGCGGCGAGTGCGACAACAGCTTCCGCGCCGGGCCGCCCGGGTTCCTGCGCGTGCTGGACGAGCGGACCCTGGTGTTTCCCGAGTACCGCGGCAACGGCGTCCACGCCAGCCTCGGCAACATCGAGGAGAACCCGCATGTGGGCCTGCTCCTCGTCGACTTCCTCCGCGCCCGGATCGGCCTGCACATCAACGGCCGCGCCCAGGTGCTGGACGATGCGGAACTGCGCCCCTCGGTACCGGACCTGCCGCAGGACCCGGTACCCGGCCGGCGGGCCCTGCTGTGGGTGCGGGTCGAGGTGGAGGAGGCGTACATACACTGCGCCAAGCACATCCCCCACCTCCAGAAGGCCCCGCGTCGCGCGGCGCGCGAATGGGGCACCGACGACTACAAGCGCAAGGGCGGCGACTTCTTCGGAGCCGCCCGGGACGCCCGGGACGCCCGGCGCGAGGCGACCGCCTCCGCGGAATCCCCGGCGCCGGGGCCGGCTCCCACGGCGCCGCCGGCCTCTCCGGCCTCTCCGGCCTCTCCGGCCTCTCCGGCCTCTCCGGCCTCTCCGGCCTCTCCGGCCTCTCCGGCCTCACCCGTGTCGGCCTCCCCGCCTGCGTCGGCTCCCCGGCCCGTGCCGGCCACCCCGCCCGCGTCGGCTCCCCGGTCCGTGCCGGCCTCCCGGCCTGGGTCGGCCCTCCAGGCCGTGTCGGCCACCCCGCCCGCGTCGGCCGCCATCCCCGCGTCGGGACTCCCGGCGCCCGCCCCGGCCGTACCCGCCGTGCCGCCGATGCCGCCGTCCGGTGGCTCGGCGTCGCCGTCCCCGCAGGCAGCAACCGCTCCGGCGTCCCCGGCACCCGGTACCGGACCGGCCGCCGCGCCGGAGGACGAGGCCGCGCGGGCGGCGGCCCTCCCGCCGCTGCCCCGGCGGCGACAGCCCGCCGCCGCGGCGGCTCCGGCCGCGTCCTCCGCGGTCTCGGCCGCCATCTCGGCGCGTTCGGGGAGCGCCGGGTCCGCCGAGCACGCCCGGGACATCTCCGCCTGGCGACTGGAGGCCGAGCGGGCGCTGGCGGAGGCCCAGCGGCGCGGCCGCCAGGAGGCGGAGCCGAGCAAGCCGCGGGAACCGGCGACCTTCCAGGGCTGGTTCGGCTAGCGCACGCGGGCGGCGCCACCGGCGGGTCCGGGCGGCGCCTCCGGCAGGTCAGCGGAGATCGGGTGCGAGCAGCGCCTGGACCCCTTCGATGTTCGCGGTGAGATAGGCCCGCAGCCTCGGCGGGACGACCTCCACGGAGTCCAGGCCCTCCGGGGTGAAGGGGAGCCGTACGATCTCGTACTCTCCTTGCGGCTCCTCCACTTCCGGTCCGTGCCGTAGGCGCGGATCGAGCGAGACGAGCCGGCACACGAAGAAGTGCTGTACCTTCACTCCACCCGGTGTCTCCGCGGGGTCACTCACCGTGTCGACGAAGGCGGGCACCGCATCGGTGATCGCCGCGCCCAGTTCCTCGGCCACCTCGCGGTGCAGGGCGTCCTCGACGGTGCGGTCCACGCCGGGCTCGACGCCGCCTCCCGGTGTGATCCAGTACGGCTCCTGGCCGGGCTTGGTGCGTTTGATCAGGATCAGTTCCACGGCGGGCGCCGGACCCTCCCCGGTGGCGAGGAGGATGGCGCGGGCAGTCCGCTTGACCACAGGGCGTTCGACGAACATGCAGGAGATTTGGCCCGCATCACGGCACGCCAAACCCTCCGCTTTCCTCACTGTGCGTATCTGATCAGAACATCGCCCAATAGGTCCATATCCATAAGTGATTGGACACTGACCCTGAGTCAACTACTCTTGTCGTCCGCGCCGCTGCGCGCATCGGGCCGGGCGGTTCGTGGCAGGAGGGGGGAGCCACGAACCGCCCTCGCGGCTCCCGCCCCCGCTCTACCGGTGCACGGGCCTCACGGGGCCATCGGCAGATACACCCGGTTGCCCGCCTCGGCGAACTCGCGGGACTTCTCCGCCATCCCCGCCTCGACCTCCTCCATCGTCGCGCCGTGCCGCTCGCGGATCTCCTGGGAGATCTTCATGCTGCAGAACTTCGGGCCGCACATGGAGCAGAAGTGCGCGGTCTTGGCCGGTTCGGCCGGCAGCGTCTCGTCGTGGAACGAGCGGGCCGTGTCCGGGTCGAGGGCCAGATTGAACTGGTCCTCCCAGCGGAACTCGAACCTGGCGTCGGAGAGCGCGTCGTCCCAGTCCTGCGCCCCCGGGTGGCCCTTGGCCACGTCCGCGGCATGGGCGGCGATCTTGTAGGTGATCACGCCCGTCTTGACGTCGTCCCGGTCCGGCAGCCCCAGGTGCTCCTTGGGAGTGACGTAGCAGAGCATCGCGGTGCCCCACCAGCCGATCATCGCCGCGCCGATGCCGCTGGTGATGTGGTCGTAGGCGGGCGCGATGTCCGTCGTCAGCGGACCCAGCGTGTAGAACGGGGCCTCCTCGCAGACCTCCTGCTGGCGGTCCACGTTCTCCTTGATCTTGTGCATCGGCACATGGCCGGGGCCCTCGATCATGGTCTGCACGTCGTGCGCCTTGGCGATCCGGTTGAGCTCGCCCAGTGTGTCCAACTCGGCCATCTGCGCGGTGTCGTTGGCATCCGCGATCGACCCCGGCCGCAGCCCGTCGCCCAGCGAGAACGTCACGTCGTAGGAGCGCAGGATCTCGCACAGTTCGCTGAAGTGCTCGTACAGGAAGCTCTCCCGGTGGTGCGCCAGACACCACGCGGCCATGATCGAGCCGCCGCGGGAGACGATGCCGGTCTTGCGGCGCGCCGTCAGCGGGACATAGCGCAGCAGCACCCCGGCGTGCACCGTCATGTAGTCGACGCCCTGCTCGCACTGCTCGACGACGGTGTCCTTGTAGACCTCCCAGGACAGCTCCTCGGCCTTGCCGTCCACCTTCTCCAGCGCCTGGTACAGCGGCACCGTGCCGATGGGGACGGGGGAGTTGCGCAGCACCCACTCGCGGGTGGTGTGGATGTTGCGGCCGGTCGAGAGGTCCATGACGGTGTCGGTGCCCCACCGGGTCGCCCACGTCATCTTCTCGACCTCCTCCTCGATGGAGGAGGTGACGGCGGAGTTGCCGATGTTGGCGTTCACCTTCACCAGGAAGTTCTTCCCGATGATCATCGGTTCGGTCTCCGGGTGGTTCACGTTGGCGGGCAGCACGGCCCGCCCCGCGGCGATCTCGTCCCGGACGAACTCGGGGCTGCGGTTCTCGCGGAGGGCGACGTACTCCATCTCCGCGGTGATCTCGCCCCGCTTCGCGTAGCCGAGCTGGGTGACGGCCGCGCCGTTCCGGCCGCGGCGCGGCTGGCGCGGGCGGCCCGGGAAGACCGCGTCGAGGCCCGCCAGATCGTCGGCGCCGCCGCTGACGACTCCGCCGCGTGGGCTGGTGTGCTTGCGGCCGTCGTCCTCGGGCCGCAGTGCGCGGCCCGCGTACTCCTCGGTGTCCCCCCTCTGGATGATCCAGTTCTCGCGCAGCGGCGCCAGGCCGCGGCGCACATCGGTGTCGATCTCGGGGTCGGTGTACGGCCCGGACGTGTCGTAGAGCGTCACGTCCCTGCCGTTGGTGAGGTGCACCCGTCGGACGGGGACCCGGATGTCCGGGCGCGATCCCTGCAGATATCCCTTGTGCGAGCCGAGCGCCTTCCCGGCCGCTTCGGCGTTCTCCGCCGGTTCGGCGTTCTCGGCGCGCGCGTGTGCATCCTGCGTGGTCATGAGACCCACTCCCTACGCCGGCATTACCCGGTAACAGGTTCGGCGGTCGGCGCAGCCGGTTCCGTGGTCCCTTCCACGGAGGTCAGCGCCCTCTCAGCCCCGTGCTCGGAGCTCCCGCGATGTGCAAAGGCGCCTCTACGCTAACGGCACACGGCCCGGACTGAACACCCCGCCCGGCCGTTCTTGCGATGATCTGGCGGTGACCCACACCGACCCCGCCGTCCCCGCACCCGAACCCGGCCGTGCCCCCGGGCCCGGCCCCGGGCCCGGCCATGCGCCCGCTCCTGGCCACGGGCCCGGCCACGACCAGGGCCTCGGGCACACCCACGGCCAGGGCCGCGGACACGGCCATGGGCGCGCGCAGAGCCACGGGCACGGCCACGGGCACGGGCCCGCCGAGCCGGTCTCCCGCCATCTGCGGAAGGTCATCGCGGCGGTACTGGTGCCGTTCGCGGCGGCCGTGCTGGCCGGGCTGGTGGTGCTGTGGCCAGGGGGCGTCCCGGGGCACCAGCACGACCATTCGGGGGTCGGCTTCGACCGGCCCACCTTCACCGCCAAGGTCGTGGAACTGGCCGAGGTGGACTGCGGCAAGGCCAACGTCCGGCAGCCGTCCGGCTCCTCGGGCGGCGGTTCCGCCGGGCAGGGCGGCGGCGAGCAGGGCGGTGAGGACGGGGCGCACGAGCCGTGCCGGAAGGCCACCGTCGAGATCACCGAGGGCAAGGACAAGGGGCACACCTTCACCGAGGTCGTCCCGCCCGACGCCACCCGCAGCTACTCCGTGGGGCAGGGCGTCGTCGTCGCCTACGCCGAGAAGGCGCCGCGCGATCTCCAGTACAGCGTCGTCGACACCGACCGCGATCTGCCGATGGTGCTGCTGGCCGGCCTCTTCGCGTTCGTGGTGGTGCTCGTGGGGCGGCTGCGCGGAGTGCTGGCGCTGGTGGGGCTGGTCATCAGCTTCGCCGTGCTGACGCTGTTCATCCTGCCCGCGATACTGCAGGGTTCCAATCCGCTGGTGGTCGCGGTGGTCGGCGGGAGCGCCATCATGCTGGCCACGCTGTACCTGTGCCACGGCCTGTCGGCCCGCACCTCGGTCGCGGTGCTGGGCACCCTGGTGTCGCTGCTGCTGATCGGGGTGCTGGGCTCGTTGTTCATCGGCTGGGCCGGGCTGACCGGCAACACCGACGACCAGACCGGTCTGGTGCACGGGCTCTACCCCGGTATCGAGATCCGCGGGCTGCTGCTGGCGGGGGTGCTGATCGGTTCGCTCGGCGTGCTCGACGACGTGACGGTCACCCAGACCTCGGCCGTCTGGGAACTCAAGGACGCCGATCCCGGGGCCAGTCGGCGCCGGATCTACCGGGCCGCCATGCGGATCGGCCGCGACCACATCGCGTCCGTCGTCAACACCCTGGTGCTGGCCTACGCGGGGGCGGCGCTGCCGCTGCTGCTGCTGTTCTCGATCGCGCGCAGCGACGTGACGACGGTCGCCACCAGCGAGGTGGTCGCCGAGGAGATCATCCGCACGCTGGTCGGCTCCATCGGACTCGTCGCGTCGGTGCCGGTCACGACGCTGCTGGCCGCGCTCGTCGTCTCGGCGGACCGCGGGCGGCCCGAGGCGGCGGAAGCGGCCGGCCGTGCCGCCGGGGACGCGCCGCCGCGCGTACCCGCACCGGGGTCCGGCGTCCCGGTGTCCGGCGCGCCCGGCGAACCGGTGTCCGGCGCCGCCGCGTCCGGCGGCCGGCCCGCGCCGGCCCGCGGCGCCGGGGTCACCGGCGGCCGGGGGAGGCGGCGGAAGCCGAAGTGAGCCGGGGCCGACCGCGGACCCGGCCCCGGACGGGGGTCAGGGTCCGCACCCGGCGGCTCCGCCGCTCCCGCACGGCCGTCGCCGTGGGCCCACCGCGGGACGCCGCGGGCCCCATCGCCCACCGCGGGGTGCGCCCGGTGCGGGCGGGGTTCACCAGCCGCTGCCCGAGGAGCCGCCGCCCTTGAAGTGGCGGACGAGGTAGACGACACCGCCGACCAGGGCGACGAAGATCAGCACCTTGAACAGCAGGCCGATCAGGAAGCCCACCAGGCTGGCGATCAGGCCGCCGAAGACGACCAGCGCGATCACTGGTATGACGATCCACGTGACCCACCACGGCAGGCCGGCAAGGGTGCCTTTCGCGTCCATGACTGTCTGCTCCGTCTCTGAGAGTTGGCGAGGGCTCTTCGCACCCTCTGCCCTCGATGCTAGAGCGGGCGGTGGGCCGATGGGCCGCTGCGGGCCCCTGTCCTCCCCTGAATCCGACCCTGAGTCGACCCTGAAGAACCGGCTCGGCCCCGGTGGGACCGGATCGGCCCGCTCGCGGGGGCCGCTCAGCTCTCGGGAGGCGAGAAGACCACCAGGACCCGCAGGTCCTCCGAGATGTGGTGGAACTTGTGCGTCACCCCGGCCGGTACATAGACCACGCTGCCCCGCGCCACCTGCGTCGTCTCGTCCCCGACGGTGATCGAGCCGCGGCCGCTGACGACGAAGTACACCTCGTCCTGGGCGTGCGGCTGCTGCCGGTCGACGGCACCCGCGTCCAGCGCGTACAGGCCGGCCGACATGTTGCGCTCGTGCAGGAACCGGAGGTACGCACCGTCGTTCACGGCGCGCTCCGCCTCCAGCTCCTCCAGCCGGAATGCCTTCACCGCTGTCCCCTCTCCCTGGCCTGGCGGCTGTTCTGCGACGATCTGAGTATGAACTTCCTCATCAAGACGCTGGCCAACGCGGCGGCTCTGGCCGTGGCGACCTGGCTGCTCAGCGATATCGAGCTGACCGGTGGTTCCTCAGGTGAGAAGGCGCTGACGCTGCTCGTCGTCGCCCTGATCTTCGGCGTCGTCAACGTCGTGGTCAAGCCGCTCGTGAAGCTGCTCTCGCTGCCGCTGCTGGTGCTCACACTCGGGCTCTTCACGCTGGTGATCAACGCCCTGATGCTCATGCTGACCTCCTGGGTCGCGGACAAGCTCGACGTGAGCTTCCACGTGGACGGGTTCGGCACCGCGTTCCTCGGCGGCCTGATCATCTCGGTCGTCTCCTGGGCGCTGAACATGGCACTGGACCGGGACTGACGGGATGTACCGCGTCTGCTTCGTCTGCACCGGCAACATCTGCCGCTCCCCGATGGCCGAGGCCGTCTTCCGCGCCCGGGTGCGGGAGGCGGGACTGGAGGGTCTGGTCGAGACCGGCAGCGCGGGCACCGGGAGCTGGCACCTCGGTGACGCCGCCGATCCCCGTACGAGCGACGTGCTGGAGGCCGCCGGGTATCCCCTCAGCCACACGGCACGGCTGTTCGAACCGGACTGGTTCGACCGGCACGATCTCGTCGTCGCCCTCGACGAGGGGCACGCCGCGGAGCTGCGGGCGATGGCCCGCAACCCGGCCGAGGCCGCCACGGTGCGGCTGCTGCGCTCCTACGACCCGGACAGCGGTCCGGACGGGCTGAGCGTGCCCGACCCCTACTACGGAGGCGCGCGCGGCTTCGCCAGGTGCCTGGCGATGGTGGAGGCCGCCGTCCCCGGACTGCTGTCGGAGGTCGCCGCCGCCGTCGGGGCCCGGGAGGCGGGTTGACGGCCGCGGCGGGCGCGGGTGGCGGGAGCGCCGCCCCGCCACCGCCGCGCCCGGTGGCCCGTACGGCCGAGCTGCTGGGCCGCCGGGCCGTCCGGGCCGTCCCGGTCGGCGGCGGCTCGATCTGCGACGCCTACCAGGTGGTGCTCGCCCCACGAGCAGAGCGCCCGGCCCCGGGCGACAGGGGGCACGGGAGCGCGCCCCGGGAACCCGCGGGCGCCGCTTCCCGGGCCACCCCCGACGCCGCCGCCGGCTCCGCCGGCTCCGCCACCACCGTCTTCGCCAAGGCGCTGGACGCCGCCCCCGCCGACTTCTTCGCCGCCGAGGCCGCCGGACTGGCCCGGCTGCGCGCCACCGGGACGGTCCCGGTGCCGGAGGTGTACGCCGCCGAGCGGGACGTGCTCGTCCTGCAGTGGATCGAGCCGAGGGCGCCCGAACGGGCGGCGGCCGAGCGGCTGGGCCGGGAACTCGCGGCGCTGCACGGGACGGCGGCGCCGTCCTGGGGCACTCCCGGGCAGCCCTGCTACCTCGGGCCGCTGCCGCTGACCTCGCCGCCCCGGCCCACCGCCGATCCGGCCGCCTGGCCCGGCTTCCACGCCGAGCACCGGCTGCTGCCGCTGCTGCGCGCCGCCGTGGACAGCGGCCGCATCGGCCCGCGGGAAGCGCGGGACGTCGAGCGGGTGTGCGACCGGCTCGACGACGAAGCGGTGGCGGGCCCTCCGCAGCCGCCCGCTGTCATCCACGGCGACCTGTGGTCCGGCAACGTGCACTGGACGGCGGACGGCCGGGCCGTGCTGATCGACCCGGCGGCCCAGGGCGGCCATCCGGAGACGGACCTGGCGATGCTCGAACTGTTCGGCTGCCCCGAACTGCCGGTGCTGCTCGCCGCGTACGAGGAGGTCCGTCCACTGCCCGGCCGCCGGGCCCGGGTCCCGCTGCACCAACTCCAGCACCTCCTGGTCCATGCCGTGCTCTTCGGCGGCGGATACGGTGCTGAGAGCGGCGCGGCGGCCCGCGCGGCGCTCGGCTGACCCGCCCGGTGCGGGCGGTGCCCGCCGGCCGCCGACCGCTCCGGGCGGGAACCGACCGCGGCCCGCCGTGTCGCGCGACAGAGAGGCAGCCATGACCGCTTCGGACGATCCGCCCTTCACCGGCCCGCATCTCGACTACGGCCCGGCGAACGACGCCGACGGCACCCGGGTGGTCCGCGCCGGACTGCCCGCCGAGGAGCCGTACGAGCCGCCCCTGCCGGGGCCGGTCTTCGCCGCCCACTACCACCTGCCCGGCGAGGTGGAGGGCGCACCGTACGCCTACGGCCGGGACGCCAACCCCACCTGGACCCAGCTGGAGCAGGCGCTCGCCGAACTGGAGGCGCCCGGCGACCCGGACGCCGAGGTGGTCGTCTTCTCGTCCGGCATGGGCGCGATCTCCGCGGTGCTGCTCTCGCAGCTCCGCCCGGGCCGGACGGTGGTGCTGCCCTCGGACGGCTACAACCTGCTGTCCGCGCTGCACGAGCGGCTGGAGAACTTCGGTGTCCAGGTGCGCACCGCTCCCACCGGCGGCGACGGGCAGCTCGCCGAACTGGAGGGGGCCGATCTGCTGTGGCTGGAGACGCCCTCCAACCCGGGGCTGGACGTGTGCGACATCCGCAAGCTGGCCGCGGCCGCGCACGAGGGCGGTGCGCTGGTGGCAGTGGACAACACCCTCGCCACCCCCCTCGGGCAGCGCCCCCTGCTGCTGGGCGCCGACATCTCGGTGGCCAGCGGCACCAAGGCGCTCACCGGGCACGGCGACGTCCTGCTGGGCTATGTGGCCACCCGCAACCCGGACATCGCGGCGGCGGTACGCGGCTGGCGCAAGACGGTCGGCGCGATCCCGGGGCCGATGGAGGCGTGGCTGGCGCACCGGTCGCTGGCGACCCTCGACGTCCGCACCCAGCGCCAGGCCGGCAACGCGCTGGCCGTGGCCGAGGCGCTGGCGGTCCGGCCCGAGGTGCGGGACGTGCGCCACCCGGGGCTGCCGCAGGACCCCTCGCACCAGTTGGCCGCCCGGCAGATGAGCCGCTATGGCTGCGTCGTCTCCTTCACCCTGTCCGACCAGGCGTTCGCCAACCGCTTCCTGGGCCGGCTGCGCCTGGTGAACGACGCCACCAGTTTCGGCGGGGTCCGTTCCACGGCCGAGCGCCGGGGCCGCTGGGGCGGGGACGCGGTACCGGAGGGCTTCGTGCGGCTGTCGGTCGGTGTGGAGGACAGCGTCGACCTGGTGACGGACATCCGGCGGGCCCTGGACCAGGCGGGCTGAGCGGCCGTCCGCCGGCGCGGACCGCCGCGGGCGGACCGGCTCAGCCCGAGGTCTCCGGGCCGCCGTACTCGGGGCTCGAGTAGTCCGGGCTGCTGAAGCGGGGCCGGGAGTACTTCTCGTCCGACTCCGAGGAGGGCCGGCTGGAGAACCCGGGGTGCGAGTAGCCGAGCGGACTGCCGGGCTGCTGTGGCACGTAGGCGGCCGGAGCCTGCCGCGGACCGTCCGGATCGGCCAGCGCCTCCCGCAGGAACGGCACGATGCCCCGCTCCAGCAGCGCCTCCCGCCAGGCGGAGCGGGCCAGCGCCACCTCCTCGGTCAGCTGGCCGGCGCCCGGATCGGCGCCGGTCCCGCCGCCGGCCGCCCGGATCGAACTGGCGCCGTTGCGCAGCGCCGTGAGCAGCAGACCGGCCATGGCCACCAGGATCCCGGCCGCGGCGAAGGCCGCGAACACCCAGCCGGCGCTGCGGATCGGCCCGGCCACGGCAGGCTCCGGGGAGAGCATCCGCAGCGCGTAGCCGAGCAGCAGGAAGATGACGGCTGCGGTGGCCGCCAGCACGGGGGCGAGGACGGAGACGACCGCCATCAGCCCGGCGCCGGACGCCTCGGCGAGGCTCTCGCCGCCCATCGCGCCCACCAGCCGCTCCCCGACGCTGCCGGCGCCCTGGCCGGGGTCGCGCACCTCGGCAGCGGCGCCGTCGGAGCCGCCCTGCGCGGGTCCGCCCGCGACGGGGGCGCCCGCGACGGACGGGGCGTTTTCCGGGCGGCGCAGCTCCTCGCGGAGCCGGACGAACTGCTGGTACTCCGCCTCGGCGCAGGCGGCTATCGCGGTGGCGGCGCTGAGCGCCATCGTGCGCAACTGCTCGGCGTTCAGCCGTTGGCCGATCGCCGCGAGGTCGGGGCGTCGGTGAGCGGTTCGCAGTGCCTCGTCGAGGACCCGCTCGAACTCGGGTCGGTCCTCGCGCAGCAGGTGCGGAGCGCTGTTCATGTGCATCCCCCGATGCTCCGTAGGGCCCAGGCGGCCGGTCGAGGGCGGGGCAGGTCAGCAGGCGGACAACTCGGGACGGCAAGCCCTGATGGTAGAGCTGTTCCCGCGTCGCGTGACAGACACTTTCCAGAATTGACCCGCTACAGCGACGCCCCCCAGCCGATCACTTCTGGAAAAAACCTGCCCGGATATCCGCGCGTGAATCAGCGGGGGTGTGGAACCGCGCTCCGCGCGCCCCGTCGATCCGGCCTCCGCGCCCCCGGCGGGGAGCCCGGACCGACGGGGTGCGGTTCACTGCACCAGCGGGAGCTGGGCGATGAGCAGCTTGCCGGCCATGGTGACGCCGCCGTCCATGGCGACGGCCAGCCCGTCGGCGTACACATGCGGTCCGGTGACGTCCGGCCCGCTCTCGCCGTCCTCGCTGTCGACCTCGCCCAGCAGATACGGGATCGGGCTGTGTCCGTGCACGATCCGGGTGCCGCCGAAGGTGTCCAGCAGTTCCCGCACGGCCGCCGGCCCGGCGGTCTCCTCGCGGAAGGCGAACCGCTTGGTGAACTTGCGGAACAGTTCCCAGGTCTCCTCGGCGTCGTTGCGCTGGAGGGCCTCGGTGATCGCGTCGTTGACGGCCTCGATGGTGTCGCCGTAGTCGAGGTAGCAGCTCGCGTCGGAGTGCACCAGCAGATGGCTGTCGGCCAGCGCGATGGCGTCCAGCCGGGACATCCACTGCAGATGGTGGTCGGCGAGCCGCTCCATGTCGCTGCGCTGGCCGCCGTTGAGCAGCCACGCCGCCTGGAACGAGGCCGTGCCGGCGCCGGAGTTGACCGGCGTGTCCCCGAACCGCTTCGCGCCCAGCAGCAGCAGCTCGTGGTTGCCCATCAGCGCCTTGCAGTAGCCGCCGACGGCCGCGGCCTCCGCGGAGAGCTGCATGACCAGCTCGATGACGCCGATGCCGTCCGGGCCGCGGTCGGTGAAGTCGCCCAGGAACCACAGCCGGGCGTTGCCCGCGATCCAGTGGCCGTCCGCGTCGATGATGCCGAACTGACGGAGCGCGGTGCGCAGTTCGTCGAGGTAGCCGTGCACGTCCCCGACGACGTAGAGCGGGCCGTCCCCGTCGTTGACCGCGCCCGCCGGAACGGGCACGTCCACCATCGTCGGCTCCGGGCCGCCGGCCGCCGCGGCGGCGGTCCCCAGCACGGGCAGATCCCGTTCGGTCGGTGTGTACTCCTCGGGCATCCCGTCCCTGCCGCCCGCCGCCGTCCCGGTGGCCGCGGCACCGGTCCCGGCAGCCGTGGCCACCGCCGGAGCCGACGGCGCGGGTCCGTCCGCCACGGGTTCCTCCGGTACCCGTCCGCCGGGAGCGGCGCCGTCCGGCGCGGAGCCCGCGGGCCGCGCCGGACGGCGCCGGAATGCCCGCCTCCGGTCGGCCCGCCGCCGGCATGTCCGCCGCCCCGGCGTCCGCCGCCCGGCCGCCTGCCGCCGCGCGCGGCGCAGCCGGGACCATCGGTGCGCGGGGATCCGTGCGCGCTGCGTCCGCCGCCCCGGCCGACCGCGGATCGCGCGGTCCCCCGGGCCCCTCGGACCGGGGGACCGCGGACAGCGTCTGGGCGGTCCCCTCGCCGTGTGTTGTCTCCCCGCCGTGCCATACGTCGGGTCCCTGACCGGCCCCCTGAGTCATCGACCCCTCCACCATCGCGCCGCCGCCGTGCACCGCAGGACCTCCCCCTTCCGTGGGCCCCATCCGCTGGTCTGTCGGCCGGGGTTTCGCCCCAGGCCGGGAGCCGGTCCCGGTGTCGTCCTCCCCCGGCTTCGGCCGGGTGCACCCAATCATAGGAACGCTGGTCGCGGCTTGTGACGCACCTGGGGGCGCGCATTTGACGAGGTGGCCGGGCCGAGGGGGAATTCCTCCTGAATTCTCCGCTGTCGTACCCTACGAAATCCGTCACCGGATCCCCCCGGAGACCCGCCCGGCCGCGCCGCGCGGCCCCGCCGGGCCGCACAACGCTCCGCGTCCCGGGGCGTACCGGGCCCCGTACCCCGGCCGTTCGGCTTCCGCGCCGGGGTCCGAACGGCCGGAGCGTGCTCAGTCGGCCGCGGGCGTACGGGGGGCGCTGACCGTCGTGCGGGCGCTGCCGCGCCGGGAGGATGCGCGGACGATCAGCTCGGTCGGCATCACCCGTTGGACGGGGCGGGCCGGAGCGAGGCCCTCGATGGCGTCGATCAGCAGCTGGACGACGGTGTTGCCGATCCGCCGGGGCTTCAGGGACAGGGTGGTGACGGAGGGCGCCGTGGTGGCGTAGGCGGGGGACTCGCTGCAGCACACCAGCAGCAGGTCCTCCGGTACCCGCAGTCCGTAGCGGCGGGCCGCGGCCAGCAGGTCGGTGCCGTTCGGGTCGAAGAGTCCGTACACCGCGTCGGGGCGGTCCGGTCTGGCGAGCAGCCGGTCGGCGGCGACGGCTCCGGCGCACGGGTCGTGCGCGGGGTAGCGCTCGTAGACCGGTTCCTGGCCGACCCGCTCGCACCAGTCCAGGTACGCGGTGGTCGACAGCCGGGTGTAGGTGTCGGTGCTGGTGCCGGTCAGCAGCCCGATGCGGCGGGCGCCGGATTCGGCGAGGTGGTCGAGGATGTCCCGGACGGCCGCCTCGTGGTCGTTGTCCACCCAGGTGGTCACCGGGAGGGAGTCGCTGGGGCGGCCGTCGGAGACGACGGGCAGTCCGGAGCGGAGCAGCTCGCTGACGATCGGGTCCTGCGCCGAGGGGTCCACGACGACGGTCCCGTCCAGCGCGACGTTGGACCAGACGTCCGGGGCACCCGCCTCCGCGGGCCCGCGCCGGGCCGGTGCGGGCAGGATCACCAGTGCGTAGCCGCGGGCCAGCGCGGCCGAGGTGGCGGCCCGGGCCATCTCGGCGAAGTAGGCGAACTCCGTGAAGGTGAACGGTTCTTCGCCGTATGTCGTCACCGTCAGGCCGATCAGCCCCGACTTGCCCGTGCGCAGCGTGCGTGCGGCGGCCGACGGGCGGTAGCCCAGCCGCTCTGCGACCTCGCGGACGTGGCTGCGCGTCGCGTCCGGGAGGCGGCCCTTGCCGTTGAGGGCGTCGGAGACAGTCGTGATGGAGACACCGGCTGCGGCGGCGACATCTCTGATGCCCGCCCGTCCCTTCGACCGGGCCCCGCCGCGTGGGGGAGGGCACCTCCCGGCCCCGGGCAGGGGCGCTGCGGCCGGTGTCCGGCCCGCCTGATGCTTCTCTGCTGCTGTCATGGCGAGCCGATGTTAGGCCCGGACAGGGCAGCCGGTGGGGCGGTCGCCGAGCGGTGCCGAGGCGGGGCGCTGTTGCCCGCCCCTTTCCCCGGCGAGTGGGGAAACCCCAGCTCGGAACGGGCGGCTCCGGGGCGTGCCCGGCCGCCGAAAGCGCGCTGTTCCAGGGCGTGGGCGGGGATGAGAGCCACTCTCAACTCACCTTCACGAGTGACGCGCGCTACCGCGCTCGCCACCAGCGCGCGCGTTTTCCGGCGCACGCAGGCGTGTAGGGGGGAGTGCGACAACTTCGAGCGCCCCCAGCCGTCCCGGAGCTTCCCGCGAGCGAACCGGTCGGGGACGGGATCACCTGGGGAGCTACGCCGTGCGGGTGAATCCTCTTAAGGTGAGGAGTATTGGCGCAGCGCGCCGGCGGAGCCGAGGGTGACGACGGAGGAGGAGCAGCGGTGAGTGACATGAGCGAGCGGAGCCCGGGAGGCCCCCGGCTGCGGGAGGCGCTGGAGGGCATCCCCAGCTACAAGCCGGGGCGCCCGGCCGCCGCCGGTGGTCCCGTCTCCTACAAGCTGTCGTCGAACGAGAACCCCTACCCGCCGCTGCCCGGGGTGCTGGAGTCGGTCTCCGCGGCGGCCGCCTCCGTCAACCGCTACCCCGACATGGCCTGCACGGAGCTGTACGCGGAGCTGGCCGAGCGGTTCGCGGTGCCCGCCGCGCACCTGGCCACCGGAACCGGTTCGGTCGGTGTGGCCCAGCAGCTCCTCCAGACGACGGCCGGCCCCGGCGACGAGGTGATCTACGCCTGGCGCTCCTTCGAGGCGTACCCGATCATCACCCAGATCTCCGGCGCGACCTCGGTCCGGGTGCCGCTGACCGGGGGCGCGGAGCGGGAGGCGCACGACCTGGACGCGATGGCGGACGCGATCACGGAGCGCACCCGCCTGATCTTCGTCTGCAACCCGAACAATCCCACGGGCGCCGCCATCCCCCGCGCCGACCTGGAGCGCTTCCTGGACCGGGTGCCCGGCGACGTGCTGGTGGTGCTGGACGAGGCGTACCGCGAGTTCGTCCGCGACGAGCGGGTGGTCGACGGACTGGAGCTGTACCGCGACCGGCCGAACGTGTGCGTGCTGCGGACGTTCTCCAAGGCCTACGGCCTGGCCGGGCTGCGGGTGGGCTTCGCGGTGGCGCACGAGCCGGTGGCCGCCGCGCTGCGCAAGACCGCGGTGCCGTTCGGGGTGAGCCAGCTCGCACAGGAGGCGGCGATCGCCTCGCTGCGCAGCGAGGAGGCGCTGCTGGAGCGGGTGGAGGCGCTTGTGAAAGAGCGCACACATGTGCTGGCCGAGCTGCGTGCGCAGGGCTGGACGGTGCCGGAGTCGCAGGCGAACTTCGTCTGGCTGCGGCTGGGGGAGCGGACCGCCGAGTTCGCGGAGCGCGCCGAGGAGGCCGGGGTCACCGTGCGCCCGTTCCCCGGCGAGGGGGTGCGGGTCTCCCTCGGGGAGCCCGCGGCCAACGCCATCTTCCTGCAGGTCGCGGCGGCTTTCCGGAAAGAGGTGTAGCCGGTCGCCGGGCACCGCTCCGCCGTGCGGAGCGGTGGCCGGCGGCGGTGGCCGGGCGGGTTCCCGAGGTGCGGGGCCCGCCCGGCCTCGTTTTGGGCATGCCTTCACGGCGAGTGGGGGGCCCGGTGACATGTCCGGAATGGGGCCGTCGTACGCTGGCCTTGTGAATGTGAACGCATTCACGAATGCGCTCAGGCGCGTGCCTGAAGGAGAGAGCAACGTGGACCTTGCGTTGGCGCCGGAGACACTGGCGCGCTGGCAGTTCGGCATCACGACCGTCTACCACTTCCTCTTCGTGCCCCTCACCATCTCGCTGGCCACCTTCACGGCGGTGCTCCAGACCGCGTGGGTGCGCACGAACAAGGAGAAGTACCTCAAGGCGACCCGCTTCTGGGGCAAGCTCTTCCTGATCAACATCGCCATGGGCGTGGTCACCGGCATCGTCCAGGAGTTCCAGTTCGGGATGAACTGGTCCGCCTACTCCCGCTTCGTCGGCGACATCTTCGGCGCACCGCTGGCCTTCGAGGCACTGATCGCGTTCTTCATGGAGTCCACCTTCATCGGACTGTGGATCTTCGGCCGCGACAAGCTCCCGAAGAAACTGCACCTGGCGACGATCTGGCTGGTCGCCCTCGGCACCATCGCCTCCGCGTACTTCATCCTGGCCGCGAACTCCTGGATGCAGCACCCGGTCGGCTACCGGATCAACGAGCAGAACGGCCGCGCGGAGATGACCGACTTCTTCGGCATCCTGTTCCAGAACACCGCGCTCGCGCAGTTCTTCCACACCATGACCGCGGCCTTCCTCACCGGCGCGGCCTTCATGGTCGGTATCGCCGCCTACCACCTGCTGCGCAAGCGGCACATCGCCGTGATGCGCAGCTCCCTGCGGCTCGGCCTGGTCACCCTGGTGGCCGCCGGACTGCTGACCGCCGTCAGCGGCGACCGGCTCGGCAAGATCATGTACGAGCAGCAGCCGATGAAGATGGCCTCCGCCGAGGCGCTGTGGGAGACCCAGGCGCCGGCACCCTTCTCCGTCTTCTCCTACGGCGACGTCGAGAAGGGGCACAACAAGGTCGCCATCGAGATCCCCGGCGTCCTCTCCTTCCTCGCACACGACAACTTCTACGAGGCCGTCCCCGGGATCAACGACACCAACGCGCAGCTCAGGGAGAAGTTCAAGGACAGCACCGGGCTGGACGACTACCGGCCCAACATCCCCGTCGCCTACTGGTCCTTCCGCTGGATGATCGGCTTCGGGATGTCCTCGCTCGCCCTCGGCGCCGCCGGCCTCTACCTCACCCGGCGCCGGTTCTGGCTGGCCGAGCGGCTGCGCACCGGCGAGGACGAGGTGCCGCGGCTCGCCCTGACCAAGGACCGCGAACTGGGCACCCGGTTGGGCACCTGGTACTGGCGGCTGTCCGTCCTCACCCTCGGCTTCCCGCTGATCGCCAACGCCTGGGGCTGGATCTTCACCGAGACCGGCCGCCAGCCCTGGGTCGTCTACGGCGTGCTGCCCACCTCCGCCGCCGTCTCCCCCAGCGTCTCCCAGGGCGAGGTCCTCATCTCGCTGATCTCCTTCACCGCGCTGTACGCGCTGCTGGCCGTCATCGAGGTCCGGCTGCTGGTCAAGTACGTCAAGGCCGGGCCGCCCGAGCTGACCGAGGCCGACCTCAACCCGCCCACCCGGATCGGCGGCGGCAGCGGCGGCGCCGACGCCGACTCCGACTCCGACGACCGGCCCATGGCCTTCTCGTACTGACAGACAGGGGCGCTGCGCAATGGAACTCCACGACGTCTGGTTCGTCCTCATCGCCGTCCTGTGGATCGGCTACTTCTTCCTGGAGGGCTTCGACTTCGGAGTCGGCATCCTCACCAAGCTGCTCGCCCGGAACCGGGCCGAGCGGCGGGTACTGATCAACACCATCGGGCCCGTCTGGGACGGCAACGAGGTGTGGCTGCTCACCGCGGGCGGCGCCACCTTCGCCGCGTTCCCCGAGTGGTACGCCACCCTCTTCTCCGGCTTCTACCTGCCGCTGCTGATCATCCTGCTCTGCCTCATCGTGCGCGGCGTCGCCTTCGAGTACCGCGCCAAGCGGGAGGAGGAGCGCTGGCAGCGCAACTGGGAGCACGCCATCTTCTGGACCTCCCTGATCACCGCGTTCCTGTGGGGAGTGGCCTTCGCCAACATCGTGCGCGGGGTGCGGATCGACGCGGACATGGAGTACGTCGGCGACCTGGCCGACCTGCTCAACCCCTACGCGCTGCTGGGCGGCCTGGTCACCCTCACCCTCTTCACCTTCCACGGGGCCGTCTTCACCGCGCTCAAGACCGCCGGCGACATCCGCACCCGCGCCCGCCGCACCGCGACCGGCGCGGGCGCCACCGCCGCCGTGCTCGCACTCGGCTTCCTGCTGTGGACCCAGGCCCACCGGGGCGACACCGCCTCGCTGGCCGCCCTGCTGGTGGCCGCCGCCGCACTGGTCGCCGCACTCGCCACCAACCTCGCCGGCCGCGAGGGCTGGGCCTTCACCTGCTCCGGGCTGGCGATCGTCGCCGCGGTGGCGATGCTCTTCCTGTCCCTGTTCCCGAACGTCATGCCCTCGACGCTGAACGAGCAGTGGAGCCTGACCGTCAGCAACGCCTCCTCCACCCCGTACACCCTGAAGATCATGACCTGGTGCGCGGCCCTGGCCACCCCCGTCGTCCTGCTCTACCAGGGCTGGACCTACTGGGTGTTCCGCAAGCGCATCGGAACCCAGCACCTCGCCCCCTCCGGCGGACACTGAACCGCACCACGGGAAGGAGAAGCGACGATGAAGCCCGTCGATCCGCGGCTGCTGCGGTACGCCCGCGCCACCCGGCTGTTCCTCGCCGCCTCGGTCGCCCTCGGGCTGGCCGGCGCCGGGCTCGTCGTCGCCCAGGCCGTGCTGCTCGCGGACGTGGTCGTCGGCGCCTACCGGAACGGAAACCTCGAACAGGGCGCGCTGCTCCTGCTCGCCGCCGTCTCCCTGGCCCGGGGCCTGGTCTCCTGGCTGACCGAACTGGCCGCGCACCGGTCCGGGGCCGCCGTCAAGTCCGAGCTGCGGCAGCGGCTGCTGGAGCGGGCCACCGCGCTCGGGCCCGGCTACCTCACCACGCAGCGCACCGGCGAACTGACCACGCTCGCCACCCGCGGCGTCGACGCGCTCGACGACTACTTCGCCCGCTACCTGCCGCAACTCGGCCTCGCCGTCGTGGTGCCCGCCGCCGTACTGGCCCGCATCGGCACCGCCGACTGGATCTCGGCAGCGCTCATCGTCGGCACCCTGCCGCTCATCCCGCTCTTCATGGCGCTCATCGGCTGGGCCACACAGTCGCGCACGAACCGCCAGTGGAAGCTGCTCACCCGGCTCTCCGGCCACTTCCTCGACGTCGTCGCCGGGCTGCCGACCCTGAAGGTCTTCGGCCGCGCCAAGGCCCAGGCCGACAACATCCGCACCATCACCGCCGACTACCGCCGCGCCACCCTGCGCACCCTGCGGCTGGCGTTCCTCTCCTCCTTCGCACTGGAACTGCTGGCCACGATCTCCGTCGCGCTCGTCGCCGTCAGCATCGGCACCCGCCTCGTGCACGGCGACCTCGACCTGCACACCGGGCTCATGGTGCTGATCCTCGCCCCGGAGGCCTACCTGCCGCTGCGCCAGGTAGGTACCCACTACCACGCAGCCGCCGAAGGACTGGCGGCGGCGGAGTCGGTCTTCGAGGTGCTGGAGCGGCCGATGCCGCCCTCCGGCACGGCCCGCGTGGACGTCTCCGGTGCCGCCGTGACGCTGGAGGGGGTCGCCGTACGGCACGAGGGGCGCGCGGGGCGGTCGCTGCCACCGACGGACCTGGTGCTGCACCCCGGCGAGACGGTTGCCCTCACCGGCCCCTCGGGAGGGGGCAAGTCCACCCTGCTGTCGGTGCTGCTGGGCTTCACGCCTCCCACCGAGGGCCGGGTGCTGGTGGGCGGCGTGCCGCTCGCCGAGCTGAACCTCGCCGCCTGGCACCGGCAGATCGCCTGGGTGCCCCAGCACCCGTACCTCTTCGCCGGGTCGGTTGCGGACAACGTCCGTCTGGCACGGCCCGACGCCGGTGCGGCAGCCGTCGCCCGGGCGCTCGCCGACGCCGGGGCGCCGGATCTCGACCCGGCACTGGAGCTGGGGGAGTCGGGGACGGGCCTCTCCGCAGGACAGCGCCGCCGCGTCGCCCTCGCCCGCGCCTTTCTCGCCGACCGCCCGCTGGTGCTGCTGGACGAGCCGACGGCCGCGCTGGACGGGGCGACCGAAGCCGCCGTACTGGCCGCCGTACGACGGCTGACCAAGGGCAAGACCGTGGTCCTGGTGACCCACAGGCCGGCGTTGTCGGCAGCGGCGGACCGGGTGTTCGAGCTGCCCGGCGACGCGGCGACGCTGCGGGCCGCCGCGACCGTCTCGGAGCTGCCCGCGGTCCGGGGCGGCAGCGGGCACGCGCCCGGCCCGAGAGCGGGAGAGGGCCGAGGCAGCCCGCAGACCCCCACCGACGCCCGCCTCTCACCGGCGGTCGGCGCCGCCCCCATCCGAAACCCCCTCACCCGCGTCCGCGAAGCGGCCCACGGCCTGCACCGCAAGTTCGCCCTCGCCCTCGCCCTGGGCGCCCTCGCGGCGGCCGCGGCGACAGGGCTGATGGCGACCTCGGGCTGGCTGATCTCACGCGCCGCCCAGCAGCCGCCGATCCTCTATCTCATGGTGGCGGTCACCGCGACCCGGGCATTCGGCATCGGCCGAGCCGTCTTCCGTTACGCGGAACGCCTCGTCTCGCACGATGCCGCCCTGCGCGTCCTCGCGGAGCTCCGCGTCACCGTCTACCGGCGACTGGAGCGCCTGGCCCCGGCGGGCCTGCGGAACCGGGCGCGCGGCGACCTGCTCACCCGCCTGGTCTCGGACGTGGACGCGCTCCAGGACTACTTCCTGCGCTGGCTGCTCCCGGCCACCGTCGCCGGAACGGTCAGCGTGGCGGCGGTCGTCTTCGCCGCCTGGCTGCTGCCCGCCGCCGGGGCGGCCCTCGCGGTGGGCCTGGCGGTGGCGGGCATCGCGGTACCCGCGCTCACAGCGGCCCTCTCCCGGCGTACGGAGCGCCGACTGGCCCCCGCGCGGGCCCGGTTGGCGGTCCGCACGCTGGACCTGCTCACCGGTACCGCGTCCGGTGAACTGCCGGTCACCGGTGCGCTCGCGGCCCGCCGCGGCGAGGTGACCGAGGCGGACACGGAACTGACCGGGATCGCGGCGCGCTCGGCGTCCGGCACCGCGCTGGCATCCGGGCTGAGCACCCTGGCCGCCGGTCTGACCGTGACGGCAGCGGCATGGGCGGGTGCGCGCGCCACCACGGCCGGTGGGCTGGACGGGCTCCTCCTGGCCACGGTCGTCCTCACCCCGCTCGCCGTGTTCGAGGTGGTGACGCCGCTTCCCCAGGCTGTGCAGTTCCGGCAGCGGGTGCGGCGCTCGGCGGAGCGGGTGTACGAGGTACTGGACGCGCCCGCGCCGGTCCAGGAACCCGAACACCCCGAACCGCTGCCCGCCGACCCGTTCCCCCTCCGCGTCCGCGAACTGACCGTCCGCTATCCGGACACCCTGACCGGGGCGCCGCCGGCCCTCGCCGGATTCGATCTGGAACTGACACCGGGCCGCCGGGTGGCCGTCGTCGGCGCTTCGGGCTCCGGCAAGACGACCCTCGCCAACGCGCTGCTCCGCTTCGTGGACCCACAGGCGGGCACCTACACCTTCGGCCCGGACCCGGCCGTCGCCGCGCTCGACGCGGCAACCGACACCGTCCGACGGCAGATCGGCCTCTGCGCCCAGGAC
This sequence comes from Streptomyces sp. AA1529, assembly GCF_000280905.1. Lineage (GTDB taxonomy): Bacteria > Actinomycetota > Actinomycetes > Streptomycetales > Streptomycetaceae > Streptomyces. The sequence continues at coordinate 7,565 of NZ_ALAP01000048.1, read as the reverse complement.
GCCCACCTGTTCGACAGCTCGCTGCGGGAGAACCTGCGGCTGGCCAAGCCGTCCGCGACCGAACCCCAACTGCACGCGGCACTCGCCGCCGCCCGTCTGGACGACTGGGTGGCGACCCTCCCACGCGGCCTGGACACCCTGGTCGGCGAGTACGGTGCCCAGCTCTCCGGCGGCCAGCGGCAACGCCTCGCGCTGGCCCGGGCCCTCCTCGCCGACTTCCCCGTCCTCGTGCTGGACGAGCCCGCCGAGCACCTGGACCTGCCCACGGCCGACGCGCTGACCGCCGACCTGCTGGCTGCCACGGAGGGCCGCACGACTGTCCTGATCACCCACCGCCTCCAGGGGCTGGCCGCGGTGGACGAGATCGTCGTGCTGGACCACGGCCGCGTGGTCGAACGCGGCACCTATGAGCAACTGGTCTACGCGGGAGGCCCGTTCGCGGCGATGCTGACCCGCGAACGCGAGGTCGAGCTCGTGTCTATCGGGGGGCCACCTCGTCCGGGTCGGGGTAGGTGATCTTGTTCGTGCACTGCATGTGGGGGACGAATTTTTTCGCTGCTGCGATCAGCAGCTTGACGCGTGAGTTGTTGCTGAGGTGGAGATCATCGTAGAGAGGGAATTTGAGTGTGTGATCGTCCTCGTATTTCTTACCGCCCGGGTTGAGGCAGAGAACGACGAGGGAGCCGGAATACTCCCCGTTGTTTGTTGACGGGCGCCATTCCGTGGATTTTCCATTCCGTGGACTTACGAAATACCACTCGGCGTAGAGGCTCAACAGGCTTGAGATTTGTTTGTCCTTCTCCAGAGGGATGAGGCGGCACAACACCTTCAACGCGGACGTATTGTGTGCGTCCGGTTGCCGGAGATATGTGGCGGCTTCTCGGTAGCTGTCAGTTTTACCGGCGTGGACTCGCGTTTTCTTCGCTTCCTCGCGCATCTGTTTGTCGAAGATTCCGCCACAGGCTTGTCCCAGTTGTGTTTCGGGAAGTGTGTTGTCGGCTGTGTCGGAATCCGCTGAGCAGGCTGCGGTCCCGAGGGTGAGAAGCAGAGCGCACCCGAGTGCAGCCGCACGAGTCGGTTTAGTCGCCATCGCCTTGATCGCCTTGGGTGTCGCCGTCGCCATATCGCGATTCCATCCGGGCAGCTCTCTCTTCGTTCCAGCGGTTGCCCTTGTCAATGCCGAGGGTATTTTGATAGATTTCCAGCCATTTCATCACCCGCTGCTGGCTGACGGTGAGGAAATCACGCTTCGATTGGCAGCCAGCGACAGCGCCTCGCGCCGGTCCGGGCCCTCCGGACGACCCGTTTGCGGCGATGCTGACCCGCGAGCGCGAAGGCGGGCTCTTGTCTATCGGGGGGCTACCTCGTCCGGGTCGGGGTAGGTGATCTTGTTGGTGCACTGCATGTGGGGGACGAATTTTTTCGCTGCTGCGATCAGCAGCTTGGCGCGTGAGTTGTTGCTGAGGTGGAGCTCGTCGAAAAGAGAGAGCTCGGCCGAGGGGTGCTCCTTGAATTCCCGACCACCCGGCTTGGGGCAGAGGATGACGAGCGAGCCGGAAAACTGCCCGCCGTTGGTTGATGAGCGCCATTCCGTGGACTTTCCATTCCGTGGCTTTGTGGCCTCCCACTCGGCGTAGATGCTCACCAAGCTCGAGATTTGTTTGTCCTTCTCCAGCGGAGTGATGCGGCACAATTTCTTCGACGCGAATAGGGTGTGTTCGTCCGGCCGCACAAGGTCTGCGGCGGATTCCTGGTAACTTTCGGTCTTGACGGCGTGGACTCGCGGGTTCTTCGCTTCCTTTTTCATCTGCTGGGTGAAGATTCCACCACAAGCCTGATCCAGGGGCGTTTCTTTCAGAAGGTTTTCGGATTTATCCGAGTCCGCAGAGCAGGCTGCGGTGCCCAGGACGAGAAACAGCGCCGCCCCGAGCGCAGCCGCGCGAGTCGGCTCAGTCGCCATCGGCTTGGTCCCCCTGTGTGTCGCCACCGTTGTAATGCATTTCCATTCGGAAAATCCTGTCATCGTTCCAATCGGAATCCTCGGGTATTCCGTGAGCCTTCCGGTAGATCACCAACCAATCCGCTACTCTCCGGTGGCTGATCCTGAGGAAATCTTCTTTGTCCTGTATGGCTTCTTCGTTGTATTTCTTGGTTTCCTCCTTCCGCTGTTCCAGGACCTGTTTGTCTATTTGGTTGTTGAAATGCGTTTCAAGTGCACCGCTCGCGGCGCCGCTGAGGAGTGGGACGCCGAAGGAGGCGTAGGAGGGCACGTTATCTCCCCCGAGGGGCAGTTCGACGGTGCCCTTGACGGCTCCGACTCCCTGGCTCACGGCGTATTTCTTCCAGGCGGCTGCCGCAATGAGATCGGCACGTTTGTCCGTACTCTTTCCGTCGGCCTCGCTCTGGATGGCATCGACGCGCGCGTGGTCGAGGGCACCCTGGCTTTTCGCGCCTGTCTCCAGGAGGATGTTCAGCTCTCTGTCGGGGTCCGGGTGTGCCTTCATCGCACTGATCACATACTGGTCCTGGGCGGCGGAGAGGATCTCGTAGCCGCCCGGCTGCTTGCCCACCTCCCGCAGGAACGCCATGGCGTCCATGTTGGGCACCGTTGACATGTGCCCGGGGCCGCGGTTGCCGAAGGCGGCGTCGCGCAGGTCCTGACCGTCTTCCCGGTCTCCGAAGTTGGCCACGCCTCTGTTCAGGTCGTCGATGTAGCCGGCGCCCATCTTCGCCGTGCTGTTGGTGAGGCCGGGTTTGTCGGAGACCAGATCGGGATGGTCGGCGACCTCCTTGATCACTTGGCTCATCACGTTGGCGCTGTCGGCGGTACGGTGCAGGCCGTCTTCCGGGGAGTCCCAGGGCCGGTTCAGGGCGGCGGCTTCGAGGGCGTGGCCGAGTTCGTCGTAGCCGTAGCTTCGGTCGTTGTCTCCCAGACCGGGGCCGCCGGCGGGCCAGTCGCGCTTGCGGAGCAGATAGTCGAGGTCCGCGTTCGGCTCGGGCGTGCCGTCGAAATTGCGCTTGCCACTGTGGAAGAGGTCCTGTGCCGCTTCCGGGTTGTGGCCCAGTGCCTCCATGTAACCCGCCATGGGGTCCATGCCTTCGTCGCTGCCCCTGCCGTAGTTGAGGAAGGAGTCGTATTCGTGCGGTGGTTTGCCCTGCCACAGTTCCTGCGGGCTGCCGCCCTGGCTGCGTTCGAAGTCGATCAGACCCGGTACGTGCTTCTTGCTGCCCCCGCTCCCCTCGTCGAAGCCCTTTCCGTAGTCGTGCAGGAAGTCCTTGTCCCACTCTCCGGAACGCATGAGGCTGCTCATGAGCTGGAAGCCGCGGACGCTGCGGGGGGCACTGCCGGCCTCCGCGTAGTACTCGCCGGGGGCGATCACATGGTGGGTGTTGGCGAAACGCTTGGGACCGAGCCTGATGACGTCTTTCTTCCACTGGTGCATCGCGGGGCTGTCCACATGTGATGCCGTGGCCAAGGTGGTACTGAGGGACTTCTGGAAGTCACGTGTCGCTGCGAAACGTTCCTTTCCGGGTTTGTCGATCCCGGCCACACTCTCCCAGAGCCGCAGTGTGCCCTTCGCCTTGAGCCGGGTCGCGAAGCGCTCGGCGAAGTAGGGGTCGCCTTCGTGCTGGGCGAGTTTGTCGGCCATCTTCTGCACGGCCTCGGCGCTCGGGCGGTTTCCACCGTTCTCGTATGCGGAGGCCAGGTGGGTCAGCGCGTCAGCGTCCTTGCGGGCCTGTTTCCGCTGCTGATTGGCGTCGGACATGCTGGTGACGCCGTCGCTGTCGAAGCCCTTGGCCCGGCCGTTGTGGTCGTTGGACAGCGCCCAGTGCAGCGTCTCGTCGGCCGCAGTCGCGTGCTCCAATACCCTCGCGATGTAGTCGTTGTGGGCCTTGACGATTTCCTTGTACCGCTTGGCCTGTGGCCCGATATCTTCCGGTTCCAGGTCATCGAGGTTCTTGGGCTTGTAGTGGACGGTGCCCTTGGAGTCGATGTCGAGGTTCTTGTCCTCCCCCACCTCTTCGACGCGCCTCTTGAGTTTCTTGCGCCACTTGTTGAGCGATTTGTAAGCGCTGTCCAGGAACTCCCAGGTGTCCTCGGCCTCTCCGATGGCTTCATCGATCTGGCGCGTGACGCTTCCCAGCGATTTCAGCGCCGCGTCGGCTGTTTCGCCCTCCATGTCGGAGTTCTGCAGCCCCTTCGCCACCTGTCGATGGAACTGGGTCCGCACCTCCCGGTAGTTGCCCGGAACCTTGTGCCATTTCTGCACTGCTTCTTTCAGCGGTTTGAGATCGGCGTGCAGCAGTGAGTGGTATGAAACCACGTTTCCCCCCTCCGGAAGTAGCAGCGTCAGTTCTGGTGGGCTTTGGCTCCCAGCCTGTCCATGTCCTGCTTCCGTTTGTGGTCCGTGGTGTCGAAGGTGACGGCCGCTTTCCGGAGCGCATCGGCGAGTCCGTCCCGCAGCATCCACTTCACGTGCCGCACCTGGCCCTCCCAGCGTTGCTCGAACGTTGCGAAAGCACCGGCACTCTTGAAGCCGGACAAGCCGGACTTCACCTCACCTGTTTCTTTTATCGCCATGTTGTCGGCCTTGCCGAAGCTCTTGGCGACTTCTTGTGCGTCACCGGCTCGCTTTCGCAGGAGCTTCGAGGTGATGTGGAGTTTGGTGCCGCGTCCGTGGGCCTCTGTGTTGTATCCGGCCAGTTGCATGGCGGCGTCGTCCCGAGGTTTGCGCTCTTGCGCGTCTGTCTTGAGTCGGGACCATTCCTCGGCGAAGTTCATGGACAACCCCCCTGTTGTGTCGAGCATGTCAACTGAATGTCATGTGACGCTAAGTTAGCAAGGTGATGCTGTGTGCAAGGGGTGTGTCTTCATGAGATCTGCGCCTATTGGTCACAAGTGGGAGGAATGGGCACCGCACTCTCCGGCAGCAGCGCACACGGCATCCCGGGCTGGACATGTCGAGTCGGGGGAGCGCCGAAACGGGGTGATCACGGGATGGTGTGGGCCGGTGGCAGTTCGTACTCGTTGCCGACGCGAGGCGGAGCTGCGTAGGGGAGTGGCTGACCATGGCCCGGTCCGTGCGGCATGCCGTGGACACGTCTGGCCCTGCGTTCCCGCTCCGCCTTGCCGGCGAAGCGGACGAAGGCGGGCGCGCCGCTCGGCACCGTGCGTTGGTGCGAGCTCCGCGCCGGCACTCGCAGGCTGAGCGCCGCCCGTCTGGCGAGGCATCGCCTACCGGTTGAGGCACCAGCCACCGGCTGATCGTCGGGCGTCGGACAGTGGGCTAGCCGGCGGCCGGGCCCCTCTCCGCCGCGCTGCGCTCCACGCAGAACTCGTTGCCCTCGGGGTCGGCGAGCGTCGCCCAGCCCCTGCCGTCCGCGGTGCGGTGGTCGGCCACCAGCGTGGCGCCCAGCGCCAGGATCCGCTCGACATCCTCCTCCCGGGTGCGGTCCTGCGGCTGGAGATCGAGATGGACCCGGTTCTTGACCGTCTTGGCTTCTTCGACGGTCACGAACAGCAGCGCCGCGCCGGGCGCCGTCACCAGCGCCTCGGGGTCGCCCGGATGGTCGTCGTCGGCCAGGGTGCCCTCCAGCACCGCGGCCCAGAACAGGCCTTGGCGGTAGGCGTCGTGGCAGTCGAAGGTGAGGTGGCGCACGAGGGAAGACATACGGAGCACTATCGGCCGGGCCGCTCCGCCGGTCCACCGCGTTTCTCCACCACCGTCGGACCCGCGCCGCGGGGATGCGCCTCGGTGCTGACCGCGACCGTGTTGGCGGCCACGATCACCAGGACGGCGGCCCAGGAGAGCGCCGGAAGCTGCTGGCCCAGCGCCACCAGCCCGATCAGCGCCGCCGAGACCGGGTTGACGCTCATGAAGACCCCGAAGAAGTGTGCCGGGACCCGGCGCAGGGCCATCAGGTCGGACAGGAACGGGACGGCGGAGGACAGCACCCCGGCGGCCAGGGCGCAGGACACGGCGGCGAGCGTGGGCCGGTGGTGCAGCAGCACACCGATCCCGAGCGGCAGATACAGCGCTCCGGAGACCAGCGCCGCGGCGGCCGAGCCCTGCGCCCCGGGCAGCCGCTCCCCCACCGTGCGGTTGAGCAGGATGTAGCAGCCCCAGCAGACCGCCGCCAGTAGCGCGAGCGCGATGCCGAGGTAGTCGGTGCTCGGCGCGGGCCGCACCAGCACGACGACGGCCGCCGCGGCGGCCCCGGCACAGCCCAGATGCAGCCGCCGCCGCGAGCCGGCCAGCGCCACGGTCAGCGGGCCGAGGAACTCCAGCGTCACCGCCAGGCCGAGCCCGATCCGGTCGATCGCCGCGTACAGCGACAGGTTCATCGCGGCGAACACCACGGCCAGGCCGAGCACCGGCCGCCACTGCGCGGCGGTGAAGGACCGCAGCCGCGGCCGGCCGGCGGCCAGCAGCAGTACGGCGGCCACCCACTGGCGTACCGCCACCACGCCGACCGGGCCGAGGGTCGGGAAGGCGAGCGAGGCGAGGGCCGCACCGGACTGGTTGGAGACGCTGCTGCACAGCATCAGCGCCAGTCCGGACAGCCGGCCGCGGCCGTGGTGGGAGACGCCGGGCACGTCGGCTGTGCCGGCTGCGTCGGGTGTGCCGGTCGCATCGAGCACGCCGGGTGCGGGTGCGGGGGCGTCGGTGAGTGGTGCGGGTGCGGGTGTGGGTGTGCCGGGTGTCGGGTGCGCGCGGGGTGCGGAGGACCGTGCCATGACCGCACTGTCGTCCGCCGCCATGCATACGCAAAATGCATCGCAGCGGCCATCGATACGCTGTACGTATGCAGAACGCGTCAGGGCCGGAACTGGAGCTGCGCCAGCTGCGCTGCCTGGTCACCATCGTCGACACCGGGAGCTTCACCGACGCCGCCCTCGAACTGGGTGTCTCGCAGGCCTCGGTCAGCCGCACCCTGCGCTCCCTGGAACAGCTCCTCGGCGTCCGGCTGCTGCACCGCACGAGCCGCACCGTCTCCACCACGACCGCCGGAGTGGAGGTCCTGGTCCGCGCCCGCCAGCTGCTCGCCGAGGCCGACAACCTGGTCCGCGCGGCCACCGCCGGGCGCACCCGTCTCCGCCTCGGGCACGCCTGGTCCTCCGCGGGCCGGCACACAGCGGAGTTCCAGCGCCGCTGGGCCGAGCGCCACCCCGGCATCGAGTTGCAGCTGATCCGCCACAACAGTCCGACGGGCGGACTGGCCGAAGGGGCGTGCGACCTCGCCCTGGTGCGCACCGCCGTCGACCGGCACCGCTACGCGCACGCGGTCCTCGGGCACGAGCGCCGCGTCCTCGCCATGGCCTCCGACGACCCCTGGGCCAGGCGCCGCAGCATCCGCCTCGACGAGGCGCGGCAGCGCACCGTCGTCGTGGACCGGCGCACCGGCAGCACCACCCTCGAACTGTGGCCCGCGGAGTCGCGCCCGGCCATCGAGTACACCCACGACATCGACGACTGGCTCGCCGCCATCGCCACCGGGCGCTGCGTCGGCATCACCCCCGAGGCCACCAGCACCCAGTACCGCCGCGTCGGCATCGCCTACCG
>NZ_ALAP01000047.1 GCF_000280905.1 Streptomyces sp. AA1529 | reverse complement strand
TGTCGGAGTTGTTCCGCCGGTCCACCACCCGGCCCTCCGCCGACAGCAGCCACGCCTCGATCTCCGTGGCGTCCAGCCGCACCTGCTCCCGGTCCGGGGTCTCGCGCGCGCCGAGGCTGCCCGCACCCGCTTCCGGGCGGCCCCAGTTCAGTCCGGGGACCCGGACGCCCAGCCGGTTGGAGAAGCGGCGCGCACGCTTCGGGGCGATCCAGCCCAGCCGGTCGAGCACCCCCGGCTTGCGCAGCACATAGGCGCCCAGCTCACCCAGGGTGCGGGCCTGCCCGGCCGCTTCGGCCTCCCCGAGGAGAGCCACCAGCGCCCGCTTCGTCGAGTCGTCCACCACCGCGTCCGGGGGCAGTTGCAGCACCCGGCGTGCGAGGTCCGCCGGGCTGGACGGCGACTTGCCGTACATCCGGGGGTCGGTGCGGTCCAGCGCCGCCAGCTTTCGCTCCGCCTCCTCGGCGGAGACCGTGGCCACCCGGATCAGCGCCTGGTCCCGTCGGTCGCCGTCGGCCAGCACCGGCGGGACGGCCCCCTGCTCCGCGCCGCCGTCGCGTACGGTCACGACCGCCGCCACCCGCTGCCGGACCCGCGCGGGCGACCACTCCGGCCGGCGTGCGGCCAGTTCCCGCTCCAGCGCCCCGGTGAACGCGGTGTGCACCGCCTCCGCCCGCTCTGCCGCCCGGTTCGGCACGGACCGGCTCCGCGACGCGCGCGAACCGCTGCCGTAGCCGGTGATCTCCACGTCCAGGTGGTGGGCCGGGTCGAGCGCCGCCACTCGACGCGCCAGTTGGCCGATCGACGCCTCCTGCTCCCGGGTCAGCCGCGCGGAGGAGGGCGCGAAGGGCAGCAGGGTCAGCGCCGCCGGCGGGGCCGGGCGGGGAGCCGGACGGGACACCGCGGCCTCGGCTGCCGGATGCGGGGCCGCGGCCTCGGTGACGGGTACGGGCCCCGCCACGGGCGCCATCGGAATCGCGCGGACACCGGCAGTCGGCAGGGAGGGCCGCGCGGGGGCGGTTCCCTCCTCACCCGGCAGCGGCGCGTGCGGCGGCACCGGGTCCGGCACCGCGCGCGGGGCGGCCACGGGGTAGGCGGGATCGACGGGCTGGTACTCCGTCCACATGTCGTCCGTGTACGGGGCGTCCAGGCTGAGCATCGAGGTGGCGTCCGCGCCGGCCTCGGCCAACCCGATTCGCGCCTTGGTGGCCCACACGCGTCGGCCGAGGTGCTGGGCGAGGCTTGCCGCCAGCCAGGGAGCCCGGTCCTCCAGCCCCGGGATGTCCAGCACCACGTCGACGGTCAGCGAGGCGCCTCCCACAGCGGGGTCCTGCGCACCGGTCAGGGCGGGGTCCAGGGCGAGCAGCGCCATGAACTCACCGTGGGTCACCCGCCGGGTACCGTCCTGGCCGGTGAGGAGCAGATGGTCCCGTTCGGCCGGGTCCGCCTTCGCGCGCACCACGTAGGGCACCGGGCGGGGCGCGCCGAGCCGGCTCCGGCCCAGCCACGGGGCGGGGCGCCGGCCCTCGCGCGTCCCGATCTGCCGGAGATCCAGCGTCGGTTGCGGCACCTCTCCGGTGAAGTCGCGTCCCGCCCCCCGGTGGTCGTCGCGGCCCACGGTCGACAGCGCGGTGGCAAGGCTCAGCAGGTCCTGACGCTTGAGCGCGTACGCGACGGCGATGTCTGAGTCGGCCGCGTCGTGGCCTTCGGCGAACGCCTGAGTGAGGAGCGTGCGCACCCGGGCCCGGTCCCGGTCGTCGACATCGGCGGCCGCCTCCATGCCGAGTATCCGCCGGGTGAGCACCGCCTCGTCCACGCCCGGCCGCCGCAGCAGTTCGTGCGTCCTGACCCGCGCCCAGAACATCCGGGCGGTCTGCGCCGGCCCGCCCAGAGGCGTCCGCAGCACCCTCGTGACCAGGTCGTGCCAGCCGCCGGGCCATCCTTCGGTCCGCAGCCACTGGAGGGCATCCTCCACCGCGGGCATCGCCACGAAGCGGGTCAGCGGAGTGTTCGGCACCACGAGCCGAGCAGCACGCAGCACCGCGCGGTAGCCGGCCTGATCCACACCCCGGCGGCCCTCGGGATGCGCGGCGACCACGTGCCGGAAGGTGTCCAGCATGAACGGGCCCAGGCGGGCGGCCCGCTGGTCCTTCGACCACATCCGCTCCAGAGCCGAGATCCCACGCAGCAGATCCAGGAAGTCCTTCTCGTCCTGCACGTCCCGGCCGAAGGTGAACTTCAGCGCGCGGAGCAGGACCAGCACCTCCTCGCGGACCGCGGGCGTCGCCGGCTCCCCGGCGTCCAGCCGCCCGAGCATCCGGGCCCAGGACTCGACCCGGCTCGCCTCCGGCTCCGGGCGGTCGATCCGCCAGCGGGGGCGCCGTCCCCGGGCGTCGGTCAACAGCAGACGCTGCCGCCTGCCCTGCGACCCGGAGATCCCCTCGGCCGAACGCACGAACTTCTGCGTCTTGTTGGCCGCCCGCTGTGCCACGGAAAGATCCCGCAGCGGATCGGCGACGAACGGAACGGCCGCGCTCGTCCCTTCGTAGCGTCCCGCCCGCGTGCTCGATCCGCTGCTGTCCGGGGCGACACCCGACCAGCAGCGGTCGAGGCTGATCCATGCCCTCTTGAGCAGACCCTCCAGACGGCCAAGCCACTCGTCGAGCTCCCGCCCGCCCACGTTGCGGAAGCCGCCGTCCAGCATCGCCAGCGACACCTGGCCGGGCAGGCCGTGTCCGGCCAGATGGTCCGCGCCCTCCGGAGCGGCACCGTCCGGGACCGGCAGCTCATACTCGGCCGAGAACGTGCCCGTCGCGGGGTTGTAGTACGAGAACGCCGTGCCGCGGCTCCGGGAGCGGACGTTCTCCTCCTTCGAGCCGGCCAGTTCACCCGACGAGAAGGTCGTGACACCGATCTCGCGGCCGTCGGCGACGACGGGCCGCTCGTCGGCCTGCAAGTACCAATCCGGCGCGGCCTCGTCCAGCGGTGTGTCGGGCCCGAGGGAGATCCAGTCGCCCTGGGGCTGCCCCGCACGGTGGACCACCTGGATGACGCCCGTGGCAGCGTCCAGCTCCACCTCGCCGCTGTGGGCCCACACCGTGCGGCCGGTGCGGTGCGCGAGCAGCCGCATCAGCATCCGGTTGTGACGGGTTCCGTAGGACAGCGCAAGAACGATCGGAGCGCGCGGGTCCACACCTTCGTGCTCCAGGTCCCGTGCGAGATGCTCGACGGTCTCCTCGATGCTCCACTCACGAGAGGACCCGTCCGGGTGGCGCATGCGTACCGTGCCCGACAACCGGCCGGCCGCCAGCACATAGCTCTGCTGGGGCCCCGTCCAGGGGGCAGCCCGGAGAGAGGCGGCGTCGACGTTGCGTCCGTCGGCGTCCCGCCGCTGGACGGCGACCGACGAACCGGCCCTCTCCACCGGCCCGGCGACCGCGCCGTTCAGACCGAATGTCCGGCGACCGCCCTCGACGAAATGATCCGGACGGTTGTCGGCGAGGACACCCAGCCGCTCCAGCACACCGGGCCGGCTCAGGTGGAAGACCGCCACCTCGCCCATGGTCCTCGCCCGGCCTGCCGCCCGGGCCTGGCCCACCAGCGCGTACAGCGCGTCGCGGATCCCGTCGTCCACAGGGCGGTCCGGAGCCAGATGGAGGATCCGGCGTGCCTGCTCGTCCGCGCTCAGCCGCTCCCCACCGAACCTGGCCTGCTCCCGTTCCGCCAGTTCGGTCAGCGTGCTCGTCCCCGCGAAGCTCTCGGGCCTGATCATCGCTCCGGCGTCATCGGAGCCCGGGCCGCCGTACCAGGTGTTGGGCTCGGCCCGGACGGGGAAGTCCGCCGCGGTCAGGGGAGCGTGGCCCGGCGGGCGATTCTGCTGCAGGGCGGTCAGCTCCGCCTCCAGCACGGACAGGAACGCGGCCTTGACGGCCGCCGCGCGCCGCTTGGCGAGCGGCCTCCGGCTGAGACCCCCCAGTCCGTTGCTGTAGCCGGTGATCTCGATCGGCGAGGGTGCCACACCCAGCTTCCAGTGCGCCCAGCCGACCCGCGCCGTCTGCCGCGCGTAGTTCTCGACCTCTTCGCGCTCATCGGCCTGGAGATCGGCGGAAGCGGTCCGGAAACGCAGGGTCGGCAGGTAACGCGGCAGCCGCGGGGTCGGGTCGGCGGACGGCGCCGGGGTGGGAGCTGCCGGTGCGGTGGCGGGCGCGGTGAAGACCGGGCCGCTGGCCGTGCCCACCGGCATCATCTCGGGAGCCACCGGGACGGTCGCGGGGAACGCAGCATCCCCAGGCGCCCGCTCAGTGCTTCTGCCGCCGGCCGCTCCGTCCTGCTCGTCGGCCTCGGCGTCCGGCTCGCTCTCCGTGTCCGTGCCGGAGGACGGGTCGGAAACGGAGTCGAAGACAGAGCTGACCTCGCTGTCCCTGTCCGACACACGGTCCGAGTCGTATCCGGCTTCCGCGTCGGTCCCGTTGCCCGCGTCGTCCCCGCCGGCGAGGTCGAGGCCGGTGGCCTGGCGCAGGCCCGGCTCCTGGGCACGTGCCCCCGCCGCTGCCGGGGCGGCGGGACGGGCCGGGCTCTCCTCACCGGGCAGCGGCGCGTGCGGCGGCACCGGGTCCGGCAGGGAACGCGGGGACTCCACCGGCTCGGCCGGGTCCTGCGGCACGCTCTCGGTCCAGGCGTCGGGGGACGTGCCGGAGGCGGCGCCCCGGTCCGGCACGCCGAGTATCGAGCTGCCGTCCCGGCCGCCCTCGTGCAGCGAGGTCGGCAGGCCGGTCGCCCACACGTGCCGGCCGAGCCGCTGGGCGAGGAGCCCCGCCAGTTCGGGGGCTCGCCGGTTCAGCTCCGGGATGTCCAGCACGACGTCGACGCGCAGGGAGGACCGCCCGGGGAGATCGTCCCGGATGCTCTGCAGGACCGTGTCCTCGGCGAGCAGTTCGACGAACTCCCGCTGCGTCACCCGCCAGGTGCGGCCCCCGGCGGCGAGCACGAGGTGGGCCTGGTCGGCCGGATCCAGCTCGGCCCGGATCAGATAGGGGTCAGGGCGCTGGCTCTCGACGCCCTCGGTCAGCCACGGCGCGTCCGACTCCTGACCGCCGGTGCGGAGGGTGTTGAGGTCCACCGGGCCGGTCGACCGGCCGGAGAAGTCCCGTGCCCGCCTCGCCGTGCCGGTGAGGCCGAGCGTGGTGGAGGAGGTGGCACGGCCCAGCAGCCCGGAGCGCTGGAGGTGGTATGCCGCGGCGACATCGGGGGCGGCCGCGTCGCGTCCCTCGGCGAACGCCCGGGTCAGCGTCCGGCCCAGCTCCTTCAGCCGCGCCGCGTCCACGGGCTCGGCGGGGTCCAGGTGGAGCACCCGGCGGGCCAGCGCCGCCTGGTCGGTGCCGTCCCGGCCCAGTACCTCCTCGGCCTTGACCCGCGCCCAGAACGCTCCCAGCACCTGGACCGGCGCGGGCTTCTCCAGCCGCTTGCCCAGCAGTTCGCTGACCGCGGCGGCTGCGTCCCTGTCGTCCAGCCACCGCAGAGCGGCCTCCACCGACGGCATCGTGACGAACTCGGTGAGCCCGATACCCCGCCGGGCCCCGGCGGCGGCGGCCAGTGCGTCGCGGTAGCCGGCCTGGTCCACACCCTGCCTGCCGGCCGGGTGTGCGGCGACCGCCCGCCGGAAGGCATCGTGCGTGAAGAGCCCCGCCTCGCTCAGCCTCGGGTCGCCGCGCCACATCTGCTCCAGCGCCGCCGCCCCCCGGAGCAGGTCGAAGAAGCCCTCCGTGTCCTCCACGTCCCGGCCGAACGTCAGCTTCAGCGCCCGCACCAGGACCAGCACGCGGCCCTGCGCGTGCTCGCGCCGGATGTCGGTGTCGACGGGCATGCCCAGCTCGGCCGCCCACCGGGCCAGGTCATCGGCCGACGGCTCCGGGCGGAAGAGTTCCCACCGGGTACGCCTGCCCTGTGCGTCCGTGCGCAGGCCGTGCACCGGCTTGCCGTCCGGGCTCTGGCTTGCCACACGGACTCGTTCGCTGGCCCGCACCCACAGCCGGGACCTGTTGGCCGCCCGCTGTCCCGGGGAGATCTCCCGGAGCGGATCGGGGACGAAGGGCGCGCCCTGGGAGTGTTCCAGCCCGCGGGTGCGTCCGGGCGTGCTGCCCTGCCAGCAGCGCGCGATGCTGATCCAGCTGCCCTTGAACGAACGTGCCAGATGGTCGATCCACTGGTCCTGTTCCGCTTCGCTGAGCCGCCGCGAGCTGCCGTCCAGCAGTCGGACGCTCAGCGTGCCGTCGGCGCTGCCGTGCCCGAAGTCGTGGAGGGCCCCGGCTTCCGTCTCGCCCGGGGGCGTGGGCAGCGCGCCCTCCGGGGAAACGGAGCCGGTCGCCGGGTTGTGGTGCGCGAATGCGGTTGCCGTGTGCATCGTGCGGCTGAACCGCTCCCGCCGGGACGTGTCCCCGGTGTTGAAGCTCATGCTGCCCGTCGGCCGGTGGGAGGTCTCGCTGACCGCGGTCCGGGTGTCGACCGCCCAGAGCCAGTCGGCCATCTCCTCGTCGACCGGCATATCGGGGTCGATGCGTATCCAGCTGCCCTCGGGCCGCCCTTCCTGGTGGGTGACCTCGATCAAGCCCGTTCCGGTGTCGAAGGCGGTCTCACCGTTGTGCGACCACACCGTGCGGCCCGTGCGTCGGGCGATCATGCGCAGCAGCAGCTCGTGATGGAAGTGCGCGGGCAGCGCGGACACCACGATCGGGGCGTCCTGGTACCGGCCCTCCTGCGCCAGCCGCTCCAGGTCCTGGCCCACCAGTTCGGTGACTTCCTCGAAGGTGGCCGGACGCTCCCAGCCTGCCAGCGGCATCATCAGGTGGCCGGACTGCCCGTCGTCCACCAGCGCGTAGGCGTCGCCCGACCAGGGGGCGTCTTCGAAGGAGACGACCTCGGGACCGTGCGCGGCGGCGGTCGAGTCACCGTACTGCGACGGGTTCAGCTCGGCCTGCTCGTCCCGCGTCCAGTTCAGGCCCGGAACCCGGACCCCGTCGCTGGTGAAGTGGCGGGCGCGCTGCGGCGCGAGGACGCCCAGCCGGTCCACCACACCGGGCTGCCGGAGGTGGAAGGCCGCCAGCTGCCCCAGGGTCTTCGCCCGGCCCGCCGCCTCGGCCTGGGCCACCAGGGCGTACAGCGCGCTGAGCGCCGCGTCGTCCACCTTCGTGTCCGGGTGCAGGTGCAGGATCCACGAGGCCTGCTCCTGGGGGCTCAACGTCTCCCCGCCGAACCGGCGCACGTCGCGCGCGTCCAGGGCGGCGAGCGTCTCCTTCGCCTTCTTGTTGGGCGGGCTGACGAGGTGGACGGCGGTCTGCCACCGCGGGTCGGCCGCCTGTGCCGGGTCCGCGGGCGCCTCGTCGGCGAGGACCGTGAGTGTGAAGTGGTCGGCCGTCAGCGGGGGCAGCCCGTCGGGGAGTTGCTCCGTCCGGGCGGCCAGCTCCCGCCGCAGCTCTTCGCGGAGGGCCGCCGCCACCGCGTCGGCCCGCTGCCGTCCGGCCTCCGGGATCCGCCCGTCGCCGTCCTGCGGCAGTCCGTTGCCGCGGCCGACGATTCGCACCTCGTCGGGCCGCACACCGAACTTCCAGCGCGGCAGCGCCCCGGCGACGGACTTGCGGGCCAGCTTCCGGACCGACTCGCGCTCGTCCTCGGACAGTTCGAGGGCACCGCCCCGGAACGGCAGCAGTGTCGCCGAGCGCGGCGTGGCCGGGGCGCGCCGGGCCGCCGCCGGCCGCGGCTCAGAGCCGGTGGCGGGTGCGGTGAACACCGGACCGGCGCTCGTCGCCACCGAGGAGCCGGGCAGCAGTGCCGGGGCGGACGCGCCGGGCACCGGCCGGCCGATGCCGGGCACCGGACGCGGTCCGGCCGCGGTGCCCTCGGCGGGCAGCGGCGCGTGCTCCGGCAGGGGGTCCGGTACGGAGCGCGGTGCCGGCGCCGTCTGGTCCGACCAGCGGGGGGTGCTCCGGTTCCAGGTCAAGGGTGCGTCCGGGGTGTCGGCCGCGGGCAGCAGTTCGAGCACGGCGGTGCCGTCCCGGCCGATCGCGGAGACCCCGGAGTCCTGCGCCGTGGAGTGGACATGCCGTCCGAGCCGCTGCGCGGCGGCGTCGGCAAGTCCGGGGGCGCGCCGGTCCAGTTCCGGGATGTCGAGCACGACACCGGTGCTCAGCTCTTCGGCCTGCAAGGCGGCGTCGGCGGCGAGGAGTTCGAGGAACTCGGCGTGGGTCGCGCGCCAGGTCGCTCCGTCCACGGTGAGCAGCAGGAAGTCCGCGTCGGCCGGGTCCAGCTCGGCCCGCACCAGGTAGGGCGCGGGCTTGTCGTTGCCGTGCCGGTCCTTGTCCCCGGCCCAGGGGGCGGCCTTCCTGCCGTCCGCCCCGGCGGTCTCGGTCAGGTCCACCACCGACCGGTCTGCGTCGCCCGTGAAGTCCCTGCCCTGCCCGGTCGCACCGTCGAGGTAGCGGGTGCTCAGCCGCGTGGAGTCGCCCAGCACGCCGCTCTCTTCGAGGTGGAAGGCGGCGGCCACTGCCGGGTCGGAGGCGTCACGGCCCTCGGCGAAGGCCCGGGTCAGCAACCGGCGGGCCGCCTCCTGCCGCACGTCGTCGAGCGGCTCGGCCGGGTCCAGATGCAGCAGCCTCCGCATGAGGGCGGGTTCGCCGGAGCCGGCGCGGGCCAGCAGTTCGTGCGCCTCGACCCGCGCCCAGAACATCCAGGAGACCAGCCGCCGGCCCGAGAGCCGGGTGCGCGGCGCCTCGGCGGCCGGCCCCGCCGTGCCGGTCCGGCCGAGCCAGGCGAGCGCCGCCTGCAGCGCAGGTGTCGGCACCGTCGGCAGGAAGTCGGTCAGCGTGGTGTCCCCGGCCTCCCGGGCGGCGTCCAGCACCGCCCGGTAGCCGGCCTGATCGACTCCGCTCCGGCCCGCCGGGTGTGCCGCGACCATCCGCTGGAACGCCCCCAGCGTGAACGGACCGGCGGCGCTCAGCCTCGGGTCGGTCCGCCACATCCCCTCCAGGGCCGCGGCGCCCGCCAGCATTTCCGGGAAGCCCTCGGTGTCCTGCACGTCCCGGCCGAAGGTCAGCTTCAACGCCCGCAGCAGGAGCAGGGTCCGGCTCAACACGGCCGGATCGACCGCGCCGTCTCCGGTGTGCAGTCCGGCCTCCCGCGCCCACTGCTCCAGCCTCTTCGCCGGGGGTTCCGGACGGAGCAGTTCCACCCGGGGGAGCCGCCCCTGGGCATCGGTGTCCTGGGTGTGCACGAGACGGCCGTCGTCGAGCTCGCCGACGCGGTGCGTCCGTTCGAAGGAGCGGACCCACATCTGAGCCTCGTTGGCCATCGCCTGGCCCTCGGACACGTCCCGCAGGGGGTCGACGACGTACGGCGGGGGCGCGGCGTGCGCCAAGTTCGGTGCCCGCCGCGAGACATCGGGCGCCGTGGTGTACCAGCAGCGCGTGAGACTGAGCCACTTGCCCTGGAACTGACTCGCCAGGCGGGCGGCCCAAGCCCTCCGCTGCTCCGCCGTGAGGACGAACCCGCTGCCGTCGAACCGGCGCATCTCCGTGAGGCCCGGCCCACCGTGTCCGAAGTCCTGAATGGCGTCGCTCTCCGACATGCCGGGAGGTACCGGCAGCGCGTGCTCCGCGGACAGCGCCCCCGTGGCGGGGTTCAGATACACGAACGTCTTCTGCTGATCCAGCGTCCGGCTGAACCGCTCGCGGACCTTGACCAGTTCGCCGGACCGGAAGTGCATCGCCCCGGTCCGCCGTCCGGTCTTCTCGCTGACGACCGTGCGGACATCGGCACCCCAGAGCCAGTCCGGCACGTTCTCGTCGAGCGGCAGACCCGGCTCCACGGCCACCCACGTGCCGACCGGCTGCCCCTTGCGGTGCACCACCTCGATACGTCCGGAGCTGCTCACGCGGGGTGTCTCGCCGCTGTACGACCACACCGTGCGGCCGGTGCGGTTGGCGATCATCCGCAGCAGGAGCTCGTTGTAGCGGTTCGCGAAGGGGACGAGGAGCACCACCGGGTCGTTCGTGCCCAGCCCCGCCTGGGCCACCTCCCGGGCCGCGACCTCGACGGCCTCCTCGATGCTCAGCTCCCAGAACGCCTCGCTCGGCAGCCGCATCACCACCTGGCCGGGGAGCCCCTGACCGGCGATCACGAGAGGGATGCCCTGCCAGGGGACGCTGCTGCCTGCCGGACCGGCTCCCGGGGTGTCGAGCCGGGAGGTGTCGAGCTTCGCGACCGGGCGGTCCGTCCAGTTCAGCCCCGGCACCGGCCCGCCGTCGCCGGTGAACCGGCGCGTCCGGGAGGGGTCGGTCACTCCCAACCGGTCCAGCACCGTGGGCTGCTGGAGGTGGAAGGCCGCGAGCTGCCCGAAGGTCGTCAGCCGCGCGTTGCGCTCGGCCCGCTCCATCAGCACGGCCAGCGCTGCCCGTTCGGTGTCGCCGACCGCGGTCCTGGAGGACAGGTGCAGCACCTTGCGCACCTGGTCGTCCGGGCGCGGCTTCGGCCTGCCGAACCGCTGCACATCGTGGTCGGCCAGCTTGTCGAGCCGCCGCACCGCCCTGTCGGCCGACGGACTGGGGACCTGGATGGTGGTCGGCCGCTGCCGGCCCGCCCGCGGGGAACCGTCGTCCAGACTCATGGAGAAGGAGAAGTCGCCCAGGGTGAGCGCCTGCCGTCCCGGCGGAAGGCTCCGCTGGAGCGCGGCCAGTTGCCCGCGCAGCTCCTCGCGGAAGACGGCCGCCACCGCCCGTGCCCGCAGCTCCGCGATCCGCTCGGACTGCGAGCTGTCCCGTTCCGCTGCGGGATGGCCGTCGGCGAACGCGACGATCTTGACCCGCGGGGGGCCGACCCCCAGCCGCCAGTGCGACTCCGACTCGACCGCGAACTTCCGGGCCATCTCCTCGACAGCGGTCCGCTCGTCGGCGGACAGCTTGACGCGGCCGCCGGAGAACGGGACCGCCGTCTCCCGGCGCGACGCGGGCGCCGCCGCGGTGACGGGCGCGGCCTGTACCGGAACCGTGGCGGGTGGGGCGTTGGTCGGCAGCACGAACGAGTTGCGAGTACTGACAGGAGGCAGGTTCGGGCGAGGCGGGTCGCCCTCGTCCGGAGTCGTCTTCCGCCACGTCACCGGGGCGGCGGTCGCTCCGTCGCGCTCGGGGAAGACCGCGACGGTGTAGACCTTCTTCTCCGGGTCGAAGTACAGCCCGACCGGCCCGTCGGAGGTCCAGTTCGACTTGCCCGTGTTGCGGGCGAACTCCCCCGGCAGACTTCCCAGCACCGGATCGTGCGGGGTGCCGTCGGGGAGGGCGTGCGCGAACGCCGCGATCACCGGGGTGTTCTCGAGCCGCTTCAGCAGCTCCGGGTCCCGGCCCGCAAGGTGGGCCAGCTCCTCGTACGGCGCGGTGCCGTCCTCCGCTGTGTAGACGACCGGCGGCGGGATGTCCTGCTGCCCTTGCTGTTCCCTCTCCACCTGCCAGGGAGCCTTGTACGTGCCGCCGGGCACCAGGGACTTCCCGTCCGCGCTGCTCTTCAGGAGCGTGACGACGGTCGGGTCGAACGTTCCGGAAGGCTCGGGACCCGAGGCGCCGACGCGGAGCCGGCGGCCCCAGAACCGCCCCGCCTCATCGGTCAGCAGAGTGTGCGGGGACAGCGCTCCGCGCTGCTCCAGGTCGAAGGAGGCCAGCGCGTCGAAGTCCCGCTCGTCGCGCCCGGCGGCCACGGCACGGCGCACTGTGTCGACGGCTCGCGCGTACTGCGTCGCATCCGGAGCCGGCAGGTGCAGCACGTCGGCCGCGAAGGCCGCGTGGTCCGGATGCCTGCCGAGGAGACGTCGGGTCGTGTGCTGCGCCCACAGCGCGTCGTGCCAGTCCGCCTCGTCCAGCGCCTCGTCGGGGGCGAGACCCAGCGTGTCGCGGACCCGCGCCTCCGCCTCCGGCCGGGGCCCGCGGTGCAGCCACTGCTGGGCGTCGTCCAGTTTCTGAAGCTCCAGCCAGGCGGTGAGCGCCTCACGCCGGCCGTCTTCCCACCTGCTCGCCGCGTCCCGCAGCAGCCGCTGGTACGCGTCGCGAGGGCCGGAGGGGGGCGCGGCCGCTTGGTTGTGCCGGCGCTGGAGAGACCTGTGTTCCGCTGCGAGGGACTCCAACAGCTCCCTGGTGAAGCGGCGGGTGCCGGGGCGGTCCAGCGACGGGTCGGCCCTCCGCATCCGCTCCAGCGCGCCCATCCCGCCGAGCAGCCGCCGGAATTCGGGGTGCCCCGGCTCGGGGTGGTCGGGGCGGCCCTCCACGAAGGGGCCGAAGACCAGACGCAGCGCGTGCACCAGCCGCAGGGTCTGCTCCCGGACCTGCGGGGAGGCCGGGCCGGGGCCGTCGTGCAGGTGCGCCGTGCGCGCGTAGTCGTCCAGCGTGCGGCCGTCCGGCTCCGGCGCGGCGACGTCCCAGCCCACGTCGTTGCCCCGCTCGTCCGTGTAGACGACGGGCACGGGTTCGTTCGTGCTGCCCAGCGACGTGATCCTGAGCTTCTGCACGGCCGCCATCTTGTTCCCGGCCGCGTAGACGATCATCCCGGTGTCGGTGGCGGAGAGCTGCGCCACGGTCCTGGGCGCCAGCGCGTCGAACCTGGCCCGCCGCGCGCCCTGGACCGACGGGGACTCCGGCGTGTGTCCCCGGCCCAGCCCTCTGGCCCGGGAGCCGTAGCAGTTCATCAGCACGAGCGGCGTGCGCGGCGGCAACCCGGCCTGCTGGACCATGGAGGCGATCCGGCGTGCCGACTCCGCCTCGTCGGCCTGCTCGTACCCGCCCTCGCGGGTGGCCCAGAAGGTGACGCCCGGCTTGCCGTGCATGATCGCGAAGAACGGCTGGGAGAACCCGGCACTGCGGTACGGCAGCTTCCGCAGGATCGGACGCATGGCCCGGCCGAGGAGCCGGACGAGGTACGAGGACGCCTCGCCGAGCCGGCTGTAGACCTCGGTGCGCTGCCAGGCGTGGTCCCGCCCGGCTGCGACGGGCAGGGAGACGAAGCCGTTCACGCGGCCGCCCGCGTCGGCGAGCGGGAAGGCGGTCCACGTCCGGTCCCGGTCGAACGCCCGGCCGCCGCGCTGCGCGACCGCGGCCGCCGCGGTCTCCGGGTCCCGCATCAGCCAGCTCGGATAGGTACCGACGCCCTCAGGGGCCCGCAGCACGGGAGCGCGACGGCCGGCGAGACCGGGGATCGGCTCCCAGGCGAACAGGCCGTTGGTGGCGTGCACTTCCCGCTGCTGCGCCGCCGCGAGCCCGTCCGTCAGGTCGAGGTCGTGCGCGGCGCCCTCGGACATCGCCAGCAGGTAGGGCAGGTGCTTCGGGACGTCCTCGCCGTCCCGCATCGGATCCAGGCCCTGCAGCGCGAGGAACACCTCGGGCGGCACGGCCCGGCCGCGTATCCGGAGCGCCGCCGGCTCACCGGTGAGCTCCGACGCGTTGTCGGCGGCCAGCACGTAGGCGTCGGAGCCCCATGGGCTGAGCGTGACGCCCTGGAGGGTTGCCTGCCCCCGGGCGCCCAGCACCTGCACCGCGGTCTGTCTCAGGTCGGCGTCCTTCGAGCGGCCCCCCGCGGTCCAGTCCCAGCCCCGGGGTCGGTTGCGGCTGTCGGTGCGGAGGAACTGCGGCTCGAACGCGCCCTCCCGGTACAGCCGGACCGCGGACAGCTCCGCGAGGCTCTTCGCGTCCCGGGCCAGGGGGTCCCGGACGAGTTGGAGCAACTGCCGTTGCGCAGCCGGGGTCACCTGCTCGTCGGGCCGCAGCAGCAGTACCCGGCGGGTCAGCACGTCCAGGTCGAGGTCCCCGCTGCTCAGCTCCCGGTCCGCCGAGCGGAGCGTGTCCAGCCGCTTGAGCAGCGAGACGGCACCGGCCGGGACCTCGCTGCCCTCGAATGCGGGGGTGAGCAGCGCGCGGTGGTCCGGTGCGGCGGTGCCCGTTGCCGCGACGGGCACGGTCACCGGGGCCCGACGCGGCCCGGTGGCGGGCTCCGGGCCGGAGCCGGGCGGGGGCGCGTTGGTCGGCCACACGGGCCGCCGCCCGGCGGCAGAGGGCACGGCACGGCGCGGCCCGGACGCGGGTGCGGCGGCGGGCCCACTGCCCGGCTCGGAGTCGGACCCGGAGTCCGCTTCCGAGCCGGAGTCAGAGCCGGACTCCGCGCCGGAGTCGGCCTCTTCCTCGGAGCTGGACTCGTACTCGGAGCTGGAAATGGACTCCGAGCCGGAGGTGGACTCGGCGTCGGAGTCGTCGGAGTCCGCCGCGGCGCCCGGCTCCTGCACCGGTCGCGCCGGGATGTGCGCCGCGGTCCCCGAGACGTTCGCCGCAATCGACGTCGTGGGGCCCCGCCCCGATGCCGGGCCGACGACCACGGGCCGGGTCCACGGGCCGGACGGGTCGTAGAGGTCCGGCTCGGAGTCGGAGTCGGAATCCGTCTCCGAGTCCGGCTCGGCGTCGGAGTCCGCCGTCTCCCCCGTCCAGCGCTTCGGCAGGCCCAGTGCGTCGCGCCGCAGCGTGTCGGCGAGTTCGGCGGCCGCCGCCAGGTCCGGCCTGGTCTGGTTCAGCAGGTGCTCGGCGACCAGCCGGACCGCGGCCCGGAAATCGGACCCGGCGTAGCGGGAGTCGGCGCTTACGTCGTGCAGCTCCAGCGGCAGCACCAGGGAGACGGCGGCGGTCCAGGCGCGGTCGATGTCCGTCTGCGTGACATTGCCGGAAGCGGTCTCCGCGAGCCGTTCGTCCGCGAACTCCTGCCGCGCCGCGTCCCACAGCCTGCGGGCCGTGTTGGCCGCCGCCGTGTTCAGCGCCTCGGGCCAGGTACCGGGGCGCAGCATCCGCAGCTGTGCCTGCGGCAGCGGTGCGAAGCCGCTGAGGAGGACACGGTCGCCACCGTTCAGGTCCCGTTCCAGCCGCTGGCTGACGGACAGTTCGACGCCCGCCGCGTCCACGTCCGCCTGTTCGACGGTCTCCTGTGGCGCGGCCGGGGGCAGCCCGGCGGGCAGGTCGGCGCCGGTCAGCTCGCGGGCCAGCCATTCGCGGTGCGCCGGGTCCCTCGGCACCAGGGGGTCGCGAGCCGGGCGGCCGGGACCGGCGCCGATGCCGGTGGCGGCGTCGCCGGTGTCCGGTCCGTCGTCGGAGGAGCGGGCCGCGACCAGGTCGGCCGGGGGGACGCCCAGGTCCAGCAGGCGCGCCTCGGCGCTCTCCACGTCCGCACGGGCCCGGGCCACCTCGGTCCAGGCCGCCGCCGTCGTCGCCTCGTCGGTACCGGCCCGGGTCGCCGACTCGGCAGCCGCGACGGCTTCCCGGAGGACGGCAAGCATCCGCTGGTGCCCGCTCCACACGGCGTCGAGCACGGGATCGGGCGCGGGCTGCGGGGGAAGCGTGTCGGGCAGCGACGCGGTGTCCGGCAGGGACGCCGTGTCCGGCAACGACGCGGTATCGGGCAGCGACCCCGTGTCCTGGGGCGGCAGGGTGTCCGGCAGCGATTCGGTGTCCGAAGCCGGCTCGGTGGGCGTCCCCATGGCCGTCTCGGCCGCTTCCTCTTCCTCAGCCGCTTCCTCTTCCGCGGTCAGCGGCCGGATCCGCGGCTCCGGCAGGCGTGGCGGCGCACCCTCCTCCGGGAGGATGTCCTGCCACGGGGCCTGCTGCGCCTCCGACTGCCCCGGCTCCGGATAGAGCGCGACCGTGTAGCGCCCGGTGACCTCGCTGCGGTACAGCCCGACCCGCCCCGCGGTGAACCACGCCGGCCGGTCCGCGCCGCTCGCCAGCAGGCCCGGGCCGCTCCCGCGGACCTCGGCACCGGGCGTCAGTGCGTGCGGCATGACCACGACCACGTCGACGTCCCAACCCGGCCTGCGCAGCTCCGGGTCGCGGGAGAGCAGATGGGCGAGCTGCTCGGCGGGGACGGTGGCGCCGTCCTCGCCCAGCGCCGCGGGGTCGACGACGTAGACGAAGGGCGCGGGCCGGTCCGGCTGATACCAGCGGGCGCGCACCCGACCGCCGGGGACGTACTCGCCGGTCTCGGGGTCCTGCTCCAGCAACGTGACCCAGCGGGGGTCGAAGTCACCCGGCGGGTGGGGGCCGCCGGTGAGGAACCTGCCCCAGGACGGCCTCGTGGCGGGGCGCGGCAGCGGGGCGGGCATCAGCCACGGGGGCGGCTGCAACGGCGGGGGCTGCTGCTGGGGCTGCGCGGGTGGCGGGTCCTGGTCGGGTTCGGCCGCGCGCAGCAGCGTGTCCGGTGCCAGCGCACCTCCCGTCTCCAGACCGTGCGCGGCCAGCGCATGGATGTCCCCGGGGTTCCGGCCGGCGGCCAGCGCCCTGCGCACCGCGTCGACGGCCTCCCGGAAGCGCGTCGCGTCCGGGCCGGCAAGGCGGAGCATGTGCTGGGCGATCTCGCCCCTGCCGAAGCGGCGCCGCAGGGCCCCGACGGTCCGGACGGTGCTGATCTCCAGCCAGAGCGCCCGGGACCGCTCCGTGTCGCCCACGGGCTCGGTCGGCAGCATCCCCAGGCTGTCCCTGATCCTGGCATCCAGGTCGGGGACGGAGGCCATCCGCGCCAGCATCCCGGTGACGCGCGGCAGCGGCAGGAAGCCGGACAGCCGGGGCGGGGTCGCCCCGCGGCGGACGGCCCAGGCCCGGGAGGCGTCCGCCAGCAGCCGTTCGTAGCCGCGGCGGTCGAATCGCGGTGCCGGCGAGGCGCCGGTACGCGGGTGCCTGCCGCGGTGGTGCGCCCGTCCGAGGGCGGCGAACAGCTCGGCGGTGAACCGGCCGGCGCCCGGCAGTCCCGGCGGATCGAACGCGGGGTCGGCCTCCCGCATCCGCTCCAGGGCGCCGATGCCGTCCAGCAGTTGCGGGAAGTCGGGGCGGCGCTCCACGAAGACGCCGAGGGCCAGCCGCAGCGCGGACACGAGCCGCAGGGTCCGGGCCCGCGCCTCCTCGCTCGCCCTGCCGGGACCGAGGTGCAGATGGGCGCGCCGCGCGTACGCGTCCAGCACCGCCCCGGTGGGTGCGGGCTGGAAGATGCGGATGCCCGACCGGCGCCGGTCGCGGTCCCGCCCTTCCTGGAACTGGACGAGCACCGGAGCGTCGGAGTCGATCTGCGGCCACACGTCGCGCGCACGGCCCGCGCTGGTCACGTCCTCGATGTAGTACAGCGTCCGGCCCGCGTCGTTCGCGGCGAACTGGCCGACGTGCCAGGGCGTGAGCATGTCGACCCGGGCGGGCGGACGACCGAGGGCCGGCAGGTCCTCCGGCTGACGGTCGTAGCTCCCCGGCCGGCTCTGGTGGGCGGACAGTACGACGATGGGATGCGCCGGCGGCAGTCCGGAGAGCGCCACCTGATGCGCGATCCGACGCCCGGACTCCCGGGCTGCGAACCGTTCCGTCCCCTCACCCGGGGTGAGCCAGGCGGTGGAGTCCGGGACGCTGCGCAGGTCCACGAGGACGGGCCGGCGCGGCGGATCGGCCGACCACGGGACCAGGCTGACCAGATCGCGTCCGGGGCGCCCGCCGACCGGGCGGACGACGCGCAGCGCGATGTGCGCGAAGCGGCCGGGGAGGAAGCCGGTGTCGGTGTGCGGGGACCGGGAGACGAAGCCCCAGAACCGGTGGTCGGCGCCGATGACCGGCCGGGCGATCACGTCCCGGTTCCAGTCGGCCGGAGCGCCGGCCCGCAGCCGGTCGGCGGCGTACACCGTGGCCGGATCCCGCAGCAGCCAGCGCGCCCGGACCTCACCGTGCTGATGGCGCAGGGTGAGCACCCGAGCCGCGCCCTCGGAAGGAGTCGTCCAGCGCGGCGCTCCGTCGGTGGACCACGCCGCCCGGCCGTACCGGCGCACCAGCCCGTCCTGGACGTCTAGTTGCCGGGTGGCGGTTTCGTGTCCCGGCAGCAGGAAGGGCACCCGGCGCGGGACCGTGGGCAGCACCGGGTCGAAGGCCAGGAGTTCGACGAGCACGTCGACGGGTACTCGCGGCAGGGTCCCCCAGGGGCCCGTCATGGAGACGTGGCCCGTACCGCTGCCGCCCACCCCGACGACATAGCCGCCGGTTCCCCACGGGGCCGACTCGACCCGTTCGGAGACCGGCTCGCCCGCCCTGTCCCGCACCTCGGTCGCCGTCCGGCTCAGATCGGCGTCGGCCGGCACGCGCCAGGGGGTCCACTCCCAACCGCGGTGGCGGCCCCGGGCGTCGAGTGACCGCGCGTTGTCGTCGAACGCGCCCCGCCGCACCAGATGGACGGCGGAGAGCACGGCGAGGCCGCGCGCGCCCTGGGAGCGGGAGTCCCGGGCCACGCGCAGCAGTTCGTGCTGGTGCGCGGGCGCCACCGTCGCGTCCGCTCCCAGCATGAGCACATGCCGGGCCAGCGCCGCCAGGTCGAGTGTCCCGCCCCGCAGCTCCGGCACCTGCTCGCGCAGCCGGTCCAGCGCGGCCAGCGCCGTGTACGCCGCATCCGGATAGTCCGCGCGGCCCCTCGGCGGCCCGGCCATCGCCCGGAGGGCCTCGGCGTAGACCTGCCGCTGCGTGCCGGTCAACCGGGGTGCGGTACTGGTCGGCTGCGGTGCGGGAGCGGTCGGCCGGACCTGCCGGGAGCCGGACGGCGCCCCGGTGGCGGTCCCGTTGGAGGCAGCAGCGGCTCCGTCGGAGGCCGCGGCGACCGGACGCGTGACCACCCGGCGGGTGGGCGCCCCGCCTGCGGCCCCCGTACGCGACGGCCCGGCGTTGGTCGCCGGAGGGGCGGTCCGCGGAGCGGACGAGGAAGCCGGGAGGGAGCGGCCCGACATCGAGTCGCCGAAGTCCGCCGTGGCCTGCCGCCAGGTGCCGGTCGGGGCCGCGTCCTCTCCGTCGGCCGGGAAGACGGCCAGGGTGTGGACGCCGCGTGCCTGGTCGAAGTACCGCCCGGCGGGGTTCGTCGAGCCCCACCACGTCTTGCCGGTGTTGCGGGCGAGCTCCGGGAGGGCGCCGAGCGGCAGCGTGGTGATCACCGGCGTGTCCTCGGGACGCTTCCGCAGCGCGGGGTCGCGGTAGGCGAGGTCGGCGAGCGTCCCCGGCGGAGGCACGCTGCCGCGCCTGGCGCCGTACACGAAGGGGGGAGGGCAGGCCGTCCCGTCCGGCCGCTGCGCCGCCCAGGGGGAACTCTCCGTGGCGTACGGCTCGAACCCGCCGGCCCCGTCCCGCTTCCGCCTCATCAGCGTGACCACGGTGCGGTCGAAATCGGCGGCAGGGTCGTTCTGGACACCGAACGTCCTCGCCCATGCGGCGCCGCTGCTGTCCTTCGACAGCGTGGCGTCCGACAGGGCACCCGCCCGCTCCAGGCCGTGCGAGGCCAACTGCGCGATGCTCCCGGGGTTCCGGCCGGCGGCCACCGCCCGGCGCACCGCGGCGGTGGCCTCGTCGAAGCGCTCGGGCGCGGGACGGGGCAGCAGCAGGACGTGCTGTGCGAACACCCCCCGGTCCTGGACCCGGGCCAGCAGCTGGTCGGTCCTGATCCGCGCCCACAACGTGCGGGACCGATCGTCTTCCGTGACCTCGGCGGCGGTGCCCAGGCCCAGGGTGTCCCGGACCACGGCGTCGGAGTCGCGCTGTGCCGAGGTGAGGTGCGGCAGCGGCAGCCAGCCCGACAGCGGCAGCCCCCGGGCCGTGGACCACACCCGCGCCGCGTCCGCCAGCAGCAGGGCGTACCCGTCCGCGAGCGAACCCCGGGAGACGCCGGGACCCCGCAGCCGGTGGTGCGCCCGCGCGAGCTCCTCGAACAGCTCGACGGTGAACCGGAGCGCGCCCGGCTGGTTCAGCGCCGGGTCCCGGCTGCGCATCAGCTCCAGTGCCCCGATGCCGCTCAACAGCTCCGGGTAGTCCTTCCGGTCCTCCACCCTGGCACCGAAGACCAGGCGCAGCGCCCGCACCAGCCGCAGCGTGCGCTCCCGCACCTCCTCGGGGGCGGGCCCGGCATCCTGGTGCAGTCCGACCGCCCGTGCCACGGCGTCCAGCGCGGCGCCCTTCGGTTCGGGGCGGAAGACCATCCACTCCGCCGCCGGCTCCCGTTCGTCCGTGTAGAGCGAGAGCACCGGCTCCTCGGACCGGGACCCCGGACGGAGCCTGCGCATCTCCACGACAGCGTTCGAGTAGGGCGTGGCGTACACCGTGCGGCCCGTCTCGTTCGCCACGAGCTGGCCGTAGGCCACGTCGGCGAGCGGGTCGGCGCCGTCCGGCCTGCCGCCGGTCACCGTCGGGTTCGGCAGCGCTCCCCGCGAGGCGGACAGCCCGCCGTAGCAGTTCAGCAGGACCAGCGGATGATCCAGTGGCAGATCGGCCAGCGCCGCCTGGAGCGCGACGCCCCGTGCGGACTGCTCCCCCGCCACGCGGACCTGCCCGGACGGCGTGTGCCAGAAGGCGAATCCCGCTCCCCCGTGGTTGTTCCCGAAGAGCGGCGGCGGTGTCCCGTCCTTGATCCAGGGCAGCTCGTGCAGGGTGGCGCCGCCCGCGTTCCGCCCCGGACGGTGGCGGTAGTAGCCCCTGGCCTCCCCGAGCCGGCTGTAGAGATGGGTGCGTCCGGCGCGCAGGGCCTCCGCCGTGTCGAGTTCCATCGAGATGTAGCCGAAGTAGCGGTGGTCCTCGCCGACGAGGGGGAAGGCGATCTCGCGGCGGCTCCAGTCCACATCGGCCCGGCCCGGCCTGGCGGCTCGTGCCGTCTGCGGATCCCGCACCAGCCAGCGGGAGCGGATCTGCTCGCGCAGGCCGGACAGCACGAACGCGCGGCGCGGCGGCACCCCGGGGTCCGTGAGGCTCAGCGCGCCGGTGGGTGCCCAGACCCGCCGGCCGTGCCGCATGGCGAGCCCGTCCGGGAGGTGGACGTTCCATCCGGCGACATCCGGCGCCGCCAGCAGGAAGGAGGCGCGGGCCGGCAGTTTCCGGTGTCCCTCGTCCAGCTCCGTCAGTTCGACGAACACCTCGTGCGGCACCGCACGCTCGAAGTCACCCCGTCCGCGGAGCCACACGTGCGTCTGATCGCTGCCGGCGGTCGCGTACACATACGGCGTGGGCTCCCCGCTCCAGGGGCTCTCCCGCAGCAGCGTGCGCTGCGCGGCCGGGTCGCGTACCGAACCGGTCAGCGTCCCCGACCTGCTCAGGTCCAGGTCGGCGGGCAGCCCGGTCCAGTCCCAGCCCTGGGGACCGGTCTCGGTGCCGCGGCGGAACCGGGGATCGAACACGCCCTGCCGCACCAGGTGCACCGCGGACAGGACCTCCAGGTTCCGCGCGTTGCGTGCGATCGGGTCGGCCACGGTCAGCAGCAGTTCGTGCGCCTCGGCCGCCGAGACGGGTGCGTCCGGCTCCAGCAGCAGCACCCAGCGGGCCAGTGCCTTCGGATCGAGCGGGCCGGAGCGCAGCGCGGGCACCTGGGAGCGGAGCCGCTCCAGCACCGCCAGCGCCGCCCGCGCCTGGGGCGAGAAGTTCTGTCCCGGTGGCGGCGTGCCGTACAGCGCCGCGAGGATCGTCTCGTGGTGCTGGGCGACATTCCGCGGCAGCGGCTGGGGAGCAGGCGCGGAATCCTGCGCGGGCACAGCGGTGGATGCGGCAGCCGGGGCCTGCCGGGAGCCGCGGCGCGACACGCGCCGGGGGTCGCGGGAGGACCTCCGCCCGGCCTCGCTCGCGGGCGCGTTCGTCCTGCCCAGCGACGGGATGACGGGTTCGGCTTCCGTCGTGCTGTCCACGGGGCGCGCGAACACCCGCTGCGGCGCTGCCGCGGGAGTCCGACCCCGGGCGGTGTCCACTGCGCGGGCCGCCTCGTTGGCCGGCGGCGCGGGCAGCTCACGCGGCGCGACCCGCCGGATGACGGTGGGAGCGGGGCTCGGGGATTCCGACTCCGCGAAGACCGGCGCCGCGGTCTCCGGGACCGGACGCGCCAGGTTGGCGGGGGCATTGCCGCCGCCCGGCGGCGTACCGGCGGGAGTCGCGGGCCTGCTGGGCGAGGAGGCGGGACGGTCGGCGTGCTCGGGGTAGATGGGGGCCCAGGAGTCCTTGTGGGGCGCCTGCCCGGTCGTGCTCGGGTACACGGCGATGGTGCGCACGCCGGTCGTCGGATCGGTCCACACCCCGGTCGGCAGCTCGGATCCCCAGACGGGCTTGCCCGTGTTGCGGGCTATCGCACCCGGTCCGTCGGCCCAGGGGTCGGAGCCGGGCGGTATGGCCTCCTTCCCGGCAAGGACCACCGGGGAGCCGTACTCCCGCTGCCGCAGCTCCGGGTCGTGGTAGGCGAGTGCGCCGAGTACGTCGTCCAACGGCTGGTCGTCGGCCAGGTCGTAGAAGAAGGCGGGATCGGTGTCGCCACCGGACCAGGGGGCGGCTTCGGTGTCGAAGGCCTCCAGCGTCCTGCCGTCGGGCCCCAGGCGCAGGAGCGTGACGGTGGTGGGGTCGAAGGGGCCGGAGCCCTGGGCCTGGCGTCCGAAGGACCTGCCCCACGGCATGTCGTATTCGTCCGTGTTCAGAGTCGCCGGGTCGAGCTCGCCCCTCCACTCCCGGTGGAAGGCGATCAGGTCGTCCATGTCGCGGGGGTCGCGGCCGGCTGCCAGCGCGTCGCGCACCACCAGCTTCGCCTCCGCGACCCGCCTCGGGTCCGGGCCGGGCAGCTGCAGCAACTTCGCGGCGAACTCCCCCTCGTCCTGGATCGACCGGAGGAACTCGGCGGTCCTGGCCTGGGCCCACGCGGTCCGCGACCACTCCGCCTCGCCCACCGGCCCGGCGTCGTCGGGCAGGTCCAGAACCTCCCTGACCCCGCCTTCCGGATCCGGAACGGACGACAGCACATCCAGTGCGTCGGTCAGATCGCGCAGCGGAAGCCACCGGGTCAGCGCCCCCTGCCGTCCCTTGTCCCACTGGTTCGCCGACGCCTTCAGCAGCCGGGTGTACTCGGCGACGGTGGCGCCCGCGGCTTCCGGGCCGATCCCTGCATGCTCGCGCACCAGGGCGTCGAACAGCTCCATGGTGAACCGCTTCGCGCCGGGGCGGTTCAGCGCCGGATCTGCCTGCCGCCGGGCCTCCAGCGCCCCGATACCGCTCACCAGCTTGCGGTAGTCCCCACGGCTCGCCACATCCGGACCGAAGACGAGCCGCAGCGCCCGCTCCAACCGCAGCGCCCGCTCCCGCACCTCGGCCGGCGCACGGCCCCGGCCGTCGTGGAGGTGCGCCCACCGCGCGATCCGGTCCAGCTCGCGGCCTGTCGGCTCCGGCAGGAAGAGCGTCCACTCCGCCCCGTCGCTGCGCTCGTCCGAGTACACGCGGATGAACAGCTCGGCGGGATGCCGATTGGCCACCAGATCCGGGGCGTTGCTGAGGGCGTTGGAGTAGTTGGTCGTGTAGACGGCCCGTTCCGCCTCGTTCGCCGCGTACTGCCCGACGGCCGGGTCGGTGAGCGGATCTGCGCCGGCGGGCCGCCGCAGCCGGTCGGCCGGGCTCGGACGACCACCGCGCACCGGAGGATTCGGCGTCGTCCAACGGTCGCGGCCTCCGGGCATCGCTCCGAAGCAGGACAGCAGGACGACGGGGTGCTTGCGCGACAGACCGGACTCTGCGACCTGGTGCGCGACCCGGCGCCCCGACTCGGGCCCGTCGACGATCTCGACGCCGTTGTGCGTGAACCAGGCACTCCATCCGGCGCCGCCGTGGAAGTTCGCGTAGAGCGGGCGGGGCTGCTGCTCCTCGACCCACGGCAGGAGGCGTGCGACATACGGCTTCTGACGGCCGGTGCGGAAAGGGATGTACGACGTGACCCTGGTGAGCCAGCTGTAGTGCCGACTGCGTGCGGCCCCCTCGTCGGACTCCGCCTGGAGGTCCATGGAGATGAAGGCGTTGAGGCGGTGGTCCGCGTCGGCCAGCGGGAAGGCGATCTCCCTCCGGCTCCAGTCGATCGCGCCTCCGTGCGGCAGCGCCGCGGCGGCCCGCACCACGGCCGGCTGCCGCCGCAGCCACTGCCCGTGGAAGCCCTTCCCCCTCTGGATCTGCCGTACGAACACATGCCGGTTCGGGTCGCCGGTCGTCGCAGCCCAGCGCGCGAGGCCGGTGGGAGCCCACACATCCCGGTCGTGACGGAGCGCCAGGGCGTCCTGGAGATGGCGGTTCCAGGCGCTGATGTCGGACATCGCCAACAGGACGGGCACGTCCCGGCCCACCGTGGGCAGTGCGGTGTCGAACTCCATCAGCTCGAAGAACACCTCGGAGGGCACGAGCTGCGAGAAGCCCTCCTGTCCGCGCACCACGACGCCCGCCTGGTCGGACTCGGCGGTCAGCAGATACGGCTCAGGTCCCCGGCTCCAGGGCGCGGGGCCGTCGTCGGCGAAACTGGTCGGCCCACCGTCGGGATCGACCACCTC
This sequence comes from Streptomyces sp. AA1529, assembly GCF_000280905.1. Taxonomy (GTDB): domain Bacteria; phylum Actinomycetota; class Actinomycetes; order Streptomycetales; family Streptomycetaceae; genus Streptomyces. The sequence continues at coordinate 16,811 of NZ_ALAP01000047.1, read as the reverse complement.
CAGCGCCGTTCTGGTCACATCGGCGCTGACCGGCACGCGCGGCCTGTTCCAGTCCCAGCCCCGCGGCCTGCCGCCGGGGCCCCACCGCCGGAACCGGTCGTGCAGCACCCCGTGCCGGACCAGGTGCACCGCGGACAGACCCGCCAGGGTCCCCACCCGCTCCGCCCGCGGGTCCGCCGCCACGCGCAGCAGCGCGTCCAGTTCGACCGTGGTGACCGGTGCGTCGGCGCTCAGCATCAGCACCCGTTCGGCGAGCGAGGCCAGGTCCAGCCAACCGTCCCGCAGCTCCGGCACCTTGGCGCGCAGCCGCTCCAGCCGGGCCAGCGCCGCACGTGATCCGGCCGGGTAGGACTGCCCGGCGGGCAGCGGGCCGTAGAGCCCCCGCAGCAGCACCTCGTGGTGCTCGGCGACACCCCGCGGCATCGGCGCGGGCCCGAACCCGGGCGCGGCCGGGGTGGCCGGTGCGGTGCCGGGCACGGCCGGTGGCCCCTGGCGGGAGCCCCGGCGCGGCATCCGCTGCCGGGTACCGCGAGGGGCCTCCGGCCCGGCACCGCGCGTGGGCATGTTCCGCCCGTCCGGCGGCAGCAGTGACGGCCTGCCGTCCGCCGAGCCGTCCACCGGGCGTGCGAAGACCCTCGGGCGGGGCGGCGCACCGGCCGCGTTCGGCGGTTGCAGGGCCGAGGTGTTCACCAGGCTCGGCACCGGGGACGACACGGACGACGCCGGAGCGCCCTGCGCGGTGACGCCCTTGCCGGGAGCGGCCTTGTGCCAGGTGCCCGGTACCGCCTGCTGCGCTCCGGGCTGCGGGTACACCGCGAGGGTGAAGACCTTGCGCTTGTCGTCGTACCAGAGCCGGGTCGGGTGGGCGGACCCCCAGAACGTCTTGCCGGTGTGGTCCGCGAGGAGCCCGAGGTCGGCGGCGGGTACGAGTGTGGAGACCACCGGGGACAGTTCGGCGCGCAGGCGCAGTTCCGGGTCGCGGTAGGCCAGGTCGGCGAGCTGCGCGGACGGGACGCCGCCGCGCCCGGCGTACACGAAGGGGCTCTGGCCGCCTTCCTCGTGCCAGGGAGCTGCCTCGGTGCCGAATGCCTGGAACCCGGTGCCGTCGGCCTTCCGCTCCAACAGCGTGACCGTACCGGCGTCGAAGCCGCCGGGGCGGAACTCCCGCTGGTTGAAGAGCCTGCCCCACTGCCGGCCGTCGCGATCCTTCCGGAGCGTGGCGCCGGACAGCGCGCCCGCCCGCTCCAGCCGGTGGGAGGCCAGCTCGTGGATATTCCTCGGGTCACGCCCGGCGGCCAGCGCCTTGCGCAGCCCCGCGACCGCCTCGGCGAAGCGGTTCGCATCGGGCTCCGGCAGTCCCAGCATGCGCTGGGCGAAGCTCGCCCGGTTGGCCGTCCGCTGCCCCGGGTCCTGCGCGAACATCCCCGCGGCCGGGAGCAGCTGCTCGGTTCTGACCTGGGCCCACAGGGTCCGCGACCACTCGCGTTCCCCGACCGGCGCCTCGAGATCGGAGTCGGACTCCGCGTCCGAGTCCGAGTCGAGGTCGGAATCGGAGTCGTCGTCGGATGCGGAGCCGGTGGGGAGTCCCAGGACGTCCCTGACCACTCCCTCGGCGTCCGGCATCCTGTCGAAGGCGGCCAGTGCCTTGGTGACCGCGGGCAGCGGCAGCCACCCGGTCAACGGGCCCTGCTCCTGTGCGCCCCAGCGCTCGGCCGCGTCGGTCAGCAGAGCCAGATATCCGCTCGCCGGCACCGGCACGGCGCTCTGCGCAGCACCGGAGTGCTGCCGCGCCAGCGCTTCGAACAGGTCCATGGTGAACCGCAGCGTTCCGGGACGGTTCAGCGCCGGATCCGCCTGCCGGCGCGCCTCCAGCGCCCCGATGCCGCTCACCAGCTCGCGGTAGTCCGCGCGGCTCGCCACATCCGCGCCGAAGACCACTCGCAGCGCCCGCACCAGCCGCAGCGTCCGCTCCCGGTCCTCCGGGGAGGCCGGACCGGGGTCGTCGTGCAGATGCGCCCACCGTGCCACCTCGTCCAGCGCCGCGCCCTGCGGCTCGGGGTGGAAGAGCACCCACTGGGCGTCGCCGCCGCGGATGTCGGTGTAGGCGGCCTGCAGCGGCGGATCGGACTGGCCCACCCTGAAGAGGGTGGAGTTCCAGAAGACCGTGGCGTAGACCGGGCGGCCCGTCTCGTTCGCGATGTGCTGGGCGCCGGCCATGTCCTCCAGCGGATCGGCCGCGTCGGGTATGCCACGCAGGTTCGGCGGGTTGGAGGTGACGCCCTCCGGGGCGAGCATCCCGCGGAAGCACTCCTCCAGCACGAGGGGATGCTCCTGCGGCAGCCCGGACAGCGAGACCTGGTAGGCGACCCTGCGGGCGTGTTCCTCCAGGCCGACGCCCTCCACGCCGTCCCGCGTCAGCCAGGCGGCAGCCCCCGGCGTGCCGTGCATGGACGAGAAGAACGGCGCGGGCTTGCCCTCGCCCACCCAGGGCAGCTTCCGGACGGCCTGGTAGCGCAGCCGCCCCGACGTGACGACCAGGTAGTTCTCCGCTTCGCGGATCCGCTGGCCGGTGTGGGACCGGCGCCAGTCCGTTCCCTTGGTGAGGTCGATCGAGATGAACCCGAAGACGCGGTGGTCCGAGCCGACCAGCGGGTAGGCCACCTCCCGGCGGTGCCAGTCGACGTCGGCGCCGTCCTGCCGCGCGCCCCGCGCGGTCTGCGGATCCCGCACCAGCCAGCGGGAGAGCACCCGCTCCTCCCGGCCCTCCAGCACGAACACGCGCCGGTCGCCCTCCCCCGGCTCGGAGACGGACAGTCCGCCGTTGGGGGCCCACGCGCTGCGGTCGAACCGCAGGGCGAGCCCGTCCGGGAGGTGGAGGTTCCGCCCGGCCGCATCGGGGACGGCGACCAGGAAGGGGACGTCCTTCGCGAGCTTCCGGTGCCCCGCGTCGAACTCCATCAGTTCGGTGAACGCCTCGAAGGGCACCTGCCGCCGGAATCCCCTGAGTCCGCGCACGCGGACCCGCTCCGGGGCGCTCTCCGAAGCGGCGAGGACATACGGGCTCTCGGCGCCGCTCCACCCGGCGGCCTCCGTGGCGAGGGGGGTGCCGACGGGTCCGGTACGCGTCGCCGACGTGCTCAGGTCCAGGCCGGCGGGCAGCCCCTCCCGGGTCCAGTCCCAGCCGCGGGGACTGCGCTCGCTGCCGAGGCGGAAGCGGCCGTCGAGCACTCCCTGGTCCACCAGGTGCAGCGCGGACAGGCTCGCGAGACTCCGCGCCTGGGCCGCTCGCGGATCCCGCACGAGCCGCAGCAGTTCCTCGGCCCCCGCGGGGGTGTCCGGCTCCCCCGGCTCCAGCATCAGCACCTGGCGGGCCAGCGCGAGCGGGTCGAACACACCGTCCCGCAGGTCCGGGGTCCGGGCGCGCAGCCGGTCCAGCCGCCGCATCGCCTCCAGCGACCCCGCGGGGATCGTCCTTCCCCGGTAGAGCATCGTCAGGAACCGCTGGTAGTCCGGCTGCCCGGTCCGCTCCGTCGAGATGGGTACGGTCACCGGCGCGCGCGGAACGCCGGACTGCGAGGCCGGCCCGGAGTCGGGCGACGGCGCGTGGGCCAGCTCCCGGAGAGAGGTGAGCGTCGCCGTGTCGAACGTCCCGCCGTCGGTCGCGTCGTCCACCGGGCGTGCGAACACCCTCGGGCGGGGTGTCGGCGCGCCGGGGTCGGCCGGGGGCAGGGCCGTCCTGGAGGTCGCCCCGCCGGAGGCGGGCATCAGCGGCGCGGGTCCCGGGTCCGGGGAGGCGCTGCGGGTGGGCGAGCCGCCCGGTGTGCTGGCGGGTGTCGCGGTCCCGTTGGGGGTGAGCGGCGGCGAGTCCGCGTCCTCGGGGTGGGCCACCTGCCAGGAGCCCCGGGGCGCGGGCTGTCCGCTCGCGTCGGGATACACCGCGAGAGTGCGGACACCGGTGACCGGGTCGGTCCACACCCCGGTGGGGAAGTCCGAGCCCCAGGTCCACTTGCCGGTGTTGCGGGACAGGATCCCCAGGCCGCCGTCCGCGGGGTGGAATCCGTTCAGCGGCGGCTGCTGACTCGTCACGACGAGCGGCGCGTTGGGCAGCCGCACGCGCACTACCGGGTCGTGGTAGGCGAGTGAGCCGAGTACCTCGTCCACCGGCTCGTCGTCGGCGAGGTCGTAGACGAAGGGGGGACTGTCGTCAGCGGACGCCCAGGGTGCGGGTTCGGTGTCGTGGACCTCCAGCGTCCTGCCGTCGGCTCCCAGGGACAGCAGTGTGACGGTGCTCAGGTCCACGGGGTCGGCGCTTTGGGCCGGCAGGCCGAAGGACCTGCCCCACGGGGTTCCGTTCTCGTCGGTGTTCAGCGTGAACGAGGACAGCTCGCCCTTCCACTCCCGGCGGAAGGCGATCAGGTCGTCCATGTTCCAGGGGTCGCGACCGGCGATCAGCGCGTCACGCACCACCAGCCCGGCCTCACCGAATCGGCTCGGGGCCGGGCCGGGCAGCCGCAGCACCTGCTCGGCGAACTCACCCTCGTCCTGGATCGTGCGGAGGAACTCGGCGGCCCTGGCCTGCGCCCACGCGGTCCGCGACCAGTCGGCCTCGTCGACCGGCTCGCCGTCGTCGGGCAGGTCCAGCAGTTCCCTGACCCGTCCTTCCGGATCCGGAGCGGCCGCCAGGTCCGCCAGCGCGCCGGTCAGATCGGGCAGCGCCAGCCAACGGGTCAACGGGAGCCGCCGCCCCCTGCCTCCCTGGTTCGCCGCCGCCTTCAGCAGACGGTCGTAATCGCCGACGGTGGCCCCCGGTTCACCCGGGCCGACGCCCGCGTACTTCCGGACCAGCGCGTCGAACAGCTCCATGCTGAACAGCCGTGCCCCGGGATGTTCTTCCAGAGCCGGGTCGGCCGTCCGGCGCATCTCCAGCGAACCGATGCCGCTGACCAGCTTGCGGTAGTCCTTGCGGCTCGCCACGTCCGCGCCGAAGACCAACCGCAGCGCCCGCACCAGCCGCAGCGCCTGCTCCCGCACCTCGTCCGGCGCCCGCCCACGTCCGTCGTACAGATGCGCCCAGTCCGCGATGCGGTCCAGGGCCCGGCCCTTCGGCTCCGGCAGGAAGCGTGCCCACTCCGCGCCGGGACTCCGCTCGTCCGTCATCAGGCTGATGACCATCTCGTCAGGATGGTTCGGGGGGATGAGGCCCTGGGCGAAGTTCATGGCGAGCGTGTAGTTGGAGGCCCAGACCTCGCGGTCGGCCTCGTTCGCCACGTACTGCCCGGCGGCCGGTTCGGAGAGCGGGTCGGCCCCGGCAGGCCTCCGCAGCGGGTCGGCCGGACGCGAACGGCCGGTGTGCACCGCAGGGTTGGGCAGGCTGCGGTCCGTTCCCCCGGGCATCGCGCCGAAGCAGGAGAGCAGGGCCAGCGGATGCCTGCGCGACAGGCCGAACAGCGAGACCAGACGCGCCACCCGGCGGCCTGTCTCCGGAGCGTCGACCTCTTCCATCCCGTCCGGGGTGAACCAGGAACTCGATCCCGCGCCTCCGTGGTAGTTCACGAAGACAGGACGGGGCCGTCCGCCCTCGAGCCAGGGCAGCCGGTGCGGGACGTGCAGACCGAATCGGCCCGTGCGCAGGGTGACCCACGACGTGGTGTTGTCCAGCAGGCGTGCCAGGGCGCTGCGGAGGTAGCCCTGGTCCGGCTCGGCGGGGAGGTCCATGGAGATGAACGCGTTCAGCCGGTGGTCCGAGCCCGCCAGGGGATAGGCGATCTCCGGCCGGGCCCAGTCGACCGCACCGCCGTGCGGCAGCCTGGCACCGGCCCGGACCTCGGAGGGGTGCCGGAGCAGCCACTGCGCATGCAGCCCGACATGTTCCCGGACCGACAGCACGAACACGTGCCGGTCCGAATCGTCGGTCGACGGAACCCACCGGCCGACGCCGTTGGGGGCCCAGACATCGCGGTCGTGGCGGTCCGCGAGCGCGTCCTGAAGATGCATGTTCCAGGCGCTGGCCTCGGACATCGCCAGCAGAACGGGAACGTCCCGAGCCGCCCGGTCCAGCTCGGCATCGAACCCCATCAGCTCGAAGAACACCTCGGGGGGCACCCGCTGCGAGAAGCCCTCCTGACCCCGCACCCGGATCCCCGTCCGGTCGGACTCCGCGGTCAGCAGATACGGGTCGGGCCCGCTGCTCCACGGCGCGGAGCCGTCGTCGGCGAAGCGCACCGTACCGTCGGCGGGGTCGACCACCTCCAGCGCCGACCTGGTCACGTCGGCACCGAGCGGCACACGCGGCCTGTTCCAGTCCCAGCCCCGCCAGTCCCCTTCGGGACCTCGACGCCGGAACCGGTCGTGCAGCACGCCCTGGCGCACCAGCCGCACCGCGGACAGACCCGCCAGGTTCGCCACCCGCTCCGCGCGCGCGTCCATCGCCACGGCCAGCAGCTCCCGCCGGTGCTCCGGCGTCACCGGCTGCTCCGGGTCCAGCAGCAGCACCTGCCGGGCCAGCGGATCGAGGGCGAGCGAGCCGCCCTGCAGCGACAGGTGCTTCTTCCGCAGCGTGTCCAGCCGGGCCAGGGCCGACCGCTCCGCGGTGCGGGGGCGGTCAGCGAACCGGGGGCCGTGGAGAGTCCGGAGGATCCGGTCGTAGGGGTCCGCAGGAGCCGGGATCGCCGTGGGGATCCGGGAGCCCCCGCGCCCGCCCGGCCCGCCGGACAGCCCCGTGGGCGCGGTCCCGATTCCGCCCTGCGGCATGCTCGTCTGCGGCGCCTGCCGGCGCGCGTACGGCGAGCGCACCGGTGCGTTCTGCGACGCGTCGGCCAGGGACGGCACGGCCGACGAGGGCCGGAACGGGGACGTCGGGTCGCCGACCGGCTGGGTGAGCACGCGCCGCGGAGCAGTGCGCGGTGCCGCGGCCGAGGACGTGACGGTGCCGGGAGCGGACGACGCCGCGGGCCCGGCGGCGGACCGCGGCGCGGGCCCCGACGGCGCCGTGGCTGCCGGGCCCGGCATGGGCTCCTCGTCCGTCTCGGAGTCGAGGTCGGACTCGTAGCCCGCCTCCGCGTCGGAGCCGAGGCCCGAGTCGGACTCGGTCCCGGACTCGCTTCCGGAGCTGGAGCTGCTGCTCGTCTCGGAGGCGGCCTCGGAACCGGTCGTGGAGCCGGAGGAGTAGCCCGAGTCGCCGCTGGACTCCGACTCGGAGCTCGAACTGGAGCTGGAACTCGAACTGGAGCTGGAGCTGGAACTGGAACTGGAGCTGCTGTACTCGGAGTCGGACTCCGTGCTGGAGTCGGAGCTCAGGCTGCTCGACTCGGAGCTGGACTCCGGGCTCGTGCCGGACTCGGGATCCCCCTCGGCGAACCGGGCCCGCTTGCGCGGCGGCGAGGCGTCCGGCCGTCCGGCCGCTGTCGGCTGCGGCCAGGTGACGGCGGACGGGCCGGGGCGGGACGCGTGCGGGGGCGCCGAGTCGATGAGCGCGGCGGCGGAGGCCGGGGACGCGCCGGAGGTGTCCGCGAGCTGCTCCCGTACGTCCAGGTACGGGACGTACCCCCAGACGTCCTGCGGATCCGTGGCGTCGTCCTGGTCGAAGTACACGGCGAGGGTGACGCGGCCGTCCCCGTCCCGGTGCAGCGCCACGGGGTGCGTGCTGGCGTACCAGTCCTTGGACGTGTGGAGGGCGACCTGCGCCGGCAGGCTGTCCACTTCGAGGTCGTCGCTGTCCGGCATGGCCCGGCCGACCGCCAGGATGCCCAGCTCGGGTGCGTTCGGCCCGCGCAGCAGCGGATCGCGGGAGGCGAGATCGGCGAACGCGCCCGTCGGCGCGTAGCCCTCCCGCGCGTGGTACACGAACGGAATCGGGCCGTCCGGCTCGTCCTCGTCGTGCCAGGGCGCGGGGACGGGACGTTCCGGTCGGAACGAGCCGTCCGGCTGCTGCCTCATCGGGGTGATGACCGTGTGGTCGAAGTTCCCGTCCCCGAACTCCCCGGTGAAGTCCCGGGCCCAGGCCTCGTCCGCGACGTCGGTCAGCAGCGCCTCCGAGGACAGCACTCCCTCCCGCTCCAGGTCGAAGGAGGCCAGCGCGGCCAGGTCGTCCGGGTCGCGGCCGGCGGCGATCGCCCGGACGGCGGCGAGGTGTGCCTCCGGGAACCGTGCGGGGTCGGCCCGGTCCAGGCGCAGGACCGCGGCGGCGAACTCTCCCTTGGCCGTCGCATCGGCATCCCAGCCGACGATCCGCGCGGCCTTGACCTCCGCCCACAGCAGCCGCGACGCCTCCGGCGCCCGCAGCGGAGCGCCCTCCGGAAGGCCCAGCGCGTCCCGCGCCAGCGCCTGCGGGTCGTTCGCCTGCCGCAGTGCCCCCAGCGCCGCGGTCACCTCCGGCAGCGCGATCCACTGGGTCAGCCCGCGCTCCGGCTGCTCGGCCCGCGCGGCGATCGCGTTCTCCAGCAGCACGGCGAGCGACTGCCGGCGGTCCGCCTGCGACAGTCCGGCCGGCGGACCGGTCTCCCCGGTCTGGTCCCGGTGCTTCTCCCCCAGCAGTTCCAGCAGGTTCGTGGTGAACAGCGGGGCTCCGGAGCGGCCCAGCCGGACGTCCTGACGGCGCATCAGCTCCAATGCGCCGATGCCCTGCACCAGCACCCGGCTCAGTCGTCCCCGCGGGTCGTCGGGATCCCGCAGGGACAGCGCGTGCGCATCCACGGAACGGTAGTTCCCGTTGCGGTCCTTGAAGGGCTGGAAGGCCGCGCGCAGCACCCGCACCAGCCCCAGGGTCTGGCTCCGGACCTCGGCGGACGCCGGCCCGGTGCCCTGGTGCAGGCCCATGCCCCGGGCGAGCGCGTCCAGCGCTTCGCCCCGGGGGCTGGGCTGCGCGACGGGGTACACGTGCTCCGGGGGCAGCTCCTGGGACCGCGGGTCCAGTTGCACCTCGAACACGCCCTCGTCGGCACCGATGCCGGGCAGCGGCACGTTGGTGACGCCGACGGTGGACAGGTGGCGGTGCGAGAGCACCGTCCTACCGAGCGCGTCCGCCACGTGGTCCGCCTCGGACCGGTCGAACAGCGGGTCGGCGCCCCCCGGATCCGTGTCGTGGACGGAGGCGCCCTCCTCTCCGAGGGTGCCGGGCTGCCGCGGCATCATGCCGTAGCAGTGGTCCATCACGAAGGGGTGGCTGTCGGGCAGACCGGTCAGCGCCACCAGCCCGGCGACCAGCCGGCCGGTCTCGGGACCGGAGGTGGTCCGCGTCCCCCGCGGCGTGTGCCAGGCGGTGGTGCCCGCCAGTCCGTGGGCGACTCCGAAGACCGGAGAGGGCAGGGCCTGTGCGACCCAGGGCACGGTGCGCGCTTCCAGCCGGTCGGCGTCGGCGTAGCGGATGACGTACTTCTCGACCGGGGTGCCGGCGGTGAACCGGGAGTAGAACGAGGTGGTGTCCCAGCCCCCGTCGTTCTCCTCGGCGAAGTCCATCGAGGCGTAGCCGATGAGGCGGTTGTCGTCCCCGACGAGGGGCCAGTAGGACACCCGTCGGCTCCAGTGGGCCGCGTCGCCCAGGCCGCGGGCGGCGACGGCGCGCACCGTGTCCGGGTCGCGGCGCAGCCAGCCGCCCAGGGGCTCCTGCCGCTCCCGGGCGGTGATCGCCAGCACGGAGCGGTCCGGGTCCTCCGCCGTCCGCGTCCACTCCAGCCGCCCGCTGCTGGAGAGCACGTTCATGCCGTACCGGGACACCAGTCCGTCGGCGAGGTGGATGCCCCGGGAGCTGACCTGGGGCATCGCCAGCAGGAGATCGGTGCCCTGCGGGACCCGCGCGGTGTCCGGGTCGAACGCGGGCAGTTCGGTGAACACCTCGAACGGCACCCGTCGCAGCCGCCCGCCAAAGCCGGGCAACGAGATCCAGGACGGGCCGCTGGACGCCGAGTAGAGGTACGCGGCCCCCCAGGGGGTGTCGATCAGCTTCTCGGCACGCGTGCCGTCCTCGCGCTCGACGACCTGTGCCGCCACCGCGAGATCGGCGTCGCCGGGTATGCCGTCCGCGCTCCAGTTCCAGCCCGCCGGACGGCCCTGCGCGCCCGTCGGCAGCCGGTACCGGTCGGCGAAGAGTCCCTCCCCGTGGGTGGCCAGGTGGTAGGCCGAAAGCTCCGCGAGGCTCGCCGCCCGCGGGCGCTGGAGGGCCACCCGCAGCAGTTCGGTGACGGTCGCGTCGGTCAGCTGCTCGCCCGGATCGAGATGCAGCACACTCCGGGTCAGCCTCGTCAGGTCGAACCGGCCGCGCGCCAGCTCCGGGTGCTGCCCGCGCAGGCCGTCCAGCCGGTCCAGCAGCGCGTCCAGCGCGCCCTCGCGGGCGGCCGCGGCCGGATCGAGCGCGGCCAGCAGCCCCTGCACCGCACGGTACTGCGGCTCGGGGAGGAGTTCGCCCTGCTCGTCCTCGGAACTGTCCATCGACATGTCCGAACTGCCGGACGTGGAGACGACGGGCGAGGACGGCACCGGCCCGGGACGCCCGGAGTGCGGCCACGAGGAGCGGATCGCGTCCCCCGGCACGTTCCGGGTCGCGTCCTCCGGCCCGCCGGAGGCCGACGCCCCGGCGGCGGTGTCCACAGGACGGGAGACTCCCGGCCGGTCACCGACCTCCGCCACCGGCCGGGTGAGCACCGGGCGGGCCGCGGAGGCCGGTGCGGGCTGCGGCGGAAGGGTGGTGGCCGAGTTCCTCGGGTCGGCGGCGAGCCCGCTGCGGCCCTCCCCCGCGTACTCGCGGTTGACGGGCGCGTCGACCAGGGCCTGCCAGGCGTCGGCGGAGGGTGTGCTGCCGGGTGACAGCGGCAGCGCGTTCGGCCGCACCCGCCCGGACGGGTCGACGAGTACGGCCCGCGCGTCCAGCGGTACGAGGGCCGGCGGCCCGTCCGAGACCGGCTGCCTCTCATGGCCGGGCGTCAGGTTCACCCAGGCCACGCCGCGTACGTCGGTGTCCGGGAGCCGGTAGGCCGTCCAGGCGTGGCCGGGCAGGCCGCCCTGGTTGCCGGCGAGGACGACGGCGAGGGTGCCCGGTGCGGAGCCGCGCAGCGCGTCGGCGACCACGTCCCAGGAGCGCACCGACGCCCAGCCGGGGCCCGGCGCCAGCGCGTACTCGGTCGCGCTGCGACTGCTCGTCAGGTCGTCGAGCGCCACTCCGGGCCGTACCCCGCCGCCGGGGAACAGCCGGTCGGTCAGCCGCCGCACGAGTCCGGCGCAGGGGCCCAGTGCGGAGATCGCCACCGGGCCGCGGGCGATCACCTCGTCCGCCAGCTCCCGCAGGTCGCTCCAGGTGCGCGCGGGGGCCGGTTCCGGAACCGGTGCCAACCGCGGGTCCTGCGCCGCCCGCGTCGGCGTGGGTGCGCTCTCGGGCGGAGTGTCGGTGACCGGTTCGACGGCGGTGCTGCCCGCGTAGCGCTGGTCGCTCGTCGGCACCCATCGGGTGGTGGTCTCGCCGTTCTCGGTGACGGACTGCCGGGCGTAGGAGGTGGTGTGGAACAGCTCGACGGTGCGGGGCGCGTCGGCCGGGCCGACGGCCTGGTGGCGCCGGAAGTCGAGAGGGCCGGCCCCCTCGCCGTACCGGTCGGCCCGGAAGATCTCGATGCGCACGCCGAGGACATGCGCCAGCAGCGGCAGGAACGCCTCGCCCTCGGCGGAGTTCCAGTGGTCCGTCCAGTCCAGGACGGCGGCGGTGAGCGCGGTCAGTTCCCGGTCGTCCAGCGGCTCGTGGCGGAGCAGGAGGTCGGAGAGTTCTCCGCGCAGCCCCTCCTCGGTCTCGAAGGCGGTCTGGTCCGGGAGCGGGACGCCCAGGTCGGCCAGCCGGGTGACGAGTTCGGCCAGGTCCATCCCGGCGACGCGGGCCGCGAAGGAGTCGTCGCCCAGGTTGCTGAGGCGGTACTGCCACAGTGCCTCGGTGGCACCCCGGCCGCGGTCCGCCTGCAGCCGGTCCGCGACCAGCCCCCGCACGGCGGTGAGCACGGCGGCGTGGGGAGTGTCCGGCAGCGCCTCGGAGGGGCCGGCCAGATCGCGGCGGACCCGGGCCGGGTCCGCCAGCCAGGCGTGCGCCTCGGGAGCACGTTCGGCCAGTCCGGGGAGCCGGTCGCGCAGCAGCGCCGGGTCGCTCGCCAGGACGGCGGAGAGCATGCTCTCGCCGTCCTGCGGGACGGGCAGCGGGGTGCCCAGCGGGCGGGTGGTGAGCGTGCTGTCCTCGGCTGCGCCGTCGTCCCACAGTCCCCGGAAGGCGGCCCACGTCTCGTCGTTCCCGGGCCGCCACGGGTCCGTGGTCCCGTCGGTGGTGGTGCCCTCGTCCGCGGGGGGCTCGGGGGCCGGGGCGGTCTCCTCGGCGGAGGTGCCCGGGTCCAGCGGAAGCACCGATGCCACGACCGTCTCATCCGCGGTGGTGTCCTGGCCCTGGTCCTCCGGAAGCACCGGCGGCGCGTCCGTCTCACCGGCGGTGGTGGCCGCCGCCTCCGGCCGCGAGGACGTCGTCCCGGTCCGCGCGCCGTCGTCCGCGACCGCTGCGGCCTTCCTGGCCTGCACTTCGGCGTACGGATTCGCCTTGAGGCCGCCTTGCTCCGAGACGGGGCCGTAGAGCCGTTCCAGCAGCGGAAGCAGCGCCGGGTCGTTGTCGCGCACCCACTGGGCGCCGTTGTTGTGCGGCTGGCCGGTGTACGGGTCGGTCCCGGTGTTGGTGCCCAGGTAGGCGTTGGAGAGCTGGGCGAAGTACTCGTATTCGTCGTGCGAGGAGTAGTTCGTCCCCGGACGGCGCCCGCGAGGGTCCTGGTAGGGACCGTCGGGCCAGTGCACCGGCTCGAACTCGTCGTCCTGTCCCCAGTTGAGCGCCCACTCGTTGATCCGCTCCTGCTCGATCTTCGCTTGGTAGACGGACCTGATGTGGTCCACCACCGGCATGGGCAGCGCCGTCATATGGAGGGCGTGCGCGAACTCGTGGGACGCGTCGGAGTAGCCGTCGGCCGAGTGGGTCTTGCGGGAGAGGCTGGTCTCCTCGCCCAGCAGGTTCTCCTCGGCGAACCCCGCGTGGCCGTTCCAGAAACCGCCCCGGCTCTCCTCCCACGCTCCCCCGTGGGCCGCGGCGGTTCCGCGCAGTTCGGTGAACGGAGCGAAGTCCGTGAGGGGCCTGTCCCTGGGTATCACCACCGCGCGGAAGCCCGTGAGCAGCATCCGCATCGTGGCGTTGGGGCCCCGCAGCAGGACGTCTGCCGGATCGTCGGACGCGGGCGCCTCGGACCCCTGGCGGGACCAGTTGTTCGGGTCCCGCAGCATATGGGCGAGCACGTCCTGGGCCGCGCTCCGGGCGGCCTCGGGCTCGTGCACGCCCTCCGGTACGCGCACCATCAACTGTGCCGCCGTGGCCCCGAAATCCTTCCGCGACAGGCCGTCCAGCAGAGCCCGGATCAGCTTCCGGTCCCCGGCCAGCCTGTCCAGCTCGGTGTCCGGGAGGAGCGCCAGCGCCTCGGTCCGCTCCTGCGCGGACATCCCGGGCAGCCGCGCCGCCAGATCGGTGAGAGCGGGCGGGAGGGACGGGACGCCCGGCCGGGCCGTCGGAGTGGGGGCACCACCGCGTCCGCGGGGGCGCAGACCGAGATGGCGCCGGTTGCGGTCGGCGAGGGTGCGGGCGGTCTCGCGGGGAACGTCCTCCGCCAGCAGGTCGGCGACCTCCCGGACGGCACGCACGTACCGGCCGGCCGCATACCAGGACAGCGCCTCGACCGGGTGCAGTTCCAGCGGCAGGACCAGGCCCATGGCGGTGTCCCACGCCTGGCGCAGGGCGTCGGAGCCGGTCTGCTTGGTGCCGCCGGCCAGTTCGGCGTTCGTCCGCGCGAAGTCCGCGTACGCCTCCTGCCAGGTGCGGCGGGCCATGTTCGCCGCCGTCTCGTCGAGCACCCCGGACCATGGCCCGGACCGGACCATCAGCACCCGGACCCGGTCCACCGGCGCCAGCGCGGCCAGCGGCAGCCGGCTCGTGGGCACGGCGCCGGGCGGCGGGACATCCGCCTTCCGCAACTCGTCGGCGGTGACGGCGTCGTGTGCTGCGGGATCGGCATCCGCCAGATCCGCCAGGTCGGCCGGGAGGTCCGCGGCCGTCACCCGCGAGGCGATCCAGCGCCGTTCGGCGGCGTCGTGCGCGAGGTGCGGCACCGCCGAGAGATCCTCGCTCTCGTCCCAGGCCGTCGGATCGACACCCAGCTCGCGCAGCCGCTCCGCCGCGCTCTCCCACTTCCCGTAGGCACGGTCGGCACCGACCCGGGCCGCCGCGAGCGCTGCGTCGGTGTCGGTGCTGCCTCCGACGCCGGACTCCACACGCGCGCCGATCTGCTCGATGCTGTCCAGGGCCGCGGCGAAGTCGGCGCGCGCGGCGTCGAAGTCCGCCCGGGCGAGGGCGATCTGCGTCTCCCGCCGGGACACCTCCGGTGTGCTCGGTGCCGGGATCGGGTCCGCGCTGACCAGCGTTCCCTTGCCCTTGTCCGCGGCGGTCGGCGGGCCGGCGGGTGCGGTGGCAGCGGATTCGCGGGCCTCGCGGTCGGTGAGCGGCGTGGCGGAGCCGTCGTCCTCGGCCAGCGGCCCGGAGGTGGTGACGACCTTGGCCGGGGACGGCGGCGGGACGGCCGGGTCCGTTCGGTCGGGGCCCCCGGACGTGGTGGCCACGCGGTCCGCGGGCGGCAGTCCCAGTTCGTCGCGGGCCTCGTCGGCGAGCGCCACCGCGGAGTCCGCGTCCGGCCCCGCGGCCAGCAGGTGCTCGGCGACCTTCCGTACCGCGCCCCGGAATTCGGCGCCCGCGTACCGGGAGTCGGCCGACGCCGGATGCGGGCCGGGCGGCAGCACCAGTGTGAGCGCGGACTCCCAGGCGCGGGCGGCGTGTTCGGCCGCGGCGTCGTCGGAGACGGCGCTCTCGGCGGCGGCTGCCGCGAAGTCCTCGTACGCCGACTGCCAGATCCGTTCGGAGGCCTTGGCCGCGACCGTGTCGAGTCCGGGCGTCCAGGATGCGTCCCGCACCATGAGGAACTGCGTCAGCTCCAGCGGGGTGAGCCGGCTGTCGCCCACGGTCAGCAGACCGTTGTTCATCTCGGCGGCGGTGCGCTGGACGGGGCCCGGGGTGAAGCCCGCTTCCTCCAGTTGGGCGAGGCTGATCATCGCGTCGGAGGGGAGCGGTGCGGGGCTGCCGACGACATCCGCGTCCGCCAGCTGCTCCGCGATCCAGCGGCGCTGGGCGTCGGAGCGGTCGACGCGTGGCACCTGGTCGGCGGTGGAGCGGCCGCCGGCCGTCCCCGGGCCTCCGGTGGCGGTCTGAGTGGGCACGGCCGCGGGGGGTGCGGGATTCTGCTGTGCGTCATCCTGCGGGGAGCCCGAATCGGGGGTTCGGCCCGGGGTCGGTTCACTGCCCGGGTCGGCGTCCGGCTGCGTCTCCGGGGTCGACTGGGGGTCCGCGTCGGACTGCTGTCCGGCGTCCGGCTGGTCCAGGTCGGGGTCGCCGGTCTCGGAGCCGTCCTGGACGTCGGGCCTGCGCGTGCCCTGGTTGCCCGACTGCTGGTTCCCGCCCTGCTGGCCACTGCCCGACCGGCCCCCGGTGTGCTGGTCGGGGGACTGCTGGCCGCCGGGCGACTGGGAGACCGGAGGGGTCGATCCCATGGTGGGCGGCGCACCGACGGGCCCCTGCTCTCCGGGGGCGAGGTTCTCCTCGTCCAGCAGCGTGTTGACATCGGAATCGCCGGGATTGCCGAACCGGCCGGGCGCGTTCCCGGATCCCGGAAGCCCGGTCGGCCCGCGGCCCGCGCCCGGCCCGGAGACGTTCTTGTCCGCGTCCCATCCCGACGCGTCCAGGTCCGCGCTCTCCGGCGACAGGTTGAGCAGGTCGTTCTCGCCGTAGCTGTCGCCGTACCCGGGCGCAGTACCGAAGCCCTTGCTGAGGGGCGGGCTGAGGTTCGACACCGGCGGCGCGAGGCTCGAAACCGGCGGGAGGCTGCTCAGGGGCGCCCCGAGCGGGCCGGTCGTCTTCGGGCCGACCGGCGCCGAGCGAGGAATGTCGGAATCGGTGGAACCGGTGTCGGACTCGTATCCCGAGTCGTAGTCGAGGTCGGTGGTGGTGGTGGGGGGCCTCGGCGAGTAGGCGGGCGGCGGCGAAGAGGGCGTGCTGGTGCCGGTGGTCGGCGTGGGCGTCGGCCCGGTGAGAGGGTCGTTCTTCGCGTAGGGCGGCGCGGGGCTGACGGCCGGCCTCGCCTCGGGGAAGACGTCGTTCTCGGAGTAAGGGGGCGGCGGGGTCCCGGGCCCGGAGCCGTTCGGCCGATCGCCTCCGTCGCCCGGGCCGCCGGTGGTGTAGCTGTTGTTGATGTAGTTGGTGAAGAGGTTTCCGTTCGGGAAGAGTTTGTTGTGGAGTGTGTGGCCGGGGGTGGTGAGTCCGGTGTGGAGGCCGCCGTGGACCAGGGCGCTGGTGCCGCCGCCGACCCAGTCGTTCCACTGGAACTCCCATTTGCCGTAGACCGCGCCGACCACGAGGAATCCGGCCAGGCCCTCGCCGGCTCCGTGGGCGAGGAAGGTGACGGGGACGTGCCAGAGGGTGTTGGTGATCGGGTCGGGCCTCTTGAACAGGTTGTTCAGGTTCGGGTTGTCGAGGTAGTTGCGCGGGTTGAACTGGTTCTTGCCCGGGCCGGGGAAGTTGTTCTTGTCGACCTTGAAGAAGACATCGACGTCGAAGTTGTTCTTGAAGAAGTTCGAGAAGGTGTTCTTGAGGATGTTCCCGATCTTGTTGAACAGCTGGATGAGGCCGCCGGCGCCCAGGCCCTGCAGGCCCGAGACCCAGATCG
>NZ_ALAP01000046.1 GCF_000280905.1 Streptomyces sp. AA1529 | reverse complement strand
ACCGATGCTGTGGCCTGCCCCAAGGTGAAGGTCAACGCCGCCTGGCCCGGCCGCGTACCGGAATATTCGCTCGCCGCGCCGGCGGCGGGTGTCCATACTGCGGCGATGGACCCGGTGACTCTCGAGACGGACCGGCTGACGCTGCGGGCCTTCGCGTCCGCCGACGTGGACGCGTTGTACCAGGCCTGCCAGGACGAGGACATCCAGTACTTCACGCCGGTTCCGGTGCCGTTCCGGCGTGCGGACGCGCAGAAGCGCATAGCCGAGGACCTCCCCGCCGGCTGGGCCGAGGACCGGAACTACACCCTCGGCGCGTTCCGCAAGGACACCGGCGAACTGGTGGGGTCGTACTGCCTGTTCCTGGTCAGCCAGGGGGTCTGGGAACTCGGCTACTGGGCGGTCGCCGACCAGCGCGGGCGCGGCTATTCGGTGGAAGCCGCCCGGTCGCTGTGCGAGTGGGGCTGGGCCGCTCTCGACGTGCACCGCATCGAGTGGTGGGCCATGGTCGGCAACGCCGGCTCGCGGGCCGTCGCCGAGAAGCTCGGCTTCACCGTCGAGGGGACCCTGCGCAACCGCAGCATCGCCAACGACGGCAAGCCGCACGACTGGTGGGTCGGCGGCCTGTTGCGGCCCTGACGGCCGATCCGGTGCCGGGAGTCCTCCCGGTCCCGCCGCGCGGGTCCGGCGCCCGTGGAGGCCCGCGGCTGCCCGGGCGTGCGGCGTCCGGGCGGCCGCGGGTGTCGTGGGGCCGGTATCAGGCGGGGACGGTCTGCCGGTCCAGTTCGCGGGTGCGGGAACGCGAGGAGGAGCGCAGCGAACCCAGTGCCAGAGCTCCGGGCCCGGTGAAGACGAGCAGCAGGAGCGCCCAGCAGAACATCGCCGAGGCTTCCCCGTCGTTCTGCAGGGGGAAGAGGCCCCTGGGCTGGTGGACCGCGAAGTAGGCGTAGGCCATCGAGCCGGACGAGACGAAGGCCGCTGTCCTGGTCCCCGCGCCGAGCAGGACCAGCAGGCCCCCGGCGAACTGGATCGCCGCCGCGTACCAGCCGGGCCAGGCACCCACCGGCACGGTGCCGCCGCCCTTCGCACCGCCGAGCACTCCGAAGAGCGACGCGGCTCCGTGGCAGAGGAAGAGCAGGCCGACGACGATCCGGAACATTCCGGTCGCGTAGGGGCGGGCCTGGTCCAGTCGAGCGGTGAGGGAGGACATGGGGGTTCCTTCCGTGGGGGGACGGACGCCGCCGAGCCCTCGCCCCGACTCGGCCCGGATGGAACACCTGTGCGTGGGAGGGGTGAGCGACGGACCGGGCCGAGCCGACGGGGTCCGCAGTGGTAGGGCCGGTCGGGAGGAAGGGGCGGCGGTGGAGGACGCTGTTCCGCGCGCCGGGTCCCGGGCTCACGGACACACATCCCGTACTTGGTCTAGACCATGCCCGAGTCGGCGGAAGCGGTCAAGATGCTCGAGGACCGCTTAAGGCCGGGTTAAGAACCGGTCGAGACACCTGCGGCCGACCGCGCCGGGCGGAACGCGTCCAGGTCCGGCGACCCTGGTGGCGAACCCCGCGGCAGACCCCGGCCGGAAGCCCGTCGGGCAGCCGGAGAGCAGGCTGCGCCGCATGCCATACGGAGCGGTGGGCGAGGACGCGTAGCGCACCACGGTGCTGCGACGTACCGCTGTCTCGGCCCGGTGTCGGCACCTGCCACGCCCCGCGTCGGTACGCGGACCAGCCTCCGCCCAGGGGAGCGGGGCACCGGTGTGGGGGCGAGCGTCGGGAGGGGACGCGAGATATACAGGGCCCGTGGGTTCGGTTCGGAGTCTTCGGGGCACGGCACGGCCATGGCGACCGCGCCATGCGCTGTTGGCCCTCCCGCTCGGCCTGATCGTCGCCGTGCTGGTGGTGGACATCCTCGCGCCCCCGGACGTGCACCTCGGCCCCGTTCTGGTCGCGGCACCGGCGGTCACGGCTGCGCTGGGAGGCTGGCGGCTGGTGGTGGCGGTGGGCGTGGTGGCCACGGCGGCACAGCTCGCGATCGGAGTCACCCGTCGTGGGTGGCTGACCCTCAATCATGAGATGCAGATCCTCGCACTGGCCCTTGTCACCGTCGTGATCGCCGTCTTCGTCTCCTCACGCGAGCGTCAGCAGCGGGAGATGACGCAGATCCGCACGGTCTCCGAAGCCGTGCAACGCGTACTGCTCCGCCCGCTGCCCGCGCGGCTGGGCCCGCTGCGGGTCGCCTCCCTCTACCTGGCGGCCGAAGAGGAGGCACAGGTCGGCGGCGACCTGTTCGCCGCCGCGCGCGTCGGCAGCCGCACCAGGGCGATCATCGGTGATGTCCGGGGAAAGGGACTGAGTTCGGTCAGCGACGCGGCACTGCTGCTCGGCGCGTTCCGTGAAGCCGCGTACCAGCACGACGAACTGTCCTCCCTCGCAGGCTATCTGGAGCACAGCGTCAGCCGCGACCTGCACGAACTCATCGGTACCGACGGCGGCGGCGAGGAGGACTTCATCACGGCCGCCCTCGTGGAGCTTCCCGATGGCGAAGACGTGGTCAGGCTGGTCAACTGCGGGCATCCCCCACCCCTCCTGCTGCGCGGCGGGAGCGTCACACCGCTCCTGACGAAGGTGCAGGAAGCTCCGCTCGGCCTGGGCGAGTTCGTCTCCTCCGCCTACCGGGCCGACACCTTCCCGCTGGAGGAGAACGACCTGCTCCTGCTGTACACGGACGGCGTCATCGAGGCGCGGAACGAGGCAGGGGCCTTCTATCCGCTGGCCGAGCGGCTCACCCGCTGGGTGGGAGAGGACCCCGACACGCTGGTACGGCGGCTGAAGGGGGACCTGCTCGCGCACAGCGGCGGCAGCCTCGGCGACGATGCCGCCGTGGTCGCGCTGCAACGCACCGCGGAGCCGACGGACCCCCCTTGACGCTCCGCTGCCCCGCCGTTGCCGGGGCCGGTCAGCTCTCGGCGGTCTCCGCGCTGCCGGGCGCGGTGCGGGAAGCCGCGCGCCGGCAGGGCATCATCGTCCCCTCGATGACCTTCCGCGCCGCCACCGGTCAGTGTCCGGCGCCGTCCGCGGCGGGATCAGGAGCCCAGCCGGTCCAGCTCGCTTCCGATCGCCTCCCGCAGCGGGTCGTGCTGCGGTCCGAGCCGGAACTCCCGTGCGCTCCACCGCTCGCGCGGGTAGCGCCACACCGGACCTCCCACGAGGGAGGCCGGCTCCCAGTCGTACCGGGGCCACACGTGCGCGTGCAGAAACGGGTCCCTGTTCCCCAGGATTTCCAGGTTCACTCTCCGGAACGCCGGGTCGAGCCGTCGGCAGGCGCGCTCCACCGCTTCGCCGAGCCGGTCCACGCCGGACAGGAACGAGAGCCGCTTCGCCCTGGGCAGGTCCGACAGCCGCCCCACGTCCGGGTCGTCCACGAGCAGCAGCGCGTAGCCCGGCAGGAACTGCACATCTCCGATCACCGCGAACCCCGATGCCAACCGCCGCAGCACAGCGGGGTTCTCCCCGCGCAGCGCGCTCCCGATCCGATCGGCCCGCCAGTCGGCTGTCATCACCGTGTCCATTCTCTCGCCGTTGAGGAGACCGCCGCCGCTTCCGGGCCGCGGCGGTGGAGGGTGCGGAACCGCGCGTTCACGAGCGCGTCGGCGCGGAGTGCCAACTGTCCGGCAGGCGCACGCCGGCGGGCGGCGGCGCGCCGTTCGACGGCACCAGCCCCGGGGGAGCCGCGCCCTGCGCCTGCAGGAAGCCGACCGCGCCACCGGCAAACGTCGCACGGGTGAAGTCGGCGCCGCCGTCCGCGAAGCGCGCGCCGGTGAAGGTCACCGCACCAGCCGAGAACTCCGCGCTGCCGATGTCGACTGCGTTCCCGGCGAATCCGGCACGGTCGAAGTCGACGGCGGTGCCGCAGAAGCGGGCCCCGTGAAAGCTGACCGTGCCGCGGAAGCTGCCGGGGTCGCCGGAGAATCGCGCCCCGCGGAAGCTGACCGCCCCGTCGGCGAAGTGCGCGCCCTTGAAGGAGACCGTGCCGCCGGTGAAGAGCGCGGCGCCGAAGCCGACGGCGCCGCCGCAGAACCGGGCGCCCTCGAAGCTGACGCGGCCACCGGCGAAGTGCGCACCGTTGAAGTCCGTGGTGCCGCCCGTGAACCGGGCGCCGGTGAAGTTGACCGTACTGCCGCAGAACCGGGCGCCGTTGAGCACCACCGCCCCGCGGAAGACGGTGTCGTCGAAGCTGACCGTGCCGCCGGAGAACTGCGCGTGGTCGAGGGAGCCGCCGTCGAGGACGGCGCCGGTGAAGTCGAAGTCGTAGCCCTGCCAGGAGTGCGGGTGGTCACCGGGGAGGCGCAGCCGGTCGCGGACGAGCCGGAGCACGGTACGGCGGACCTCGTGCAGGCCCGGGTCCCGCCGGCTGCCGGGGACCTCCGTCCCGTCCGGGGCCTCCTCGGACGGGAGGGGCAGCCGGAGGTAGGCGCACAGCACGTCGATGCAGGTCTGCCGCCGTGACCGGTCCGGGGCGTCGTCCGCCAGGCCCGCCAGGGCGTGCACGCCCCCCAGGCGGACCGCGGCGGATTCCTCCCCGAGCTGGCCGACCGCGCCGGTGAAGCGTTCGGTGTGCAGACGGGTGGCGTCCCGGCGGGCACCGTCCTCGTCGACCCGCTGGCGCCGGTAGGCCACGACCAGGGCGACGAGCGCCCCGGACCCGGCCACCACTCCGAAGGAGAGTTTCACCAGTTCGAAGACCGTCTTCGAGGTCAGCCGCCGCTCGCGCTCGATTCCCCGGGCGCCGAGCAGGTCCCACCCGGTGAAGAACACCGCGGCGGCCACGACCAGCGAGGCGAGGAAGGTCAGGGCGAGTACGGAGCCGACCGGCCACAGGCGCAGGCCGCCTCGGCCCTCCGAGGGCCTGGACTGTCGTGACATCACACCGCACAAGCCTCGCTCACCCGCCCGGCCCGCGACACCGGTTTCGCCCAGATCAGCCACGCCCCGCCCCCGCTCCCGGCGCCGCGGCCCCCCCACGACGCGCTCGCCGGCCCTCCCGGAGACTTCGCCCGGTCAACCGGATACGTGGTGGTCGGAAAACCCGGAACGCTCCCAGGGGACCGGACTCGTAGTTTTCCGGAAACAGCACGGTGACAGGCCGATGCTCTCATGGCAAGCCAGGGGCCGAGTGGCTCTTTCCGGCCTGCGGAAGGGGTGGTCCGCGGAATACGGCGAGGCCGTTGCGGAGAGCGGGAGGGCGGAACGGTTGTTCCGGGGGCCAAGGGATGGAGAGGGCGAATGGTAAAGCTCCCGAGCGGTACCGGGCAAACCCGAACGGAGCCCGTCCGGACCCGGCGGAAAGCACCGCCACGCATTCCGCCCCGGAGGCCGTCCCGCGGGCGGAATCCGGGGTGCCGTGCGGACCGCCGGAGGGCCGTCCGGGCGGGGGTGGCGAGCGGGGGGCGACAGGCTCCGGCCACCCCGGTGCGCCGGCGTCGGCATCATGTCCCAACGCCCCTTCGACCAGGGGGCCTTCACCCATTCGGGCCAATCGCGCCGGGGTGGTCACGCGGCCGCCGGAGCCGCCTCCTGAGACACCTTGACAAGGGGTGATCCCGACCGCACAGTGGTCGCTACGTACAACGCAACCGGATGCGTTCTCTGCGTACATCCATCCCCTCCCTTTTCTGGGGATCACTGGAAGAACACCCCTGCGGGTGTCATTCGGCCTGCCCGAATAAACCCGCACGACCGTTGCGCGTATTGCTGCCCGCCCGATCGGTGGAACAGGACCGTGCGACCCCTCATGTGCGTTAGCGGATTTCTGCCCGCTGGGCGGTGATGCCTGAAAGCTCGCACATAAAGCCTGGATAGTTAACGGAAGGGTGAGTGCCACATGACACAGAACGCTGTCGACACGCCGCTGCAGGCTGCCGAGCATGATCCCTTCCTGCAGGTCATGTGGCGAGATTCGGAAACCAGCGCGCGCGGTTATGTCGTGATCGACCAGCTGGTCTCCGGCATCGCCACCGGCGGCCTGCGCATGCGGCCGGGATGCACGCTCGACGAGGTCGCGGCGCTCGCCCGGGAGATGACGCTGAAGATGGGGGCCTTCGGCATCCCGGTCGGCGGCGCCAAGGGCGGCATCGACTTCGACTCCGCCGACCCCCGCGCCGACGGGGTGCGGGAGCGGTTCCTCCAGGGCGTGCGGCCGCTGCTGGAGCGCTTCTGGGTGACGGCCGGGGACCTCGGGACCCAGCAGGACGAGCTCGACAGCGCCTTCGCGCGGGTCGGCCTCGGGGACACCTCCTTCCACGCCGCCATGGTCCGCGCCCCGGACGAGGAGGAAGCGCGGGAACGCGTCCGGCAGGCTTTCGCGACCCGGACGGACGGCCTGAAGCTCTCGGAGCTGGTCGGCGGCTTCGGCGTGGCGGAGGCGGCGCTGGCGGCGCTGGAGCACCGCGGCATCCCCGCTGCGTCCGCTCGCGCCGTCGTCCAGGGCTTCGGCACGATGGGAGGGGCCACGGCGCTGTACCTGGCGCGCGCCGGAGTGAGGATCGTCGGGGTCACCGACGCCCAGGGGCTGGTCCGCAACCCCTCGCGCGGCGTCGATGTCGAAGGTCTGCTGAGCGCACGCAGCACCAGCGGGGTGATCGACCGCTCCGCGCTGCGCGACGACGACGAGGTCTGCCCCGGCGACGCGTGGCTGGACCAGGAGGTCGATGTCCTGGTCCCGGCCGCCGTCTCCTACGTGATCACCGAGGAGAACTGCCACCGCGTCACTGCCGAACTCGTGGTGGAGGCCGCGAACGTGCCCACCACCCCCGAAGCCGAACAGCTCCTGAAGGAGCGGGGGGTCGGCGTGGTGCCCGACTTCATCGCGAACACCGGTGCCGCCGCCGGAGCCTGGTGGGTCATCCTGGGCGACGTGGTCAGCCCCAGCGGAGCCTGCGGCCGACTGGCCTCCCAGATCCGGCCGCTGGTCCGCGAACTGATGATCCTGGCGGACGAGACCGGAATGTCGATGCGCGCCGCCGGGGTCCGGCTCGCGAAGCAGAACTCGCAGCGGATGATCGGCGAGTGCGGGGCGGCGGTGGCCTTCCGCGACCTGTTCGACCGCACCGACCGGGACCAGCAGCTGCCGGACGCACACATCGGTTCGGTGCCCGGGTGCGAGCCGGCGCCGGGTCCCGAGGCCGTCACCGACATCGTCGCGGTGGCCCCGCCGAACGGGGTGGCGCCGATCGTGGCCGAGCTGGAGCCGGACGCCGGTCTCATGGAGACCGGGCGGCAGCCCGCCGCGGCCTTCCCCGCCTACTGGCCGGGCACGTCCGACGAGCCCCCAGCGCGTCACTGAGAGGACTCGCGCCGGTGCGGGTGCCTGCGGTCGGGAAGTCCCGGCCGCAGGCATCTCCCGTTCTGCCCCGACGCGGTACCCGCACCGGCGCGCTTCCACGGCGGCACGGGCCGCCGGACGGCGGCCCGGAGGCCGGACGGCCTCCCGTCGACCGAGGCCAGCCGGGCCCAGGGTGACCGGATGCCGGGACGCGGCGGAGATGCAGGAATGGCGGCGTGGCGGAGTCCCGTTACCCGGTGCGCAAGGCAAGCGCACCGGAAGGATGGCGATCGATGACGCGGGTGAGTGAACAGCCGCAGGATGCGGCCGGAGGGCCGCAGCCCGGCCGGCCTGACGAGTGGCGCGACGGTCCGCCCCGGCGCACCGGACGCCAGTTGGTCGCCGCCTCGGTCGGCAACGGCGTCGAGTGGTACGACTGGTTCGCGTACTCCTTCCTCGCCACCTACATCGCCGACGAGATCTTCCCCGAGGGCACGGGCAGTTCACTGGTCCCGCTGCTCTCCACCTTCGCGGTCTTCGCCGTCGGCTTCTTCATGCGGCCCGTGGGCGGCCTGCTGCTGGGATCGGTGGCCGACCGGGCCGGGCGGCGGGCCGCACTGACGCTGACCATCCTGCTGATGGGCGGCAGCAGCCTGCTGGTCGCCGTCACGCCCACCTACGCGTCCGCCGGGGGCCTGGCCCCGGTGGTGCTGGTGGCGGCCCGCCTGCTGCAAGGACTGTCCGTGGGCGGTGAGTTCGCCGCCTCGACGACGTTCCTGGTGGAGTCCGCGGGCCCCGGCCGGCGGGGGCTGTTCTCCAGTTTCCAGTATGTGTCGACGACCGCGGGCCAGTTGGTCGCCAGCGGCGTCGCCGCGCTGCTCGTCTCCACCATGAGCGACGGTCAGATGCACCAGTGGGGCTGGCGGGTGCCGTTCCTGTTCGGAGCGCTGCTGAGCCTGGCCGGATTCTGGGTGCGGCGCGGGGCGCGGGAGACACGGAGCGAGCAGCAGGCCCGGGCACCGCGCCCCGGGCTGTTCGACGCGCTGCGGCTGCACCCCCGCGAATCCCTCCTCATCGTGGGGATCACGGCCGGCGGGACGATCGCCTACTACGTGTGGACCGCCTACCTGCCGACGTACGCGGAGGTCAACGCCGGTCTCGAGAAGAGCGACGCGCTGGTGTCCGGCACGATCTCGCTGGTCTTCTTCATGCTGCTCCAGCCGCTGGGCGGGATGCTGTCCGACCGGATCGGCCGCAAACCGCTGCTGCTGGCCTTCGCGATCGGCTTCGCCGTACTGTGCGTGCCGATGCTGCACGCGGTCGGGGACTCGTTCGCCTCACTGCTGCTGGTCCAGTGCGCCGGCATGGTGCTGCTCACCGGCTACACCTCGATCGCCGCGGCGGTGAACGCGGAGATCTTCCCCGCCCGGGTCCGGGCCACCGGTATCGGATTCCCGTACTCGCTGGCGGTGGCGCTCTTCGGCGGCACCGCGCCCTACGTCGGCACCCTGTTCGAGGACCTGGAGATTCCCGACGCCTTCCCGTGGTACGTGGCGGCGCTGTGCCTGCTGTCCGCGCTCGTCTATCTGCGGCTGCCGGAACGGTCCGGGGAGGAACTGGAGCGCTGACCCGAGGCGCCCGTCCCGCACGACGGCGCAGGCCCCTGGTCCCGTATGCAGGCGGCAGGCGGCAGGCGGCAGGCGGCAGGCGGCAGGAGCGCGGGCCCGGCCGCACCCACGTCCCCCGACGCCGAACAGCGGCGGCTGGAGCGCCAGTTCGCCGCCTCGCTGCGCACGACGCACAGGAGCGTCCGCACGGAGGTCTTCCCCACCATGGCCGGCCTGCTCGCCGCCGCCGGTACCGGCCTCGGTCCCAGCCGGTGTCGTCGGCAGTTCGGCGAGTGGCGGCGCGAGGAGCCGCATTCCCCGGAGGCCACCGCCTTCCTGCTCGCCGAACCCTCCCACCGGATCACCGGCCGACCGTGACTTCGCCACCCGCGTGATCGCCGAGGCGCTCTGCCGGCGCGGACGGAGCCTGACGTACCGTCCCCTCCGCGGACCGCGGGAACGCCGTTCAGCGCAGCGGGTCGAGACGGCGCAGCAGCGGCGGCACCTCACCGCCGGTCATGGCGTCGGCGAGCAGCCGCCCGGTGAGCGGTCCGAGCACCATGCCCCACATACCGTGCCCGCCGGAGACCTGCACCCGGGGCGAGCGGCTCGCCCCGACCAGCGGCAGCCCGTCCGCGGTGCACGGCCGGGATCCCACCCACTCCTCGCGGCGGTCCGCCCAGTCCACGTCGCGGAACATCGGCCGGGCGGACTCGACGATGGTGCGCACCCGCCGCGGGTCGAGCGGCGCGTCGGGCGCGCGGAACTCCATGGTGCCGGTGACCCGGAAGCGGTCGCCCAGCGGATTGCACGCGATCCGCTGGCCCGACAGGTAGATCGGATGCGTCGGCATCGCCCGCGGCCGCACCGTGAAGCTGTACCCGCGACCCGCCTGCACCCGCATCCGGACCCCGAAGGGCCGGGCCAGGGCGTCGAGCCACGCGCCGCAGGCGAGCACGACCGCGTCGGCCCGCACCGGCTCCGCCACCGCGGAGGAGGGGGAAGGAACCAGCTCCACACCAGCCCGGCCCCGGTCCCGGATCCGGGCCACCGAGCAGCCCTCGACGATGTCCCCGCCCCGGCTGCGGACGTCCTCCGCGAGGGTGTCCAGGAACGCGGGCGGGTTGATGAAGCGCTGCCCGTGCACCTTCAGCCCCAGCCGGACTTCGTCGCTGAGCACGGGCTCGAGTGCGCGCAGCTCCGCACCGGAGACGGCCTCGAACCGGGCCTCGTCACCTCCGGTCGCGCTCATGTGCGCGAACTCCTCCAGTACATGCGCGCGGTCCTGCTGGTTCCGGCAGGCGATGACCAGCGGGTCGGCGTCCTTCACGGGAGCGTGCACGCCGCCCTCGACGAGCTGCTCGTACGCCGCGAGGCAGCCGCGGTTGAGTTCGTTGAACACCGCCATCGTGCGCCGCCACCGCCGTGCCGTGCAGTTGCGCGCGAACGAGAGGAGGAAGGCCCACAGGTGGCGGTCGACGGCGGGCGGCACGGACACCGGTGAGTCCCGGTCGAAGAGGGAGGCGATGCCGTAGCGCAGCACGGACGGCTCCGGGAGCGGCACGGTGAACGCGGGATTCAGCATGCCCGCGTTCCCCCACGAGGAGCCCGATGCCACTCCCTCGCGGTCCAGCACGGTCACCCGCACCCCGCGTTCCTGGAGGAACCACGCGGCGGAAAGCCCGGCCATGCCGGCCCCGACGACGGCGACGTGTTCGGGTGCGGTGTGCGATGTGTTCACGGTCACCTCGAAGAATCCGGAGAAGCAGTGCGGTTGCGCAACCCGTCGGCCGGGCCGCCGCCCGGCGGCACCGGCCCGGGTGCGACGGGGCCCGGTCTCACACCTCGATGACGTCGGCCGGGCCGTGGGTGAGCACGCGCGTGCCGTGCTCCTCGACCACGAACGTCTGGCTCAGGCCGACCCCTGACGTGCCGAAGGAGCGGAAGGAGCCGGGAATGTGGAACGCCATGCCGCTCACCAGAGGCTCGTGATTGTCCGGGGTGAGATAGAAGGGGGCGCCGTCCATCCAGTGCGGCTTGTGCGCCAGGCCGACGGGATAGCCGAAGAGCTGGTGGAACATGACGTCGTCCGGCAGCGGTCCCAGCGCCTTGCCGGCCTGGACGGCGACCTGTGCGGCGGTGACCCCGTCCGCTGCGGTCTCCAGCACGGCGGCGACGGCCGTGCGGGCCAGCTCCGCCAGCCGCCGGTCCGCCGCGTCCAGCGCCCCGTCCCGCACCACCGTGCGCATCACCGGCGCGTGATAGCGGTCCCGGGTCCCGGCGAACTCCAGGAAGGTGGGCCCGCTGCCCAGCTCCCGGCCCACCCAACTGGAGTGCGGAATGCCGCCGCGCCGCCCGGTGGCGACGACCGGCCCCCAGGCCGAGGGCGAGTCCGCCTCGCGGTACAGCGCCTCGGCGATCGCCGCGGCCACCGAGGAGTCGGTCGCTCCGTGGGCGCCGGCGGCGGCCACCCCCGCCGCCACGCCCCGCTGGGTCACGGCGGCCGCCTCCTCCATCCGGCGCAGCTCGGCGGGGGAGAGCACCAGGCGGGCGCGCTCGACCAGATGGTCCGGGTGCACGACCACCAGCCCCTGCTCGCGCAGCAGCTCCAGCGCGCGCGGCGGCGTCGAGGCGTGCCCGACCTCGACCCCGACCCGCGCGCCCTGGGGGAGCACCGTCGCCGCGTGCCGGATGAAGAGTTCCAGGCCGCGCAGCGCGTCCGCGTAGCCGCAGTAGTGGAGGCTGCCGGCCACCGAACTGGCCAGCGCCCTGCCGACCTCCAGGTCGGGCAGGTAGAGATGGGTCTCGGAGCCGGTGACCAGCAGCGGCTGCGGAGCTGTCTCCGCCGTGTGGAAGCCGCACAGGTACTCCACGCTGGAGGGCCGGAAGACCAGCATCGCGTCCAGCGGCAGCCGCGCCATACGGCCGCGCAGCTCCCGCAGCCGCGCCGCGTACTCCGCCTCGTCGAAGGCCGGGCCCTCCGTGGCCCGGATGGATGCGGCGTTCTGCTCGGTGAGCCAGCCCGGCGAGGGGGCGTTGCCCAGCCGGGTGACGTCGGGTCCGTGTCCGCCGTGTTCCGTGGTGCCCATGTGCCCCTCTTCTCTTCCTGCTCGAGGAATTCGGTGGACCGTTCGGCAGCCGTGCCCGGCCGGCCGACGTGGTGTGACGGTGGCGGGCTCCGGGCATCCGGCCGCTCGTGCTGAGTGCTCGTCGTACCCGCCCCGGCGCGGGGGAGCGCACCGGGGCGGGGCCGGCCTCTCCCGGCGCCCCGTGGCCACCGCCGATGCGGCCGCGAGCGGGACCCGGCCCGGGAGCGGAGAAGGATGGATGTGTGGAATCGGTCCGCTGCGGCGGGATCCGCCCGACCGCCGGGCTTCCGCCGTGCACGCAGTCTCGTGCACCGCGTTCTTTCACGTCCATCGGGAAAACCTTCAGCGATCTCATTAGGTTTGGTTAATGGAACTCTCGCTGAACCGGTTGCGCATGCTCCGGGAGCTGTCCCGGCGCGGCACCCTCACCGAAGCCGCGGCCGCGCTCCACTACACGCCCTCCGCCGTCTCCCAGCAGCTGGCCGCGCTGGAGCGGGAGGTGGCTGTGCCGCTGCTGGAACATGTCGGGCGCCGCGTCCGGCTGACGGAGATCGGACGCGTGCTGGCGCAGCACGCCGAGGAGATCCTGGCCGCCGAGGAGCGCGCCCGAATCGCCCTCGAACAGGCGCGGGAGACCCTCACCGCCGACCTGACCGTGGGCGTACTGGCGACTCTCGCGGGAACCCTCGTGCCGCCCACGCTGGCCACTCTCGCCGAACGCCACCCCGGGGTGCACGTCAGGACCCGGGAGGTCGTACCGGAGGAGACCCAGGCCGCCGTACGGGACGGCGACCTCGACCTGGCGTTCGTACTGGACTATCCCACCGCCCCCGGCTCCGGCGCCCTGGACGGCGCGCTGGAGAGCACTCTGGTCGGCGTGGAGCAGCTCTACCTCGTCGCCCCGCACGGCACCCTGGGCACACCGGCGGCCCCCGGCGCATCCGCCGAGGAGCCGCCCGCGGCCGCCGCCCCGCCGCGGTCCGCGGACCGGGACGGCGCGGCCCCGGGCGCCCCCGTGGACCTCGCGGAGCTGGCCGGCAGCTCCTGGGTCGCCTCCGGGACCGACACCGAGTTCGGGCGGGCCCTGTCCGCGGTGTGCCGGACGGCCGGCTTCACCCCGCGGATCGCGCATCAGATCGACGAGCAGGCCACCGCCATGGCGATGGTGGCGACGGGCCTCGGTATCACCCTGGTCGCCGAACTCGCGTTGCCACTGCGGCCGGCGAACGTCGACGTCTTCCCTTTCCGGGACCCGATCAGGCGCCGCATCACCGTCATCCGGCGGACCTCGACCAGAGACCGCCCCTCCGAACTGGCCTTCGTCCGCGCCGCCCTGGACACCGCAGCCGCGCGCCGGCTGCTGGAGGATCCGGACGGTCGCTGAGAGACGGCGGCACCGAGCCACCGATGCCGGGCTCCTGCTCCGTCACATCCAGCAGGGCAAGCCGCGCTGTCGTAGGGACCGGCCGGCCGAGCCGGCTTCACCGTGCGGCTGTCCCGCCACCGTTGACCCTGCGGGCCGGCTCCGTCCCCACCGGGCCCGCCCCACCGACCGGAGCGCCCGGCTGCAGCGCCGCGTACTCCAGCGGTGCCGACGGGTCGACGGACACTCCCAGCGGCGCGGGCTCGGCACCGGAGCGCACCAGCAGATCACCGACGGCCGCGATCATCGCCCCGTTGTCCGTGCACAGCGTCAGCGGCGGGACGCGCAGTTCGACCCCGGCCGCGGCGCACCGCTGCTCCGCCAGGGCCCGGACCCTGGAGTTGGCCGCCACGCCGCCGACCACCACCAGCGTCCCGACACCGTGGGCGCGGCAGGCCGCGACCGCCTTGCGGGTCAGCACGTCGGCGACAGCTTCCTGCAGGGCGGCGGCCCCGTCGGCCACGGGCGGCTCCTCGCCACGGAGGCGGTGCTGCTCGGCCCAGCGGGCCGCAGCCGTCTTGAGCCCGGAGAAGGAGAACGCGTACGGGTCGTCGCCGGTGCGCGTCAACGGCCTGGGGAAGGCAACGGCCCGCGGATCGCCGTCCCGTGCCGTCCGGTCGACGGCCGGACCGCCCGGATACGGCAGGCCCAGCACGCGGGCGACCTTGTCGAAGCACTCACCGGCCGCGTCGTCCAGGGTGTCACCGAGGTGCAGGATCGGCTCCCGCACCAGGTCCCGGACCAGGAGCAGCGAGGTGTGGCCGCCGGAGACGATCAGCACCACGGAGGGGGCCGGCAGCGGCCCGTGCTCCAGGGTGTCCGCCGCGACGTGCCCGGCCAGATGGTGCACCCCGTACAGCGGTGCTCCCACGGCGTAGGCGAGGCTCTTCGCCCCGGCGAGCCCCACCTGCAGCGCGCCCGGGAGGCCGGGCCCGGTGGTGACCGCGAGCGCGTCGATCCGGCTCAGCCGCAGCCCCGCCTGGTCGAGCGCCCGCCGGACCACGGGGTTGAAGGAGTGCAGATGTGCGCGGGCCGCGATCTCGGGCACGACACCGCCGAACCGCGCGTGCTCGTCCATGCTCGACGCGACGACGTGCGCCAGCAGCTTCCCGTCCCGCACGATCCCCGCGCCTGTCTCGTCGCACGACGACTCGATGCCGAGCACGATCGGTCCTCGCGACACGGTCACTCCCTCACATCCGGCTTTCTTGACCATAGATTGTAATTGCAAACCAAATGCAATAAGAGCGAGCCTGCGCAGAGCGCACCTCCGCATGCTGCCGGGGCCGCCGGGCCGGTACCGAAAGAGCCCTCATGGATCCGTCGTGACGCTGGAGGCAGAAGGTGCCCCTGACGCGCTGCCGGACGGTGCGGCCAGCGAGAATTCCCGCACCGGAAAGCCGGCGATCATCAAGGAGGCAACCTGTGAGCAGACCTGCTCGGCAGCGTGCGGCGGTCCTGTACGCGATATCCGCCACCTGCGCCGTCGTGGGCGCGCTGCTGTGGGTGCGCGGACACGATCGGATGGCGCAGCCCCCCCGCTCCTACGGGGCCTATCTGGCGGCCGACGGCTATACGCCCTCGACGTGGCGGGTCTGGTCGTCGGCGCTGCCGCAGGACCGACTGGGTCTGTACCTCGTCGTGTTCGGCATCCTGCTGGCGGTGGGAACGCGCGTGTTCCTGGCGCGGCGCGGCTGACGGCCGGCCGGTCGCGGAGGTCCGCGCACATCCGCGGCAGGTCGGCGCCGCCGGGGCCCGGGCGAGAGCCCCGGCGGCGCGCTGCGGGAACGGCAGGCAAGGGCCCGGCCGCTCACTCCGCCGTGGATCAGAGTGAACCGGACGGGCCGGCTGTGCGCGCCCGTTCAGTCCACGCGGCCGGCGGAGGTCAGCCCGCAGCGTCCAGCGCCCGCCGGGCTGCCGCGACGACGGCGGGGTCGGTGACGAAGTGCCCGTCCTCCGCGGCCGAGGCGCCTGCGGCGCCGAGCGGCACCCATCTCCCGCCGCGCCGGGGCGCGGCCCGGGTCTTGGCGGAGAGGTGGACGGCGGCGGCGCCCGCGGCGAGCAGCTCCGCGACCGTGCCGGGGCGCACCCCGCCGCCGGCCATCACCTCCACGCCGTCAGCGGCGGCGGCCATCGCGGCGATCACCCCGGCCCCCTCGACCGCGGTGGCGGCCCCGCCCGAGGTGAGCACCCGGGTGAGGCCGAGCCCGGGCAGCAGCGCCGCGGCCGCGACCGGGTCGGCGGCCTGGTCGACGGCCCGGTGCAGGGTGACCTCCACCGGCCGGCCCGCGGCGTGTGCGGCCTCGGCGAGCGCGGCCACCACGGGGACGTCGAGGGCGCCGCGGGCGGTGAGCGCCCCGATCACCACTCCGGCGGCTCCGGAGGCGACGGCCGACCGCACCTCGGCGGCCATCAGCGCCACCTCCTCCGCGTCGTGCACGAAGTCGCCGGGCCGGCACCGGACCAGCACGTGCACCGGCGGGCCCGCTTCGGCGGCGGCCTCGACGAGCGCGGCGGACGGGGTGAGGCCGCCCAGTTCCAGGCCGGTGCACAGCTCGACCCGGTCGGCGCCGTGCTCGCGTGCGATGCGGGCACCGGCCGGTGAGGTGACGGCGATCTCCAGGGCGGGCCGGGCGGTCACTCGTCGTCCCCGGTCAGCGGCTGGTCGGAGGCCGGGATGCGGCGGGCCCGCAGGTCGGGGTCGGCCATGCCGCGGTCGAAGGGGAACATCGGGCGGCGGATGCGGTGGTGGCCCAGGCGTACCAGGTCCTGGTCGACTCCGCCGGGGGTGAGTGCCATCTTCCAGCCGGTCGACATCTCGGCCAGTTCCGGCTCCAGATAGCCGATCTTCACGATCACGATGTCGGCGCCGCGCGGGTCGAGGCCGAGGTCGGTGAAGTCGTGCTCGTGGTGGTAGGGCTTGCGCAGCCGGGTGAGGATCGCGTGGACGCTGCCGACCCGGATGACGACCTCGGTCCCGGCGTCCCGGTCGCCGTGCCGGACGGCGTGCACCACGCCGGTGAGGGTGACCGGGCCCGCGTGCCGGTCGTCGACCTCGGCTCCGGCGGTGACGGTGACGGTGGCGCCGACGCCCGCCGCGACGGCGGTCTCGACCGCCTCCGGCCCCGGGAGGGAGGCGTAGAGCACCGTCGGGCCGTCGTCCTGTTGGAACTCCGGGCGCTCCAGCAGCCGGGTCAGGCCCCAGGTGACGTCGCCCGCGCCGCCCGCGGTCGGGTTGTCACCGGTGTCGCTGACGTAGAACGGGCGCCGATCGGAGGCGAGCGCCTCGTCCAGGATGCCGTCGAAGGTGCCGGTGGGGGCGACGAAGTCGAAGTCGTGGCGGGCGTCCCAGAAGCCGCGGGCGAGCCGTTCGGCGCCCGCAGCGACGGCGTCCCCGTCCGGGCCGGTGACCACGACGGCGGCCCGGTTGCGGGGCTCGTCGGCCCAGGCGTAGCCGACCCAGATCGCGGCGTCGGTGACGCCGTCGGCGGCCTCGACCTCCTCGACGGCCGCGTACACGCTCCGGGCGGGCTCCACACGGGTGGAGGTCTGCTCGCCGGCCAGCAGCACCGGCACCGGCACCCACGCCTTGGCCGGGCGGGGTGCACCGGAGGCCAGCAGGTCCACCAGGTTGCGGGCGGCCCGCTCCTTGGTCTCCATGTGGTCCTCGTGGGGCGCCATCCGGTAGCAGGTGATCAGGTCGCTGCGGTGGACGAGTTCCCGCGAGACGTTGCCGTGCAGGTCCATGGAGGTGGAGACGGTCACGCGGGGGCCGACGGTGGCGCGGATGCGCTTCAGCAGCACGGCCTCGGCGTCGTCGACGCCCTCGACGGTCATGGCGCCGTGGATGTCGTACCAGAGGCCGTCCGGCTCGGGCAGCGCCGCGAGCCTCTCGATCAGCTCGCCGGTCAGCTCCTCCCACGCGGCGGCCGTGACGGTGCCGCCCGGCAGCGACTTGCCGACGAGCGCACCGTGCCACTCGGCGGCCTCGCGCAGCTCCCGGCCGGGCGCCAGGAAGGGATAGCGCTCCAGCACCTCCTCGCCGCGCGAGGGATGGAAGGCGGGTGCCAGGGTGCGGGCAGGGGAGAAGGTGGAGGACTCGATACCGAGTCCGGCTATCGCGATCACCGGGCGGTCGGCGGGGGTGCGGGGGCGTGACACGGCTGTTCTCCTACGGTGTGCGGGGGCCCGGCGAGGCGGGGGAGGCGGGGGAGGGAAGGTGGCCGGAGGCCAGGTCGGTGCGGCCGACCTGGCGCAGGGCGTCGGCGAGAGCGCGTTGCAGCGCGAACTGCCCGGCGCCCACCAGCCCGGCGTCGGCGCTGAGGCTGACGCGTTCGATGGTGAGGTGCTCGGTGACCAGCGGGTGGCAGCTCTCGTACAGCTGGCTGCGCACGGCGGCGACGAACGGTTCCAGGGTGGAGAGGATGCCGCCGAGGTAGACGGCGTCGGGGTTGAAGAAGTTGACGTTGGCGGCCAGGACCTGGCCCAGGTAGTCGCCGGCCTTGCGGACGGCGCGGGTGGCCTCGGGGTCGCCGTGGCCGGCGAGCCGCACCACATCCTCCAGCCGGTCGACGTGTGCGCCGCGCTCGCGCAGGATGCGGACCAGCGCGGCGCCGGAGGCCACGGTCTCCAGGCACCCGGTGTTGCCGCAGGAGCAGGGGGTTTCGGCACCGCCGACGACGCGGATGTGGGTGATCTCGCCGGCGGCTCCGGTGGCGCCGCGGAAGAGCCGGCCGTCGACGATGACTCCGGCACCGATCGCGGAACCGATCTTCACCATGATCGACTGCCGGTGTTCGGCGGGCCGCACGGTGTGCTCTCCGACCGCCATGCAGTTGGCGTCGTTGTCTGCTGCGGCCGGGACGCCGAAGCGGTCCTGGAGCCAGGAGATGATCGGGAAGCGGTTCCAGCCGGGCATCCGGGCGGGCATGACGACCGAGCCCGAGACGACGTCGACGGGGCCCGGCAGCGAGAGGCCGACGCCGCGCAGTCCGGGACCGTGGTCCTCGGCCAGTGCCCGCAGGGTCTCGGCGAGCCGCGGCAGGGCCGCCTCGGGTCCCTCGTCGATGGCGAACGGAACGGTCGAGACGCCTGCGACGCCGCCGCCGGGCAGTACCACGCCGACGCGGGCATGCCGTCCGCCGAGGTCGGCGGCGACGGCGAACTCGTCGGTCCCGCCGAGACGCAGCACCTTGCGGGGCCGCCCGCCGGTGGACGCCTGGGTGCCCTCCTCCGCGATGAGTCCGCGCTCGACGAGCCGGCTCACGGCCAGCGAGACCGTGGAGGCGGCGGCACCGAGCAGACCGGCGAGCTCGGCGCGCGAGGACGCCTGTCCGGATGCCACGAGTTCCAGGATCCGCGGGGCGAGGGCCGAGGCGCCCTTCGCGTCCTTGGAACCGCCTGTGCTTATTTCAGTCATGGACGAAGTAACTTCCGCGATGGAGGGGTGTGCCGGAGACGGTACGCCCGGGCGGCGCGTTGCGGAACGGATTCTGGTGATCTTTTCCAGCCATAAAAACCGCCCAAAACCGTGCAAAAAGCAGCATCATGGCCGGTTCTTGAGGTGGGCTGAGCTTTTTCCATAACCGCAGATACTTACTTGTTACAGAACTTTGTTTGTGTGCGGGCCGCAGCAGGCGTTAGCTGTCGTGAACACAGCGCCGGTCCGACGGCGCCAGCCCGGTCCACCGGGCTCCCCCTTCGGGTCCTACCTCCTGAGGAGAGCCATGTCCCCTGCTCGTAAGGCCGCCGGCCGCCGCTGGGCCCTCGTCGCGGGCGCCACCGCCACCACCGGTGCACTGCTGGCCGGCTGCTCCGGTGGCGGCACCTCGTCCGCCTCCGGCGCCTCGGACACGATCAACTACGCGCTCCCGGCCAACTTCACGCCGAACTGGATCCTCCCGATCGGCACCGCCGCGCACCTGAACACCAACAACTCCTCCATATCCCAGTCCCTGTGGGAGCCGCTGATCGCCTACGACGGCTCCACCGGCAAGGTCGGCTGGAACAAGGACAACTCGCTGGCCACCGCCGCGGACTTCGCCGACGACAGCAAGAGCGTGACCGTCACCCTCGGTGACCGGCACTGGAGCGACGGCAAGCCCATCACCTCCCGCGACGTGGAGTTCTGGTTCAACCTCGTCAAGGAGAACAAGAAGGACTGGGCCAGCTACAGCCCCGGCAAGGCGCCGGACAACTGGAAATCCTTCAAGACCGTCGACGACACCCACTTCACCCTCACCTTCGACCGGGCCTACAACCAGCAGTGGATGCTCGCCAACGAGCTGAGCATGATCCGCCCGATGCCGCAGCACGTCTGGGACAAGACCAGCGACTCCGGCTCCGTCTCCGACCTGGACCGCACCCCCGCCGGGGCGAAGAAGGTCTGGAAGTACCTCAACGGAGTCGCCAAGAAGATCTCCGGCTACGCCACCGACCCGCTGTGGAAGACCGTCAGCGGCCCCTACACCCTCAAGTCCTTCTCCACCGCCGGAAAGGTGCAGCTCACCGCCAACGCCGAGTACGACGGCGGCGGCAAGGCCCACATCAAGAACGTCAACCTGCTGCCGTTCACCACCACCGACGCCGAGGAGAACGCACTGCGGGCCGGCACGGTCGACTACGGCTACATCAAGGCCACCGACCTCGGCCAGAAGTCGCAGTTCACCGCCAAGGGCTACACCGTCCGGCCGTGGTCGGGCTGGGCCATCACCTACATGCCCTACAACTTCAACAACCCGAAGATGGGCCCGGTCTTCAAGCAGCTCTACGCCCGCCAGGCCATCCAGATGTCGGTGAACCAGAAGACGCTCTCCAAGGTCGTCTTCAACGGCACCGCGGTGCCCACCTACGGCCCGATCCCGCAGGGCCAGAAGTCCTCCTTCGTCTCGAAGAAGCAGCAGGACAACCCCTACCCCTACGACACCGCCAAGGCCCGCAAGCTGCTCACCGACCACGGCTGGAGCGAGCGCGGCGGCACCATGGTGTGCACCAGCCCCGGCGACGGCGACGGCCACTGCGGCAAGGGCGTCGACAAGGGCACCAAGTTCTCCATGCAGGTGCTCTCGCAGTCCGGCTCCACCGTGACCGACAACATGATGAGTGCCCTGCAGTCGTCGTTCGCCAAGACCGGCATCGACTTCCACATCAAGACCGCACCGGTCAACTCCGTCCTCTCGCAGTCCGGCCAGTGCAAGGCGAGCGAACCGAGCTGCAAATGGCAGCTCTCCTTCTTCGGCACCGCCGGCAGCTGGTACTTCCCCGCCTACCCCAGCGGCGACTCGCTCTTCGCCGCCGGCGGCGGCTCCAACTTCGGCAACTACTCCGACCCCGAGGTCGACAAGCTGGTCGCCCGGACCACCACCTCCGCCTCCGACGAGGCCATGCGCGACTACAGCGCAGCCCTCGCCGAGAAGCTCCCGGTGGTGTGGCTGCCCGAACCCGACTACCAGGTCTCCGTGGTCAAGAAGGGACTCGACGGCTTCGCGCAGGACTCACTCGCCAACTTCCACCCCGCCATGTGGAAGTGGACCAAGTAGCCGTCCCCGCGACCGCGCGCACCACCGAGCCCGAACGACGGAACACACATGAGCACTCCCACATACCTGATCAGGCGCGTCCTGCAGGCCGCCGCGGTCATCCTGATCGTGACGATCGTGGTCTTCGCCCTGCTGCACGCCCTGCCCGGGGGTCCCGCCCGCGGGATCCTCGGGCCGCAGGCCACCGCACAGCAGATCGCGGCCTTCGACCACGAGCAGGGCCTCGACAAGCCCCTCCCCGTGCAGTACCTCTACTACCTGGGGCAACTGGCACACGGCGACCTCGGCACCTCCTACACCCTCAACGAGCCGGTGTCGCAGCTGATCACCGAGCGGCTGCCGAAGACCCTGCTGCTGACCGTCCTCTCCGCGGTCGTCGGCCTGCTGCTGGCCGTGCCGCTGGGCATGTGGCAGGCAGTGCGGCGGAACAAGCCGGTCGACTACGTCATCACCACGCTGAGCTTCATCGCCTACTCCACGCCCGTGTACTTCCTCGGGTTGATCCTGGTGCTGGTGTTCAGCCAGGCCCTGCCGTGGTTCCCCTCCCAGGCCCCGCAGGGACACACCCTGGGCGACGTGCTCGCCTACCCCCAGGGGCTGGTGCTGCCCGTCGTCGCGGGCGCCGCCTCGATGGTCGCCGTCTTCAGCCGCTACATGCGCGCAGCCACCCTGGAGAACCTCTCCGAGGACTACGTCAGGACGGCCCGGGCCGGGGGCTCCCGCTCCCGGGCCATCCTGTGGCGGCACGTCTTCCGCAACTCGCTGACCCCGGTGGTCGCCATGCTCGGCTACTACGTGCCGGTGCTGTTCGGCGGCGCCCTGGTCGTCGAGCAGCTCTTCAACTACCCCGGCATGGGTCTGCTCTTCTGGACCGCCGCACAGTCCTCCGACTACCCGGTGCTGCTCGGCTGCGTGCTGATCATCGCGGTCGCCACCGTGACCGGCACGCTGCTCGCCGACATCGTCCAGCGGATCATCGACCCCCGAGTGAAGGCAGGCCGGTCATGAGCACAGTCATGCAGCCGGGCAGCACCCCCGGAACGGCCACCACCCCGGAGCCCGCCACGTCGGGAACCCGGCTGGCTGTCCGGCGCTTCCTGCGCAACCGGCTCGCCGTCGTCGGCCTCGGGTTCGTCGTCTTCTTCGTCCTGTTCTGCTTCGCGGGCCCGCTGGTCTACTCCACCGACCAGACCCACACCCTCCTCCAGCAGGTCAACCTCGCCCCCAGTGGCGCACACTGGCTGGGCACCGACGCCGTCGGCCACGACCAACTGGGCCGGCTGATGTACGGCGGCAAGGTGTCGATGACCGTCGGCCTCGCCGCCGGCGTCCTGGCCACCGTCATCGGCACCCTGTGGGGCGCAGCCGCCGGATACGCCGGCGGCTGGGTCGACGCCGTCATGATGCGGATCGTGGACGCCGGCATCGCCATTCCCGCCCTCTTCATCCTGCTGGTGGTCTCCGCCATCACCACCCCGGGCCTGGGCGGCCTCGTCCTCATCCTCGGCTTCGTCTCCTGGCTGGTGCCCTCGCGGCTGGTCCGCGCCGAGACACTCACCCTGAAGAACCGCGACTACGTCCTGACGCTGCGCGCCATCGGCGGCACCCACTCCAGGGCCATCACCCGGCACATCCTGCCCAACTCGGTCTCCACCATCGTCGTCGCGGCCACCTTCCAGATCGCCGACGCGATCCTGCTGGTCGCCTACGTCTCCTACCTGGGCCTGGGCGTCCAGCCGCCGTCCACCGACTGGGGCGGCATGCTGTCGGCCGGCCTCACCGCCGCCTACTCCGGCTACTGGTGGCTCATCCTGCCGCCGGGCCTCGCCATCATCCTGGTGGTGTGGGCGTTCAACGCGATCGGGGACGGGCTCCGCGACGCATTCGACGTGAGGGGACGCGGATGACCGCCACCGAACGCCCCGCCGCACCGGCGGCCGGGCCCATCCTGCAACTCGACGACCTCGGCGTCGTCTTCACCACCCAGTCCGGCGAGGTGCCCGCCGTCCGCGGCGTGTCCCTGCTGGTCGAACCCGGCGAGACCCTCGCCCTCGTCGGCGAGTCCGGCTCCGGCAAGTCCACCGTCGCGCTCGCCGCGATGGGCCTGCTCGCCGGCAACGCCCGCGCCACCGGGAGCGCCGCCGTCGCCGGCACCGAGGTGATCGGCGCCGGCGAGTCCGCACTCGCGGGCCTGCGCGGCCGGACCGTCTCCATGGTCTTCCAGGAACCGGCCACGGCGCTGGACCCGCTCACCCGCGTCGGCAAGCAGATCGCCGAGGTCGTCCGCAACCACCGCGGCGTCTCCGCCAAGGAAGCCGCCGCCGAGGCCGTGGACCTGCTGCGCCGCGTCGGCATCCCCGAACCGGAGAAGCGGGCCTCCGCCTACCCCTTCCAGCTCTCCGGCGGCCAGCGCCAGCGCGTCGTCATCGCCATGGCCATCGCCAACGAACCCGCACTGCTCATCGCCGACGAGCCGACCACCGCACTGGACGTCACCGTGCAGGCCGAGATCCTCGACCTGCTGCGCCGCCTCGCCGCCGAGACCGGCACCGGCGTGCTGCTGGTCACCCACAACATGGGCGTGGTCGCCGACTTCGCCGACCGGGTCGCGGTGATGTACCAGGGCACCCTCGTGGAGACCGGCCCCGTCGAGGACGTGCTGCTGCGCCCCTCCCACGAATACACCCGGCGGCTGCTGGCCGCGGTGCCGCGCCTCTCCGTCGCCGACCAGAGCCCGCCGCAGGCCGCACGGCCCGCCGCATCCGCCGCCGGGGCCGAACCGGTCGTCGAACTGGACGGCGTCTCCGTCGTCTTCGGACGCGGCAGGAACGCCGTACGGGCGCTGGACGGTGTCTCCCTCGCCGTGCGCCAGGGCGAGACCCTCGGCCTGGTCGGCGAGTCCGGCTCCGGCAAGTCCACCGCCGCGCGGGTCGCGCTCGGCCTGGTCACGCCGACCGAGGGCACCGTCTCGCTGTTCGGCACCGACCTGGCCCGCACCCGCTCCCGGGCCCGTCGGGCGCTGCGGGCCGGCATCGGCGTGGTGCTGCAGGACCCGGTGGCCTCGCTGGACGCCAGGATGACCGTCGGCGAATGCGTCGCCGAACCCCTCAGGGTGCACCGCCGGGGACTGAACGCGCGGGAGCGCCAGGACCGCGTCGCCACCGTCCTGGACCGGGTCAGACTGCCGCGCGAGGTGGCGCGGCGGGCCCCCAGGGAACTGTCCGGCGGGCAGCGCCAGCGGGTCAGCCTCGCCCGCGCCCTGGTGCTGGAGCCCCGGCTCCTGGTCGCCGACGAACCCACCAGCGCGCTCGACGTCAGCGTGCAGGAAGCCGTCCTCGAAGTGGTCTCCGAACTCCAGGCCGAACTCGGCTTCGCCTGCCTCTTCGTCTCCCACGACCTCGCCGTCGTCCAGCACTTCGCACAGCGCGTCGTGGTGATGCGTGCCGGCCGCGTCGAGGAGCAGGGCGACACCGGCAGCACGCTGCTGCGGCCGGAGACCGACTACACCCGCAGACTGCTGGCCGCCGTGCCGGTGCCCGACCCGGTGGTGCAGCGCGGCCGCAGAGCCGAACGCCTGGCCACCCTGGCAGCGGGCCGGACGGAGGCGAGGGCTTGACCCCCCGGGAACGCACCCTCTTCGCCGGGGTGGACATCGGCGGAACCACCACCGAAGTGGTGCTCTGCGCCGAGGATCTGACCGTCCTGGACCGCGCCGGGACGGCGACCCCGGCGTCCGACGGCGGCCAGGCCATGATCGGCAAGGCGCTCGGCGTGCTGGCCCCGCTGCTGGAGCGCACCCCCGGGCGGCTGGCCGGCGTCGGCACCGGTGCGGCCGGCGTCGTCGACTCCGCCGCCGGACGCATCCTGGTGGCCAGCGACTCCTTCACCGGCTGGGCGGGCTTCGCCGTCGCCGACGCCGTCGCGTCGGCACTCGGCGTCCCGGCCTTCCTGGACAACGACGTCAACGCCTTCCTGTACGGGGAGGTGTACGGCGGCGCCGTGCGCGGCGAGACCGACGTACTCGGCATCACGCTGGGCACCGGCGTCGGCGGGGCGCTGTGGACCGGCGGCGCACTGTTCCCCGGGCCGCACGGCGCGGCGGGCGAGATCGGGCACATCCCCGGATTCGGCGACCTGCCCTGCACCTGCGGCGGCCGCGGCCACCTCGAGACCCTCGCCTCCGGGCGGTCGCTGTGCGCCCGGTACGCCGAGCGCACCGGCCGCCGGCTCACCGCGCGCGAGATCGCCGCCGCCGCCGGACACGGCGACGCGGACGCCCTCGCGGTGTACCGGGCCGCCGCCGGGGGCCTCGCGCGGGCCATCACGATGACGGCGGGCCTCGTCGACGTCACCACGGTGGTGGTCGGCGGCGGCGTCAGCGGTGCCTGGTCGCTGCTGGAGCCCCTGATCCGGGAGCAGTTGGCGGCCGAGCCGCCGGTCAGCGGCCACCCGGTCCGGCTGGTGCGGGCGGCACTGGGCGCCGACGCGATCCCGGTGGGCGCGGCGGCCAGGGCCCGCCGGGAACTGACCGCGGGCGCCCTGGTCTGAGACCGCACGGCGGAGACCCGTCGGCTCCCGCGGGAGCCGACGGCGGGCGCACCGGACAGCACCGCCGGTGCGCCCGACGGCGTCCTCCCGGCGAGCCCGATCCGGGCGGAAGGCGTGCCCGACCGTGCGGTCGCGGCCGGTCGCAGCCGTCGGCAACGGCACCGCGAGAACGGTGTGCCTGCCCGCGTCAGTGGCCGGGGCCGAACAGTTCGCCCTGCACGGGGAGGTCCTCGGCGGCCGTGGCGGCGGGTTTCGGCCGCAGGCCGGCTGCGACATCGAGGTCGAGGAGTGTGGACCAGTGACCGGCCCGCGCTCCGTCGGCCAGCAGCCGCCGGAAGACCTCGGCGGTCGCCTCCACGTCCGGCATCGCCCGGTGCCGCCCGCGAGGCGGCGGCATGCCGTAGTGCCGCAGCAGCGCGTCCAGCCCGTACGAGGACAGGCCGCGCAGTACCCGCTTGGCCAGCCTGAGCGTGTCCAGCATCGGGGCGGCGCCGAGGGTGGGGCAGTGCGGGGCCTGACGCGCGATCAGCCCGGCCTCCGTGGAGGCGTGCTGGGCGACGAGCCGGTAGGGCGGCGACGTCAGGCGCCGCTCGAGTCCGGCGAGGACCTCGGCCGGCGGCGGTGCGCTGCGCAGAGCGGCTTCGGTCATGCCGCCGGCCAGGTCCCGCGCCGTGACCGGCACATCCGACGGAGGCCGGATCAAGGAGGCGAAGCGGCCGTCCTCCACCAGCCGCCCTCCGCGGACGACCAGGGCGAGAGCCGCGACCTCGGTGGGCTCGGCCGGACGCCCCGCCGGAGTGAGCGCCTCGAAGTCGATCACCACGAAGGTCGTGCCGCGCAGATTCCCGATCAGGCTTCCCATCCCGCGGCATCCTGCCCGATCATCTCCGGACCACCGCTACCGCGGCGCGCCGAGCGTGTCACGACACGGCAGCCCCTTGCCGCAGGCCCCGTCGCCGGGGAACCGGCCCGTGGCAAGGACGTGGTGGCAGGGGTGGCAGGAGTCGAACCTGCGGCATCCGGTTTTGGAGACCGGCGCTCTGGCCGCTGA
This sequence comes from Streptomyces sp. AA1529, assembly GCF_000280905.1. GTDB lineage: Bacteria > Actinomycetota > Actinomycetes > Streptomycetales > Streptomycetaceae > Streptomyces. The sequence continues at coordinate 49,429 of NZ_ALAP01000046.1, read as the reverse complement.
GCTACACCCCTCCGGCACGCTTCAGCCTGGCATCCCGGGCGGGCGGACCGCCAGGGAGTTTCCGCGGTCACGGCTGCCGAGCGGAGTGCTGCCGACCGTGGATCCTCTCCGGCAGTCCGGGCACGGAGGAGCCGGGTGCCCGCGAGGAGGCCCGCCCCTCCGGGCACCGGCGGAGCGGCAACTCTCCGTGCCAGGGCTACGGCCCCGAAGCGGGGGCCGCTTCCGCATCGGGGCCCTTCGCGGACACCGCGACCGACTGGAGCAGCCCGTCTCCGCGGAGACAGGCCAGATACAGGTCGAGCAGCGCCGCGTCCACAGGCGGGCAGGAACGGGCCCAGTCAGGCCAGATCTCGTCGGTACGAGTCCGGTGGATCTCAGGGAAGACGCTGTCGAAGTACATCTCTTTGACCGAGAAGTCCGCGCCCCGGGCGGGAGTGACGAACAGCGGCAGGAAGGGCGCGATCGGGGCCGCGGGATGGTCGCGGACATGCTCGCCCAGCATGTCGACCCATTCGCCGTAGGGCACCGTCCGCACCGTGTGGCCGGCAGCCCGCATCCGCTCGGCCATGTCCGCGAGCATGGCGGGCCGGGGGTTGGTCAGGTGCACGGCGCCGCCCAGGTGCGGCAGTTGCATGGCTATGCGGGTGATCGCGCTCGCCACATGGTCGACAGGCACCAGATCCAGCGGCAGCGGCACTTCGGGGACGGCCCCCAGCCGGGCGACGGCATCGACGACGGCACAGATGGCGGTCGTGGTGTTCCAGGCTCCGGTGCGGCTGTCCCCCGTGATCTCGTAAGGCCGGTGGATCGTCACCGGCAGCCCTTGGGCGGCTGCCTGCGCCAGCATCCGCTCCGCCACCCACTTCGACTCCGGGTACCCCATGCTCAGCAGTTCGGGATGGCTCAGCGGTGTGGACTCGTCCACCTCCGGTACGCCGCCGACACCGCTTCCGGCGAAGACCGCGGTCGTGGAGACGTAGTGCAGCGGCACCCTCCGGGCCGCGGCCAGGTCGACGAGGGCGCGCACAGCTCTCACATTGGTGTTCCGCAACTGTGCGTAGGGATAGAGAAAGTTGACGTGTGCGGCGTTGTGGAGCACGAGGTCGACGGAGTTCGCGAGATGTTCCGCCACGCCCGGGGGAAGTCCCAGATCCGGCTGCGACAGGTCGGCGGGCACCGCGCGGAGGCGGTCCGCCGGTGGTTGCGGGAGCAGATACCTGCGGGCGGCGTCTTCGATACGGCGCAGCGCCTTGTCCTCGTCGGAGGCACGCACCAGACAGCGCACCGTCACGTTCGTGGTGCGCACCAGCCGGTCCAGCAGGAAGGCACCGAGAAATCCGGTGGCGCCGGTCAGCAGCACCTCACCTCCTCTTGTGCCGAGCGGGAGCGTCGGCCGTGCGCGCTGGGAGTCGGGGGAGCGCGGGGGGAGAACCAGCTGCGCGTCCTCCTCGAAGTGCGCGAGAGCCGCTGCCGCAGGCGCGGCGGGTGCCGCGTGCACGGCTGCGCGGTAGGCGGTCAGGGTGGGTGCCGTGAGCAACTGCCGGAGCAGCGGGTCGAACCGCGAAGCGGGCAGCGCGTGGGCCGTGAGCGTGCGGGTGACGGTTTGGGCGGCCAGGAGGGAGTTCCCGCCCGCGGCGAAGAAGTCCGTCGCTCCGGTGACCGGCATGCCCAGGACATCGGCCCAGATGCCGGCCAGCGGATCCTGTGCGTCCGCGTTCGCCTGTGCGGGCGCCTCCACGCCGTCGGCGGAGCGGGCGAGCGCGGTGTAGTCGATCTTGCCGTTGCGGGTCAGGGGGAGGCGGTCGAGCACGGTGATCGGGGCCGGAACGGCGTGTGCGGGCAGCCGGGTGCCGGCCTCCGCGCGCAGGCTTCCCGGCTCGGGGGGCCGGTCTCCGCGCGCGGGGGTGACGAAGGCACTCAGCCCTTTTCCTATCGCGTCGTTCGTCCGCACGACGACTGCGGCCTCGGCCACCCCCGGAAGGGAGCGCAGTTGCGCCTCGACGGCGTCCAGCTCCACACGAAAGCCCCGGACCTTCACCTGCCGGTCCGTGCGCCCAAGGAACTCCAGCAGTCCGTCGCCCGCCCACCGGGCTCGATCGCCCGTGCGGTAGAGCTGACCCGGCAACTCCGCGGAGCCGCCGGAACCGTGGGCGACGAAAGCCGCAGCCGTCTCCTCGGGCCGGTTGAGGTAGCCGAGGGCCACCCCGGGGCCGCCTATGTGTATTTCGCCCTCGTCGCCGGGGTCCGCCGGCGTACCGTCCGGGCGGAGCAGCAGGACGGTGCTGCCCGCCACCGGACGCCCGATCGGTACCTGGGCGGCATCGTCCGGCGGCCGCGGCACGTCGTGCGCAGTGGCCATGATGCCGCCCTCGGTCGGCCCGTAACCGTTGATCAGGTGACGTGGACGTCCGGCATCGCACACCGCACGGGTGAGGGCCGGGTCCATGGCCTCCCCGCCCATCAGCAGCATCTCCAGCGGCGCGAAGGCGTCCGGCCGCGAGCGCGCGGTGTGGTGGAAGAGGCTGGTCGTCAGGAAGGCATGGGTGATGCTTTTCTGACGCACGGTCCCGTACAGCGCCTCGGTGTCCAGGAGGGTCCGGCGGTCGGCGACCACCAGGCAGCCGCCATTGACCAGCGTCGTCCAGGTCTCGAAGAGCGAGCCGTCGAAGGAGAGCCCGAACGTCTGGAGCACCTTCGCCCCCGGCCCCGCCCCCGCTGCCCACGGCGCCGGACCCATGGCCAGCCGGGCCACGGCCCGGTGCGGGAAGAGCACCGGCTTGGGACGGCCGGTCGTGCCGGAGGTGTACAGGACGTAGGCGGCTTCCCCGCTCCTGCGCCCCGAGCCGGGCAGAGCGGGGAAGGGGCCCGCGGTCCCGCTGCGCACCAGTTCCCCGTAGCGGTACCACTCCACGAAACGTCCGCCGGCTTCCGGCGGGAGCGGTGCGTGTCCCGGGAGGGTGACGGCCAGGCGGACGCCGGCGTCGCCGAGCATCTCGGAGGCGCGAGCGGACGGATAGTCGGCATCGACCGGTACGCACACCGCTCCCGCGCCCAGGATGCCCGCTGCCGTGACCGTGGCCTGCCAGGAGCGTACGCCCAGCATGCCCACGGCATCGCCTGCCGCGATGCCGCACGCGGTGAGGGCAGCGGCCACCCGCCCCGCGAGCACTCCGAGTTCGCCATAGGTCAGGCTCTCGGAGCCGTCCTCGACTGCGGTCAGATCCGGATTCCGGGCTATGCGCTCAGCCAGGGCCGTGGCCAGAGAAGGGAGGGGGAGGGAAGTGGCGGGCGTACTCGTGTCCAACATCGGCTCCAGACGGAAGAGGGCAGGCGGAAGGGCCTACTTCGTGGCCTTGCAATCGCCCGGTAACACCGACCGGGCCCCACCGCGCCGACGTGCCACCGCCTGCGTCCTCAGCTCTGGTGCGCCCATGGCTTCCACCACGGAGCTCTCTTCCTGCCGGCAGCCGGGCCTCCGGCACCCGCTCCCGGTCCCTGCGCCGCGGGTGCTGCTGCCACCGCGCTCGGCAGCTTGGCCCGCAGCGTCCCCGCGGCATCGGCGTCCAGCACCGGAAGCTTGCGTGACACCGGGCTGAACTCGACCGGCAGCGCGGCCAGGTTCCGGTACATCAGTGCCGACGACCACCGAAGCTCCTCCTCGGGGACGGCCAGCCGCAGGTCGGGCAGCCGTCGCAGCAGGGCGTCGATCGCGCTCTCCGCGATGGCTCGCGCGATCTGCTGACCGGGGCACTCGTGCGGCCCCCGGCTGAAGGCCAGGTGCGAACGGTTGCCGATGACGGGCGTGTCCTCGTCCCGGACCGCGGAGTCCACGTTGCCGGCCGCCAGCCCGAGCAGCAGCAGGTCGCCCGCACGGATGCGCTGCTCTCCCAGAGCCGTGTCCCTCGCGGCCCACCGCCCCAGCAGGGTCATCATCGGCGGCTCGTCCCACATCACTTGCTCGAGCCCGTCCGGCAGTGTCATATGCCCCCCGGCCAGGTCGGCGCGGAAGCGCGAGTCGGTCAGCACCATGTGCAACGTGTTGGCGAGGAGGTTGACCGTGGTCTCGTTCGCGGCCGTGAGGATCAGCCGCAGGTGCTCGCGGACCTCGTCCGTGGAGAGCCCGGCCGGATGGGCCAGCAGCATGGACGGCAGATCATGAGCGGGTGTGTCCTGCTTGCGGGCCACCAGGTCGTCGAGTGTGCGGGTGACGAAATCGTTGCTGGCTGCCGATGTCGCGGTACCCCGCAGAGCGTCCTGCACGGCCTCGATGAACGCGGGTCCGTACTCGCCGCCGTGCTCGTCCGACATGCCGTACAGCTGGGTCATCACGCGCAGCGGCAACTGTGCCGCGAACTGGCCCACCAGATCGGCCTGACCCGCTTCGGCGAACTCGTCCACCAATCGGTCGGTGTGCTGGGTGACATGGAGCCGGATACCGCGCGACTCGAAGGCGTCCAGGCTCTCGGTCACCGCCCCCCGCAACCGCCTGTGCTTCTCTCCGTCCACGAACACGCACAGCGGCTGCCAGGCGGTGATCGGAATGAGCGGGTGGTCGGACGGTACGCGCCCCTCCTCCATGTCCCGCCAGTACCGCGAATCGCGCGAGAACACCGAAGGGGTCTGCAACGCCTTGAGGTTCTCCCGGTACCCCAGCACCAGCCAGGCCGGAAGATCGCCGTGCAACAGCACCGGGGCCACCGCGCCGTGCTGCTCGCGCAGCTCCTCGTACACGGCCCTGGGATTGCGGATGGCATCTTCGGTGTACAGCCGCCGTCCGACGGGCTGGCCCCCGGCGTGGGCGGGGCAGCCGGGAGGCGGAGTCCCCGGCGCGTGGGGGGCGGGGTCGGAACTGGGGGCGGTCATATCGGCTCCGGGTTCGGAAAGGGGGTGCGCACGTCGTGCAAGGGGAGGACGGGGAAGTGGCGGCCGGGAGGCTGGACATCCGGCAGACGGGAGAGGGAACTTCCGCTTCCGGGCGACTCTCGGTGAGCCATCAGCACCTCTCATCCAGGAGAAGACGACACAGTCCACAGGCACGCAGTTCCGCCCTGCCGGGACGGACAGGAAGGCCGGGAGGGACGTACGTCGACCGTCACCGGCCGCGCCGCCTCAACTGGCCGAGCCGGTCGCAGAATACCTGTAGATGATCAATCTGTGCACGGTGCCTCCGAACGAGCGTGCGCATGCCGGGCGATGAGTACCGGCCGGCGCTCCGAGAGGCGGTCTTCGCCACCGAGGCGCGGGCCGACCGGCCCTCGACGACGCCGGCACCGATGCCGTCCGCGACCTCGGTCGCCCGCGGACGCCGAGGAGAACCGGCGACGCGACGGCAGCCGGATACCGGGCTGCACCGCTGCCCGTGCACCGCCGACGAGGCAGGCTGCTCCGGAGCCAGGTTTTCGGCTCCGAGCCCGGGGAACCCCGCGGCCCATGATGGGCAGCATCGCGCGCGGCTGCGCCGCCGGTGCGGTCGGCACCACCGCACTCGACGCCGTGACCTGCGCGGACATGGCCCTGCGCGGCAGGTCAGCCGGCACGATCCCCGCCGCACTGGTGGACGAGATCGGCGCCACAATCGGGCGCCCGGTCGCCGGGGACGCCGGCCGGGACAACAGACTCTCCGGCCTGGGAGCCCTGTCCGGCATCCCGGCAGGCACCCCTACCGGGGCGCTGGGGTCGCCGGCCCGCGGAGTCGGCATCCGGCCGCCCGCCTGGGGCGGCGGCCTGCTCGCCGGAGCGCCGGCCATGGCCGCCGCCGACCTTCCCCCGGCCTGCCTGGGCATCGGCGACCCACGTACCGGGTCGGCCCGTGACTCGGCTGCCGAGGCCATACCGCACCTCATCCACGGCCTCACCACCTGCGGAGTCCTCGACCCCCGGGAGCGGGGACGATGAGCCCGCCGCTCCCCGCGCTGATCCGGGCCGGTCTGATCGGTGCGGCCACGGGTCTGCGTTCCACTTCCGGCGTGACGGTGTTGGTGTGCGCGGCGCCGGCGGTCCTCCCCTCGGGCTCCTGGGCGGCCCGGCTCGCTCGTCCAGGGGTACGGGCTGTCGCTCTGGCAGGTGCGGCGGCCGAATTCGTGACCGACAAGTCGCCACGCACCCCCGACCGGCTCTCTCCCGGCGGCCTGGCTCCCCGGGTCGCCCTCGGAGCGGTGACCGGGGGAGTCCTCGCGAACAGCCGCACCGCGAAGCGGCCGACGGCGGCCGGGGCCGCGGCGGGGGCCGCCGCGGCTGTCGCGGCCGGATACGCCGGAGAACGCTGGCGAACCGTGCGCGACCGGCAGGCGGGCAGGGACTGCGTGGCGGCGGCGCTGGAGGACGTCGCCTCACTCACCTTGGCCGCGGGGGCCTGCACCTGGGCGGCCACCGCACGGCGACGCGCGTACACGGCCGCAGAGGAGAACAGCAGCGGCCTTTGGGAGACGTGCTCCTCGGAGCGGGAATCCTGGCTGCCCTAGCGGACGGGACGCGGCGATGCCTCCGCGACCCGCCGCCGTACCGCCCGCGCACGACCCCTGTCCGAAGGCCGGCCGCTCCGTCCGATGCCCCCGACGCGCGGCGACGCCTTCCAGCGCCTCCGTCCGCCGGCGGCAGAGCTGTCGGTGATCCGTAGGCGAGGTGTCGGTGGCCACTGGAAAAGTGGATGCCACGTCGCCCGGCACACAGCCGCAGCAGCAGTGCAGTCGCCCGCCCGGAATGCAGAGGAGCCTCCCGCCATGTCGTCCGCAGCCGCCACCTCGCCTTGGAACGTCCATCGGCTCCCGCGCGCGGACAGCAGCGTCTTCCTGGTCACCGGCGGCAACGCCGGCATCGGCTGCTTCGTCGCGGAGCAGTTGTCGGCGACCGGAGCGACCGTCGTACTGGGCAGCCGGAATCCGGCGAAAGCCGAGGCCGCCATGGCCTCGATACGTGCACGTGTCGCCGATGCGCACGTGCGGGCGGTGCCGCTCGACCTCGCGGACCTCTCGTCGCTGCGCTCAGTGGTGGAATCGCTGGGAGTGGAGCGGCTCGACGCGGTGGTCCACAACGCCGGTGTCGCGCTCGACGATCCGCCGCGCAGCACGACCGAAGACGGTCACGAGCTCATGTTCGGCACGAACCACCTGGGACACTTCACGTTGACGCGCTGGCTGATGCCGCTGCTGTCGGCCGCGCCGTCGGCCCGTGTGGTGACGGTGGGCAGCTTCGCCGCGAAGTCGGAGCGGCTCGACCTCGACGACCTGCAGTCCCGGACGGACTACCGGCCCAAGCGCACCTACGGACGGTCGAAACTGGCGCAGATGTACTTCGGCCTCGAACTCGACCGCCGTCTGCGCGCCGTCGACAGCACGGTGCAGAGCGTGGTCGTCCATCCCGGGGGAGCGCTGGACTCCCTCACCCCGTCCCGGCCGCCGGTGCACGTGCGGACCACGGGCGCCCGGCTGCGCGCGGCCCCCGCGGCCCTCCTCGTCCAGGGCAAGCACGCCGGAGCGTGGCCCGCCGTCAGAGGAGTGCTCGACCCGGCCGTGCGCGGAGACCGCATATGGGGGCCGCGCGTCTTCGGCCTGCGCGGCGAGCCGAGAAGCGAGCGGGTGTGGAACCACCTCTCCGACACCTCGGTGGCGGCCCGGCTGTGGGACGCGAGCTGTGAGCTGACCGGCATCGACCCCGCTGCCCTCATCGCCGGAAGCTCCCCTTCACAGCCGCGTTGACGGAACGCGGACCCCGGGACCGGCCCGACCGGACCGTCCCGGGGCTCCGGGGGCGGACACTCCGAGCCCGGTGAGAAGCCGCCGCCGGCGCCACGCAGCGCAGCGGCGCGCCCTCCCGTACAGCTGCCGGAGATCCGGCAGGACGGAGGACTCCGGCCCTCCTCTTCCCGCTTCCCGGGGCGCCGGACAGCGGAACGCCGCCGACCCATGGAGTGCACAGCCGCAGCTCTACGACAGAAGGCGTCGCTCCTTGGCGACGGCGACCGCACCCGCCCGGGTGTCGACACCGAGCTTGTCGTAGATGCGGCCCAGATGGGTCTTGACCGTGGCCTCGCTGACGAAGAGAGCCCTCGCGATGTCGCGGTTGGACAGGCCGCGGGACAGCTGGCCGAGGATGTCGCGCTCCCGGTCGGTCAGGGCGGGCCGCGGGTTGCGCAGGTGGGCCATCACACGGTGGGCGACCGGCGCGGACAGCGCGGTACGGCCGGCTGCGGCGCTGCGAATGGCGGCGAAGAGCTCGTCGGGACGTTCGGCTTTCAACAGGTAGCCGGTGGCGCCGGCCTCGATGGCCCGGGTGATGTCGGCGTCAGTGTCGTAGGTGGTGAGAACCAGGACATGCACCCGGCCTCCCGACTCGGCCGTGATCCGGCGGGTCGCCTCCGTACCGTCCATCTCCTCGCCCAGCTGGAGATCCATCAGAACCACGTCGGGGGCCAGTCGGGCCGCGAGTGCGACAGCTTCCGGGCCGCTGCCGGCCTCACCGACGACCTCGATACCGGAGGCGCTCCCGAGCAGGGCGAGCAGCCCCGCGCGGACAACGGCGTGGTCGTCGCACAGGACGAGCCGGACCGGTACCGGGGACGCACCGGGGCCGCCGTCGCCGGGCGCACCCGTGCCCGCGGGCGAGAAAGGTGCCGAATCGTCTCGATGGGCGCGGTTCATGGGGTGTCGGCTTTCGCGGAAGCGGGATGGACCGGAACGGAAACCGAGACGACGGTGCCGTCGCCCGGCGCGGACTCGACGGTGAGCGCACCGCCCACCTGCCGCACCCTGGCCCGGATCGCCGGCAGGCCGTGGCCGCGGGCGTGCCGCCGGGGCCCGTGCGCCGCCGCGGTGTCGAAGCCGCGGCCGTTGTCGGCGATGTCCAGGCGCACCTGATCGCCGAGGTAGGAGAGCGTCAGAGCGGCATGTGAGGCGCCGGAGTGCTCCCGCACGTTCGCCAAAGCGCCCTGTGCGATGCGCAGCAACGCGGCCTGGATGTGCCCGGGCAGCGCAGGAGCGCCCACGGCGTTGTCGACACGGCAACGCACGGACCGGTCGGCAGCCGACTCGCGGGCGGCGAGCCGCTGCAGGGCGGCCTCCAGCCCGCCGCCCTCGGCCAGGTCGGCCGGCGCCAGATCATGGACGAAACGACGCGCCTCGGCCAGACTCCGCTCGGCGATCGAGGCTGCGCTGCGGACGTGGGCGCGCGACTGCCGCGGGTCGGCATCCCACAGCCGGTCGGCGGCCTGCAGAAGCATCTGCTGGCTGGAGAGACCCTGGGCGAGGCTGTCGTGGATCTCCCCGGCCAGCCGCTGGCGCTCGGCCAGCGTGCCCGCGCGCCGCTCGGTCGCGGCCAGTTCGCGGTGCGTGCGTGCCAGGTCGTCGATCAGCACGGCCTGCCGCGCGGACTGGCGGTCCATGGCGGTGAAGACGGCCAGCGCCAGCGCGGCCACGGCGGGCGGGCCCACCACCAGGTCCAGGTCGAAGCGTGCGGCCAGCCGCAGCTGGGCGAGGACCACGAAGCCGGTGAAGAACGCCACCAGCGCGTAGGCGGCAGGCGGCGGCAGCGTACGCAGCGCGGTGTAGAACAGCGGAACCGCACACCAGGAGAAACTCGGCGCCAGAGCCACCAGCGTGGCCCAGACCACGACCAGCACACACAGCCACAGCACGTGCCGCGCCGAGGGGCGCCGGACGGCAGCCGGGCGCCCCCTGACCCCGTCGGACGGGCCGGCCGCCGCGAGCCGGCCCGGAGCCGGGCCGAAACCGTAGACCAGAGCCAGTGCCCCGGCCAGGACGAGCACCGGAAGGGCACCGCCGTGCCGCTGTACGTACCGCACCAGCGCGGCTCCCAGCAGCACGAAGAAGGTCAGGTGGATCACCAGCGCCAGCCACCGGCGGTCACGCTCGGCGGCCGGCGCGCCGCGGAGGGCCGACGGTCTGCTCCGGGCCACGTCCCTGCTCCTCACCTTGCCCGACGGGTCCCCAGCGGCCGACCAGCGGGCGGGCACTCCTCGCATCCGCCACCGGTGAGGCAGCTGAGCTGCACAAACGACTCCATTGTCGCCCTGCGCCGCGGGACTGCGGGTCAACCGATCGGATGACCAGGCCATCGGCCGTCCCCTCCCCGCGGCCCAGCCGGTACGCCGACGCCCGGGCCCTGTCCGCGGCGGAGGCTGGAGACACGGCACCGGCCCCGGGGACGGCACGGGACACAGGACCGACCCGCCGCGGGCACAACCCGCAGCGCGCTGTGCTCCGGCCGGCCCCACACAGCCCGAACCCGCCCCGGGGCGGACTGCCCGATACAGCCCACGGACGACGAGACGACCGGAGTTCCCAGCCATGCAGCACCAGGCCAAGAAGTTCCTCACCCCCGCCAAGACCGTCTCCTGCGCGGCGGCCCTCGCCCTGGCCGGCGCCGGCACATTCGGCGTGCTCTCCGCCTCGGCCCAGGCCCCGTCGGCCGGCGCGGCCACCGCCGCCCCGGCTGCGCCCGAGGCGAAGACCACCACCACCCGGCACCTGAGCGCCGACGCCGCCACCGACGCCGCGCGGTCCGCACTGGCGGCCGCCGAGAAGGAGGGCCGACAGGTGACCGTCGCGGTGGTCGACCGCAACGGCAACACGGTCGTCACCCTCCGCGGCGACGGCGCTGGGCCGCAGTCCTACGAGTCGGCGGTCGAAAAGGCGTACACCGCGGTCTCCTGGAACGCCTCCACCTCGAAGCTGACCGAACGGCTGGAGTCCGCCCCGAACCTGAAGGACATCCCCGGCACACTGTTCCTGCCGGGCGGGGTGCCGGTGACCCACCGGGGCACGCCGATCGCCGGAATCGGCGTGGCAGGTGCCCCCTCCGGGGAACTGGACGAGAAGTTCGCCCGCGCCGGTCTCGCCGGCATCAGCGAACACCGCTGATCCCGTCCCGCCACACCGAGCACCGCCGACCGCACCGGCGGGAGATCCTTTCTGTGCGCGGAGCGGGCTTGCGGCGGCCGTGCGGCAGGAGCGTGCCCCGGCCGCCGAGTGGCAAGGCGGGCACCGCGGCTGTCGTGGCCCGCCGGGCAAGTACACCCGTCGCTGCTGCCGGCGCACGGTCCGACGCAACCGCCGACGGCACCGACACGACCATCGCTGTCGTCAGGAAGCTGTGGCAGCGCACACTCCCCGAGCCGCCGAGATGCCCGAGGCGGACTTCTCCGCGACGGGCGGCAATTCCACCGACACGCTGCGGCTGTCGTACCTGATGCGGGGTGAGTTCTCCGTGCTGTTCGGCATCGACGACGTGTTCCGTGCGAATACGGTGATCTCCAGGGCACAGTCTCGTCAACAAGCTGGGCTGCAGGGGGACGTCCGCATGTCAGGCGGACGGCGGCGGGGGAGGGAAGCGCATGAGCCTCGGTCCGGAGTACCGGCGGATCTGGACAGGGAACGCCACCTCGAATCTCGCCGACGGCATCACATTCATCGCGCTGCCGCTCATCGCGGCGGACCTGACCGGCTCTCCCGCGGCGATCGCCGGCCTCCCCCTCGCGTACTCGGTCCCGAGGATCCTCGCCGTCCTCGGCCTCGGAATCCTCATCGACCGCTGCGACCGGCGGGTCCTGCTGTACCTGTCCAACTTCTCCCGCGCGGCGGTCTTCGCCGTCCTCACCGTCCTCGTGGCCACGGACACCGTCACCCTCGTCGCCCTCTGCACCACCTTCGTGATCATGGGCGTCATCGAGACCCTGTCGGACAACACCGCCTTCGCGGTGCTGTCGAAGGCCGTTCGGGGAAGCGGGCTCGACCGGGCCAACTCGCAGATCACGAGTACTCAACTCGTCGTCGACGAATTCGTCGGACCGCCGCTCGGTGGCCTGCTGTTCGCCGCTGCGGCCTTCGCTGCTCCAGGCATCAACACCCTCGTCTTCCTGGCCGCCGGAGTCAGCTTCTCCCTCCTCAGGGGCGACTACCGGGCCGCGCCGGCCGAGACGGTACCCAGCAGCGTCTGGGCAGACATCCGCAAGGGCGTCTCCTGGACCTGGCGCGACAAGATCATGCGGACCACCGTCCTCATCGGCACCTTCGCCGCCGTCGGCTACATGATCCCCTTCTCGTACCTGGTGCTGTACGCCAGGGACGTGCTCGGGCTCGACTCCACCGAGTACGGCCTGCTGCTCTCGGTATCCGCACTGGGCGGCCTCGCCGGGGCCGGGATAGCCGCGAAGCTCCGCCGCATGCTCGGGTATGGCTTGTCGATCACAGTGGCCCTCGTCATCGGGTCCGCCTCGTTCGTGCTGATCTCGGTGACGGAGAACCTCATCGCGGTCGCCCTCGCCCTCGCCACGTACATCGGGCACGCCGCCCTGTGGAACGTCCTCGCCGCCTCCGTGCGACAGAAGGCCACCCCCGACCACCTGATGGGCCGCATGCTCTCGGCGACCCGTCTGATGTCCTTCGCCGGCCTGGCGCTCGGGGCGTTCCTGGGCGGCCGGCTCGCCGACGCGCTCGGTCTGCGAACACCGTTCCTCGTCGCCGGCGCCCTCTTCGCCGCAGCCAGCCTGATCAGCCTGCTGGCCATCCCCCTCTTCCGGTCCTGGGAGAGGGGGCGAGAAGACCAAGAGACAGCCGAGACGGCAGGGGCCACCGCGACCGAGCCGGAAGGGAAACCGGCCCACGACGACGAGCCGACACGCGTGCACAGGAACGACCGGCGGCCGGGCTGAGGACCGGATGGTCTTCCCGGGGTTCGCGCACCGCAGCAACCGGACAAGCCGATCTGCACCGTCCCGAAGCGGTGACGCCCCGCGTAGCGGCATGATCGGCTGTTGAACGACCGGCTGGGGGTGGAACGCCGGTGTCCCGGCCCCAGATGCGCCCTCACCCACACACAAGGAGCGAGAGTGTCTGACGGCATCCTGTGGCTGCCCGATACCTGGTACAGCCCGAACCTGTTCATCACCTTCGCCCGAGGCTTGAGCCCGCACGAGCTCGCCGTGCGGCTCGGCGCCGAGCCGACAGGATTCCTCGACCCGATCACCATGGCAGAGGCCGAGTCTCTGACCAGCCGGGAGGGAGCGGCGCGGACAGCCCGTTTCGGCGCATGCGCAGGCTGGTCCTTCGCGGTCGAACAAGGCCGGCCGTCCAAAGCATGGTGGGCCCACCCGTCCATGTCAGCGGGCGGGGTCGAAGTGCTGCACCTCACGCCGAAGCCCGACGACCCGCCCAAGGAAGTCTGGTACTACCGCGACGGTGCGACGATCGGGTGGTTCAACATCGGTGAGCGCCCCGACGACGGGACGGAGTTCCTGATCCCCGCACTGGAAGAGGCCGGCTTCTTCGACACGACGTTGCACGAGGACGAGGTGCTGATCACGCTGCGGGCCCTGCAGGAGCACTTCGGTCTCTCGCTGCCGCGTCAGCAGATCCTCACCGGGCGCCTTCCATCCGCAGTGACCGCGAAGACGCCGCCGGAAAACCTCGGAGACTGACAAGCCGTTCACGCCCGATCAGTACAGCCATGCAAGAGCTCGCACCCTGCTGCTCGGCTTCGCCTCACCACCGCCGCAGCCGTCGGTCTGGCTGCTGAGCGGAACCGGTCGGAAGGGTTGACGGAGAGGCGCCAGACGCTGAGGCAGTTCGCAGCCGAGAGCGTGGCCGGCCGCCCCTTCGCGCGGGTGTCGGTGGAGCCGGAGCCGAGCGAGGGGGTTGAGGCCCGAGCCGTGCAGCCGGACCCGTACCTCGCCGAACGTCCGGACCGGGTCGCACGTTCGGCGAACTGGAGCGATTCGGAGGCGCCGTGGGGCGTCCGGATGACGGATTTCACCATGTCATCTCTCACCCGCCCTTCGCCCGTCCGTGAGGAGAGGAGTCCCGAATCGTGCCGGGATTCCCCGGCTGCTCCACACGAGCCCCGGGCATCTGCCCGGCGGCATGGGCGGGGCACTGTCACGGGCCGGCGCCGACGGGGAACTGCCCTCGGCCGCCGTCAGCGGCACCCCGTGAACCGTTTCGCTGACGGCCCAGGCGCAGCGGCAGGTAGGCCGACGGGGGGCGGGCGCCAGCGCGCCGAGCGCCCCGGACAGCGCGCTTCCGGCGACCACCGCCCCGACGACGCCGGGGCCGATTCCGGAATTCGCCGGCAGAGAAGTCAGCTGGGTGGATCCATGGAGAAAACGAGAGTCGCCACGAATGCCAGGAGGTACATGCCGGTGATGCGGTCTCTCCCGCTGCGCTGCGGTGGCTGCTCCCGCATGCCGCTCCCTGACCCCGAGCCCTCCGCCTCGCTCGCTCCGTGGCCTCTTTTGCAAGGCGAAGAACGCCAGGACGGCGACGACGGCCGACACGATCGAAGGGCCGTGTGGCCCCCGAGGCTCGCCAGCAAGGATTATGCAGCGGCGGACCGCTTGGACGTTCGACTGGAGCCGCAGTGATCAGGGTCATAACGTCCGACCCGCTGAACACGCACGTCCGTTCGTCGTCGCGGCTAGTGTTGCGCCCTGTACGTCAAGTGACGGATTTGGGGGATGCGATGAGGGAGTCACAAGAGGCAGGGCGAAGAGCGCTATACGGCACAGGTGCCATCGGCCACAACAGGGTGGCCGGTCTGGCCGTGCTGACGGCTGTAGCTGTGTTGCTCACCGGCTGCGGCGGCTCAGCGGCCGAGGGGGACAAGAAGGCTCCCGAGCCGGAGGGCGTCGTCACCGAGGCGGAAGCCGCCAAGATCGTCGACCGGTATGTCAGTGTCAACAACCGGGCCAACAAGACGAACGACGGAAAGCTGCTGTCCACCGTCGAGGGCGGAGCCCTCCTTGAGCAGAGCCAGGCCGGCTACAAGGCGGACGCCGACCTCAGCAAGAAGGAACAGGCCGCGTCCGCGGAACCCTTCTCCTACGTGGACCGCACCTACCTCATTCCCAGGAAAGGCAAGGCCACGTGGTTCGCGGTCAAGACCCGGACCAAGGACAAGGAAGGCACGAGCAAGTACCCGCAGCTGATTGTCTTCGACCGGGACAAGGGCAAGGGGAAGGCGAAAGGCGAGTGGAAGAACGTCGCGAGTGTCTCTCTCGTCGACGACGAGAAGAAGACGGTCCCCCTCGCCAAGGACAAGGACGGTTTCGTCCGTGTCCCGGCCGACGGTTCCGGCTCGGCAGGCAGCAGCGCCGCGGGCGTTGCGGAGTTGTCCACGTCGCTTGCCGACCTCTACACCATCCGTGGCCCCCTCTCCTCCTCCGAGTTCGCCGACACCAAGGCTGCCCGTTCAGTGCACGAGATCCCGAAGGAAGTGGGAAAAGACCTGGGAGAGAGGGCCACCGCCCAGTTCAAGGAAGGCGAGTCGGAGCACGAGAAGGCCTACACGTTCCGGACCCGCGACAAGGGCACGTACGCCGTCTTCAACACAGCAGTGGACGTGGACCAACAGGTCATCGCCGACAACCTGGAGATGGTCCCCGGGCCGAACCTGCACCCCTTCGTCGGTAAGAAGCCGAGCAAGGGGTTTTCACTCCACTGGCTGCACCAGTCCTCCGCCGTCCTCCCCGCGCACGGCAAACCCCAGCTGCTCGACTATGAGGTCGAACTGACCGGTGTCCGCCGCCTGCACCACGCCTCCGGCGCCACATGACCGCTGGCAACCCCACCCTCCTCCGGCCCCGGTCTGCCCTCTTGAGTCCGGCCGAAGGACGGTCTGACCCGCACCACGCTCGGCCACCAGCGGCTGCACATCGCCTTCGTCACCGCACCCCCGGGCCCGCGGCGGGCGGCAAAGCGCACGTCCTCACCCTCGAACCCCCATCTACGCGCCACTCCACGCGCTCTACCTCCACCACACCACCTGCCCCAGCCGCACCACGTTCCTCACCCAGGTGAGACTCTGAGCGGGCGACTTCCGGCGCATGCAGACAGGTGCTCGGTTCCTGGCCTCCGCCGGCCCACTGTGGACAGTCCTGACAGTGCTGCTGCCCGTGGCCAGGACGGGGGGCCCGGGTGCCGCGCTCGCGGATCGCGCGGGAGGAGCGGGAGGAGTACGCCTTGTCGGCCAGGACCGAGTCCGGCCCGGCGCGAGTCCGGCGTTCGGTGTCGCATCCGACCCTTCCCCGCCCGGTATCGTCCCGGAGTCAGTCCAGGGCGGCGGAGCGCGCCAGGAGCTGGGCAGTGGCGTGGTGCCGGCGATGGGGGTGCAGCAGGCGGCGCATGGCGCTCAGGCGGTGGGCTACGCGAGAGGAGTGCAGGACCGGGTAGGCGTCGAGGAACATCCGCCAGTGGGCGAGGGCGGTGTCGAGGTGCCCCTGTGCGAGGCAGCTTTCGGCGAGCCGGGCGCGGGTGAGGGTGGCCGCCTGCCGCTCGGTGGGATCGCGTAGCCGCAGGGACGTGGCGAGGGCGCGGGCGGAGCCCGCCGTGTCGCCGAGGGTGGCCAGCATTTGGGCCCGCTGATAGTGCAGCGCCGCGGCTGGATAGTGACTGAAGGGGCCCGGCGCTGCGCTGGGTGCCTGCTGGTGGAGGCGTTCGGCGACGGCCAGCGCGTCGAGCGCGGCCCGCGCGCTGTGGTGGGCTTGCATGACGGCGAGCTGGGCCTGGGCGTACGCGCCGACGGTCCCGTCCGCGGCGCGTGCGCTGTCGGCGGCACGTTCGGCCAGGTGCAGCACCGCGGAGGTGTGGTGGCCCATGTCGTGTGCGTGGGTGGACATCGTGCGCAGGGCGATGGCGAAGGTGGCCGCATCCCCGGCCTCGGCGGCGAGCTGCGCCGCGGTGTGCTGGTAGTGCTGGGCCAGGGCCTCGGCGCCGCCGTCCGCGCTCATGCCGCCGAGCAGCAGCGCGAGTTGGGCCGCGCCGACCAGCAGGTGGTGGCGCGCGTTCTCGGTGGCCGGGGCGTGCAGGTACCCCGTCACGTCCCGGGCCAGGTAGGCGGCCAGCGCCGAGCGGACGTGGCCGGGGCCGTGCAGCTGTGCCGCCTCGGCGAAGACCCGGGCCATGGTCCGCATCTCCTCGGCCTCCGCGTGCCCGGTCCGGCCTCTGGTACGGGGCGGCCGCTGCCGCGGTTGCGCCCCGGGTGTCTGCTCCGAGCGCCAGACGTCGAGCACCGTGAGGCTGTACGTCCCGGTGTGCAGCGTATGGCGGCTGCGGGGATCCATTTCGGCGCGGGTGAGGACAGTCAGCCTGTGCAGCGGGTCGGCCTCCCAGGAGAGGTCAAGCACCGTGGCCGGAGCGCTGCTCAGGCCTGCCTCGGCGGCGCTGACGGGCCGTTGCAGACGCCGTGAGAGTGCCTGCAGCAACAGCTCCGGCGCGGGCGGCCGGGGAGTGGTGCCGCCGAGCCAGCGCGAGACCGTCGAACGGTCGCAGGCCAGCCGCTGCGCGTGTTCGTCGGCCAGCTTCCGCAGTGCGGTGGCGAGTTGGGCGCCACTCCAGTCGGCTTCCTGGAGCAACGTGTGCAGGCGGGTGTTGCGCGTCCGGGGCACCTTTCCCTCCTGACCCGGGAAGTCTCTGCTCACCGTCGTATTCCTCGCCTCCCGGGGTGTGAAGGCGAGACGGCCGCGGCAGGCGTGCACGCGTATATCGTTCGTGTTCTTGTGAATGCGCCGCGCGGGGTGCGTGCCAGTGCTGCTGGACGCCGCAGTCGGCCTGGTCCGGGCCCGGCGCGGCCGGGGACCCCCGGTTCGGCCGTCCGGCTCCGACCACGGATTTCACAAGTGCGCGATCCCGCATCGGTCGCACCACTTCCGGCGCCGCAGCCCTTTGTCGCGCCGGGGCCCGTCGCGGTGCACTGGGTTCGGACGGGCAGCCACTGCCTCGTACGACACGGTCCGGCTCGTACGCCGTGGCGCGGCTCGACGGAATCGGTCCGTATCGCCGCCACCGATCGCGGAGCACCACTCGATCCCCTCACCCGGAACTGGAGTTGGACATGGACACATCCGCCGTTCGGTCTTCTGGACGAGAGGACGCACGGCCCCGGGGGGAGATCGCCGTCATCGGCGTGGGCTGCCGCTTCCCCGGCGGTATCGATTCGCTCTCCGGCCTGTGGAAGCTGCTGGACACGAAGGACCATACGATCGGCCCCGTCCCCGCCGACCGCTGGACGCCCGAGACGCTGAAGGAACTGCCACCCGACGTGGCCGAGCGGATGCGGTGGGGCTCGTTCCTGGAGGACGTCTTCTCCTACGAGCCCGACTTCTTCGGGATCAGCGAGCACGAAGCACCCTGGGT
The DNA here is from genome assembly GCF_000280905.1 of Streptomyces sp. AA1529. Taxonomy (GTDB): domain Bacteria; phylum Actinomycetota; class Actinomycetes; order Streptomycetales; family Streptomycetaceae; genus Streptomyces. The sequence continues at coordinate 31,289 of NZ_ALAP01000046.1, read as the reverse complement.
CGACCCGCAGCACAGGCTGCTGCTGGAGGTCGCCTGGGAGGCCTGCGAGCACGCGGGCATACCGCCCACCAGTCTTGCCGGGGAACGGGTGGGGACGTTCTTCGGCCTGTACTCGCGGGACTATCTGCTGCGCTCCCAGCGTCCGCTGGAGGACACCGACCCGTACGCCATCCACAGCGGGACCGACAGCATGGCCGCCGGACGGCTGGCCTTCCTGCTGAACCTGCAAGGACCCCAACTGACCATGGAGACCGGCTGCGCCTCCGGCCTGGTCGCCGTGCACACCGCCTGCCAGAGCCTGCTGAACGGCGAGTCGAACATGGCGCTGGCCGGCGCCGCCTCGCTCACCCTGGACCCCGAGGGCACGGTACTGCCCGCCCGGTGGTCCTTCTTCTCGCCGACCGGACGGTGCCACTCCTTCGACGCGGCGGCCGACGGCTACGTGCGCGGCGAGGGCTGCGCCGTCGTCGTCCTCAAACGGCTGTCCGACGCACGGCGCGACGGTGACCGTGTGCTGGCCGTCGTACGCGGCTCGGCCGTCAACCAGAACGGGCGCCGCAGCTCCCGTCTGATGGCCACCTCGCAGACCGCGCAGGCCGACGTCTACCGGGAAGCGCTCGACCACGCCGGCATCCGGGCCGGACAGGTGGGCCTGGTCGAGGCGCACGGGCCGGGGACGGCGGTGGGCGACCCGCTGGAGTTCGCCGCCATCGCCGCTGTGTACGGGCAGGGCGAAGGGCCCTGCGCCGTCGGGTCGGTGAAGACCAACATCGGGCACACCGAGCCGGTCGCCGGGCTTGCCAGTCTGCTGAAAGCGGTCTGCTGCCTGCGGCACGGGGCCATCGCGCCGAATCTGCACTTCCACGACCTGAACCCGGAGATCGATGCGGCGGACACCCGCCTCTACGTGCCGACGGAGTCGCACCCCTGGGGCGTGCCGGGCCCCCGTCGGGCCGCGGTCTCCTCCTTCAGCGTCTCCGGAACCAACTGCCACGTGATCATGGAGGAGCCCGAGGAGCCCGGAGACGGGGAGGAAAACCACCCCGAGGAGGGAGGTGAGCAACGGGCCGAAGACGGTGGCGGCGGGTCCCGGGACAGCGGGAGCGCGGCAGGAGAGCGGGTCTTCCTGCTCTCCGGCGGGACCCGCCCCGCCACCCGGACCGCCGCGGGCCGGCTCGCCGACTGGCTGGAGGGCGAGGGGACGACAGCGCCCCTGGCGGACGTGGCGCACACGCTCGCCACCCGCCGTACGCACGCCCGGCACCGGGTCGGCGTGGTCGCCGGGCGGCGCTCCACACTCGTGGACCGGCTCAGGGCATACGCGGCGGAGTCACCCGGCGAGGGCGTCACAGCCGACAAGGTGGTCGCCGAGGCGGGCCAGGGGCCGCTGTGGGTCTTCTCCGGGCACGGCTCCCAGTGGGCCGGGATGTGTGCGGGGCTACTGGACAGCGAAGCCGTCTTCACCTCGGTCATCGACACGCTGGAGCCGCTGATCGGCGCCGAGACCGGGCTCTCCCTCCGGAAGACGCTCACCTCCCGCGCGGAGATCTCCGCCATGGGCACCGTGCAGCCCGTCATCTTCGCCGTCCAACTCGGCCTGGCCGCCATGTGGCGTGCGCACGGTGTGGAGCCGGCCGCAGTCGTCGGACACTCCATGGGCGAGGTGGCGGCCGCCGTCACGGCGGGCGCGCTCAGCCTGGAGGACGGGGTGCGGGTCATCTGCCGCCGCTCCCGCCTGGTCGAACGTACGGCCGGGCAGGGAGTGATGGCGTCCGTCGAACTGAGCAGGTCAGAGGTCGAGGACGACCTCGCCCGAGTCGGGGCCGACGGGGTGGCCGTCGCCGTCGAGGCGGCGCCCCGCAGCACGGTCGTCGGAGGGGACGCCGCGCAGGTCGAGCGCCTGGTGGACGAGTGGAAGGCGCGGGAGGTGATGGCGGCGCCGATCAGCGTCGAGATCGCCTCGCACACCGCGCAGATGGATCCGATCCTGGCGGAGCTGCGCGACGCACTGTCCGGCGTGCAGCCCCGGAAGCCGGACCTGCCCTTCTACAGCACCGTCGCGGACGACCCGCGCGCTCCCGTCGAGTGCGACGGTGCCTACTGGGCGACCAACCTGCGCAGCACCGTACGGCTGGCCCGTGCGGTCGGCGCGGCTGCGGAGGACGGCCACCGGCTGTTCGTGGAGATCAGCCCGCACCCCCTGCTGGGCCAGGCCGTACGCTCCACCGCGGCGGAACACACCCACACCCGCACCACCTACGTCCCTTCGCTGCTGCGGGAGACCCCCGAGAAGCCCACCTTCCTCGGCCATCTGGCCGGTGCGCATTGCGCGGGCCACCCCGTCGACTGGCAACGCCCCTATGGTGCGGGGAGGTTGGCGGACGCGCCGCCCACGAGCTGGGAGCGGCGCACGTACCAGATCGACCGTCCGGCGAGGGCCGCCGCCTCCCCGGAGCAGGAAGGGGGCCACCATCCCCTCACCGGACCTCGAGTACTGGACCCCGACGGCGAGAACCGGCACCTGTGGCAGGCCACTCTGAGCTCCGCCACCCTCCCGTGGCTGGGCGACCACCGGATCAACGGTGTGCCGGTGCTGCCGGGCGCCGCCTTCTGCGAAATGGCGCTGAGCGCCGCGACCGACATCTTCGAATCCGGCATGCGGCAGGTCGAGGTCACCGACGTGGAACTGCGCCAGTTCCTGCCGCTGCGCGGCGACACCGAGGTCACGGCGACCGCCACCGTACGGGGCCAGGGGCGCGGCACCTGGAAGCTCACCGTGCCCGACGCGGACGGCGCGGGCCGCTGCCACGCCACGGCGGAACTGCGCCTGATCGAGGAGGCGCGGAAGGAGGACACGGAGCACCCGCCGGGCCGCGACCTCGCAGCGCTGAAGGCCGGCCACGACGAGACCGTCGATCCTTCCGGGCTCTACGCGCAGATGCGCCAGGAGCGCGGGATCGAACACGGGCCCGCCTTCGCCGGGATCACCGCACTGGCCGTACGTGGCGGCAAGGGGCCCGTGACGGCCCTGGCGGACATCGAACTGCCCGCTGGGGCGCGGATCGGCACGCGGCGGCTGCACTGGCACCCGGTGCTGCTGGACGTGGGACTCCAGGTGGCGGGCGCCGCCTGGTTCGCCACCACCGCGGTCGAGTCCGGCAGCATGGTGCCCCGCCGGATCGGGCTGCTGCGTGCCTACGGCGACGTGGTCGACGCGCGGCACTGCCACGTCCGGCTCGACCATGCCGACGCGCACGCGTGCACCGCCCACCTGCAACTGCTCACCGGATCGGGCGAGGTGCTGGCCGAGGCGTCCGGCGTCGAGTTCGTCCAGGTGCCCTCCCACACGCCCGAGGAGCAGTTCGACAGCAGGCTGCTGCGGACCGTGTGGGAGGAGGCGCCCCTGGACTCCTCACCGGAGCGGCCGGCCTCGGCATGGACGCTGTGCCCCGAACCGGAGACCACCGACCAGGCCGCGGCGCTGGCCGAGGCGCTGGGCGCGCACGCTGCGCACGCCACGGTCCTGCCGCTGCCGCACCCCGCGACGGCCGACACCGACGCGTTCACGGCGCGGCTGCGCACCTGCCTCCAGGAAGGGGAGGCCGTCGAGCGGAACGTCGTCTACCTGCCCGCCCGCGACACCGCTGTGGACGCCGGCAGCCCTGCGCAGGCCCGCGACCGGGTCCTGCGCCTGATCCGCCTGGCCCAGCCGCTGGCCGACCCGGCCCTGGCGCAGGAGACCCCGGCGCGGCTGTGGACGGTCACCTGCGCCGCACAGGAAGTGGTGGAAGGCGACCAGCCGCTGCTCGGCCAAGCGGGACTCCAGGGACTCTGCCGCGTCCTCAGCTACGAGCACGCCGAACTGCGGCCCACCGTCATCGACATCGAGCCTGCCACCAGCCCCGAGGAACTCGCCGGCGAACTCCTGGCCTGCCCTCCCGACCAGGACCAGATCGCCCACCGTGCGCACACCCGCCTACTGGCCCGACTGCACAACGTGCCGATGGCCCGGGACGAGCGGCAGCTCCGCACAGTCGACTGGAGCCGGGACAACGTCACCCTCCAGCGCGGCGCCGTACGCACCACCAGCACCGTCGAACTGGTCGCCGGCGCCCGGAGGGCGCCCGGGCCCGAAGAGATCGAGATCGCCCTGGAGGCCACCAGCATCAACTTCGGCAACGTCCTGCAGGCCCTCGGCACGCTCGACCGCTTCCGCACCCCCGAGGGCGGGGCCCCCACCCCCTTCTTCGACGGCGCGGGCACCGTGGCCGCCGTGGGAGAGAACGTGACCGACGTCCAGGTCGGGGACCGGGTCGCCGCGCTCGTCTACCGGGGCGACGGACGGCTCGACTCGCTGATGAGCCGACGGGTGTGCGTCCGTGCGGACGCCGCCCTCCAGGTCCCCGACTGGATGGACCTGACGACGGCTGCCGGGCTGCCCGCCGCCTGCATGACCGCCTGGTACGCCTTGCGGCACCTCGCTCGACTCCGCGCGGGCGAGACCGTGCTGATCCACAGCGCCAGCGGTGGCACCGGCCTCGCCGCCGTGCACATCGCCCGGCTGTGCGGCGCCGAGATCATCGCCACCGCCGGCAGCGCGGCCAAGCGGGACTACCTGCGCGAGCAGGGCCTCACCCACGTCCTCGACTCCCGCGACCCCGACTTCGCCGACAAGGTGCGCGAACTGACCGAGGACCGGGGCGTGGACGTGGTGCTCAACGCGCTGACCGGCGCAGCGCAGGCGGCGGGGCTCGACGCGCTGGCCCGCCAGGGAAGGTTCATCGAGCTGGGCAAGCGCGACATCTACGCCGACTCGCGCATCGGCCTGCTGCCCTTCCGCCGCAACATCACGATGAGCAGCGTGGACCTGGTGCTGCTCCGGCAGACCGACCCGGCCCTCATCGCCGGGATCGTGCGGGAACTCGGCGAAGCGCTGCGCGGCGGCGACCTTCCGCCGCTGCCCGTCACCACCCACCCGGTGACCGAGGCCGCCGAGCCCTTCCACACCATGGCCGCAGCCCGGCACACCGGCAAACTCGTCCTCACCTGGCCGACGGAAGGCACCACCACGCTGCCCGTCGACCCCGAGGACGTCGAGGTCGTACGGACCGACGGCACCTACCTCGTCACCGGCGGACTGGGCGGCCTCGGCCTTCTCCTCGCCCGCCGGCTGGCCGACCTGGGAGCGTCGGCCATCGTCCTCAACAGCCGCTCGGAACCGGACGAGGACACCCGTACGGTCATCGAGGAGCTGCGGGCCACCGGCACCCGGGTCGAGGTGGTCAGCGGCGACATCAGCGCGGCCGACGTCGTGGCGGAAGCGGTGACGGCGGCGAAAGCGTGCGGACATCCGCTGCGCGGCGTCGTCCACGCCGCCGCCGTGGTCGAGGACGCCATCGCCACCAACATCGACCCCGCGCTCCTGGACCGGGTCTGGACCCCGAAGGCCACCGGAGCCTGGCGGCTGCACGAGGCCACGGCGGGGCTGCCCGAGCTGGACTGGTGGGCCGTCTTCTCCTCCGAGTCCTCGCTGCTCGGCCGCCCGGGACAGGGCAGCTACGCGGCGGCCAACGCCTGGCTGGACGAGTTCGCCGCCTGGCGCCGGGCCCAGGGGCTGCCGGCCGTCAGCATCAATTGGGGCGGCTGGGCCGAACACGGGCGCGGCGCCTACAACGAACAACTCGGCTACACCATGATCCGCCCGGCCGAGGGCCTCGCAGCGCTGGAGAAGATCCTCGCCCACGGCCGGCCACGCACCGGATACGGAGTCGCCGACCTGGCACTGCGCACGGCCTCCCACCCCGACACCGCAGCGCTCGCCTTCTTCGCGCCACTCATCGGCACGGACGGCGGGAAAGGCGGTTCGGGCGGCCTCGCGGCGGAGCTCGCGCACTGCGCCGAGGACGACCGGCGCGCCCTGCTGCGGGAGTGCGTCACCGGCCACCTGGTCGAGATGTTCCGCCTGGACCCCGACGAGTTCGACCCCCACACCTCGCTGGTCTCACTCGGCCTGGACTCCCTCCTCGCACTCCAGCTCCGCAACCGGATCGGCCGCGACACCGCACTGGAGTTCCCGGCCACCGCGATGTGGACCCACCCCACGGTCGAGGCCCTCACCGCACACCTGCTGAGTCTGCTCACGGACACGCAGAGCGCGGAGGGCGAACAGGACACCCCTCCTGCCCCGCTCGCCAGCGACGACGCCGCGCGGAACTGACCGGAAGAGGATCCACATGGACACGCACACGCAAGCGGTGGTGATCGGCGCCGGCCCGTGCGGGCTGGCCACGGCGGGCCAACTTCTGCGCCGGGGCGTACGGGTGCGGATCTTCGAGGCGTTGCCGGAACCGGCCCAGGGCAGCCGCGCGATCATGCTCTGGCCGCCGGCCCAGGCGGCACTGGACGACCTGGACATGCTGGACACGGCACGCGGTCAGGCGCACACCCCAGGCCGGCTCGACTACCACGGCGACACCGGACGGCTCGTCAGCGTCGGGCTGCACGCCCGGCACGCACCCCTGGTACTGCCCCAGTCCCGTACCGACGCGCTCCTGGAATCCGCCGTCCGGCGGTCCGGCGGCACCGTGGAACGGGACCGCCGGCTGGTCTCCCTCACCCAGCGGGACGACACGGTCGAGGTCGTCGTACGCGACGGCGCCGGGCGGCACGAACGGCTGCGCACCCGCTGGCTCATCGGCGCCGACGGCGTGCACAGCACGGTGCGTGAACTGCTCGGTGTCGCTTTCACCGGCAGCGCACTGCCCACCCCGTTCATCCTCGCCGAGGGGCCGCTGACCGGAGTCCACGTACCCGACGTGCCGTCCTACTTCCTCACCTCGCGCGGCGGCATGGTCATCGCGCCCCTGCCGGAGGGCCGCTACCGGGTCGCCGGGAGCGCGGTCGAGGGGCAGGAAGCCACCGCGGGGTTCATCCAGGACATCCTCGACACCCGTGGCCCCGGAGGGCTGCGGATGGACGACATCGAGACGCTCACCACCTTCAGCTCCTCCGAACGCATCGCCACGCGCATGCGGTCCGGGCGGGTCCTGCTGGTCGGGGACGCGGCCCACCCCCACTCGGCCGTCGGCGGCCAGGGGCTGAACCTGGGCCTCCAGGATGTCCGGAACCTCTCCTGGAAGCTGGCCGGCGTCCTCGGCGGCACGCTGGACGAGGCGGTCCTGGACACCTACGAGCCCGAACGCCTCGCCGCGGCACGCCAGATCGTCAAGGTCACCGGCGACGTGACCCGCGTCGCGCTCGCCCGGCCGCCCTGGAGCGGCCTGCGCAACGCCGTACTGCGGATCGCCGAACGGACCCCTTCTGCCCAGAGCCGGTACGCGGCCACGGTGGCGGGACAGCGGATCCGCTACCCGACGAGCGCACTCGGCCGGCCGGCCGGGTTCCGCCGTACGGGTCTGCCGGCGCCGGGCTGGGCCGCGGCAGCCACCACTGCGGGCGCCCGGTTCACCCTGCTCACCTGCGGCCCGTCGGACGGCCCGCTGTCCATCGCCGCCGAGGCTTTGACCCGCCGCTATCCGGCGCTGCTCAGCCACCACCAGCTGCCCCGGCGCCACCGGGAGTTCCTGCTGATCCGCCCCGACGGCTACGTCGCGGTACGGGGCAGGCCCAAGGACCTGCCCCGTACCGAGCGGCTGCTCACCGCCATCGGCTCCGACCCGCAACCCACCGAGAGGACAGCCATGCCGCACCGGCAGGACGACCATCAGACCTACGAAGCGCACGCGGCCACCTTCCGCAAGTGGGCCGACTCGATCATGGATGGCGATGTGGAGGCGTACGCCTCCTGCTGGGCCCCCGACGCGGTGGCGGAAGACATCGCCATGGGCATGGAAACCCGCGGTGTACGCGACATCAGGGCGGCAGCGGCGCGCTGGTTCGAGGCGATCGTCGACCAGAAGATCACCCTGCTCGCGCAGTTGGAGGGCGACGGGTACTCCGCCGTCATGTGGGAGCTGTCGGCCCAGGCCCAGGGCACGTTCACCGAACTGAGCACGGACGTACAGCCCGGCAGCAGGTTCACCAAGCAGGGCATGAGCGCCTTCCGCTTCAACGACCAGGCCCAGTTCGTGTGGGAGAGGTCCCACTGGGACCGGGCGAGCGTCCTGCGGCAGATCGAGGCCCCGCATGACGACTGAGACGGCCCGGCATGCCGAGACCGTCGGCTGCGCCGGGCTCGGCATGCTGGGAGCCGCCCTCGCGCAGCGGCTGGCCGACGCCGGTCACCTGAACGCGGTGTGGAACAGGACACCGGGCTGCGCCGTCGGCCTGGACACGGCAGGGGTACACAGGGCCGCCGGGCCGGCCGCTCTCATGCGCGAGTCCACGGTGCTCGTCCTGTGCGTCAGCGACAGCACCGCCGTGGAAGAGGTCACCTTCGGGCCAGGCGGCCTCGCCGAGGGTGCGGGCCCCGGCAAGGTGCTCGTCGACCACTCCAGCATCGGCCCGCAGGAGACCCGGTCCCTCGCCGCCCGGCTGGCCGCCGAGACCGGCGCGCACTGGCTCGACGCGCCGGTCTCCGGAGGACCGCAGGGCGCGGCCGCCGGAAAGCTCACCGTCCTCGCCGGCGGCAGCGCCGAGGACTTCGACCGGGTACGGCCCGTCCTTGATGCCTACGCCGGCCGCTGCACCCTGACCGGTCCCGTCGGCGCCGGGCAGGCGACCAAGCTGTGCAACCAGATCATCGTGGGCGCCACCTGCTGGGCGCTGGCCGAGGCCACGCTGCTGGCCGCCGCCTCCGACCTCGACTCCGACCGGCTGCCCGAATACCTCGAAGGCGGTTTCGCCGACTCGCGGCTGCTGCACGTCCTCCAGCCGATGCTCAAGCCCGGGGACACCCGCCGCTTCGGCTCCAGCGACCACCTGCTCAAGGACCTGGACACCGCGCTGAGCCTGGCACGGAGCGCGGGCTGCCCGCTGCCGGTCACGGCGAACGCGGCCGAACTCTTCCGTACCGCACGCAAGTGGTCCTCGCCCCTGCGCAACGGCGCCATCTTCGACTTCCTCGACGGACGGCCGGAACCCGGCCCCCGCCTGGAGACCGCACCACCGGACGGGATCCAGCCGGAACCGGGGCAGCCCGTCGCCGGGCGATCCGACGGCGCCTGAGTACGACCACGGGGGAGCGCGACGGCTCTCCCGGCCGCCGGCCCGACGGAGCCGCCGCCTCGCCCTTCCGACAACGGAGGAGACCCACCGATGAACGACGCACGCACCCCCCGGACCCGCACACCCGCGACCGTGGACCTGCGCCCGCACGCCGAGGCACTGCTCCGCGACCCGAACCCCGTCTACGCCCGGCTGCTGGAGCAAGGCCCCGTCCACCGGGCCGTCCAGCCCGACGGCGCCGAGGCCTGGCTCGTGCTCGGCTATCCCGAGGCGAAGGAGGCCCTGGCTCATCCGGCGCTGTCCAGCGACCCGGCACAGGCCGACCGGAACTGGCGCGCCCGTTACCTCGGGGACCCCGACACCACGGAGTTCCCGCACGGCCGCAACATGCTCAACTCCGACCCGCCCGAGCACACCCGGCTCCGCAAACCCACCACGCAGGCCTTCACACCGCGCCGCATCGAGGGCCTGCGCTCCACCGTGGAGGAACACACGGAACGGCTGATCCGGGCGCTCCCCGAAACGAAACCGTTCGATGTGATCGACGACTTCGCCGCACCCCTCACACTCAGCATGATCTGCACCGTGCTCGGCGTCCCCGACCTCGACCACGGACGTATCCGCGAGTGGGCCGACCGGGTCAGCTTCCCCAAGATCCCGCAGGACGCCATCACCGCGCGGCAGGACCTGATCCCGTACTTCGACGAACTGATCCGCACAAAGCGGCAGGAGCCCGGCACGGGGCTCTTCGACGCGCTGCTGGAGACGGCGGACACCGACCTGCTCTCCCACGAGGAGCTACGCGCCACGGCCTTCCTGCTGCTCCTCGCCGGACACGAGACCACCATCAGTCTCCTCTCCAACGCCGTCCTGTGCCTGCTCACCCACCCCGAACAACTCGCCCTGCTCCGCCGGAATCCGGACCTCGCCAACCAGGCCGTCCACGAAACGCTGCGTTTCGCGCCGCCCGCACCGAGTCCCTTCCCGCGGTTCGCCGCCGAGGACCTGACGCTCGATTCGACGGAAATTCCCGGTGACGGCAGCCACGTGAAAATCATGATCTCCAGCGCGCAGCGAGATCCTCGGGAATTCCCCGAACCCGATGTTTTCGACATCAGCCGCCCCCCGGGCTATCTCCTGGCGTTCGGGCACAGCATTCACGGATGCCCCGGCCGCTCGCTGGCCCACCTGGAGGCGAGCATCGCACTGCCGGCGCTCCTGGAGCGCTTCCCCGATCTGTCACTCGCCACCACCCCCGACAGGCTCAACTGGCGGGTCGGACCTCTGCTCCGAGCCCTCGACCATCTGCCGTGCCAGGCGCACGCTGCGGAGCGTCGACCCACGAAACCCACCCGTGCGGCATGACGCGCACTTCCCGAGAGAAAAAGGACGCACCCTCATGGAGACGCGCTTCTCTCCCCAGCCGCACAGGCTCTATCTGTGGATGGGTGCCGTACTTGTCGTCACCTATCTCATCGGATTCTTCCCGATGGCGGAATTCCTGCCACCGCCCAGCCCCGGCTGGTCGGCCGAGCGGCTGAGCGCGTGGATCGTCGAGCACCGACTCGGAACGCAAACGGCGTGCGTACTGATGATTCTCGGCGCCACCCTCTGCGGGCCCTGGGGAGCCGCACTGACCATCTGGACGCGGCGTACCGAAAGCCGCTTTCCTCTTCTCCACACCACGCAGGTGATCTCACTCGGCTGCGGCGTATGCCTCATCGTACTGGTCAACATCCTCTGGTCGGCCGCCGCCTACCGGGCCGGTGAGACCTCTCCGCAGATCACCCAGGCACTGTGGGACATGGGATGGTTCATATTCATCTTCTCCGTCCCGCCATTCATCGCCTGGTTCGTCTCGCTGGCACTGGGCATCCTCTGGAATCCGCCGGAACACCAGCACTTCCCGCGCTGGTCTGCCTATCTGACGCTCGCGCTGTGCCTGAACTGGGTCACGGACGTGGTCATCATTTTCTTCAAGAGCGGCCAGTGGACGTATTCCGGATTCACCGGGATGTGGCTCATCTTCGGCACCTTCTCGCTGTGGGTGTACGTGATGACGTATCTCGGCTTGAAGGCGGTGGCCCGCCAGGAACGGATCTCCCGGCAGGAAAATGCGGAAGGCGTGTATCACGCGCAGGCCGAGAGCGCGCGGCACGCCGGCCGTCTCCCGGCCGACCGAGAGTGAAAGGCAGGAATCCATGCCTCATGACGGCAACGGTACGTCGCTCGTCGCGGAGGAAGCTCAGCAGGCTCCCGCTCCGCACCAACGAACCGAAACCGACCGCACGGCCCCGTGGCTGCCCGGCGAGGTGGGTATCTGGGTATTTGTCCTCACCGACCTCATGATGTTCACCGCCTATTTCGCTGCGGTCATGAACGAACGCGGACACCACGGCCGGGACTTCGTGGCCGGACGCGCCGCCATGAACACCGATCTCGGCGTCGTCAACACCTTCCTGATGCTCACCGCCTCCCTCTGCATAGCCCTCGCCGTGCACGCCGTACGGGAATCGGAGCACCACACCTCCCGGCGCTTCCTGCTGGCCGCCGGGACCTGTGGCGCGCTGTTCATCGTCGCCAAGGCGATCGAATGGAGCAGCGCGGTCGGGGCCGGCCACACCCCGCAGACGAACGTCTTCTTCCAGATGTACTTCCTGCTCACCGGAATGCATCTGCTGCACGTGATCATCGCAATGCTCGTGCTGGCCCACATGTGGCATACGACCGGCCGGGGCACGGCACCGACAGGTACCAGGCGGCTGCGCTTCTTCGAGAACGGCGCCACCTTCTGGCACTTGACCGACACGCTCTGGATCGTTCTGTTCACCCTCTTCTACCTGGTCAGGTGAACCATGACCACTCCCGCACATCCCTCAGGCCGCCGATCCCTTCTCAGCGCCTGGGCGGCCCTGATGGCGCTCACGGCCCTGTCGTGGAGCCTCGCCGGCAGCGGACACGCAGGCCTCGGCGTCGAGCCGAGCACCGTCCTCATCGTCGTCCTCGCCTTCGTCAAGGTCCTCGTCGTGGGCTACGTCTTCATGGAACTGCACCGCTCGCTCCGCCGTCTGCGCACGGTCTACACCTGCTGGTGTGCGACCGTCTGCGCCATGATCGTCGCCCTCTATCTGCTGATGTGAACTGCCTGCTGATGTGCCCCGCACCTGCCGACCGCCCCCACCTGTTCCGATAGGAGAGCCCCGATGTCCGTCTTCGCCGAGCCTTCGACCGACCTCTCCCAGGACCACGCTCATCACTGTCTGGTCTACCTCGACGGCGCTCCGCACGGGCTCGGCGGCCTCATGCGGCTGACCGTGGGCACCACGGTCACCGCCCGGAAGATCGTGGTGACCCACTACGGACGCCACCAGCACTTCGAGTGGGCGCACACCACGAAGTCCGCCTCGGGAATCGAGGTTCCCCTCTACCGCTGGACCTACAGCACCTGCATCGCGGAATGAGTGCCCTCAGCCGATCCCGACCCCCGTCGCCAGGACAAGGGCCCGCACCAGGACCGCACGGGCCCGAGGCCCCAGGCCCTGCTCCCCGAAGCTGCCGTGAAGTCGCAAACGCCTCACTGTGTTGTCAGGACCTCGGCCTCTGTGCGAGGTTCGGCTACTTCGCCGTCGGCGAGGTGGCCAAGCCGGGGTGGGCCTGCTCGCCGGCTTCGGGGCAGGTCTCGTGTTCGGAGTGCTTCGCGAGCACCCGGTGGATGACAACGACGGTGGGTTTCTGACCCTGCTCCCGATCGGTGGGGATGATCGGGCCGGGCCGGATCTGCTCGACAAACCCGCCGCCCGCACGGCGCCGCAGCATGGTGGAGCATGTCATGGGTGATGACCGACCGAGGGCGACTCCCGGACGGGCGGTCCTTCATCCGTTCAGCCGTTCAGTGGTTTCCACACTTCGGCGTCTTCGTCCAGGGTGGGCACTCCCCAGTGCAGTGTCCTGTTCCGCAGCAGCCCTGCACCGGCTGGTGCCGGAGCAGGGTGTTCCAGGCCGTCTGCCATCTTCTCCAGGTAGGCGGCAAGTGAGTCAGCTATCGAGTCGTGTTCCTCGTTTCCCTCGTACCACTTGCGTACCTCACCCGTGGCTCCGTCGAGGTACAGCCCGTAGGTCTCATCGTCCACGGCGAACGAACAAAAGGGTATCCACTCGGGCTGCCAGTGAAGATCTTCTTCCGGTTCGTATTCCTCCTCCTCTTCCCGCTCTTTCTGGAGGTCCATGTGAAGCCGGTGGGCCCAGGACACCCTGGGCAGGGTCATCAGCGCCCAGTCGTCCAGCATGAAGACTGATCCTTCTCCCTCGGTCACGCCCTCGTTCAGCCGCCACAGCGCCCGCAGCTGCTCCGGGAGGTGCACGTCGAGGTCGCTTTCCAGGGCGGCAAGCTGCTCTTCGGAGGCGCCCCGTCTGAGCGTGGCGTGCGAGGCCGGAGCGTGCTCACCCAGCCAGGCTTCGATGCGCTGCCACGCGGCAGCAACGCGGCAGGCCTTTTCTTCCTCCTTCGCGGCCGGCGGCGGCTGCTGTGCTCCTTTGGAAGGCAGATCATCCCTCATGCTCCAAGCCTTCCACGGAAGCCCGTGCGGACGCCGGGCAAGGTGCCCGATCTCGGGAGGCAGGCCGGTGATCGGTCCTCGTCCGCGCGCTCGCTACGGCGGCAGCACCCACCTCATGCGCGAGCGGATCGGTGCCGACTCCCGGCCGGCACCACCCCCGAACTCGGACCCTGCCGACCGGGCCCGGAGCGCCGTCTTCCCCGGCCGCCGACCAGATGTGCTCACCGGACATCGGCGTGCCGTCACACAATCCCCGTTCGGGTAATGTGCGAGTCCCTACTTAGATGAAGGCCCTGGTGGCGCTCGAGGTGTGTGGTGGTGGGCGCGCAGCATTTACATGACCCTGGCGGTGTCCGCCGGGGTGGGCGCGGGATCGCCGTGGACGGCCCGCCGTACGAGATCGGGCGTGGGGTTCCGGTGACCTCTCTCCCGCCGGGCGGGATCGTGTTCTTTCGCGGGGCGGAGCTGATGTGTGCTGTGGTGGTGCTGAGTGCTGCGAAGATCCAGAGGCGTAACGCGTGGCGCTACTACATACGCGATGTCGCGTTCGGGGACGGTCGTCGAGCAATGCTCAAGACCTGCGGTGCTCGATGGCCTTGCGGCGGTGGTCGAGTCGGGTGATCAGCCGTCGCATCTCGGCGAGACTGAGGTGGATGAGTGGCAGAGAATCCGTCTCTGCTTTCCCGGCATCCAGTTGGCGGGCCCGCAGGACGGTCAGGCAGGCGTGGGCGGCCATGGCGAGGTGGATTGGCCGGTTGGCGACCTGACCGTCGCGGATCCTCACGTGGATGGCGTCGATGAAGACCACCGGACAGACCCGGTCGAGCGGACGGTTTTGCCATCCGGCATGTCCTCGATCACCGAGGCGGTGACGGTCGAGATCGTCTGCTCGGACGCACTGGCCCCGTGGCCTTCGGCCGGGTGCGCGGATATTCCACCGTGGGTGAGGCCCTTCGCCGACAGCGACAGGACCATCTCTTCCACCCTGGACAGACGACGCCGCCGCTTGCGGACAATGGCCGGCTCGAAGCTGCCCTCGACAACGCGGGGCACGTTGACCTTGAAGGGACCAGCGTCGGTGGTCACCGTCTTCGCCCGGCGCCCGTTGCGGGAGTTGCCGCCGTTCCTCCCGGCCGCGTCGTGCTTGTCGTAGCCGAGGTGGTCGCTCATCCCACTGTCGAGTGCGGACTCCAGGACCCGTTTGGTCAGCTGCTGCAGCCCGCCCTCACCGGTCAGCTGCAGCCCCTCGGCGCGGGCCCGGTCGACCAGCATCCCGACCAGCTGGTCATCCACCGCATCAGTCCCGGCCGCCGCCTTCGACGGCTCCACGGGCTCCTCAGCGGCGTCGGCCCCGTTCACAACATCAGTCATCCGGTGTCACTCCATGATCGGCAGTTCCACCATTTGTTGTACGCATCCGTCCAGGATCGGACTTGTATCCGATGAGTACATGTTTGTCGCCACTGGAGCGGTGCGTCTCGCTGTGGGGGAATCCCGCCTCTCTGAGGAGTGCGGTGAATTCATCGGCTGTGCGGTGTCGTCCCTGGGTTTCCAGATGCATGGTGAGGTTCATTGCCGACGTGGCGAGGGGCCCCTGGCGGGAGTTGTCGAAGAGTCTGTCCATCACGAGCACCCGTCCGTGCTCTGGACAGCCACGGTGTGCCTTGCGCAGCAGCTGGAGGCAGTCTTGGTCGGGCCAGTCCGACAGGATGTAGCCGAAGGCGATGCAGTCACCTTCGGGGAAGTCGTCGGTGAAGAAGTCGCCCGGTTTGAAGGTGAGTCGGTCACCGAGATCGTAGGCGGTGCGGGTTTCTTCGAGGTAGGGCTGGACCTGGGGGAGATCGAACACTGTTGCTCGGAGCGCGGGTGAGGTGTGCAGCGCCGCGACCGCGAACGGGCCGCTGGCGCCGCCGACGTCGACCAGGTGGACGGTGTCTGCCAGCCCGGCGAGCGCGGCGAGTTCCTTGGAGGGAGCGAAACTGAGATCCCACATGGCGTTGAGGAAGGCGCGGGTGGCCTCGTCGTTGCGGTAGAGGGAAGCGAACGGCTGGGAACCGGGGCTGTCCACAGAATCCTTGCCGTGGCGGAGATAGGAGTCGAGCCGCGGCATCCTGCCCGCTGTTTCTTCGACGAGGTGGTTGATGAATCCGCCGATGTACTGCTCGTCGTCGGGGTCGAGGAAGGGCCGCATGGTCGCCGGGAGGCTGTAATGACCGGTGGGCGCGCGCTGGATTATCTCGAACGCGGTCAGAGCCAGCAGCATTCGCTCCAGTGTGTCGTCGTCGAGGCCGAGTTCCGTGGCGATGTCATCCGCGAGGCTTGGCCCGTTGGCCGCAAGGTGGGTGAACACATGGTGACGGTCGGCCAGGTGCAGGACCGGTGTTGCGATCACGCCGAACAGGGTCTTCTCCAGGGTGCTCGGCAGCATGAGGTCCTCCTGTGTGGTGCGGTGTCAGCCGCTGGGTGGGGCGATGGCCTGCTCCACGAGCGCGGCGAAGTGCCGGGGGTGGGTCACGTGCGCGATGTGGCCGGCGCCGTCGATGTCTTCGTGGCGTGCGGCAGGGATCAGGTCGCAGAGGTGGAGTGCGGTCTGTTGGTGGTGGGGGAGTGAACGGGTTCCCGAGGCTGTGAGGACGGGCGTGGTCATCGTGCCGGGGTCGAAGGAGGGCTGGCTGATCGTGGGGTCTGTCATCTCGCGGATCAGGGCGGTGCCGAGCGCGGTGAGTTCCTCCTCGCTCTGTCCTGCGGAGGCGTGGCCCAGGACGGCTTCCTGCAGAGCTTTGGCGGTAGCGGCCGGGCCCTCTTGGGACGCGTCGTCGATGAGCTGCTCCCAGGGGGCGGTCGTGGGCCACCAGGGCAGCCAGGGCAGGGGGGGTTCGAAGGCGACGACGGCTTTGACCAGCTCGGGATGCTGCGACGCCGCGGTGAGCGCCACCAGAGCGCCGTAGCTGTGTCCGGCCACGATGGGTTTGGGCAGCGTGGAGAGTGCTGTGATCAGGTCATCGACGTGGTCGGCCAGTGCGGGCTGAGGGGGCGCGAGCCCGCGGGAGGCCCCCCAGCCGCGGCGGTCGTAGCCGACGACGCTCCAGGCGGGAAGGTGGTCTGCGATGCGGCGGAAGCTCCCGCTGTGGTCCATCGTTCCGTGGACGAACAGGACCATGTCGGGGCCCGTGCCTCTTCTCGTGTGCCTGACCGGCCGGATCATGCGGGTGTCCCCTCAGCGAGCAGGAGAGAGGCGATCTGTTCGGGGGTGGGGGCGTTGATCAGCGCGCTGGTGTCCACGGGGGCATCGGTCAGGGATTCCAGGCGCTGGAGGAAGGCCGCCAGGGTGAGGGAGTCGCCGCCGCTGGTGAAGAAGTCGGAGTCGGCCTGGACCTGACGCAGGGGGATGTCCAGGGACTGGGCGAAGTGCTGGGCGACTTGCCAGGTCAGACGGGAGTGCCGCCTGTGGGGCGCGGCAGTGGCGCTGTGGTGGGAGGCGGATCCGGCAGAAGCCGTGGTGGAGTGGTCGGCCTTGTCGTTCTGCGTGCGCGGGAGTTCGGCGACGGCGGTGAGCGTGTGGGGCCGCATGGCGCTGTGCAGGTGACCGGCCAGGTGGGTGCGGACCGATTCTTCATCGAGGTCCGTGCCCGTGGGCACGACCAGGGCATGGAGGCGGCCGTCGTTCTCGTGCACGTGGCAGTCGGCAACGCCGGGGGCGGATTCCAGGACGCGTTCGACCTCGTCGAGTTCGAGGCGCTGGCCTCGGATCTTGACCTGGCGGTCTCGCCGGCCGACGTAGTCGAGTGCGCCGTCCGGGCGCTGGCGGCAGATGTCACCGGTGCGGTAGAGCAGGCTGGACGGCCCGGTGGTCGTGTGCGGGTCGCGGATGAAGCGTTCTTCCATCAGATCCGGCTGGTTGAGGTACCGGCCCACACCGACGCCCCCGAGCCACAGTTCCCCTTCCTGACCGGGCGCGACGCGCTGCAGGGCCTCGTCCAGGAGGTGCACTTGCTTGTTGGCCACGGGGCGGCCGATGGGCGGCCGCTCCTCACCCGGGGTGCATTCGTGCCAGGTCGCCAGGACGGCGGTCTCGGCCGGGCCGTACAGGTTGAGCAGGCGCCGCCCCGGAGCCGCCCAGCGCCGCACCCACGCCGCCGGCAGCCGCTCACCCGCGGCCGCTGCGATGCGCAGGTCGGGCAGGGGCTGATCGGGAAGTGCCGACCAGACGGAAGGAGTGAGGATCACCGTGGTGACCTTCTGGGATGTGAGCAACCTGACCAGCGGTGGTCCGACGGTGAGCTGATCGGCCGGAGCGACGATCAGGGTGGCGCCCGACAGGAGGGCGAGCGTGAGGTCGGCGAAGCAGCCGTCGAAGTTCGGGGACAAGAACTGCAGGACCCGATCACCGGGGCACAGCTTGAAGATCTCACGCTGGGCGAGGGAGAGGTTTACCGTGGCCTCGTAGCTGATCCCGATGCCCTTCGGGGCGCCGGTGGTGCCGCTGGTGAAGACGACGTAGGCGCTGTCGCCCGCCGAGACGCCCGTCAGTGGGGCGTCCGGCCGGGGATCGGGCGCGTCGGTGCTGATCACGGGGGCAGGAAAGATCGAAGCGGGCACAGTGCCGTCGCTGATGGCCAGGCACGCGTCGGCGTCGGTGAGCATGGTCCGCAGACGCTCGTGGGGGCAGGTTATGTCCGCGAGCAGGAATGCGGCGCCGGATTTGGCGACGGCCAGCACAGCGAGGGCGAATTCGACCGATCGCTCCATCACCACGGCGACCACGGCGCCCGGCTGCGCGCCCAGGTGGCGCAGCCGGTGGGCCAGGGCGTTGGCCCGCTGGTCGAGTTCGCGGTACGTGACGGCAGCGTGCGGCCCCTGCACCGCCGGCACCTCGGGTGTCAGCCGGGCCTGCTGCTCGAAGACCTCGTGCCAGCAGTGGGCGGGCGGGGGGTCGCTCGGCGGCCGCAAAGATGAACAGCCATCGAGGCGGGCATGCTCGTCGACTGCGTGGTCGGCGGTGTTGACCTCAGCCGCCGGGTCGGCGGCACTGGCCGGTGCGGCCGCGGGGACACGGATGTGTGCGTGGTCGAGGCAACGGGTGTTGCCGTGCAGGCCCCAGGACAGCGCGTCCGGCCCGGGCTCCGGGGCGTAGGCCGGGTACTTGGTCAGAAAACCTTCAATGGCGAAGCCGGCCAACCGTTCGGCATAGCCCGCGCCCGGACAGGCGTGACGCCCGGTGCCGAAGCCGAGGTGCTTGGGGGCACTCCGGTCCAGATCCAGCGTCCCGGGCGCGGTGAAGGTCTGGGGATCCAGGTTGGCGGCGGCCAGGTGGACCAGGACGTTGTCGCCCGTCGCGATCCGCGTCCCGTGGATCGTTACGTCAGCGGTGGCCCGGCGCGCGACGTACTGACTCGATCCGTTGAGCCGCATGATCTCGGTGACGGCCGACGGGATCCTCTCGGGCTGTGCGCGCAGCTTCTGCTGGCAGGCCGGGTCGTCGTGCAGGGCCAGCAGGGCCGAGGTGACGAGGTGGGGCAGGGTCTGGTAGCCGCCGCCGACGAGGACGATGCAGTTCGCGGCGATGGCGAACAGCTCTTCTTCGCTCGGCGTCCGGTCGGCCAGGGGGGTTGTCAGAGAGCTGATCACATCCGTGCCGGGGGCGCGCAAGCGGTCTTGTGCCTCCTGCTGGAGCACGGAGAGAGCCTCGGTCAGGTCCCGCTCCACCTGAGGGTCTGAGGGCGCCTGCAGGGCGGACAGGTTGCCCAGCAGCCGTTCATAGGCTTCGGCCCACCGGGTCAGGTCATCCTCTCGTCCCGGCATGCCGAGCAGATAGGCCACCAGAGTGGCGGGGAGCTTCGCGGCGAAGTCGTCGACCAGGTCCAGCACGCCCTCGGCGGGTAAACCCTCAAGGGCGCGGTCGGCGATCGCCCGCAGGTCACTTTCACGGCTCTTTATCCGCTTGCCGGAGAACTGTCCGGCAAGCGTCGAGCGGACGGCGCTGTGCTGCGGTGGGTCCAGGAAGAGCATCTGCTCGTGCACCATCGCGCTCAGAGCGGCGGAGGTGTGCAGGCCCCGCTCGCGCAGTGCGGCATGGTCGTACTCGCGTACGGAGGAGAAGCGGCTGTGATCGCGCAGGATCTCGACCGCCTGGGCATAGCCGGAGCACACCCAGACCGAGCCGACTTCGTCGTAGAACAGCGGGCCGAGCTCGGCGATCGCGTCGATGTAGACCGACGGATCTGCGATCACTTCGGGCGACCTGAGCAGGTGCACTCCGTGCCGGGCACGGTCGTATCCGGCTGGGCGCTCAGGCAGGTGCATGGCTCCTCCAAATCGGCAAGGGCGCCGGCGCTGGGCAGTGGGCTGCGTGTGCGTCTGGTTAGCTGACGTGGCCGACGACCACGCCGTTGGCGCCGACCGCCTCGACGGGCAGAACCTCGACCCGGGCGAAGCCCGCGTCCAGCAGCCAGCGGCTGTACTCCGCGGCGGAGTAGTTCTTGCCGCCTTCGGTCTCCACGAGCATGTTCATTCCCATCAGGGCCGCGGCCGGAGGGCCGGTGCGCTCGTCGTTGAGCAGCAACTCGCAGATCAGTACCGCGCCGTTGGCGGGAAGGGTGGCCCGGCACTTGCGCAGCAGTGCTCGTCCGCTCTCCTCGTCCCAGTCGTGCAGGATCATGCTCAGGATGATGACGTCGTAGCCGCCCGGCAGGACGGGGTCGCGGTTGAAGTCGCCGGCCACCGCATTGACCCTGCCGTTCAGCAGGGCCTCGGTGACCTTCGTGCGTGCCAGGTCGCACACATGGGGCAGCTCGAAGACGGTGGCCGACAGATGGTCGAAACGGCGGCACAGTTCGATCGGGAACGCCCCGGCTCCGCCGCCGACGTCCAGCAGCCGTGTGTGCCGGGTGAAGTCGTAGATCCCAGCCAGCGTCCGCGCCGTGAGGACGGAGACGGAAAACATGCAGTCCCAGAACAACTGCAGAGTCTCGGGGTCCTCGGTGTCGAAAAGGGAATCCTGCGTACCCGGCGTCCAGGTGGTGGGGCGGTTGGTGCGCAGGGCTTCGACAATATGCTGCCATGCCGGGTACTCCCGGGAGTCCAGGTAGCGGACGAACCCGCCGAAGTAGTACGGCCGTCCCTCGACCAGGAACTCCTCCGCCAGCACTGAATTGCGGTATCGGGCACCGGACTTGTCCAGCAGGCCCAGCGAAGCGCAGCCGGCCAGGAGCAGGTCGGCCGGACGGTGAGCGATCTCCAGCTCGGCCGACACCTCCTCCACCGTCAATGCACGCCCGTCGGCCAACAGGTCGAACAGCCCGATCTCGATGGCGCCCGCGTAGGTCTTGAAACTCCAGAACCCCGTGGCGAGCTGCATCAGTTCCGTGGGCGGCAGCGATGGGGCGAGGGGGGACAGTTCAGGCATGGTGCACTCCTTCACAGGCCGTTTGCCTACCGCCGCGGCAGGCTGGAGGGGAAATACGTGATCTCGATGGGGGCCGCAAGGTTCCGTTCCTACCGGGTGACCGGGCCGAACAGCGGCTCTTCCGACAGCGGCTGGAACCGGGATTGGAAGAACCGCAGGGTCGATGGCTCGTGGGTGAACTCCACTCCCGAGCGCAGCGTCTCGCGCCTCTCGTACAGCCGGATCACGCTGTCGGCCACCACATCCATGTGGCCTTGCGTGTAGGCACGGCGCGGAATGGTGAGCCGGACCAGTTCCAGTGGCGGGTACCGGTTCTCGCCGGTGACCGGATCGCGGCCGGCCGACACCGCGCCCCGCTCGGTGGAGCGGACCCCGGCGTCAAGATAGAGCGCGCAGGTCAACGTCTGGGCGGGGAACTGCTCGCGCGGCACACACGACAGGAAGTCGGTCGCGTTCAGACACACCGCGTGCCCGCCGACCGGCTGCACGATCGGCACCCCGGCTCCCGATATGCGGTCCGCCAGGTAGGCCACCTGCTCAACGCGCGTGCGGATGCTGTCTTCCTGTACCGACTCCTCGATCCCCTGCGCCAGGGCCTCCAGATCACGGCCCGCCATCCCGCCGTAGGTGTGCAGGCCCTCGTAGACGACGACCAGGTTGCGTGCCTTCTCGGCGAGGCGGGGGTCGCGTACGGCGAGCCAACCTCCGATGTTGGCGAAACTGTCCTTCTTCGCCGACATCGTGGCGCCATCGGTCAGCGCGCAGATCGACCGCAGGATCTCGGCCACCGTCCGTCCGCCGCAGCCGGGTTCGCGCTGCTTGATGAACCAGGCGTTTTCCACCGCGCGGGCGGCGTCCAGGATCACCGGGATGCCGTGCCGGTGCGTCAGCTCGCGGACCTCGGCGAGATTGGCCAGGCTGATGGGCTGGCCACCGGCCATGTTGACCGTCGCGGCCAGGGAGACATAGGGGATCTGCTCGGCCCCGACCTTGTCGATGAGCTGCTGCAGCTTGGCGACATCGACGTTTCCCTTGAACGGCAGGTCCGCTGCCGGGTCATGGGCCTCGTCCACGATGACGTCGTGGAAGATCCCGCCGTTGAGCTCCTGATGCTCGCGCGTGGTGGTGAAGTACATGTTCCCCGGGATGTGATGTCCCGGCCGGATCAGACAGCGCGAGAGGATGTGCTCCGCCGCCCGCCCCTGGTGCGTGGGGATGACCTCCTCGTAGCCGTAGTAGTCGTGCACCGCCGCCTCGAAGCGGTAGAAACTCCGTGAGCCCGCATATGATTCGTCGCCGAGCATCACCGCCGCCCACTGCCGGTCCGACATCGCGCTGGTCCCCGAGTCGGTATAGAGGTCGATGTACACCAACTCGGCCGGCAGCAGCCCCACGTTGTAGCCCGCCGTCACCAGAGCTGCAGTGCGCTCCTCGGGACTTGTCAGACGAAGCGGCTCGATGCTTTTGATCCGCCACGGTTCCGCGGGATGCCGCACTCCTGCCCGGGGCTCCATGGACTCTGACGAACCTGATGCGCTCATGAAAAGGCGGCCTTTCGACGTGGAAGATTCTGCTGCACCGCAGCCGGCACACTCACCGGGAAATCCTTATTGCAGGGCAACACTGTTTTGTCCTTCACGAAAACGCTGAGCGCGTCGGAAACCCCCCAACGCACCAACGGAGGACGACAGGGCGGTTTCAGATCAAAGAGAAACTGCATGGCTGGCCCCCTGGAAGAGACACTGGTGGACAAGGTCATGAGCTCCTTCGCTCGTCTGGCGACTACGACCCTGCTGGAGATGCCGCTCAGGACGGGCATGGGTTATTTCGGTGCACCGGGTCGGTGCCCGCCTCGTGATCGCCGCCACCACGGCACGAGCCGACCCGTCAGGTGGCCTCGGCCGCGCGTCGGTGGGTGACAGAGCGGTCGAGGTGGGAGATTCACCGCCCCGGTTGTGCGCTGACGCGTCATGGGAGGGGCAGCCAGGCGGACTTCCTGACACAGGCGACCTCTCCGGGACCCCAGCGATCGGGTCTGTGCCCATTCGCCGGTGACTGGTGGCGAACGCCGACGTGTCGCGGGGGCGAGTGGGACACTTCGTGCCCCTGGTGCAGTGCGGGGGGCAGCTCTGTCACGCCCAGATCGGGTCCCAGGTGCCCGCCGGCGGCAACCGGAGGACCCGCGAATCCCACCGGCCGGGTGGGGCAGATGAGCGGTGGGCAGCGTGCGCAGCACGCCGGGCCGACGACCTGTTTCCAGCAGTGGCAACGAGCTGCCCAATGAAAATGTGCCGATGTCTTTTCCTCCTCCCATCGAGCGCCGAGCATCGGTGACGATGCGCATTTCCAGGACAACGGGTGCACTGCCGGAATGGAAGAGGGTTCTACCCCCAGGTGCGTGAATGCGTTGAACGGTTGCACCCTTGTGGAAGCCCCGCAGGAAACCCGTACGGTGCGATGTCCGTTCCTCAACTCGCCTCATCCGCAGCTGAAGCAAGCCTGTTCGGGGTCACGATTCCGGCATCTGGCCGCGCATGTACTGCTCACCTCTGGGTGCCACGAGTGCGTTGCGGAGTGCAGCTCCGGGCCGGGCTCCCGGCGTGGTGTCCCTCCTCGCATGCCCGAGTGTCCGCGCGGCAGACCGCGAAAGGACTCGTTGGCGTGTGAATCCGCCGTCTACTCGTGAGTTCGCGAGGGGAGGCTCAGAGCTCCTGACACAGGAGGTGGATCGACTCTGGTGGCCCTGTCCAGCACCACGTCGCCGAGCGCCTCGGCGACCCGGGCGGGGTCCTGATCGTGGACGGCACCGGCTTCCTCAAGACGGGCACCGCCTCCGACGGGGTGCAAAGGGAGTATTTGCTTGGCCCGGATGCGGGCGAGTCGGCGGGGTCCCTCCCGCTCGCCCCTCGACGACGTACGTGGACGAGCCTGACGCAGCATCATGCCGCATACATATGACGTCACGTGAAACAAACTCTAAGAGTTTTATGTGGTTGTCACTGCGGGGTTGTTTTCATGGGGTGTCATGAGGGTTCTGGTAGCTGAAGATCACCGTGTGCTGGCCCGTACGATCGCCAGGGGGCTTCGCCGGGAGTCGATGGCCGTCGATGTCACGGCCTGCGGTGGTGAGGCCGAGCGGATGTGTCTGCTGACCGACTACGACGTGCTCGTCCTGGACCGCGATCTGCCGGTCCTCACGGGTGATGAGGTCTGCCGGCGCCTGAATGGTCTGAGACAACGCCCCCGGATCCTCATGCTGACCGCGGCCGGCGGTACCGAGGAGAAGGTCTACGGCCTGACGGAACTGGGTGCCGATGACTACCTGGCCAAACCCTTCGACTTCGCCGAACTCACCGCCCGCATCAGGACCCTCTACCGCCGCGCCTCCCAGCCGCCGGCCACCGCGCTGCGCTACGCCGGTGTCCGGCTGGACCCGGCGCGCCGTGAGGTGTTCGCCCACGGCGCTCCCCTCGACCTGACGCCCAAGGAGTTCGAGGTCCTGCATGTGCTGCTGAAGTACCGCGGTGAAGCCGTCTCGCAGCGGGACCTGCTGCGGACGGTCTGGGACGAGAACATCGATCCCCGTACCAGCGCTGTCCGCGCCATCGTCAGCAGACTGCGCCGAAAGCTCGGCGGGCCCGGCACGATCACCGCCGATGCCGGGCGGGGCTACCGCCTCACCCCGTGCCCGTGAACGTCACCCGCCGCATGCCACGGCTCTTTCTGCTTCTCCGCCGCCGGATGACGCTCTCCCGTATTCCCTTCCGCACCCGGCTGACTCTGGCGTTCGCCGGCCTCTTCCTGCTGGCCGGCACCTCCCTGCTGGCCTTCGTCGTCCTCCTGGCGCGCCACGGGACGGCGCAGAGGACGGCCGGTATCTCCGTCAGCAAGACCCCGGCCTCTCCTCACGGCACGGCATCACCGCCCGCACAGTGGGAGACTGCAAACCCCGAAGGAGCGACGCCCCCGGCACAGCCCCATGACGGACACACCCGGCCCGGTGCGGTGGACGGCACACAGAGCGAAGCCATCGCCCTGGTCAAACAGACCGCGCACAGCGTGCAGGTCACGGCACTTGAGCAGATGCTGTTCTGGTCGGTCATCGGCCTGGTCCTGATGACCGTCCTCGCGGCACTGACGGGCAGATGGCTGGCAGGCCGGGCGCTGCGTCCTGTCTCCGTGGTCACCGAGACCGCACTGCGGATGACTGAGCACAGCCTCGACCGACGGCTCGCCCTGAAGGGCCCGGACGACGAGCTGCACCGCCTGGCCGACGCCTTCGACTTCATGACCGACCGCCTGCAGCGCTCCTTCGACAGCCAGCGCCGCTTCGTGGCCAACGCGTCCCACGAGTTGCGCACTCCGTTGGCGGTCCAGCGTGCCGGCATCGAGGTCGGACTCGCTGGTCCGCTCACCGACGACCTCGCCGAGACCCGCGAGGACCTCCTGAGCGCCAACCGCGAGGCCGAGCGGCTCATCGCTTCCCTGCTCCTGCTGGCCCGCAGCGACCGCGGACTGGAACGGACCCAGGAAGTGGACCTGGCCCAGGAGACCGACACGGCCATCTCCGGCCTGAGACACGTCGCGAAGGAGAAGGGCATCGCGCTGCACACCGAGTCCGACGCCCCCCAGCGGGTGACCGGCGACCCGGTCCTGCTCCGCCATCTCGTCTCCAACCTGGTGAGCAACGCGCTCCGCTACAACCGGCCCGAGGGCCGGGTGGAGGTGACGCTGCACGGCAGGACGCTCACCGTCACCAACACCGGACCACCCCTCGACCCCGAACGCATCGAGGACCTCTTCGAGCCCTTCCGCCGTCTCGAACGGGACCGCACCAGCACCTCGGGGCACGGCCTCGGACTGTCCATCGTCCGCTCCATCGCCCGCGCGCACGGCACCGATCCGCAGGCCGAACCGGGCCCTGCGGGCGGCCTCAGGGTCACGGTCCGCTTCCCCCTGACGCCGGGCCCGGATCGGTTCTCTTCGAAGCGCCCCCCGGCACGTGTGCCGAACGGGTAAAGAAGCGGGAAGCAGCGGCCCGCACCTGTTTACCGCGCCGAACACCCCGGCGGGATGGAATCACATGTGTGAGAACGGCGCGGTACCGCGCCGGTTCTCTCACCGCAGGTCGAACCACACGTTCGTCCGCTCATTTCCATCAGGAGGATTCCATGCGCAAGAACCGGGTTATCGGCGCTGCTGCGGCAGCGGTTGTGGCTCTCGGCCTGTCGGCCGGAGCGGTCACCACCGCGGCTGCGTTCTCGGGCGGGGACGGCACCGGCAGTGCCCAGCCGGCCGAGCAGTCCGACGGTTTCGCTCCCGCAGGCAAGAGCAAGGCCGGCTCCGGGCACGGAGACATGCCCGGGGGCGTCGCCGTCCAGCGCACCGAGGACGGCATGAAGATCCGGAAGCTGACCGAGGAGGAGCAGCAGGACTCCCACGGCGCGAAGCCGACCAAGCCCCTCACCGACCAGGGCGGCGCCGGCGAAGAAGTGCCGGACAAGTGATCCCCCACTTCGCTGTCGACCTCCGGTAAGGGAGACAGGTGCACCCGGGGTCTGCACATGAGGACCCCGGGGCACCCCGGCCTCCCCGGCAGACCGCCTCCCTCCACGCCCAGGACGCCGCAGTGACGTGGCGCGCTCACCCTGCAGGATTCTCCGGTCGGGCCTGCCCCCGAAGCATGCCGCTTCCGGCCGCGTCCTGGCCAAAGCCGGGTTCACCCGCGTCGACACGGCCGACCGGGACACTGAGACCGGTACCGTCCCCCACGGGCTGTACGCGCTGGAGACCGGCGGCATCTGAACCAGCGCACGCGCGGTGCGTACGGTGCATGCGTTTGGCCTGCCTTTTCGAGGAGGTGTTCACCGGATGACTGACAACCCGCCCGTGCCCGGACCGCGCCGTGACATGGCGATGCACAACGACTGGTGGGCGTCGGGCTGGGAGCACGTCCTGCCCCGTCAGGGCTTCCCGCTGACCATGCTGATGGGGACGGCGTGCCAGCCCGGTTTCACCGGTTCCCCGGACGACCTTCTGCAAGAGATCTTCGACGGGCACTGGGACATGATCGGCGGCGACCTCGACGGCGCGCTCACCTTCTCCTGGCCGGATGAGGAATGGAACTACGAGGCCGTGCCGGAGGGCCGCGAGGCATGCGAGGCGACCCGGTGGGAGCAGTCCGGCGCCCTGCTGACGACAGCCGACTTCCCGGTGCCCGCCACCGTGCGGGACCTGTCCGAGCTCTACCTGACGTGGGGCCTGGCCGGCCGTGAAGAGACTCCGGAAGGCACCCGATGGTCCAAGCCCGCCGTGCTGCCTCTGCCCGGCGACCTGCTGCCCCTGAACCCCGAACTCACCGAGCGCCTCGACAAGATCCGCTGGATGATGCGCACCGGCCCGCTCCTCGACCCCCTCATCGACCACCTGGTCAGCGATCTGGGTGAACCGGCAGAGACCCTCACCTCTCTGGACCGGCCGGCGGCAGCCACGGGCCAGGACGTCGACGACGTCCGGCTCGCTCTCGTGGAACTCGTGAAATCCGGCGACACCCGTGTCCAGCGCGGTGAGGAGCCGGCCGACGCGGAGCGCCTGGAGACCCACCGCCGCTTCCGCCCGGTCATGGACGCGGAGCACTTCCACGAGAACCGCATCCAGGTCAGCCGCGGGTGACCGAGGCCGCGCACAGTACCGTGGGGACCAGCGACACGCGCCTGATCGTGCTCCGCGGCAACAGCGCCTCGGGAAAATCCTCCGTCGCGGCCGGCCTGCGCGAGAAGTTCGGCCGCAACCTCGCGATCGTCGCCCAGGACAACCTCCGCCGGATCGTTCTGCGCGAACGCGACCGCCCCGACGGCGCCAACATCGGCCTGATCGACCTCACCGCCCGCTACGCCCTCGACAACGGCTTCCACGTCGTCATCGAAGGCATCCTGTACGCCGACCGCTACGGCACGATGCTCCAGAACCTGGCCCGCGCCCACCAGGGCGTCACACGGTGCTACTACCTCCACGTGCCCTTCGAGGAGACGGTGCTCCGGCACACGACGAAACCAGACACCGCATACCTTGCGCACGTCAACGAGGGCCACCTACGCGACTGGTACCGAGACAAGGACCTGCTCCCCGACGGCCTGGAGACCGTCATCGACGCGGCCAGCACCCTGGAAGACACGGTCCAACAGATCCTCTCCGGGAGCGGCCTGGACGGCATTCCCCAGACCGACCGCTGAGAGGCACCACCGCCGGCACGGTCAGCTTCACAGCACGCAAGACGGCACACACCACCGGGCCCCAGGGGGCATGGGCGTGGAGAACGGAGCTCAGAGCACCCCGTGGGGCGGCGAGTGGCCACGCCACCTGCGCTCCGATGCCGAGATGGACCCCCCGCGCGCGGGGAAGCGCCGTGCCGAATGCCCGACCTGCAAGGCAGCAGCAGGGCGGGCCTGCCGCACCGCGGGCCGCAGCCCGACCAACGAACACCGTGCACGCCGTGACGCCGCCGGCCCCATCCCGTACGCGAAGTGCCGCGAGGAGGGCCTCATCCCCCAGCAGCGGACGCACACGATCCCGGCCGTTCCCAAAGAGCCGGAGAAGGCCCGAGCCGACTTCAACCTGGACACCGCCTTGGCCGACGGCGTGGCGGCCGTCCGCATGTTCCTCGCCGACCGGCTCGGGCCGTTCCTCCAGGACGAGGAGGCCATGGACCGCATCGACGACGTCGTGCACGAACTGATCGAGGTCCGCGCCCCGGCGGGGACAGCCGACATGGTCACGGTCCCCGCCAGCCCAGTCGCCTCGCTGCTGGCTACGAGCGCCGGCCCCGACGGCGACCCGGAGACCCTGTTCGACACGATGATCCGCACGCAGATCGACATGGCACGCAGGACGAATGCGACCGAGAAGGAACGAGCCGACGGCTGACCGGCCGGTCAACACTGATGCAGTGCCACCCACGAACCTTCCGCCGACCGAAGCGACGAGCTGTGCCCGACCGACCTGAAATCGTCTGCAT
This sequence comes from Streptomyces sp. AA1529, assembly GCF_000280905.1. Taxonomy (GTDB): domain Bacteria; phylum Actinomycetota; class Actinomycetes; order Streptomycetales; family Streptomycetaceae; genus Streptomyces. Next base: position 2,188 of record NZ_ALAP01000046.1, on the reverse strand, counting down.
CTGCGGCTCTACCCGGTTCGTGGACGAGATGCGTGCGGTGAACCGTGATCCGACCTTCGCCGGGGTCATCGTTGTCGCGCCAGACGAAGCGGACGGGCGGTCACCGACGAGCAGAAGGCAGCACTGGACGCCCTCCACCTGCGCAAGATCGACCCGGCAGACCGGGTTCCGGTCATCAACCCTCGCGGATACATCAGCGAGTCCACGAGCAGGGAGATCGACTACCCCCACGCCACCGGCAAGCCGCTTCCCTCCACCCATCCCGCCTCCGCTGCAACGTAACTCGCCCGGGGAGCGCCCCGAAGATCCAGGGCCCACACGCACGCCAGCGGGATGCTCGCGGCTCAGAACCCCGCGCATCCCACCCCAGCGCATGTAGAGCTTGGTAGCTGTGCTGCTGGCCCCGGACAGCGAAGGACCCCGGGCCGTGCCCCCCCAGGATCCCGCCGCCGGTCCCACCGCTGCTCACCAGTCGTCAGATGCGCTGCCCACCCACGCGATCGGCCAGCCCTCGCTGATGCCGCCCCAGTGCGGCTCCTCCATCGAGGTCCCGCGCCCGCCGGGCAGGCACAGATCCGCTCCCAGCGGCCGTCCTTGCCCCCGCAGAGCCCGCCGAGCCCGTCCGCGTCGCCCTCCGCCACGGCCTGGTCACAGCGGCCCTGGAACGGCTGGAGACGGGCGGACAGCTCCATACCGAGCTCTGTCTCCGCCGCCTCAACCCGGCCCCGCGCATCCGACGGCTCCTGCGCGACGCGCTGACCGCCCGTGCGAAGCGGGCTGGCGCCTGACACAACGCGAGGGCCCATGCCGACTCCGGCGTGGACCCCAGCGTGTGACACCCCGTGAGCTGCCCTGAGTCCCCTGAGCCCCCGCCCCCGTGGCCAGCAGGTCCGTCCCCTTCCCAGTGCCTCGTCACACCCTGACACCAATTCGGGATTTCTGAAGCATTCTACTGTTTCTCACCGGTTCACGGTCAGGGCGAAGGTGAGGGGGCTCCGGCCGGCACCGGCTGGCTACGGGACCTGCGCGATGTCCGGCCGCCGACCTCGGCGGAGGAACTGGAACAGTTCGAAACCGACGTGCTTGTTCGTCCTCGCGCGGGCCTCGGCGGACCTGACGGACGGTACGTTCCGCGGGAACGTCGGTCACCTGGAGCAGATGCGATCCTGGTTCGGTCGGCCACTGTGGGAGATGGAGCCGTCCGACGCCGACGCCTGCTTTCGAGAAGGTGCTGCGGGCCCCGCCGAGCGATCCACCCCGAACGCCCCCAGACAGACGACGTACTTCCTGTTCCTGGAACTGCGGCACACGGCCGAGATCCACCGGACGACCGGACGGGTGATCGAGTACCCGCTCGACGAGATGAACCGGCCGCCCGGCACGAAGGACGCGGCGCTACGGACCCCGCCGACCGAGCCGCAGGTCAAAGCCCTCAGCTCGCGAAGCTGCCACGAAGTTCCCATCGAGGCACACCAGGAAGCCTCGGCGCTCAGTGGCCGCTGCGCGGCTCGAAGCAGCCGGTCTCCAGGAACCGGCCGTTGACCTTCACCAGGTAATTGGTCGGCTGCGTGAACGCGGTGACGCAGGCGTCGTGACGGACCCGCAGGGCGACACGGGCACCCTCGGGCCTGACGGGGTGAGCGTCGGTGAGCCCGAGCCGTGTTCCCATGCCCTGCACGATGAGCGTTCCACGGCCCTGCTCGCTGTCGGGCCCCTCGTTGCGGTAGCCGAGCCGGAGCAACGCCGCGCGCACACTCTTGGGATCCCATACTCTGTTTTTCCAGAGGCGCTTGAGGACGGGTTCGATGCGATCAGCCTCCCTCCGGGCAATCTCCTCGCTGGCGGGAGACATGCCCTTGGGGATCTTGAAGCCGTTGTTCTCGCGGTAGTGCGGGGCTCCGCCGTGGGAGTCGGGTTCCACGTTGCCCCGTGCGGGGCCGATGGGGGAGCGCGTGGGCGAGGGGGAGAGGGCGGCACCGAGGCTCGGGGCGGGACCGGTCACCGTCGGACCGGTACGCTGCTGGCCACAGGCGGACAGGGCCAGAGCGACGCCCAGGAAGAGGCCCGCAGCAACGTATCCGGATCTGGGTATCTGCATGAGGAGGACTCTGCCACGGTGCCGGCTGGTACACGCCCGCCTATGAAGCCGGAGTTGCAGTGGACCGGCCCAGCAGCTTGACCGCGAACC
>NZ_ALAP01000045.1 GCF_000280905.1 Streptomyces sp. AA1529 | reverse complement strand
CGCCCGCCGCTCCGGCGCAGCCCGCCGCCCCGCAGACGCCTCCGGAGCCCTCGCAGGCCCAGCCGGCGCCCGCACAGCCGGCGCAGCCGGCCCCGCAGGCCCAGCCCGCCCCGGCGGCGGCCCCCGCCCCGGCCGCGCAGGCCCCGGCGGCACCGGCTCCGGAGAGCGACGGCGCCTATGTGACGCCGCTGGTCCGGAAGCTGGCCGCCGAGCAGGGCGTCGACCTCTCCGCGGTGCGCGGCAGCGGCGTGGGCGGCCGGATCCGCAAGCAGGACGTCGTCGAGGCCGCCGAGGCCAAGAAGGCGCAGGCCCCGGCCGCGGCGCCGGCGGCGGCGTCGGCCGCTCCGAAGTCGCCGAAGCTGGAGCCGTCGCCGCTGCGCGGCCAGACGGTGAAGATGCCGCGGATCCGCAAGCTCATCGCGGACAACATGATGAAGGCGCTGCACAGCCAGGCGCAGCTCTCCACCGTCGTCGAGGTGGACGTCACCCGGGTGATGCAGCTCCGGGCCCGCGCGAAGGACTCCTTCGCGGCGCGTGAGGGCGTCAAGCTCTCGCCGATGCCGTTCTTCGTGCAGGCGGCGGCCGAGGCGCTGAAGGCGCACCCGTCCGTCAACGCGCGGCTGAACGACGACGGCACCATCACCTACCACGACGTGGAGAACATCGGCGTCGCGGTGGACTCGGAGAAGGGCCTGATGGTCCCGGTCATCAAGGAGGCCGGGAACCTCAACCTGGCGGGCATCGCCCGCAGGACCGCCGATCTGGCCAAGAAGGTCCGCGAGGGCGGGCTGGGCCCGGACGACATGTCCGGCGGCACGTTCACGATCAGCAACACCGGTTCGCGGGGCGCGCTCTTCGACACCATCATCGTGAACTACCCGCAGGTCGCCGAGCTGGGCATCGGTGCCACCGTGCGCCGCCCGATGGTGGTCAACCACCCGGACCTGGGCGAGACCATCGCGATCCGCGACATGGTCTACCTGACCCTGTCCTACGACCACCAGCTCGTGGACGGCGCCGACGCCGCCCGCTACCTCAACGACGTCAAGGCCCGCCTGGAGGCCGGCGAGTTCGAGGGCGAGCTGGGGCTGTAGCCCGCGGTCGCCGCGTAACCGAAGGTGCCCCCGCCACGGCTGTGGCGGGGGCACTTTTCGTGGCCGGCGCCGTGCCAGGCCGACCGGGCGACGCGGGCGGGTGCGGCCCCCGCCCGCCGGATGTCTCGCGGTCCCGCCGGTCCGCCGCGGTGCCGGTGGGCGTCCCGATCGACGACGCAGGAGGAGTCGCGTGACGGATACCTCACCGTACGCAGTGGCACTGCGTGCCCGGTCACGCCGTATCGTCTAGGAGCCCACCACCTCGTTGCGAGGAGCATCTTCATGACCCCGCCCGTCGTCCAGTCGCTGCGCGAGCAGATCCGCGAGCATCTCGTGGAGGGGATCGTCAGCGGGCGGTGGAAGCCCGGTGAGCGGATCGTGGAGCGGCGGATCGCGGTGGAGCTGGAGGTCAGCCAGACGCCGGTGCGGGAGGCGCTGCGGGAGCTGGAGGCGCTGCGGCTGATCGAATCGGCGCCGAACAAGGGCGTGCGGGTGCGCGAGCTGTCGGCGGCGGACCTGGAGGAGATCTACCCGGTGCGGGCCGGGCTGGAGCAGATCGCGGCCGAGCTGGCGGTGCCCCGGCTGGCCGGGGACGTCTCCGCGCTGCGGCCCCACGTGGCGGCGCTGTACGAGGCGGACCGGCTCGGGGACGGGGAGGCCCAGGTGCGGCACACGGTGGCCTTCCACCGGGAGCTGGTGCGCGCCGCGGGCAACAGCGTGCTGCTGCACACCTGGGAGGGGCTGGGGATCGAGGTGTGGACGGCGCTGTCGATCCGCTGGCTGGGGACGGTGCAGGAGTCGTACGCGGAGGAGCACGAGGCCGTCATGGCAGCCATCGAGCGCCGCGACCCGCACATCGGTGCCCTGGTCAAGGAGCATGTGCTGGGCTGCGCGCCCGCGCCGCGGGACTGAGGCGCAGCAGCCTGGCATTCGGTGCCGAATTTCGGGGCACGGAATGCCATTTTCGGTCTGCGGGCAGGTTTTCCCTTCAGAACCTTTGATCGATCATCGATCAGAGGCGTACAGTCCCTTCGTTGGGTTCCCCCTGTCCTGCCCGTCAGGGTCCACGACCCACCCGCACAACCGCCCTCCCGACCCGTTTGGAGGGGCCTACACGTCCGGAAGGTGGCCACCATGCCCGATCCCGTACGCCCGTCGTGTCCGAGCGAGCTGGACCAGCTCCCGGACCGTGATCCGCAGGAGACCGGCGAGTGGCGCGAGTCGCTCGACGCGGTAGCGGCACACGCGGGCGACGAACGAGCCGCGTACCTGGTGCGTCGTACCGTCGAGCACGCCCGGAACAGCGGCCTGGCCGTACCGGCGCTGCTGGAGACGGAGTACGTCAACACGATCCCGACCTCGGCCGAGCCCGCCTTCCCGGGCGACGAGGCGCTGGAGTCCCGCATCACGGCCTGGAACCGCTGGAACGCGGCGGCCATGGTCACCCGCGGCAGCCGCCAGGGGCTCGGCGGCCACATAGCCACCTTCGCCTCCGCGGCCTGGCTCTACGAGACCGGGTTCCAGCACTTCTTCCGCGGGAAGGAGGGCGAGGACGGCTCCGGCGACCAGCTCTACGTCCAGGGACACGCCTCCCCCGGTGTCTACGCCCGCGCCTTCCTCGACGGGCGGCTCACCGAGGGGCATCTGGACCGCTTCCGGCAGGAGGCCGGCGGCGCGGGACTGCCCTCGTACCCGCACCCGCGGCGGCTGCCCTGGCTGTGGGAGTTCCCCACCGTCTCCATGGGCCTGGGCCCGATCTCGGCGATCTACCAGGCGCGGTTCAACCGCTATCTGACCCACCGCGGCATCAAGGACACCGCCGGATCGCATGTGTGGGCCTTCCTCGGCGACGGCGAGATGGACGAGCCGGAGTCGACCGCGGCACTGGCCCTGGCCGGGCGCGAGCAGCTGGACAACCTCACCTTCGTGATCAACTGCAACCTCCAGCGCCTCGACGGCCCGGTGCGGGCCAACTTCAAGATCGTGCAGGAGCTGGAGACCCAGTTCCGCGCGGCGGGGTGGAACGTCGTCAAGTCGCTGTGGGGCAGCGCCTGGGACGAGGTCTTCGCGCTGGACACCACCGGTGCGCTGACCCGGCGGCTGCGCGAGGTGCCGGACGCGCAGTTCCAGACCTACGCCACCCGCGACGCGGCCTACATCCGCGAGCACTTCTTCGGCGCCTCCCCCGCGCTCGCCGAGCTCGGCAGGCTGCTGACCGACGACAAGATCACCGAGCTGTTCACGTCCTCCCGCGCCGGCCACGAGCCGCGCAAGGTGTACGCGGCCTACAAGGCGGCCGTCGAGCACAAGGGCGCGCCGACGGTGATCCTGGCGCAGACGGTCAAGGGCTGGACGCTGGGCCCGGGCTTCGAGTCCCGGAACGCCAACCACCAGATGAAGAAGCTCACGGGCAAGGAGTTCCGCGCCATGCGGGACCTGCTGGAGCTGCCGATCCCGGACAGCAAGCTGGACGACGAGCTGGTGCCGTACGTCCACCCGGGTGCCGACTCCCCCGAGGTGCGCTACCTCCAGGAGCGGCGCGCCGAGCTGGGCGGTCCGGCCCCGGCCCGCAGGGTGCACCCGGT
>NZ_ALAP01000044.1 GCF_000280905.1 Streptomyces sp. AA1529 | reverse complement strand
GACGGTGCCCTCGGTGACGGACTCGCCCAGTGCGGGCAGCACCACGTCGGTGCCCTCCGCCGCGCCACCGGCGGCGGGAGCGGCGGCGGGCTCGGGCTGGGCCGGGGCGGCCGGTGCCGCGGGCTGCTCGGGCTCGGCCGCCGGAGCGGCGGCGGGCTCCTCGGCGGCGGCGGGCGCCGCGGCGGGCGCGCCGGAGCCGTCGTCGATGACGGCCAGCTCGGCGCCGACCTCCACCGTCTCGTCCTCGGCGACCTTGATGGAGGAGATGGTCCCGGACGCGGGCGCCGGGATCTCGGTGTCGACCTTGTCGGTGGAGACCTCGAGCAGCGGCTCGTCGGCCTCGATGTGCTCACCCTCGGCCTTCAGCCATCGGGTGACGGTGCCCTCGGTCACGCTCTCGCCGAGCGCCGGCAGGGTTACGGAAACCGCCATGGTTTCTGTTGCTCCTTACAAAACTGTGCGGATGGGTCGCGCCCTGACTCGAACTCGGCGGTCAGTCGTGGGAGTGCAGCGGCTTGCCGGCCAGCGCCAGATGGGCCTCGCCGAGCGCCTCGGTCTGCGTCGGGTGGGCGTGGATGAGCTGGGCCACCTCGGCGGGCAGCGCCTCCCAGTTGTAGATGAGCTGGGCCTCGGCCACCTGCTCACCCATGCGGTCACCGACCATGTGGACGCCGACCACGGCACCGTCGCGCTCCTGGACGAGCTTCACCTCGCCTGCCGTCTTGAGGATCTTGCTCTTGCCGTTGCCCGCGAGGTTGTACTTGAGCGTGACGACCTTGTCGGCACCGTACCGCTCCTTGGCCTGCTCCTCGGTCAGGCCGACCGAGGCCACCTCCGGGTTGCAGTAGGTCACCCGCGGTACCCCGGCGTAGTCGACCGGAACCGGGTTCAGGCCCGCCAGCCGCTCCGCGACCAGGATGCCCTCGGCGAAGCCCACGTGCGCCAGCTGCAGGGTGGGGATCAGGTCGCCGACGGCGGAGATCGTCGGGACGCCGGTGCGGCAGTACTCGTCCACCGTCACGAAACCGCGGTCCACGGCGACCCCGGCCTCCTCGTAGCCCAGGCCCTCGGAGACCGGGCCGCGGCCGATGGCGACCAGCAGCACCTCGGCCTCGAACTCCTTGCCGTCGGCCAGGGTGACCTTGACACCGCCGTCGGTGTACTCGGCCTTGTCGAAGAAGGTGCCCAGGTTGAACTTGATGCCGCGCTTGCGGAAGGCCCGCTCCAGGAGCTTGGAGCTGCTCTCGTCCTCGGCCGGCACCAGGTGCTTGAGGCCCTCGACGACGGTGACGTCCGCGCCGAAGGACTTCCACACCGAGGCGAACTCGACGCCGATGACGCCGCCGCCCAGGATGATCGCGGACTTCGGGACCCGGTCCATGACCAGCGCGTCGTCGGAGCTGATGATGCGCTCGTGGTCGATGGTCAGACCCGGCAGCGACTTCGGCACCGAGCCGGTCGCCAGCAGGATGTGGCGGCCCTCGTAGCGCTGGCCGTTGACGTCGACCGAGGTCGGCGAGGAGAGGTGGCCGGCGCCCTCCACGTAGGTGACCTTGCGGGAGGCGACCAGCCCCTGCAGGCCCTTGTGGAGGCCGGAGATCACGCCGTCCTTGTACTTGTGGACACCGGCCATGTCGATGCCCTCGAACGAGGTCTTGACCCCGAACTCGGCGCTCTCGCGGGACTGGTCGGCCACCTCGCCCGCGTGCAGCAGCGCCTTGGTCGGGATGCAGCCCCGGTGCAGGCAGGTACCGCCCAGCTTGTCCTTCTCGATCAAGGCGACGTCGAGACCGAGCTGCGCGGCGCGAAGGGCGGCGGCATAACCGCCGCTGCCGCCCCCGAGGATCACTAGGTCGAAAACGGTGCTGGCGTCGTTCGCCACGTCACGTCCTCCATGCATGGGTACGCCGTAGCCGGTCTCCTGTGACCGGGCGGCTTGAGGTTCGGCCGCTGTGTGTCTGCTCGGCCCTTGTCGTGTCGGCTTCTGTCAAGCCGTGCGGGGCCCTGTCCTGCCGGTCATCCATCTTCGCACCTGTTGCCGGAAACCGGGACGCGGGCCCCCGCTACCCCGAAGAACCGGGCCCGGGCCGTGCGGCCCCGCCCGCCCACCGGCACCGGTGGGCGGGCGGGGCCGCGCCGGGTACGCGGCCGGCGGTGGACCCGCATCCGCCGCGGGGCTCAGTCCAGACCGCTCTCCGCGGTGCGCTCCACGAGCCGGACCAGCGTGCGGACCGCCGAGCCCGTGCCGCCCTTGGGCGTGTAGCCGAAGGGGCCGGACTCGTTGAAGGCCGGGCCCGCGATGTCCAGGTGCGCCCAGCGGGTGTCCTCGGGGACGAACTCCTTCAGGAAGACCCCGGCCAGCAGACCGCCGCCCATCCGCTCGCCGATGTTGGCGAGGTCGGCGACCGGCGAGTCCATGCTCTTGCGCAGGTACCCGGGCAGCGGCATCGGCCAGGCGGCCTCGCCGGCCTCCTCCGCGGACTCCTGCACCGCGCCGCGGAACCCGTCGTCGTTCGCCATGATCCCGAACGTCCGGTTGCCCAGCGCCAGCACCATCGCGCCGGTCAGGGTGGCCACGTCCACGATCGCGTCCGGCCGCTCCTCGCCGGCCCGGGCCAGTGCGTCCGCCATCACCAGCCGGCCCTCGGCGTCGGTGTTGAGCACCTCCACGGTCTTGCCGCTGTACATGGTCAGCACATCACCCGGACGGGTGGCCGAGCCGGACGGCATGTTCTCCGCGAGGGCCAGCCACCCGGTCACATTCGCCCGCAGCCCCAGCCGGGCGGCGGCGACGACCGCGGCGAAGACGGCGGCGGCGCCGCTCATGTCGCACTTCATCGTCTCGTTGTGGCCGGCGGGCTTGAGCGAGATGCCGCCCGAGTCGTAGGTGATGCCCTTGCCGACCAGCGCCAGGGACGTCTTCGCCTTCGGGTGCGACCAGCCGATCCGCACCAGCCGCGGCGGCTGCGCCGAGCCGTTGCCGACCCCCAGGATGCCGCCGTAGCCGCCCTTGGTCAGCGCCTTCTCGTCCAGCACCTCGAAGGTGAGGCCGTGCGCCTTGGCCGCGTCGCGGGCCTCGGCGGCGAACGCCTTGGGGTCCAGCCCGTTGGCCGGGGTGTTGATCAGGTCACGGGCGCGGTGCACCTCCTCGGCGACGACCAGGGCCCGGTCGGCGGCCGCCTTGTGCGCCTTGTCCCGCGGCTTGCCGCCGAGCAGCGCGACCTCCGCCAGCGGCGCCGAGGCGTCCTTGCCGTCCTTGGACTCGCTGCCCTTGCCGCGGTACGCGGTGAAGGAGTAGGCGCCCAGCAGCGCGCCCTCGGCGACCGCGGCCACCGCCTCGGTGTCCTCCAGCGGCAGTGCGAACCCGGCCCTCCGGCTGCCCGCCAGCGCGCGCGCCGCGGCCCCCGCCGCCCGGCGCAGCGCCTCGGTGCCGTACGTCTCCTGCTTGCCGGGGGCGTCGCCCAGGCCGACCGCGAGCACCAGCGGGGCCTTCACCCCGCTCGCCGGGGCCGGGAGTTTGGTGACCTCGCCCTCGCCGCCGCCGGCGCCGAGCGTCTCGAGTGTCGCGGCCAGCTTGCCGCCGTACGCCTTGTCCACGGCCTCCGCGCCGGGGGCGAGGACGAGGGCGGAGCCGCCGGTCCGGCCCGCCTTGCCGGCGGAGCCGCCCTTGGCGATACCGATGACGACAGCGTCCGCGCGCAGCGTCGCAGCGGACGAGGTGCTGAGAGTCAGTGCAGACACGTGGGAGAGACCTTCTTCCTGGACTGGGCTCCGGAGAGCGAAGCGCCTCCGGTTTCGGACGCTCCGGGCATGGTATGCCCGCCCTCTTCCTCCCGTCGCAGGTCCTCCCGCCCCTGTCCGGCCCGCCCGGCGGCGTGCACCGGTGTTCACAGCAGGACCGCCACCACCAGGGTGCAGCTCGCCGCGGCCTCGGCCACCCCGCCGAAGACGTCCCCGGTCACGCCCCCGAACCGCCTGACGCAGTGCCGCAGCAGCAGTTCGGCGGCGCACAGCCCCAGCACCGTGGCGGCCGCGGCCGCCAGGGCGGCCGTACCGCCCGTCGGCAAGGCGCCTCCGGCCGCCAGCACGGCGCAGCAGCCCGCCGCGGCCGGCGCCACCGCCCGTGGCACGGTCTCCGCGACGGCGGCCCCCAGGCCCTCGGGCCGCGCGGCGGGTACGCCCCGGCGGGCGGCGAGGGCCAGCGCGCCGCGGGCGGCGACGCCGGCGGCCACCGCACCGGCCGCCCCGGCGGCCCACCCCCGCGCGTACAGCTCGGCGAGCGCGGCCACCTGCGCCAGCAGCACGAAGACCAGGGTGACCACGCCGAACGGTCCGATGTCGGACTGCTTCATCACCCGCAGCGCCGCGTCCGCGGGCTTCCCGCTGCCCAGCCCGTCGGCGACATCGGCCAGCCCGTCCAGGTGCAGTCCCCGGGTCAGCACGGCGGGCACCGCCGTGCCGACGATCCCGGCCAGCAGCGCGGAGGCGCCGCACAGCAGCAGTGCGGCCCCCGCCGCCGCGGCGAGGCCGCCCACCACCAGCCCGACCACCGGGGCGCACACCATGCCCGCCCGGGCGGCCGGCCGGTCCCAGCGGGCGACCCGCACCGGCAGCACGGTCAGGGTGCCGAAGGCGAACCGCAGCCCCTCGGCCGCGGAGGCCGGAGCGGCATCGGCCGGAGTACCGGGGGGGAGTCCCGGCGGGATCACCGGCAGGATCACCGGCGGGATCACCGGCGGGGGAGGAGGCGTCCATGGCGGAGCAGGCTACCCGCGCCCTCCGCCCGGGCCGGAGGGCGCGGGCAGCGGCCGGAGTGCGGCCGGGCTCCGCACGGGCCCTGGCGGCGCGCCGCCACGACAGGCTGCCCGGCACTCGCCGGCGTGCGCCCGGCCGGCTCCGGCACCGCCGGTGCTCAGGTGGCGTCCAGGGCCGCC
>NZ_ALAP01000043.1 GCF_000280905.1 Streptomyces sp. AA1529 | reverse complement strand
CCCTTTCCTCCTCCCTTCGGGACAATCCCACGATCGAGTGACGTCCCCGCGATCGCGGTCACACATCCCGGCCGGCCCTTTGATCATGTTGAGGTGACTCATCGATCCCGTATCGGCCGCCGTCGGGTGCTGTACCCGAGCGGCGCCGTCGCACTCTGTCTGCTGACCGCGCTCACCGCGTTGCCGGCCGCCGCTCAATCCGACGCGGCCCGGTCCGACGAGGCCGGTCGCTCCGCCGGGCCCGCCGTCCGGCCACCTGCCACGCCCGCCGAGGCGCGCACCGCCGCCTATCTGGAATCCGTCCGCAACGATCCCGGCCGGCTGCGGGACTTCTTCCGGAAGCTGCCCAAGGGCGGCGACCTGCACAACCACCTCTCCGGCGCCGTCACCACCGAGTACCTCATCGAGCTGGCCGCGCAGGACGGGCTGTGCATCGAGACGAAGACGATGACCGCGGTGCAGCCGCCGTGCAAGGACGGTGCCCGCCCGGCCGCCGACGCGCGCTCGGACAAGGCGTTCCACAAGGAGTTGGTGCGGGCCTGGTCCATGGAGGACTTCCCGCAGGGCGAGTCCGGGCATGATCACTTCTTCGCTGCCTTCGGCAAGTTCGGCGAGGTGACCTGGCGGCATCCGGGCAAGCTCCTCGCCGAGGTCGCCGAGGATGCGACCCGGCAGAACCAGTCCTACCTGGAGACGATGGCGACCCCGGCCTCCGACGGCGCGAAGAAGCTCGCCGAACAGGTCGGCTGGGACCCGGACCCGGCACGGATGCATCGCAAGCTCCTCGCCGACGGCAAGCTGGACCGGCTGGTGGCGCAGGCCCGGAAGGACGCCGACCGTACAAACGCCGAGTTCCGCACCGAGGCACACTGCGACACCGCACACCCCCGCCGGGCCTGCCGGCTGCCCGTCCGATGGATCTCGCAGGTCTCCCGCGGGAGTTCACCCGAGCGCGTCTTCACCCAGATCGCACTCGGCCTGCGGCTGGCCGAGCGCGACCCGCGGTTCGTCGCCGTCAACCTCGTCCAGCCCGAGGACGGGGAGAGTGCGCTGCGCAACTACCGGCTTCAGATGCGGATGCTGAGCTACCTGGGCAAGCAGTATCCGAAGGCCCACATCACCCTGCACGCCGGGGAGCTGTGGCCCGGGCTGGTCAAGCCGGAGGACCTGTCCTTCCACATCGGCGAGGCGGTGAACGTGGCGAAGGCCGAGCGCATCGGCCACGGCGTCGACCTCGTCCACGAGGACAACTGGCAGCAGCTGACCCGCACCATGGCCCGCCGGGAGACGGCCGTCGAGGTGCCGCTCACCAGCAACGCACAGATCCTCGGGGTGAAGGGGGACGACCACCCGTTCAACACCTACCGCGCCCACGGCGTGCCCGTCGTCCTGGCCACCGACGACCCGGGCATCTCCCGCACCGACATCAGCCACGAGTTCCAGTACGCGTCCACCACCTACCGGCTGCGCTACCCCGAACTCAAAGACCTGGCGCGGGCCTCCCTCGAGTACGCCTTCCTCCCGGGCCGCAGCCTGTGGCGCGGCAACCCGACGCGCGACGGCTACCGGCCCGCCGCGGCCTGCGCGAAGGAACACCCCGGCACCGGCAGGCCCGGCGGCGCCTGCGGCCGCCTCCTGGCCGACAGCCCGAAGGCAGCCGCCCAATGGCACCTCGAATCCACCCTCACCAGCTTCGAACGCACACACGCCGACACCCGCTGACCCCGACCCCGTCGCCCCACCCCGGTCACGGCCCCGGCCCCTGAGCCGGGGCCGTGACCGGTCCAGTCCGGGGCCTGACGAGCGCAGGGGACACAGAGCGGGATCTCCGCCACAGCACGAGCCACGAGAACCTCGCCAGAACCCGGCGGAGACAGGAACATCGAGGCCGAACCTGCCAGTGAGTATCGCGTTCAACACTCGGCTGATCCGGCAGCAGAGGCTCCTGATGCCGGCAGAATCCGCAGCCGCTGTCGGCAGACTTCGTGGGCGACTGGTTCGAACAGCTCGGGCGTCGAGACCTCGACGAAGAACCCGTCCGGTGACTGCCCGACCACTCGTCCTCAGCGCCGACGACCACGGCTTGAGCGATGGCAGCTCACGAGGCATTCTTCGCGCTCACGACACCGAGCTGAACAGCAGTGTCCCGGTGCTCGCCGTCGGTCCCGCAGCGGGTCGTGCCGTGGCTGGGCTGAGGGATCGCCCCGTCGTCGGGGCCGGCGCGCAGCTGGCCGTGGTCGGTGAGGACCGTCCGTTGCTCACTGCGTGCGAGATTCCCACGCTGGTCGGCCATCACGGTGCGTTCAGGCCCGGCGGCGGTCGTTCATGACCGCGGCGGTGGCGGGACGCGTCGACATGGCAGATGTGCGGCGCGAGTTCGGCGCGCAACTTGAACGGCTCGTACAGGACGTCGGGCTGCAGCTTGGGCGACCCGTCTCCGGTCCGCCGGGCTGGACTTTCCCGACGGCTACGACAGGCTCGACGCGGCCGGTTCCCTCACCCTGTCGGGGACGCAACGCCTCACTGGCTCAGGTCGAACGCAGGCAGAAGGGGTGTCCGGCAGGGCTGGCGTACACGCGGCTACGGGTGCGGGTTTCCTGGGTGGTCTCGCCGGTGGGCCGCAGTCGGGTGGCGCCGGCGTCGGTGGCCGCGCGGTCGGCGGTTGCGAGGTCGTCGACGCCGAAGTCGAGGTGCATCTGCTGGGAGGTGCCGTCCGGCCAGTTCGGGGCGGTGTGTCCGGGGGCGGCCTGGACGACGATCACCGGGAGGCCGGGGGCCTGAACGAAGTGGTGGGTCGGTGTGGGGGTGAGGGAGCCGCCGAGCAGCCGGTGCCAGAAGGAGCTCTCCTTCTCGGTGTCGGCGGCGTCGATGATCACGGAGGTCAGAGTGATGGGCATGGGGGTCTCCTGTTCGTGCTGTCGGTGGTTGTTCAGATGGTCGGGATGATGCCGCCGTCGACGCGGAACTGTGCTCCGGTGAGCCACTTCGCGCGGCCGGAGGCGAGGAAGGCGATCATCTCGGCGACGTCCTCGGGATCCCCCGGGCGGCCCATGGGAACGTTCAGGTGATCCACGATCTGCTGCGTGACCTCTTCGATGGTCACGCCCTGCTCCCCGGCCATGTGCCGGAGGTGGGCGGTGGCGCCGTCGGTGACGACGAAGCCGGGCAGGACGCAGACCACGCGCACCCCGTGTGCGCCGACCTCGGTGGCCAGTTCACGACTGTAGGTGTTGAGCGCGGCCTTGGCAGCGGCGTACGAGGCCTCGGTGCGCTGAGGCAGTTGGCTGGCGATCGAGGAGACGTGCACGACGACGCCGGAGCCCCGCTCGATCATTCCCGGCACCAGGGCCCGGTCCAGACGCACGGCGCTGAGGAGGTTCATCCCCAGGTCCGCCTGCCAGGACGCGTCGGACCGGCTCAGGGTCGGCGCCGGGGCACTGGCCGCGCCGGCGTTGTTCACGAGCACGTCCACGCCGCCCAGCTGCTCGGCGACCCGGCGGCCGAGCTCGGCCACGCCTTCCTGCGTAGAGAGGTCCGCCGGCACGAAGGCGGCGCCGCTGTCCTCCTCGGGCCGGCTGCGCGAGGCCGTCACCACGGTCGCGCCCGCGGCCACGAAGCGCCGCACCGTCGCCGCGCCCAGGCCTCGGCTGCCGCCGGTGACCAGCACTCGCAGGCCGTCCAGACCCTCACCGGTGTCCGGCATGTGGGAACCCCCTCAGTAAGATGAACCTGACTCCGGAAACAGTACACGTAACCGGAACCGGACTCACTTTATGGAGGTTCCTTGCCCTCGTCACGCCCGCTGCGCGCCGACGCGCGACGCAACCGAGAGGCACTGCTGTCCGCGGCCCGCCGAGCGTTCCTCGGCGGCGACACCGACGCCCACGTGGAGGACATCGCCCGCAGCGCCGGCGTCGCCGTGGGCACGCTCTACCGCCACTTCGAGACCCGCGAGGTGCTGATCGAGGAGGTCTACCGCAAGGAGGTCGACGACCTGTGCGCCGCGCCCGGCGACCTGCTGGACCAACACACCCCGCAGGAGGCCCTGCGGCGCTTCCTGCTGCTGCTCGTGGACCACGCGGCGGTGGGCAAGGGGATGTCCAGTGTGCTGGAAAGCATCATGGCGACGGACTCACCGGTCTTCGACGACGCCCGCACCCGCATGGGCGACGCCCTCACCCGACTGCTGGACGCCGGCAGCGCGGCCGGCACCGTCCGCGGCGACGTGACCGGACCCACCCTGCTACGGGCACTGGGCGGCATCTGCGCCATGCGCGCCACCGAGGGCTGGCTGGTCGAGGCCCGGCAGATCACTGCCCTCCTCTTCGACGGTCTGCGACACGGCGCCCCGCAATCGCCCTGAGCAAGGGGGCGCGTCATGCGCCGTCGGCCAGGCCCTGCCCGTCACTGCCGCCCCTCCCGCCGTCCTCCTCGTCCAACTCAGGCGAGTCGCGCGCAGCGGGCGCAGGGCGCCAGCAGCCGGGGCACACCGGCAGAGCTGTGGCGGCCGAGCACGTCGGGGTCGGCGCGCTTGAGCGGAATGGCACGGGTGACGTCCCCGCTCAGGACGTCGCGCTCGCACTCCTCCGAAGGCAGGGCCCGCAACTCCTCGACCGCGGCTTCCAGATAGCGTCAACGGTACGGCGGCATTCAGTGCGGGACCGAGTGCGCCGGACTGTTCGCCTGGCCCGTCTGTTATGCCTGCATGATCTGCCCGCGCTTGCCGTAGCAGATATCCCGGGCGAGCTTGTGGCGGGACTCCGGCACGGTGAACTGCCGGTCCATCTGCCCCCGGCAGGCCGGAGCCGACTCCTCCCTCCGTCAGCCGCCGGCTCTCTCACGCCAGGCTTCGAACCAGTGCGACTTGGCAAGTTGCTACCGCCCCGAATCGAACACCGGTGCGTTCTAAGCCGCGCCACTGCCTCACGGACCCGAACAGGGGCCTGCTGGGCCAAGAGGAAGGGAAGCAGTGGAGAGATCCGCGCTGTCCGACTGCGTGACGTCGGACAATTCGGCATCACGTGCAGTGCGAAAGCTCTCCCTGGACGAGGTTCTGTCTCGTCCAGGGGCCACTGATCAGGCCCCTTACCCGCAGTGCACACCCGATGAGGCGTTGCAGCGCTTCGAATGGGACCAGGGCATACCCGCGGCGCGGGTGTGCTGGAGCGCCGGGTGACCTTCCTTCTGGACATCGATGCGCACGGCAGACTGTTCCAACCCCTCGGTGCTCACCCGGCCGCCGGAGGGCACCGAGGCCGTATCGGTGTGGCATCCACTGGCCGGCTCTGCTCATATCGCACATGCACGTGACGGGGTACTCATGGCGGGCATCGACACCTGGCACGTTTATTTGACAGAAAGTCAAGATGTGCCCCATCTCAACCGTGCGCTGGACGACGCGGGATTCTTCCGCGACGACGAGGACTACGAAGACGACCGGACCGATTCGGCGGCTGCTCTGATGCTGCTGGAGCGCGAGTTCGGCCTCAAGCTCTCCCCTCAGATGGCCAACGGGGCCCTTGCGGCGGTCAGCCTTCAGCACCTCCCCGGATGACCACCGGGGGGCTGGCAATCGGTCCAGGAGCGGTCGTTCCCGGACGGGCTCCGTTGCTCGCACAGCAACGGCACTCAATAGGTTGGTCCGATGGGTCTTTTCGACAAGCTGAACGGCACGAAGCATCCCTGCGGGGATGTTCCCCCTCAGCCCGCTGAGGATGTGAAAAGCGTGCTGCTCGGCCTCAACGGGCCGGACGTGCCCTATGTGGTGCGCTATGGCGCCGACGAGGGCGCCCATTTGGTGGCTGAGTGGCGGCTGATGGAGCCGGCCTGGCAGTCGTTCTTCGCCAGCACCCAGATGAGCCGCCGTATCCGGATCCGGATGCGTCTGGACCCGGGGAGCCACGAGGTCCGCGCTCTCGAGGAGCAGTGGAAGATCCAGTGGGTCGAAGGCGTGCCGGTATCGCAGGAATACGGGCGCGGGCCTGTGAACCAGAAGTCGGTCCGGTGGACGATCGGACGCAAGGAAGCGGGCAGCGGGCTCGAGGTGACGGAGACGTTCCGCTTCGACAGCGCGGAACTGAAGGAACCTCTCCGAAACACGGTACTCAAGGCTGGCTGGACCTGGCGCGGAGTGTTGCTCGGCAAACTGTGAGGGAAGCTGAGCATCGGGCAGCGGTCAGCTGCGCGCAGCAGATTCCGCAGCGGACGCGAACCTGCTGCACATTCCGGTGACGACGCCGGCTTGGTCGGCCCGCACGACATCGAGCCGCATAGCGGCGGTGCACCCCGTCCGGCAGGACGGGGTGGAGACCGAGCGCCCGCCGGCGTCGGGACGGACGGCTTCAAGCAGTCGAGCGGGAGCGAAACGTGTGAACGGCGACTTGGACAAGGTCGCCCCGCCACGCTCGTCGAGCGCGAACCGCGCCCGCGGCGCGGGCGCCACAAGGCTCGGGGCCTCCGGACTCCCGGCCGCCCGGAGACGATGAGCGGGAGCTGCCACCCACGCCACTGGCCACAGAGACGGGGCGAGCCGGGACGGCTCGCCGCTCGGCGGTGGTCCCCAGACGGGCCCGGTGCCAGCTGTGTCGAGCACGTGTCCGTCCAGGACGCTGACGGGCCGCCATGCGCGCTGGTCCCACTCGTCCTCGACAAGGACGGTGGCGCCGCGGCGCTGGACCACCTACCCCTCGGCCGCCAGCAGGCCATCACGTTCCTGGCCGAGGTCGTCGTGGGAAATCCAGGTCTGCCCGGGGTCGGTCGACCAGCGTGCAGGGATCGCCCGCGAGGACGCCCGTGCACACCATGCCCGCGGCACGGACCTCGGGGATGCGGTCGGAGGAGAGCCACTGATCGATGCATTCCCGGATGAACTCCCCAGCACGGTGGGGGCCGATGATGAGGTCGAGCGGTACGGCACACGCTGAACTCGACGGAGAAATCGTCGGCGACCATCGCCCTGAACCGGTCGGGTTCCAGGACCTGGGTAGCGGGCAAGGTGCGCACCCAGGTGCTCTTGCCGCTACCCACCGCGCCGATGAGGGCGATGAGCGCCGGTCGGGGATGGTCGTGTCCAGGGGCTGCCTGATGCTTTCGAAAGCCGTCTTCATGGACGTACTCCCTCGTCGAAACCGATGGCAAGGTGAGGCCAGGTGCGGACGCGCCGCCGGTCGCGCCCGGCGAAGCGGGTGGCGCCGCAGTGCACGACCGCCCGGTGGTGGTCATGGGACGAGGAGGTGCTGGACCGGTTGTGCGACGTAGGCTTTGGGGTCGGCGGGTGTCCCGTCGTGGCACTCCTGGCAGGAGCCGAGGGTCTTGAGCGGGAGGCAATGCACTAGCGCCGACGGCTGAGAGGGCCGGTCTGGCGCGCGGCCATCGCCTTGTCGAGCGGGGCTTCCTCCACGAGGGGCATCGGCCGCACCGGCTTGGCCCGGTCGAGGCGGTACGGCCACGCATGACGCTCCCCGCTGCTGCACTCGATGCGTGCGACCGGGGCCTGTCCGCGGGGCCGCAGTCCCATCGGGCGCAGCTGACGGCGGGTCGCCAAGGTCGTGTATCCCTGTCCCTCGCGACCGCCAGCGGCAGGGCGCCGATCGAGGCCGGCTGGTCGACCACGACGAGCACGCTCCCGTGCTTGGCCTGCATTTTCCCGAAGACCTCGCGGAGCTTCGGTTCGCTGTTGGGCAGCGGTTTGTCGAAGGCTTTCTTCCCGGCCGGGGTGACGGCGGTGGCGTGGTGCTCGCCATAGCCGACGTCCAAGCCGAGGAAGACGGCGATGTCGCTGACGTCGATCACGTGCTTCCTCCGGTTGTCCCCGCCCGGCCGTCCCACGGCACCGATCGCCACATCCACATGACGAAGAGCCTCCCGACCTGCGGAAAAGGCAGGTGGTCATGCCCCTAATCAGCGGTCTGTCGATGCCTCCGGAGCCGGTGACACCACCCCCCGGGCCATGCGTTCGACAGGGGGAGAAAGTCATGCCAACTCCGAAGGCCGTGCGCCCCATTGCGGGGCCACCAAGAAGGTAATGGGGAGCTTCCACGACGTCATCGTCGACGAGGCTCATGACTCGACAGGGGGTTTGCCGTTCAAGCTGCTTCGAGGCATTCATCGTGTCGGGGGCGTCCATGACCCGTCGACCGCGACGCCGGCGGCTGCGGCGATCCGGTCGCGGGATTCCACCAGTCGTGTACGCAGTGCGGGCAGGTCCACACCGAGCAGTCGGCCGTCCCGTTTGACGGCCTTGCCGGCGACGAAGACGCTGTCCACCAGGCCGGGGTGGCCGGCGGCGACGATCGTGCCGGCTGCGTTGTTGACCGGGAAGATCGAGGGGTCCTCGGCGTCGAGCAGGATCAGGTCGGCGTCCTTGCCGACAGTGATGCTGCCTGTCCGGTGCTCGAGCCCGCACGCTCGAGCGCCGTTCACGGTGGCGAACTCGACGACGTCCCGCGAGGTGAGGCCGCCGTCCAGGCCGCGTTGCACGGCGAACGCCGTGCGCATGGTGGCGAACATGTCGCCGCCGGCGGATGGGCAGTCGTCGATCGACAGTGAGGGGCGGATCCCGGCGGCCAGCATGCGGCCGGTCTCGGGCCAGCCGAAGCCCATCTTCAGTTCGACGTCCGGGCTGACCGACACCGAGCAGCCCGCGTCGGCCATCATCGCGACCTGGTCGTCGGAGAGGCCGTTGCCGTGCACGACGGTCGTGCGGTCGTCGAGCAGCCCGCGGTCGCGCATGTCGGCGATCGGGCGGTGCCCGCGAGGCCAGCCGGTAGCGCCGTGCAGGTGGACGCTCACCCGCAGTCCGAGTTCCCGCGCCAGTGCCACATCGGCGGCGGTGGTCTCCAGTGTGGTCAGTTGCGGCCCGCGCAGGCCCAGCATCATGCCGTCGTCGGGCAGTTGCGACCGCACGCGCGTGATCTCCGGGGCGATGTCCGGCTCGTCGGCGACGCCCGCGCCGTAGCAGAACATCGAGTGGCCGGGCGCCTCGCGCAGCCCCTGGATCGCGGCGTCGGCGTTGTCCGGGTGGTCGGAGCAGTGGAACCAGTCGAGCATGGTCGTGACACCCGAGTCGAGCGCCTCGATCCGGCCGAGCAGGTTGCCCAGGTATACGTCGTCCGGCCGGTAGTGCGGCCGCAGCGTGCCGTGCATGGCGATGCGGTACTGGTCGAACGTCCAGTCCGCGCCGAGACCGCGGAACGCGGTCTGCCAGGTGTGCCGGTGGGTGTCCACGAAACCGGGCAGCACGATCTTGCCGGTGGCGTCGACGATCTCTGCGTCGGCCGCGTCGACGGTGGCGGCGACCGCGACGATCCGGCCGTCTTCGACGAGCACGTCGCCCTGCCGGAGATCGCCAACGGCCGGGTCCGCGCTGACCACCATGCCGCCGCGCAACAGTTTTCTCATGGGGCGGAAGGTCCTTCCTAGAGTTGACGCGTCAACTCTAGGTACGGTGGAGTTGAGACGTCAACTCGTTCGGTACGATTCCTGCCATGACTGCATCCCGCACGCCGACCCCTGAGGAGTGGGAGCTCTGGGACACCTGGATGCGCGCGCAGCGCCTGCTCACCCGAGAGCTCGACCGCGGTCTGCAGCGCGACTGCGGCATCTCGAAGGCCGAGTTCAGCGTGCTGGTGTCGCTGTGGCAGGCGCCCGGTTGCGACATGCGCGTCAGTGATCTCGTCGATTCACTCGGCTGGGAGAAGAGCCGCGTCTCACACCAGTTGACACGCATGGAGCGCCGCGACTTCGTGGAGCAGACCCGGAGCGGGACCAGCGGCCGCCGCACGCGCATGGGCCTGACCGCCGTGGGCCGCCGCGTCGCGCAGAGCGCCATCTCCGCACACGGCGGCAACATCCGCCGTCATTTTCTCGACTCGCTCACACCTGAGCAGGCCGCGGCCATCAAGGCGTGGAGCGAGCAGACGATCGACCGCATCGGACCGCGTCACAGCACGACAACAGACGACGGAGCCACCTGAGGGTCCGGCGGACGGTTGCGGACCGGACCGCGCACCGGTCCCGTCGAGAGGGCACAACGGCGATCCGGCAGGACCCGGTCGGCGTCCGACTCCCGGCGCACGACGCCGTACGGCAGCCGGCGACGGCATCGCTTCCCCGGTCACAGGCGTTGTCAGAAGCGTCGTCAGAGGCGTTGTCAGAGGCGATTGGTAGAAACTCCTCACGACCAGCGCTTCCGACACTTCCCGCCCAGGAGATCAGCGACGTGACCGACATCGAGCACCTGCCGGAGCTGCACGGCCTCCCCGCCTTCGACTTCCCCGATCCCGGGGAGCCGCAAGAGCTGCCCGAGGCGGGCGCCGTGGCCTGGCGGCTGGCCTTCAGCGTCTACGGTGACAGTGCGGACGCCGGGTTCGGCGCCCTGTGGGAGCGATTCCTGGCCACCGTGGACCCGGCGGGCGTCCGGGCGATCATCGTGGGCCCGTGGGGCGAGCCGTGCGAGGACGACTCCGGCGAGGTCGTGCGCCATCTCGTGGCAGCCCGGAAGAAGCTCACGTCTCTGCGCGCCGTGTTCATCGGCGACCTGGAGATGGAGGAAGCGGAGATCTCCTGGATCGTGCAGTCCGACGTCACGCCCGTGCTGGAGGCCTATCCGCTGCTGGAGGAGCTGGGTGTCCGCGGCGGCACCGGGCTGCGCTTCCCCGCCGTCCGCCACCAGCACCTGCGCACTCTCTGGTTCCAGGCCGGAGGTCTGCCGGGCGAGGTCGTGCGCGGCGTCGCCGCCAGCGAACTGCCCGCACTGGAGCACCTGGAGATGTGGCTCGGTGTGGAGGAGTACGAGGGTGACGCGACCGTCGCCGACCTCGCTCCGCTGCTGGCCGGCGACCGTCTCCCGGCGCTGCGTCATCTCGGCCTGCGCAACAGCGAATTGCAGGACGGGATAGCCGCCGCCGTGGCCCGCGCACCGGTCGTCGCCCGACTCACCTCGCTCGACCTGTCCCTCGGCACTCTCTCCGACGAGGGACTCACAGCTCTGCTCGACGGCCAGCCCCTCACCCATCTGACCCGGCTGGACCTCCACTACAACTTCGTCACCGAACCGGTGGCCGAGCGGTTCCGTGCCGCGTTGGAGCCGTCCGGTGTGGAGGTCGACCTGTCCGAGCCGGGCGAGGAGGACCAGGACGAAGACGAGGACGGCGAGGTCTACCGGTACACGGCAGTCTCGGAATGAGTGCCGGAAAGACGGCTGCGGAGCCGTCCGGCCGCGTCGTGCCCCGCACCGACCTCCGGTTCGCCGTGGTGGGCGTCCCCGGCGACCGGCGGACGACGATGTTCACCGCGTCCGCGCGCTCCGCGGGCCATCCCGCCCCGCGCGTGGTCGCGTGGCGGGACGTGCTGCACGGGCGGCCGGCATTCGCCCCGGGCGAGTTCGTGCGGATCGACTCCCCCGGCGAGGACGCGGAGGTGGACCGTCTGCTGCGGGACGCCGACGATCCCACCCGAGTCGGGGGAACGGCCCTGTGGTATCGCCGGTTCACCGCCGCGGTGCGGACGGTGACGGAGGCGGCGCACCGGGCGGGCGCGGTGCCTTCCACAGGCCCGGACGATCTGGCGACGCTCTTCGACAAGCGACGCTGCCACGCCCGGCTGGCCGCCGCCGGAGTCCCCGTGCCCCCGGCACCCAGGGGGCCGGTCGGCTGCTGGAGCGAGCTGCGGGGGACGCTGCGAGCCGCGCGCGTCACCCGCGCTTTCGTCAAACCCGCGCACGGCTCCTCCGCCTCCGGTGTGGTGGCCCTCACCGTGGCGGGCTCCGGCCGGGTGCGCGCGACGACTTCCGTGGAGACCGCTCCGGACGGGCGGCTGTTCAACTCTCTGCGGGTGCGGCACCACACCTCGGAACCGGAGGTCGCCGCTCTCGTCGACGCCCTGGCGCCCGACGGGCTGCACGTCGAACAGTGGCTGCCGAAGAGCTCGCTGGGCGGCGGCCGTCCCGCCGATCTGCGGGTGGTCGTGATCGCGGGGCGCGCCACCCATGCGGTCGTGCGGACGAGCCGGCACCCCATGACGAACCTGCACCTCGGCGGCGCACGCGGCGATCTGGATGCGGCGCGCGCCGCGATCCGGGCCGCGGGCGGCAGCTTCGACGACGCGCTGGACTGCGCCGAGCGGGCCGCCGCCTGTTTCCCGGACACGCTGTGCGTCGGGGTGGATGTCCTGCCGGTCGCCCGGTGGCGGCGCTTCGCCGTCTGCGAGGTGAACGCCTTCGGGGACCTGCTGCCGGGCCTGACCGGCCTGCCCGGGCGCGGAGCCGAGGGCCTGGACACCTACGCGGCACAGATCGCGGCCGTGGAGACCCGGGGCTCCGCGTCCGACGCAGTCCTGGGCGCCCCGGTGACCACCGGCGCGGCGCCGCTCGCCGCCGCGCGGCATGCCCGACACGAGGAGCACCTCCATGACACCTGCGCCTGACGCACCCGGCCAGCTCGGGGAACTTCCCGGGCCGGACATGACCGAGGTCGTGGGGAGCCACGACCTCCTCTTCGTCACACTCGACACGCTCCGCCACGACGTGGCCCAGGAGGCTGCGGCGTCTGGCCGTATCCCGAATCTGGCCCGGCATCTGCCCGGTGGCGCCTGGGAGCGCAGGCACGCCCCCGGCAGCTTCACCTACGCCTCCCACCAGGCGATGTTCGCCGGGTTCCTGCCGACACCGGCCGCGCCGGGACCGCATCCGCGGCTCTTCGCCGCCCGGTTTGCGGGCAGCGAGACCACCGAGAGCGGCACGTTCGTCTACGACACGCCCGACCTGGTCTCGGGACTGGCGGCGGTCGGCTACCACACGGTGTGTGTGGGCGGCGTCGGCTTCTTCAGCAAGCGGGGGCCGCTGGGCTCCGTCCTGCCGGGGATGTTCCGGGAGAGCCATTGGGAGCAGGAGTTCGGAGTGGCCTCCCCCACCTCCTTCGAGGCGCAGGTGGCCTGCGCCGAGAAGGTGATCGCCGCGCTCCCGCGGGAGCAGCGGCTGTTCCTGTTCGTGAACGTCTCGGCCCTGCACCAGCCCAACTGGTTCCACCTGCCCGGCGGAACCCGGGAGGCCGGCGACAGCCGGGCCACTCATGCCGCGGCTCTGGAGTATGTCGACCAGCACATGGGACGGCTTCTCGCGGCGGCGAGCAGCCGCAGACCGTGCTTCACGGTGATCTGCTCCGACCACGGCACCGCGTACGGCGAGGACGGCTATCACGGCCACC
The DNA here is from genome assembly GCF_000280905.1 of Streptomyces sp. AA1529. GTDB lineage: Bacteria > Actinomycetota > Actinomycetes > Streptomycetales > Streptomycetaceae > Streptomyces. The sequence goes on along the minus strand of NZ_ALAP01000043.1, from coordinate 80,822 downwards.
GCCTCGGCCATGACGTCGTCTGGACCGTGCCCTACGCCCACTTCTTCCTCGACGAGGCCCGATGATCCCGACCGAAGCGGCACCCATACCCGCCGCCGTCCGTCCGTACCAGCACTACGTCTACGCGTATCCGCACAAGACCGCCTACCGCCCGCTGCCGTGCGGGAGCGCGTCCTTGCGGGCGCTGTGGGCGGAGGAGCCCAAGGACGCACTCTCGCTCTATCTCCACATCCCGTTCTGCGAGGTGCGCTGCGGGTTCTGCAATCTCTTCACCCGTACCGGCGCCCCCGACGGGCTGACCGGCGCCTACCTGGACGCGCTGGAGCGGCAGGCGGCCACGGTGCGCGAGGCCCTGGGCGACCGGGTGCGGTTCGCGCGGGCGGCCTTCGGCGGCGGCACCCCGACGTTTCTGGAGGCAGCCGAGCTGGAGCGGCTGTGCGACGTCGCCGAGCGCGGCATGGGCGTCGACCTGAGCGCGGTCCCGATGTCGGTGGAGTCCTCGCCCGCCACGGCCACCGCCGACCGGCTGGAGGTGTTGGCCGCACGCGGCACCACCCGGCTGAGCCTGGGCGTGCAGACCTTCGTCGACGAGGAGGCGCGCATCGCCGTACGCCCACAGCGCCGGGCGGACGTCGAGAAAGCCCTCGCCCGGGTCCGCGAGGCGGGCATCCCCGTCCTCAACATCGACCTGATCTACGGCATCCGGGGCCAGACCGAGCAGACCTGGCGGGAGTCCCTCGACGCCGCCCTCGGCTGGTGGCCGGAGGAGCTGTATCTCTATCCGCTCTACGTCCGCCCGCTCACCGGCCTGGGCCGGCACGGCGCCGGGCCTCCCGGCGAAGCGGAGTGGGACGAGCAGCGGCTGCGCCTGTACCGCTACGGCCGGGACCGGCTGCTCGCGCGGGGCTACGAGCAGGTGTCGATGCGCATGTTCCGTCGCGCCGGCACACCGACCGACGCGCCCACCGACGCACTCGCGGACCACGCCTGCCAGACCGACGGCATGGTCGGTCTGGGCTGCGGCGCCCGTTCGTATACCTCCGCGTTGCACTACTCCTTCGACTACGCGGTGGACATGCGGCGCATACGCGGGATCATCGACGACTACACCGCTCGTGCCGCCGATGATTTCCGGCACGCCGACTTCGGCTATGCGATGGACGCTGCTGAGGCCCGCCGCCGCCACTTGCTGCAATCGCTGCTCCGGGCCGAGGGCATGCCGGTGGCGGATTACCGGGCCCGCTTCGGCACCGAGCCGGGCGACGACTTCGCCGCCGAGCTGGAACGGTTCGCCGAGCGGCGCTGGCTGGACGCCGCGGCCGCACCCGAGCTGCTCCGCCTCACCCCCGAGGGCCTGGCATGGTCGGATGCGCTGGGCCCCGAGTTGTTCTCGGATGCCGTGCGGGGGCGCATGGCCGCGTACGAACCGAAGTGAGGGGAAGGACGGTGACGGAGCTGCGATGAACTCGATGGACCTGACGCTCCTCTATCGCGGCCCGCTGGCCTCGTGCGACTACGCCTGTCCGTACTGCCCGTTCGCCAAGCGCCGCGACAGCCGCGCCCAACTGGCCGCGGACCGTGCTGCGCTGCAGCGCTTCGCCGCCTGGGCGGCCGGGCAGCGCGAGGACCGGCTGTCGGTGCTGTTCACGCCGTGGGGGGAGGGGCTCGTGCGCTCCTGGTACCGGGGTGTGCTCACGGAGCTGAGCCGGCAGCCGCACATCCGCCGGGTGGCGATCCAGACCAACCTGAGCTGCCGCACGGACTGGTTGGACGCCGCCGACCTGGACACCCTCGCCCTGTGGTGCACCTTCCACCCGGGCCAGACGCCGTATGACCGGTTCCTGACCAAGTGCCACGACCTCACCGCTCGCGGTGTCCGGCACAGCGTCGGCGTCGTCGGCCTCGCCGAGCATCTGGAGGACGCACGCCGACTGCGCGCCGACCTCCCCGCACAGGTCTATCTGTGGGTGAACGCCGCCGAGGGGCACACCTACACCGATGCCGAGGCCGCCCGGTGGACGGCCCTCGACCCGCTGTTCCCGTACAGCCGTCACCCGCACCGCAGCGCGGGCCTCCCCTGCCGCACGGGCGAGTCGGTCCTCTCGGTGGACGGCGAGGGCACGGTCCGCCGCTGCCACTTCGTCCGTGCCCAGCTGGGCAACCTCTACGACGGCTCCTACCGCCGGGCTCTGCGCCCCCGCGCCTGCCCGCTGGCCGTCTGCGACTGCCACATCGGCTACGTCCACCTGGAGTCGCTGCCGCTGTACGACGTGTTCGCGGGCGGAGTCCTGGAGCGGATCCCGGCCACGCTCCCGCGGTGAAGGCGGCGCCCCTGACCGAGCCGCGTCGAGGTGTGTGAGCGTGCTCGGCCGTCGAGGGCGGCGGCCCTGACCGACCCGCCCTCGGCCCGCCCGCAGCCACGACAGAGACCGGTGCAGTGCTGCTCCGGTCGGACGGGAGAGCGTGGTGGTGGCCCCGTCGGTGTCCGGGAGTTGGGCGGGAGGGGTCTGGAGCGCATGGCGGCGTACTCAGTCGGATGCGAGGAGTTCGGCCAGCCGGAGGGTGTCCTCGAGATAACGGTCGTAGGGAAAGCCGGCGGCGACGAGTGCGGCCCGGAATTCCTCGTCGAGCGGCTTTCCTGTGGTGTGGAAGGCTTCCCGGCCGGCCTCGGTGAGGCGGACCAGCCGCCGCCGCGCGTGTTCGGGGTCGACGGTGATCTGCACCAGGCCGTCCGTCTGCAGCGGCCGTAGTGCCCGGCTGATCGCCGGGTCGGACACCGACAGGGCCTGCGCGAGTCTGTGCTGCGTCGTCGGCTCGATGTCCTCCAGCGTGCCGAGCAGTCGGATCTGGCTGTAGGTCAGACCGTCGGGGCCATCGGTACGCCGTCGGGCCGCCTCGCCCAGCAGCATGACCACGCGGTGCAGCAGGTCTGCGAGTCCGTCATCCACAGCACCACTGTACCTGACTGTTGCGCAGTTAATATTAACCTGTTAAGACTGAGTCATGAGCAACCTCTCCTACCTCGCCCAGTCCGCGTTCCCCCTGGTGTGGCTGCTGGTGCCGGCCGTCGGAGCCTTCATCCGGACCCGCCGTGCCCCCTCCCCCCAACAGGCGCTGGAAACCTGGCAACGCTGGTGGGCCATCGGCGCCTTCGGCTGCGGCAGCCTCTGGATGACGGTCGCGTTCCTCGGCGCCCCGGACGTCATGGCGACGGCGATCGGCTTCGACCGGACGCCCTTCCTGTTCGAGATCGCCTTCGCCAACCTCGGGCTGGCGGTCATGGGCTTCCGGGCCGCCTCGGCATCCGCGCGCGAGCGCATCACCATCGGGCTCGGCGGGGGGATGTTCCTCTGGGGAGCCCTGGCCGGCCACGTCTACCAGTGGTTCGTCAACGGCGACCACTCCCCCGGCAACACCGGCGGGGTCCTCGTCAACGACCTCCTGATCCCGGCAGTCATGATCACGCTGGCCGTGCGCTCCCAGCGCCTGGAGCGGGCCACACCCCGGCCGGCCACGCAAGCCGCCGCCGTCTGACACTCCAGGAGCTGTTCCCCACCATGCCGACTCACCACAGCCACGACTCCGGCGACCAGCACGGCGAGACCGGAACGTTCGCCACCGGCCGGCTCACCGCGTTCGTGGACGCCGCCGTCGCGATCGCACTCACCTTGCTGGCCCTGGACCTCCCCGTCCCCGCCGGCGAGACCACCGGTGCCGTGCTGCGTTCGGTGTCCGACCACAGCAAGGAGTACCTGGCCTTCGCGCTCGGTTTCGTGGTGATCGCCGCGCACTGGCGGGCCCACCACGAGATCTTCCGGTATGTCCGCTCGCCGAGCAGCCGGCTGACCAGCCTCACCCTGGCATGGCTGTTCATGCAGATCCTGATGCCGTTCGCGACCCGAGTGATCACCGCCGACGGCGCGTTCCCACCCCGGTTCAGCCTCTACGCCATCGTGCAGGTCCTGGCGTCCACGCTGATCGCGCTGATGATCCGGGAGATCCGGCATGAACACCTGTACCGCACCGACGCCCCGCCCCGGGCCTTCGCCCGGAGCCGGGTGCGCAGCCTCTGCCTGGCCGCGGTGTTCGGGGCGTCCGTCCCCGTCTCGTTTGTGACCACGAGCACCGGCGCGTACCTGTGCTGGCTGACGGCGCCGCTCGTCCTCACCGTCGCCCAACGCGTCCAGAACCGCGCTCCGACCCGTGCCTGACCAGGGGTGATGTCCTCGCGGGCGACGGGCCCGGACTCGGGCCCGCCCGACGGCACACGCGCCGAGCCGTCTCCCGGTGACCGCTCCTCGCTCCCCATCCCCGCGACGGCCGACCGGCCCGGAGCCGGAAAGAACCTGCTGCACACCTCTTGACGGCCGCCACAGGCAGTCCGCAGAGTGCAGTAATGCGCATTAGTAATGCGCATTACTTCCCTGCGTTCGAGGAGTCTTCAGGCGTGGAGCAACCCAGGAAGCGGGCCAAGCCCGGCCGCACCCCCGCACCGGCGGGCCGCACCTCACGGCCGCGGCAGGCCGAGGTGGCGCGGCTCGCGGGGGTCTCTCAGGCCACCGTGTCGCTGGTGCTGTCGGCCCGCAGGGACGGGCGGGCCGCCACCATCTCCGAGGAGACCCGCCGGCGCGTCCTGGACGCGGCCGCCAGCCTCGGGTACGTACCGGACCCGGCCGCCAGCCGGCTCGCCGCGACCCGCAACAACCTCCTGGGCGTCTTCAGCTTCACGGCGGCCTTCCCCACCGATGTGCAGCACTCCTACTACCCCTTCCTGGTGGGCGTGGAGCAGGAGGCCGCCGCCCGCGGCTACGACCTCGTCCTGTTCACCGGGTCGAGCACGGGAGGCGCGGGCTCGGGCGGGCCGGACACCCTGAGCCGGGTCCGCCTGGCCGACGGCTGCCTCTTCCTCGGCCGTCATGTACCCCGCGCCGAACTCAAGCGGCTGGTGGCCGACGGCTACCCGGTCGTCCACCTGGGGCGCAGGGAGGAACTCGAGGGGCTGGCCTGGGTCGGAGCCGACTACGTCAGCGCCAGCCGTGACGTCGTCGCCCACCTGGCCGCCCAAGGGCACCGCCGCATCGTCCTCGTGCGCGAGGACGACGACGCGCCCGCCTCAACCGACCGCCAGCAGGGCTTCCTGGACGGGCTGTCGCAGGCCGGCATCGAGCACGGCGACGAGGCCGTGCTGCGCTGCGCCGACCCGGCCGCCGAGCTGACCGCGCAGCGTGTGCGGGACCTCGTGGCGGACGGAGTGACGGCCTTCGTCGCGGAGGAGACCGACACCGGGGCGGCCTGGCGGGCGCTCGATGCCGCTGTGCGCCGGGCCGGTCTTCACTGCCCGGACGACGTCTCCCTCGCGCTGCTCGGCAGCCCGCCCGCGGATCTGGCCGGGCAGCCCGTCCCGACGGGCTTCGACATCCCCCGACACCGGCTCGGCGCCGCCGCCGTGCGCCTCCTGTCCGCCCTCGTGGCCGGCAAGGAGGCGCACGAACCCCTGGTGGCCTGCGAGTTGCGCACCGGTGAGACGGCGGGCCCGCCGTGAGCCCCGCCGGGGCCGCACACCACCTGTTCACGTACGACGCACGAATGACGACCGCGAGGAGCACTGTGACACCCGAACCGGACATCCTGATCGTCGGCGGCGGACTCGGCGGGATCGCCGCCGCGCTCGCCGCCTGCCGCGCGGGCCGGCGCGTGGTGATGACCGAGGAGAGCGACTGGGTCGGCGGCCAGCTCACCGCCCAGGCGGTGCCGCCGGACGAGCACCCGTGGGTGGAGCAGTTCGGCACGACCGCCACCTACCGTGCCCTGCGCGAGAACATCCGGGCCTACTACCGGCAGTGGTATCCGCTGCGCTCGGAGGCCCTCGGCCTGAGCGATCTCAATCCCGGCGCGGGCCGGGTCAGCAAGCTCTGCCACGAGCCGCGCGTCGCCCTCGCCGTCCTGGAGGGGATGCTGGCGCCGCACCGGGCGGCGGGACGGCTGACCCTGCTGACCGAGCACAAGGCCGAGTCCGCCGAGACGGACAACGATGTCATCCGTGCCGTCACCGTACGCGACCTGCGCACCGGCCACCTGTCGACCTTCACCGCCCGCTACGTCGTCGACGCCACGGAGACCGGGGAGCTGCTCGCGCTGGCGGGTGTCGAGCACGCGAACGGCGCCGAGGCACAGAGCGAGTTCGACGAGCCGCACGCCCCCGCCCGGGCCCAGCCGGACAACCAGCAGGGCATCACCGTCTGCTTCGCGCTCTCCCACCACGAGGGCGAGGACCACACCGTCGAGCGGCCCGCCGACTACGCCTTCTGGCACGACTACCGGCCGGACTTCTGGCCCGGCCCGCTCCTCGGCTTCACGGCGCCCGACCCGCGCACGCTGGAGCCCGTGGGCCGCACCTTCGTGCCCAATCCGGACCTCGACCCGCTGGCGGTGAGCGCCGATCAGAGCGCGGACGCCGGGGACAAGGAGCTGTGGGGGTTCCGCCGGATCCTGGCCCGGGGACTGCACCGGCCCGGCAGCTTCGACTCCGACATCACCCTGGTCAACTGGCCGCTGAACGACTACTGGCTCAAGCCGTACATCGGCCAGGAGGCCGAAGCCCTGCACGGGGCACGCCAGCTGTCGCTGTCGGTGCTGTACTGGCTGCAGACCGAGGCACCGCGCGCCGACGGCGGCACCGGCTTCCCCGGCCTGCGCATCCGCCCGGACGTCACCGGCACCGCCGACGGTCTGGCGAAGGCGGCGTACGTGCGGGAGTCGCGGCGCATCAAGGCCGTCACCACGGTCGTCGAACAGGATGTCGCCATCGACGTGGTGGGCCCGTACGGCACGCCCCACTACCGCGATTCCGTCGGTGTCGGCGGCTACCGCATCGACCTGCATCCCTCCACGGGCGGCGACACATACGTCGACATCGGTTCGGTGCCGTTCGAGATCCCGCTCGGCGCACTGGTGCCCCGGCGGGTGCGCAACCTGCTGCCGGCGGGCAAGAACATCGGCACCACGCACATCACGAACGGCTGCTTCCGCCTGCACCCCGTCGAGTGGAACATCGGCGAGGTCGCGGGCGCCCTCGCCGCCCACTGCCTGTCCGAGGACGTCGAGCCGTATCAGGTGCAGGCCGAGGACAAGCGGTTCGAGGAGTTCGGCCGGCTGCTGGACCGCTCGGGCGTGCAGCGGCACTGGCCCGACGTCCGCGGCTACTGACCCCGCACGTTGCGACGCCCCCACGTCCTGCTCTCCCTCACGCACGTCAACGCACAAGGAGGTGCACTGACATGACCGTTGATCGTCGTATCCGCGTCGGCATCGACGTGGGCGGCACGTTCACGGATGCCGTGGCGGTCGATGCCACGACCCTGGCCCTGGTCGGCCAGGTGAAGGTGCCCACGAGCCACCACCACGCCGACGGTGTCGCGCACGGTATCGTCCAGGCGCTCGAAGAGCTCCTGGTGAAGGCCGGCCGCACGGCCGGCGACGTGACCTTCCTGGCGCACGGAACCACTCAGGCCACCAACGCCCTGCTGGAGGGCGACGTCGCGCGGGTCGGCCTGCTCGGGATCGGCAGCGGCGCCGGCGCGGTCTTCACCCGCCGCCTCGCCTCGTTCGGCAAGCTCGAACTCGCCCCGGGCAAGCGGCTTCCGCTCTCCTATGCGCACATCACCGACCCCTTCGACGAGGCCGCGGTCCGCGCCGCCGTCGAGCGGGTGCGCGGCGCGGGGGCCGAGGTCCTCGTGGCCACGGAACCGTTCGGTGTGGACCGGCCCGAGGGCGAACAGGCGGTGCTGGAGACGGCGCGGTCCGCGGGGCTTCCCGTCGCGGCCGCCCACGAGATCACGTCGCTGTACGGGCTCCACAAGAGAACCAGGACGGCCGTGGTCAACGCGGCGATCCTGCCCCGCATGCTCGCCACCGCCGACCTCGTCGACGCCTCCATCACGAAGGCCGGAGTGACGGCGCCGCTGATGGTGATGCGCTGTGACGGCGGCGTCATGTCGCTGGACGAGATGCGCCGCCGCCCACTCCTGACGATCCTGTCGGGCCCGGCGGCCGGGGTCGCGGGCGCCCTCATGCAGGAACGGATCAGCGAGGGCGTGTTCCTGGAGACCGGCGGCACCTCGACGGACATCAGCGTCGTGCGCCGCGGCAAGGTCGCCGTGCGGCACGCCACGATCCTGGGCAAGACCTCCTACCTCAACGCCCTCGACGTCCGCACCGTCGGCGTCGGTGGTGGCTCCATGGTGCGTCTGGCGGGCGGCAGGGTGACGGGCGTGGGTCCGCGCAGCGCGCACATCGCAGGCCTGCCGTACGCCTGTTTCGCCGCGCCGGACGAACTGCGCGACGCCCGGCTGGCCACGGTGCGTCCGATGGACGGCGACCCGGACGACCACGTCGTGCTCGACGCCGCCGGAGGCCGGTTCGCGCTCACCCTGACCTGCGCGGCCAACGCACTCGGCCGGGTCCCCGACGGCGACTTCGCACGCAGCGGCCAGGAGTCCGCCCGCGCCGCCCTCGCGCCCCTGGCCACCGCACTCGGCACGGACGTGGCGGGCGCCGCCCGCGCGGTGCTGGACGCGGGCACCAAGCAGGTCGAGGCCGTGGTCGACGCCATGATCCGCGACTACCGTCTGGACCGGGACACCGCCGTTCTCGTCGGCGGCGGGGGCGGCGCCGCCTCGGTCACCCCGCATCTGGCGGCGCACACCGGACTGGAGGGGCGCATCGCCCGGCACAGCGAGGTCATCAGCCCCATCGGTGTCGCCCTCGCGCTGGTCCGCGAGCAGGTCGAGCGGATCATCCCCGGCGCCACGCAGGAACAGATCCTCGCCGTGCGCGCCGAGGCCGAACAGGCCGTCGTCGCCCAGGGCGCGGCAGCCGACGGCGTCGAGGTCGAGGTGACCGTCGACCCGCAGACCAGCACCGTGCGCGCCGTCGCCACCGGCGCCACCGAACTGCGCACCCAGGACCGCGCACACCGCGCCGACGACACCGAGCGGCTGCGCTCGGCCGCCGGCAGCCTCAAGGCACGGGAGTCCATGGTGCGGGTGCTGGCCGGCACGGACGCGTACACGGTGTACGGCACCGAGGTGCGACGCAGGTTCCGCGGGCGCCGGCGGCCGGTACGGGTCGTGGACGCGGACGGTGTGGTGCGCCTCGGCGTCCCCGACGCACAGGTCGCGACCACGACCGTCGGCGCCGCGGGCGAGGCGCTGGCCGCGCTGGTGCGCGACGCCACCGCGTACGGCGACGGCGGGGTCCGGGCACCGGCCGTGCGGCTGCTGGTCGGTGCCCGCATCGCGGACCTGTCCGGCGTCCTGGAACCGGACGCGCTGCTGGCCCTGGCCCGCAGCGAGCTGCGCTCGCGCGGCGCCGACGAGCCGGTCGTCGCCGTCGTGGAGTCGCGGTCATGACCGCCGCCCGCGACCACGAGCACGACCTGGAGCTCGCCGTGGCGCTGCTCGCCGCGACGCCCACGCACGAGGGGCGCGACCCGCTGCTGCTGCGCCGGTGGGCGCTGGCGGCCGAGGAGTTCGGACGCGTCATGAAGCCGCAGGAGCGGCCCGTGCGGGTCGTCGAACAGGACGGCGGACTCGCCGCCGGGCTCCTCGCCCGCTACCGCTCCCGTCCGCCGCTCGTCGAGGTGTACACCGACACCGTCGAGCGGGCCGAGCAGCTCGTGGCCGAACGCGGCTGGCGGCACTGGTTTCCCCCCGGGTCGGTACGCGCCGCGGCCCTGGCCCACGAGCAGGCGCACGCCTGGCTCCATCACGCCCACGTGCGGACCGCGTTCAAGCGGACGCTCGGCCACACGGCCCTGCGCCTGGGCCGTCACCGCCTGTACGCGCATGTCGCGGGTGCCGACGAACTCGCGGCCCACGCCTTTGCCCGCGCCGCCTGCGGCCTGGGCCGCAGCCCCCTGCTGCTCACCGAGGCGCTCGCCGCCACCGTGTCCCCGGAAAGCGAGAACTGACCCATGGGTGTCGTCATCCTGCTCGTCATGGCGGCCGGAGTCGCCGCCATGCTCAGCCGCAAACTCCCCACTGCCTTCGCCCTGGTCCTGCTCGCCGTGGTCATCGCCCTGCTGGCCGACGCACCGCTGACCGGCAAGAACAGTGTGCTGGACACGGTGCTCCAGGAAGGGGCCCCGGCCCTCGCCGCCACGATGATCGCGATTCTCCTCGGCTCCTGGCTGGGCAAACTCCTGGAGGAGACCGGGATCGCGGGCACCCTGGTGCGCAAGATCGTCGAATTCGGCGGCGACCGCCCGGTGTTCGTCGCCCTCGGCGTCCTCGCCGTGTCCGCTCTCGTCGGCACGGTGACCGGATCGGCGCCCGCGGCGATGCTCGCCGGACTCATCGGCATCCCCGCGATGATCGCCGTCGGCATCCCCAAGGTGACCGCGGCCGGCACCATCCTGATGGGCATCGCCGCGGGCATGCCGTTCGAGCTGCCGGTCTGGCAGTTCTTCTCCACGGCCCTCGACCTGCCGATCGACACGGTGCGCGGGTTCATGCTGAAGCTGTTCCCGTTCGCGCTGGCCGCCGCGATCGCCTACGTCCTGGTCGAGTCCCGGCGCCGCGGAGTGGAACACGCCTGGGCCGTCAAATCCGCGGCGGACAGGCCGGCGTCGCGCCCCGGACGCCGCCAGGCGCTGGGCGACGCCCCCTGGTACGCACTGCTCACCCCGGTGGTCCCGCTGGTGCTCGCGCTCGGCCTCGATCTGGCGATCATCCCGTCACTGCTGGCGGGCGTGCTGTACGCGCTGGTCACGACGACCCGGCCGCGCGAGATGAACCGTCGGCTGCTGCGCACCCTGTACGGCGGCTTCGAGGTGGCCGCCCCGCCCATCACCCTGTTCGTCGCAATCGGCATCCTGCTCGCCGCGGTGAAGCTGCCCGGCGCGGTCGACGCGCTCGAACCGCTCGTCAAAGCCGTCAGTCCGCAGAACGCGGTCCTGTTCGTCCTCGTCTTCACCCTGCTCGTGCCGCTGTGCCTGTACCGGGGCCCGCTGAACGTCTTCGGTCTCGGCGCGGGCATCGCCGGTGTCCTCATCGCCACCGGCATCTATCCCGCCGCCGCCGTCCTCGGCATGGCGACGTCCTACAACCAGGTCTTCGGCGTCGCCGATCCGACCAGCACCCAGACCGTGTGGAGCGCGCAGTACGCGGGCGTCTCGCCGCAGCAGGTGATGGTCAGGACGCTGCCCTACGTGTGGGCGGTGGCGCTGGGCGGCCTGTGCGTCACGGCAGCGACCTACCTCTGATCCCCCGCAGTCACCGACCTCAGGAGCCTGTCATGCATGAACCGCAGTCCGGCCTCGACCGTCGTACGTTCCTGCGCACCACCGCCGTCACGGGTGCCGCGCTCGCCGTCGGCGGGCTCTCGGCGCCGTCCGCGTCGGCCGCTCCCGGCGGCTTCCCGGACTACAGCTACGTCCGCACGCTGCTGACGCCCTCGCAGCTGAAGTACAACCCGACGGGCGAGATCATCTTCCCGACGATGCGCGGCGTCTACGACAGACTGGCGTCCCCGCTCGGCCGCTACTACCTCTACTACGCGCCCCACGACGCCCCCGGAGGCATCTGCCTGGCCTACGGCGACTCCCTCGAAGGCCCCTTCACGGAGTACCCGGCGAACCCGATCGTGTCGAACACGTGGGACCCGCACTACGCGGTCAGCCACGTCTCCTCGCCGCACGTGCTGTGGCGCGACGACCTGAAGGAGTTCTGGCTCTACTTCCACGGCGAGAACACCACCACACGGCTCGCCCGGTCCAAGGACGGCATCCACTTCACCTACGACAAGGTCGTCCTGTCGACGTCGATGATGCCGTCCGGCACGACCGAGACCTCCTACGCCCGCGTCTTCCGGCACGACCTCCCCGCGCACGGCGCCCACTACGTCATGCTGTTCATGCTGAACAACACCACCGACCACCGGGACATCGGCTGGGGCTGGTCAGCCGACGGACGCACCTGGACCTTCGACCAGGATCCACTGGTCCGCCACTCCGACGTCGGCGCGGTCAACGTCGGCGGCCCGCACCTGCTCACCCGGAACGGCTCCGCCTACGTCGTCTACAACAAGGACAAGGAGAGCGGCGGCGACCTCATGATCACCGAAGTGGGCGCGGACTTCTCGCTCCGCAAGCACCTGGGCGTCTTCTACGACTCCCGCTCGAGTGCCCCGGAGAACGGCCGCGCCGCCGCCCCCTCGTTCGGCACGATGGGCGGGGTGCCGTACATGGTGTACGAGGCCGGCGAGCGGCTCTCCGGAGCGATCGCGGTCGCCAAGGGCTGACCCCCTGGGGCCTGCGCCCCGTGCTGCTGGACGCCGGTACGCCGGCTGCGGCCGGCAGCGCGGGACGCCCCCGGTCGCGGTCCGCCTTCGTCGGCGCGCTCAACGGCTCCGGTCGGGCCGCACTTCACCTCGCCCCGCACCCGGCCCGGCGGGCGGGCCCCGGCCCCCTCCCCCGTCCTCCAGTCCCTCCGCTCCCCGAGCAAAGGCGGTGCCTGATGGCCCGGTCCGATCTGCCTCTCGAACAGCTCCGCACCCACCGCAGCACGTCGGTGGAGCCGGAGGGCTTCGATGCCTTCTGGCAGTCGACCCTGGAGGAGACCCGCGCACTCCCGCTCGCAGTCCGCTTCGCCCCGGTCGCCACCGCCCTGCGGACCGTCGAGGTGTACGACGTGGTCTACGCCGGCTTCGGCGGCCACCCCGTCCGGGGCTGGTTCGTCGTGCCCGCCGGGAGCGCCGAACCTCTGCCGCTGGTCGTCGAGTTCCTCGGGTACGGCGGCGGGCGCGGCCTGCCGCACAGCCATCTGATGTGGGCCTCCGCCGGGTTCGCCCACTTCGTCATGGACACCCGCGGCCAGGGCAGCGCCTGGGGCGGCGGCGGAGACACCCCGGACCCGGTGGGAAGCGCCCCCGCCTACCCCGGGTTCCTCACCCGCGGCGTGGAGGACCCGTACACCTTCTACTACCGCCGCGTCATCACCGACGCCGTGCGCGCGGTGGAGGCGGCCCGCTCCCATCCGCTCGCCGACGCCGCGCGGACCGCGGTGGTCGGGGAGAGCCAAGGCGGCGGCCTCGCCCTCGCGGTCGCCGGGCTCGTACCGGACCTGGCGGCGGCCGCGCCCGACGTGCCGTTCCTCTGCGACTTCCCCCGGGCCATCGCCCTCGGCGAGCGCGCACCCTACCGCGAGGTCGGCGCCTATCTGGCCACCCACCGCGGCGGCGCCGAACGGGTTCGCCACACCCTGGCCCACACAGACGGCGTCCACTTCGCCGCCCGCGGCCGCGCCCCCGCCCTCTTCTCGGTCGGCCTGGAGGATTCCACCTGCCCGCCCTCCACCGTCTTCGCCGCGTACAACGCCTACGCGGGGCAGGACAAGCGGATCGAGGTCTACGAGTTCAACGGGCACGAGGGCGGCGGCCCGCATCACGAGGCGCTGCGGCTGGCGTGGGTGGGGCAGCGGCTGGACGAGTGAGGCGGGACGGGGCGGGGCGGGGCGGGGCGAGCGGACGAAGACCGCCGGCCTGCACCTCACCGGCGGACGGCTGCCAGGCTCCGTCCCGCCCAAGAAGCGCGCCGAGTCTGGCAGCAACCCGGGCCGCAGAAGTCCCCGCACTGTCATCTTCTTGGCGATCCTGCACGAGGATCGCCAAGAAGATGACTGGGCCACCGAGACGGATGCTCGCTCGGGTATCACGTCCACGCACATCAGCGGAAAGACCCGGCTGGTGACCTTGCGCCGGGATGAACTCGACGCCCGCTTCCCCCGCCTGTTCGGCGCCGTGCTGGACGATCCACCCCCTCCTTGTCAGGTCCGGGTCGGTGGCGCACTCATCGCTGCCGTCAGGAACGTGATCGCCCATCGCCGGGCCGCCTCGCCCGCTACCGGGGACGTGCAGCCCGGGGAGGGCTGGTGGTGGACCTCGATGCGGTCGACGGCTGTCACGGCAAGGATCCCTCGTATCCGGAACCACAGCTCCTCCGGGGAAAGGCCGGGCAGTACGCGCGCGAAGGCTGCGAGGTAGCGCTCGCGGACCGTGTCCTCGGCCGGGCCGGTCCAGCTGCGCGCCTCCTCGGCCGGGTCGCCGAGGATCGTCACGATCAGCCGGGACGTCCGGGAGCCGCCCTCGCCGCCGGCCGACATCTGGTCGAACAGCGGCCCCGCGAATGCCTCCACCAGTTCGCTGACCGATGGGTCGGGGGTCCGGGCGAGCAATTTGTCGAGTCCTGCGCACTGGGCAGCGTTGATGGGCTCGATCACGCGTCGGGCGACCGCGGCCATCAGCTCCGCCTTCGACCCGAAGTGGTAGCCGACGGCGGCCAGGTTCGCTCCGGCGAGTTTGGTGATCGCGCGGACCGAGGTGCCGCGGTATCCGTGCTCGGCGAAGAGGTGCTCGGCCGCGTCGAGGAGCTGGGTGCGGGTGTCTGGGGTCGCCACACGAGGGACTCTACATATGTTTGAATGAAACGAACGTATGATTAAATCGAACGTGTGAAAGAAGGCTGCCATGAAGCTGCTCGTGTACGGAGCCGGGGTTTGCGGCAGCCTGTTCGCCGCCCACATGCATGAGGCCGGCCACGACGTCTCGCTCCTCGCCCGGGGTGGGCGCCTGACCGCGCTGCGCCGGCACGCCGTGCAGCTCGCCGAGGGAGACAGCCCAGCTGTCAGGCGGGTACCGGTACCGGCGATCGAGCACCCGGGCGGCGAGTACGACCTGATCACCGTCTTCGTCCGCACCCACCAGGTGGACGCGGTGCTGGAGTCACTCGCCGGCGTCCAAGGCGACGTGCTGTTCCTGCTCAACTGGGCAGCCGGCCCGGAGACGCTGGGCGCGGTGATCGGCCACGAACGCGTGCTGCTGGGCTTCCCCATGACGGGCGGCACGATGGACGGCGACGTGATCCGCCACCGCAAGAGCAGTTTCGTCACCCGTCGGGTCGCGATGCCGATCGGCGAGCCCGACGGACGCACCACCCCGCGACTGGAACGGATCGTGGAGACGTTCCGTACCGCCGGGATCAACGCCGACGCCGAGCCGCAGATGGACGCCTGGCTCAGGACGCACGCCGCATTCGAGGTGCCGCTCGGACAGGCGGTGCACGCGGCGGGCGGCCCGGTAGCGCTGGCCGACGACCCGGACGCGGTCCGCGACATGCTCCACCTCATGCAGCAGAACCTCGCCGCGATGGCGACGCCGCCGGTACCTCGCGCGTTCGCCGCGTTGCGGGCTCTGCCGCAGGGGCTCCTCGTGGCCGTGCTCCGTCGCTTCCTGAAGAGCCCGACGGCCGTGCACAGCGGACTCAACGACCCCTCGCCCGCCATGGCGGCCGAACTCGAGCGGCTGACCGAACAGCTCCATGCCCCTGCGAGAGCCCGCTGAGCGACCCAGGCCGGCGCCCCCACCGCCGGCCCCGAGTCCTCGAACCCAGCTCCGCCGGCTCCACGGACGGCAACCGCTGACCTCATGACCGTTTCGGTAGCAATGACACGTCCGGCCTGCGGAGTTGGCGGCGTGGCCTTCTCCCCTCTTGCGGCCACGTCCTTCGAATAGCGCGGCACTACAGGGCGAACGTTGCTTGATGCGGCACTAGCGTGCCGCATCCTGCGGTCGGGGGTCTACAGAAGGACGGTGGCGCCCGGCTCGAGCCGGGTGAGGGCGGTTCCGGTCAGGCCCTGTTCGCCGAGGAGGCGGGCGGTGGACTGCTGTCCGAGGTCACTGAGCATGAGTTCGTGGATCTGGATGACGCGCTCCGGCTCCACCCTGCGCACATAGTCGGCGGCTTCTCCGAGCTTGGTCCACGGGCCGCTGGTCGGCAGCAGCAGGGTGCGGACGGGGGCCTCGGGGGCGAAGTAGGCGTCGCCGGGGTGGTAGAGCGCTCCGCCGTCGAGGAGGTAGCCGACGTTGTCGGGGCAGGGGATGTCGGCGTGAATCGGGGCGTGACGTGAGCCGTGGACGGTGATCGCGAGGGAGCCGACATCGAAGGCGTCTCCGGCGGTGACGGCGTGCACGCGGGCGTCGTCGGCGCCGAGTGCCGCGGCGACGGCCCGCGTGCCGTAGACCGACAGCTCGGGGCGGCCTCGGAGGGCCGTGGCGATCAGGTCGGCGTCGAAGTGGTCGAAGTGCTCGTGGGTGATCAGGATGGCCTGGGCCTGCTCGACGGCGTCCGCAGCGTCCGGGGTGAGGGTGCCGGGGTCGATGACCACCCGGGTTCCGTCCTTCTCGACAGTGACGCAGGCGTGGGCGTGCTTGGTGAGCTGCACGGTGAAAATCCTCCTCGCATTTTCTACACCGAAACTGTACACCTAGGTTGAGTATATTTTCCGGCATCGCCGGCTGACCGCCTCTCGCGGCATGCAACCAAGGTGTACAGGCTGGTTGCCGACTAGGCTCCGACCCATGGACGCCACAGACCTGGCCGAGGAACTACGTATGGCCGTCGGACAGCTCGTCAGAGCCGTGCGCGCGATCGACACCATGGCACCCGGCGAAGCCGCCGCCCTCGGCTACCTCGACCGCAGCGGCCCGATGACCACCGCGGACATCGCCCATGAACGAGGAGTCAGCCACCAGTCGGCAGCCAAGGCGGTCAAGGAACTCCTCCAGCAAGGACTCGTCCGCTCCGAGGCCCACCCCAGCGACGGACGCAAGAACCTCCTGCACCTCACCCCGACCGGTACCAACCGTCTCGACGAGGAACGCCGCCGGCGCGCCGCCCTGCTCGGCACGGCCATCACCGACGCCCTCACCACCGAAGAACGCGAAACCCTCGCCGCCACCATGCCGCTGCTCTCCCGCCTGACCGACCACCTGCGGACACACTGACCACCACCCCAACGCCCCGACCCCGACCAGCCCCACCACACACCTCCCGCCGGCCGGGACCCTCCGCCGTTCTCCGGGTGTCGGCCAGCAGGCCGAAGCTGCTGTCCGCGCCCCTTCCCCGGCCATGAGGCGAGCGCGCTCATCACCGCTGCTGCCCCGGCAGGGCGGCGGGAAGAGCGGCAGGGGTGCGAACGGCAGGGGCGAACCACATGCATGACGGCGGGGGCGGGCCTCGGTAGGCGCGGGCCGCTGCTGACCGTTTGCCGCGCCGGTGGCGCAGCCATGGCTGGGAGCGTGCGCAGGTACAGGTCTGCGGTTCCCGATGCGACGGGGGCGTGCCCGTCATGGGCATGCCGGCCGATCGGGTGCGGGTCCAGGTCGTTGGAACCGGTCGCAGCACGTCGCCGAGACCTCCAGGGACTATCGCGTCACCCGCTGCACCATGCCCGCGATGGCCATTCAGATAAGTTACATGCTATAACTTACGTGTCTGCCAATAACCCCGAAGGGCTCACGGCCCTCTGCCGAAAGGACCGCGTCATGAGCGCAGCAACAGGTTCGCTTCACACCGTTCTGGGAGCCGGTCCCGCGGGCACCTCCGTCGCGCTGGAACTCGCGCGCCGGGGACACGCCGTGCGGCTGGTCGACCGCGCCGGCTCCGGTGAGCCGCTGGGAGGCGTCGAGCGCCTCAAGGGGGATGTCGGCACGGTGGACGGAGCGCTCGCCGCGATCGAAGGCGCGGACGTGGTCTACCACTGCGTCAACGTCGCCTACCAGCTCCAGGTCGACGTCATGCCCGGCATCCAGGAGGCGGTCCTGGGCGCGGTGGCGCGCACCGGTGCGCGCCTGGTGGTCCTGGACACGCTGTACCCCTACGGCGAGACGCACGGCGAGGTCATGACCGAGGACACTCCGTGGCGGGCGGCCACGGCCAAGGGCAGGATGCGGGCCGCCCTGGACGAGAAGTACCTGGCCGCGCACGAGGAAGGCCGAGCGAGGGTCGTGCTGGGCCGCTCGGCGGACTTCGTCGGACCCCGGGTGCTGAATTCCACACTGGGCGGGGCCGTCTTCCCGGCCGCGCTCACGGACGGCGAGGTCCTGGTGCTCGGCGACATCGACCTCGAGCACAGCTACACCAACGTCCTCGACGTGGCCCGGGGCCTGGCCGTACTCGGCGAGAACCCCTCGGGAGAGGGCCGGGTCTGGCATCTGCCCACCGCTCCCGCCCGCACGACGCGCGAGATCCTCACAGCGCTGGGCGGCCTGGTGGGCCGCCCGCTGCGGATCGTCACGATGAACGAGGCGCGCCCCTTCGGGCCGTTCGACGAAACGTTCATGGATTCCTACGCCGAGATGTTCTACCAGCACACCGAGCCACAGATCATGGACTCCACCGCCTTCCAGCAGGAGTTCGGCGCCGAACCCACCCCGATCGAGACCACCCTGCGGGAGACCCTGGCGTGGTACCGGGGCTTCCTCGCCGCCCGGGCGAAGAGCTGACCGACCAGTCCCGGGCACCTTCGGCAGCACTCCCCCGTCAGCGACCGGGGGAGAGCACCGCCCCGTCGCACCAGCGATACAGTGACGCATGCACTGCGGATCCTGCGCGGCCGGCAGCAGGAGGCGGGGCATGGAACAGGAGGCGGGGCATGACAGTCCGTGCGAACAGCCCGCGTGCGCGGTACCGGGAGCAGACCCGCACGGAGATCAAGGAAGCGGCCGTACGACAGCTCGCCGCCGGAGGCATCGAGGGCGTGGCGCTCCTGCGGATCGCGAAGGAGATCGGGCTGTCCGGCCCGGCGCTCTACCGCTACTTCGCCAGCCGTGACGACCTACTGGCGGAGCTGGTGCTCGACGCCTACGAGGGCGCGGCCGCAGCCGTCCACGCCGTGGACACCGAAGACGGCGGCCGGGCCGCCCTGCACGCCCTGACCGGCGCCTACCGGGAATGGGCCGTGACACAGCCGCACCTGTACCTGCTCATCCAGGGCACCCCGGTGGCGGGCTTCACCGCGCCGACCGAGACCGTACTGAAGGCACGCTCCGTCCTGGGGCCCTTCCTCTCCGTCTTCGCCCAGGGTCGGCCACTGGTCCGCGTGGACCCGCTCGTGGCGCAACTGCGGACATGGCTGCGCGAGAAGCCCGAGGTGGCGGCCTGGGTCGAGCAGTGGACGGGGCAGTCCGGCACCGCCGCCGACGTCGCGCTGACCGGAGCCGTGATGACCTGGCCCCAGATGCACGGCACGGTCAGCCTGGAGATCACCGGCCAGTTCACCGGCATGGGACACGACCCCGCAACCATGCTCGACATCCAGACGGCGATCCTCGCCGACACCTTCCAGCTCCCCTGACCACCCACCCCCGCGCCGCACGCTGCGCCGAACTCTCTTCCCCCACACAGAACCGGAACGCGCTGTTCACGCACCCTTCAGCAGCGCGTTCCATCGGCTGTGGGCCGTTGCTGTCCCGGGATGCCATCGCGGTGGGTCGGGCCGTGCCGGGGCGGGCTGCTCGAGCAGCAGTACCGACGGAAGCAGAGCGGGCGGGGCCATCGCGGTGGCCGCACCGAGCGACAGGCCAGGCCGGTGTCCGGACCATTCGTCGCGAGCAGGGTCAGGGCTCCCGCCGCGGTCGCTGTGCCTCCGCTATTTCTGCGGTGCCGGCCCAACGCCCGGAGCAGTCCGCCGGGTCGGCGGGGGAACGCGGATATCACTTCCAAGGGTGCGGTCCGGCCGCTCTGCGCCCGTAACGCTTCTCGTGCGTCAGCCCAAGAACAGACGAGGTGACACCAAGAAGACGGAAGACCGCAGCAGAGGAGTCAGTGAGTGCAACGGATACGGGGCGGCCCTGCTGCCGCCGCACGTGATCCACAACAGTTCGAGCAGTTCTACCGGCGCCATGTCGAGGGCGTGACGCGCTTCGTGGCCCGTCGTGTGGGAGACCCGCACACGGCCGCCGACCTCACCGCGGAGATCTTTCTCGCGGTTCTGGACTCCGCCCACACCTATCGGCCCGGCCGCGGCAGCGAGACCGCCTGGCTGTATGGAATCGCCCGCAACGTCGTCTCTTCCGAGCGCCGCAGAGTCGCCCGGGACTCCGCGCGCGACCAGCGGATCTCGGGGCGGCGCCTGCTCGACGCGGACGACATCGCCCGGCTCGAGGAGAAGCTGGACGCCGAGAGCCCGGGCCGGCGTGCGCTGGACGCCATGAAGCGCCTGCCGGAAGGGGAACGCGCCGTACTGGAACTGGTCGCGGTCGACCAACTGACCGTCAGCGAGGCCGCAGCCTCGCTCGGCATCCGCCAGGTGACCGCCCGGGTTCGCCTGCACCGAGCCCGCAGGGCGCTGCGCGCCGACATCGCCGGGAGCCGGCTGCAGACGCATGTCTCCGTAGTGGCACAGAAAGTTGGGGAGAAGGCATGAGCACGAAGACGACGTTCCAGGACCGGCTGCTCTCCGAGCTCCAGAAGGAGATCGGGCAGCGGGAGGCGTTGACCGTCCTGGAGACCTCCCAGGCGCGGGAGCGGCGCACGATACCGAACCGCCGCCTGTTCACACCCCTGCGTGTCGGAGCAGCCGGGATGGTCTGCTCCGCAGCCGCGGCCGCCGTGGTTCTCACACCGGGTTCTCCGGCCGACTCACCGGCGTACGCTCTGGAGCGTCTCGACGACAGCAGGGTCAGCGTCACGATGAGTGAGATCAAGCCTGACCGCCGGGCACAGCAGGAACTGGCCGACAGGCTGCGCGAGTACGGGGTGGCGGTCAGCATCGACGTACTTCCTCCCGGCTACCGTTGCCGAGAGCCGCGCGGGGAGGCCGTCGACTGGACGTTCGTCCCGGAGGGCAAGCCGGTGAAGGTCGCGGGGTCGCGGGACGGGAATCGTTCAGTGGCGCAGAAGGGCCATTTCAAGATCACGCTCGAGGAGGGCGACACGCTGCTTTTCGAGAGCTCGGCATCCCACAGCGACAGGTCCCATGCCTTCGTCTTCGAGAACGCTGAGTCCCACGGCAGCGCATCGCCTCGGTCGCTCGCCGTCGGCGGCGTCAAGGGCACCGCCTCCGCCTGCGAGCGCGTGAAGGCCCCCAAAGCACCGACTCCGCCGGACGCCGGCAAGAAGGCCCCGGCGAACATCAGCTGACTCGGCCTTCGACGCACGCCGGCGAACAACGCGGCGCACCTGACCACACGGTTCGGTCACCGGGGCGTCGGGCGGGAACTGGCCGGCCGCTCGCAGCCAGGCGTAGGCCAGCATCGTGGCGTGGTTCCAGTGCCTGCCGGCGACCGACCGGATCTCCATGAGGTCGCCGACGGTGCAGTCCTGGACGGTGCCGCCCGAGCGGGAGGTCCACTGGTCGGGCGGAACGGCGGCTTCGAGCCGGGCGAAGCCGTCAGGGTCGCGGCCGGCGGACATCGAGAGCATGAAGTGCCGGGAGCGGCGGGCCGTGAGCCATGCCGGGTGCATGCGGAGCACGTCCGCGCAGATCAGCACGAGCATCCCGGCCTTCAGCTCTGACTCGCGGACAGGTCGCGGGCCGCGGGCGTCGGCCCATCGGATCACCTCGTCGCACCAGGTCTGCGGGTCCGCGGGGCCGGGGCTGGCTCTCCAGCGGGACTGCCAGCTGTTGCCTGGGAACCTCTGGAGCCACTCCAGCAGGCGGCGGGCCCCGCGGAGCCGTGCGGCGAGGGCGCTCTGGGACGCGGGCCGCAGCGGCGGCCGGGCCAGCCGGTCCAGGACCTCCTTCGGACCGGCGGAGGTGGCCGGTCAGAGGTGTGGAGGGTCCGGTTGGAGCCCAGCAGCTGGTTGGCCCGGTTGAACATCTGTCGGGCGGCCCGGGGGGGGGTTGAACGGGCCAGGGGCGCCGCAGCGGGTGGGCGCGAAGCCGTAACCGCCACCACCGCAGCAGGCCCGTCCCGTACGACCGCAGCGTCGGAGCGGGGTTCCCAGCGGCCTGAGGGCCGTCGAAGTACACCTCCACCAGCCACACGACCTCGCCGCTGGCGTCGAGCAGCCGGTACGGCTCCCATGCATCCCCGGTTTCGACCGCGACCCGGACTTCGGGGCATTACGGCTGGGGGGATGGGGTGAGGCCGGCGTCCCTGGCGAGGGCCGCGGCCTGCCCACGGGAGGAGACGGTCAGCTTCTTGAGGATGTTGCGCACGTGGAATTTCACCGTGGTCTCACCGATATGCAGTTCCTGGGCGATGGCCCGGTTGCTCAGCCCTTGGGCGAGGCCGGCAAGGACGTCGAGTTCGCGGGGGGCGAGGCCATCGAGCGGGCTCGGGGGCGCGGTCTCCGCAGGGTTCAGGGGGAAGGTGGCGGTGACGGTGGTTCCCCACTCCGGTTCGGAGTCGAGCGCCACTTCGCCGCCTGCGGCGGCGGCGATCCGGTGGAGTCGCCGCGCGGCGATGCTGGTGTCGCTGGAGGCGTTCGGACTGTCGTCGCGGACAGTGGCGGTGAGGGCGTTGTCGGTGAGCTGCCATCCGGCGTGGACGTGCTGCACCGGGTCCTGGGTGAACGCGTTGAGTACGGCAGTGAGCGTGACGGACCGGGCGGCATACGCGGTCTCGGAGGGAACGGGCCGGTCCGTCACGGGCGGGCGGAGGCTGAGCCGGACGTCACTGTAGCGCCGGATCGGGCTCAGCTCGGCTGTGAGGTCGTCGAAGACCCGGAGGGTGCTGCTGTCGGCGGGGTCCTCCTGCGCGGTGCGGCGCAGGTCGATGAGTGCGGAGGCGGCGAGGTCGGTGGCCGCCTGCCGGGCCGCCGCGTCGCTGAGGGACCGGGAGCGCAGGGTGGCGAGCACGGCGGTGAGGGTGACGGCGTGAGAGCTGGTGAGCTCCGCGGTGACACGCTGGCGCTCGCCGGAGGCGGCGCGGGAGCGGGCGAGCTGTTCGGGTTCGGGATCCAGGGCGCGGTGGAGCAGGTGCGCGGTGACTAGGTCCCAGATGCTTTGCAGCAGTTCCGCCGCGGCCGAGGGCAGGGGGTCTGCGGGGGTGTCGATGAGTACCAGCAGCGACCCGTCGCCGTCGGGGGCCGCTGCGGCAACGGCGGTGAGCACGCGGTCGGCCCCGCCCAGCAGCGCGGTGCCGCGCCAGGGAGCGCCGACCGGGACCTTGGAGGCCAGGCGGCCCAGATCGGTGCTGGTGACGGCCTCGGTGGCCGCGTCGGTTCCGGTGGTCTTCAGCGGGGAGTGGCCGCAGAAGCCGGTGAGCTGGGCGACGGCGGTATGCGGCACGAGCGGGGCCACAAGCGCGGACAGGCGGCGCAGTACGTCGCCGAGAGGCGCCCGCTGAACGTCCGCGAGCGCGGACGTGACCGAGGCAGGACTCGACCAGTCGATGGTGCTCATAGCGCCAGGCTAGGACAGTGCCATGACGACGGTCCCCTTCGGAAGGAGGGGGGAAGCCGCTCATTCGGAGGGGCTGGTTGTCAGTGCCCGGAGGTGAGGCTGGGGACCGCAAGACGCGCCAGTGCCCTTCAGGGGCGCTGGCCCGGCACTGACCGGAACGAGGCACATCCCATGACCGAATTGATCCGGACACCGCTGACTCCGGGCATGCTGCGCGGAACGGTGGACGCACGGAACACCGAGCGCGGCGTGATACCGCTGCGCCTGCCGGAGGCCGCCCTGAGGCAGGGTCACGACGACTATCTGCGCCTCATGGCGTCCCAGGGCGCAGGGGTACGACTGGCGCTACGGACGGCCGCGACCGTGGTGGAACTGGACCTGGTGGCCACCCGCACCGTCTTCCACGGCGCCCCGGTCGGTCCGCCCGGAGTGTTCGACCTGCTCGTCGAGGGCCATCTCACCGGCGAGGCCGCCGCCCCGGGCGGAGCGAGCGCCGACGTCGACATGGCCACGGGCGCAGTCACCTACAGCACCGGCACGGCAGGAACCGTGCGCTTCGAGGGGCTGCCGAGACGGGAGAAGGACATCGAGATCTGGCTGCCCCATTCGGAGGTCGCCGAGCTGATCGCTCTGCGCACCGACGCCCCTGTCCGGGCGGCACAGGAGGCGGACAAGAGGATCTGGCTGCACCACGGCAGCTCCATCAGCCAGGGTGTCGACGCGGCCGGCCCCACCCGCACCTGGCCCGCAGTCGCCGCGAGCAGGGCGGGTGTGGAACTGGTCAACCTTGGCCTGAACGGCAACGCTCTGCTGGACCCCTTCACCGCTCGCACCGTGCGCGACACGCACGCGGATCTCATCAGCATCAAGATCGGCATCAACCTCGTCAACACCGACCTCATGCGGATGCGCGCCTTCACCCCGGCCGTCCACGGCTTCCTCGACACGATCCGCGAGGGGCATCCCGACACTCCGCTGCTCCTGGTCTCCCCGATCCACAGCCCTCTCGTCGAGGACACCCCCGGCCCCACCGCGCCCGACCCCGATTTCCCCGGCCTGCGCTTCAAGACGTTCGGCGACGCCGCCGACACCGCCACCGGACGCCTTACTCTGCGCACCATCCGCCGGGATCTGTCCCGTATTGCCACCGAACGCATGGCCGATGATGCCTGCCTGCACTACCTCGACGGGCTCGACCTCTACAGCGAAGAGGATTTCGCCACCACACCGCTGCCGGATCTCCTGCACCCCGACACTGCAGGCCACGCACTGATCGGCGCACGCTTCGCCCGCCACGCCTTCACCGGCCGCGGTCCCTTCACCTCTTGCTGACGCTCAGTCACGCCACAGAAAGCACCTGAACATGCGCACCAATGCCCTTGCCTTCGCCGACCACGGGACCCCGGACGTCCTGGACCCCACCACCACCGACGTAGCCGGCCCCGGCCCGGGCCCCGGACAGGTCCGTACCCGCGTCCACGCCACCGGAGTCAACCCTCTCGACCTCAAGCTCAACAACGGAGCGATGGCCGCCTTGATGCCCCTGGACCTGCCCTACATTCCTGGCCTGTAACTCGCCGGCACCATCGAAGCCACCGGCCTCACCCACGTCACCGACCTCGGCGCGACAGCCACCACCTACGGCAGCGGCCCGGCCGACCGCGTACGCGCCCTCGCACCCGGCGGATTCGCCCAGGTCCTCGACACTTCCGGAGCCGATGACCGAACCGCCGACGCTCTCGCCGCCGTCAGCGCCCTGCATGACAAGGCGATGCCGACCCAGCGCATCCATGAGGTGCTGCCCCTGTCTCAGGCGGCCCAAGCTCACCGCACCGCCAGGACTGGTCACCTCAACGGAAAGACCTCCTGACTCCCTGACTCCCGACCTGCACCGGTCCAAGGGGTCCGGCCCCTCACGATGAGAGGAATACTTGTGCCCAGGCTCGATCACACCATCGTCCACAGCAGCGACCGCTTCGCCGGAGCGCGCTTCATAGCCGACCTCCTCGGAACACCCGAGCCCAGGAATCTCGGCCCGTTCGCCGTCGTGCGTCTCGACAACCACGCGGCCCTGGACTACGCCGAACACCTCGTCGCGGGCAAGGACTGGCTCCCCACGCACTACGCCTTCCGGGTGACCGACGAAGAGTTCGACGCCGTCTTCGCCCGGATCCAGAAGCGCAACGTGCCCTACTGGGCAGACCCTCAGCACAGCCGGCCGCAGGCCATCAACCATCTTGAAGGCGGGCGCGGTGTCTACGTCCACGACCCCGACGGCCACAACATGGAATTCCTCACCACCACCTACACCGACGACTTCCTCACCAGCCTGACCCCTCCCGCTCAACCGTCCTGACTCGGCCCTCGCTTCCGGTCGGGGCTGTCCCCCGCCTTTGCGTGGAGACAGCCCCGACCGGGACCGATTCAGCGCGGAAGAGGAGCGGGAACAGCGGCAGTCCCCAAGGCGTTCGGGCGTTCGTGGGCAGGCGCTCGGTCGGCGAGGTCAGGCCGTTCGACGAAGCAGACGAGAGCCTTCAGGCTGGACGCGTACCGCTCGACGTCGATGCAGCAACTATCCGTCTTCAAAAGATCGTTCGACGACAGGCAGGCAGCGTGCCCAATGAACCCGTGCGATCCCGGGGGTTCGCGGCGGCGCGAATCCAATCAGATCCGATGGTGACAAGGCCCGTCACGGGTACGAGAACAGGGTCAGCGCACTCGCGCCCTGAGCATGATTCACCGATAGCTGCTGCACCGATGTTCCCCGAGGCCGGTGTCCGAGAGCAGCGGACCCGGCCGGACATGCGCTCCGACCGAGGAACACGTCCAGCCACAGGGCCGGTGTGGGGGGGCAAACGTGCGTGGAGTCGGACCACCCACGCGACGGACGCGGTCGAGGCCGAACAGCAGCGTCGTGTCACCGAGAAGACCTGGAGTTCCGGCCTGATCGTTCTGCGTGGAGAGCAGAACTGATCAGCCGGGTTCACGGGCATCATGCATGCGGGACGTGCCCGTGTCCTGGCATGCAACCGGCTGTGATTCGCTGCTGAGATGACTCAGGACTTGGAGATCGTCGCATTCGAATCCGCCGAAGCATTCGAGGCGTGGCTCGGCGAGAACCACGCCGTCTCGCCCGGCATCTGGCTCAAGCTGCGCAAGAAGGACCCCGCAGTCGTCGCGCTGAACTACGCCCAGGCACTCGACGTGGCACTCTGCTTCGGCTGGATCGACGGCCAGAAGGCCAAGTTCGACGACCAGTGGTGGCTCCAGCGGTTCACCCCGCGAAAGCCGCGCAGCAAGTGGTCCAAGGTCAACCGGGACAAGGTGACCGCCCTGATCGAGCAGGGCCGGATGCGTCCGCCGGGGCAGGCCGAGGTCGATCGGGCGAAGGCGGACGGCCGCTGGGAGGCGGCCTACGACAGCGCCAGGACCGCAGCGGTGCCGGAGGATCTCGCGGCGGCTTTGACCGCCGTCCCGGCCGCGGCGGCGTTCTTCGAGACGCTGGACCGGCAGAACCGCTACGCGATCCTGTACCGGATCCAGGAGGCCAAGAAGGCCGAGACCCGGGCCCGCAGGATCGAGAAATACGTGGCGATGCTGGCGAAGGGCGAGAAGCTGCACCCGTAGCCACGGAGTGGGTCGGCTGCGTGGTGTCCTGGGCTTCCCTGTGCGCCTGAGGCCTCGACAGCAGCCACCCGTCACTGTCGCGTGACGGGACGCCAGCGGCCCTGACCCTCGTGGCTTCGCGAACCGGCCTGTCCCGCAGGTGGTCAGGGCGCGGGAGAGCACCTTCGGGTTGCCGCCCCGTGAACCTCGTCGCCCGCGGCTCAGGCGGCGCGCCGGCCAGCGTCCCGGAACCGGGGAACCATGCGGGCGGCCAGTTCCGGCTCGGCGGTGGGCGGTGGAGGCGGTCCCGGTCTCCTCGCCGGGTGGTGTTCCGCTCCTCCGGACAGGACCTGACCGCCGTGCGGACCTGCGTCGGGACGGCCTCGCGCTTCATCGAGCCCCTGCTGCTCGGACCGGCGGTCCCGGCCCTCCGCGCCCGCCTCCGACGCCGGCTATCCCCGCGGCCCGAGGTGCTGTATCGCGGAGCCGCGCTCTTCCGGGTGCCGTTGCAGCCGGGCCAGCACCCAGGCGGTCCGGGCGTCCATGCCCATCCCGCAGTTGGCGGCCAGGCGCCGAGCCCGCCAGGTGGTGCGCGGGGCAAGCAGCCACCGGGTGAGCGGGAAGCGAACCCGGGACCCCTGACCCGGGCCCTTCGTCGAAGCTCTCGCCGTGCCGGAAGTGGGTGTGTCAGTCACGTCGAGAGCGTCGCGCCCCTCCGCACCGGGCTGCTGCAAATCGACACCTCGCCACTCGAAGGAGTTAGGTGCGTCGCGCGGTGTGTTGACGCGAAGCTGCGGGGTGCCACCGCCCCCTCCTTCGCTTCCCGGCCACGGCTGCGGCCGCGGACACCCGCGCTGCAACGGCCTCTTTGCCTGGGCGCCTCAGCCCAGGCATCCCATCCGGCCGGCGCACGAAGGGCGGTGGCCGTCCGACGTGGCCGCCCGATGCCTGGCGGGCGGGCCGCAGCTCACGCCAGCGTGACGTGCATGCCGCCCTGCTCCAGGACATCGAGGATCTCGCCGAACAGGTCATAGGGGTGGCCATCCGGTGTCAGAGCCTGGGACAGATGTTCGCGTGCGGTCACGGCGTCCCGCCAGAGCAGGGTTGCGGGGGCGGTGTAGCCGAAGTTGCCGCGCAGACAGTCGTCGAGGGCTCCCAGGCAGCCGCCGAAGTACCCGCCCGGACCGTTCACCGCCTCTCCGAGCGCCAGGTAGAGGCCCGGTTCATCGGTGACGTGCCGGCCGTCGAGTGCGTAGGCGTGACCGGCCGGCCGGTCACGGTGAGTGCGCCGGCCGGCCCGCTCCCGGACGAGTTCGTGCCAGGCCCGGCGGCGCCGGGTGTCGAGCCCGGTCCAGGCCGCCGCCGTGTCCGGCGGCCCGGCGAACCACCGCGTCCAAACGGGCCGGGCGTATGCGGGAACCGGCATGGCGAGTTCGTCGTCGAGCTCCAGGTCGATCAGCCCCGTTCCGTGGGGGGAGGGACGCCAGGCGGTGATTCTGGTCCAGAGCAGGCGTTCGGTGAGCGGCTCGCCCCGGTCGTCCTGTATCTCCAGGGCAGCCTGCTCCAGGTCCAGCGCCCGCCGGGTGCCCTTCATCAGTGCTGCCTTCAGCTCGTCGCCCGGGGCGAGTCCTCTCAGGACGAGCGGCTGAGCGCCCTGCTCGCGGGGCAGGACACGGGCGAATTCCCGGCAGCGGCCCAGCCAACGGTGCCCGTCGTGCACCCGCACGCGGCCCCTGTGTCCCTCGGGTGGGCCTTCGTAGTCGTCCAGGCCGGTGAGCACGAGACTGTCCGTCCCAAGAGGCTGCCCCAGGCTCTCCGCGTCCTCGAGCAACCAGGGGTCGTGTGCCTCGTCGTCCGGCACCAGCCACACTCGGTTGCCGACCCAGCCGTGCACCTCTCCTTGTGGCACCCAGCCGAACAACTCGTAGATCCCGCGCCGGGGTTCTCCGAACAATCCCTCCGCCTCGTCGCAGACACCCCAGGCATGCCCGTGCTCCGTATCGGTCAGGGTGTACCGCATTCGCCCGCGATGGCTTTCGTCCTGGTGCACGCTGACCATCATGCCGGGACCGGATTCCGACGGCGAAGTCGTTTCGCACCGGTCGGCTGTGACACCTCGAGCAGCGTGGTCGTCGGCCAGATCGCTCCCCCCGGTGAGGGAGCCGGCCGTGGAGGGAAGGCGCGTCGCGGTCGCGTGCCCGGAGTCTCGAGTTCGCCGGATGCGGGGCGCAAAAATGGGCACGCCCTGTGCGAACTCGCCCCCTATGATCAGCTTGTCGGAGCGTTGAAGGGGTGGGGATGCTTGCGGACACCGGGGACCGGACAGTTGCAGCCGCTCGGCTCGCGGAGGGTGCGCCGCTTCACAGCGTGCTTGATGTCGCCGACCCCGGTGACTGGCTCGCGCTCGACGCGGAGGTGCGTGAAGCAGCCTGGCACCGCCCGCAGTTCCTGGCGGAGTGGGAGCACTCCGCCCCGCTGCCCGCCGACCTTGCTCAACTCGGCGCGTCCCGCCTCGCAGTCGCCCTGTGCCACCGCGACGGACGGATCCGTCAGAAAGCGGTGCGCCAGTCGGCCCGACACCCCGGTCTGCTGCCGTTGGTCGTGATCCGCTGCGCCGATTGGGCCGGCCCCGTGCGCGAGCAGGCCCGGCAGGTGCTGCGCGAGGCCCTGGACGTGAACTCCGCCCTCGACCTCGCGCCGCTCATCCTTCGTGTCGGCCGCCGCGACAGAGGAGCCTTCGGAGTCGATGCGCTCGGCCGGATCCTGCGTCAGGCGTCCCACGGACAACTCGCCGTGCTCTTCGCCGACCCCGACCGCACCGTCCGGCGGTTCGCCTACCGGCTGGCCGTCGAGGGCCGGCTGCTCGGTTCCGCCGAGCTGGCCCGCGCGGCCGCCCGGGACCCGGACAGCGTGGTCCAGGAAGTGTGCGCCACAGCAGCCCTCACGGCTCTGGGGGATGGGGACGCCTACGAGGAGGTACTGCCTCCGCTGCTGTCCGCACGCAATCCGCGTACCCGTTCGGCCGGTGTGACCGCCCTGAGACGGGCGGGACGGCCCCAGCAGGCCGAGCCCTTTCTCGGCGACCGTTCCGGGCTCGTGCGCGCTTGCGCGCGGTATGTCATACGCCAGCAGGGAGGCGACCCGGCGGCCTGGTACCGGGAGCGGTGCACGGCCTCGGACGACCCCGAGTTGCGGCCCGGTGCGGTCATCGGGCTGGCCGAGTGCGGGGACCGCACGGACGCCGGGCTGCTGCGGCCGCTGCTCGTGCACCCGGCGGCCGGCGTGCGGGCACGAGCTGTGGCAGGGCTGCGGGTACTGGACTGCGTGGATGCACAGCAGTTGCGGCCGCTTCTCGACGACCCTGCCGCTGTCGTCGTCCGCGAGACCGCCTCCACCCTGGAGCCCTCGGCCGAGGAACTGCCGGCCGACTGGCTGTTGGAGCGCACCGGATCCGAGCGGCCGCGGCACGTCCGCCTCGGCGCATTCCGGCTGCTCGACGCGTACGGCGGCATCGTGGCACTGCGGGCGGCAGTCGGGCTGCTCGAGGACCCGGATACCAAGCTGCGCACCTGGGCCGCGCAATCGGTACAGGGCTGGCATCCGTCGCCGGACGGACGGCGGGGCGACGCGGAGGTGGGTGAACTGCTCGACCAAAGCCGCCACCTCTTCAGCGACCACGTGCTGCGCCGGCGCAAGTGGGAAGCCGGGGTGGAGAGCTGAGACCGCACCGCGGTCCGGAACTCTGCTCGGCACTCGCGACCCGAATCCCTGGTGCAACAGGGCGCCTGGCCCGATGTCGGCCAAGGGGAGATCAAGCCGGTCACGCCCCTCCGTTCTTCAGAAGTCCAGGTCCAGATAGTCGATGTCGTTGATGGCGACATCCGAGAGTCCCATGGCGCGGCTTCCACCGTCCTGGAAATACACTTCTTTGAATCCTTCGGCGATGATGCCGCGCATCTGCTGGTCGCCGGCCCCGGCCTCGCGGGCGTCGAACAGGCGCTGTGCGTAGGCAGGGGGGAGGTGGACGGTCAGGCGGCGGAAGCGGCCGTCGTCGGTGGAGCCGATCGGTGCGGTGTAGCCGAACCGGGCGCGGGTCTCGACCGTCACGCCGCGGGTCGTGGCGGCCTGCTTGCGGCGCCGCTTGCGCACGCCGGGCTGCCAGCGGGCCCGCACGGCGTCGTCGATTTTCGCCGCGATGTCGGCGCGGGGATGTTTGCGGGCGCCGCGCCGGTAGCGGTTGACGGAGTCGGCGGTGACCCCGATCTCGGCCGCGACGGCCTTCGCGCTGCCGAACTGCTTGAGCAGGTAGCTGATCTGGCCCTTGAGGGTCTTGGGCGGGTTCCTGGTGAACGCCTCCCGGTCGGCACGCTCGATGGCGTCGTCGATCTCTCCCATGGCCCTACTCCCCTTCGTCCAGTACGGCGTCGCCGCCCTTGATGTGGCGGGCCGGGTTCAGCCCCTTCTCCATCAGGTCCACGGCCCACAGCATCGGCTGGACGCCCTCCGGCTTCGCCAGGCCTGGTGTGGGTCCGAGGCGGAAGCCGCCGGGCTGCGGCTTGCCCGAGGCGGCGTAGGGCAGGAAGTCCAGCGGGCTGGTGCCGGGGCTCGGATAGACGACGCAGTCGGAGAGCACCGCCAAGGGGTACAGGCCCGTCATGGTGGCCATGTTGCGCAGCTTGCGGTGCATGTTCACCCGCGCCTTGGAGATCACGGCGGCGCGGATGTCGGGGCGCCAGGTCGGGCGCTCGAGGGCGGGCCAGCGCTCACCTTCCTTGTAGTGGCGCCCCTGGGGGCGCTCCCGGAGCTTGCCGACCCCGCCCTTGATGGTCGCTTTGATCGCGGTCAGCACCGCGGCCAGGGCCGGGTCGGCCTGCTTGTGCTGCTCCATCGCGGCGAGGAACTCGACGTCGGACAGGCCCTTGGTGACGCCGAGGCCGGCGAGGGTGTCGACATAGGCGTTCTTGAGGCGGTCGTGCCAGGGGTCCAGGTATGCGCCGGTCTCCCTGCGCAGGTACGCCTCGAGCGGAGCGACGTTGTGGCCGAGTTCCTGGGCGTAGGCGACGGTGTGCGTCTGGTACCACGCCGGACCCGTCGGCCGGGAGCCGTCCGGGGTGAACGGCGAGGGCAGGCGCGGATCCAGCTCGATGTGGGAGAGGTCGACCAGCCAGGAGCCGGGGATCTTCGGGTTGAACTTCACGTTGTGGAAGTGGTCCGGGGCGGACAGGCCGACGACCAGGCGGGCCGCGGCCGCCAGGAACGCCGTGTTCAGATCCAGGCCGACCGCGTGGGGCAGCAGACACTCGTCATCGGACAGCGTGTCCACCGGCCGCACCCACTGGTACGCCTCCTCGTTGAGGAAGCCGCCGGTCCAGCCGGACCGGACGACGACCGGGTGCTCCGCGGTGGCCTCGGGCGGGGCGGGGTCCATGGGCTCCGTCCCCAGCGAGCCCGGGTTGTGGCCCGAGATCCAGTTGCCGGTCTCCGCATCGCGCTCCGGCTTCGTCGGCGGGCGCAGCGCTGTCATCAGCTCCAGACCCGAGACGGCCGTGGATCCGCGCGGGGTGATGACGCGCTGTGCGTACAGGCCCAGGGTCCGGGCGACGTCGGCCGGCGCCATCTCGCTCACGCCGGGCCAGGAGCGCTCGTCGAGGGCGTCCCAGGGCAGGATCGCCAGCTGCACGCACTGCCGCTCGCGGCCTTCCGCCTTGCGGTAGATCCGCGGCCAGGGGCCGAACCCGCGCTGGGTGAGCTGCCACTTGGCCTTCGCCACCTGCTTGACGACCGGGTGGTCGTCGGGCAGGCGCAGGGAGCGGCGCTGTTCATGCCCTTCCAGACGCTCGGGCAGCCCGAGCTTCACGGCGGCCGCGGCGGTGAGGACGATCAGCGGGTCGGAGTCCTTGCCGTGGCGGTTGAGCTTCGGAGCACCGAGGCCGGACTCGCGCAGTGTCCACTGCACCAGCTCCACCACCGTGGTCGCCGGGCAGTCCAGCACGATCCCCTCGGCGCCGTAGGCGGAGCCGTCGCCGTCCAGCACCGCGAGCGGTCCGTGCGGGAAGCGCGGGTCGGCGACCGGCGCGGCGGCCTTCTTCGCCGGGCGCCGGGACGATGTCTCCGGGCGTGCTGTCGCACGGGAAGGGGGGCGGGGCGGGGCCGGGGCGGCAGGAATGCGAACCGGGGCGGCGGCCTCCGCCTGCTCCGGCCCGGCGGCCGGACCGGCGGACGCCTCGGATGCCTCCTGCTGCGGCACGACGACCGGGGCGGGAGTGGCGGGAGTGGCGGGGGCACTGTCGGCGGGGTACTTCGCCGCCCAGCCCTTGAGGAGTCGCTGGTAGGCCTCCAGGCGCGGAGACTTCGGCTCGGAGCGGCCGTTCTCGTAGTTCTTCACCGTCTGCGTCGATGTCTTCAACGCGACCGCGAGCCGGGCCTGGGTGATACCGGCGGCTTCGCGAAGGCGGGCGCGCTCCGCAGGGGGCGGGAGCTGCGGCTCCTCCTCCAGCAACGCGTCGATGTTCGCGAACAGCTCTTCCTCGGACGGCATGCCGCTCTCCCTCCATCGGCCGCCACCCTAGCAGTCTTTATCTAGAAATTTATCCTATCCATTAACCCGGACAGGGTGACTTCCCGGCCTTGCGAGCGGAACGCCGGGGGCAGGAGGTTACCCTCCCGCGGCGCCGGTCCTCGTCCACGCCGCCGGGAGAGCCGGGGCGGATCAGCGACAGCTGAGGGACCGGATGCTCGCGCCGGGCCTCGCCGCGGGCAAGGTCAGGGCTCCCGTCCCGGTTGCCGTACCGGAGATCGCGGAGGTGCGGGCGGTGCGGCCGAGCGGGCCGGCCGTACGGCGGCGGGGGCGACGACGGCCATCCCGGTCATCATGGGGATCACGTACCCACCGGCCCGGGGCACGGCGATGCCCCGGGCCGGTTGGAGGTGCATGAGGACGTAGCCGGTCGATCCGGTCAAGGCCGTGCCGCGCGGGGGTCGGAGGGCGAAGGGGCCGCCCGGCACGGGGTGCGCGTGGCGGCGGAGGGGCGGGCGGTCAGCCCTGGGCGGTGGGCCGGACGACGATCTCGTTGACGTCGACCGCCGCGGGCTGTTCGATCGCGAAGGCCACGGCGGCGGCGATTGCCGCGGGCGGGATCGCGAGTTTGTCGCGCATCTGTGTGATCTCGGCTCTGACCCGGCTGTTGGCCGACGCCTCGGCGAACGGGGTCGCCGTCACGCCGGGTGAGACGGTGGTGACCCGCAGGGAGTCGCCGGCTTCCTGGCGCAGCCCCTCGCACAGGGCGCGGACCGCGAACTTGGTGCTGGCGTAGACGGCCATGTTGGGCACGATGCGGAACGCGGCCGTGGAGGCGGTGGTGATGAAGTGGCCGGTGCCCTGTGCGCGGAAGACCGGCAGCGCGGCGCCGATTCCGTGCAGCACGCCCTTCACATTGACGTCGACCATCTCGTCCCACTCGTCGGTGCGCAGGTCGTCCAGCGGCGAGAGGGTGCCGACTCCGGCGTTGCCGACCAGGACGTCGAGTCGGCCGAACCGCTCCTCGGCGAGCGCGACCAGGGCCCGCAGGTCGTCCGGGCGGGTCACGTCGGTACGGATCTGTACTGCCATGCCTCCCGCCTGCTCGATCCGCGCCACCAGTTCGGTCAGGCGCTCGGTGCGGCGCGCGCCGAGGACGAGACATGCACCGCGTTCGGCGAGCAGCAGGGCGGCCGCCTCGCCGATGCCGCTACTGGCGCCGGTGATCGCCACCACTTTGCCCTTGATCTCTGACATGACTTTCGCCTTCTCCTCTTTCGACCCCCCGGGGCCCGGGTGCCGCGACAGCAGTAATTGACATGGCGTCAGGTCTTTGCCGGCGTCGGAGGGGTCGGTGTGACGGTGCGGGACGTCGGCGGTGCCGCGGCCCGTGTTCGCACACCAGCCTCCGTCAGGAATAGCCTGGTATCCAGAATGCACTTATCCTGGAATCAGAGGTGCCACGCCGCCATGTCCACGCAACCGGACCGACGCCGTCAGCTGAGCGCGTTCCTGCGCAGCCGGAGAGAGCGCCTCACTCCTGACGAGGTGGGCCTGCCCCGCACCGGCCGCCGCCGGACTCCGGGACTGCGCCGGGAAGAGCTCGCGCTGCTGGCCGGGATCAGCGCCACCTGGTACACGTATCTGGAGCAGGGACGGAACATCCGCGCGTCCGAGCAGGTGCTGACCGCGCTGGCCTCGGCGCTGCGGCTGGACCGGCACGAACGCGACCATCTGCTGTCGCTCGCCGGCCATTCGCCCGCAGCCGAAGCCGGAGCCCACGATCTGCTGACGGCAGAGGTGAGCGCCGTTCCCCTGCTGCTGCAGCCGAACCCGGCGTACATCATCGGCGGCAACTACGACGTGCTCAGCCACAACCGGGCCGCCGCCGAGCTGTTCCCGCGGCTCATCACCGAGGAGGAGCGGCCCGCGAACTTCGTCCGGTGGGTGTTTCTCGAACCTGCGGCGCGGGAGGTCCTGGTGGACTGGGAGCCCGAGGCGCGCGGCGTGCTGGGCCGGCTGCGTACCCTGGCGGCGAACCATTCCGGGGACCCGCGCTACACCCGGCTGATCGAGGAGTTGCACGAGGGCAGCGCGGAGATGCGGGAGTGGTGGCCCCAGTACGAGGTGCAGGTCCGGCGCAGCGGCCGCAAACGTCTGCGGCACCCGCGGCAGGGCACGGTGGAGTACGTCTACACCGCCTTCCACCTGGCCGAACAGCCCGAACAGACGCTGGTGGTCTATCTCCCGGGCAGCGAACCGGACGAAGAGGGCACTTCCCCGCGCGGCAGCGCGGCTGTCTGCTCGTGCGGCGGAGGGAGGCGCGACTGACCCGGCCCCGCGTGGTCGTCGCGGCGGCTCCGGGAGCCGACGAGTGGGGTCCCGACCGCGCGGGGTGCGTCTCCGGCGCGGCTCCCGTTCGGCCCCGACCCGGTCATGGCGGGCCGTACGGGCTCACCGGGGCATGCTGCCGCTGCGTGCATCTCGCACCGGGGCCGGCCGGGAGGCATCAAGCATCGTGCTGTGCGGCGTACTGGCGGCACTCGCCGGTGAAGACGGTGGCCAGTTCGGCGTCGATCACGGATGCCGCCAGTTCGGCCGCGCTCATGCCGTTCACCCCGGCGGGGTCGTGATACACCTGCGTCGCGAGCCCCTGGGTGACGGCGGTCAGCCGGACGGCGGCGGGCCAGGGGTCCAGTCCGGTCTCGACCTCGCCGCACTCCTTGCCGTTGCGGACGGCCGTGGCGATGTCGGCACGCACGCGCCGGGTGGTCTCCGCGTCGATCTCGGCGAGGGCCGGGACGTCCAGCGCGCGGCCGGCGAACGCTCTGCTGACGCGGAACTCGGTGCGGCGCCCCTCGTCCAGGGGGAGGAGTTCGGTCATCGCCTGCGCCAGGACGTCCGCGACCGGGCGGCGGTGTTCGATGCCGTCCCGGATGCGCTGCTCGGCCCGTTCGCGGAGAGCCGCGCCGACCTCCTGGAAGGTGTGGAGCAGCATGTCGTCCTTGGTGCGGAAGTAGTGCTGGACGAGTCCGACGGACATGCCGGCCGCCGCCGCGGTGCGAGCGACGGTGACCGCGTCGAGCCCCTGGTCGGAGATCAGCGCCCGGACAGCGACGGCGATCCGGCGCTTGCGTTCTCCGTGATCGGCGGTTCTTGACACTTGATAACCATACCATCGTACGGTTATAACCGTACGGCCATACGGTTATTTTCCGTGTCCGGGATCGACGACAAGGAAGCCCATGCGCTCCTTCCTCCGGCGCATCGCCACGAGGACCATGCCCGCGCTGCTCGCGCTGCTGCTGTGCGCGGCGGCCGCTCCTCCCGCCGAAGCCACCGCTTCGACGGACCGCTACGCCGCGATCGACGCCTATGTCCGGGACCGGATGGAAGCCACCCGCACACCCGGACTCTCCTACGCCGTCGTGGGCCCCGAGGGGCCGGTGCATCAACGTTCCTGGGGAGAGGACGGCAGGGGCGAACGCGTCACGGCCGACACCCCGTTCCTGTGGGGATCCGTCGCCAAACCCGTCACCGCGACCGCCGTGCTGACGCTCGTGCAGGACGGACGCCTCGGCCTGGACGATCCGGTGGTCGACCACCTTCCGGCGTTCCGGTTCGGCGGTCCTGCGCACGCCGGGAAAGTGACGGTCCGCCACCTGCTCGAACAGACCTCCGGCCTCCCCGAATCCGCGACCTTCGACGTGGCCGACTGCTACGACGCCGACTGCCCTCCGCCCGCGGGACGCCTGGCCGCCCTCGACCGGATCGAGCCGACGGGACCGCCCGGTACCGACTACACCTACACCAGCGCCAACTACCTGGTCCTGACCGCCGTGATCGAGGCCGTCACCCACCGTCCCTTCGCCGAATACATCAGGCGGGCCGTGCTCACCCCGGCGGGCATGGACACCGCCATCGCCGACCGGGCCTCGGCGCGCGAGCAGCACCTGCCTCCCGGGCATCAGCTGCTGTGGGGCAGACCCGCGGCCGTCGCCGACGAGGTGGACGACCACGGAGCCGGCTACGGCTACCTGGGCGGAACCCTGGCCGACCTCGCAGACTTCGCCGCTCTGCAGCTCCGCGGCGGGAAGACCGCCGGCGGAAAGCCCCTGCTGACCTCCGCGTCGATCCGGCTGATGCGCACCGAAGGCACGCTGCGGACCGAAAGCGGAGCCCCCGGCGCCCGCACCGGATACGGACTGGGCTGGCGGGTGGGCGGGCTCAAGGCGCCGCTCCGGGACGCCGTCTGGCACACCGGGGCAACCCCCGGCTATTCGGCCATGCTCTTCCTCGTCCCGGAGCGGAACATCGCGCTCGTCCTCCAGCAGAACCTCTACGGCCTCCTCCAGGACGAAGCCGTCATGCAGGCCGGCTTCGGAGCGGCACGGATCCTGGCCGGCGGACGGCAGCCCACGGACGCCCCCTCCGCGTCCCTCTACTACTGGGCGGTCTGGAGCAGCACCGCTCTGGCCGCACTGCTGGTCCTCTCCACCGGGCACGCGGCGCTGCTCCTCAAGCGCGGGACCGTCGGGTCACTCCCCCGGAAGCGCGTCCTCGCCCGCACCGCCGCCTGGTGCACGGTCTGCGCGGTGCCCCTGCTTCTCCTGGCGTCGGCCGCCCACTACGGTGACGTGCTCGGACTGCTGCAGTGGATACCCGACGCCATGACCGCCCTCTGCGTCGCGGCCGCCGCCGGGCTCACAGCGATCGTGCTCCGCCTCACCCACGCGGTCCGCATCCTCCGCCGGCCTCCCGGCCCGGGGAACGGCCGTCCGGGAGAGCAGCACGTACCGGCCGAAGGAGGCGCCCGGTGATCCTCGTCGGCGCTCGGGCCGGGAAGCGGGGTTCGCATGCACCGCCGCACAGCGCCCAGGCCCCCGGAACACGCGACGCGGAAGGCTGCGTCCGCCACACGGCTCCGCACCGGGATACCGCGGTGTGCCGGAGGCGGGTCCGGGTATCCGGCCACGTACCGCAACGCACCAGAAGGGGGACCGCGATGTCCGGGCAGGACGGGGAGACACGTACGGATGCCGGGCGCTTCCACGCGGTCGCGATCGTCATCATCGTGCTCCTGGCAGCGGCGCTGGCCGGGTTTCTGGCGGGCGCGTTCGCCGGAGAGGGCGAGTGGGACCCCACGCGGGGCCTGTTCTTCACTGCCGCCGTTCTTCTGCCGAGCGCAGGGGCTGCCGCCTGGGCATGGCGGTGGACTCGTCGGCGTGCGGCCGGCTTCGGACTGACCCCGAGCCGCTACATGCGGGTGGGCCGTCAGATCCAGCGGGGAAGGTTGCCGCAGGACCCCGCCGAGCTGCCGGCCGCCATCGACATCGTCAGGCGGCAGCGGCGCACGCTGAGTGCCCAGCGGCACCGGTGGATGTGGTGGCTGATGAGTGCCGCCGCACTGCTGTTGCTCCTGAGCGCCGGGGTACAGGTCCTCGATCGGCGCTACGGGCTCGCCGGCCTGAATCTCCTGGCCCTGGGCATGTGCCTGATCAACCCTTTTGTCCTGCGCCGTCAGCGGCGGCGCCAGCACGCCGTCGAACAGGCCCTGGCAACCGCTCAGCAGCCGCAGCAGCCCTCCACCGGCGTGGAGCGGCCTCCGCGCCCCTCGCGGCCGGGAGCAGACCGGACCGGAGGCGCGAGGGAGGCCGGTGAGACCTGTCCCCCGCTGTGAGGGTCGGGAGGAACCGCCGAGCGCCCC
This sequence comes from Streptomyces sp. AA1529, assembly GCF_000280905.1. Taxonomy (GTDB): domain Bacteria; phylum Actinomycetota; class Actinomycetes; order Streptomycetales; family Streptomycetaceae; genus Streptomyces. The sequence goes on along the minus strand of NZ_ALAP01000043.1, from coordinate 41,806 downwards.
CGCCATGTGAGGTGCTTTCAGGCGTCCTGCGGCACGGGCAGCCGGTCGTCATCTGCACCGTCAGGACCGGGTCGCCCGCCTGCACCCGTCCCCGGAGGACTCGTCCCGTTCGACCGGCGCACTGCGGTCGTACGGATCGATGTCCGCGCCGTCCCCGTCCGCCGCGTGGTCGGTGCCGAAAGGCGGTTCGAAGTAGCCCGAGGGGGTGCCGCAACCGCCGTTGGTCATGTCGTTCTTGTACGAGACGATCGAGAACGTGCCCGGCTCGGTCCGCACCTTGTCCGGGTCGTCCCAGCTCAGGACCAGTTCGCGCCGGACGATGGTGCGGACGATCTCGTCGTCGCCGTCCGCTTCCGCGCGGGTGACCGGGTAGACGAAGGTGACGTCGGCCGTCACCTGGAGTGCGCCGCGCTCGCCCTCCTCGAAGGTGAGCCGGCCCCGGGTCTTCACGACATCGCCGACCAGGTGGACGCGGGAGGGCCGGAAGCGGCTGAAGAGGAGGAGGGGGTCGTTCTTCTCGCTCGGGCTCCGGAAGGCGGTGCCCAGAAAGTCCTGGACGTCCTTCTGGTGCGGGTTGATCAGTGCGATGGCCTCATCCGGATGTTCACCCCGCAGCACCCCGCGGTCCAGGCTGGAGGCGACGAGGAAGTCGCGGCTGCGGTCGAGGGCGCGCTCGACCTCGGCCGCGGTCATCCCTCCGACCGCTTCGGCCTTCGGCACGGTGATCCCGGCCGCGCCGCTCGCCCAGCGCGCCGCCGGGGACCCGCGGAACGGCTCGTCCTGGGTGGGGCGTTGGGATGCCTGCGTCGGGGGTGCCTGGTCCGGGCGGGCGGTCTCGGCCGCCCGCGGTGCGGAGTCGGCGCCGGGGACGAGACCTGTCACCCAGCCGGGCGCGAGCGCCACCACGAGCAGCACCAGCGAGGCCAGCAGTCCGGCCACGTACCAGCCCGTGCGGCGCTTGGGCCGGGCGGGCGTGTAGGTGCGCCAGCCCTCCGGGCCGCGGTCGGGTTCCTCGCGCAGCCGCCGCGTCACGGCGCGGGCCCGCGCGGACGGCTCCTTGGGGGCGTCGGCGGCACCCGCCACCGACTCGCGCAGAAACCGCTCCCACTCCTCGTCCGACTTGGACGTGCCGTCCGGCTCCGTGCCCCCACTCATCCCGAACCCCCTGGCGCCCATGTGACCACGCGCCACTCCCCCGGGCGCGTCCGCATCATGGCACAGAGCCCCGACAGCGCAGCCCACAGGGCCGGGGCAGGCACCGCTCACCGGATCGGCCGGCGGAGGCGTTCCGGCCGTCCAGGACGTCACCGCGGCGGATCGGGGCGCGAACCGCCGCTGGCGACCCCGGAGTGCTCCGCCGCTGGGTTCCGGGCGTCCGGCGTCACCGGCAGGCGGGGTCGCTCGACGATGTTGGTGTACGGAGTGCCAGGGCATACGCTGCGGGCGGAGCGCCGGGCGCTACCGGAAGCACCGCACCGAGGGGGAACCATGCCGTGGTGGGCACTGATCGCCGTCTTCTGGATCGTCGCCGGACCCGTCGCCCTGTACGCCATGACACGGCACAGGCGCCGGACGGATCAAGCCCTCGAAGAGGCCGACGCGCGGTACGAGGAACTCTCCCGCAAGTACACCGCGCTGCTGGAGGAGTCCGCGTCGGGTGAGCTGCCCAGCGGCCGGGAGCGGCACCCCGAGGCCTGAATCCGGTCGTATGGACCGGCGGCGGCGCGGACCGGTCCAGCGCTTCCGCGCGGTCGACCGGCGGCACGTCGCGCGTGCGCGGCCCTCACCCGCCATGTCCGCGGCAGCGATCGCCGGGCGCGGGGCACGGTGCTCGCCACCGGGACGGGCGGTCACGGCGCGGCGGGTCCGGGGGCCGGCCGGGCTCGAACCACGCTGCTGCACTGCCGCGACCCTTCGCCCCGCGCGCCTGGTCCCGGTCGCTCGGATTCTGCTGCTGCGACAGCGTTGCGGAGTCAGCTGTGCTCTCCGCGAAGCCGCCCGAGTCGTTCCGAGGCGGGCGGAGGATGGTGGTGTAGCCGTTGGGCATGGACTATCGGGACTGTCGGGCATGGCTCCGTCGTGCTTCTCGTGCCCCCGGGGCGGTTCTGCTGCTGCCGGTGGCGCTCGTGGTGGGATTGACGATCTGCGACGCCGTGTTGCCCAGTTCCCGCCATTTCGGGCCGCTGGTGATCGTCGCTCCTGCCATCACCTCCGTGCTGGGCGGCCCCCTGGCCACCGCAGCCGTCGGGCTGTGCGCGGTGGTGACGCAGCTGGCTCTCGGGCTGGCGAACGCCGACTCCGACGTCGTCGGCTACAGCACGCGTGCCGCCGCCATCGCGCTGGTCTCAGCCGCCCTCGTCCTCTACAGCCGCAGCCGCCGGCGCCGCGACGAGCAGCTCGCACAGGCCAGAACAGTGGCCGAGGCAGCCGGCGAGGTACTGCTCAAGCCGCCTCCGGCGCGGCTCGGGCGGCTGTCCTTGGCGACCGCCTACCGGTCGGCGCAGCAGGAGGCACAGGTGGGCGGCGACTTCTACGCCGCGACCCGGATCGTGGGCGGTACCCGGCTCATCATCGGGGATGTGCGGGGCAAGGGCCTGGACGCGCTGGAGGACACCGCCCTCGTCCTCGGTGCCTTTCGGGCGTTCGCCCATCACCACCTGCCGCTGCCGGAACTCGCCCGCGAACTCGACACGGTGCTGAGCCTGCACAATCTCGACACCGACATGATCGAGGACTTCGCCACGGCTGTGCTCGTCGACCTCTTCGACGACGCCGACGAGCTGGCTCTGGTCTGCTGCGGACACCCGCCGCCCTACGTCCTCGGCCGAGGGGCGGTTCGGGCTCTGGAAGCGGCCCGACCGTACCCGCCCCTGGGGCTGGGCGAGCTCTCCCCCGAGTCGCGGGCCGTGGAACGGCACGCGTACGCCTCAGGGGAGACGCTGATCCTCTACACCGACGGGGTCATCGAGGCGCGCAACGCCACCGGGGAGTTCTATCCACTCGCCGGCCGCCTGGCCGAGCTGACCACCGGCACCGCCGAGCAGACCACCGACGCCGTGGTGACCGACCTGCTGGACCACACCGGTGGCCGGCTCCAGGACGACGTCGCTCTTCTCACCGTCCAGCGGGCGCCCTCGGCCGCTGCCGTGGCGGCCCGGCGGGGCTTTCTGCCCTTCTGAACCAGCTGCCGGGGTCCATGCTTCCCGGCGGCACGCGCGGGAAGAGCGGGAGGAGGCGTGGCGACGCCGCCCTCCGCAGCGCAGCGGGTGAGGGGCCGCAAGCGTGCACAGTCCGGGCAGGCAGAAGACCGCGGACGGGCCTGTCCCGGCCGGGCCGGAGTGCCTTGGGGCGGTCAGTCACCGCCTCCCCCGCCGCTGCTTCCGCCCTCGCCGCTTCCGCCCTCGCTGCTTCCGCCGTCGCCGTGCCCGTGTTCGCTTCCGGGGGAGTCGCCGCCCCCGGCCCAGGTGGGGCCGGAGCCACGTCGTTCCCTGCCTCCACGGAGTGCCAGGAGGACGAGCACCAACAGAACGGCGAGACCGATCACCAGAACCTTCACGAAGCGCTCCCTCACTGGACGTTCGGCGTCAGGGGCAGCGGCGTGCACGAGGACCCGCACGCATGTGCCCCGCTTCTCACTGCCCCGGCCGACGGCCCGCATGCCTGTGAGGCGCTGGTGGGCGAGCACGTCCGGCGGCCGACATGGCACGGGCGGACGTCGACCGGCTGCCGCTTCACAAACGCCTGTCGATCAGTAGTGACCAAATGTCAAAATCACGACCAGCTTGTGCGAGGCGGACAGAGATGGTTCGAGGGCGACCAACCCTGACGGAGAGGTGTACGAGCGATGCCGGACGAAGAGTTCAACAAGATCGTCAACAGTGATCTCGAGCCGGTCGCCGTGGTGGCCCAGTGCCTCGACAACCAGTGGGTCCCACAGGAACTTCTCGGGTCCATGCTTGAGGGCGGCCGGTCACTGCGGGACGCCGAAGTGGCTCGTGCCCGCCTCCGGGCCGTACGCCACGAGTACCTGCGGGCGATGCTGAATGCCCAGCAGGTCATCGTCAACCGTGCGTTCTTCCTCAACAATCAGGCCGTCTACCAGGATTTCCAGAACGGCGGCGCTGCACGCGATGCGTTCGAGGAACTGCTGCGTGACGCGGTGATCGTTCCCTATCTGTACAGAGAAACCGGACTGGTGGCGGAGCAGAGCTTCACCGTTCGGACCGAGGGGGAACGGGCATGGCGGGAGGTCGTCGCCGACGCGGGAACGGGCAGCTGCCTCCGGCTGTCCTGGGACGAGGACGAGAACACCCGGCTCACCGACCTCAAACTCAAGGACTCGTTCCACGACCAGCTGCTGAGCATGGCCAGATTCCGGACAGAGAGCCTGATGCGTGACTTCAAGCTCGACGAGGAGGGCGCGAGACGGCTGAAGGCCCGGCTGAGGGACGTCTCCCGGTGGGCGGTGGACAGGGAATCAGTGGTGCGCGAGGAGTTCTACCGGGAATTCGTGGTGGCCGAGGGCACCGACCCGGCAGAGGGTCGATACGACCGGTCGAAGCCGTTTGCAGGCGAGTTGAAGCAGCTTGCCGATCTGAAGTACAACACGTCCCTGTCGGACGCTGTGGGGCGCTATCCGCTGACGCCGGCGGATTCGCTGGACCGTACGGCCCTGCAGGAATTGGACCGCGCGCTCTCACGCGGCACGGCCGTGTCCGCGGACGAACTGGTCCGGATGCTCCAGCAGCAGGCGTTCGCTCTCGTCCAGAATCCGTTGGACGTCGGGCTCACCGGGCTCGGTCTGGATCATGTGCGGCAGGCGAGGGGGACCGACGAGTGGGCGCTCTACAAGGACAGCCTCCTGCGTCTCCTCCGGGATCCCGAGCTCCTGGCGGAAACACCTGAGGCGTTCAGGGACCGCAGCCAGGACGTGTACAACCGGTACGTGTCTCTTGCCGAGCGGCTCGGCGGCATCGTCGGTGCCCGGCGCGCAGGAGTGGTGGACCGATGGCAGCCGATCATCAAAATGAGCGTTCATACGCTCGGTTCTGTCATATCCGTCATCTTCGGCGAGGAACCGTGGATCGAGGTGGTCGGGAAAGTGGCCGACTCTGTCGCCGCAACGGCCTCCAAAGGTGTGGTCCGCTTCGCTGTGGTCGGCCGGGACCAGCGGCAGGCCAGGAAGCAGTTGGAGACGAGCGTGGATCTGATGCAGGTGAGGTTCGACCGGACGAGGGACGAGTGGGAGGGTCTGGTCCGCCGGATGCAGGAGGCAGGATTCGCTCGGCGTGAGCCGGTCCACCGCCCCGAGGGGGAGGCCACTTTGAACGCTCCGGACGAGCACGAGGGAACCGGCTGAGCCTTCTCAGCTGAGGAGGTGCCGCAGGCGGGCTTGGGTGAGGGCGGCGAGGGTGAAGCAGTCGGTGATGGTGCCGTCGAGGATTTTCCTGTCGAGTTCCTCGGGCGTGAACGTGACCAGGCTGCGGATTCCCGCCGCGGTCTCCAGGGGCCCTGTGGCGGTCAGCGAGGCGAAGAAGAGGGGTACCGGTTGAGAGTGCAGACCCGTGTCCGGATGGACGACGCCGATGGGAGTGACTGACTCCACCTGCGCCGAGAGCTCCTCGTCGAGTTCCTTCAGGGCATTGCTTTCCGCGGTGAGCCCTTCGGTGCCGTAACCACGGGGGATCTCCAGAGTCCAGCCACGAATGGCGTGCCGGTAGTTCTCCAGCAACAGGACCCGGTCGTCCAGGACGGGCAGGATCGCGGCACCCGGTGAGTCCGCGGTGCTGAGGATCCGCAGGTAGGTGCCGAGGCGGCCGTCGGGGAAGCGGACAGGGTCGCGCAGCAGGCGAATGTAGGGGTCCTGGTAGACCAGACCGAGGGTGCCGAGGTCCTCGGGGGCCTGGCTGGGGTCGACGATGTCGATCGCACCGGGCCCTTCCTCGTTGCGGAACAGGTCCGGTTGCTCCTGACGCAAGCGGCGGTAGCCGTCCATGGGGTCCTCGTGCGCATCAGTCATGCAGGAAGTATGGGACGGCGCGGTCGGCCCCGGTCGGAGTCCGGCGCGGGAACTGGAGCGGTCGCCGGCTCCGGGGCCGTCTTCCCCGCTCCGCACACACCGCGACGCGCCGAGCCGTCTCCGACTTCGGTACCGACTGGGCGGAGCGGCCGCACCGTTCCGGCACCGGTGGAGGCTTCGAACCGTGCGGGGTCGGCCGGAGATCCCATCGGCGTCCCCGACGGGGCCGGCGGCGTCAGGTGTGCAGCAGGTCGGTCGAGACGGTCCAGAGCCGTCGGGCCAGGTCGGGGGCAAGCGCCCACTCCTTGACCCCGTGGGGATGCTGTGCAAGATCGACGTCGTTCGGGACGGGGTACGCCTCCTGCGCGTCGTCGAGGTAGTGGCCTCCGGAGTGGCCGAAGGCGGGCCAGACCGCCGCGACGATGCTGGTGGCGGCCCCCTGCTCGACCGTCTTGTACGTGAAGACACCGGCCGCTTCGGCTGCGTCGAGCGACTGCCGCTGCTGCGGCGTGAAGTTGCGTTGCAGCCCGGTGGAGACGCCGCCGGGGTTCACGGCGTTGGCGACGATCCCGTCCGCGGCCCACCGGCGGGTGGCCTCGACGGCGAACAGGGAGTTCGCCGTCTTCGACTGCGCGTACGCGATCTGCGGGTCATAGCTGCGGTGTGCGAAGTGGAGGTCGTCGAAGTCGATCCCCGACCGCATGTGCGCGGTGGAGCTCACCGCGACGATCCGGGCCGGGCCGCGGTCGGACGCTCCCAGCGCCAGGGCGCCGTGCAGGCCGGCGGCGAGTGCGAAGTGGCCGAGATGGTTCGTCGCGAACTGCACCTCCCAGCCTTCACGTGTCCGTTCGAGGCCACCGGTGACCACGCCCGCGTTGTTGATCAGAAGGTGCAGCGGGCCGCGCCATGCCTCGGCGAATCGGGCGACGGTCGCCGGGTCGGCGAGGTCGAGCGGAGCGACCCGGGGCCGCATGCTCCCGGTGGATTCGCGGATCGACTCGGCGACGGCCTCGCCCGCGGCGGTGTTCCGGACCGCGAGGGTGACCTCTGCGCCGGCCGCGGCCAGCGCACGGGCCGTCTCGGCCCCGATGCCGGAGGAGCTTCCGGTCACGATCGCGCGGACGCCGGTCAGATCGAGGCCTCGCAGCACATCCTCCGCGGTGCTGGCGGCAGTGAAGGGAGTCGAAATGAGGGTGGAATCAGCCATGCCATCGACTATACAGATTAGACGCTGTTTGTATAGTCCGCATCTGCCCGTATGCTCGCCTCATGAGCAGCCCCGATGCCGGTCGCCCTTCTCCGGCTTCTCCGGCAGTCGCCGACACCAGCCGGCGGACCGCGGTCCTGGACGCCGCCCTGCCCACGTTCGCGCGCTTCGGCTACCGGAAGACCTCGATGGAGGAAGTGGCACGGGCGGCGCAGATCTCCCGGCCGGGGCTCTACTTCCTCTTCTCCTCCAAGGAGGAGCTGTTCCGGGCCGCCGTCATCCAACTCCTGGAACGCGACCTCGCGGCCGTCGAGCACGTCCTGGCCGATGCCGCACGCCCCCTGCCGGAGCGTCTCGCCGAAGCCTTCGACCAGTGGGCGGGCCGCTACGTCGGCCCCGCGGCACGCGACATCACCGAGGTCATCGAAGCCAACCCCGGCCTGCTGGGCGAGACGACCGAGACCGCGCCGCGGCGCTTCGAGGCGCTCGTCACGGACGCGGTCGCCGTGGAGACGGGGCGGGAGAAGGCACGCGCCGTCGCCCGGACGCTGAACAGCGCCTCCATCGGCCTCAAGCACCAGGCCCGGTCGCGGGAGTTCTTCCTCGAACGGCTGAGAGTCGCCATCGGCCTGCTGGTGGGCTGAGGGGGGCGACTGGCGGCGTACCCCCTACGCCACGTCCGCTTCGGGAGGGCGACCGCCGGGCGCCAGGCCCGGTGCACCCGACCGGGCCCCACCGGGTGGACCGACGTTTGGCACCGGAGCGGCCTCGGGATTGCTGGACGGTGACCGAACACTGCACGTGCCAGTACGGCGCGGTACGGCACCGGCCGGGAGCGGCCCCGGCGCCCTTCACCGTGCCGGGCCGAAGAACGACACGGGGCAGGGACCCCGGATCGGGCCTGCCGGGTGCCGGGCATGCGTCCGGTCCGGTCCCGGGAGCAGCATGACCTCTCCCAGGAAGAGGCATGCTGCGGAGCTGTGGCTCGCGGGGATCAGGCTGCTGGTACTGGTCGGGGTCGCCCTCACCGCGGTGGGCCTTGCGGGATACGCCGCCGGTTGGGTGTGGCTGACGACCGCGCTGGGACCGACGGCCTACCTGCTCCTGGCCCGCTCCGGCACCGAGTCGTCCCAGCTGCGCACCGCGCTGCTGGGACACACGACCGCGATCGCCTGCGGGCTCGCCTGCCTGGCCGCTTTCGGCCTGTGGAGTCACCCCTCGGTCGTCGAGACGGGGCACGAGAGCCTTCGGCAGATCGGTGCGCAGGCCGTGGCCGTGGGGCTGACGCTGCTGGGGCAGACGCTGCTGCGGGTGGAACACCCGCCTGCCGCTGCGACCGCGCTGCTCATCACCTCCGGCATCACCCGCCCCGGCTACCCGCTCTTCGGACTGCTGGCCGGGCTGGCGCTCCTGCTGGTCCTGGTGGCAGTACTGGCGCGAGTGCCCGGTGGCCGGTCCGGGAGCAGTGGGTATGCGGCGGACACGCAGATGCGGTGGAGGGACGAGGGAGGGAGACGGCACCGCCGCCGGTGAGCCCGTTCGCACCGTCCCCGGTGTGGCCCGATGTCCGTTTCTCCCACACGGCCTTCGCACCGGAGTCCCCGATCCGGAAGGTTTCCAGGGCGGAGCCCACCGCGACGGCCAGCGAGAGGAGGCAGACGACGATCCGGACCGGCAGGGATGTCGCCGCAGAGATCGCCCGGTCGCTTCCCCGGTGCGATGACACCTCGCTTCGTCGTGAAGAGAAGTGATTCAGCAGCCACACCGCCGAGCACGCCACGAGGAGTCCGACAGCCCAGGGGGTCAGCCCGTCGCCCATCTCGGTGTGTTCCTCGACCAGCGAGGTCTCCTCGACGCGCTCCTCCAGCCATTCGCCTGATTCCGTCGTCAGCAGCACGGCCACGAGCGCCACCACGGCCAGAGCCGGCAGAAGCCAGCCGATCCGCCCTCCCAGGGAGGGCCACAGCGCACACAGCACCAGCAGCAGCGCAGCCAGCGGCACGAGGGTGACGGCGCCATGGACCAGCAGGGGATGAGCGGGCAGACCGTTGATCGTATCGATGTCCATGAGGCCATCTCCGGGGAACGAGGCGGCGCTGTTTCGCGGCAGTCGCGATCGGCACCATGGCGGTTCGGATCGTGGGGCGGGGTGGAGAGAGGTGCCGTCGGGGCCTCCGGCGGCGGTGCAGGAGACGGACTTCGTCCACGGTCCATGGTCCGGGGCCCGGTCTCACCCCTCGGCCGCGACACGTTCGGGTCACCCGCACGCACGCCTCAGTACGCCCTGAGAGAGAGGCCGTCGATCCTCGCTCCGCCTGCAAAGAACGGCCGAACCGGCCCCGGCCGCAGAGGTCAGGAAGTGGAAGGCCAGGTCTCCTCCTCCTGGGCGAAGTGCAGCCGGGCGATCGCGTCCAGGCCGTACAGGCACGCGCGGAGGTCGTCGACCTGGGCGGACGTCATACCCGGCCCGGAGTCGGCCAGTTCGATGTGCGCGCCGATGCGTCGGACGAGGCGTTCGATCTCGGTGCGGGCACAGCTCGACACGGTGACGAGCGCCGAGTCGGATGAGTTCCGGGCGAGTTCGGGATACAGTTCCCGTTCCTCGGCACGCTCGTGGGGCAGCAGGCGTTCGACGAGCGCCTGGTGGAGCTCTCTCAGCTCCCGCAGGTGCCGCTCACCGGGTTCGGCCGGAATCAGGTCGGCCGTGTCCCGGACGGCGTCCAGCAACGCGCTGAGCTTCTCGTGTTCCGCGGTGGAACGGCGGATGAGTGCCACCACCGACGGGGAGAGCGGGGAGCGCTCCGCCCTGCCGGGGCGCAGGGATCGCAGGGCATTGAGGATGACGGCTACGTCGATCCCCTCCTGGAGCAGGGCGCCGGCTGCGGGCGCGAGCAGGCCCGCGGCGGCGACGGCCATCGCGGCGAGGGACATCCCCATGCCGCCCAGCGCGCTCTGCACCGCGATACGGCGTGCGCGTACGGCGATGGTGACGGCGTCGGCGAGGCGGTCCACCCGGTCCGCGGTCAGCACGATGTCGGCCGCCTCGGAGGAAGCGGTGGAGCCGCGGGCCCCCATGGCCACGCCGACATCGGCGGCGGCGAGCGCCGGCGCGTCGTTCACCCCGTCGCCCACCATGACGGTGAGGGCGTGTTCGCGTTCGGCCCGCACCGCGGCGATCTTCCCCTCGGGGGTGAGCTCCGCGTGCACGGCGTCGAGGCCGAGGACGGCCGCGGCCTCCCGGGCGGGTTCGGAACGGTCCCCGGTGAGCAGCACCAGCCGTTGGACCCCCGCGCCCCGCAGGCGGCGCAGCGTTCGGGCCGCGTCCCGGCGCAGTGGATCGCGGAGGCCGACAGCGCCCGCGGGACGGCCGTCGACGGTGAGCCAGACGAGGGCCGAGCCGTCCAGGAGGGCCCGGTTCTCGGCAGCCCGGACCCACTCCGGGCGTTCGGCGTCGGCGGCGAGGCGGCCGACCGCCATGGGCTGTCCCTCGACGGTGCCGGTCGCTCCCCTGCCGGGCTCCTCAGCGACGTCCGCGGGCGGGCTGAGCCTCATGCCTCGTTCGCGTGCTGCGTCGACGACGGCGTGTGCGAGGACGTGCGGGGAGTACTGGTCGAGGGACGCGGCCAGCCGCAGCACGTCCTCCGGTGTCCGGGCGGGCGCGGCGATCACGTCGACGACCTGCGGGTGGCCGCCGGTGAGGGTGCCGGTCTTGTCGAGCAGTACCGTCCGGGCCCTGCCGAGGACTTCCAGTACACCGCCACCGCGGATGACCACGCCGGAGCGGGAGGCGCGGGAGAGTCCCGAGACGACGGCGACCGGTGCCGCCAGGAGCAGTGGGCAGGGCGTGGCGACCACCAGGACCGCGACGGCCCGGACGGTCGACCCGCTGACGAGCCAGGCCAGCCCCGCGACGGCGAGTGTCAGGGGCAGGAACCAGGCGGCGTAGCGATCGGCCAGCCGGACGACGGGGGCTGACTCCGCCTCGGCCTCGCGAGCCAGTCGGACGATCCCGGCGTAGGTGCTGGCCTGGGCGGTGGCGTCGGCCCGCAGGTCGAAGGCGTGGCCGGCGTTGACGACGCCGCTGCGCACCGGGCGGCCGGCGGCCCGTTCCACCGCCATCGGCTCCCCGGTGAGCACGGACTCGTCCAGGACCGCGGTCGCGCCGAGCACCCGGCCGTCCACGGGGACCACTTCGCCGGGGCCGACCACCAGGACGTCGTCGACGGCGATCTCGTCGAGCGGCACCAGGACCACGTCTTCGCCGGTGCGGCGCCTGGCGGAGCGGGGTGCGTGCTCCAGGAGCGACCGCAGGTCGTGGGAGGCCCGTCGCTGGGCTCCGGTCTCCAGGGTCCGGCCGCCGGCGAGCATCAGCGCGATCAGTGCTCCGGCCAGGTACTCCTGCACCGCCAGGGTGCCGGCCAGTGCCAGTACGGCGATCAGGTCCACGCCGGCGTGCCCACGTCGCAGCGCGCCCAGCACCCAGGCCAGCGATGGTGGGAGGGCGGCGAGGGTGCCCAGGGCCCAGCACAGGTCCGCGGCGGCGGGCGCGTCCGTGAGCCAGGCGGCGCCCCCGGCGGTCAGGGCGGCAGCCGTGACGCTCAGGAGCGCCTGCTCGAGCCGCGGCTGCGGGATTCCGGCAGCCGCGCGGCGGACGGCCCCGGTGGGGGTGGGGCGACGACGGTGATGCATGACCTTCCCCGCTGCGACACCAGGTGGGCGGATCGGCACCTTGCATGCTGCCCTGATCGGTACCACGCATTGCGCGGAAGGTGCCCGGTGCCGTCCGGGTGCGCACGGTGGTGGGCCGGCTCGGGCCGAACGGAGCAGTGCGGTGCGTCGGCGCGTGTGGTGAGCCGGGTCCGCTGCCCTTCGGCGTGCAGAGCCCGGTGCCTCATCCGGGGCCGGGGCGGCCGGCCGCTGCCGTTTCGGCGGCCGGGACGTCCCGCAGGCCGAGGCGCAGGTGTTCGACGTGGAAGAGGGCCTGCTCCAGGAGCTCGGCGACATGGTTGTCGTACAGCGAGTAGACGATGGAGCGGCCGTGCCGCTCGCCGGTGACGAGTCCGAGGTTGCGCAGCAGGCGCAGTTGGTGGGAGCAGGCCGAGGCTTCCATGCCGACGGCCTCCGCGAGTTCGCCGACCGGGCAGGGGCCCTCCTGGAGGCGGGCCAGGATGTACAGGCGGGACGGGGTGGCCAGGGCCTGGAGTGCGGCGGCGACCTCGGTGGCCCCGGCCGCGTCCAGGCGTTCGCGCGGGGTGTCGCTGTTCCTGCCGTCGCTTCCGTGGCCCATGCGGTCATCCTACTCGTGACACTTGAAGACCTGTTCAGTTGTTCCGGTATGGTGGGCGCACTCTCCACTCCCTGTGCACGAAGGGGCGTTCCGCCATGTCCTCGGTCCTGAACCCGCGTCCGTCGCCGACGCTCACCGCGGGGGCGCGATCCGCTCCTCCCCCGCGCCGCACGCGTCTGCTGGCCCTGCCGGAGACCCGGTGGGCGGCCGCGGCGCTCGCGCTGTTCCTGCTCGCGCTGCCGCTGTATCTGCAGGGCGCTCCGGCCTGGCTCTGGGGAGCGCTGTTCGCCGCCGCCTACGTGGCCGGCGGGTGGGAGCCCGGCTGGGAGGGCCTGAAGGCGCTGCGGGACCGGACGCTCGACGTGGACCTGCTGATGGTGGTCGCCGCGCTCGGCGCCGCGGCGGTGGGCCAGGTGCTCGACGGCGCGTTGCTGATCGTCATCTTCGCCGCATCCGGCGCCCTGGAGGCCGTCGCGACCGCCCGTACGGCGGACTCCGTACGGGGACTGCTCGATCTGGCACCCGCCACCGCGACCAGGATCCTGCCCGACGGCACGGCCGAGTCCGTGGACGCCGGACGGCTGGAGATCGGCGACCTCGTCCTGGTCAGGCCCGGGGAGCGGGTCGGCGCCGACGGAACGGTCGTCGACGGAGCCGGAGAGGTCGACCAGGCCACCATCACGGGAGAGCCGCTGCCGGTGGTCAAGCAGGCCGGTGACGAGGTGTTCGCCGGCACCGTCAACGGCACCGGCGCATTGCACGTCCGCGTCGGGAGGGACCCCTCGGATGCGGTCGTGGCGCGCATCGTGCGGATGGTCGAGGAGGCCTCGCGGACCAAGGCGCCCACCCAGTTGTTCGTCGAGAAGATCGAGCAGCGCTACTCGGTCGGCATGGTACTGGCCACCCTCGCCGTCTTCACCGTCCCGCTGGTGTTCGGTTCCGCGCTCGAACCCGCCCTGCTGCGGGCGATGACGTTCATGATCGTCGCGTCGCCGTGCGCCGTGGTGCTCTCCACCATGCCGCCGCTGCTGTCGGCCCTCGCCAACGCGGGGCGCCACGGGGTGCTCGTGAAGTCGGCCGTCGTCATGGAGCGGCTCGGCGGGACCGACACCGTCGCCCTGGACAAGACCGGCACCCTCACCGAGGGCTCACCCCACGTCAGCGACATCCGGCCGGTGCCCGGTGGCGGGACGGACGGGGAGACCCTGCTGCGGCTGGCGGCGGCGGCCGAGCACCGCAGCGAGCACCCGCTGGGCCGTGCCGTCGTGACCGCGGCCCGGGAACACGGCCTGGACCTCGTGGAGACCGCCGGCTTCTCCTCCGTCCCGGGCCGGGGCGTCACCGCCACCGTCGGCGGCCGCACGGTCCGTGCCGGGTCGCCCGCACACCTGCTTCCCCGTCAGGACGGGGCGGGTGCCGAGGAGATCGTCCGGGAACTGGAGGGTGCGGGACGGACCGCGGTCGTGGTCGTGGTCGACGGCCGGAGCGCGGGGGTGCTGGGCGTCGCCGACCGGTTGCGACCCGACGCCGCCGCCACCGTCGCCGCGCTCACCCGGCTGACGGGCCGCGCCCCGGCACTGCTGACCGGGGACAACGCGCCCGCCGCCGCGCGGCTGGCGGCCGAGGTCGGTGTCACCGACGTGCGCGCCGGCCTGCTGCCCGAGGAGAAGGTCGCGGCGGTGCGGGAGTGGGAGGAACAGGGCCGGGCCGTCCTCCTCGTCGGTGACGGCGTCAACGACGCCCCCGCTCTGGCCGCGGCCCACACCGGCATCGCCATGGGCCGTGCCGGTTCGGACCTCGCACTGGAGACCGCCGACGCCGTCGTCGTACGCGACGAACTCGGCGCCGTCCCCACCGTGGTCCGCCTCTCCCGCGCGGCTCGCCGCCTGGTGCTGCAGAATCTGTGCATCGCCGGGGTGTTCGTCGCCGGGCTGGTCGTCTGGGACCTGGCGGGGACGCTGCCCCTTCCGCTGGGGGTGGCCGGGCACGAGGGCTCGACCGTGCTGGTCGGCCTCAACGGGCTGCGGCTGCTGACGGACGGCGCCTGGCGCCGCGCCCGCGGCGCGGAGGCCGCCTGAGTGTCCCGAACGCTCTCCCCGTGCGCCTGCGGGGACGCCGGCGGCCTCCCCCACGGCGGCGGGGCGGGCCGCTCCTCGGCGTCCGTCCCACTGCGGCCGGGGTCCCGGCTGCTGCGCTGCCCTCGTGCCCGTCCCCGCCGTCCAGGTAGCGGGCACCGCGCTCGCGGGCCCACTCCGCGCGGGCTCGGGCTTGTGCGGGCGTGCCGGTGGTCAGGTTGACGAGGTCCTTGCCGGTCAGGTCCGTACCGGTCAGCACGTCCTGGACCGAGGCGTCGTCCATGAGGCAGACGAGGACCAGGGGGTTCGCGGCGACCGCCTCGGCTGCGCTGTCCGCGGCTTCGGCGCCCTCGGCGGCGAGCGCCGCGGCACGCGCCGGGGTGCGGTTCCAGACGGGGAGCGGGTGGTCTGCGGCGAGCCAGGTCCGGGCGAGCGCGGTACCCATCGCGCCGAGTCCCAGCAGGGTGAGGGGTGTGGGATGAGCAGAGTGATGTGTCATGCCATGAAGGCTGGTCACAGACATAAGTATGATCAAGTACGCACTTTGGGGTGGGTGGTTACCCCGAGGTGAGCGAGCACGTCACCGGGGTGCGGAGGGGTGGAGCATGACGACGCTGAACCGGCCGGGTACGCCGGACGGGCACGTCTGCGGTATCGACACCGCGATGGAAGTGATCGGCGGCAAGTGGAAGGTGCTGATCCTCTGGGCGCTCCACGAGCGCCCCCACCGCCGCTTCGGCGAGCTGCGCCGGCTGCTTCCGGGCGTCACCGAGAAGGTGCTGGCCTCTCATCTGCGGGAGATGGAAGCGGACGGCGTCGTGGGCCGCGTGTCCTACGACGAGGTGCCGCCGCGCGTCGAGTACGCGCTGACCGGGGACGGCAGGCGCCTCGACGAGGCGCTCCGGCCGCTGGCCGCCTGGGGGCGCGAGCGGGCGACCGGCCAGGAGCAGCAGGCGGCGGAGTGACGCGGTGCGGCAGAGCGGTGCAGGCTCCGGTTCCGGCGCTCGTGCGGAAGAGGAGCCGCTTCGTCCGCGGGCGCGGGTGCCGTCCCGGTGGCCGCCGACAGCCGCCCGCGGAGTGCCCCGCGCCCCTGAGGCTCCTGCCCTCGCGCTCCCGACCCGGGAGGCGGCCCGTCACTCGGTGTAGTACAGCCCGAGGAACTCCTCCAGCGCCGCGTCGACGCCGGCCCGGTCTCCGGTGGCAAGCAGGTCGAGCAGCAGGCCGCGCACCGTGGCGAGCCCCAGCCTGGCGCGGCTGCGGGCCGTGGCGGGGTCCGCCCCGGCGGCTTCCTCGGCTGCCGCGAGCGGCTCCAGCCAGTCCGCCACCAGCCCTTCCAGGAACGGGCGGGCTTCCGGCCGGCCCCGCAGGGCGTGCCCGCAGATCTCGAAGAAGAGCCGCTCCTGGCCGGCCAGCCGAGGGTCCGCCAACTGCTGCCACAGACGCCGCGCGGCGTCGGCGGGCGACAGACCGGGCTCCAGGCGTAGTTCGGCCAGCAGTTCGCGCCGGCGCCGCTCCGACGCCCGGACGATCTCGACGAGCAACTGTTCCTTGGAGCCGAAGTGGTGGATCAGCATGCGATGGCTGACGCCGATGGCACCCCCGAGGCGGCGCAGGCTGAGGTCCGCGATGCCGTGTGCCGCGACGTGGTCGAGGGCCGCGTCCACCATTCGGGCGCGCCGGTCCCGGTCCGTGCCGGGTGCCGGCGGGTTCTCCGACCCGGTGTCGTCCGTATTCCCCACCGCAGGAGTGTACCAAGTGGTACATGCGCCATGTACCGTTCGGTACATGAAGCCCGTCACCGTGTCGACCGACGTACCGCAGACACCCGAGCAGGTATACGAGTTCCTCGATGTCATGGCGCACCACGAACGGTTCACCGACCACTACCTCACCGACTGGCACCTCAGCGGTCCCCGCCGCGGCCCCGGGTCCCGGGCCACCGTGACCGCCTCGCTGGGCGGCACGAGGACCGAGGTCGCCGTCGAGGTAGTCGAGGCCGAGGCGCCACGGCAGATCACCGAGCGCAATGTCAGCGCCGCCGGGCGACGTGTCGCCCGCGGCGCCTACACCATCGATCCGCTGCCCGACGGCGGGAGCCGGGTCTCCTTCTCCTACGCCTGGGAGCGGGCCCCGCTCCCCGACCGGCTGCTGGCTCCCCTCGTACGGGCCACCATGCGGAGCGCGAACCGCACGGCCATGCGGCGCCTGTCCACCGAGCTGGCCCAGCACGCGCCGGGCGCCGGAACCTGACGGCGGACCGCTCCGCCGCACCGCATCCGGACGGCGCCGGTCGTCCGGCACCGCACCGCCGGCCACGGTGCCGTCCTGCTCGACGTGCTGTCCGAGGCAGCCACCGGCTCTGCGAGACTGCCGTCATGCCCCCAGCACCGCATCCGGTCGCCGAGACCCTCTCCTACCTCGCCGGCGAGTGGAGCGTGCGCCGCGAGGTGCTCGACCGTTCCAGCGGGCGGCGCGGCCGGTTCGACGGGCGAGCGGAGTTCCGGGCCGGCACGGGTGACGAGTGGCTGCACGTGGAGCAGGGCGTCTTCGAGTGGGACGGGGTCCGGCGCGAGGCAGGCCGGACGCTGCGGCTGCTGCCGGGCCCCGCCGGTACCGCCGAGGTGGCCTTCGCGGACGGCCGGTTCTTCCACGCTCTCGACCTGCGCAGCGGGCGCTGGACGGCGGAGCACCAGTGCGGAGCCGATCTGTACGAGGCCGACTTCACGGTGGTCTCCCCCGCCGAGTGGCGGCTGCGGTGGCTCGTCCACGGCCCGGCCAAGGACCAGCTGCTCGACTCCCGCTACCACCGCCCCGCACACGGCTGACACCACCGACAGCGGGGCCCGGCCGCCTCGGTTGACGAACACCGCCGACCGGCGCGGCCACGCCGAACGACTCCCGTCCGGTCCGCTGCGCGGTCCCGGGCGCGCGTCCCCTCGAAGACGGTGCCGCGCACAGAGCGAAGGCACGGGCCGACACGGGCAGCGAGGCATGCGGGGGGGCTGCACCTCCGTCGCGCCCTGCGGGGACGCACATGGCGGGCGCAGCGCCTGGGGAAACATCCCGGCCCCCTCCCGACACGTACGGGTACCCCACGGGAACCGCTCAGATCCTGGTCGAGATGTCCCTCGAACAGGATTTCTTTGCTGTGCAGGCGGTTTCTGCGGGTGGACATGCCGTCTCGCGCAGCCGCAGCAGAAACGGAAACCAAGCCAGGTCGGCCGCCGCATAGCGGAGCTGGTCGCCGGTGGTGCGCCCGGCCTGTGAGAGGCGTCGGCCTGGCGAAATCGGCGCGGATATGGCGTACTTGCCGGCTGAACAGTTCGCCTGGCGGCGAGGCCGCAGCATCTTCCCGCGCATCGTCCGTCGCGTTTTCGGATCGAGTGATCGGCCCGGACATAGCGCTGGGAATCGAGCGGTCGATCCCGTGACTGCTCGGCAACCGCCGACTCACCGTGCGCGACGAACGAAAACAGCATCGTGTGGCATTCTGCGCACTTGCAGCGGCGCCGATGAGCCACTACAGGCAGTTCACGAACCTCACCACGTGAGACAAGACCGTGAGAGCGTGCACTCAACCAGGCGGAGCTTGGCGCGTGGCTTCCCATGACGAGTCATAGAAATCGTATGCCTTATCAAGCCCGCTGATGCGGAATATTCGCTGCGCCAATCCCGAAGCAGATGCAATGCGCAACGACCCCTGATTCTCGCGCACACGCTTCGCGATCGCGACGACCGCGCCCAGCCCCATCGAGTCGAGGAACGTCACGAAGCCGAGATCCAGCACGAAGTTGCGATGCTCCTGTTCAATGAGGCCGAGCAATGCGTCCCGCATAACAGAAGCGGTGTGAACGTCGACATCGCCATCGATTTCCACTACAGTCCAACCGTTGACAACCTCGTAGTTCACCATGAGGTCGTTTTTCCGGGTGATATTGGTCCGCATCTCGACTCCTTCCCGTTTTTCAGATCACCCAGAGCAGTTGCCGAAAGCAACCTATTTCAACCCCGAAGGGTCGCCTGACCCGCCGGACACGTCAGCCAGTGAACCCTTCCGGGTCTCCTCGGAGAAGCAAGCAAGCACCACTTCCGCCCTATGCACGTTCAAACGCCGACTGTGGTCTCTCACCCCTCATTGTCCAGCATGCGCGCCAGATCCACCAGAAAGCAGCGACGCAGACGATCCCCAAGGACCGATTACACCAAGGAGCCCTTGCACACGACGCTCCCGTGATCGCACCACGCAAGAGAATCGGTCGCCCAGCATTCCCGGGGCAGGCCGTGGAAAGCCGTACCGAGATGTGTGGAGTACCTGCTGCCAGGGTCGCCCCTGGCGAGGCAGAAGCACAGCACCATCACAGCATCGGGTGAATACCCCGATGAGCGAAGCGAGCGTGCGGTCCGCGAGGTGCGCGCCATCGGTCGGCCGATCGGCTCACGTCGCGAAGGGCCTGGGTATCTGCGAGGAAGCTCTGCGCAGCTGGGGGCACCAGGCAGACACCGACCGGGGCGAACGAGACGACCGGGCCCATCACCGCCGAACTTGAGGAAACTGGTGGCAGACCACCTGCCTTCGACCGGGAGACGTACAAGCAGTGCAACACCGTCGAGCGGTGCATCAACCGCCTGAAGCAGTGGCGCCGCATCGCCACCCGCTACGAGAAGACTGCGACGATCCATCCGGCCGGTCTCCACATTGCCGGCGTCTTCTTCCGGTCTGCCCGATGAGCACCTTCATCCTCAGACGTGACTGTGGACGTTGATGACACTTCCGTCGGGTGCCTGGACAAAGAAACGCCGAATCCCCCACGGCTCCGAGGTCAAGGGATAGACGACCGGGTAACCCTGGCGCTCGGCTGCGGCGTACGCGGCATCGACATCCTCGACCTCGACCGCCAGCGCCGAACGGGAGGTATGAGGGTCCCACGAGTCTGCGGCAGGAGAGACCAGGGTCATCTGCGCCGTCGGATTACCCGACGAGGCCAGCATCAAGAAGCCCGGCTCGTCCATACGCACGTCCATCCCCAGGAAGTCGCTGTAGAAGCTTCGGCTCTCCTCAATGTCCTGGGTGACGACATTGGGCATGATGCGACGGATCGTCATGCTCACACTGTAACGCGGGGCCGCTGCGACAACTTGGTCCAAAGGAGAGGCTCCGGGGCCTGTTGGGAGAGTCCCGTCTTCGTCTCGGTCGAGCGACGGGATCTTCGCATCAGGCGCCAGGCATACCGAGCAACCCGGCAGTGAGCTCTTTCCATCCTCAGTTTGAGCTGGCCAGATGCAGGCAGAGGACGGCCTGAACAAGACTCGTGATGCGGGAGGTCGAGCGGCGGAGTTCGCGGAGGAGGCGCCAGGACTTGAGGGTGGCGATGGCCTGCTCGACGAGGGACCGGATCTTGGCGTGGGAACGGTTGACGGCCTGCCGGCCGGTGGAGAGGCTGTCCCATCGGCTGCGGTAAGGGAGACGGACCGTGTCGCCTGCACCCTGGTAGCCCTTGTCTGCCCAGCAGACGATGCCGGCCTCGGCGAGTGCCTCGATGATGCCGTGCTCGCGCGCGGCCCGGATGTCGTGGACGGCGCCGGCCAAGGCCGGTGAAGCCCACATCAGACGTCCCTTTGGATCGGCTATGACTTGCACGTTCATGCCGTGCTTCTTGTGTTTGCCCGACTAGAACGGGCGGTCGGCGGCGATTCGGTCGATGGGCAGTAGTGTCCCGTCGAGGATCACGCACGCCTTCGTCGACGCCGCTCGTACGGCTTCGGCGGGGGTGGGGGCGAGGGCAGCGAGGAGGTTGACGGGCCTCGGGTGATGTATCGGTAGGCGGTGGTGGTGCCGATCCCGAATCCGGCCGCGAGCTGGGCGTAGGGCTGGCCGTTGCGCAGGTGGGCGAGGGGTGAGCAGGGCCTGCCGGCCTGCGTTCAGGCGCCGCCATCGGGTGCCGAGAGCGCGGCGGTGTTCTTTCAGACGGGCGGCGAGGAAGCGCAGCGCCGTGCTGGACACGTCGACGCCGGACGGGTAGACAAGCATGCGAAGCCTCTGGTGGAGACGGTTGTCTTGGTCGAAAACCCATCTACCAGGGGCTTTACCTGCCTGTCAGCTTAACTGCCAAGCCCGTCCGCCAGGCTGGAAGGACCAGCGTGTAGGCCACAGTGAGGAGTCGAGTTGTTACGTTGTGAGGCGGTCGGTAAACGGTACGGCGGAGGACGATGGATCCTCAGTGACGTGGACATGGAAGTCGCGACCGGTGACGTCCTCGCGGTGGTCGGCAGCAATGGTTCGGGAAAGTCGACCTTGCTGAGGATCCTCGTCGGACTGTCGCAACCCACCACCGGGAGGGTGTCGGGCCGACCACCGCGCATCGGTTACGTACCGGACCGCTTCACCGTCCACGACCGCATCTCGGCGATCTCCTATCTCACTCACATGGGGCGTATCCGTGGCCTGTCGGCCTCCGCCGCCCATGCCCGAGGCCATCACCTGCTGGAGCGGCTGTCCCTGATGGGCGGGCTGAACGCACCGCTGCGCACGCTGTCGAAGGGCAACGCGCAGAAGGTGGCGCTCGCCCAGGCCCTCCTCATCCCGCCCGACCTGCTGGTCCTCGACGAACCCTGGTCGGGTCTGGATGCCTCGGCCCACGGTGTCCTCGCCGAGTTCATCGACGAAGTGGCCGCACAGGGCGGGGCGGTGGTCTTCACCGACCACCGCGAGGCGATCACCGAGACGCACGCCCGCGGCGCGTACACCATCAGCGACGGCCGGGTCACCTTGCACGGCGGCCGGCACGCCGGGAGGCGCACCTCGATGGCCGAGCTGGTCCTGACCGTGCCGCCCACCGGTGTCATGCCGATCGAGGTGAACTGGTCCGTGCTGCCGGGGGTGACGCACACCGCCCGGCGCGGCGGGGAGGTCGTCCTGCGGGTGGCGCGGGAGTACTCGGACGCCGTACTGCTGACGGCACTGCAGCACCGATGGTCGGTGGCCAGCCTGACCGAGGCCGCGGACGAACGCGGTTTCCGGGCCGATGCGCGGGGGGCCACCCTATGATCGCCCTGGTCCGCTACATGTCCACGGTGCTGCTGCTCTCCCAGCGCTACCTCGCGCCGCTGCTGCTGTTCCTCGGCCTGATGGCCGTGCTGACCAGCAGCGACACCGGCCCACTCACCGCGACCTACGCTTCGGTGGCCGGGGCCATGCTGCCGTGCTCGGTCTGGCTGACCATGACACTGACCGGTCTCGAGGACCCGGCGCACCGCTCGATCGTCGTCGTCAGTGCCGGCAGCCCTCTACGCGTCCTGCTCGCGACGGCCGGGACGGCCGCCCTGTGGTGCCTGCTGCTGACGGCTGCCGGCCTGGTGCTGCCGCTGCTGTTCGGAACCCACACCCCCGGCCTCGCGGATCTGGCGCTGGGGACCGCGGCCCAACTCACCTGCGCCTTCACCGGCATGGCCATCGGACTGGTCTGCTCGCGGCTGGTGTTCCGACGCCAGGGCCACGCGCTCGTCCTCGCCTTGGCGCTCCTGCTGGCCGTGCTGCTGGGCAAGGGCGTTTCCCCGGTCAACATCCTGCTCACCCACCTGCAGAACGCATCGGACTCGGCGGACGCCCTGGCGCCCACGGGGGCCCTGCTCGCCATCACCGCGGGCTTCTTGGCGGCCGCAGTTGCCATGACACAGGCGATCACCCGCAGAAAGGCATGAACTCTGCGGCGGTGTGCCCGCCCCGGCGCAGGCTACGCAGCGCCGTCCAGCAGAACGCATGCCCCGCCGTCCTGACCGCTTCGGTGAGCGTGGGGGCGAAAGCGGCCGGGAGCCCGACGCCTCGGTGAGACAACCGTAGGCAATGGTGCCGGTGCCGAACCCGGCCGCGAACTGCGCGTGGGAGCAACCATTGCGCAGGCAACCGAGGGCGAGCAGGTCCTGCCAGCCAGCGCTCAGGCGCCTCCAGCAGCTGCCAATCGACCGACAGCGCGCGCAAACGGGTCCTATTGGACTGCCCATGATCCAGGTTGGAAAAGGTTCAGTGCCTGTCAGATCGTGGTCGGCGGCGCGTTTTCCAGGAGGATCGCTGCTGCTGGCCATGGCCGGCTACGGGGTGGCCAGTTGCCCGCAGGGCCTGCTCAGCTTCTACGCCGACACCGTCCGCGGCCAACTCGGAGTGGGCGAAGGGAAGCTGCTCGTGGGTATCTCCTTCGGCTACGCCGACGAGAACGCGCCGGTAAACCGGGTCGCGGCCGGTCGGGCGGCCATGAAGGAAACCACCACATTCCACGCCTGGAGCCGGCCCCGAAAGCGCTGGTCACAGCCACTCTTCGAGGGTTGCGACCAGCACGGTCGCCTGGTGTCGGACGGCGAGTTTGTCGTATCTCGTGGCCACAGCGCGGTTCCGTTTCAGCCGGCTGATCCCGCACTCCACCGTGTGCCGTTCCTTGTGGTCGTCCTTGTCGAAGACCGTTGCGCGTCCGCCTCGGGAGCCGAGCTTCTTGCAGTCGCGTACTCGGTCTGCCTTTTCCGGGGTGGTGCATCCGATTCTGCGTCTGCGCGGGCAGGACCGGTTCGCGCGGGATCCGCAGGCTTTGTCGGCACGGGCCTGTCCGGCATCGTGTCGCAGGCGTCCGGGACCAGCGCGAGGTACGCGAATGCGTTCGAGGAGGGGCTGGAACTGCGGGCTGTCGTGACGGTGGCCCGCAGTGGGCAACAGGGACAGCAGCGTCCGCCCTTGCTCGACCACGAGGTGGATCTTCGTCGTCAGGCCACCGCCGGAACATCCGAGCCCGTGATCGTCCGGCTCGGTGTCGCCGACCCCGCCGGGGGCTCGCCAGACGCCCTTTTCCTGCGCGCCGGCAGCATGCCGGTGGGCACGGCAGGCGGTCCAGTCCACGCTCACGGCCCGGGTGATCAGCCCCTGCGCATCGGCTTGGACCTGCGGCTGTTCCAGGATCCGCTGCCATGTGCCGTCGCGCCGCCAGCGGCGGAACAGGTCGTGATCCGCTCCCAGGGGCCTTACCGGTCGGGGACGTCCCGCCAGGGCGTGCCCGCCCGGGTCCGCCGACGTCTGCCGTCGTTCAACTGTCGCCGCGTCCACGTCCATGACCGCCCCGGCTGCTTCCCCGCCAGCAGTAGCGGCTCCGGTCGAGCCGGCTGCCAGTCCGTCGGGTCTCCTCGCGCCAAACCATGATCATCACAGCTCGGGATCTGCTTTCGCAACAGGCATTAGACTCGGGCCATGGGCAGGACGGACCGTGCCGACAGGGAGATCGCCGCACCGCGGGCGACCGTCTACGGAGCGCTCCTCGACCGGGAGGCTCTGGAGGCGTGGCTTCCCCCCGGCGGCATGCGCGGGCGGATCGACCGGTGGGACCCGCGGCCCGGCGGCGGGTTCCGGATGACCCTCACCTACCTGGATCCGGCTGCCGGCCGGGGCAAGACGTCGGCAACGGAGGATGTCGTCGATGTCGGGTTCGCGGAGCTGGTGCCGCCGGTGCGCGTGGTGCAGCGGGCGGTCTTCGAGGCCGACGATCCGGCGTACGCGGGGACGATGACCATGACCTGGCAGCTGGCCGCCGCCGGTGCGGACCGCACGGAGGTCACCGTCACCGCGACCGGCGTACCGCCGGGTGTCGACCCCGCGGCGCACGAGGCCGGACTCGCCTCCTCGCTGGCCAACCTGGCGTCATACGTGGAGGACGTCGGGCGGCACGGCTGAAGAGGGCCGCGGCCTACTGCTCGTGTGCTCTGGTCTGCAGCCGCCAGGTACTGCCCGCACACGGCAGCGGCGGGAAGGTGTGCCCGGCCACGTCGGTGCTCCAATGGTGTCCCTGACCGCAGTCGCAGGCGTAGATCCCGCTCACCGGGACCTGCTGGCCTGGCTTGAAGTGCTCGTCCTCGTCCATACGCCGGATACTGCGTCCCGGCGGCGCGGGAGCGCATCCCACCTCGCCGGTCCGCCGCCGCTCTCCCCCGTTCGCCGCGCCCGGCGGAAGCCGGAAGCAGGACATCGGCGATCATGATGCATGGGCTCCGTCCCGCTGGGAAACCGGAGCGCTCGACAGCGGACGACGAGCGAGCGGAGGAGCCCCCCAGATGCGTGACGACGAGTTCCTGGCCCAGGTGCGCGACCGCGGCGGCTACA
This sequence comes from Streptomyces sp. AA1529, assembly GCF_000280905.1. Classification (GTDB taxonomy): domain Bacteria; phylum Actinomycetota; class Actinomycetes; order Streptomycetales; family Streptomycetaceae; genus Streptomyces. The sequence goes on along the minus strand of NZ_ALAP01000043.1, from coordinate 17,089 downwards.
CGGACCAGAACGAGGCCAGGGAGGCCACCGAGGCCGTACTGACCGTGCTGGCCCAGCGGATCGGGGCCGACGAGGCCCAGGACCTGGCCGACCAGCTGCCCACTCCCCTGGACCTTCCCCTCCGCGGCAGCGGCGCCGACGCGGACACGAGCGGGGAGGTGTTCGGCCTCGACGAGTTCCACCGGCGTGTCGCGGACCGGTCCCGGACGCGGCCGGACACGGCGAAGCAGCATGCCGCGGCCGTGCTCTCCACGCTGCCGCAGGCGGTGTCCGCCGGTCAGATCCGGCACGTCCGCGCGCAGTTGCCCGACGAGTTCGGACCGCTCTTCGACCATCAGGCGTGACGGCCTCCGGCCGGCGGACCGGTCCGGGGCGTGGCGCTGCGGGCGACCCGGGTGGTCACCTTCGCGGGGTCGTTCTGCGCCGGACCGGACGGGGCATATGTCACTGCTGTTCCAGCACGGTGGCCACTGTCGCCGGTTCGGTGCGCACGGCACGCTTGACTCATGAACACGCACACGCTCGCCCTGTACGGCTGCGCGGCCGCCGTGGTCGTACCCGGGACGCGCTTGATCACGGCCCGGCCGGAGGGCCGGCAGGCCGGTCCCGGCCGGCTGCTCTCGGACCTGTGGCGACGGCCGATGCCCCGGGCCGCCGCCGTGCTGACGGGCGTGATGGTGGCGGTGGCCGTGGTGCAGAGCGTCGCCCCGGATGTCATACCGCACCTGGAGCGCGCTCCTCATGGGCCGTGGTGGCGGGCGGCGACCACGCTGCTGGTGCAGACATCGGGTTGGCCGCAACTGGCCCTCAACCTGGCAGCGCTCGCGGTCGTCGCACCGGCGGCCGAGCGCAGCCTGGGAACCGTGCGGACGCTGGTGGTCTTCCTGCTGTCCGGCATCGCGGCCCATGTGGTGAGCATGGCGGGCTGGAGCGTGCACGGCGCGGGTGACTCGGTGGGCATCTGCGGCCTGGTCGGCGCGCTCGCGGCGGCCTGCGTGCTCGACGGCCGGCAACGGCCGCTGCGGTATCTGTCGGTGCTCGTGCCGACTGCGGGTGCGGTGCTGTGCCTGCTGGAGAACAACCACGGCATCGGCGTGCTGACCGGCGTGCTGTTGGGGGCCGTGGCCGCACGCGGAGGCAGAGACGACGGCAGGGCGGACGACGGCAAAGACAGCAGCAGGGATGGCAGCGGGCCGACCGCGGTGGTGGGTTCGTGACGCCCGCACCGCCGTGATCCGGGCGGCTGCGGCGCGCTCGCCTGCCGGACGCCGGCCTCCCGCCGACGGCAGCCGACGCAGTCACCGGCTCCGGGCCCGCCCGTCGCGAAGGTACGGCGCCTGCCCGAACCGGCGGGGGGCACGGGGGCTGTTCGGGCCGGGCCGCGCGGCACCGGATCCCCGCGAGTGCGCATGCCGGTCCGGCCCGGCTCACGGCTCAGCCATCGGCCGCCGGTGGGGCAACCGCGACCACTCTCCCGGTGGGCGCGGCCTCCGGCCTGCGCCGGAACACCTCCGCCACCGCGGTGTTGACCACGACGACGACCGCCATGGCCACCGCCGCGACCGGATGCCCCACTCCGTACAGGGCGGCTGCTCCGCCCCCGAGCACCAGCGCCTTCACCGCGAGCACGGCGGGCAGCCGCGGACGCAGTCGTGCCCTCGGCGCGGCGAACAAGGCCCACAGCACAGCCGCCATCAGGGGTGCGCCGATCCCCAGCAGAACTCGAAGGACCGCAGGGCCGCCGACGGTGAAACCCCACCAGCTCAGGCACGCCAGGGCGGCGAGTTCGAGGAGGAACGCCAGGACTTCGTTGGCGGTGTACCAGCCCCGCCCGTCGAGCACGCCTCCGGACCCGGGAGGTGTCGGGGAGTCGGACGGTCCCGGCATGAAATCCTCCCGGTGGGGCCGGACTCCCGGCGCACGGAGACGTGGTGTGCGACCCGCGGAGGCACCGGTGTGCCGGACGACAGCTGTGCCGGATGTCCGCGCGAATCGCGGTCAGCGTACTGCACGGGGGCCTGGCCGGGGTCTCTCCCGGTACGGCCGCATCTCCGGAAGCCCAGGCCGCGCGGAGCGGCCGCTGTCCGCGTTCGTCCGGCAGCTCGTTCCGGCGGAGCCGGGCACGCGCGGTGAGCGTGGTGCACACCATGACGACCGCATGACGACCGCGAGCACGAACCGGGAGACGACATAGCGAACGGGTCCTCCCGGGTCTGGTCGCCGCGGCCTGCCTGGCCCGGGCAGCCCGTAGCTCGACGGAGTCCCCGGTCGCCGCCCGTTGTCCATGTCGTCCTGCCGCAACCGCTTCGACAACGTGACGGGATGGACACCGAGCTCGACCGCGGTCTGCTTGATCGCCCGACGTGCCCTCTCATGACGCTGGTGCCGCGCGGCATCGGGTCTGAGCCGTGGTGGGCCGGTCAGCGCACCAGGGGGAGGAAGATCGTGTCGACGATCTCTTCCAGGACGTGATCGGGCACCGGCGCGAACGTCGACAGGATCTCGTGGCGCAGCAGGACGAAGGGGAGGGTCTTGATGCGCTCGGTGAGGACTTCTGAAGTGATCTCGCCGCGGGCGACGGCGCGCTCGAAGAGCGTGTCGAGTGCTGCCGTGCGGCCTGTCGTGACGGGGTCGAACAGGTCATCGGGGCTGCGTCCGGTTTCCCGGTAGTAGCTGGCCAGGTGCGCGTACATCACTGTGATCAGCTGTACGTGGGCGGTGGCGATTTCCCGCATGAGGGTGAGGAGGTCCTCCCGCAGGCTTCCGGTGTCGGGAAGGGTGGGGCGGGATTCCTCGAGCACGTGGACGATGGTGGCCCGGACGAGTTCGTCGCGGTCGGACCAGCGGCGGTAGAGCACGGGCGGGCTGGTGCCCGCGCGCTTGACGACGCCGTCCATGGTGAATCTGGCGTAGCCGTTGTCGGTGAGTTCGTCCCAGGCTGCATCGAGGAGTGCCTTTTCCAGTTCCGCCCCGCGGCGTCGCTGAGCCATGCCCACCTCTCCATCGTAGAAAGACTTGCCTTTCTTAGGGTACCGGCTTACCGTGAGCAGAGTAAGGAAGGATTCTCTATCTTAAGGTGTCGATGGTGCGCACTTCCCGCGACAACGGGCCCGTCTCCACCGATCCCGGCCGTGTGGACCCCGCCGTGTTGCGCATGGCGATCACCCTGATCGTCGGCGCTCTCGGCGTCGTGTTCGACACCACGATCATCAGCGTCGCCCTGAACGACCTGGCCGAAGAACTCGACGCTCCGCTGTCGACCGTCCAATGGGTCAGCACGGGCTACCTGCTGGCGGTCTTCATCACGATCCCGCTCGCCGGATGGGCCCAGTCCCGGCTCGGCGGTCGGCGTCTGTGGGGCATCGCCCTGGGCGGATTCCTGGCCGGCTCGATCCTGAGCGCCCTGGCCTGGAACGCCGGCAGCCTCATCGCCTTCCGGACCGTGCAGGGCCTCTCCGGCGGCATCCTGATGCCGCTGCTGTACACCCTGCTCATGCAGGCTGCCAAGGGCCGCAACATCGGCAAGGTCATGGCCGTCATCACCGTGCCCACCGCGCTCGGACCGATCCTCGGCCCCGTCCTCGGCGGCCTCGTTCTCCACCTGGCCGACTGGCGCTGGCTGTTCATCATCAACATCCCCTGCTGCCTGATCGGCATGTGGCTCACCCGGCGCAACCTGCCCGACGACCGGCCCACACCCGACCAGCCCCGCGTCCGCCTGGACGCAGTGGGCCTGGTCCTGCTCTGCCCGGGATCCGCGGCCCTGCTCTACGGCCTCTCCCAAGTCGACGGCAGCACGGGCTCCGCCAGTGCCCAGGTCATCGCTCCACTGATCGCCGGCCTCGCTCTGATCTCGGGCTTCACCTTCCGGGCGCTCACCCGAGCGTCCAGCCCGCTGGTCGACGTGCGGATGTTCCGGCACCGCTCGGTGGCCTCGTCGTCCACGCTGCTGTTCCTCGGCGGGATCTCGCTGTTCGGGTCGATGATGCTGCTGCCCCTGTACTTCCAGCAGGTCCGCGGCGCGACCCCACTCGATGCCGGACTGCTGCTCATCCCCCAGGGAGTCGGCGCCCTCCTGGCCCGCGGTCTGGCCGGCAGGTACATGGACCGGGTCGGCCCCCGCGCGGTGGCCTTCGTGGCCTTCGTCCTCGTGGCCGTATCCACCGTGCCGTTCGCCTTCGTGACCGCCGGCACCAGCGAAATCCTGCTCATGGCCGCGCTGTTCATCCGCGGCATCGCCCTGGGCGCCGCCATGATCGCACCCATGGGCGCTGCCTTCGTCGGGCTGGAGCACGAGGAGATCCCCGACGCCAGCATGATCACCCGCGTCGCTCAGCAGATCGGCGGCGCAGTGGGCGTCGCCGTCCTCCTCGTCATCCTCCAGCAGAACCTGGGCGACGCCCGCACTCCCGGCGCCCTGGCGAACGGCTTCGACCACGCGTTCTGGTGGTCCGTGGCCCTCACCGCAGCCGCTGTCCCGCTCTGCCTGCTGCTGCCCCGCCTCCCGGCGCCGACGACACCCGCCGACAGCACAGCGCGGGAGAGCAGCAAGAGCATGGGGGCGACCGCGCCGTGAGCACCGCCGTGGAGACCCTGTCCCCTGGGGCGACGCAGCGAAGATCGACAGGCGCTCGGAGCGGGTGCCTCGCGGTCACCCGGCAGTCCGGCCCGCTGCTCCACACCTCAGGCATCGGCCACCGGCGGGACAGCCACGTCCGCTCCCCCGCGGAGCGGCCGCTATCCGCGCTCGTCCGGGAGCTCGTTCCGGCGGAGCCGGGCACGTACCGTCAGCGTGGTGCACACCATGACGACCGCGAGCACGAACTGGGAGACGACGTAGCGAACGGGCTCTCCCGTGAGCACACCGCCGATGCCCAGCACGATTCCGACGACTGCCAGCACGGGGCAGGCCCGGACGAGGAACTTGTCGAGGGAACGGAGCCACGGCCGGCTCTCCAGAGACGTCACTGATCTGTTCTGCATGGGCTGCCGAATACCCATGCGACCGTTTCCAACACCCCCCTCACACACATGGATACGGCAGGGGCTCTCCGATCTCAGACCGGGCCGGGAGGCGACCGCCACGGCACCGTCGGGAGGGAGGGAGGAACGGACGCGGCGGCCCGGCGCGGGCGTCGCCCGCGTGCGGCGCGCGGGATCTGCACGGCCCCCGCTTCCCCGTGCTAGGAAGAGCGCATGCCCGCACACGAGCGATACGACGCCGTCATCGTCGGCGGCGGCCACAACGGTCTGGTCGCCGCCGCCTACCTGGCCCGGGCGGGCCGCAGCGTGCTGGTGCTGGAGCGGCTGGGCAGCACCGGCGGGGCCGCCGTCTCCTCGCGGCCCTTCGCCGGATTGGAGGCCCGCCTGTCCCGCTACTCGTACCTGGTGAGCCTGCTCCCGCGGAAGATCGTGCGGGATCTGGGGCTGGAGCTGACGCTCCGGAAGCGGTCGGTCTCCTCGTACACCCCGGTCCGGCGGGACGGCCGCGCCACGGGTCTGCTCGTGGACGACCGCGCCGACGCGACGCGGCAGTCGTTCGAGCGGCTCACCCACGGCACCGCCGAGTACCGCGCCTGGGAGGACTTCCACGGCATGACCCGGCGCGTCGCCGAGCGCGTCTTCCCCACCCTGACCGAGCCGCTGCCCACCCGGGAGGAGCTGCGCCGCCGGGTGGACGACGACAGTGCCTGGCGCACCCTGTTCGAGGAGCCGCTCGGTGCCGCCGTCGAGGCGTACTTCCGCGACGACCTGGTGCGCGGCGTCGTCCTCACGGACGCGCTGATCGGGACCTTCGCGGACGCCCACGACCCGTCCCTGAAGCAGAACCGGTGCTTCCTCTACCACGTGATCGGCAACGGCACCGGCGACTGGGACGTCCCCGTCGGCGGCATGGGGCAGCTCACGGACACGCTGGCCGCAGCAGCGCGGTCGGCGGGTGCGGAGTTCGCCACCGGCCACCAGGTGACCGGCATCGAGACCGACGGCCACCGGCAGGCCGAGGTCGCCTACCGGACAGCCGAGGGATACGGCACCGTCGCGGCCGGTCATGTGCTGGTGGGCGCCTCGCCCCACGAGCTGGCCGCACTGCTGGGCGAGCGGCCGCCCGCAGCCACCGAGGGCGCCCAACTCAAGGTCAACATGCTGCTGAAGCGGCTCCCGCAGCTCCGCGATCCCGCCGTCGATCCGCGGCAGGCTTTCGCCGGGACGTTCCACATCGCCGAGGGCTACGAGCAGTTGGCCACCGCGTACTCCGAAGCCGCCGAGGGCCGGCCGCCCTCGGCTCCGCCGTCCGAGATCTACTGCCACTCCCTGACGGATCCCACCGTCCTGGGACCGGAGCTGGCCGGCCGGGGCTACCACACCCTCACCCTCTTCGGACTGCACACCCCGGCCCGCCTCTTCGCCGCCGACAACGACGCGGTGCGCGAGAGCCTGCTGGCCTCGACCCTGGCCCAGCTCGACGGCCATCTCGCCGAGCCCCTCGCCGACTGCCTGGCCGAGGACGCCGACGGCCGGCCCTGCATCGAGGCGAAGACGCCGCTCGACCTGGAACGCGACCTGCGGCTCCCCGGCGGCAACATCTTCCACCGTGACCTCGCCTTCCCGCACGCGCAGGAGGGCACCGGCCGCTGGGGAGTGGAGACCGGGCACGCCAATGTCCTGCTCTGCGGTGCGGGGGCCGTGCGCGGCGGCGGTGTCAGCGGTATCCCGGGGCACAACGCCGCCATGGCCGTACTCGGGCTCTGACGGGCGGGACCCGCACCCGGCCGGCCCGGCGTGTGCTCCGTGTGCTCCGGCCTCCGCGGCACTGCGGGGCGGTGGACCGGCGACGGGCAGCCCGCGCCCCGAAGACCGCGGACTGCTCCCGGCGCACCGTCACTGGCCCACTCTGCCGTCGACGCGCTCCCGCAGGAAGTCCGCGTGCCCGCAGTGCCGCGCGTACTCCTCGATCCGGTGCACGAGCAGCTCCCGGATCGCGATGCCGTCCTCGCCCACCCGCTCGCCCAGGTCCGGGTAGCCGGCCAGTGCCGCGTCCGTCTCGCTCTGCTCACGCTCCAGATCGCGGTACGCGGCCTCGACGACGGCCTGCTCGGGCACGGCGCCGTCGAAGTCGGCGTCCCGTCGGCCGTACAGCTTCGGCAGCGGGGCTTCGCGGCCGAGCCAGTTGCGCCAGTCGCGTTCCACCTCGGCGAGGTGCCGGAGCAGCCCGAGGAGCGACATCGTGGACGGCGGCACCGACCGGCGGGCCAGCTGTTCCGCGTCCAGACCCTCGCACTTCAGCAGCAGGGTCGTGCGGTAGTTCGTCAGGCAGTCCTGCAGCGCGCCGAGTTCCCCCTCCGGAGCCGGTCCGTCGTTGCGGGGATCGTCCTCGGGGTCGGCCCACATGTCCGGGTGGACGGTCGCCTTGGTCCAGCGTGCGCTTCGCTCACTCATGCGTGGCATGGTCGTGCGTGCCGTCCGGACCCGCCACCGGATTCCGCCGCGGGAGGACCGGACCGTGTCGCCCCCGCGGCGTCCTCCTCCCCGGTGGCAGATCCCGTTCGCAGGCCGGCGACGGGCGCGAGACCCGGTGCCGCGGTACGTGTGCGCCCGCGCAGGAGACGCCCGGCCCACTGACGGGCTGCGGGTCAGTAGGCGATGCGGTCGGCCTTGCCGACCCAGGCGTCGAACGGCTGGGTGCGCTGGGGCAGGTCGAGGTGCTCCACGGCCATCGGCCACGACTCCTGCGGCCGCTTCTCGAACAGGTCGTAGAACTTGCGGTCGTCGAAGCCCGCCACGGCGGCGTCGTGGCGGTCGGCGGAGAAGATGAGCCGGTCGACGCGCGCCCACAGCGCGGAGGACAGGCACATCGGGCAGGGCTCGCAGGACGTGACCAGGGTGCAGCCGTCCAGGCTGAAGGTGTCGAGTTCCTTGCAGGCGGCGCGGATGGCGCTGACCTCCGCGTGCGCGGTGGGGTCGAGGCTGGAGGTGACCTGGTTGTTGCCGAGGGCGACGATGTCGCCGTCCTTGGCTATCAGGGCGCCGAACGGGCCGCCGCCGTTGTGGACGCTGGTGGTGGCGAGCTGCACGGCCCGCTCCATCCAGGCGCGCTCGAGCTCACGGTTGCCGGTCTCTGCGATGCGGGTGGTCATGGGTGTTCCTTCGGGTGTGGGTGGGCGGATGGGGGTGTCCCGGGTTCGGGTGGGCGGACGGCCTGGAAGAGCGGCGGCCCGGACTGTGCGGAGTCGGGGCCGTGGGGGTGCCGGCGGGGGCCGGGCCGGTTCAGGACGACGTGCGGACGGCGCGAATTCCGCTCTGCCGCGTCCGACTCGAAACCGTGCGGGACACCCGTACCGGCACCTTTTCCGCGCACCGCTATTTCTCCCTTTCGAATGCCGGGGACAACGGGAGCGTTAAGCGGAGAATCGGAGAACGGAGAGATGGTGTCGGCTTGCTTTCCGAGCGCGCCACCCTCGAGTCGTATCAGCCGGTCCACTTCTCCGGAAAGGCGAAAGGCAGCGGGGTCACGGTGGTGACCGAAAGCAATACCCATGCCGGAGAGGCACGCTGGATTCTGCACGCCGTACAACAGTCCCTCGCTCCGTCGCGTCTGCTGCAAGAATTAGACAGGCCGCCGGTCAAGATCGGCCAGGGAGCGAAGGACCAAACAATGGGCGGAGTCGGCCCGGTGATTCGTAGGGTCCTACAAGTGCGGTCGCAGGCCGTGACCCCGTGGTCGCCTCCGGGAGCAGGCCGTGCCGGGAGCCGATCCGCACCCGCGCCGTCGCGCCCGGCCGGGACGGCTGCGCCGCGACAGCCGCCCGGGGTCGTGCCGGGCCTCCACGGGTGCGCGGGGGTGCGCGGGGGATGTCCCGTGCGGCCCACAGCCCTGGCGGTTCGTACGACCACGCGCGTCGGGCCGGGGCCGGGGCACCCCGGTCGGCCGGGGTGGGGAGTCAGCTCTCCTGGGCCTCGAAGGTGCGCAGCACATCGGCCGCGACGCTCACGGCGATGGTCGCGGGAGACTTGCCGGTGATGTCGGCCAGCCCGATCGGGGTCTTGATCCGGTCGATGGCCGCGTCGTCGTGGCCGCCCTCGGTGGCCAGCCGCTTGCGGAAACGTGCCCATTTGGCGGCCGACCCGATCAGCCCGACGGGGCCCAGATGACTCGCCCGCAGCGCCGCATCGCACAGCGCGGCGTCCTCGGCGTGGTCATGGGTCATGATCAGCACGTGGGTGCCGTGCGGCAACTCCGCCAGTACCTCCTCGGGCAGCAGCGGCGTGTGGTGCACCCGCACCTGCGCCACCGCGTCGGACAGCACATCCAGCCGCTCCGCGGCGAGGATCTCGGCGCGGCTGTCGACCAGATGCAGATCCAGGTCCTGACGCGCCAGGATGCGGGCCAGTTCCAGCCCGACGTGCCCGACGCCGAAGACCGCCACCGCCCGGACCACCGGGAGCGGTTCGAGCAGCACCGAGACCGTGCCGCCGCAGCACTGCACGCCGTGCTCGTTGGTCACCTTGTCGTTCAGTGCGAAATCCATCAGCTCCGGCTCCGGCTCGGACGCGGCGAGCAGTTCCCGGGCCCGGTCGATCGCGACGGCTTCCACGTTGCCGCCACCGATCGACCCCCAGGTCCCGCTCCGCCCCACCACGAGTTTGGCGCCGGCGTCGCGCGGCGCGTGGCCGCGCGCGGCCGCGACGGTCACCAGCACACCGGGCTCCCGGCGTGCTCGCAACCGCGCGACCGCGGCGATCCACGTCATGTCAGGCACCGCTCAATGCTTCCGCGCCGGTGCGCGCCGGTTCCGCGGCGGCTGCGGGCAGCTCGCCGTGCCGGGAGGCGGCGCCCCCGCGGGCTTCCTGGACCGCCCAGTAGACCGCCTCCGGCGTCGCGGGCGAGGCCAGTTCGACGCTGACCCCGCCGGGCCCGAACGCGGCAGCGGCCTGCCGCAGGGCTTCCCGGACCGAGAAGGCCAGCATCAGCGGAGGCTCCCCCACCGCCTTGGAGCCGTAGACGGCGCCCTCCTCGGTGGCGTTCTCCAGCAGCCTGACGTTGAACTCCTCGGGCATCTCCGAGAAGCTCGGCAGCTTGTAGGTGCTCGCGGCCTGGGTCAGCAGCCGGCCGCGGTTCGGCCCGTCGCTCACGTCCCAGCGCAGGTCCTCGAGGGTCAGCCAGCCCGCGCCCTGCACGAACCCGCCCTCGACCTGACCGATGTCGATCAGCGGCGAGAGGCTGTCGCCGACATCGTGCACGATGTCCACCCGCCGCACACGGTAGGCGCCGGTGAAGCCGTCGACCTCCACCTCGGTGGCGGCCGCACCGATGGCGAAGTACTTGAACGGCGAGCCCCGGAACGACTTCGCGTCCCAGTGCAGCCCCTCGGTCCGGTAGAAGCCGGACGCCGACAGCTGGACCCGCTGGAAGTAGGCGGTGCGCACCAGATCGTCCCAGGCCAGCTCGGCGTCGCTGCCCAGGGCGCGCGCGACGCCCTCGACGATGCGCACGTCCGAGGCGTTGGCGCCGAGCTGCGAGGCGGCCACCTGCAGCAGCCGCTCGCGGAGCTGTTCGCAGGCGTTCTTGACCGCGCCGCCGTTCAGGTCGGCTCCGGAACTCGCTGCGGTGGCCGAGGTGTTGGGCACCTTGTCAGTACGCGTGGGAGCCAGCCGCACCTTGTGCAGCGGGATACCCAGCGTGGTCGCGGCCACCTGCAGCATCTTGGTGTGCAGACCCTGGCCCATCTCGGTGCCGCCGTGGTTGATCAGCACCGAGCCGTCCTTGTAGACCAGCACGAGGGCGCCGCCCTGGTTGAAGGCGGTGAGGTTGAACGAGATGCCGAACTTCACGCCGGTGACCGCGAGCGCCCGCTTGGTGTGCGGATGCGCGGCGTTGAAGGCCGCGATCTCGCGCCTGCGGTCGGCGATGCCGGCGTCGTCCTGCACCTGCCGCCAGACGGTCGAGATCCGTTCGGGCTGGGTGACCGGCTGTCCGTACGGCGTCGTCTGGCCCTGGCCCGGCTGGTAGAAGTTGCGCTCCCGCAGCTCCATCGGGTCCAGGCCGAGCAGCGGCGCGCACCGGCCGAGGATGTCCTCCATCACCAGCATGCCCTGCGGTCCGCCGAAGCCGCGGAAGGCGGTGTTGGAGACGGTGTGGGTCCTGGCGATGCGCCCGGCGACCCGCGCGTTGGGGATCCAGCAGGTGTTGTCGATGTGGCACAGCGCCCGGGCCAGCACCGGCTCCGACAGGTCCAGGCTCCAGCCGCCGTCCGCGGTCAGCGTGGCGTCCAGGGCCTGGATGCGGCCGTCCGCGTCGAAGCCGATCCTCCAGCGGGCGTGGAAGCCGTGCCGCTTGCCGGACATGGTCAGGTCCTGGGTCCGGTTGAAGCGGAACCTCACCGGCCGGCCGGTCAGCTTGGCGCCGAGCGCGGCGACGGCCGCGAATCCGTGCGGCTGCATCTCCTTGCCGCCGAAGCCGCCGCCCATCCGCAGGCACTGCACCGTCACCTCGTGGCTGGACACGCCCAGCACGTGCGCGACGATCTCCTGGGTCTCCGAGGGGTGCTGGGTGCTGCTCTGGACGAACACCTGCCCGTTCTCGTCGATCTGGGCCAGTGCCGCGTGCGTCTCCAGGTAGAAGTGCTCCTGGCCGGCGAACTGGAACTCGCCGCTGAAGACGTGCGCGGAGTCGGCGAAGCCCGCCTCGATGTCGCCCTGCACCATCACGGGCCGGGCACCGTGGTAGCTGTCGGCCGCGATCGCGTCCTGCAGCGTGATCAGGGAGGGCTGTTCGTCGAGTTCGACCTGCACCGCCGCCGCGCCGAGCCGCGCCGCCTCCAGGGTCTCGCCCAGCACCCAGGCGACGGCGTGGCCGTGGAACATGACCTCGTCGGGGAACAGCGGCTCGTCGTGCTTCATCCCGGCGTCGTTGACGCCGGGCACATCGGCGCCGGTCAGCACCCGGACCACACCGGGCACCTCGAGCGCGGGAGCGGTGCGCAGCGCGGTCACCCGGCCGTGGGCCTTCATGACCTGGACCGGATAGGCGTGCAGGACGTCCTTGGTGCGGTGCACCAGGTCGTCGGTGTAGAGCGCGGCGCCGGTGACGTGCAGACCGGCGGCCTCGTGCGGCATGGGGACGCCGACGACGGGCTTCTCGGGGCGCTCGGACAGCTGGCTCATGACGGCACCGCCTCGGTGGTTTGCGCGTACAGCTTCAGCAGGCTCTGACCGAGCATCGCCGAGCGGTAGTCGGCGCTGGCCCGGTGGTCGTTCATCGGTGTGCCCTGGGCCCGCAGGACCCCGGCCGCGGCCTGGACGGTCCCGGCCGTCCACGGCTCGCCCTCCAGGGCCGCTTCGACGGCGAGGGCGCGGACCGGCGTGGCGGCCACCCCGCCCAGGCCGATGCGCGCCTTGCGCACGACTCCGTCCTCGACGTCGAGCGCGAAGGCGACCGCCACGCTGGAGATGTCGTCGAACCGCCGCTTGGCGATCTTGTGGAAGCCCACGAGCGGCGAGAGCGGGAGCGGGAGGCGCACGGCGCGGATCAGTTCGCCGGGACGGCGGACGCTCTGCCGGTAGCCGGTGAAGTAGTCCGCCAGCGGCACCTCGCGCTCGCCGTCGGCGTCCGCGAGCACCAGCGACGCCTCCAGCGCGAGCAGCACGGGCGGACTGTCCCCGATGGGCGAACCGGTGCCCAGGTTGCCGCCGAGCGTGGCGCCGTTGCGGATCAGCCGGGACGCGAACTGCGGGAACAGTTCCGCCAGCAGCGGCACCGCGCCGTCCAGCCGGCGTTCGATCTCGGTGAGTGTCAGGGCCGCCCCGATCTCGACGGTGTCGGACCCGACGTGCAGCTCGCGCAGTTCGGGAAGCCGGTCGACGGCGACGACGCAGCCGGCGCGGCGGGAGCGGATGTTGACCTCGACACCCCAGTCGGTGGAGCCGGCGACGACCACCGCGTCGGGCCGCTCGCGCAGCAGCCGCAGGGTGTCGGCCAAGGTGCTCTTCCGCAGCAGCACCGCATCGCCCTGGGCGTACTCGGTGGCGACCGGCGCGGGCGCCGGCTGCTCGCGCCGCTGCGCCAGCGGGTCCTCGGCGGTGGGCGTGCCGACGGCGAACGCGGCATCGCGGATGGGCCGGTATCCGGTGCAGCGGCACAGGTTGCCGCTCAGCGCGTGCAGGTCGAACCCGTTGGGGCCGTGCTCGGCGTCGGCCGCGCCGTGCCCGCCCTCGCCGCTCTCGGCGGGTTCGGGGTGCGCGCAGCGGTCCGGCCGGTAGTACTCGGCGGCCATGCTGCAGACGAACCCCGGTGTGCAGTAGCCGCATTGGGAGCCGCCGCGGACCGCCATCTCCTCCTGCACCGGGTGCAGGGCCGGCGGCGTGCCGGGCGCACCGGCGGTGGCGAGGCCTTCCGAGGTGACGATCTCCTGGCCGTCGAGCGAGGCTGCCGGGACCAGGCAGGCGTTGACCGCCACCCAGTCGGTGGGCTTGTCCACCCCGGCCCGGGCCACCAGGACCGAGCAGGCGCCGCATTCGCCCTCGGCACAGCCTTCCTTGGTGCCGGTGAGGCCGCGCTCGCGGAGGAAGTCCAGCACCGTGGCGTGGGGCGGTGCCGGTTCGATGGGGGTTTCTTTCCCGTTGACCGTGATCCGTGCCGCTACCATGACGTGCCTCCGTTCCGGGCCGGGGCAGGTCGGTTCATTGTGTTCGCCAATTTCAGGCAGCTTTCTGTGTTCGGATACGCAGCAGAAGAGGAGCGAGCGCATGACGGCACGCGTCGGCGGCGCGCCGGAGAATGGTGGAGAAGAATGCGAAATCGTGCCACGGGGGCACGTCGGAGCGGCTTTTGTCAGCAGCCGTGCGCGACCCGGCCCGGCACCCAGACGGTGCGGCGGGCGAGGCGGCTCAGATCGGAGTAGACACGCATCCTCGAGCCGCCTCCTTTCGGTGTCATGAATCCACTTCGAGCGTAAATTAGTGGCTGCGCCCACCGGGGTCAAGAGGTGGCGGGGCCGCCACCGTCCTCCGGGGCCGGGCAGCGCGGCTGCTCACGGCCGTCCCGCCGCGAGGTGCGACCGGAGCTGTGACAGGGCACGCTACGCAGGTGCCCACACTGCCCGATCAGTTCGACCCCGACCGCTTCGCCGGACACATGATCGTCTGCGGCGACGACGCACTGGCGCATCGTCTGGCGACCGAGCTCCGCGACGTCTACCGAGCCCGCGTCACGCTCGTCCTCCCCGGCGGCGCGCCTGCCGGGCCGCCGCGGCTGTCCGCTCCCCGCCAGGGGCGGGCCGCAGCGCTGCTGGGACGGGTCTCGGCGGCCGTCACCGGCGGGCCGCCCGCGCCCGGGGCGGATCCGCACCGGCTGGAGGCCGACGCGCTCACCGAAGAGGTGCTGGAGTCGGCGGGGGTGGCCGGGGCCGCCGCGCTGGCCCTCGTCCACGACGACGACGAGACGAACATCCACGCCGCCCTGGCGGCCCGCAGGCTCAATCCGGGGCTGCGGCTGGTGATCCGGCTCTACAACCGCAGGCTCGGCCAGCACCTGGAACAGCTCCTCGACCAGGCCGCGCTGGTCGCCCTGCCCGACCTGGACCCCGCCACCGCCGACGCGTCCACCACCGTGCTCTCCGATGCCGACACCGCCGCTCCGGCACTGGCGGCCACGGCGATCGCGGGCACCAGCAAGATCGTCCATGCCGACGGGCTGCTGCTGCGGGCGGCGGAGCGTACTCCGTCCGGCCGCGGGACCGCCGACCCGGGCCTGTGCACGCTCGCTCTGCTCTCGGCGACCGTCAACGACCCGGGCGGCGAGGAGGGTTCGGACAGCAGCGGGACGGCCGGCCCCCAGCTGCTGCCCGAGCCGCAGGCGGTCTCGGCCGCCACCGGTCGCGGCACGATCGTCCTCGAAGCGGTGGCCCGGAACCGGCCCGCACCGCCGTCCGGACGCCCGGCCGGCCGGGGCCGGCCGCTCTCGGAGTTCTTCTCCCGCAGGCTGCGCTGGTCCGTCGGCGTCACCGGGCTGGCCGTGTGCGCCCTCGCTCTCGTCTCCTGGCTGATCACCGGCGGCCATCTGCTCCACGCCGCCTACGTCACGCTGCTCGACCTGTTCGCCATCAACGACCCCGCGCTCGGCGAGAGCGCGGGGCGGCAGGTGCTGCAGCTCCTGACCGGGCTGGTGGGTCTCGCGCTGCTGCCGCTCCTGGTGGCGGGCGCGCTGGAGGCACTGGGGGCGTTCCGCAGCGCAGCCGCCCTGCGCCGCCCGCCGCGCGGACTCTCCGGTCACGTCGTGCTGCTCGGGCTCGGCAAGGTCGGTACCCGGGTGCTGGCCCAGTTGCGCGATCTCGACATCCCCGTCGTCTGCGTGGAGGAGAGCCTGGAGGCGCGCGGAGTGGCCCTGGCCCGGCGTCTGCGGGTGCCGACGGTGGTCGGCGACGTCACCCAGGAGGGCGTCCTGGAGGCCGCCAAGACCCATCGGGCCCACTCGCTGCTCGCTCTGACCAGCTCCGACACCACCAACCTGGAGGCCGCCCTGTACGCCCGTACGGTCAAGGCGGACCTGCGGGTGGCGCTGCGGCTGTACGACGACGACTTCGCGGCCGCCGTGTTCCGGACGCTGCGTGCCACCCACCCGCACGCGCTGACCCGCAGCCGCAGCGTCTCGCACCTGGCCGCACCGGCCTTCGCCGGTGCGATGATGGGCCGTCAGATCCTCGGTGCGATACCGGTGGAGCGCAGAGTGCTGGTCTTCGCGGCGCTGACTGTCGCCGGCCATCCGCAGCTGGAGGGCCGTACCGTCGAAGCGGCCTTCCGGCCGGGCGCCTGGCGGGTCCTCGCGCTGGACACCACGGCACCGGCCGAGCGGCGCCCCGACCTCGGCGTCCCGCGCCCGGCCGACGGGGAGCAGCGCCCGACCGGCCTGGTCTGGGACCTCCGGCCGGACTACGTCCTGCGCCCCGAGGACCGGGTCGTGGTGGCCGCGACCCGGCAGGGCCTGGCCGAGCTCCAGCCGCAGCCGCCGACCGCCGTGCCCTGAACGGCACCGCGCCGTCCGGGACGGGGTGACGGGTGCGGGCCGCGTACCGGCCGGAGGGCGGGGCTGGCAGGATACGGTCCGGATTCGAACGGAAGGCACCGGTCATGGCGATCATCCATCACACCACGCTGAGCCCCACCAAGCTGGAACTGCTCACCCGGTGGCTGCCCTCCCGGCCGTGGTACCGCGCGGGTGAGGCCGCGAGTGAGGCCGCGAGTGGGGAACAGCCCGTTCTCGCCAAGGCCGGCGGCTTCCGGCTGGAGGACCCCTCCGGCGAGGTGGGCATCGAGTTCATGGCGGTCACGGACAGCGCCGGGGGCGAACCGGTGACCTATCAGACGCCGATGACCTACCGGGCGGCGCCGCTCGCCGGTGCGGAGGACGCGCTCGTCGGCACGCTGGAGCACGGCGTGCTGGGCAAGCGCTGGGTCTACGACGCCACGCGTGACCCGGTGGCGGTGGCGCAGCTCTACGCGCTGCTCACCGGACGGGCCGAGGCCCAGGCGCAGAGCCGGAGCGACACCCCCGACCGCACCGTCAGGGTGCGCGCGGCCACCGACGTGCCCCTCCAGGATGCCGGTACCGGAGCGGTGCACGACGGGAAGCGCTCCACCGACGTGACACTCGTCCTCCCCGTCGAGGGCTCGCTGTGGCTCCGGTTCCTGCGCGTGCCGCCGGCCCACACCGTGCCGGAGACCACGGATTCGGCCGCTCACATCACCGTCGGGTGGACGGCTCCCGACGGTGCGCCGCGGCACGGGCTGTGGTGCGCGTTGATCGACTCCCGCGAGTGATTCCTCCCGGCGAGCGGTCCACGGGATCGCCGCCGACGAGGTGAGCCCGTCACTCCTCGTGCACACTGCCGGACTCCGGTGTGGCACCGCCGGTGCGGCGGCCGTGAAGATTCTCTCTCCTGGTGCCCGGACCCGCCCCGGACCGCCGGACGCCACGTAGCCTCTCGGTTCGGGCGGGGATGCGGGGTCCTCTCCCCGCAGCCCGCCGGTGACGGTCCGTACGCCGACGGCGCGCTTCAGCCGTCGGGGAAAGGCGCGGAAGCCCGTCCCCGGCCCC
>NZ_ALAP01000042.1 GCF_000280905.1 Streptomyces sp. AA1529 | reverse complement strand
ACCAGCGACTGATAGATGGTCACCTGCATGATGAGGACCGCGGAGAAGGGCGCGAAGGCGGGGCTCTGCGCGGCCAGCACGTTGTGGGCCACGTACCAGGCCGCGGTGGCCGCCAGGGCGCTCTTGCCGATGAGTTCCAGGGTCTGCCGCTCGTAGCCGGCCGACCCCTTCGCCCGGTCCAGCCACTGCCTCGCCCGCGCCCACCTGCCGGACGCCGCCACCTCGCGGCCGCCCTCCGGGGACCCGTCCTGCTCCTCGGCCATCGGTTGGTCCTCCTTCACCGCTTCATCGTGCGTCCCCCGGCGGGCCGCGGCCCGTCCGCTGCCGCGCGTGTCGGGGTGCCCCGTATTCCGGCCGACGGCGTGTGGCGGTGGTCACGAGGGCGGACTCCGACGGTATCCGACGGTATCCAACGGCGAGGAACGCAGCCCGGCAGTCGTCGACCCGCCGTCCCCGGAAATCTTTGCTGGTGGTAGGGGGTGTCCTTGCGGGAACCGTTCCCAGATGTTGCCAACTTGTTCATACAGGTGGCCTTCCCTGGTGCCGCTGTTGTTGACAGACTCTGCCGGTCCGACGATTCCGATTCGCCCTGTGAGGTCAGCAGACCCATGCCAGAACTCAACCGGCGCCGGTTCCTCCAGATAGCCGGCGCGACCGCGGGCTTCTCCGCCCTCTCCGGCAGCATCGCGCGGGCCGCAGCCATCCCCGCGGCCCGCCGTTCCGGCACGATCGACGACGTCGAGCACATCGTCGTGCTGATGCAGGAGAACCGGTCCTTCGACCACTACTTCGGCACCCTGAGCGGAGTGCGCGGCTTCGGCGACCCCCGCCCCGCGGCACCGACCGGCAACCGGACGGTCTGGCAGCAGTCCGACGGACACAAGGACGTACTGCCCTACCACCCCGACGCCGAGAACCTCGGCATGCAGTTCATCGCCGGCCTCAACCACGACTGGGCGGGCGGCCACCAGGCGTGGAACGAGGGCCGGTACGACCAGTGGATCCCCGCCAAGGGCACCGGCACCATGGCGTATCTGACCCGGAAGGACATCCCCTTCCACTACGCGCTCGCCGACGCCTTCACCGTCTGCGACGCCTACCACTGCTCGATGATCGGCGCCACCGACCCCAACCGCTACTACATGTGGAGCGGGCACGCCGGGAACGACGGCAAAGGGGGCGGCCCCGTCCTGGGCAACGAGGAGGCCGGCTACGGCTGGACCACCTACCCCGAACGCCTGGAGGAGGCCGGCATCTCCTGGAAGATCTACCAGGACGTCGGCGACGGCCTCGACGCGGACGGCCACTGGGGCTGGATCGAGGACGCCTACCGCGGCAACTACGGCGACAACTCGCTGCTCTACTTCGACGCGTACCGCAACGCCCGGCCCGGCGACCCGCTCCACGACAAGGCCCGCACCGGCACCGACGCCGAGCAGGGCGACGGCTTCTTCGACCAGCTCAAGGCCGACGTCAAGGCGGGCAGGCTCCCCGAGATCTCCTGGATCGCCGCCCCCGAGGCGTTCACCGAGCACCCCAACTTCCCCGCCAACTACGGAGCCTGGTACATCTCCCAGGTGCTGGACGCGCTGACCGCCGACCCGGAGGTCTGGGCGAAGACGGCGCTGTTCATCACCTACGACGAGAACGACGGCTACTTCGACCACGTCGTACCGCCCTATCCGCCGGCCTCCGCGGCCCAGGGCCGCGCCACCGCGGACACCTCCCTCGACCAGTACACCGGCGGCCTCTCCGGATACGCCCCCGGACCCTACGGCTTCGGCCAGCGGGTGCCGATGCTCGTCGTCTCGCCCTGGAGCACCGGCGGCTACGTGTGCTCCGAACTGTTCGACCACACCTCCATCCTCCGCTTCATGGAGCGCCGCTTCGGGGTGCACGAGCCGCACATCTCGCCATGGCGCCGGTCCCTGTGCGGCGACCTGACCTCGGCGTTCGACTTCACCCTCAAGGACACCGAACCCGCGCGGCTGCCGAGCACCGACGCCTACGAGCCCCCGGACCGGGACCGGCACGACAGCTATGTGCCCAAGCCGCCGGCCAAGCCGGTGCTGCCCCGCCAGGAGGCCGGCTCGCGGCACACGCGCCCGCTGCCCTACGCACCGCTGGTGGACGGCGCGGCCCGCACCTCCGACGGCAGATTCACCCTCACCTTCAGCGGCGGGAAGTCGGCGGGCGCCTTCTTCCTCGTCACCTCCGCGAACCGCGGCGACGGCCCCTGGACCTACACCACCGAGGCGGGCAAGGAGCTGTCCGACACCTGGAACAGCGCCTACTCCGGCGGCAGCTACGACCTGACGGCGCACGGTCCGAACGGCTTCCTGCGCACCTTCAAGGGCCCCAACAAGCAGGCGGGCTGCGAGGTGACCGCACGCCACCTCGCCAAGAGCGGCGACATCGAGCTGACCCTCACCAACGCCGCCGACACCGACCGCACGCTGACGGTGAGCAACGCCTACGGCGGCGCCGAGCGGACGCACACGGTGCGCCCGGGCGCCGAAGTGGTGACCACGGTGCGGCTGCGGAAGAGCGAGCGCTGGTACGACCTCGAGGTCACCTGCGAGGCCGACCCCGGCTGGAAGCGCCGCCTCGCCGGCCATGTCGAGACCGGCGAGCCGGGCGTCAGCGACCCGGCCACGCTGACCGGCTGACAGCGGCCTTCCGCCGTCCGCGCACCCGGCCCGGTGCTCCACCCGGGCCGGAGCGCGGACCGGGGCGAGGCCGGACCGGGGCGCGGACCGGAGCGAGGCCGGACCGGGAGGGGACCGGCGCGGTGCGACCGGCCCGCAGCCGGGAGCCGGTGTGCGGCGCTCAGGTGATTCGGCGGACTTCCGTGCTGCGCATCCGGTCGGCAGGGCACAGCCCCGTGCATGCCAGCGAACACATTCCCGCGGTCCGTACGAAAAACACACACCCCCGCCCTCGCGCTGCTGTTGCTGCTCGGCCTCGCCGAAGCCGCGCCCGCGCAGGCGCTCGTCCCGCCCCTGGCCGGCACCGCCGCCGGCCATCCGCGCTCAGCGACGGCCCGCCCCGCCGGGCAGGAGCCCGAACCACAGGAGACCGCCCCGCAGGAGCCCGAACCGCAGCGCGAGTGCACCACCGGAACCGGTCCGCGGCAGCGCGAGGTCGAGGGATACCTGGGACTCCCGGTGGACGGTACCCAGTCGCCGCAGGACTGCGCCGCCATCCGGGACTTCCAGGAGCGGGAGGGCGTGCTCCCCGCGGACGGCCTCGCCTCACCCACCACCTACCGCGCCCTGTACGCGCGCTGGGCGGCCGGGCACCCCGAGCAGCTGCTGGCGGACGGGCACTGCCCGCCCGAACGCGGGCGGGTCGCCTGCCTCGATCTGACCCACCAGGTGATGTGGCTGCTCAAGGGCCGCAAGGTCGTCGTCCAGGCGGTGCCCCTGCGCAGCGGCGCGCCGGGGTACGAGACGCGCACCGGACGGTTCTCCATCCAGCGGCGTGTGCGCGACGACTATTCGAGCCTGTACCACCAGCCGATGCCCTTCAGCCAGTACTTCAGCGGGGGCCAGGCCCTGCACGGCACCCGCAAGAACATCTACAGCCCGCCCGGTTCGCACGGCTGCGTCAATCTCCGCCACGACGACGCGGAGCGCCTCTGGAACTGGATGCGGGTCGGCGACACCGTCCGCATCTGGGGAAGCAAACCCCCGGCATGAGCCCCTCAGCCGGCCCCCGTGAGCGGGGCGAACCGGGCCCGGGCGTGTTCGTGTGCTTCGGGCGCGGACACCAGCGAGTGGAGGGTGTGCGCCGCGCTGTGGACCACCGCCGGGGCCTCGCTGGCGACGGCCCGCTCCAGCGCCCGCCCGGCCTGGGCGTCGGCGCCGGGCAGCTCGGCCGCTGGTACCGGTGAGCTGAAGCCGAGGGTCCAGCCGAGGGCGGCGGCCTGCGCGGGAGGGCCCGGCCGGGCGTCCGGCGCGCTCGGGACCAGGGCCCGCAGCCGCGTCCGGTCGAGGTGCACATAGGGAGTGCCGAGCGCGGTGCCCAGCGCGGAGATTCGGGCCGGGTCGGTGTGCGACCGGTCGGCGGGACCCGGCCGGGGCCGCAGCAGCCGGCCATGGACGACGATCCAGTGGTCGGCTGCGCCTGGCCCGTCGTCGGGGAGCAGCGCGTGCGTGACCTCGGCCGGTCGGTCATGGTTCGGGGCTGGTGATTCGTGACAGAGACCAGCTGGACATGAAGGTTGTGGACGAGGTGACGGCCGGTGCGTACATCAGGATTTGGAATTCAACATGTCGACATGACCCAAATATGTATGATGACCGCTGTGCAGCTCAGGTACGGGTTCCGTCTGTACCCGAACGGTCCGCAGCGCTCGGCGCTGGCCAGGGCGTTCGGGTGCGCTCGGGTCGTCTTCAACGACGCGTTGCGCGTCCGGGAGGACGCCCGCGCCGCCGGGCTGCCGTTCGTCACCTCCGGTGAGCTGTCCAAGCGGCTCACCGCGTCAAAGGGGACGCCGGGGCGCGCATGGCTCGGTGAGGTGTCGTCGGTGGTCCTCCAGCAGTCTCTTCGGGACCTGGACACGGCGTACCGGAACTTCTTCGACGGCCTCAAGGGCAGACGCCCCCGCATGGGCCTCCCAGATTCAAGAGCCGCAAGGACAATCGGCAGTCCGTACGGTTCACCGCGAACGCCGGATGGAAGATCACCCCTGGCGGGAAGCTGCGGCTTCCCAAGGTCGGCGATGTGGCCGTGAAATGGTCGCGCTCCCTGCCGTCCGTGCCGTTCACGGTGACTGTGATCAAGGATGCGGCCGGTAGATATTTCGCGTCCTTCGTGGTCGAGACCGAGCCCTCCGAAGTCCTCCCGGAGGTAGCGCCCGAGGTCGGCATGGACCTGGGCCTGTCGAACTTCGCGATTCTCTCCGACGGCACGAAGATCGACAATCCGCGCTTCCTGCGCCGGGCCGAGAAGAGGCTCAAGAAGGCACAGCAGTTGCTGAACCGGAAGGCGAAAGGATCCAGCAACCGGAGAAAGGCCCGGCTCAAGGTCGCTCGCGCACACGCGAAGGCGGCCGACGCCCGGCGGGAGTTCCACCATCAGCTCTCCACCAAGCTGATCCGCGAAAACCAAGCCATCGCGGTGGAAGACCTGGCGGTCAAAGGACTCGCCCGCACACGCCTGGCCAAGTCCGTGCACGACGCCGGATGGTCGCAGTTCGTGACCATGCTCGAATACAAGGCCGCTCGATACGGGCGCACCCTCGTGAAAATCGGCCGGTTCGAGCCGACTTCCCAGGTGTGCTCGCAGTGCGGCACCAAGGACGGCCCCAAACCTCTACACGTCCGCACCTGGACGTGCTCGGCGTGCAGGGCCGTCCTCGACCGCGATGTGAACGCGGCGGTCAATGTCGCCAAGGCCGCCGGACTGGCGGCATCAGCCTGCGGAGCGCAGATAAGACCGAGGCCCGTCCCGGCATCGCGCGATGAACCAGGAACCCACCCGAAGCCGCGCCGGTCAACGGCTCGGCAGGCGGGGATCGCCCCCCTTTAGGTGAGCGAGGATGTCAAAGCTTCGGCATGCTCATCGGCCAGGACATCTGGCAGCGGGTCTTCACCGCGCGCAGCGACCGGGTCGCCGCCTGGGGCGGCACCGCCGCGGGCGCCTACTGCCTGGTCTACGCCGTGGCCGGGGCCGTCATCGGCATGGCCACCAAGACGCTCCACCCGCGGCTCGCCGACGCCGACCAGGCGTTCGCCGCGATCGTCCAGCACGCCCTGCCCGCCGGGGTGAGCGTCGCCTCCGACCGGGTCGCCGTCGCCGTCCTCGGCGTGCTGTCCATGGCCCTCGCCTGCCTGCTCGGCGATGTCATCGCGGCCCTCACCGTGGCCTACGACCTGCTCGTCGGCGGTCTGCTGATACCGGTGCTCGGCGGCCTGGTCTGGCGGCGCGGCAACCTCCAGGGCGCCCTTGCCTCGATGGTCGCGGGCGGCAGCACGGTGCTCACCTTTATGGTGGCCGACGGGCTCCTCGCCAACGAGCCGATCTACTACGGCCTGCTCGCCGGCCTGGTCGCCTACGTGGTCGTCAGCCTGGCCACCAGGCCGACCGAGGAAGCTGTCGTCGAGGCGTGGCGCCGGCGCCTGGCGGGCGAGACCCGGACGGTCCGGTGACCGCGGACAGCCCGGCGGCCGGCCGTCCGGCGACCGCCGGGGTCTGAGGCCGCGCCACCGGCCCGAGCCGGCGGCCGGCCCCGACCGCCTCCCCGGCCGACCGCCGACCGGCCACCGACGACCGACCGCCGACCGACCCCGGTCCCCGACCGGGCGCCGGCCGCACACGACCGACACACCGACCAGGAGCACGACATGACCGGCCCGCCGCTCGCCGTCTTCACCGATCCCGACGACCTGGACCCGGCCCCCGGGGTGGCGAAGCTGACCGAGGCGGGGTTCGAGGTGCGGATCGCCGACAGCCCGGCCCCGGACGCCGTCGTCCGGGCGGCGGCGGACGCGGTCGCCCTGCTCGTCGGGTACGCCCGCATCGACGCCGACCTCCTCGACCGGCTCCCGGCGCTGCGCATCGTGGCCACCTGCTCGGTCGGCTACGACATGGTCGACACCGAGGCTGCCCGTGCCCGCGGCGTGTGGGTGTGCAACCTCCCGGGCGCGGCAACCGAGGAGGTCGCGGTCCACGCGCTCGCCGCCGCCCTGTCGCTGATCCGGGAGCTTCCGCAGGCCGACGCGGCGGTGCGGCGCGGCGGCTGGACCGGCGACCTGCCGCGGCTGCCCCGGCGACCGGGCGAGCTGACCCTCGGCCTGGTGGGCACCGGCCGGATCGCCACCCGATTCGCCGAGCTGGCCGCGCCGCTCTTCGGCCGCGTCCTCGCCCACGATCCGCTGGACCGCCCGGCGCGTGGGCCCGCCGCCTTCCGGCGGACCGGCCTGGACACCCTGCTGGCCTCCAGCGATGTGCTGTCCCTGCACGCCCCGCTCACCGATGCCACCCGCGGCCTCA
Source organism: Streptomyces sp. AA1529 (assembly GCF_000280905.1). Taxonomy (GTDB): domain Bacteria; phylum Actinomycetota; class Actinomycetes; order Streptomycetales; family Streptomycetaceae; genus Streptomyces. The sequence continues at coordinate 156,487 of NZ_ALAP01000042.1, read as the reverse complement.
TCGGCAGCACCGAGCTCGACCGGCTGCCGGAGGGCAGCGTCCTGGTCAACGTCGCACGCGGCGGCCTGCTCGACCACACCGCGCTGCTGGCAGCCCTCGACGGCGGACGGCTCGCCGGGGCCGCTCTCGACGTCCTCCCCACCGAGCCCCCCGCCCCGCACGACCCGCTGCGCACCCATCCCCGGCTGCTGCTCTCCCCGCACATGGCCTTCCTCTCCGACGCCGCGTGCCGCACCTATGTGGAGCGCCCGGCCGAGAACGTCGTCGCCTGGCACCGCACGGGGCAGCCCCTCACCCCCGTCGTCACCCCCGCAACCTCCGGCACCCCCGGCACCCGCGTCATCGATTCCGCCCCTGAAGGAGGCACCCTGTGACCGCCCCGACCACCCGCGCCGACCGGGCCGCCCGGACCGTCTCCGACGAGGAACTGCGGCTGCGCCGCGAACTCGCCGCGGTTTACCGCCTGGTGGCGCACTTCCGGATGACCGACCTGATCTTCACCCACATATCGGCGCGCCTCCCCGGGCCCGAGCAGCACTTCCTGATCAACCCCTACGGCCTGCTCTTCGAGGAGATCACCGCCTCGAACCTCGTCAAGATCGACCTGTCCGGCCGTGCCGTCGAGGAGAGTCCCCACCCGGTCAACCCGGCCGGTTTCGTCATCCACAGCGCCGTGCACGCCGCCCGCCCGGACGCCCACTGCGTGCTGCACACCCACACCAGGGCCGGATGCGCCGTCGCCGCCCAGGAGCAGGGCCTGCTCCCGGTGAACCAGATCTCCATGGAGTTCCACGGCCGGATCGGCTACCACGACTACGAGGGCGTCGCCCTCAACCTCGCCGAGCAGCAGCGCCTGGTGGCCGACCTCGGCGGGCACCCGGCCATGATCCTGCGCAACCACGGCCTGCTCACCGTCGGCGAAACCCCCGCCCAGGCGTTCCTGCGCATGTATTACCTGGACAAGGCGTGCGAGATCCAGCTCTCGGCCCAGTCCGGCGGAGCCCGGCTCACCCTGCCGCCCTCCGGGGTCTGCGAACGCACCGCACGCCAACTCTCCGGCGAGGACGACGAGTCCGACCTCCAGGACGAGCAGGGCTACGACCTCGCCTGGTCCGCGCTGCTCCGGCTGGTCGAACGCATCGCCCCCGACTACCGGGACTGACACCCGCGCCCCGGCCCCCGGCCCCGGCCCCGGCGCCCGGCACCCCGCACCCACCACCCCCGGACGGCACACCGGGCCGGGGCCGGGCCGGGGGGGGCCGCGCCCGCGGGGTGCGCGGACCGATGCCGGACGAGGCCCCGTGCGGCCGGGAACAGTTGAGCTGATCGAGTGTCCGGCGGCCCGCTTCGTCCGTCATCATCGGGCGGCCTGCGGCGCTTTGGGCGCTGCGACATCACGAGAACGATCCCGACTGGCTCGACACCTTCATGCGTGCGCTGGAGCGGCTGTCGGCCAGCATGTTCATCCGGCGGGTCTACACCACCCCCCGGGTGACGCGCTATGCCGAGCTCCTTCGTCAACTCGACGAAGGCCATGGGCTCGACTCGCCGGCGCTCGAACTCCGTGAGGAGGAGCGGACAGACACGCGGGCCAAGCTCGACGGCGAGCTCTACCTGGTCGGCAAGATCCGCAAGTACGTCCTCCTCCGACTCGACGAGCTGCTGGCTCGTGGACAAGGAGTCACCTACGACCACCCGCTCATCACGGTGGAGCACGTACTGCCGCAGAACCCGAGCCCCGACTCGCAGTGGGCCGAGCTGTTCGACGAGGAACAACGTCATCAGTGGACGCACCGATTGGGCAATCTGGTGCTGCTGAACCGTGCCAAGAACTCGGCTGCACAGAATTACGTGTTCGCTGCCAAGAAGGCCAAGTATTTCACGGGCCGTGGCGGAGTGGTCCCTTTCGCCCTGACCGGCCAGGTGCTCCAGCACAGCGAATGGACTCCCGAACTGCTCAAGGCCAGGCAGGAGAATCTGCTGGGTATCCTCTTCGAGGAGTGGCGCCTGTGAGTGCCCGCTCCGGAGAATCCGGGAGGGGCCGCTGGGCCCGAGTGCTCTGCGGGGCGCACTTGCGGCGCACCGGTGGACGCATCGTTCCGCAGGCGCACGCTCACCGGAAGGTTCCGTCCCGGTCGCGGATCCCGCTGGTGCTGTGACCGCACAGGTTCGCCGGGTTGGATGCCTTACAGGTTGTTGACGTAGAAGTTGGTCAGCCTTTCGACGGCGGCGTCGACGTATGCGGGCTCGTCGTACATCTCGTAGTGGCCGGCGCCGTCGATCACCATGAGGTCGACTGGGTTGGGGGCCAGCTTCCACAGCTGCATGCCCATGTCGTAGGAGCCGGTGTTGCCGGTGCGTCCGGCGAGGACGACCTGGAGGGGCTGGGTCATGAGCTGATCGGCCAGGTGGAAGGCGTCGTAGCCCAGCAGGAGGGGGTCGCTGCGCAGGAGGCGGAGGTTCGTGGAGTGTTCGTTGCCGCCGCGCTCGGTGCGGTAGTAGGTGACGGCCTGAGTGGTGTCGATGTCGGTCAGGCCCGCTGCCGTGGCGTCCTCGAGGGTGTCGGGCAGCCAGTTCACGCGGGTCATCTCGCCGGAGCGGCCCTCTTCGGTCCGCGCGTCCCCGAGGGCGTCGAGTGCTGCGGCCGGACCATCAGGAGAGAAGCTGCGGAAGGCGTTGCCGATGTTGACGGGGACGACCGTGCCGACCGCTTTGATGCGGTGGTCCGTGCGGGCGGTGTGCACGGCGTAGCCGCCGCCGGCGCAGATGCCGAGGACGCCGATGCGCTGCGGGTCGATACCGGGGGCCGTGGTGAGCACGTCGAGGGCGTAGGAGATGTCCTCGCCTCGGCGGTAGGGGTCTTCGAGGTCGCGGGGCTCGCCTTCGCTCTGACCCTGATGGGCGGGGTCGAGGACGAGCGCCGCGATGCCCCGGGCGGCGAGACGGGAGGCGTAGTTGGCGCCGATCTGCTCCTTCACGCTGCTGCCCGGGGTGGAGAGCACCACGGCGCACAGCGGTGCGCTGCTGTCGGCGCTGTCGGGCAGATGGAGGTCCGCGGCGAGGTTGACGGGCCCGCGCGGGATTCTGAGGTGCTGAACCATGCCTGGCTTCTTTCGTGAGATTGTTGTTCTATAAGAGTCCAGTACGCGACTGTTTTTATATGATCTGAGACTAATACGAAACTGTACCACATGGAGGAGGGCTCGCATGCCGGTCGATGGGGCGCAGCTGTGGACGCTGAACCAGCGGCTGCTGGCAGTCGTGATGGATGCCTGCACGGAGGAGCTGGCCGAGCTCGGGTTGGAGACGAAGGAGTTCTTCGTCCTGGCCGAGGTGGAGGCATCGCCGTACCCCGCCGAGATCGCGACGGCGCTGCTGCTGCCCAAGGCGAGCGTGACGGTCTACGTCCGCAACCTCGTCGCCAAGGGCTTCATCCGCCGCGAGATCGACGAGGCGGACCTGCGGCGTCATCGGCTCGTACTGACCGCTGAGGGCACAGAGGCGCGGGATCGTGCACTTGCAGCCCTCGCGGCGGAGTACGACCGCAGGTTGGCGAGGGTCACCCCCCAGGACCGCGCCGAGCTGCAGCGCATCCTTCAGGAGATGCTCTCGCCTGCGTGAGTCCATGGTCACGAGCGGTTCGCCTGCCCGGTGAGCCCCTGCTCGCCCGTGCTGTGGCCGCGTAGATTCGTCGGGCGGTCAGCTTGGCGTTGCGCTCGGGGAGCAGGTGGGGATGGCCTCCCGCCCACCGGGGGGTCAAGGAGGCCGGGCGCACGCGGACAAGCTCAGCCACGGCACCCCAGCAGTCGGAGCGGTCGTCTCCGTGCATCCAACCGCCCGGACGACCGCCCCGGCGAACCTTCCCGGTCGGAGCACCAGCGCCGGAGAGCCGCGTCCGGTGGCCCGGAGGCGGAGCCGTCGGTGGCACGGCGGCGGCTCCGGCGCTTCGTGTGTCCCCCGTCATGTCCCGGTCAGGGGCGTGGAGGTTCCGTCAGGCTGATGGTGCGGCTCTCGCCGGGGGCGACGAGGACGGTGTGCCCGCCGAGGGCGACCCGCAGCGCCGACCGTTCCGCCGACGGGAGGCTCACCTCCAGGAAGTCCCTGCGCAGCCGGATGCGGACGCCCCAGTGCTCGCCGAAGCGGATGGTGAAGCCGTAGCTGCACAGTTCGGGGACGGAGGCGGGCGCCAGGTGGAGGGTGCCGTCCCGTGCCTCCAGCCCGGTCAGGCCGCGCTGGACGAGGTCGAGGGTGCCGGCCATGGCGCCGAGGTGGATGCCCTCCGGAGTGGTGCCGCCCTGCAGGTCGCACACGTCGCCCCGCAGTGCCTCCTGCATGTAGCGCCACGCCTCGGGCCGCTGCTCCCTGGACAGCAGCCAGCCGTGGACCAGTCCGCTGAGGGTGGAGCCGTGGCTGGTGCGGGAGAGGTAGTGGTCGACGCTGCGGTCCCAGGTCTCCTCGTCGACGCGGTACCCCAGGTGCTGGAAGAGGGCGGCCAGTTCCCGCGGCGGGAACAGGTAGCCGAGCATCAGGACGTCGGCCTGCTTGGACGCCTGGTAGCGGTTGACGGAGTCCCCCTCGGCCTCCAGGATGCGGTCGAGCCTGCGGATGTCGCCGTACCGGTCGCGGTAGCGCTGCCAGTCGAGCTCCGCCAGCGCGTGGTAGCCGTCGAACTGGTCGATGACCCCGCCGTGGAACGGGATGCACAGCCGCCGCGAGACCTCCTCCCAGCGGTCCAGCTCCGCCGCGGTGAGCCCCAGTTCGGCCAGCAGATGGTCCCGCCGCGGGTGGGGGAGGCCGCGGACGAGGTCCAGCGCCCGGGCGAGCACCCAGGAGGCGGCCGCGTTGGTGTAGGCGTTGTCGTCGATGCCCGGCCGTCCGCTGCCGGGGTACGCGTCGTGGTACTCGTCCGGCCCCAGCACGCCCCGGATGTGGTAGCGCCCGTCGGCCGCCTCGTACGCGGCGGCGCTGGACCAGAAGCGAGCGATCCGCAGCAGGATCTCGGCGCCCTGCGTGTGCAGGAACTCCCGGTCGCCGGTGGCCTCCGCGTAGCGCCACACGTTGTAGGCGACGGCCGCTCCCACGTGGCGCTGCAGCCGCGAGTGGTCCGGCAGCCACCGCCGGGACTCCGGGTTCAGGTGCAGGATCTGGGCCTCCTCGCGTCCGTCGCTGCCGCTCTGCCACGGATACATCGCCCCCGCGTACCCGGCGGCCTCGGCGTTCCGGCAGGCCGCGGGCAGCCGGCGGTGCCGGTAGGCGAGCAGGGCGCGGGAGACCTCGGGGAAGTGCAGATTGAGGTACGGCAGCACGAACAACTCGTCCCAGAAGACGTGCCCGCGATACGCCTCACCGTGCAGCCCGCGGGCGGGCACCCCCACATCCAGCCCGGCGGTGTGCGGGGAGAGGGTCTGCAGCACATGGAAGTGGTGCAGCCGCAGGATGCGCCCGGTCTCCCCGGGCACCTCCAGATGCGCCCGCTCCCACAGGTGCCGCCAGGCGAGCCGGTGCGACTCCAGCAGTTCGGGGAAGGCGGGGGCGCGTTCGACCGCTTCGAGTGCCGCGGTGAGGGGAGCGCTGATGCCCCGGTCCCCGCTGCGGTAGAGGGCCGCGGTCTTGTCGACGTGCACGCTCTCGCCCGGACGCAGGGTCAGGACGAGCCGCTGCCGGGCGCGGCCGCCCTCCGTCGCGGTCACCCGGATGCGGCCGTCCCCGGCCGGGCACCCCAGGCGCGCGGCGAGTGCGATCGTGTGGTGGGAGGTACGGGTGCGGCAGTGCACCCAGACGGTGTGCTCCCCGGCGGATCCCGCCTCCGCCGCGGTCAGATGCGCACCGGCGAGGTCCCGGTACCGCTCGACGCCGCTGTTGGTCACGGTCGCGTCCAGACCGGCCTCCACCTCCAGCTCCCCGGACCAGTTCTCCGCGGTGAACGTCGTCCGCAGTGCCGCCCGGTGCGGGTCACCCATGTGGACGATGCGCTCCTGCACCACCCGCAGCCGGTGCCCGGACGCCGGATCCCGGTACCGCAGCCGCCGGGTGAGGACTCCGCCCCGCAGGTCGAGGAGCTGCCGGTACTCCAGGAGCCCGGGCCGGTCCGGCGCCCACCAGGGCGGCTCCCCGCCGTCGCCGTCGCCGTCGCCGTCGCCGTCGGGGCGCGGGCGGAAGCGCAGCGGCAGCCAGTTGGGCAGGTTGACCATGTCCTCGTTCTCGACCTGCCGGCCTGAGACGTGCGAGGTGAGCCGGTCGTAGCAGCCGGCGGCGTACGTCCCCGGGTAGTGGTGCGCGTCGGCCTCGGCCTCGGGCGCCGCGCCACGGGTGGCGAAGTAGCCGTTGCCCAGGGTGCACAGGGCCTCCCTGAGCCGTTCCTGCTCCGGCGAGTACCCCTCGTAGCTCCAGGTCCACTCGTCGTGCGGAGGTTCGTTCCCCGGCATGGTCCCACCCTCCGTCCGGCGCCGCGGGATCCCGCCACCGGGCCGGACGGGCGGTCCGGCCCGGTTCCAGGTAAACAGAGCGGCCGCAGGGCGGCCACCGCCGGCGCCCGCGGCGGGGCGCGCACCGGGCCCGGCCCCGGCGTGCCGGGCCCCGCACCGCGCGGCGGCGCGGGTGCGGGCGGGGATCAGCGGTGCGGTACGACCGCGACCGGGCAGGCCGCGTGGTGCAGGGCCGCGTGCGTGACGGGTCCGATCCGGGTGGGGAACGGGTGCCCCCTGGTCCGCCGTCCGGTCACCAGGAGCGCGGCACTGCTGCTCTCGTCCAGCAGGAACGGCGCCGCGGCGCCGAGGGCCAGGACGGCACGCGTCTCGACGTCCTGGTACCGCTGCCGCCACGGCTCCAGCACCTCCTCCACCGCCCGCCCCGCCTCCGCTTCGGCCCGGTCGACGGCGGCCGGGTCCGGCAGCGCCGACGGATAGGCGTACTGGTGCTGGACGCTCCACGCGTGCAGCACCCGGATCCCCACACCGTGCTGCCGGGCCGTCTCGTAGGCGAAGCCGAGCACCGGGTCGCAGTCGTGGGTGACATCCACCCCGACCAGCACCGGGGCCGGGGCGCGGGCCCCGCCGTCGCGGACCGCCACCACCGGCAGCGTCGCGTGGGCCACCACCGACAGTCCGACCGACCCCAGGACGAACCCCGCCACGGGCCCGAGCGCCCGGGAGCCGAGGACCAGCATGTCCGCCTCCCGGGCGGCGGTCAGCAGCGCCTTCACCGGCCGCTCACCGACCACCTCTTCCCGGACGGCCAGCCCGCCGGCTGCGTCCTGCGCCGCCTGCGCCGCCACGCGGGTGTTCTCCCGCGGCCACGACGAACCCGGCGCCGGCCCGCTCTCGGGCGCCGGCGTCGCCCAGGGCCCGGCCGCCGCCACGATGCGCAGCACCGCCCCGCGCGCCCCGGCCTCGCGCCCCGCCCACCGGGCGGCCCGCGTGCTCTCCTCCGAGCCGTCCACCCCGACCACGACCTCGTTCATGCCGAGCCTCCCGCCGCATCGGTCCGCTGCCGTCCGGACTCCCCGGAGGGCTCCGGAGGCGAGGGCTGCCACTCCCAGTCGGCGATCTCCGGCAGGTCCTCGCCGTGCTCCCGGATCCAGTCGTGGTGGCGGCTGCGCGCGTCCGCCATCCGCTGCCGCACCGCGGCGGCCCGGGGGGCCAGCCCCGGGACGCGGTCGATGACGTCCATGACGAGCCGGAAGCGGTCCATGTCGTTGCGGACGACCATGTCGAAGGGCGTGGTCGTGCTGCCCATCTCCTTGTAGCCGCGCACATGCAACTGGTCGTGGACCGCCCGCCGGTAGGCCACCCGGTGTACCAGCCAGGGGTAGCCGTGGTAGGCGAAGACGACGGGCCGGTCCCGGGTGAAGAGCGCGTCGAACTCGTGGTCGGGCATCCCGTGCGGGTGCTCCTCGCGGGGCAGCAGGCGGGTCATGTCGACGACGTTGACGACCCGTACCGCGAGTTCGGGCAGCTGCTCCCGCAGCAGCGCGGCGGCGGCCAGGATCTCCATGGTCGGCACGTCGCCCGCGCAGGCCAGTACCACATCGGGCTCCCGGCCGCTGTCCCCGGTCCCGGCCCAGCTCCAGATGCCCGCGCCGCGGGCGCAGTGGGCGCGGGCCTCCTCCAGGGACAGCCAGTCGAAGCAGGGGTGCTTCCCGGCGACGACGACGTTCACGTAGTCGCGACTGCGCAGCACGTGGTCGCAGACGGACAGCAGCGTGTTCGCGTCCGGCGGCAGGTAGACCCGCACCACGTCGGGGCTCTTGTTGAGGATGTGGTCGACGAACCCGGGGTCCTGGTGCGAAAAGCCGTTGTGGTCCTGCCGCCACACGTGCGACGTGAGCAGGTAGTTGAGCGAGGGCACGGGCCGTCGCCAGGGCAGCGCGGCGGCGGTCTTCAGCCACTTGATGTGCTGCGCCGCCATGGAGTCGACGATGTGCACGAACGCCTCGTAGCAGGAGAACACCCCGTGCCGCCCCGTCAGGACGTAGCCCTCCAGCCAGCCCTGGCACAGGTGCTCGGAGAGGACCTCCATCACCCGCCCGTGCCGGTCCAGATGCTCGTCCACCGGAAGGACCGCCTCCTGCCAGGCCTTGCCCGTCGCCCGGTAGAGCTCCTGGAGCCGGTTGGACGCCGTCTCGTCCGGTCCGACGACGCGGAAGTCGCGGCGCTCGGCGGTCGCTTCCACGAGGTCGGCGAGCAGCCCGGCGAGCACCTCGGTCGGACTGTGCCGGCTGCGGCCGGGGCCCGGCACCGGGACGGCGAACCGCTCCAGGCGCGGCAGCGGCAGCTCGCGGGTGTGCAGACCGCCGTTGGCGTAGGGCGAGGCGCCCAGCCGCAGCTCCCCGTGCGGCACGCACGCCAGCACCTGGTCCCGGGGAGCGCCGCGCTCGTCGAACAGTTCCTCGGGCCGGTAGGAGAGCAGCCACTCCGCGAGCTCCCGCAGCCGTGCCGGATCCTCCCGCACCCCCGCCAGGGGGATCTGGTGGGACCGCCAGGTCCCCTCCACCGGTACCCCGTCCACGGTGGCCGGGCCCGTCCAGCCCTTGGGGGTCTCCAGCACGATGACCGGCCAGCGGGGCCGCCCGCCGAGCCCGGCGTCCCGCGCGGCGTTCTGGATACCGGCGATGCGCTCCATGGCGGTGTCCATGGCCCGGGCCATCGCCTCGTGCACGTGGCGCGGTTCCGTCCCGCGGACGTGCAGCGGGTCGTGCCCGTAGCCGCGCAGCAGCTGGTCCAGCTCCTCCCGGTCCATCCGCGCCGGCACCGTCGGATTGGCGATCTTGTAGCCGTTCAGGTGGAGGATCGGCAGCACGGCGCCGTCATGGAGCGGATCGAGGAACTTGTTGCCGTGCCAGGACGCCGCCAGCGGGCCGGTCTCGGCCTCACCGTCCCCGATCACGCAGGCCACCAGCAGATCCGGATTGTCCAGCGCGGCGCCGTAGGCGTGCGCCAGCGAGTAGCCCAGTTCGCCCCCTTCGTGCAGGGAACCCGGCGTCTGCGGCGCCACATGGCTGGGCACGCCGCCGGGTGCGGAGAACTGCGCGAACAGCCGGTCCATGCCCGCCTCGTCCCGGCCGACATCGGGATAGAGCTCGCTGTAGCTGCCCTCCAGCCAGGAGTTCGCCAGCACCGCGGGTGCGCCGTGGCCCGGCCCCCAGATGCAGACCGTCGGCCGCCGCCACGCCCTGATGATCCGGTTGAGATGGGTGTGGACCAGGTTGAGGCCGGGGCACGTCCCCCAGTGCCCGAGCAGCCGGGGTTTGATGTGCGCCGGTTCGAGCGGCGCGCGCAGCAGCGGATTCGCCCGCAGGTAGAGCTGTCCGGCGGACAGATAGCAGGCGGCGCGCCAGTGTGCCTCCAGCGCGTCCAGCTCGGCGGCGCCGAGCGCGGGTGCGGTGGTCGGGCCTGCCTGGCCGGCTGCGGACTCTGCGGGCACGGAGACCTCCGTGACGACGAACGGCCGGCGCCGTGAAGCGCGCGGGTGGCGGTTCCTGCGATTCCCCTCCGCCCCGCCATCGTCGCCCCGTCCCGCGCAGACGGCACGCGGGACGGCGCCGGCAGCCGCGGGGAGCCGGCCCCCGGCAGGCGCGGGCCGCCGGATCCGCGTGCTGACGAACAGCCCGGCGTTGACCCGTACGAGTGAGCGCCGGGCGGTGGGGCACCGGTCCGGTTGCCGCCGGCCGCCCGGGACGGGAGCGTTCCGTTCAGGAGCCGGGTGTTCCGGACCGGACGGGCCCTCTCGGTGCCTCTCCCGGCAGGAGCCGGGCGCTCCGGGAGCCGGGCTGTACGGCCGGGGCACGGCGGGGCGCCGGGACCCGGCCCCCGCCGGGGCCGGACCCGGCGACGGAGTCCGCTCTCCGTGCCGCGTGCCCGGCGCCCCGGCCGCCCGCCCGGCGCCACGACAGCAGGGAGCCAGCATGACCCGTCGCACCCCGTACGCACGCCGCGGAGCGTCGCGGTGAACGCCGCCCCGGTCGTCGTCGGCACGGACGGTTCCGAGCCGGCCGGAGCGGCGCTGGCGCTGGCCGCCGGGGAGGCCGCGGCACACGGCCGGCGGCTGGTGATCGCCCACGCCGTGGACCGGACACTGCCACCGGGCCTGGCCGCGGTGCGCCACGAGACCGGTGTGCACGCCCCGCGCGAGCGCGGCGAGAGCATCCTGCGCGAGGCACGCACCCGCGCCGAGGACCGCGCACCGGGCATCGCGATCGAGACGGCGCTCTCCACGGACGACGCCCGCTCCCAGCTGGCGGCACTCGCGGCGGAGGCGTTCCTGACGGTGGTCGGCAGCCGCGGACACGGCCGGGTCGCGAGCGGACTGCTCGGCTCGGTCACCCGCCACCTGACCGCCGTCGCCCGGACCCCGGTGCTGGTGGCCCGCTCCGCGCGGCCGCCGGCCGGTCCTGTGGTGCTCGGTGTGGACGGGTCGCCCGCCGCCGAAGCGGCGACCGCCTTCGCCTTCCAGGAGGCGGCCGTGCACGAGACGGACCTGCTCGCGCTGCACGCGTGGACGGAGTGGAGCGTGCCCACGCTCCCGCACACCGACCCCACCAGATCCATCGCGGAGGTCGTGGAGGAGCTGCGGGACGGGGAGGAGCGGCTGCTCGCCGAGGCGGTGGCCGGCTGGGCCGGGCGCTGTCCGGAGGTGCCCGTCGAGCGGCGGAGCGTGAACGGGCGCATCCGGCAGACCCTGCTCGACGCGGCCGCGGGTGCGGGGCTCCTGGTGGTGGGCTCGCGGGGGAGGGGCGGCTTCCCCGGGCTGCGGCTGGGATCGGTCAGCAGTGCGGTGCTGCAGCACGCGCCCTGCCCGGTCGCCGTGGTCCCCGGCACGGACCGGGAGCTCTGATACGCGGGCACCGCACGGCCTGCGCTTCCCGGTGCCGCCTCCGGCGGAGCGCCGGCGGGCGTCGAGGACAGCGGTCTCAGGGATGCGGTACCACGGCCACCGGTGCGGACGCGTGGTGCATGACCCCGTGTGTCACGGGGCCGATGTGCGTGCCCGGCCGGGCGGCGCGGGTACGCCGCCCCACGACCAGCAGTCGCGCCTCGGCGGCGGCCCGCGTCAGCAGCACCGCCGGCTGCTCCAGGACGGCGCGCGCGTCCACCGCCACGTCGGGGTAGCGCTCGGCCCACGGCTCCACCGCCTGCTTCAGCAGCGCCGCACGTTCGCCCAGCACGTCCTCCAGCGCCGTCGCGGCCAGCGGCAGCGGCCGCGCCCCGTAGACGGGCGGCGGCTCCCAGCCGTGCAGGACCGTCAGCGGCGCGCCCCACCTGCGGGCGGCCGCGAAGGCGAACTCCAGCGGCTCCGCGGCCGGTTCCCGCACGTCGAAGCCCGCGACCACGCCGGGTGCCGGATGCGCGGAGACCCGCTCCGCGGGCTCGGCCGTCCCCCGTGCGGTGCGCTCGTCCGCACGGGAGGAGTCCCGGACGAGGACGAGGGGGCACCGGGTGTGGGCGACCACGGGCAGGGCGACCGAGCCGACCAGGAAGCCGTGGACGGCGCCCAGCCCGCGCGAGCCGAGGACCAGCAGCTCGGCCTCGCCCGACAGCTGCGTCAGGATCCCCGCGGCGGCCCCCTCCAGCGCCGAGGTGCTGATCGGTACGGCCGGGTGCTCGGCGCGCAGCTGGTCCGCGACGGTCGGCAGCACATCGGACGCCTCCGCCTGCCTGCCCGGCTCCGGTGCCGCCTCCGCTCGCGCCCCCGGCTCCCGTCCCGGAGCGGCACCCTCCGGGCCCGTCCGGACCGCCACCAGGCGCAGCGCCGACTCCCAGCGCTGCGCGGTACCGGCTGCCCACCGTGCAGCCGCCGTGCTCTCGGGCGAGCCGTCGACGCCCACCGTGAAGCTCGGGCCCATCTCGCACCCTCTTTCACCGAGACCGTTACGCCCGCAATGTCGGGCGTGGGGTATATCGTCAGCGTCGCGCCTGGTCCGGGCGCTGTCCACCGGTGCCGCTCAGCGGCAGAGCCGTACCGGGCGCCGTGCCGGGCGGCGGGCACCGTGTCCGGCGGTCAGTCGTCCGCGGCCGGCCGCCCCGGGGACTCCGCGGGCAGCGTGATGCGGAAGCGGGTGCGTCCCGGGCGGCTCTCGACGCCGGCGGTTCCGCCGTGGGCGGAGACGACGGCGTCGACGATGGCGAGCCCCAGGCCCGTGGACCCCTGCTCCCGCGAGCGTCCCGCCTCGCCCCGGGTGAACCGGTGGAAGACCTGGCCGAGGAGTTCACGCGGGATCCCCGGCCCGTCGTCGGTGACGGTCAGTACGGCCTCCCGCGCCGCGCGGCCGAGGACCACCTCCACCCGGGTACCGGGCGGAGTGTGCCGGCCGGCGTTGGCGAGCAGATTGCTCACCACCTGATGCAGGCGGAATCCGTCACCGGCGACGACGACCGGCGCCGCGGGCAGGTCGAGGGTCCAGCGGTGTTCCGGATACAGCGTCCGGCAGTCCTCCGCCGCATCCAGCAGCAGCCGCGTCAGATCGACCGGCTCCCGCTCCAGCCCGCGCCCCGCGTCCAGCCGCGCCAGCAGCAGCAGTTCGTCCACCAGGACGCTCATCCGGCGGGACTCGGCAGCCACCCGCTCCAGCGAACGGCGGACGTCGCCGGGCAGCGGACCGGGGTGCCGCAGCGCGAGCTCGGCACGCGCCCGCACATTCGCCACCGGGGTGCGCAACTCGTGGCCCGCGTCGGCGGCGAAGGTCCGCAGCCGTTCCTCGACGGCGTGCCGCCGGTCCAGCGCGTCCCCCACATGCCCGAGCATCCGGTTGATCGCCGTCGCCACCCGCCCGACCTCCGTCGCCGGATCCGCCCGGGGCACCGGCGGTGGCATGTCCACCTGCCCCGAGGCCAGCGGCAGTTCGGCGACCCGGTCCGCCGTGTCCGCCACCCGCTCCAGCGGCAGCAGGGACCTGCGCACCCACAGCGCGCCCACGGCCCCGGTGGCCGCCAGGGCGAGCCCGAACACCCCCGCCTCCACGGCTTCCAGACGGTGCAGGGTCTCCTCGACCGGGTGCAGGGGCAGCCCCGTCAGCAGGGTGTCGTGCTCGTCCCCGGACCAGGCCGCCACCCGGTAGTCACCGACCCCGGTCAACGAGACGGTGTGCCCCCGGCCGTCCCGCGGCACGGCGACGAGGGCGCGCCGGTCCGCCGCGGTCAGTTCGAGGCGGTCGTCGTCGGTGTCCTTGACCACGGCTGCCCCGACGACCCGGCCGTCGACGATCCGCGCCCCCAGCGTGTCCTCCGCCTGCCCCCGGGTGTCCCCGTCGTTGTCGGCGTCGGGTGCGTGCTCGTGCTCCAGGCTGGCGGCGAACCGGCCGCGCCCGGCGGTGAGCTGCTCGTCCAGCCGGTCCGTGAGGAAGCCGCGCAGCGCCAGCACGGTGGCGGCCCCCACGGAGGTGCAGACCACCGCCAGCAGGACCACCAGGCCGAGGATGAGGCGGCCGCGCAGCGAGCGGGGCGCGGGGAGCCGGCGCACCTCAGTTCGCCTCGGGCCGGAGCACGTAGCCGACGCCGCGCACCGTACGGATCAGCGGCGGCCGGCCCGCGTCGATCTTCTTGCGCAGATAGCTGATGTACAGCTCCACCACATGGGAGCGCCCGCCGAAGTCGTAGGACCAGACGTGGTCGAGGATCTGCGCCTTCGACAGCACCCGGCGCGGATTGCTCATCAGATAGCGCAGCAGCTCGAACTCGGTCCGGGACAGATCCACCGGCGTGCCGCCGCGCGTCACCTCGCGCGCCTCCTCGTCCAGCACCAGGTCGGCCACGATCAGCCGGGGGCCGGTCGGCTCCGCGACGGCCGGCCCGGCCCTGCGCAGCAGACCCCGCAGCCGCGCCAGCACCTCCTCCAGGCTGAACGGCTTGGTGACGTAGTCGTCCCCGCCCGCCGTGATGCCCGTCACCCGGTCCTCGACGGCGTCCCGCGCCGTGAGGAACAGCACGCACACCTCCGGACGGGCGGCCCGCAGGGTGCGCAGCACGGCCAGCCCGTCCTGGTCGGGCAGCATCCAGTCCAGTACGACGGCGTCGGGCTCGAACTCGGCCGCGCGGCTGAGGGCGGCGGCCCCGGTCCGGGCCGTGCGCACCCGCCAGCCCTCCTCGCGCAGGGCGACGGCCAGGACCTCCGTCAGGTCCTCCTCGTCGTCCACGACGAGGACGCGGGCCGGGCTGCCGTCCGGCCGCAGCGGTCCGGTCGGGGTGCGGGCGGAGTCGTCCATGGTGCTTCCAGGATCGCCGATCCGTCCGCCCGTGCGGGGCCGCCTCGCCTATGAATTCCCTCTGAGTCGCGCGCGGCGGGATGCGTCCTCAGAGGTTTCTCTGAAGAAACGGGGCCACCGTGGGCGTCGCCGCCGGGCACCGTGTCCGGCGCGCCGTCCCGGCCGCAAGGAGGCCCCGCATGGCAGCCCACGCCGCACGCTCCACCCCGCCGCGCCGCGGCCGTGCCGGGCTGCCCCTGCCCGGCCGCGACACCTGGGCCGCTCTCCTGGTGTCCGCCGCGGGCCGGCTGGGGGCCGCCGGTGTGGTGGCCCTGTGGTGGGCCGACACCGGGTCGGTGGTCGGCGCGGCGGGCTGGCTGACCGGCGCCGGGCGGCTGACCGGGCTGCTGGCGGGCTACCTGTGCGCGGTCCTGGTCATCCTGATGGCGCGGATACCCGTACTGGACCGCACCCTGGGCACCGACCGGCTCGCCCGGTGGCACGCCGCCGCGGGCCGCTACACCATCTCCCTGATCCTCGCGCACGCCGTGCTGATCATCGAGGGGTACGCGCTCACCGGGGGAACCGGGCCGGTGCGGCAGACCGCCCGGCTGGTCCTGGACTATCCGGACATGCTCAAGGCCACCGCCGCCTGCGCGCTGTTCCTGGCCACCGCCGTCCTCTCGGCCCGCGCGGCCCGGCGCAGGCTCAGCTACGAGACGTGGTATTTCCTGCACCTGCTGACCTACGCGGCGATCTTCCTCGCGTTCGGCCACCAGCTGAGCAACGGCGCCGAGTTCACCGGCAACCCGGCCGCGCGGGCCGCCTGGTACGCGCTCTACGCGACGGCCGCGGGGCTGCTGGTGGTCTTCCGGCTGCTGGCACCCCTGCGGTTCGGCCTGCGGCACCGCCTCCGGGTCGCCGAGGTGCGCCCCGAGGGCCCCGGCGTCGTCTCCGTCCGGCTCACGGGACGCCGGCTGGGCGAAATGGCGGCACGGGAGGGGCAGTTCTTCCGCTGGCGGTTCCTCGACCGGCGCCTGTGGTGGACCGCGACCCCCTACTCGCTGTCCGCCCCCGTCGGGCCGTACGGGATGCGGATCACGGTCAAGGCGGCGGGCGGGCACAGCGCCGCCCTCGCCCGGCTGCGGCCCGGCACCCGGGTGTGGGCCGAGGGCCCCTACGGGGCGATGACCGCGGCGCGCGCCCGCTCCCGGAAGAGCCTGCTGCTGGCGGGCGGGGTCGGAATCGCCCCGCTGCGTGCCCTGTTCGAGACACTGCCGGGCGATCCCGTACTGCTCTTCCGGGCCCGCACCGTCCACGACCTGGTGCTGCGCGAGGAACTCGACGCCATCGCCGCGGCGCGCGGGGCCCGGGTGCACTACTCGGTCAGTGAACCGCCCGGCCTGCGCCTGCCCATGGAACCGGGCGCGCTGCGCGCACTGGTGCCGGACGTCGCCGAGCGGGACTGCTTCGTCTGCGGGCCGCCCGGTATGGCCGAGGCCGCCCGGTCCGCTCTCGTGGCCGCCGGGGTCCCGTCCCGCCGCATCCATCAAGAAGCCTTCGCCCTGTGACGCGGAGCCCTCGCTCCGCCTGCCGCCGGGCCTTCGTTCCGGGCGGCGCCCGCACTCCGCGAACGCCTGCACTCCGCAAAGGGGAGAGAACCGTGCGACGCGTCGTCATCACCTCCGCCGTCACCCTCGTCGCCCTCGTCACCGTCCTGGCCGCGAAGCCGCACCGGCCGCCGGACGCCCCCGGCACCCGGGCCGCGGGCGGCGGCACCGCTCCGGCCGCCGGCCGCACCGGCGTCTTCACCGGGGACGTCGTCCCGACCGAGTACGGGCCCGTGCAGCTGCGGATCACGCTCACCAAGGGCCGTCTCACCCGGGTCGAGGCCGTACGGCTGCCCGACGGCAACGCCCGCGACCGGGAGATTGCCGCTTCGGCGGTCCCGCAGCTCACCCGCGAGGCGCTCGCCGCGCAGAGCGCCCGGATCGACGCGGTGTCCGGCGCGACCTACACCAGCGACGGATACATCAGCTCCCTGCAGAGCGCGCTGGACCGCTCCCATGGCTGACCCCGCGGCCCGGACCGCTCCCGCGGCGCCGGCGGTCCCCGCCGCTCCCCTCGCTCCCGCCGCACCGTTCCGGCACAGCGAACCGGTCATGGGCACGGTCTTCTCCTTCGTCCTCGACCATCCGCCCGAGCCCCGCCTCCGCCGCGCCCTCGACCGGGCGGTGGCGCTGCTGCACCACCTCGACCGGCTCTACTCGCCCTTCCGCGCGGACAGCGTCGTGAGCAGGATGAACCGGGGCGAACTCGGCCGCGCCCGGGCGCCGCGCGAGGTCGTACGGATGCTGGAACTCGCGGACCGTGCCCACAGCGCCACCCGCGGCGCCTTCGACGCCTGGGCCTCCGGCCGCCTCGACCCCTGCGGGGTGGTGAAGGGCTGGGCCGTCGAGGAGGCCTACCGGACACTGCGCCGCGCCGGAGCGCCCCGCTCCTGCGTGAACGGCGGCGGTGATGTGCGCCTGGGCCCGGCGGCCGGTCCCGGCGCGGTCCGGCGTACCGGGATCGTCGACCCGCGCCGCCCGGACCGGCTGCTGGCGGTCGTCGAGGGCGCCGACTGCGCGGTCGCCACGTCCGGCCCCGGCGAGCGCGGCCGGCACATCACCGACCCGCGCACGGGAGAGCCCGCCACCGGACTGCTGTCCGCCACCGTGACCGGACCCGACGCGGTGTGGGCGGACGTGTTCGCGACGGCCTCGGTGGTCCTCGGCCCGGCGGCGGCCCACACGTGGATCCGCGCGCACCCCGGCTACGCCCTGCTCACCGTCGCCGACGACGGAAGCGTCCGGGCCGGGCCCGGCTTCCGCTGCGCAGCGCCGGACCTGTGAGCCTCCCCGGGAGGCCGGCGCCGCGGGCCGGCCACACGTCACGCCCGGACAGGCGGGCCGCCGCGCAGCAGACGGCGGCAGGCGGGCCGCCCGGTCCCGCCGAGCGCACCGACCGGGCAGCTCAGGCCGCTGTCCCGGCCTGCTCCGGCCCGCCGAGGTCGAGCTGTACGTCGACCACCCCGTCGACGGCCCGGCACAGCCGCTCGAGGAGTTCCGGCGAGTCGTGCGCGCCGATCCGCCCCCGCACCCGCACGACGCCCTCCGAGACGGTGACCGAGATCTGGGTGGCCGAGAGCCCGAGTGCCCCGCGCAGCACGTCGTCGGTGATCTCGTCCGCGATGGCGTCGTCCCTGCGCAGGAAGACCGCCATCAGATCGGCGCGGCTGATGACCCCGAGCACCCTGCCGGTCTCCCCGACGACGGGCAGCCGCTTCACCCCGTTGCCGTGCATGGCCCGGGCGGCCTCCACCAGCGACCACTCCGGTCTGCCGGTCACGACGGGGCTCGACATCAGGGCCCCCGCGGTGCCGGGCCGCTCCCCGCTCGCGCCCGCCGCCCCACCTCCCGGCCGTCCGGTCGCTCCGGTCCGCCGCCGGCCGGCCCGCGCGTGCCCGGCGGGAAGCAGCTCGGCCGGTTCCGGGAGTTCGGCCTGGGCCCGGACCAGATCGCCCTCCGACACCATCCCCACCGGCTTGTCGTCCTCGTCGACGACGGGTACCGCGCTGATGTCGTGCCCGGCCATGAGCCGGGCGGTCTCCTTCAGCCCCGTACCGGGAGCGACGCACACCGCGGGGCGGCTCATCAGATCGCGTACTGCCCTGTGCCTCATCTGCTCCGGCCTCCTTGGCTCTCTCCGCGGCCCGGCACGAGGGCACCGGTCCCCGGCCGTGACTCAGACGCCGCCGACCCGCACGTCCACGACCCCTTCGAGGGCCAGCACCGTGCGGACCACCAGCGGAACCAGTTCGGGATCCGACGCCCGGCCCGACAGGGTGACGACACCGTCGTGCACCTCGGCCCGCAGCTCGCCGACGGCGCCGGAGAGCGGCGCGAGGATCTCCTCGCGCACCGCCCGCGCGATCTCCTCGTCGGACCGCAGGTAGACGCTGAGGACATCGGCGCGGCTCACGATGCCGATCAGCCTGCCGTCCCCGTCGATCACCGGGAGACTCTTCAGCTTCCTGGCCGCCAGGGTCCTGGCGGCCTCGCTCACCCGCGTACCGCTCCGCACCGTCACCGCGGGGCTCGTCATCAGATCCGCCGCCGAGCCGTGCTGTCGTCCGGGCCCGCCGCGCACCGCGGCGTCCGCGCCCGGAGCCCGGCGGGCACCTTCCGCGTCGTCGGGCGCGGGAAGCAGATCACCCTCCGAGACCACACCGATCACCCGGCCGTCGCCCTCCAGTACGGGCACGGCGCCGACCCGCCACTCGCGCAGCGTCCTGACGATCTGCTTGAAGCCCGCGGTGCTTCCCACGGCGACGACCGTGTGCGTCATCACGTCAGCGACGGTGCGCGGCGAGGACGGCTGCGCGGCGCCCCCGGTATGCGGCGCGCGGTCGGCCGGGGCCCTCATGGTGTTCATGGCTGCCTCCCTCGGATTCCTCAGGGAGCTGTGTCCAGGACGTCCTGGACGGAACGCCGGGGGGTGTGCGCCCCCATCGGCCCGTACCCCAGGCGCATGATCATCTGGACCGGTCCCGCACCCGCCACCGGATCCCGCAGCAGCCAGCGCAGTTCCTGCCGCTCCAGCGCCTGGGTGGCGAACGAGCTGGCCACACCTTCCCGCGTGGCCAGCAGCAGCACGCGCTCCATGGCCTGCCCGGCGGCCACCCACTCCAGCGGCCGGTCCTCGCGGGTGGAGACGACCGCGAGCTGCGGCATCCGCTCGAAGGCCGCCGACCCGCGGTCGGTCTCGGCGTGGCCGCGGGCGAAGTCCCGGACCGGCGCCCTGCCCTCCCGCCTGCGTGCGCCGAGGCTGTACTCGGGGATCCCGTCCCGCGTGGTGTCCGAGGCGTCGGCCCCGGTGCGCACCCACTTCTGCTCGTCGGGATCACCCGTGAAGCGTGACTCCGACTCGGCGTCCTCGATCACGTCGAGTACCAGTTCCAGATGCCAGCCGGAGGGGAAGCTGAGCATCGCGCCCTCGCTCCGCGCCTGGTCGGCCAGGCGCTGCCGCAGCGGGCCCGGGAGAGGCGTCTCGGCGTAGGGGTAGCGGCTGGTGTGCCGTGCGGAGACGGCCCCGTGGAGTCCGGCCAGGTCGTAGTCGATCTCGTGCGGAGCGGCACGTTCCAGGCGCACCGTGGCCAGCGGCTCGGCGGTGTCGGCCGCGCTGTGCACGGTCGCCACCGGCCGCAGCCCCGCGTGCCATGCCGACACCCGGAGGTTGAGCAGTGCCGCACCGCATCCGATGTGCAGTGCCCTGCCCTCCGGATCCGCCGTCGGCATGCCGCGCAGTCTGTCCGCGTAGAGGTCCACCACGTGCGCCGTGCGGTGGTAGACGAAGCGCCACGGCTGGGCGTTGTGCATGGAGGGGGCGGCGACCGCGTCGCCGATCAGTTTCCTGACGAGTTCGTCGTCGAGTCGCGGAGTTGCCGGCATGACAGCCTCCCTTCATCTCCAGCGTGAACCCGATGACGCCGGCAGGCCAGCGGTCACCCGCCGCGCTCCTGCGGCCTCTCATCACAGCGTTGCGGACCGTCCCCGTCATCCCCTCTCGGCGCGAACCTGCCTACGCAGAGTGCATCAGGTGTCTACAGCGGTGAGTCGGTTCGAGAGATCTGCGGGGGGGGGGCGCAGGCGCCGGCTGCGTCCGCGGCCCGCAACATCGGGCCCGCTCCCGTCCATCTGAAAGGAGTCCGTACCCGTCTCCACGCACCGCGCAGGTGCCTCGCTCGCCGTGACCGCCGTATGCCTGCTGGCCGCGGGCTGCGGAACCGGCGACGCACCGGACAGCCGCAGCGTTCCCCCACCCGGCGGGACCGCGTGGAGCTCGGCGGACCGGCTGACGCTCTCGGCCCGGGCTCGGACCGCCAAGGCGAGCAGACCGACCGGTGAACCGAGGCAGCTGCGCCGGGCGTCGAACGCCCTGGCGTAGTCTGCGCCCGGGCGAAACGACCGAGAAGCGGGGGCGCTGGGCGATGAGCGGGGAGACCGAGACCTTCGAGGAGGCGATGGACGAGGTCAGGCTGTGGTCCCGGTTCCTGGCCGGGCTGGCCCTCGCCGCGGTGGTGACCGTGACGATGATGCTGTGCGTTCCGCTCAAGGAAGAGGGAGCAGGGGCACACAGCCCCTCCTGCGGGCCGACCATCGCTCCGGAAGACCCTCGCCTGCACACCGTGGAGTGCAACACCCGCCACATACGCCAGATCGGGTACGCCGGTCTCCTCCTGGCCGCAGGACTCGGTTGCGGGGTCGTCAGCTTCCTCCTCCGCATCGAGCGACGCCCACCACGACCGGACGGAGGCGCCGCGCAGGCGGACTGACTCCCTGCCGCGCCCCCGCCCTTGGCCCCCGTCGAGGTACCGAGTGCGTCGCGATCGACGGGTTCCCGGGGCGGGATCTCAGCGGCTCCGCCGAGGAGGGCCGGCGCGGCGGTCAGCCGGCCTGTGTCTCCTGTGACCGAACGGCTTCGTAGGCCTGTTGCAAGCGTTCGGAAGCACTGGGGCTCTTCGGGGTCTCACGGGCGATGCCGAGGTGGGTCTCGCGCAGTTCGTCCATCAGCTCATCCACGAGTTCCGGGGAACCTTCCGCGAGAATGCGGGCGCGCACCGCGAGCTCCGGGGTGGTGGGCCGGTGCTGTACTCCCCACGCCCCGAGCGCGGCCATCACCGGGAGGGTCTGGATGCCGGCTTCGGTGAGGGTGTAGGTCGCCTTCTGGCCACGCGTGGCATCGTCACGGGTGAGCAGCCCCGTCTCGACGAGCTTCCGCAGCCGGCCGGCGAGGATGTTGGACGCGATCCCCTCCTCGTTCCGGTGTTGCAGATCCCGGAAGTGCCGCCGGCCACCGAAGATCACGTCACGCAGCACGATCAGCGTCCAGGGGTCTCCCAGGACCTCCAGTGCGGCGTTGATCGCGCACCCCGAACGCGGCTTCTCGCGCAACACGTACCTCCTGAGCGATTGCGATATGCAACTCCTGCATCATAGGCTTCCCCCGTCCGATTGCATTTCACAAGCACTATTCGGAGGGTCGCATGGCCAGGGTCCGCGTGCACAACTTCAACGTCTCGCTCGACGGCTACAGCGCAGGTGAGACGATCACGCTCGACAAGCCCATCGGGGAGGCCGGAGCGCTGTTCGCGCGCTTCGACGGACGGTTCATCCACGGTGTGGACGCCGTGGACGCCCCGATCACCCTCGACCGCGCTCTCACCAGCACCTGGGGCCAGGGCATCGGGGCGGAGATCATGGGCCGGGGCAAGTTCGGCCCGCAGACCGGCGAGTGGACCGACGAGGAATGGCGAGGCTGGTGGGGCGACGCACCCCCCTTCCACACGCCCGTGGTGGTGCTCACCCACCACCGGCGCGCCCCCATCTCCTTCGAGAACGGGACGAGTTTCCACTTTCTCGACGGCACGCCCGAGGACGCTCTCGCCCACGCCCGGGACCTGGCCGGCGACCGGGACATCCGGATCGGCGGCGGCCCCACCACCGTCCGGCAGTTCCTGGCAGCGGACCTGATCGACTTCATGCACCTGGTCACCGTGCCCGTCGTCCTCGGCGCCGGGGTCTCGATGTGGGACGGGCTCGCCGGAGTCGAGGACCGCTTCACCGTCGAGTCCGTGACCTCGGCGAGCGGCCTCACACACCAGTTCTGGAATCGCATCGACGCCGACTGAGCGGACGGACCCGAGCCGCCCGATGTCGATATGGCTCGACCTCGGGGGACGGTTCGACGACGGGTAGGCCAGCAGGCCACCGGTGGGGTCCGCGGATGAGCACCGTGCGCAGGGCGAAGGTGCTCCGGGCGTCGCGGACCGGACCGATCGTGAGGTCTATCCGCCCATGCTGGAGGAGGTCGACGAGGAGACACTCTGGCTGCGGCCGCAGACAGGCAACCGCGACACCGGTGCGAAATCCTGGGCACAGTGGGACGGCGCCCACTGGTCGGCGGTACGGAACCCACCTCCGGGCAGGATCCGGGACTTCGAGGCCAAGAGCCCGGACGACATCTGGACGCTCGACGGCGAGCGGATCGCCCGGCACCGGGACGGCACCCACTGGACCACGACCCGGTTGCCGCACGAAACGCTCGGCCTTGCCTTGGTCGCCACCCAGGACGTCTGGGCCGTCGGCAGGCGTTCGACGGGGCCGGGCACCCGCATGTCCGGCGAGCGGTATCCCCAGCCCGCCTCCATGCACTGGGACGGCACGGCCTGGAAGTCGGTGGAGACCCCCAGGCCCATCTCGATCCGCTCCGCCCGGAGCCCGTGGCGGGACTCGGCTCGGTCTTCGTCCTCGACGATGGTGAGGTCTTCGCGTACGGCGCCAACGACTACAACCACGGTGAAAGCCTGACGGAGGATCACGAGCCGTGCATCGAGGACATCTCGCTGCGCCGGGACGGATCGAAGTGGGTCGAGCAGAAGCCCCCTTCCGGTGAGTGTGCTGTGCGGGTTCCGATGGGCCAGGATGAGGAGGGGCTGTTCCTCAGCGGCAACAGGTACCTGACCGATGACGACCGGTGTGTGAAGATCAAACATCCCCGCCTGCCCCGTTCGACCGGTGTCCGAAAGGCAGCACGCCAACTGCTGTGGCTGGAGGAGATCCGTCGGTCTCCCGATACGGGCGAGTGGTTCGGGGCCGGACACGTCGCGACCAGGCACTCCGGTGATCAGGTCTTCGTCCCCGTCGTCGTACGTCTGAAGCGCGGTAGCTGAACCACCTTCCAGCGGCGATCCTTCGACGGGGTTGTATGACCTGCTGGATGCTGCCCAGCGGAGAGGGCGCCCGGCGAGGGGTCGTGCCCGCGGGCCAAGGGCGCGGCCAAGCCCCTGTGAGCTGCGGCCGGTCGGGCTGAGGACGCTGGGCGTGGCGCTGCGGCGGGGGACCGGCAGGAAGACGACCCGACGCGCGCTGTGACACCGCAGCCCGCCGACCGCGGAGACGACAGCGACCGTGGCAGCGACGACAGTGACGCCAGCCGAACTGACGAAGGAGACGTGCTGAGATGACGGATGTGTACAGGGCCACCGCGCACCGCGAGGTCCGGCGTGGCGACGACACCACGATCCGCTACACCGCCAGCGGCCCGGCCGACGGGCCGGCGCTGGTGCTCGTCCATGGCTGGGCGTGCGACCGCGGCGACTTCGACGCACTCACCCGGCATCTGCCGGACGACTGCCGGGTGCTGGCGGTGGACCTGGCCGAACACGGCGAGTCGCGGTCCACCCGGACGGTCTGGACGATCGAGGAGTTCGCCCGCGACGTGGTGGCGGTACTGGAGGCCGAATCGGTCGGCTCGGCCGTGGTCGCCGGGCACTCGATGGGCGGAGCCGTCGCCGTCGAGGTCGGGCGGATACTCCCGGAGCGGGTCTCGCGCGTGGTCGCGCTGGATGCGCTGCACTACCTGGCGCTGTTCCCCGCCCAGGGAGAGGCCCGGGCGCGGAAGGTGCTGCGGGCGTTCCGCGAGGACCTCCCCGCGGCGGTCCGGGGCCTGGTCGCGGGAGGGACACCGCAGGGCACCGACCCCGCACTGACCGAGACGTACACGGCGAAGATGTCGAGGGTGCGGCAGCCGGCGGGGCTGTGTTCCATCGAGGGCCTGGTGTCCTGGGACATGGACGCGGCGCTGCGCGAGACCGGCCAGCCGATCACTGTGTTCGCGATACGCGCCCTCACCAGCCAGGAGGCCGTCGACCGCTACCAGGACCGCCTCGAGTTCGTCCTCGTCGACCTGGGAACCCACCACTTCCCCGCCGAGTCACCCGAAGCCACCGCCGAACTCCTCGCCGAGACCGCCACCCGGTAGGGCCTGCTCGCCGAACCGGCCCGGCGCACGAACCCGGCGTCGCACCGACCCCGTTGGCCGACGGCTGCCGAAGGGGGCGGGACCGGCAGCGCCACCCGGCCCGCCCACTCCCGAGGAGTTGAGGGAGCCGGCCGAGGCGGCCGTCGGCCGGGCCCTGGAGGGGTGGCGCGGCCGCCTCACCTTCGGCATCCACCGGCTCGTCGCCGTCGGCGTGTCCCCGGAGGCGTTCTGCTTCGCCGCCGCCCGGGCGCGGGGGTGCGCCCTCGCTACCAGATCCACATCCCGCCGAGGACAGAAGTCCGGCCGCTCTCGTCGACGCCGACCATGTGGGCCGCCTCGGGGCCACCGCTGGAATCGGGGTCCAGCGGAACGACGAAGCGGTGCTCTCCGAAGTCCAGGGCGAGGATCCGATCCGGATCCAGTTCAGGACTCCGCGGTCCACCGGGTCGCCCTCCGGACCCGAAGCGTGGAGGAGCCCGGAAGCTCACTTCTCACCAGCACGTTTACCCAGTGCCCGCAGGGTACACAGGGAGGCCGGACGGCAGCTCATGAAGCTGCCGACGTCAGACGGGGAACACCCGTCCCGCCAGACACACCGACCGACCGACGGAGACTGTTGTGGGGCACGTCATGGAACTCGACGAGCTGAAGTCCGTATACGCGCACGAAGGGCCGTTCGTCACGGTCTACCTGGAGGGCCGTGCTCCTGGCGAGGACGCGGAGAAGCAGGTGCGTCTCCGCTGGCAGAACCTCCGCGAGCGGCTGGAGAGCGAGCACGCCGACGCCTCGGCGCTGGACGCCCTGGAGGCCGCGCTGGAGTCGGCCCAGTTCGGCGAGGCGCAGACGAACGGCCGGGTCCTGGTGGCCGCGGCGGGCGACGGCGTCGTCTTCGACGAGCCGTGGGACGCGGCCCTCGGGGGCGGCGACACGGCGTACGCGGGCGTGCTTCCGGAGCTCGGCGCGCATGTGCGGGAAGCGGCGCAGGCCGTGCGGGTGCTGCTGGTCGTCACCGGCCAGGAGGACGCCGAGCTGCGGCGGCTGGTCGTCGCGGCCGAACACGAGCCGGACGAGGTGGCCCGTGAGGAGGTGCGGGGCGGCGCCGTCGAGAGCCCGCACCACGTGCGGGAGGGCGCGCTCGCACACCGGCGGATCCAGCGACGTGCCGACGATGCCGTGCGGCAGAACGCCAAGGACATCTCGGCGACCGTCGGCGCGGCTGTCGCCGAGTTCCGCCCGGACCTCGTCGTCCTGGCCGGCGAGGTGCAAGGCCGCACGGCCGTCCGCGAACAGCTCAGCGGCGAGTTCGCCGGGCTGCTGGAGGAGACGGACCGCGGCGGACGTGGTGACTCCGGTGCCGAGGCCGCGCTCCTCGACGAGGTGCTGCGGATCGCCGCACAGCACTCCACCGAGGCGGAGGCCGGACACGCCGCCCGCCTGGAGCAGGCCGGTGCGCACCGGCTCGCGGCCAAGGGCGACCCGGAGGTGATGAAGGCCGCCGAGCACGGCGCCGTCGACACCCTGCTCCTCGAACAGGGCACGGACGCCAAGCGCGAGGCACTCCTGCTGAAGACCGGTGCGCAGACCGGTGCCTCGGTGGCCGTCGTACAGCCGGGCACGGGTTTGCCGGACGGCGTCGGCGCGGTGCTCCGCTTCCCGCCGGAAGGCTGATCCCCGCGGCCCTCGGGCGGGGACCGGCCCGGACCGCACGACCGGCCCCGCCGCCCCGCCCTCACTGCCTCGTACCCCGGCGCTCCCCGGCCCGTCCGGCTGCTGCTGCCCGCCGTCCGAAGGACGCCGGATGATCCAGCCCTTCCCGTCGCCCCGCTGCGGGACGCGAGGTGAGGGCCTTTCTGCGCGGCGACGCCCGCCCCACGGCGCACCGTCACGGGCAACCCGCACCCCCTGAGGTGCGGGGCGCCTCGGGGCGTGCGTCGCTCGCCGCCACCACTCTCGATCCCGGTGCGGGCCCTCGTACCGTGCCTGCCGGGCGGGCGCTGCTTGGTGCGGCAGCCCCGATCCGCTCGACGATCACTACCGGGTTCGGCGGCCACCGGCCCGCCTGCACCGCAGCGGCCGGGAACGCGCGCACGCGCCCGGCCGCTGCCGGCTCCCGGCGGGGCTCCCGCCCGTCCGGTCCGGCCGGCTTCCCGGCCCGCTTCCCCATCGCCGGACGCCCGACCTCGCCGAGCGGCCGACCCGCTCCCGCCGCGCCGTGGAGCGCAGAAGAATCTACACTCCGACGGTAGAAATCGACACTGTGTAGACTTTCTGTCCGGAGGGCCTCAGCTCCCTGCCGGGCCCAGTTGGAGGAGCAAGCAATGGAGAAGAAGCGGAACTGGCTCGTCACCGGGGTCAGCGCGGGCCTCGGACGTGCCTTCGCCCGAGCCGCCCTGGCCGCCGGGCACACCGTCGTCGGCACCACCCGCACAGCGAAGGACCTGCGAGTCTTCGAAGATCTCGCACCCGGACACGCGCACGGCCGGATCGTGGACGTGACCGACGGCGACGCCGTCTGCGGTCTGGTCGCGGAGGTGGAGCAGAACGTCGGCCCGCTGGATGTCGTCATCGCCAACGCCGGGTACGGTCTGGAGGGCACCTTCGAGGAGACTCCGCTGGACGAGGTGCGGCGGCAGTTCGAGGTCAACGTATTCGGGGCGATGGCCACCCTTCAGGCGGCACTGCCCGCTATGCGACGGCGCCGCCGCGGACACCTGCTGGCCGTCACCTCCATGGGCGGGCTCATGGCGGTACCCGGAATGTCCGCCTACTGCGGCAGCAAGTTCGCCCTGGAAGGTGTCCTGGAGGCGCTGGGCAAGGAGGTCGCGCAGTTCGGGATCCACGTGACGGCGATCGAACCCGGCTCCTTCCGTACCGACTGGGCTGGAAGATCCATGACACGCGCCGCGCACACCATCGACGACTACGACGAGCTGTTCACTCCGATCCGTGAAGCACGGCAGAAGGCCAGCGGGAACCAGTTGGGCGATCCGGCCAAGGCCGGGGAAGCAGTCGTGCACATCACCTCGGTCGAGCAGCCACCGGCGCACCTGGTCCTGGGCTCGGACGCGCTGCGACTGGTCACCGCCGCGCGCACGGCCGTTGACGAGGACATCCGCGGATGGGAGACGCTCTCCCGTACCACCGACTTCGCCGAAGGCGCTCAGCTCTGATGTCCGGTCACAGCTCAGCGCAGAGCCGTCGCCCCATCGAACGCAAGGGCGACGTCCGGGAGCGGGCCATCCTCGACACGTGTGAGGCTCTGCTGGCGCAGAAGGGCTACGACTCCACGACCGTCGGCGACATCGCCCAAGGCGCCGGCATCACTCGCGGTGCCCTGTACTTCTATTTCGGCTCCAAGCAAGAAGTGGTCGCGGCACTCGTGGCCCGCACGGTCGAGCACCTGTGGGAGCGGTCCCGGGTCGCTGCGCAGGCCGACGAGCCGCGCGCGGCCATCACTGCGGCCATGCAGCGCACCGTCGAGCTGTGGAACGCGCACGGCCTGGTCATGCGTACGGCGATCGACCTGTCGTTGACCGTCCCGGAGATCGGCGCGCTGTGGAACCGCACGGCTGATCTGTTCATCGCGGCCATCACCGCCGTCCTGGAACGAGCCGGCGTCCAGCCCGGCCCAGGACCGGAACAGGCATCGGCGATGGCACGCGCCCTGTGCTGGATGATCGAGCGGACCTTCTACCACGCCTCGCAAGAGTCCCGCGAGAAGCTGCAAGAGGCATCCGCCACCTGTGAACACATCTGGCTGACCAGCGCCGGTCTGACCACCTGAGACACTCGGTGCGGACAGCGCGGCAAGCAACCGGGTTCGGGAGCCGCCCGTGCCGACAGGGGCGCGGGCAGCACGTACTGCCCGCGGACGCCCGTCGTCGTCACCGCCGGGCAACTGTGCCGTGGCAGTTGGACGCCACACCGGACACCGCGGCGGTCTGCTGACCACGCGGGGGAGGGCGTTCCGGATAGCACCGCCTTCCGGCTCGTCGTGTTGTGCATGGCGAGTCCTGCCGAGGTCTCGGCGGATGTCATTTCGCTGTGGCGGTGTGCGTCACTGCCTGACCGGGTCTCGCTGTCAGTCTGCTTCGACGTCGGCGGATCGCCCCACAGTCTGCGTCCGGTACCGCCCCGGTGTGGTGCCGAACTCGCGCTGGAAGGCATGTGAGAGCGCGTACGGACTGCCGTAGCCGACCCGGCCGGCGATGGTGGCCAGGGTGTCGCGGGTGTCGCGGAGCAGGGCGGCGGCGCGGATCACGCGCCACCAGGCGAGGTACGCCATGGGTGGGCGGCCGACCAGGCTGGTGAACCGGCGCGCCAGGGTGGGACGGGAGACGCCCGCCTCCGCCGCCAGAAGGTCGTTGCTCCACGGCGCGGCCGGGTCCGAATGCAGCGCCCGCAGGGCGGCGGCCGTCACCGGGTCGCCCAGCACGCGGGGCCAGGCTCCGCTGGTGGTCTCGGTCATCCAGGCGCGGATCATGTAGACGAGAAGGAGGTCGAGCAGGCTCGGGAGCGCGACGCAGGACCCGGGCCGTATCTCGTCCAGCTCACCGGCGAGCAGCTCGATGGCGGCACGGAGTTCGAGGTGGTCGCCCACGCGGCTGGGAAGGTGGACGACCTCGGGCAGTTCTGCCATGAGCGGGTGCATGCGGCTGCAGTCGAGCCAGTACTTGCCGCAGAGGATGTCCGTCTCGTGGCGAGCGGTCCGGGTTCGGTGCTCTGTCTCCACAAGCGATTGCTCGAACGGCACGGCCTTCTTCTTCGCGACCCCCGCATCGACCGGGAAATCGGCGATCACGTGGCCTGTGCCATGAGGCAGCAGCACCGCGTCCCCCACGCCGAGAGGCGTGGGGGCGCAGCTGTCGGTCAGGAGCCAGCAGTGGCCCTTGAGGACGACATAGAAGCCCGCGCCGTCGTACCGGTCCAGTTGCGCGCACCAGTTCCCGCTTGTCCGCAGCCGGTGGGACCAGGGGTGCCCGAGGTGCACGGCAGAGATCGCATCGCTCACCACATCCATTCGTCCAAGGTATCTGCCGTATGAGGAGTGAGAGGGATTCGTATTTTTCTGAGCTGATTGCTTATTGAGGCGCTCGTCTGGCTTTTCCTAAGGTCGAACGCGTGATGAAGAAGAACGAGAGTGTGCAGAGCATGGTGCTGGGGGATGTCGAGGTCATCCGGATCGTTGAGTGGCACGAGCCGTTCCTGCCTGCCTCCGGCATGTTTCCGGCAGCTGCACCCGATGTGTGGGAGAACAACGCGGCCTGGCTGGCGCCCGACCACTGGGAGCCGGACGGCGACTTGGTGGTGCTCGCTCTGCAAAGCTGGGTACTGCGCAGTGCGGGCAGGACCGTCCTGGTCGACACCGGAGCGGGGAACGGGCGCGAGCGACCTGGCATGGGGCCGTTCCACCGCTCCCGGAGTGATTTCCTCAACCTCCTGGCGAGGGCCGGAATCCGCCCGCAGGATGTCGACGTCGTCGTCAACACCCACCTCCACGTCGACCATGTCGGCTGGAACACCGTCGACAAGGACGGAGAGTGGACACCGGCGTTCCCCAACGCCGAATACCTCATTCCGGCCGCCGACGACTTCCACTACGGCCCGGACAACGCGTACGGGAACGCCGCGCAGGCCGTCGATCGCCTGATCTACGAAGACAGCGTCGCGCCCATCCACCAGGCCGGACAGAGCGTGCTGTGGGACGGCCTCCACCGCATTGACGAACACCTCACCCTGGAGTCCGCGCCCGGTCACACCCCCGGATCGTCCGTGCTGCGCCTCGCGTCCGGCAGCGACCGGGCAGTCTTCGCCGGAGATCTGCTGCACAGCCCGGTGCAGATCCTGCACCCCTGCTGCAACAGCAGCGCCTGCCTGGCCCCGGAACAAGCCGTGGCCAGCCGCCGTCGGATTCTCGGGCGGGCTGCTGACCAACGGGAGCTACTCGTTCCCGCGCACTTCGGTGGCGCAGGAGCCCTCGAAGTACGACGGGACGGTGACAGGTTCGCTCTCGGCCCCTGGGCGACAGCCTCTCGGAAGAGGAGCGCACCCGCCTTCGAGTGAGCCGCGACCCATCCGCTCACCGTTCGGCCGTACTCGGAAACCCTCGACGCCTCCGCGGCCGGTGCGACCGTCGCCACCTGCGTCAGCCCGGATCCCACGGGCCGAGCCGGGCGCCTCGGCTTCCGGCGCGGAACGACTCGCTCCTCTGCCCGGAGGTGCGCATGGTGCCCGAGGTGTCGGGAGAGCTGTTCTCGACGGTCGGCGCCGGGGGGGCATACATTCCCAGGCACTCAGGTATCTGCTGGGGGTCTGAGCGCCATCTCCGGCGTACGCGACAGAGACATCGTCACCCCCGGGCGACGAGCCGCCCCTTGCTGCCGATGACTGCTGGAGGAGCGACTGCGACTGCCTTCCTGCCCCTGTATGCGAGGTGTGTCGAGCGGCCGGTCCACGAAGCACTCGGCCTGTCTCGCACATACGAATCGCGGCGACAGAATATGACTTTTCGGTCACGACCTGCCGCCGCGTGTGCGTATGGTGCGTTTCGGGAGG
Organism: Streptomyces sp. AA1529; assembly: GCF_000280905.1. Classification (GTDB taxonomy): domain Bacteria; phylum Actinomycetota; class Actinomycetes; order Streptomycetales; family Streptomycetaceae; genus Streptomyces. The sequence goes on along the minus strand of NZ_ALAP01000042.1, from coordinate 125,394 downwards.
GCGTATCCGACCATACGCACACACTGGTGGCGTTCGGGGCGCTGGACGTGCGGCCTGAGTGACCAGTGTGGCGGTGCCGCGGGTCTTGCGTCGGCTCTTCGGATCGTCCCCGTCTCGCGGCCTCCGCCGAGTCCGGCGCTCCGGAGCAGCCTCACTGTGGAGAAGCAACTGAATGAAATAGGCTAGGCCGCTGCGCAAACGCTATGGTCAGCAAGTGTCGACCCCGCGCCCGCGGGGATGCTCCGGCGCGGACTTGATGGCGATGGACACCCGGAAGGTCGACCCCGCGCCCGCGGGGATGTTCCGGCGCAACGAGTACCCAGCCCACGCGTGCGTTGGTCGACCCCGCGCGCGGGGACCACGTGTTGATGTTCTTCTGGCCATTAGCAAAGGACGGAACACCCCCGGGTCTGATGCATGGTCTGGTGACATCTTGGCCTAGAAGACTGATGAAGATCTCGGGTTCTGGCCCCTCCGCGTCAGCGGTGGGGCCAGACTTGTGTAGTGGTTCAAGGGGAGTGGGCCGGGGAGATGATCGGGCCGGACGTGTGGGAGCTGTGTCGGGAGTTGATCCCGGCGGGGAGTGTCTTCGCGTTCCTGGCGGAACATCGTGCGGTGTTGTTCCCGGCGGAGATGTTCGCGGACATGTATCCGTCGGCGAACGGGCGGCCCAGTATGCCGCCGCAGGTTCTGGCCGCGGCGGTGGTGCTGCAGTCCCTGCACGGCTTGTCGGACTTCGAGACTGTTCAGGAATTGCGGTGTGACCTGCGCTGGAAGGCCGCGTGCGGGCTGGGCCTGCATGACACGGCGTTCGATCCGTCGCTGCTGTCGTACTTCCGGCGGCGGCTGGCCCGCTCTGCCCGTCCGCACCGGATCTTCGACGCGGTGCGGAAGGTCGTACGGGCCACCGGCGTGCTCAAGGGCAAGCAGCGCAGGGCACTGGATTCCACCGTGCTGGACGATGCGGTGGCCACCCAGGACACCATCACCCAGCTGGTGTCCGCGATCCGGGCGGTGATCCGCGCAGTTCCCGGAGCGTCCGACGTCGCGGCCAGGCAGTGCACCGCGCACGACTACTCGTCGCCGGGCAAACCGCGGATCGCCTGGAACGACGAGGAGGCCCGAGCCGCCCTGGCCGACGCTCTCGTCGGCGACGCCCTGCGGCTCCTGGGGCATCTGCCCAACCAGGATCTCGGGGAGAAGGCGGCGAACGCGGTCGGGCTGCTGGCCCTGGTCGCGGGCCAGGACGTCGAGCCCGCGGACGGCTCGAACGGGCAGGACGGCCGCTGGAGGATCAGCCGGGGCACCGCGTCCGAGCGGGTGGTCTCCACCGTTGACCCCGACAGCCGGCACGTCCACAAGACCCGTTCCCACTACCAGGACGGTTTCAAGGCCCACCTGGCCATGGAGCCGGAGACCGGGCTGGTCACCGCCGTCGAGCTCACCCCCGGGGCAGGGCCGGCCCACCACGAAGCGGTCATCGGGCTCGGCCTGCTGGCCGACGAAGACGGTCCGCTCGACGTCCTGGGTGACACCGCCTACTGCACCACAGAGGCCCGGGCCGCTCTCACGGCGGCCGGGCACCGGCTGTTCCTCAAGCCCGCTCCGCTGCGGCCGGTCGTCCCTGGCGGGTTCACCGTGGACGACTTCGCCATCGACACCACGGGGAACACAGTGGTCTGCCCGCGGGGACGAACCGCTGAACTACGGCCGCCTTCCGGCATGCGCCACCAGCGCAAAGCCGTCTTCACAGCAGAGCAGTGCGTCGGCTGCGAACTGCGGAATCGGTGCACCAAGGCCAGGGCCGACCGCATCGTCACGATCCGGCCCCACCACGATCTGATGGCCGATGCCCGCCGCCAAGCCGCCACCGACTCCGGCTGGCAGGACACCTACCGCCGCTGGCGGCCACCCGTTGAACGAGCTGTCGCCTGGCTTGTCCACCGGGGCAACCGGCGCCTGCGTTACCGCGGCACCATCCAGAACAACACCTGGCTCCACCACCGGGCAGCCGCCCTCAACCTCCGCCGCCTGATCAACCTCGGCCTCACCCGCACCAACCACACCTGGCACCTCGGCATGGCCACCGGATGACCTGAGGGGCCGCCCGGCCTCCGGCCGGACAACCCCTCAGCAAGATCTTCATCAGGCTTCTAGCCCCTGTTTGCCCTCTGACGAATCTCGGACTCAGAAGACCGGCTCAGGTCGGGGGCCGCTGAGGGGCAGCTTGTGCTTCTGTGCGATCAGGCTTGCGTCGGACGAGGTACCTCGTCCGGAGAGGGCGTTAGAAGTCGAGTGTGGCCAGGTGGTCGGCGGTGCCGCCGTGCCATTCGACGAGGAAGAGGGTGGCGTCGTCGCTGGTGGCTCCGCCGCGTTCCCGCTTGAGCGTGTGGGAGAGCGCGCGTGCCGTCTGCTGCGTGCCCCTGGTTGCGGGCAGCACCCGGTCGATGATCTCGATCATGCGTTCCTCGCCGAACTGCTCGCCGCCTTGCTGGTGTTCCTCCACGAGGCCGTCGGTGTAGAACAGGACGCGGTCTCCCAGCTCCAGTTGCAGCTCGCTGATGCGCGGGGAGGCGCCGCCGAAGCCGACCGGCAGGGTGGTGGGGGTCTCCAGGCGGCGGATGACCCGCTGGCCGCGGATGAGCAGCGCTTCGGGATGGCCCGCGTTGACCCACTGCAGGTGTCCGGTGCCGATGTCCAGGCGCATCATCTGAGCGGTGGCGAACTGGTCGGGGCCGAACTGTGTGTCGATGGCGGTGTCCATGAACGTGTACAACTCGGCGAGGCCGACATCGGCGCGGCGGGCGTGTCGGTAGGCGCCGATGACGACGGTCGCCAGGACGGAGGCGTTGAGGCCGTGGCCCATGGCGTCGATGATCGCCAGGTGCAGGATGTCGTCGTTGAGGGCATAGTCCAGGCTGTCGCCGGCGACCTCGTAAGCAGGCTCCAGGATGCCGGCGACGGAGACCTGCGGGGTGTTCATCGACAGCGGCGGCAGCAGCGACCACTGGATCTCCGAGGCCACGCTCATCGGGTGGCGCCGCCGGGCCTGGAAGAACCGGTCGGTGTAGGCACTCTTGGTGACCAGCATGTCCGCGACCAGGCCGGCAAGCCGGCGCAGCAGCCGCCGGTCGTCCTCGCCGACCGTGTCCAGGGTGACGCTCATGATGCCGACCTCGTCGCTGCCGTCCAGCAGCGGCAGGTGCAGCCGTACACCGCCCGCTACCGGCTCCTCCACCGCGGTCATGGACAAGAACGCCTCGCCGGCCGGTGAGGCGTCGATGGGCAGCACCTCGCCGACGGCCAGGCCCCCGCCGGGCAGCGGCACCAGCTCCAGTTGCTCGTAGCACTGGAGCAGGATCGACACCTCCCGGCCGCCGATCCTGCGCACCTCCTCGGCGATCAGCGGTGCGATGAGCTGCGGTGGCATCTCGTGCGCCCGGTCCAGCAACTGCCCCAGCAGCCGCTCACCGAACCCCTCCGACAGATCCACCGGGACCCTGTTGTCCTCCCTGTCTCCGCCCACGCTCACCATCGGGACACCGCCTTTCGCTCGCCGACGTCTGCTGGTGACATAACGATCACGTCGGGAGAGAGGCGCGGGTGGGGGCCCGTAAGGGGAGTGGTGAGCCGAGTGTCGGTTGGTGTTGCTTGCGTGCGCAGTACGCTGGCATTCCGGCCCGCGAGACGCCGGTGACGTTCAGTACGGACAGGCCCCGAGAGCGTGGATGTACGGTTGTGGCCGGGGTTCGGACGAGGAGGCAGAGGGTGCCTCTTGGGGTTCGCGCAGGTGGCTGGGATGGGGCGAGTCGGTTGGAGGACGATCGTAGGCTGCGGTTGTGGCGGCAGATCGTCGGCCAGGCGGGTGGCGAACCCATCACGCTGGCGCATGTGTGCGGCGTGATGCTCTCCGCCGCGGGTGTGGATGCGGTGGCTGTCACGGCGAAGCTGGAGGACACCGAGCGCGAGACCGTCTACACCAGTTCCCGGCTCGCCACCGACATGGAGGACCTGACCGTGACCCTCGGTGAAGGTCCCGGGGTGGATGCGCTGTCCGACGGGCATTGCCTGGTTACCGACCTCGCAGCTGACGGGTGCCGTACGCGCTGGCCCGGTTACGCGCCGGCGGCGGTCGAGGCCGGGGTCGGAGGATTGTTCGCCTTCCCCCTGCGGCTGGGCGGCGTCGGAGTGGGCGTCTTGTGCCTGTACCGCGGCGAGCCGGGCCCGCTGGGTAGCGAGCAGCTCGCGGACGCCTTGGTCCTGACGGACACTGTGCTCACGCTGCTGCTGGACAAGGGATTGAGCGAGCAGCCGGAGCTGGATGGCAGGTGGAGCGAGCAGAACGGTGCGCAGCATCCGGAGGTCCACCAGGCGACCGGGATGATCACGGTGCAGCTCGGCGTCTCGGCCGCTGCCGCTCTCGTACGCTTGCGCGCCTACGCCTTCTCCCGCGACCGCCGGTTGAGCGAGGTGGCCAAGGACGTGGTGGCCCGGCGGCTGCACTTCGGCGGGAGCGAGTCATGAGAAGAGAGCCGCGGTACCGCGCCGGTACGCGGGGGCGAACTGGTGGGGGCGGTCGGAGTGGCGGCACCGCGCATGCGGGAGAGTTCGGCAGCGATGGCGAGGAAGGGACGAGGGTGAGTGAGATGGCACAGGTCCGGTTGAACGAGGTGTTCGTGGAGTTGGCGGACACCCTTGTGGACGATTTCGACCTCTTGGACTTCCTGTACGGGCTGACGGAGAAGTGCGTGGAGATTCTCGACGTTGACGCTGCGGGGATCATGCTCACCGACGAACGGGACCGGCTGCAGGTGATCGCTGCCTCCACCGAGCGCACGAGGCTGTTGGAGCTGTTCCAGCTCCAGACCGAGCAGGGCCCATGCGTGGACTGCTTCCGCACAGGCCGGCCCGTCTCGGTGGCCGACATGTCCGCGACCGACCGGTGGCCGCACTTCAGCGAGGCCGCAGCCGAGGTCGGATTCGCCTCCGTCCACGCCCTGCCCATGCGGCTGCGCGCCGAGGTCATCGGCGCGCTGAACCTCTTCCACGCCCGGCCCGGCACGCTGGACGAGGGAAACCTGCAGGTGGGGCAGGCACTCGCCGATGTAGCCACCATCGGCCTGCTCCAGCAGCGGGCCATCCAGCACCGCGACAGCCTCACCGAACAGCTCCAGACCGCGCTGAACAGCCGCGTGCTGATCGAGCAGGCCAAAGGGGTGCTGGCGGAGCGGCTGGATCTGGATGTGGCCGACGCGTTCTCGCGGCTGCGCGAGGAGTCCCGCAACCGGAACCTACGGCTCTCCGACCTGGCCCGGGGCATCGTCGACGGCACCGACCCGAGCTTCCTGGCGGCGTTTGACGAAGCATCCGACTGACCTTTCTCCGCTCGGCCCCGGCCGGTCCCATTCCCGGGCCGCTGCTGGGGTTTGTCCGCGCGCCGTTTCGTGGAGTGCTCGCAAGAGGGGTCCCGCCCCACGATGCCCTCGAACGCTCTGGTGGCGAACGACGGCGTAGTGGGAGCGAGTTCGAACGCGCATGTATCCGATCTTGTTGGTTGTCGCCCAGAAACTCAGCAGTTACTGTGAAAGGCAGTCGCTCCGGACCCCGGCGGCCTTGTCCGAAGAACGGCACAGGTACTCCGCGTGGTCCCGGCGAACTCCTCTTGACCTGTTGGAGTTTGCTGCAGACAATCAACGTTCCACCCTGCGGGGCGGAGCGGTGCGTTTTGCGCGAAGCCGGTGCGGAATGTCTGATGCCGTCCCACTGGTCCGCAGACGTCAGCCCGTGAAACCCCCGACAGAAGGTCTGGGTTCACGGAGGCGAGGGGCCCGGGTCACAAGGGATGCGACAGCGATGGCTGATACCGGCAACAGGCCGAACCACAGCGAGGTCTTCGGGGAGGACGCCTCCTCGGGGCCCTGTGTGACAGGTGAGTGGCAGGTCTCCCTCGTCCTCTCGGACGAGTGGGCAGCGCCCCTGCCCGCCCAATTCACCTACAGCGCCGAAGACCCCTACGCGGTGCGCCTCGACTTCTACCTCACCATGGCGAACCCGATCAGCTGGGTCTTCGCCCGCGAACTGCTCATCGCGGGCGCGCTGCGCTCCTCCGGCCAGGGGGACGTCCGGGCGTGGCCCACCTACGACGACATGATCTGCCTCTGCCTGAACTCTCGCGACGGCGAAGCGCTGCTGGAGATGCCGGTCGCCCCGCTGATCGACTGGCTGGAGCGCACCTACCAGCTTGTCCCACCGGGGCGGGAGCACGCGCACCAGCCACTCGACGCCGACACCCTGCTGCGGCGCCTGCTGGACGAGCAGTCACCGGACGCCGCCGCTCCCGAAGGGCGCGAGGCGACCGGCCGTCCGTACGAGGGGCCGGCGGGCACCGCCCGCCGGCACACCTACACGATGAACTGGTCCGCGGACGACGGCCACGGGGACCCGCGGTAGGAGCGGTGGGCCGGCCTGCGGGCCGCCGCCCGCACCTCTCAGCAGCGCTCGTCCCGTCCCGGCCTGGGCGGAACAGAGCGCGGTACGAGGCGAGGACGACCACGGTGAGTACCGGTGATCGATTTCCGGAGTCACCCTAAGAGGCGAAATCAGCCCCAGCGCGGTCTCGTCCCCGACAGGCCCGGGAAGTCCTGGAACGGCCGCCAGGCAACTGCTGGAGGTCAGCCACCGCAGACCTGCAGCCAGGGAGCGCCCCACCGTCCGATGTCCCATCCCGCCCCTGGTCGATCGCTACGGATGGTGACGACTCGACCAGCCCGGCCACAGCACCCCGCGCCGAGCCCCGGCACGTTCCCGCGCATGGGGACCATCCGGGCCCCGGGCCTCACCCACCCTGCCGACCGAGCCTGACCGCCGCCCCGGGCCGGTACGCCGACAAAGGAACAGCATGGAACTCAGCTACACATCGCCGCAGTCACCCCCGACGGCACCGGACACACCTGCCACCGGTGTCGGTACGGTGAGCGCCTACGCGGCGCTCACCCGCGAGGTCAGGGAGGCGGGCCTGCTGCGGCGGCGTCCCGTACGCGGCCTCGTGCTGCTGATCGTCACGGCGGCCCTGCTGGCAGGCGGGTGGTGGCTGTTCGCCGCCGTCGGCGACTCCTGGTGGCAGCTCGCCGTCGCCGCGCCCCTGGCCTTCGCCTTCACCCAGTGCGGCTTCCGCGGCCACGAGGCCGGGCACCGCCAGACCTTCCGCAGCAAGCGGCTGAACAACGTGGTCGGCCTCCTCTTCGGCAACCTCTTCATCGGGCTGGGTTTCGGCTGGTGGATGAACAAGCACAACCGGCACCACGCCCACCCCAACCAGGTCGGCCGCGATCCCGACATCGAGACCGGAGCCCTCGTCTTCGACGGCGACGACGCACCCGGCCGGGCGGGCACGTTGGGCTTCCTCACCCGCCACCAAGCGGCCCTCTTCTTCCCCCTGCTGCTGCTCGAGGGCTGGAACCTGCACGTGGCCAGCCTCCGAGCCCTACGCACCGTCCGCACCAGTGCCCCCGCACCGGTGGCCATCGAGGCGCTGCTGCTGCTCCTGCACACCGCGGCGTACCTGACGGCCGTCGCACTGGTGCTCTCACCGCTGAAGGCGCTGGTGTTCGTCCTGGTGCAGCAGGGCTTGTTCGGGCTCTACCTGGGGGCCTCGTTCGCGCCGAACCACAAGGGCATGGAGATGCTCGGCAGGGACCAGCGGCTCGACTTCCTGAGCAGCCAGGTCCTCACCTCCCGCAACGTGCGCGGCGGGCCGGTCACCGACTTCCTGCTCGGCGGCCTGAACTACCAGATCGAGCACCACCTGTTCCCGAACATGCCCACCTCGGCCCTGCCCCTCACCCAGCCCCTGGTACGCACCCGATGCGCCGAGCTCGCCCTGCCCTACACCGAAACGGGCCTGATCGACTCCTACCGACAGGCGCTGCGCCATCTGCACGCGGTCGGCGCTCCCGCACGCACGACCGCCTGACACCGGGCGGTAGGAGGCCGAAGGAGAGTGTGGTGACAGCAGCGATCTCGCGCGCGGTCGGCGCAGAAGCGTGTCGTCCCCATCATGGTGCCAGCGTCGTCGCGCCGTGGGGCGCGAGCGGGCCGCCTGCTCGGAGGGATCCGGGCTTGCCCGATCATGTTCCTCGCGGCACCTCGTCGGCGCGCACGGTGCGTGCGGTCTCCCAGGCGGCCAGCCGCTGGGAGACCACGGCGGTGTCGGGGTTCTGTCTGGACACCACGCGTTTCGGCGACCGGTTGGTGTACGTGGCGCTCGGGTCGCAATGGCTTCGATACCACGACGTCTCCTGCGGATGCGGGCTCGACTGGGTGACCGTGCACGCCGAGGCGGCCGGGCTCACCGCCGTCCAGTGTGGAGATGGTTGGGTCGCTCTGGTCGGGCCCGGCCTGACCGAGGACGTAGACGAATCGGCGCTGACCGCCGATGTCCTGTGGGAGGCAGTCACCGGCATGTCCGGCGACGGCAGGGTCGAAGCCGCGTACGTCAGGGACTGTCACGATGTGGACCGAGGGTGAGGCGCCTGCTGCTTCCCCCAGCCGATGTGGGCGACGGATTCTCTGCACAATCCGGCAGACGGGTTGACCTCGCTCCTCAGACCGGCTTTTGCCGTGACAAGCGGACGTCGCACCGGGGGCGGCATGTAGGTGTACCGACAGGGCCGGCGAGCGGTCGTGATTCAGCGGGGGCATGATGAGAAGATCGCCGGCGCCCGGTCACGAGCAACGGGGTCGGCAACGCTGGCTGGCCCACCTCCGTCGTGGTCCGTGAGCGTCAGGCGCCCTGCGTGTCCGTGTTGATGGCCTGAGCCGGAGCCACTCGGCGGGCTCGTGGTACGAGCTTGACGACGGCTTCGGCGGCGGCGCGGGCGAGGTCGTCCAGGACGGCCTGGTAAATGTCCCGGGTGATGCGGGTATCGCTGTGGCCGAGCGTCTCGGAGACGACCTTGATGTCGACGCCAGCGGCGAGCATGAGGGTGGCCGCCCCCTGCCGCAGGTCGTGGAGGCGGACCGGCGGGAGGCCGATCTCTGCCACGAGGCGGTCGAAGAGGTCGGAGACCTTGCCCGGGTGCAGGATGGAGCCGTCTTCCTCCGTGAAGGACCGGCCGGTCTCCTGCCACGCGGCACCCCATTCGCGGCGCTCTTCCTCCCGCTGGTGGCGCCGGGCGTAGAGTCCCTCGTTGGTCTCCTCGTCGAGAGCGATGATCCGGATGCCGCTGTTGGTCTTCGGCGGGCCTTCGAGGACCTCCCAGCCGTCCTGGGCTAGGCCGTTTCCTCTGGATCATCTCGCCGACCAGATGAAGATGGCGGCGAGGTAGATGGTGGCGGTCTTGTCGTAGCGGGTGGCCAGGCCGCGCCACTGCTTGAGCTTGTTGATGCACCTCTCGACGGTGTGCCGCTGCTTGTAGGTGTCGCGGTCAAAGGCCGGAGGACGGCCGCCAAGCCGGCCGCGCCGCTTGCGGTGCGCGGCCTGGTCGGCCGGCTGTGGGATCACTGCCCGGATCCTCCACTGCCGCAGGTGGAGGCGGATCGCCCGGGACGAATACGCCTTGTCGGCCAGGACCACGTCCGGCGTGACCCTGGGACGGCCGATTCGTCTGGGCACCCGTAGCCGCGCCATGACCTGCTCGAATGCGGGTGCGTCACCGGCTTGGCCCGGCGTGATGACGAACGCCAACGGTCGGCAACGACCGTCCGCGACGAGGTGGACCTTCGTGCTCAGTCCACCGCGGGAGCGGCCGAGGGCATGATCTGGGGGCTCGCCAGCCAGGGCCCCTTTTGACGGGCCCCGGCGGCGTGCTGATGCGCACGCACGATAGTGGAGTCGACAGCGACGACCCAGTCCAGATCGCCTTCGGCGTCGGCCTGGGCGAGCAGGGCCGTGAAGACCTTCTCCCAGGTGCCGTCGACGGCCCACTTCCGCAGCCGGTTGTGGGCGCCCTTCCACGAGCCGAAGTGCTCGGGCAGGTCCGTCCATGGCGTGCCGGTGCGGTACTTGAAGGCGATCGCATCGATCACCTGCCGGTGATCACGCCACCGCCCACCCCGCCGAGGGGTCCGATCCGGCAGCAACGGCTCAATGCGTGCCCACTGGGCGTCAGTCAACGACACACCCAGACCAACGATCCGATGATCCGAAAGAAACGGCCTAGCTCCATGCATCGGCACCCCTTCCCGACGGCCTTCCTCACTTGCCTGCGGAAGCCGGACAGGACTAGAGAGTCGATCACGTCACCTCGCCCCTCGAATACTGCAGGGTTGGAACACCGACTCTTCCCCAGTCCGGCGCGCGGAGGAACTGCGGGGTCATGCATAGTTCCTCGGGCCGGACACCGGTCTCCTCCTGGACCTCTCGCAGGGCGACGGTCAAGAGGGTGCGGTCTCCGGCCTCGGTGTGGCCGCCCGGAGCCAGCAGTTTCCCGCCGCTGGTCCTGTGACGGACGTGCAGCACGCGCCGGTCGCGGTCGATGACGACGGCTCCACAGGTGATGTGGCCGGGTAGCGTGGAGCGGCTGGTGGGATCGGCGTCGTCGTCGAGGGCGGCAGTCAGTCCGGCAAGGGCCTCCTGCTCCTGCGGGTGCCGGGTCAGATACGCCTCGAGGGTCGCGCGGATGTGGGGTCGTGTGAGGGGCACGTCATCACCTGGGAGGTTATGGGGGTGGGGGCGCGGGTCGGTTTCGGAGCGAAGGTGGCTCATGGGTGCCATTCGGGCTCTTTGCCGTCGGGTTCTGAGGTGACTTGGTAGGAGAGCAGTTCCCGGAACAGGCCCTCCTGGTGGGCGAGCTCCCGGTAGGTGCCCTCCTGGATGATCCGGCCTTCGTCGAGCACCACAATGCGGTCGGCCACGGCGACGTTGGCGATGCGGTGGGTGACCAGCAGTACGGCCCGGTCCTTGGCGAGGTCCCGCAGCCGCTGAAAGATCTGGAATTCGGCGCGCGGGTCGAGGTTCGCGGTCGGCTCGTCGAGGACCAGCAGCCCGCCTGGGCGGAAGAACGCCCGTGCCAGCGCGATTCGTTGCCACTGGCCGCCGCTGAGTTCCTCTCCGTTGAGCCACTCGCGGGCGAGGAGGGTGTCCAGGCCGGCGCCGAGCTTGTCGACGACCTCGTCGGCGCCGGCGGCCTCGCACGCCTGGTTCACTGCCTCGTCGCCGCGCGGCGAGGGCTGGCCGAGGGTGATGTTCTCGCGCGCGGTGAGCGGCCACTGGGCGTAGTCCTGCGGCACCAGGGCGACCCGCTGCCACAGCGCCTGCGGGTCGGCTTCGCCGGTCGGGGTGCCGTCCCACAGCACCTCGCCGTCGGTGGGCAGATAGAGGCCGCAGGCCAGGTTCGAGAGCGTGGACTTGCCCGAGCCATTGAAGCCGACCAGCGCGGTGACTTCGCCCCGGCGAAGGGTGAGCGAGACATCGGACAGCGCGTCGCTGCCCTTGCCCGCGTAGCGGTGGGAGACCGACTTGATCTGGATTGTCTTCGGTGGCTCGGGCCGGTGCTCGCCCCGGCGCATGCGGAATCCGCCGGCCTTCGTCAGGAAGTTGCTCCAGTCGTCCATGTACAGCCCGGTGCGCACGGTGCGGGCCCCGACGCTCACCAGGCCGCGGACCGACTGCCCCACCGTCTGCAGGGCGAAGACGGCCGTTCCGGCGTGCCCGACGCTGATACGGCCGGTGGCCAGCAGCGCCACGACGGCCGCCCATACGAGGGCTGACCCGAGACCTCCGCACATGGCGCCGAGCACGGACATGCGGGCGCCTTTGTCGGCCGCGGCGCGGTCTTCGCGGTTGATGCGGGCGACGGTCTGCCGGTAGCGGCCGGTGAGGAAGCCGGCCATGGTGCCTGCGCGGATCTGGTCGGCGGCGTGCTTGGTGTAGATGTGCCAGCGCAGCACGCCCAGCATCCGGTAGTCCCCGTTGGAGCGGAGGTTGGCCAGATACCGCACCCGGGCGGCGCTGATCTGGGCAATGGCCTGCGGGAGGCTGGCCGCCGCCAGGAGCGGAAGCAGCACCCAGTGCACCCCGGCCAGCACCACGGCCCCGGCGACGAAGGACGCGGAGGAGGCGATCAGGTCCTGCCCCTCGTTGATCAGGTCCCCGGTGACCTGGGCGCCGCGGTCGGCTGCTTCGCGGTCGCGGTTGAAGTCGGGATCGTCGTAGGCCCGCAGCTCCGCCTCGGCGCAGCCGGTCAGCAGCATCTGCTCGGCCTCGCGGGTCATGAGCGGGCCGAGCCGGGAGGAGAGCCAGTTGACGGTGATCCCCAGCAGCGCGCGTACGCCGGCGGCACCGGCGAGCAGGGCCACCGAGGGCCACGCCTCCAGAATCCGCTGGTAGACGTCCCCACTGCGCAGCAACGCGGTGAGAGTCCCGCTGATCGCGACCAGCCCCAGGGCCTGCGTCACCCCGGAGGCTGTCTGGCACAGTAGGAGGCCGACGGTGGCGCGCCGGTCGACCCGCCAGGCCAGCGACAGCGAGCGGCGTACCAACTGCGGCAGGCGCCGGGCCATGTCGCGCATCCGGATCGAGCGGCCGGCCGCTTCGCGGCTGCCGGTGACGTCGACGAATCGCATCTGCGATTCGGCAGGGGGAGCGTCGGAACTGGGCGGGGCGGTGCGCGGGCCCGGGACGCTGTCGGCTGATGCATCGGTGGGCTCGCTCACGCCGCCCACCCCGTATCCGGACGTGCGGTGCTGATACCGCTGCCGTCAACGCTGTACACGGCCGAGGAGAGGTGTCGTTCGATTCCTGGGGGCTGATGCGCGGGAGTAGGAGCAGGATGCATGGCGTCCTCCATCTGGGCAGCGAAGTGGCACTGGTGCTCTAAAAACGCGTCGAATCCGGTCTCGTCACGGCCTATTCGCGGGCACTTTGTGAACGCGAGTTCTAATGCCGGGGGTCGGCCGTGCGGGCCGGGATCGGGCAGGGATCAAACTCGTTCGATCGGACGGGGGCGTTCGTTTGGGGGATTGCGTCCTGATGCCGGAGGTGGTTCGGGCATGGCTGCGCCGGGGCATGGCGGCCTCTGTCGCCACGCCCTGCGGTGGACCGGTTCAGTTCAGGGGAGCGGGCAGTTCGTTCGTCATGCCTCCAGGAGGCGGAAGTCCGCCGCCGGGAAGCGGCGCCCGTTGACCTGAAGGGCGATCGAGTGTGGGCCGGGGGTGAGCTTCGCCGTGGCGGTGGAGCGCATTGTGTGGCTCTTGGCCAGGCGGAGCCCCTGGCCCGGTTCGGCGCTGTCGCGCAGAAGGAAGAACGCCTTCTCCCGCGGCTTGCCGGTGGGCGTCGTCGAGGAGATCACGTACATCACGTGCACCGCAGCGGTCGCCGTGGTGGTCAGCTCGGCGGAGAAGCCGAGGGTGTCCCCGTCGTACAGCTCGGTGCGCTCCAACGTCAGCGGGGCCACTTCGATGGGGGCGTCGTGCTGGTATCCGAGGAAGGTGTAGGCGGGTGGCCAGCCCTTCTTCAGCCTGCTGCGCAGCGCGTCCCGGGCGAGGGTCGTGAAGTGCTTTTCGGTGGCACGGTCGGCGTCCCGCCAGCGCTGGAGGGTGGCCACGACCAGCTCGGGCTGGTCGAAGGCGATGTCGTGCAGGTGGTTGGCGACCGAGCGGCGCACGTACGCGCTGGAGTCGGCGTACAGCTCTTCCAGGACGGGCAGACCCGCGTCGGTCGACAGCGGGATGCGTGGGGCCCAGGGGAGGCGGGGGCGGGTGGCTTCGCTCGCGAGGCGGCGCACCCGGTGGTCGTCGTCGCGAGCCCAGGTGGTGAGGGCGCGCATCGTCTGGTCGGGGAAGTCGGCCAGGAAATGCCGCACCGGGAGCTCGGCGGAGAAGTACCCGGTCATGCGGGCCAGCGCGGTGAGCGCGTGGTCCAGGTGCTCGGCGGTGCGGCAGTAGCGGGCGACGTAGTCGGAGTGCGGGGAGTAGAGGTGCAGGCCGAAGTCGTTGGTCACGCCGGCGGCCTCGGGGGTCGGCGGGAGGGAGCGCAGCAGGATGTCGAGCGCGTCGGGGCCGGTGACCGGAAGGTGGGCGTGCAGGCCCTCGCTGGTGCGGGCGATCCGGGCGCTGAGTGCCAGCCGGGGAAGGTCGGCCATCACCGACTTCACGAAACTGTAGGCATCGAACTCGGGACAGGCCGTCTGGACTTCTCGGCCGATGCGGGCGATGCGCTCGGCGTGGAGAGCGGCTTCTTTCAGGGGAACCTTCACGGTCATGCGCAAACCCTAGTGACGGAGACAGACCGGGCCTCGCGATCGCGCCGCGAGTCATCCGGAGCGGCGGGACGAAGTCAGCGGACAGAGGCGCGGTACAGCAGGCGGTGATGGCGGGCGCTGTCGCAGGGGGAGGCGGTGTGGAGGGTGGCGAGGTTGTCCCACACCACGAGGTCGCCCTGGCACCACCGGTGGCTGTAGACGTACCGGGGGCTGGTCGTGTGCTCCGTCAGTTTCGATAGCAGGCTGCTGCTGTCCTCCGCGGTCATGCCGACGATTCCGCGGATGACCATGGGGCCGAGCAGGAGCGAGCGGGCGCCGGTGACGGGATGGGGCAGTACGAGCGGGTGCTGGGCTTCGGGCTGGCCGGCGAGGCTGCCGGCTGCGGCCGAGGAGGTGCCGCCGCTGGCCTGGGCCTGCAGGGTGCCGAGCTGCTGGATGGAGTGGCAGGCGCGCAGACCCTCGATCTGCTCCTTGAGCTCGGGCGGCAGTTCCGCGTAGGCGCGGGTGGCGTCGGCGAACCGGGTCTGCCCGCCGCGCTCGGGGGTGATGACCGAGTACAGCAGCGTCGCCCGGGTGAGCTCGGGCTTGAAGGAGTTGTCGGCGTGCCATTCCTCTTCGTCGTCGCCGTCGTAGATGCCGACGTGTGCCCCGTCCTCGACGATGTTGCTGACGCAGGTGATCCCGGGGAAGCCCTCGACGGCGTACCGGCGGTCGACGTCGGTGTCCACGGTGCCGAAGTGGGCGCTGACGGTGAGGAGGTCGGCGTGGTTGAGGTGCTGCTGGGGGAAGACGAGCAGCCGGTGGTGTGCCAGAGCGTTCGCCAGCTCGGGAACGAGTGGCTGCTCCCTGTGCTGGCTCAGGTCGCAGTCGACTTCGGCTCCGAGCCCGCCTGGAAGCGGGCGCAGGGTGAGGGGCATCGCGAATCCTCCTGGCGAGGCGTGGCGGCGGGGGGCTGCTCAGTACTGGGGGGATTGCAGGAAGCGGCGGATGTCCTTGATGCCGGAGGCGGCCATGCACAGCCGCTCGATGCCGACGCCCAGGCCGACGCTGGCGGCCGGCACCCGGCCGTCTTCGATCGCCTCCCACGCCAGGCGCTGTTCCTCGTCGTAGAGGTCCACCGCGCGGGCGCGCTCGGCGAACGCCTCGCCATCGGGCTCGTCTTCGTATCCGTGGACGACCTCAAGGCCGTCCACGATGAGCTCGAACCGGTTGATGGTGGCGGTGGCGCCGGGGGTGAGGCGGGCGCACGGCTCGTCCCCGCCGAGCGGGTAGTCAGTGAGGAACACCGCGGTGCCCGCGCTGCGCGGCTCCAGCTCGCGCTCCACGTACTGCCCGAGCACGTCCTTGAACGGCACCGAAGGGGGGAGGCGGAGGTGGGCGGCCATCTGTGCGGGGAGGTCGCCGAGTCCTTCGCGCCGCAGGTTGATGCCGAAGGTGTCCCGGATGTGCTCCGCCACGGAGATCCGCACGGGGGTGTGGGGGATGTGCGGGGCGACCAGCCGCTCGGCCAGGGAGAAGAGGAACGCGAAGTCCTCGCCCGCGGCGTACAGGTCGAGCATCGTGAACTCGCAGGCGTGGAGCTCGTCCGGCTTCTCCGGGCGGAAGCACGGCCCGATCTCGAAGATCCGCGGGTGGTGCTCCAGGTTCACCCGCAGCGCGGGCCCGATCATCGCGCGCAGGAACCGGCCGCCGTCCAGGTCGGCCGCGGCCCGGCGCCCCGGTCCGAGGTCAGCGCGCCGGGCAACGGGGGTGACGACCTCGACGAAGGAGCCCGCGCGCAAGGTGTCGCGCAGGGAGTAGAGCACGTCGGACTTCATGGTGATCGGGTCGAGCATGCAGCTCTCCTCAAGTCCAGGGCTTCGTGGGCCAGCCGATGTCGCCCTGGCCGCGTTCGCATTCCGGCTCATCGGCGGGCCACAAGCTAGCTGCGGTCGTGCGCGCGGCAGAACCCCGCCGTCGGACACTGACCCCCTCGCGGAAGCCAAGAGCGCTCACCACGAGTCCCCATGCAGCATGTTTGCGCAGGTCAAATGGGGTGTGCGTGCAACGCTCGCGCAACAGCCGGGCGCGCCCGGAGCAACGCCGCAGAGCGTTGCCGCGACCATCCGGGCGGCCATAGCGTGATTGCTCAGGCACCCGGCGCGACTGCGTCACGCCCTCACCTCTCGCAGGGAGGCATCCGCTCCCGGCGTGATGGGCGGCGTGCCGCCCGTATCCCCGGGCGCCTCGGGGCGACGGCACTCACAGCTCACCCTGCCGCGGCCCGGCAGCACACTCACCGCCCGATTACCACGGACTCGCGGAACTTCCGCGACGAAGGGAGAGCCCCCTATGACCACTGCGATCACCGGACTGCACTCCGGCAGCAGCCTGAAGCTCGGCACCACGGTCGTCACGACGCTCAAGGACGGCATGCGTCCCGACGCCGGGCTGCAGCTCGGCATGCGCCCCGACGCCGCCCTGAAGGACGGTATGCGTCCCGACGCCGCCGGGCTGCAGCTCGGCATGCGCCCGGACGCCGCGGCCGCCTGACCTGACGCGCCTCCCGCCCCGGGCGCGGTCCTGGACAGCCCGCGCCCGGGCACGGTGCGCAGCTCGCACCGTCGTGATGTACGCCCCCGAGATCCGCTACGCCTGGAGGAATTGATGGGCAGCCCCGCCGCGCGCCCGGTGCAGCACTCGGCGCCACGAGGCAGAACGCGCAACGGGACCGGCGCCTCGGGCCCCGTCCGCAGGGCTCTTGGCCCGCAGCTCATCGCCGACCTGGAGAAGCTGTGCGGCCGCCCCACGATCGGGCTGTTCGACGTGGCCAAGGACCTCGCGGCCGTTGCGCTGGCGGCTTGGGCCGGGCACCACGTCGGTCACGTCGTCGGTCCCCTGCTGGCCGTGGTCTACATCGGCGTGCGGCAGCGGCATCTGTCGAACCTGGCGCACGAGTGCGTGCACTCCAAGCTGATGGCCACGCGCGGACCCAACCGGCTCGTCGGGTACGCGCTGACCGCGCTCCTCGGCGAAGGGTTCCTGCCCTACCGCAGCACCCACGCCGTCCACCATGCCAAGCTCGGCTCCGACGACGATCCGATGTTCCAGTCCTACAAGGCCGGCAACATCTGGGCCGCTCGTACGGCGCGAGGCCGCCTCTCCTTCGTGCTGCGCTTCATCGTGCGCGCCGCCCTGTGGCGCCTGCCGACGACCGCGGCGCGCACTCTGGTCACCAAGGCACCGGAAGAGACGTGGCGGGCACTGGGTGCCCGGGCCGTGCTGTGGGCGGCCGCCGTCGCCGCGTGCTGGCCTTTCGAGGCCGTCGGCGCCTTCCTCTTCTACTGGCTGGTGCCGCTGGTCCTGGTGCGGCCCGTCGTCACCTGGATCACCGACCTGGGCAACCACGCGGGCCTCATCCTCAATGAGGACGTACTGCTGCAAACCCGCGGCTGGTCCTCCCACTGGCTCATCCGGCACCTGCTCGGCGGCCACCTCGACGACATGTACCACCCGGTGCACCACTGGTGCCCGCAGATTCCCTGGCGGCGCCTTCCCGAAGCCAGGGCTCTGGCCGCGCAGCAGTTGGAGCGCTGGGACGAAGTGCCTTGGTGCAGCGGCTACTTCGCCCGACGGCGCTCCACGCCCGAGACGCCGTGCGTGATCGAGGACATCATCGCCCGCCTGAGCGCCACCGCCGCACACCATCCGCCGCGCGCCCGCGACGCCGCCTGACCCACCTTCACCGCACCGTCCACCGAGCAGCCGACACCGCTGTGCCCAGCGCTCCGCCGCGCGAGCGGCGCGGCCGGTCTGCGCAGCGTCGGCACCGGCCGCCGAGGAGGCGGCACGCCATGACCGATCCCGCTCTCGCCGTAAGCAGCTTCGACGAATGGACCCAGCTCCGCGAGGTCGTTGTGGGCCGCGCTGAGCATTACACCGCGCACCACGTCGACGCCTCATGGCGCTTGTTCTTCTTCGACAACGTGGCCCCCGCCCTCACCGGCGGAGCCGCCGTGCAGGACCTTCTGCCGATCCCCGACCGGCTCGTCGACGAGCTGAACGAGGACATCGCCGGACTGGTCGACGCCCTGGCCGGCTGCGGGGTGCGCGTGCACCGGCCCGCGGCCCCGGGCAAGGACGTCGACATCAGCTCCCCGCACTGGGAGGCCCGGGCCACCCCGCCCCTCAACGTCCGGGACCAGACGATCGTCCTCGGGGACACCATCGTCGAGACCGCGCCCCACGTGCGCGCCCGCGTCTTCGAGAACGACCTGCTCAAGCCGATCTTCTACCGCTACTACGGCGCCGGGTCGAACTGGGTGAGCATGCCGCGGCCCGCGCTGGCCCGCGGTTCCCTGGACGACGCCTTCTTCCGCCGCCAGGGCATCGACGTCTCCCGCGCCACCGATTCCGAGACGGCCCTGGACATCGACGGGCTCGGCCTGGAGATGGTTTTCGACGGCGCGCAGTGCATGCGTCTGGGCCGGGACGTCCTGGTCAACGTCGCCAACGACAACCACGAGCTGGCGCTGCGCTGGCTGCGGGACAACCTCCCGCACCTGCGTTTCCACCGCCTCGATGGCATCGCCGACAACCACATTGACAGCGTCATCGTGCCGTTGCGTCCCGGGCTGATGCTGCTGCGCTCCCCGGAGTACCTGAAGTACCTGCCCCAGGCCCTGCACTCCTGGGAGGTGATCTACGCCCCTCAGACCGACGACCGGAACTTCCCGGACTACAGCGACCTCGGTTTCGTCATCCCCATCGGCAGCCGCTACATGGACATCAACGTCCTGTCGGTCGACGAAAACACCGTCATCGTCAACTCCCTGTATCCGGAGCTGATCACCGTTCTGGAACGCCGCGGCTTCACCGTCGTCCCCGTCCGGCACCGGCACCGGCGGCTCTTCGGCGGCGGCTTCCACTGCTTCACGTTGGACACCGTCCGCTCCGGCGGCTGCGAGGACTACCTGGACTGACCCGGCGCCGGGCACCGCCCGCGTCGGCTGCACCCCTGTCCCGGCCGCGCTCCGCGGCCCCTGTTCACCAGGAGATCGAGTGACCTACGCCTGGCCTCTGAGCCGAGAATTCTGGAACGACGAGTTCCCCGCCAAGACCGACGCGAGGACCGCGCCGCACCTGTTCAAGGGCCTTATCCCGTCGAGTGCGGCGAGCCCCAGCGATGTGCTGGGCGGCTTCACCGCGATCCGCCACGCCTACGCCGCCGACACCCAGACCAAGGCGAAGGCCCGCGTCTACGTCGGCGAGGAGCGGCGCGATGATCTCCTGCCCGAGGTCCTGACCGCATCCGCCTGGCCCGAGGGGGGCTTCGTCGAGTGGATGCAGTCCGTCGTGGACGCCGAACGCTTCAGCCTGGTGATCAACAACCTGGAGACCGTCAGCCCGCCGCTGGCCAAGGGCCTGGGCACCTTTCTCGCCTCCCTCTTCGACGGGTGGGGCGTCCCGCTCGGCGGCGCCGAGCAGGTCGCCTTCGCCGGCAACTATGCCGGGACCGCCTTCGGCGTCCACGAGGGCTACGAGGACGCGTTCCTCATCCACCTCGGCCCGGGCACGAAGAATTTCTATACCTGGCCCGGGGGCGAGTACGAGAAGCTCACCGGCGGCACGGGCCCGCTCTACGGCGACTACCGCTGGCTGCTGAAGCACGGCCGGCACTTCGTTCTGGAGCCGGGGGACGCCCTGTTCCTGCCGCGCCGGGTCTTCCACGTCGGCACGCAGAACGAGTTCTCCGTCTCGGTGGCCGTTCCGCTCTACACCTACCCGGACGCCGGGCTGATGCGTCAGGCGATCCTTCCCGAGCTGCTCGACTCCCTGCTGGCCGACCGCGGCCCCGACGACGAGCGCAGCCAGCCCTCGCCGATGGCCTCTCAGGCCGAGGGAGATGGCCCTGTCGCGCAGCGCCTGGCCGACCTCGCCCGTACGACGCTCACCACGGCTGCCGAGCAGGCCGAGGAGGCAGTTGAGCAGCATGTGCGGCAGCGGTGGGAGACGGTGCTCAGCAACGGCGGCTGGGAGCTGGCCGAGGACGACCTGTCCCGCTCGCTGGCCGCCGCGGCTTTCGACGCGCGGGATGTGAAGCCCGGCGCCACCGCCTCCCTCGTCCCGCCCTACCGGCTGGGCCTGGCCGGGGAGCACGTTTTCCTGCGTGGCTTCCAGGTCGCCATCGACGCCCACGTGCTGGAGGCGGACATGGTCTCGGCCCTCAACGCCGGCGCCAGCGTCCCCCTGCCCCACGACGAGAACGTCCTGGCCGCGGTCCGCGCCCTCGGCGCCACCGGCGGCCTGAAGGTCACCACCCGCTCCACCGCTTCGGAGGACCCCACCGCATGAACCCTGAAAACTCGCTGGTCCACGCCTACCTCGCGGCCTTCCCCGAGACTCGCAGCGCCGTCAACGGCACCCTGCTGGGCAACTTCACCTCGGGCAACGACCTCGTCGACAAGCACCTCGCCCCGATGATCGACTGGGTGTACGGGAGGATCGCCGACCGGGTCACCGCGAGCGAGCTCACCGAGCCCCAGGCGCGGATGTACATCGAGGAACTGTCCGTCTTCGCCCGCTACAACGCGCAGTTCCTCAAGCAAGCCGCCACGAGCGTGGAGGGCTTCTGCCCGGAGCTCGCCCACGAGCTGCGCCGCAACCATCTGGAGGAGGGCGGCGAGCGCGGCAAGGTCCCCGCGCACTACGTGCTGTACTCAGGCGCCCTACTCGCCGACCTCGGCCTCCTCGTCAACGGGCACGTCCCTGCTCCCGAGACGGCCCTGCTGGTCGACCTGCATCAGTGGATGGTCGGCTCGCACATGCCCAGCCTGATAGCCGGGGCGTACTACGCCACCGAGGCCGTGGCCATCGCCGAGACCGAGATCCTGCGCGACATTACCAACCGGTACGGCGAGCTGACCGTCGACGCCAGCGGCAGCGAGCTGAAGAACTTGGACTACTACTACCGACTCCACCTGGACGACGACCACCACGCCGCGCAGGTAAAGGGCATGAGCGTGGAGGCCGCGCACATCGAGGGCCTCGCGCAGTTCATCCGGAAGGCTGATCTCTTCCACATCGACCTGCCGCAGGCCCTGGATGGGTTCCTGCAGATCCTGGAGGCGATGACAGCATGGTGGACTCAACTCGACCACCGCGCACAGGAGATGAACCGATGAACGCCACCCCCGCCGAGACCGACGAGCGCACCGGCGGCTGCCTGTGCGGAAAGATCCGCTTCGTCGTGAAGGGCAAGGCCGACTACCCGCACACCTGTAGTTGCCCCCACTGTCAGCGGCTGGGCGGCGCTCCGGTGATGTGGTGGGCCGGCTTCGCCACGGACGGTCTGTCCTGGACCGGCGAGGGGGGCGAGCCGAAGTGGTTCGAGACGTTCCCGGGCCAGGCCAAGCGGGCCTTCTGCCCCGACTGCGGCAGCCGCATCGCGGCCCTCGACAGTGACATCCCGGACATCGGCATCAACGTCACGGCCCTGGACGACACCAGCGGTGCCGACCTCGTCCCCGTCAACCAAAGCTTCCGGGACAGCGCGGTGCACTGGCTGCCTTCGGTTCCCGACACCCAGCACAGCACCGTCGCGGGCTGAACCGAACCGGTCGCTCGGGTGGCGAGACGCCCTCACCACCCGAGCACGGCCGGGACGACAGCACTACCGCCGCCGTGCCGTGCCCTCTTCCCGCGACCGGACCCCGAGCCGGTCCTCCCGTCGGCACCACCACGGAGGCCGCCTGTGCTCGCCCCGCACGCCACCAGCGAATACGGCACCCTGCGGCGGGTCGCCATGCGCTACGCCGGCAACTTCACCCGCCCCCTGGAGGGGCCCGGGGTGCACCCAGTCCTTGCCCGGCAGCAGACCACCAGCACCTGGGCCCCGCACGACACGGCCCGCGTCCATACGCAGCAGAACGCCCTGATCACCCTCCTGCGCCGCCACGGCGCTGAGGTCGTCCTTCTCGATGCCGCCCCGGGCTGCTCAGCCCAGCATTACCCGCGCGATCTCGGCTTCGTCATCGATGACGTCCTCTTCCTCGCCCGGCTGAACTCCGCGCACCGGCTCCCGGAAGCCGCCGCGCTCACCCGGCTCGCCTCCGCGATGCCGAAGGTCGCACGCCTGCCGGAGGGGACCATCGAGGGTGGCGACGTCATGCTCCACGACGGCTCGGTCCTCGTCGGCCTGAGCGAGGAGACCTCGCCCGCCGGCGCCGACGCCCTGCAGTGGGCCTTGAGTCAGCTCTGCATCGACCGCGAGGTGATCCCTGTTCGCTTCGCGGTCGAGGGCATCGTCCACCTCGACGACCACTTCGCCATCGTCGCCCCGCACACCGCACTCATCCACCGTGCCGTCTTTCTTCCGGCGCAAGTTCGCTGGTTCGAGCAGCACTTCGAGCTGATCGACATCACCGATGACGAGGCCCTGGCCGTGCACGGCAATGTCCTGGCGATCGCGCCACGGGCGGTCGTCGTCGCCCGCGGCAGCGACCGCATCGCCCGG
Source organism: Streptomyces sp. AA1529 (assembly GCF_000280905.1). GTDB lineage: Bacteria > Actinomycetota > Actinomycetes > Streptomycetales > Streptomycetaceae > Streptomyces. The sequence continues at coordinate 102,699 of NZ_ALAP01000042.1, read as the reverse complement.
CAGCTGGCCGCACGGGACATCGAGGTCCTTGCCGTCGACTACTCCGAGGTGACCAAGCTCCCCGGAGCGCTGCGCTGCACCACCCTGCCTCTGTTGCGGAGCTGAACGCCGCTGCCGGGCCGCGCGAGGCATGCCACTGCGCGGACCCTAGAACTCGTGGAGCTGCTGGCCAGAGCTGAGCCGGTCGATGCGCGCCGTCAGCCTCTTGCTCATCAGGTGGCGTGAAGCATCCGCCGCGCGTGCTGTTAGCTCGCTGTGCTCCAGCAGGTCTCCGCGAAGGCGCGCCAGCTCTGCTGCGGTAATGAGCAGCTCGACGTGATCACGTGTGCGGGCGCTCGACATGCCTCCGGCCGTCTTCAGCGCCTGAGTCCCAGGGTCCGCCAGGCCGGCCACCGCCAGAGCCCACGCCGCCTGTGCCTCCAGCTCGTACTGGTCGAACCAGGTGAGCCAGAGTGGCTGCTGCGATCCGTGCCGGGCTCTGCTGAATGCTTCCCGGGCCTGAGCGACCGCTTTCGGCACTTGCTCGGGCCTGCCGTTGAAAGCCCAGGCTCTGGCCTCGGTGATTGCGGCGTACGCCTTCACGAGCGGCCGCGTGCCGTCAGAGGCGAGGACGGCGCTGCGGGCATGCGTGAGCACGTCCTTCCTGTCTCCTTGAGACGCGGCCAGCCGGGCCTGGTGGATGTGCACACGCGCGATGCGGCCGCGATCACCGATCGCCTGGGCCAACCTCATGGCCTGAAGATCGTACCGCTGTGCGAGCCCCGGAAGCTGGTCGTCGTAGGCCATGCTCGCCATCGCGAGGACCGCGTCTGCCACACCACCGTAGAGCCGCTTTCCTGTCCGCGCGGAGAATGCGCCGTTCAGCAGCTGAATGGCATGAGCGTTGAGGAAGGACGCGAAGACGCCGCGAAACTTGCCTCCGCCATGCTGCGCATCCAGCCTTCCGTAGAGAGCTGTGTGGTCCTCCAGCAGCTCCATGTCGGCGACTCTCACCTCATAGCTGCCCGGTCCTGCGATGTTCCTGTCAGGCGGCATGACGAGCGCTTCGCGTGAAGCAGAGCCGAAGACGCCGGGAATGAAGGCGCTCTTCACAGCGCTGCGGCGCCGCATGGCATCAAGCTCCCAGAGCTTGGACAGCATGCGCACGGCGTGGGGAAGGTCCCTGTACTCAAGGGACTCTGCGGCTACGTCCGCTGTGTCCGCCGGCCAGCCAAGACTCGCCGGAGACACGTGCCGGCGCAGCGCCGAGGACAGCACATGACAGGCGGCCGCCGCGAGCTCAGGACTGGGCACCGCCCCGCTGCACCATCGCGAAACCGTGCTGGGACAGACCGTGTAGGGCAGCCCTACCTCAGCACATCGTGCGCGAACCCGCCGGGCGAAGCCACGAATCGACCAACCCAGCAGCTCCAGGTGTCTGCATAAGAATTGGTTACGGACACCCTCACAGTTCTCTTCCGGGCCGGAGCGTGCCATCACACCATCCATCGTGCTGTCGGTCGCGGAGACCACTCCGCGGACGCTGACCCGATGGGGGCCGCATTCTGTTGGCAAGATCGAGTCATGGGTGCGGCTTCCTCGGCGACGTGCTCCGGGTAGCCGGGTGAGGGGGGAGTGTCGACAGGAAAGTGGCCCCCCTCAACCGGGGGCGGTTCTGTGGGGGCTGGTGATGGACCCGCTGGTCTGCTCCTTTTCCAGCAGTCCCGCTTCGATCAGGGGGCCGGTGATCTTTTGGACCACCGTCTGGGACACCCCCAAGTCCGCGGAGAGCTGGACCAGGCCCAGCCTCCTGCCCGGCGGATAGCAGCCGTGGGACAGGCAGGAGCGCAGCAGATTCTCAGCCTGCACGGTGAGCGTTTGTGCGCGCTTTTGCACGATGTGGTCCTTCTAGACGGCTGGCTGCGTGTGCTCAGCGGAATGGCGGGGCGGTTCAGGAGTCGCGATCACGCCTTTGGCGACAAGGGCTTCACCCTCCCTCCAGCTCAGCCGCGCTCCCGGTTGCCGAGCAGGTGGGTGAGGGGGCGATGGTCATGTTCGGCCAGCCTCGGGTCCAGGCGACGAGTCGCTTGGCCCGTAGATCGGCGAGGGCCCTGTCGACCACCTTGGTGGCGCAACGGGCGCGGGCACCCGGAGCCACCAGTTGCCCGCCCACTCGAGCGATCCCTGCTCGACCAGGAGCGTCACGGCATGTCGTACCAGGGGAAAGGGGCGTATCAGCCGCCTCCCACAGGCCGCTCCCACAGCGAATCGGATCGTTCCTCGGACGGCAAGCCAGGGGTCGAGCACCGGGCGGCAGGCACGCCGAGACCGGTGATCATGAGGAGACAGGTGATCACGAGACTGCCTCCCGTTCACGGGTGGTCCGCTTGGGCGCGCATGGCGGGCGTGGCGGAGGCGCGCTTCACAGCGAGGGGCATGCGCTCCCAGCCGCGCAGGAGGTTGTTCAGCACGCGGTCCGGCTCTCCGGCGGTGGTCAGGTTGGTGCATTGTGCGGCCAGCGCCCGCAGCACGGCGCGGGCTTGCAACTCGGCCAGGGGGATGCCCGCGCACAGGTGCGGTCCGCCGCCGAAGGCGAGGTGGCGGTCGGCACGACGGCGGCGGACGTTGAAGACGTCGGCGTCCGGTCCCCACGCGAGGCGGTCGCGACCTGCCGAGCCGTACAGCAGCCAGACCTGTTCGCCCGCCTCCAGCCGTGTGTCGTCGACATCGGCGGTCTCGGTCACCATCCGGCCGAAGCCTTGTATGGGAGCTTCTAGGCGCAGAGCCTCGTGGAAGGCGGGGGTCGCGCAGGTGGGATCCTGGCGAATCCATGCGAACTGCTGCGGATGGCGGGCGAGTTGTGCAATGGCTTCGGTGATGCCGAGGATGGTGGTGTCCATGCTCGCCGCTGTGTAGGCGGAGGCGAGAGGGATCGCGTCCTTCTCCTCGATCCTGCCGTCATCGACGGCCTGGAAGATCGCCCCCATCCACGATTCGGGTGCGACGGTGTCGCGGGTGACGGCTTCGTGGAGGAAGGCGACCATCCGGCTGGCGACGGGAAGTGCACGCTGGTAGCGCTCGTTGTCGGGGCCGAACACGTCGAACGTGGCGGCGGCGCCGGTCAGCAAGTACGCGCGGGTCTCCTCTGGGAGCCCCATCAGCTCCATCACGGTGTCGCACACCATGTGCCGGGCCAGCGCCGCGGCGTCGAAGCCGCCGTCTGCGACATGCTCCTCGACCAGCCTTTCGGCGCGCGCGGTAACGACAGCGACCAGGCGCCGCATGGTGCGCGGGGCAAGCTGCGCGGACAGCACACGGCGCAGCCGGATGTGCTGTTCGGCGTCGGAGGCGAGGACGGTGCCGGCGAGGATCCGGGTGTTGGCCGGTTCGGTCAGGGCGACGCCGCCCTCGGAGCCGTAGGTGTCCGGGGTGTGCAGGATGGCCTCCGCCTCGCGGTGGCGGGGGATCGCCCAGACCCCGTACCGCGTGAGGTAGACCGCGGGACCTGTCTCGCGGAGCTGTGCGTAGAGGGGGTAGGGGTCGGCCAGGGCGCGGTCGTCGAACAGCGGGACGTCGCTGCTGGGGGCGGCAGGCATGGCGGTCCTCCTGATCAGGCGGTGATGGGCTGGCGAAGGCGGTATTCGAGCAGCTCGATGAGGGCATGGGTGCTGGAGCCCGCTTCACGGGCGTCGAGCTGGAGTAAGGGGACGCCACGAGGCAGGCCGATCGCTTCGCGCAGGTCGCTGCCGCTGTAGGAGGGAGCGGCGTCGAAGGCGTTGACGGCGACGATGAACGGCACGTGGCGGCGTTCGAAGAAGTCGAGGCTGGCGAAGCAGTCGTCCAGGCGCCGGGTGTCGGTCAGGATGATGGCACCGAGCGCGCCTCGGGCCATGTCCTCCCACATGTACCAAAACCGGTCCTGGCCGGGGGTGCCGAACAGGTAGAGGGTGATGCCGTCCACGGTCCGGCGCCCGAAGTCGAAAGCGACGGTGGTTGTCGTCTTCATCGGCACGTCCGTCATGTCGTCGATGCCGCTGCTGGCCTCGGTGATGGTGGCTTCGGTGTTGAGCGGGTCGATCTCGCTGACCGAGCCGACGAATGTGGTCTTGCCGACCCCGAATCCCCCGGCGATGACCACCTTCATCGCGTCGGCCTCAGTTGGCACGCTGACTCCCCTCGATCTCGTTCTCGTAGTTGCGGCGCAGGCCGTGCAGTACGCGCTCCATCAGGGCGTGCGAGACGTTGTCGTTGCGTGACATGTCCAGCGGCTCCCGGGCTTCCACCAGCCCGTGGGCTTGCAGGTCGGCAATGAGCACGGTCGCGACACCGACGGGCAGTTCCATATGTCCGGCCAGTTCTGAGACGGCCCGGGGCGTGGGGCACAGGCGCAGGACCTGGTGGTGCTGCTCGCTCAGCGGCTCACGGCCCGCCTTGGCGCACACGGTGATCTGGGTGGCGATCCCAAGGGCGGCGTCGGGGGCGCGAGTCCGGCCGCCGGTCGCGGCGTAGGGCCGTGACCGGCGGCCGCCCGATGTCGCGGTCACCACGTGTTCCCCGGGGCGAAGACTGCGCGCCGCTCAACATCCAGCAGGGGGCCGAGCTGGTCAGCCAGCAGGGTCAGTTCGTACCCGAGCTGCCCCAGGGCGGCGTCCTTGCCCGCGTACAGGGCGATCACGCTGCATTTGCCGGAGCGGCTGGTCACACACCAGCCGCTCTTCATTTCCACGATGATGCGCTCAGCGTCGTCGTCCTCGGTCGCTGCGACGCGTTGTGCGAGGTTCTTTAGCCCGCTGGCCAAGGCGCCGCGACGTTCTCCGCGATCCCGGCGGGCCGTGGCGGGGTCCTTGTCGGGATCACCGGTGGGCTCGGGCCAGCCGCTCATGTACTGGAAGATGCCGTCGTCGGAGACGACGACCGCGCCTGTCACGTGGGCGATTTCCTGTACGCGCCGGTCGAGGATCGCCTGGATCTCGGGGTTCGTCACGGGGTGCCATCCTTCAGATCGGTCGACTGCTGAGTGAGGTACTGGGCGGCCTGATGCGTGGCGGCCTGGTAGCCGGACCACGCCTCCGCTACGTCACTCGCGTCCGCTGCGGACGGCGGCGGGGCGGCGGGAGCGGGAGCTGAATCGCGAAGAGCGGGGTGGACGTGCTCACCGGCCGCGCGGCGCGGTAGCGCAGGTGCGTCGGTGTCGGTATGCTCCGGCAGCCCGGCGGCGGGCTGCACCGGGGTCGGCCGTGGCGTCTCGGTGGACGCGCGGCGCGGCGAGACCCCTTGGCCGGCCGCGGCCGCCTGGGGGACGGACGCGGCGCGGCGAGGCAAGGGCACCTGTTGCCCCCCGACCGGCTCCGGCAAGGGAGTCGGCGGAGCCTCGGCAGGGAGCGGCTGTGCGGCGGGGGCCGGAGCGGATGCCTTATTGTCGATCATCACGACCGCTGTGACCCCGCCGTAGGCGGAGCGCCGCAGCTCCACGCTCAGGTGGTGGCGCATCGCGAGCCGGGCGACGACGAAGTGGCCCAGACGCCCGCGGCCGGCGGCCATGGCCTCGAAGGTGGCGTGCTCGGGCTGGGAGAGGGCCTTGTTCGCGGCGTCCAAGTCCGGTTGGCTCATGCCGCCGCCCGCGTCCTCGATATCCAAGGCAGCGCCGTTGACGACCGTGCGGCTGCGCACGGTGACGTGGTCGTTGGAGAAGCGGAGACCGTTGTCGAGCAGAGCGGCCACGACCTGCAGGACGCCGCCCACATGCTGGGGCGTGACGTGGAAGTGGAGGTCCACTTCGTTGCGGACCCGCTTGGGCTCGCCGGTCTCCACCGCGGCATCGTTGACCAGATCCAGCAGACCCTTGGGCTGGTTATAGAGGAACTGCTGTGTGCTGCTGGTCAGAGCGCTGAGGTTCTCCTGGTGGCGGCGGCTGGCGGCGATGGCGCCGTCGGTGGTGATCAGGTCATCGAGCAGCGGATCGGCATCAGGCCGGTTCATGACCTTCTGCATCAGATCGAGGGACCGGCCGATCTGCCCGAGGGTGCGGTCGGTGGTGGCCGCGACGAACCCGTCCAGCCCCTGGCGGTCAGCGGCCTGCTCGGCGGCCAGCCCCACGGTTCGGCGCTGGGCGTCGACCAGGGCCTTCTGCACGTGCCCGAACTCGTCCGCTTCGTCGGGGGAGGGGAATTCTGCCTCGGGGTTCACCTTTTCGCCTCGGCGCAGGCGGCCGACGACCGTCGGCAGGCGCTGCGACCCGTCTTCCGTCTGAGTGCGCAGCTGACGCAGCCGCGCGGAGATGGACCGGGTGAGCCAGATGATCAACCCGGCGATCGCGATGATCGCGGCGATGCTGGCGAAGACCTGGAGGAGGGCGCGGTTGCGGACCTCGTCGGCGCGCTGGAAACCGTGGGCGAGGAGCCCCTGGGTGCGTGCCAGGTTAAGCTTTGCGATCTGCCCGCTCACCTGTCCATGGGAGGAGTCCCAGCGGGCCAGAGCCGACCCGTCGCCGATTTGGGGGTTTCCGGCCTCATCAGTGGGCGGGGTGATCACCGAGCGCTGTGCGGCCTGCAGGGCCTTCCACTCGCGGCTGGTGGTGATCTGGTCGTAGAGCGCCCTCTCCTTGCGCGGTAGGTAGGGGGCGATCCACCGCTCGTACATGACCTTCCCGGTCCCGTACGCCTCGGCGAAGTCGGCGCGATGGGCGGGGGTCATGTGCCCGGCGGCGCGGGCCTGCGTGATCAGCATGTCCTGCTGGGACAAGGCGTCCGAGGCGTAGAAGAGCCCGACCAGCGGCCTGGTTTCCAAGGTGAGATCGGGATCGTCCATCGCGGAGAGGGCCTGGTAGAACCGGATCATCTTGATGATCAACTTCGTGTAGTAGTCCGTCGCCGCGTCCGCACTGCTGGTCCTCGCGTTCACCTTCTTGCGGACCGCAGGGAGCGTGTGGAGGTGGGAGTAGATCGCCTCGACGTACTCCCAGCGATGCCGCTGGTCGCTGTGCAGCTCGGTCCCCGACAGGCGACGGAACGACTTCAGCCCCGCGTCGGTCGCCACCCGCTGCTTCTCCAGTGCGGCCTTCGCCTTCGCTGTGGGACGGGCCAGGTAGGCGGCGGTCAGCTTCCGCTCCTTCTGCGCTCCGGTGAACAGCGGCAGGCTTGCCTCGCCGCCCAAGCGGCCGGTCGCCGAGTCGTTACGCAGGTTGGTCTGCTGCTCCCAGTCCGGCACCGCGTTGACGATGACCAGCCCCAGCAGGGCGGCGATCGCCACAGCTGCGACCAGCGTGAGGCGCGAGCGCACCGTGAGCCGTCGTCGCACGGTCCTCGGGGCGCGGTGGGAACGTCGGAATTTCGTCGTCATGGAGCCTCAGACAGTCGTCGGGTGGAGGTGGGCGAGCTGGAGGGCTGCCGAGGTGCGGCCTCCCGGCCGCAACATGCAGGGGGGAGCGGACCGGTGCTGCGCCTCAACGACTGGTCTAGAAGCGGATGTGGCCGAGACTGTCGAGGACAGCCGCCACCACGTGGCCGATCGTCGGCGCCAGCGAAGTGGAGGCCAGGTAGAAGCCCAGCAGTACGCACACCACGGCGTGTCCGGCATGCAGTGCGGAAGTGCGACACAGCACTACCGTGATGACCAGCAGTGCGAATGCGAAGGGGGTGTGAACGATCACGATGGGCGGCCATGTCGGTCACGCAGCTGATTGACGCAGCTGGGAGCGGCACTCGCTCAGGAGATCGTGCAGACGCCGCGGCTCCGTCACCACAGCCCCGGGCCCAGGCGCACGCCATTGAAGAACACAGCGTGGTGCGTAGGGGGCGCCGCTGCACTGCCACATGCCGCGGCGGCACGTGGAGTGGGCTGCCGTCCACCACACGGCGGTGCCAGTCGGCACCGGGATGAGCACCCGCGTGTGCGCAAGGCACTCCAAGACAGGCCCCACTGGCGACGGCTCCTCCAACAGCCGCTCCAGAGCCGTCATGCCCAAAGCAGTACTGGTCTCTACACTGTCGCGCTCTGGCACGAGCAGCGACACGTCGCCAGCACGAGCGGCTCCCCTCTGGACGTGCCATGGGTAACGACTCCACTGCACCTGCATCACGAGAGACTCCGAGGCGATGAGACATAGGTAGGAAAAACCTGAGGTATCGGTTCGACACCAGCGCCCTTGTCACGCCGACTGAGGCAGGGCGTGGGCCGTGGGGGACTGGAAGAAGGCCCAGATCCCCTTCCCCTGAGCTCCGTCCGGGAACGGTCGGGGTACCGCAGTCCAACCGTCCGCGAGCGCACTGACGAGGAGCAGACCGCGCCCGTGAGTGGCCTCTGCCGAGTCCTTGGCACTGCACAACGGCGCTCTGGGGGAGTTGTCGGCCACCAAAACTCCGACGATGTGATCCGGCATGAGAACCGTCGCGATGTCGATTGACTCGTTCTCACCCGGCGGCCTGGTCCTGGCGTGCTGTACTGCATTGGTCACCAGTTCGCTCATGACGAGAACGACCCGCTCGCTGAAATCGCTGCACTTGAGGAAGCCCCATGTCGCAAGCTGCCCTCGAGCGAAGTCTCGCGCCTTGCGGACAGCCTCCGCTTCGCACTCGACCGCAAGCTTGGCGTGTTCGGCTCCGACACCGTCGGTGGCCATCGCTAGGAGCTGCCGGTCCATCATGCTCGTCATCACGCCTGCCTCTCAGGTCTGACGGGTGCCGCCGGGCCTGGCCTGTTGACCAAGAGGACGGCGCCTGCAAGCTCGACGGACGGGGCGTCAGTTCTCCTGGCCGGCGAGTGCTGTGGGCTTCCGAGGGAGCAAGATTCGTTCTCATGCCCCGGACGGGCAACAGCCGCTGATCACGAATTCGTGACTCGCCTACCGCTACATTCACGAATTCGTGATTACGCATTGAGGTCGCGACGGTTCTGACGCAGAGTAGGTGAGCTGTCACTGGACTGGCAGCGAGGTGAGCCTGGTGAGGGGAGGGAAGATGGAGCGCCGCTCGCATCGCCCGTCATGCGCGCACCGGTTGCGAAGGGAAGCCGCTGGCCGAGGTCAGTCCGTCAGCGAGATCGCATTGGCGATCCATGACCACTGCCTTGTGTCTCTACTGCGTGCTCATCGTCTGGCTCGAGGTCTCACCCTCAAGCAGGCGGTTGACGGCCTGAACGAGCTGACGGAGGGGCCTCCTCGAGGGCCTGGAGTGGACACGGCCGCACTGGGGCACTGGGAGACGGACCGTCGGCCACACTGCAACACGATCCGATTGCTCTGCACCTTCTACGAGTGCGAGTCTCAGGATCTTGGGTTCGACCTCGCGGTGAATACTGTTGTCCCGCTCCCGTCTCATGATCCGGTGCCGGCTGAGCCTGCACTGTCTTCCTCGCGAACCCTCTCAGAGACCGGTGCGGGCGAGACACTCGAGCAGCGTGTCGACGCTGCTCGACGGTCGATCGACCGCACCCTTGCTGCCGGAACTGTCAGCACGCCCCAGCTGGACCTTCTGGATGAACAGGTGCTTTGGGCGCGGAAGGAGTACGTTTCCATGCCACCCGCGCCGATGCTGAAGATCCTTCTCGACCAGTTGGCAGAGGTGGGACGGCTGGCCGCGGAACGGCAGCCGGCCTCGATGCAGGCGCGGTTGTCCGAACTCACGGCCATGCTGGCGACGCTGATCGCCGACGCGCTGATGAAGCTCGGTGAGCTGACCAGGTCGCAGACCTGGTTCGCGACAGCTCGCAATGCCGCGGACGACAGTGGCAACGCGGAGCTCCGGGCGCGGGTGAGAGCACAGGCCGCGATGCTTCCCTTTTACTACGGTCCCGTGGAGTCGGCTGTCTCACTCGCCAGGGAGGCTCGGATTCTCAGCAGGAGCCGTCCCAGCGCGACCGCCGCTTTCGCGGCAGCGGCGGAGGCGCGAGCCCTCGCGCAACTGGGCGACTCAGAGAATGCGGAGTCGGCGCTCCGGCATGCACTACTCGTGTTCGAGAAGAGTTGCGCTGGCGTCGACACCGACAACGATGCCTTCGCGTTCCCGGAACGGCGACTTCTGCTCTACAAGAGTGGGACACTGACGGCTCTCGGTCGAACCAGCCAGACACGACGTGTGCAGGAAGAAGCCCTGCGTCTATATCCCAGGCGGACCGGCATCGATCCGACCCTCCTTCGCCTTGAGGCAGCTCTATGCCTTGCACTGGACCGCAGCCCGACAGAAGCCTGCCAACTGGCCGGAGCGACGTTCCTGGAGGTCGATCCGGCTCACCGTACGCCGATCGTGGAAGAGCGCGCCCGCAACGTCATTGATGCTATTCCGCCCGCTATACGGGGGCGTCGGGCAGCACGTGAGCTGCGGGAAATCCTTGCCCTGCCTCCAGGACAGATGTGACAGCAAGGTGGGTGGTCGGCGAGCCTGGAGCACATGACAGAACCTGCGCCGACCCCCGGCGGGTACGACGAGTCCGAGCTGTATCAGGTCCTGGAGCAAGGGTGCGCGGTTGCTGGGCTTGATAGCCGCGACGCACGCCTTTTGCGTGGACACACAAACGCGGTCGTCCTACTCGAGAAGGAGCAGGTAGTTGTCAAGATCGCTCGTCGGGGATCCTGCCTCGACGACGTCGCACGCACTGTAGCCTTCGCCCGTTGGCTCATGGATGTCGGCTTCCCTGGCGTCCCTTTGCACCACGTGGCCCAGCCTGTTGTCGTCGATGGGCACGGCATCACCTTCTGGACGTATCTACCCCAGCCCGAGCAGCCTGTGGAAGCGCAACAGCTGGCCAGGCCCCTCCACACACTGCACTCCCTGCCCTCGCCCGAGCTCTCCCTCCCTCAGCACGACAACATCAGGGCGATCCGACGCTCACTGTCCGCCATCACGTGTCTGCCGCCCGACTCCGTCCAGTTCCTCTCGGAGGAGGCTGATCGCCTAGAGAAGGACCTCAGCCAGGTGGAATTCGCCATGATCAGGGGGCTGATCCAGGGCGACCCGCAGCACCGGAACGCGTTGCACACAGGCGATGGCGGCGCTGTCCTGTGCGACTGGGACACGGTGGCGTACGGTCAGCCCGAGTGGGATCTGGTGACAGTTGAAGTCCACTGCCGACGGTTCGGCTACGGCCCAGGCCACTACCAGGCTTTCGCCGACACCTACGGTTGGGACGTTACGCGCTGGCCGGGCTACCCGACCTTGGCCGCCATCCGTGAGCTACGCATGATCACGACAAATGCCCGCAAGGTACGCCACGCGCCTGCGAGCCTGGCAGAAGTACGGAGACGGGTGGAAGGACTTCGTCGCAGGGACAGCGGCATGCAGTGGAGCATCCTGTGACGTAGGCGCGATGCCTACTGGCGCCGCAGCGAGTCAGGCTGTGGCGCCAGATGGTCATCAACTGCTGATATTCGCAGCACAGCTGCTCATGCCCCGTTTCCGTAGGGGATCTGCCTCCTGACCAGGTCGTTCGGACTTCGACAAACCCGAGCTGGACAGGAGGCCCTGCCTTCATGCACGCAGAAGCCGAAGATCACGCGACCGAGTCACCGCACTCGAACTGGCACCCAACAAGATCGGTACGACTACCGCTTCTCAGCCCCGGGGAAGCGCGAGCCCCACCGCTGATCGGCTAGCAGGCACCGAGAAGGTCGGCACAGACGCCTGCTGGGTCATACAGCACGCGGACACCGTCGGTGATGACGCGATGCGTCCCGGGGTCGACGGGATCCGTCTTTGCCCAGTTCGGAGAGCCAATGTTCATCTCGACTTTCAGTCCGGAGGCCGTGGAGTAACGTCGTTCGGTGATCGGCCCCCATGACCTGGTCCGGATCAGCTCGCCCCGCCCAAGCTCAGCAGGCCAGCCATCGTTCAGGAGGTATCGGGATTCGTCCGTGGTGAGCAGGACGAAGTCGATGTCGGAGTCGGGTTCCGCGGCACCGCGAGCGCATGATCCGACCAGCAACAACCCGACGACGTCTTCGCGTTCGCTCGCCCAACGTGTGGTCCGGTCGATGACCTCGCCGATCTCCGCGGCCCGCTCCGGCGGCAGCACGCCTGGAACGCTGACTGGCTGATCGCGCACCTCGATGTCCCCTGACGAATCGCCGACGCTGCCTTCAGGCAGCCTCTCAGGCCCTTTCCGTAATTGCTACCGACCATGCCGGGAGACGCGAAGGCTCACAGCCGTGGCATGCAGCGCTCCAGCCCATGCGCTCGTTCCATCACCTGGGGAATTACGTGAACTCACCCCCGGCGAATTACGCGATCGTCCACACCCGAAGCTAACTGGAGGACTTCGGGAGAGGCGTGTCACCCGTTCGGTGGGCTGAAATTCCGCTCTTGTACCGCTCGGCGGTGTCGTCGTCGTGACCCAATGGGCGATTCGCCGGGAGGTACCGATGCCGTCCCTCACCCCCACTGTCTGTCTACTGATCTTCTCCGTCTTCTTTGGAGGTGCATCGCTCGCGTATGAACCGGTACGGACCTGCTTGGACCCCGGTCCCGGGCGGCACCGGCGCGGCGGCGGTCGTCACGCTGCCCGAAGGAGCGCACGGTGAGCGCCCCGCCCCGGGCGGGAAGCGGCATCGTGGTCTACCGCTGGAATGACAGCACGCCGCTACCGACCGCAGAAGCCCGTCTAGCGCTGGGCGAAGCACTGGCCCGTTTCGGGGTTGAAGCAGAGGCGCGGGAGGATTCCCAGCTTGTGCTGTCGGAGCTGGTGGCCAACGCGGCCGAGCACGCCTGTGGACCGTACGAGGTCCGATTGCAGCGCATATTGTCGGGGTGGGTGTGTGAAGTGCAGGATGGTGATCCCCGACTGCCCGAACTTCCTCAGCTCCCGCCCGATCCCCTCTTTCTTCCTGAGGAGCAGAGCCGCGGCGTTGGGCTGGAGTCGCTACTGAGCTTGTTGGGAGAACGGGGGCGAGGGTTGCACGTGATTCATCAACTGGCCGGCGGCAGATGGGGCTTTTGCCGCACGGGTGCGACGAAGGTGGCGTGGTTCGTGGTTGGCGCTGCCGCCATTTGAACCACCTGGCGGCGGGTGGCGTCGGTACCCAGCTGGCCTATCCATAACCGCACGTCGTGCGGGCCCGGATCAGCCTCGGCGATCCTTCGAGCTCTGAAGAGGGGCCACGCATCGTTTCGGAACCGACCGTGGCCCCAACTATAGGGGCGTTCGGCATGTACAGAAGTTGAAGAGCTGGGAGTACCACCGGGAGGCGGGACGAGTCCGGTGTGGATTCTCTCGATGGCGTGAAGTGGAGACCCGACGGTCTCAGCGTCGGGTCCACCCCACATCCCGGGCGGGTTCATACGCACATCCTCGTCCGGGGTGGATAGGAGCTGCGTGGCTACCCAGTTGAGCTTGTCTCCGCGCATGCGGACCTTGGTCCACCTCGTCTCGCCCGAAGTTGCTCCACGATCGCTCCCGTAAGCCACGCCTACGGCTCGATCGCGACGACGGCCGGCGGATCGGATCACCGCGCTCGTCGTTGTCACGTAGCAGCCCTTCTTGGCCGTCACGGTGCCCGTGGCGGTGAAAGGTTCCCCGGCCCTCGCAAGGGGCGTCATGCTTGTCCGCGCCAGCAGCGCTACGGCGTTGGCTCCCCTCACACCCGCCTGCGCAACACCTCCCGATACGTGGGCGTTACGGCGGATGTTCCAGTGAACACCCTGAGGAGATAGAGATGTTCGGGAAGCGAGCCCCGGGCTGGCTATTCCTCCTCCGGCTGTGACGGGGGTCTGCGCTGCGTGCGGTTGCCTGCCTCAGCCCTCCGTCGACTCGCCGTGAGCGCGTTGCCCCAGTAGTCCGACGGGCGAAGGAGCCTGATCCGTCGCCTTCCGGGAAGGTTCGGCGCGTTAACGGTGACAAGGCTTGCCGGGTGTCTCGTCACGAGCGCAGGGCAGGCCGGAGGTTCCCAGCCGGTAATTGTCGTATCACTGTGAGTGGTTAGAATCGGCTGGCTACCGCTACAGTTCGTGCTCCACCGAACTCACGAGGTCATGAGGAGTGTGCGTGGTTCTGACGCGTTCCCCGCGGCGCTGGATGGCGCTTGTCGCGGCGCTGGGCGCGACGACGCTTGTGACGGCTGGTTGTTCGGGCGGTCCATCGGAGCCCAAACCGTTGCCCGAACAGTCCGTACGGGAGACCGTGAATCCCGGCACCCATTCGTCGGTGCGTCGGGAAGCGCTGTCTGCCTACCGGGCGATGTGGGGTGATCTCGCTCAGGCGTCGAAGACGTCGGATCCTTCCTCAAAGCGCCTTGATGACCACGCTGAGGGCGGCGCTCTTCAGCTGATGAAGTATGGCCTTCGGAGTTCCCAAAAGGACAAGCTTGTTGGTAAGGGAACGCCCCGTCCGCATCCCGAGGTGATCTCTGCGAAGAGTGGAAAGGTTGTCATTCGAGACTGCGTCGACGGCACCGATTGGCTGCTGTACAAACGCAATGGCGAGCCGGAAGACAACAACCCGGGAAGTCATTTCAAGGCGGATGCCACGGTCAAGCGCAGCAAGGGGACTTGGAAGGTATCGGACCTGTACATGCACGAGGCCGGGTCGTGCTAGCCGGATCGTCGCGGACCCGCGCGTGGCAGGGCGCAGGGGCCACTCTCGCCGGAATCATGTTTGTGTCACTTCTTGGGCAGCCCGCGATGGCGGAGGAGATTCGAGAACGGTTCGGTGGCGTTACCTGCACACCAGAAGGTTGCACGGTCCGTGCGGGGAAGGCGGCCTCTTCAGCCACAGGCGCCCGGAGCAAGTCATCTGGACCTTCCCCGAAGGCCCCTCCCGCTCGCTCTGGTGGGCGTCGCGCCGTTGGTAGCGCGAAGTGGGAGTTGCCCGACCTGAAGTCCAGTCACGGCTTTGGAGGGATTCGCGGCGGGATGGCGCCTTTCCTGGTGCCTCCAGGCGCTCAGGGGCGTTCGAAGGGACAACCTGGCAAGGCGAAGCGGAAGGTGTCGGTGGCTGAGGTGGCGCAGGCGGCGGTGGAGCAGCTGCGATTGCCGAGGCCGGTGATTCGTACGAGTCCGGCTGCTGATTTCACGCAGGTGGTGCATGTGCCGACGTGGATGTGGGTGCAGTCATCGTCCTGGGGGCCGGTGTCGGAGTCGGCGTCTGTCGATGGGGTGACGGTGACGGCGACGGCGAGGCCGCGGAAGGCGGTGTGGTCGATGGGTGATGGTGCGTCGGTGGTGTGCCATGGGCCGGGTACGCCGTATTCGGCTCGGTTCGGGGCGCATTCGTCGTCGCCGGACTGTGGCCATACCTACCGGCGTGCATCGTTCTCGGAGCCGGGCGGGAAGTACCGGGTCAGGGTTCGGGTGGTCTGGGATGTTACCTGGCGCGGGGCTGGGGATTCCGGGGTGGTTCCCGGCATAGCGATGACTGCGGAGCAGTCGCTGTCGGTGGACGAGGTCCAGGCGGTCGTCACTGCCTGACCTGTGACCTGTTGAAGCAGCCCCTCCGGAATGCCGGGCGGCGTTGTAATCGTCTTTTCTTTGTGCGAGGTGTTTGTGGGTACCCCCTTGTCTTCTTCCCCGCCGAAGCACGCGGGCACGGGTGTTCCCGGAGCGCGTTCAGGCGGGTCTGGGCAGCACCCTGCTCCGGTAGCTGGGGCGCGGCGTCGGCGTAGGGGCTGGATGTGGGGCGGGGCCAGTGCGGTGCTGGTCTCGGCGGTGGGGTTCACCTGGATCGTGTCGGCGGTCGGCGAGCGCGCGGATGTGCTGGTGCTGGCGAAGGATGTTCCGGCGGGCAAGGTGCTGACCGCGAAGGACCTGCGGACCGTGCAGGTAGCGGCCGATTCGGGGGTGATTCCGGTCGAGCGTCGCAGTCAGGCGCTGGGGAAGCAGGCCCGGGTCCCGCTGGTGGCGGGCTCGCTGCTCGCCCCGGGCATGGTCGGTCACTCTGCCGCCTTCCCGCCGAAGGGGAGCTCCCAGGTCACGCTCGGGCTCGAAGCCGCCGCCGCTCCCTCGAACCTGGCGCGCGGCGACCGGGTGGCCATCCTGCCCGGCCCGGACGACGGAACACCGGCCGGCCACAAGGACGAGGAGGCCACCGAGGAGCTGCCAAGCGCGGTGGTGGGCACCGTGGCAGGAGCGAGAGCTGCGAAGTCTGCCGGGGGAGTGCGTGAGGTGCGGGTGCTGGTCGCCACGGCGGCGGCTCGCCGCGCCACGCAGATCGCGCACCCGCGTCTGGTGGTCCTCCCGGCGAGCAGCAGGGAGGCGCCCTGATGCGCCGGTTGATCGCCCTCGGGTCGATCGCGGGTGCCCCCGGTGTGACTACTTCGGCGCTGGCGCTGGCTGCCGCATGGCCCCAGGGGGCAGATGGCGGGGTGCGGCCGGTGGTGGTGGAGGCCGGTGTGTGGGGTGGCGATTTGGCGGCGCGGTTTTCGCTGCCGCACAGCCCAGGGTTGCTGGATGTGGCGGCTGTTGTGGGGCAGCCGCAGCCCGGGTCGCTGCTGGGGGCCGCCAGGGAGCTACCGGTCGGGGTGCGTGCGGTGCTGGCTCCCAGCGGCAGGGGACCGTGCACGGAGGCTGTGCGGCTCCTCGGTGGTGACGGAGGGACAAGGGTGCTGCGGGGAGAGGAGAAGGACTACGGCAGCATCCTGCTCGACCTGGGGCGCCTCACCATCGAGACGCAGAAGTTGGCCCGCGCGGCCGACGAGGTACTGCTCGTTGCCCGAGGGGGCGCCGAAGCCCTGGCACATGTCTATGCCCAGGCGTCGGACCTGGCGCAGGGCGCGGGCCGGCTGACGCTGTGTGTGCTGGGGCAGTGCCCCTACGCGCCGAGCGAGGTCAGTGCGGCGTTGGAGATCGAGAACGTGGCGCTACTGCCCTGGGATGCAAAGAGCGCTGATGTGCTGGGTGGCACACGACACGGACGACTCCAGCCCGAGGGCCTTCGCACCTCGTCCCTGCTCAGAGCAGCGCGCCAGCTGGCTGGGCGACTGATCGAGTCCGGGCAGGGCGGCCCCTCCCGCGCCGGCTTCCTGGCGGACGTGCTGAGCGAGAGGAGTATCCGGTGACCGTCACCGCAGGGAATGCCGCTGACCCAGCCGGCGTGACGGGGCTGGCCGCTGCGGTGCAGCAGCGCGTTACTGTCCGTCTGGCCGAGTACGCGCATGAACGCGAAGCAGCCGCTCTGCCGCCCGAGAACGAGCAACAGCGTCGGCACACCATCAGCCAGCTCCTGGCCGAAGAACTCGGGCAGCAGCGCAGGGAGGCACTAGCGCGAGGAGGCCGGGCCATGGGCCCGGAAGCCGAGCGGGAGATCACGCAGCGGGTCACCGATGCGCTGGTGGGCGCCGGAGCGTTGGAGCGCTTGCTGGCCGACGAGAACGTGGAGAACATCTGCGTCAACGGCTCCGACAACGTCTGGGTCCGTGACGGCCGCGGCGACTGGTACCGCTCGGCCCCGGTGGCGTCCTCGGACGCGGAGCTGATCGAACGGCTGCGGACACTGGCTGCCCGGACCGAGGGGGAGGAGCGGCGCTTCGACCGCGGCGTGCCGCGGCTGAACCTTCAGCTGGCCGACGGCTCCCGGCTGTTCGCCGTCATGGCAGTCACCGACCGGGTGGCACTCTCCATCCGCCGGCATCGCCTCAAGCACGCCACCATGACCGACCTCGTTCGGCTGGGTGTGTGCGACGACGGCATGGCGGGGTTTCTGGCGGCGCTGGTGCGGGCGCGGAAGAACATCATCGTCGGCGGGGGCACCAACGTCGGCAAGACCACCGTTTTGCGGGCGCTCGCCTCGGAGATTCCGCCGCATGAGCGGCTGGTGACCATCGAGGACACCTTCGAACTCGGCCTGGACGCCCATACCGCAGCCCATCCGAATGTGGTCGCCATACAGGCCCGTGAACCGAACATCGAAGGCGCCGGCGCCGTCGACCAGGCGGAGCTGGTTCGCTGGGGGCTGCGCATGACGCCCGACCGGGTGATCGTCGGCGAGATCCGCGGCAGCGAAGTCATCCCCATGTGCAATGCGATGTCGCAGGGCAACGACGGCTCGCTCTCCACCATCCACGCCTCCACCTCGCGTGGAGTGTTCACGAAGCTGGCGGCCTACGCGGCTCAGTCGCCGGAGCGTCTGTCGCTGGAGGCGACGAACCTGATGGTGGCCTCGGCTGTGCACTTCGTCGTCCATCTGGGCTGGGATACCGGCGGACGGCGCTGTGTGGATTCCGTGCGGGAGGTCGTGGACGCGGACGGCGCGCAGATCGTCTCCAACGAGGTCTACCAGCCCGGCCCCGACCGGCGCGGTGTGCCTGCGGCGCCGCTGCGTGCGGAGACCGCCACCGAGCTGGCCGCTGCCGGATGGGAGGCGCGGTGATGAGTGTGCTGCCGATGGACGCCACGATGGGTGTGCTCACCGCCGGGCTCGGTGCGACGTTCGGCGCGGGAGCTGTCGCCATGGCACGCGGTGTGAAGCCCCGGCCAGAAGCGGAGGACGACACCGCCGGGAAGGCCGGGGGATGGCGGTGGGCGGCGCGGCAGATCCCGCCTGGTTGGCGCAGCCGACGCCGCATGGCCCTGGCCGTATTCGGGGGAGCGGTGACCGGCGCCTTGACGGGGTGGCCGGTTGCCGGCGTGCTCACGGTCATCGGAGCGATCACCTTGCCCGGTCTGCTCGGCCCCGATGTCCAGGCGCGGGGGCGTACGGAGCGGCTTGAGGCGTTGGCGACGTGGACGGAGATGCTGCGCGACACCCTCTCGGCCGCGGCCGGGATGGAGCAGACCATCCTCGCCACCTGCGACATCCCGCCGGCCGCGTTGGAGAAGGAACTGCACGCGCTCGCGGCAGCCGTCCGTGAAGGACGACCGCTGCCCGAGGCGCTCGAAGGCTTCGCCCACCAAGTCGACGACCCGGTCGCCGACGTCGTGGTGACTTCCCTGGTGATGGCCGCCCGTAAGCAGGCAAGCCAGCTCGCCGCCCTGTTGGGGGAGCTGGCCGACTCGGTACGCGAGCAGGTCGCCATGCGCCAGCGGGTTGAGGCCGGACGGGCCAGCATCCGCACCGGAGTGCGGGTGACCGTCACCGTCACCGTCGGCATGGCCGTGGGGCTCACGGTCTTCAACCGCCCCTACCTCGACCCCTTCAACACACTCTCCGGGCAGGTGGTGCTGGCCACGGTGGGCGCCCTGTTCGCCCTGTCCTTCACCTGGATGAGCGTGATCAGCCGCATCGAAGAGCCCGTCCGTCTCCTCACCCCCTCGCACGCGGGCGCGACCACGGGGGGTGCCCAGTGATCGTCCCGATTCTCGGAGCGCTGTTCGGCGCAGGAGTCGCAGCCCTCGCTTTCGGCCTTCGCCCGCCCCGCGTCGCCCTGACGCAGGTTCTGGTGACCATCGAGACCCCCGCACCGGCCGAGAGCGCACCACCCGCTGCTGAGGGGGAGTGGGCTACCCGGCTGGGCAAGCGGGCCGTACCCGTGGTGCGCGTGCTGGGATGCCCGACCGGTGCGTTGCGATCCGACCTCGCGGTCTGCGGGACAGACATCGAGGCGCACCTGGCAGGAAAGGCAACGTGCGCCATGGCCGGTCTTCTCATGCCGTGGGCGGCTGCTGCCCTGTTCACTCTCGCCGGTGTGCAGGCCGGCGGCTGGTGGATGCCGCTGTCGGGGTCCCTCGTCCTCGCGGCGGCATTGTTCTTCGCCCCTGACCTGGCGGTGCGTAAGCAGGCGGAGGAGCGACGACGCGAGATGCGGCACGTCCTCGCCGTCATCCTCGACCTGACCGTAATCGGCCTGGCCGGTGGTGCAGGAGTCCAGCAAGCCCTCGCACAGGCCGTCGCCGCACCGCAGGGCTGGGCCGCGGGCAAGGTGCGGCACGCCTTGCACGTCGCGGAGCTGACCCGCACCAACCCCTGGCCGCACCTGGCCGGCCTAGGCCGCACCCTCGCCGTGTCCGACCTCGTCGAACTCGCCTCCACACTGGAGTTGGCCGGCAGCGAGGGCGCCAAGGTCCGAGCCTCGCTGACGGCGAAGGCCCGCGCGATGCGCAGGCGCCGCCTGAGCGAAGCCGACGGCGCAGCGCAGGCGGCCACCGAGCAGATGTCCCTCCCCCTGGTCGGACTCTTCGCCGCCTTCCTGCTGCTCATCGGCTACCCGGCACTTGCCCACGTCCTCGCCGTCGCCTGACCCGCCCGGCTCCGTCTCTCCCCACCTGTACGTACTGCACGACGAAAGAGCAGCACATGCGCCACCTCACCCGCTTCTTCCACCGCCTCGCCTCTGCGGAGCACCGGGCGACACTGCGCCAGAAAATCCGCCGGGACGATGGCTACACCACCGAGACCATCGTCGTCACAGCACTCCTGGCGCTTCTCGCCATCGGCGCGCTCAGCGTGATCACCGCCAAGGTCCTGGGCCGGGCCAACGGCATCGACCTGGGCTGAAGCATGCACTCCCAAGCCTGTGCCCTGCGCGAGGACCGAGGTGCGGCCACCACACAGCTGGTCATCCTCTTCCCGCTGTTGATCCTGACCTCCCTGGTGGCGGTGCAGCTCGCACTGGCCTGGCACGCCCAGCACATCGCGCAATTCATCGCCCAGGACGCCCTGGCAGCCGCCCGGCCCCAGCACGCCAGCGCCGCCGACGGCCGGGCGCAGGCCCGGCACCGCATGGGCACCCTGGCCGGACGGATCCTCACCAGCCCGCACGTGGACGTGACCCGCTCACCCACCCGCGTGAGCGCTCACGTGACCGGCGGTGTCCTGCAGGCCGTACCCCTGCTGGAGCTGCGCGCCTCCGGCGCCGCCGCAGGGGCCACCGAACGCCTCACCACACCCGAGGACGGCCAACAGTGAACCCCGCAACCCGTAGCCGCCAGACCGCGTGGCCCCGCCTTCTCCCAACGCCGGAGCGCGACCGAGGTTCGAGCACGGTGGAGCTGGTCTTGCTCGTTCCGCTGATCGTCCTGCTCGGGCTGGTCACCGTCGCGCTCGGACGACTCGCCGACGCGCGCCTGGTCGTGGGCGATGCGGCGCACCAAGCCGCCCGCGCTGCCTCCATCGCCCGCACCGAGACAGCCGCCCGCACCGCAGCGCAACACGCCGCAAAAACCGCTCTGGGGAACGCGCGGTCCTCCTGCACACACCCGCAGGTATCCCTCACCACGGCGGGACTGAAGCCCGGAGGGGCAGTCACCGCGAAGGTGACGTGCACCGCGGACCTGGCGGACCTCTCGAAGACCCGCATGCCGGGCACCGTGCAGCTCCAAGGGAACGCGATCTCCCCGGTCGACACCTACAGGAGCACGACATGACCCCGCTGGCTCGCCGCTTCCCTCCCGGGCTCTATGACCTCCGGGAAGGCGGGCGGGAGGACCGGGGACAGGTCGTCGTCGCCGTGGCCGGTGGCGTGGTGGTGCTGTGGCTGTTCGCGGGCATCGTGATCGACGGCGGCCTGGCCCTGGCCGCCGCCGCACGCGCCCAGGACATCGCACAAGAAGCCGCCCGAACCGGAGCACAACAGGTCGACGTGGACCAGCTGCGCCACGGCACGGTCCGGCTGCGCACCGCCCAGGCCGAAGCCAACGCCCGACGCTACGTCGCCTCCAGCGGCGACAGCGCCACCGTGAGCACACGGCAGGACAAAGTCACCGTCCGCGTCACCCACCGCCAGCCCACCCAGATCCTCAAGCTCATCGGCAAACACACCTTGACCGCACGAGCGGGCGCGACGGCACACGCCCAACGTGTCACCTCTGCGCACTAGCCAGCCCGATGCAACGGCGAGAAGGGCGAACCAGGCCATGAAACCGACCGCTCCCCAGCGAAGGGGCTCCGCCGCCGTCACCGCCCTGGCGACAGGCGCCGTCACCGCAGCCCTGCTGGCCGGAGCGCCCTACGTGCTCTGGCAGGCAGGCGGTACCCCTTGGCCCTCCAGCGTCACCTCCCTGGGCGACCTGGCCGCCAGGCTGGACCAGCCGCTCACCGACCCCCTCGCACTCGACCTGTTGTCACTGGCCGGATGGGCCTGCTGGGCCGCCTTCACGGCCAGCCTCCTGCGCGAATCATGGTGGTACACCACCCACCTGCCCCACCTGCTCCGGGACCGGACAGCCCACCACGAACACCTGGCCACAGCATCGATCAAGGGCTCACTCGCCGCGTTGTGCGTCGGCACCCTCGTCGTGGCGCTGCTGACCGTCTGGCGGCCCCAGACAGCCGCAGCCCGGCCCCACACCATCCCCCAGCACACAGGCACCCAAGCCACCCTCAGCGCCCCGCACCGCCCAGGGACGACAGCACAGACAGGACCGACCGACGATCCCACCGCGGGCGGCGGGCAGAAACAAGCACGAACCGACCAGGCATACATCGAGTACACCGTCGCCGAGGGCGACTGCTTGTGGGACATCGCCCACACGCACCTGGGAAACTCGGTGAAATGGCCGCGCATCTTCGCCGCCAACCGCGACCGCCTCCAACCAGACGGCCGTCGCCTGACCGACCCCAATCAGCTTCAGCCCGGCTGGCTCCTGCGCCTCCCCATGCCGGCAGCCGACTCCCCGCCATCCAGTAGAGCTTCGCCACCGCCGCCTGCAGCACCGCCGGCAACCTCGACACCGGCACCTGATCAGGCCGACCCTGATGAGGCGCGCGCGTCAACGCCGGGCGAGGACCACCGCCGGCACGAGGCAGAAGACAAGCGCGAACAAGTCGATGCACTACCGGCCTCTCACGGATCCGCGGCGATCAGCGTGGGTGAAGCAGGCGTCATCGGCATCACCACGGCAGCCGGGCTCCTCGCCGCGCTACGCCTCTACCGCTTCCATCAGCGCCGCCGCGCCCTCAACGATCCCGAAAGCAGCCAAGGGAGCCCGGCCAGCGAGCCGGAAGACCTCGCAACCGTGGTGCAGCAGGCAACCCGCGCCGCCCAAGAGGCGGACCTACCCCGCGCCGCACCCGATACAGGCGACCTGCTCACACGCCGTACCCCGCCCCCACCACCGCAGCCCGAAGGCGTCGTTCCTCTCGGCACCCGGGACGAGGTAGAAGTATCGCTGGAGGAACTCGCCAAGACCCGCTCGTGCACCTGGACCGGGCCAGGCGCCGAGGCCGCCCTCAGAGCCCTGCTGATCAGCATCCTCACAGCGGCTGAACGCCGGCGCCCGCAGCCACCCCGTGTCACCGCGGCTCTGCCCAGACAGCTCGCCGTCCGGCTCCTGCCCACCCTCCCACCCCACGTTCGCGGCCTGATGCAGGGAGCCGACCTCGACGACGCGATCCAGGCAGGCCAGGAACACCTCCTCGCCCACGCACGCCACCACGACATCCTGGAGACGCAGGAGAAACACGAAGGGTCCCGCGCAGCCGACGGTGCGCCGACCGGAGACCCTCATCAGCCCGACACACTGGTGCTCATCGCCGACCAGGTATCCGGCCACGGCGCCGAGCTGACAGCCCTGGCCGAACAGGCCCCCTCCGGCACTCTGACCGTCCTCACCCTGGACGCTGTGCTTCCACAAGCTGCTCGCTGGCACATCGGCCACGACGGCACGACAACAACAAAGGGCCGTGCGGCACCAACATCCAACAGCGGCACCGGAGAGGCCCCTCTGCGCGTCTTCCACGTCACCGAAGACGCCAGCCGAGAGATCTCCAGCCTGCTTCTCGGAGCCCACGGACAACCACCTCGCCAGCACAGTGAAGCCGCCCCGAGCCGGGCAACTCCCGCAGACCCCACCGAGCGCAAGACCGAGGAGACGGCTGAGGACGACGACAGCGACGGCGAACCCCCGGCCGACCCCTTGCACACAGCGGACAGCCAAGCAGCCGACGAGCAAGCCGAGCCCGTCCGCTCATCGCCCAGCACGACCGCTGAAACCCCCGAGGAAACAGCACCCGTCCGGCTGCAACTCCTCGGCCCCATCACCCTCTACGCACGCGGCAGCGACGAGCCCATCGGCAACCACCTACGAGCCGAAGCCCGCGAGTTCCTCGCCCTGCTGGCCTCCCACCCAACCGGACTTCTCGCCAGGGACATCGCCGACAACCTGCGCCTGGCCGGCGGAGCCGAACAGCACGCAAAAGAACTGAAGAACCTCCGCCGCTCCA
Source organism: Streptomyces sp. AA1529 (assembly GCF_000280905.1). Taxonomy (GTDB): domain Bacteria; phylum Actinomycetota; class Actinomycetes; order Streptomycetales; family Streptomycetaceae; genus Streptomyces. The sequence continues at coordinate 78,705 of NZ_ALAP01000042.1, read as the reverse complement.
TCCGCCGCATTCTCCGCGCCGCCACCGGACTCCAGCACGCCGAATTCATCCACCTCAGAGGAGAATTCCACAAACTCGCACCCGGACTCATCGATACCGATCTCTCCACTTTCCGGCAGAAAATCAATGAACTGTCGACCGCTGCCGGAAGCGGCTGTATTATGGCTGCACGGGATATTCTGGATGATTACCGCGGCCCCTTCTGTCAGGGAGTCGACCTGCTGTGGGCCGACGGAATCCGGGAGAATCTCGCACGGCAGGCAGCGGACGTCGCGATCCGTGCGGCACGCCAAGCCGAGGCAAGCGACATCCAGCAGGACAGGCACAACGCACTCGACCTTCTGGACCGCCTGATCAGCCTCCACCCCGACACCGAAGCGCTGTACCAGCACTCGATCCGTCTCAACCAGAACGCAGGACGTCCAGAGGCCGCCCAGCACACCTACCAGAAGCTGACACGCCAGCTGGCCGAGCTGGGACTGGAACCGGACGCAGCCACCCGTGCCCTGCTCGCAGCCCGCACCACAGCCACGCTGCCACGTTCCCGGCCCAGCGCAGCCGGCGCGCACTCCCGTCCTCGCAGCAGCGCGCGCACCGCAGGCCGAGGCGAGGAGAAACCTCCCCAGGCGCCACGACTGTCGCGACGGTGAACACACCGGGCGTCGAGCCGGATGTCGTCCTTGGAAACGACACCCCTCCACGCCGTGCCTGTGCAGGTCAACAGGCAACGAGCCACCCCTGAGCGAGCCCGACCGTATATCGGTGCAGACAACATCCCGATCTTCAGGAAACGGCGCGCGGCCCAGCCGCCTTCCCTGTCATCCCAGCTCGAATCGCCCCGGCGCCGGCATGCGTCCCTATCGCCTGCCTGCCCTTCCGTCCCCACCCTCTCCTCCCTTGCTCCTCCAACAAGGCCAGCAGCGGCGGCACCTCGGCGAAGCCGGGTGCCGTCGTCGCCGTGCCGTCGTCGCCGTGCCGTCGTCGCCGTGCCGTCGTCGCCGTGCCGTCGTCGCCGTGCCGCCGTCGCCTCGACCGGTCGTGTGACTCCCCAACAGCCGTGGTGCCTTGGAAGCTGTCGCGCCGGACCCACGGGACGACACTTCGAGTCGTGGACCCGTGAATTCCCCTAACAAGGCACCGTGAATTCGCGGAAATTGCAGCGATTCGCAGTCAGGGTATTGCTTGAGCGTGCGCCGGGGGCGAGTTACGGTCGTCGTGTTCCTGAAAAACAGGAAACGGAAATCCCCCGTTAATTGACCGCGCGAAAAGCGGCTGCCGGAGAAGTGCATCGGTTGAGGCGCTTCGATGAACATGAAGTCTCGCGCAGTCCCGCCGTGCCGCGCTGATCACCGCTAGTTCGAGGACCTGTTGCACCGTACGGGAGGTACCCCCATGCCAAAAACCGCTGCCCCTGCTTCCGCCGTTCCCGCCCCCCACACGGCCTCTGCTCCCGCCGGGAAGACGCGGCCCGGGGAACTGCGGGCCCGAGTGGCACGGCTGCTCGCCGACAATTCCAACCGGAACTTCACCGTGGGGGAGGTGGTGCGGGCGTTGGGCAACTCCGGCGGAGCCATCGGAAACGCGCTCGAGAAGCTGGTGTCCCGAGGCGAGGCCGTCCGGGTTGTCACCAACCCGCGCACCTACCGGGCTAACGGCGCAACGGTCGCCGCCGCACAGGCAGCGAGCGTCACTCTTCCCACCCGGCGCCAGTCCGGCCCCTCCTCCGGTACGGGCCCCCGGCCCGCCACGCCTCCGGCGGCCGATGCGACGCAGCCCTCGCCCCCTGCTTCCGAGCCCGCCCCGACGACCGGCGCGAAGAGCGGCAGGCCCCTACCGATCACGCGGCCTAACGGGATGACCTACCATCCGCGCGAACTGGCGCAGATGCCGGACGTGGAAGCGCTCCGCAACCTGCGGAACGCAGGGGTGCCGGTGCTGTTGTACGGGCCGCCGGGTACCGGCAAGACCTCGGTGATCGAGGCGGCCTTCCCCGACCTGATCACACTGGCCGGGGACGGTGATACCGAGGTCGCCGACCTGATCGGCGAATACACCCAGTGCGAGGGCGGCGGATACGAGTTCGTCTACGGCCCGTTGGTCACAGCCATGCAGGAGGGTCGCCCGCTGCTGGTTGACGACGCGACCCTGATCTCGCCGAAGGTGTTGGCGGCGCTGTACCCCGCCATGGACGGGCGGCGGCAGATCCAGGTCAAGGCGCACAAGGGCGAGAAGATCACCGCCGCCGAGGGGTTCTACGTGATCGCCGGACACAACCCCGGGGTCCACGGCGCCGTGCTGACCGAGGCACTGGCCTCGCGCTTCTCCGTACAGATTCAGGTGGGCTCCGACTACGACCTCGCCGAAGCCCTCAAGATCCGCCCGAAGGCGGTGACGATCGCCCGGAACCTGGCCCGGCTCCAGGACAAGGGCGAGGTCGGGTGGGCGCCTCAGCTACGTGAACTGCTGGCCTTTCAGAAGGTCGAGGCCGTGCTGGGCACCGAGGCAGCGTTCGCCAACCTGATCGGCATCGCCCCTCTGGAAGACCGGGACGTGGTTGCCGAACTCGTCCGCAAAGTCACCGGACACCGCGCGCGACCACTGTCCCTGGGCCACCAGCTCTGACCACCTCCGACTGCCCGGCGGTGCCTGCCCTTGCGCACCGCCGGGCCCACCCCAACACCTGATGGAAGGGATCTCTGAGGCATGCCTGCACACGCTCACGTTCAGCACGGACCGCCCCCGCCCGCCGAGGAGGAGCTCGGGCTGGCCCGATGGGAGGACGATGGCGCCCCACTGCCCACCCCGCCCCTGTCAGCGGCCCTCCGGGAGGGTGAATGGCTGCGGATCGGTGCCGAACTCACCGCCCGCATTCCCGAACTGGCAGGCCGCCGCGACGTAGTGGTCAGCTGCCTGCCACGCACACGCGCGGGCGCCAAGGCATTGTTCATCCCGGACCTCGCTGCGATGGAAGTCGACACCTCCGTCTTCGCCCCGCTCCGTCCGGCCGAGATCAGTCCGGCCCGTGCGGGAGACGAGGAGAAGTACCCGGCGGCGTGGGGCGCCGTAGTGCACGAGGCAGCTCATGCCGCGCACTCGTGCTGGGCGCCGCCTTCCTCACTGCGAGGCACCGCTGTAGACGCGGCGGCAGCTTTGCTGGAGGAGTCCCGCGCCGAAGCCGCACACCTGGCCCGCCGCCCGCACGACCGCCGCTGGCTGCGCGCGTGCGTGGCCCGGCTCGTCATGCCCGACTTCCCCACCTACACCCCGCCCACACCATGGGCCGCCGCCTACGCAGCAGGGCTCATCCTCGCCCGCCGGGATGCCGGAATCCTCGATGAAGCCGAGACCCACGCCCTTCACAAGGCCGTGGCCGCCATCCTCGGCAGCGACCTCCTCGCCACACTGGCCCACATCTGGCAGACCGCCCACCAAACCACCGACACCGATGGCGGCGCCATGCTCGACCACGCGCGCGCCTGGTGCAAAGCCCTCGGACAGAACCCGAGTCAGCCCGCACCGAAACTCGGCACAGACCCCGGGACAGAACGGGAAGACAAGGCGACCGGTCCCGAAACCTCCAGCGCAGAAGGGCTGGAGAAGGCCGTCAGCCGAGTCGTGCGGCGGGTTGCCGCCCGCGAAGCCGAGGCCGCCTCCGCAGCGGTAGCGGCGGAGGCGGCGCGGGAGGCACGGGCCCATGCGAAGAAGGAACAGGCCGCCCGAGCACGGCAAGCCGCCAGCATGGCCAAGCAGGTCTTCGCCCCCGGCCGGAACACTCCCTACATTCCCCAGCCCGACCCCTTGCGCACGCCACCGACGAGCCCGACGGCCGGATCCCGGGCGCCGCACCCCAAGGAGAAGGCAGCGGCGGGACAGTTGGCCCGCGCCCTGCGCAACGCCGCCCACCGGGAACGCGTGACGATTCAGATGACCTCGGCCGCGCCCCCCGGACGGCTGAACATGCGCGGGGCGCTGGCCCGGGATGCTCAGGCGGCAGCAGGAGCCACACCCACCGCGCGCCCATGGCGCCGCACCCAACACCGCAATACGCCGACCCCACCGCTGCGCGTGGGGATCGCTGTCGATGTCTCCGCCTCGATGCGGGAGGCCGAGGACCCTATCGCCTCAGCCGCATGGATCCTTGCCAAGGCCACCTCCATGACGGACCCCGATTCCCGATCAGCCACAGTCGCCTTCAACCTCGGCGTGACCGCCATCACCGCGCCAGGCCGCACCCCCGCCCAGGTCCCCCGATTCCACGCCAGAGGCGGCGGACACAGCCTGGCCGAGACCCTCGACGTGTTGGACAGCGGGCTCGACCTCACCCGCCCCGGCGCCGCCCGCCTGGCCGTCATCGCCTCCGACGGCCGCTACGGACACCACACCAGGAGCCAGGCAACCGAACGCATCACCGCCTTGAAGAAGTCCGGATGCGCGGTGCTGTGGCTGACCTTCGCACCGCCCACCTCCGACCCCCTCGAAGGCCCGCTGCCCGGCGCCATCCACGTGGAACTGACCAACCCGGCTGACGCAGTAGCCGCGATCAGCAAAGCCGCAACGGCCGCCCTCACCACCGCCTCATGACTCACACGACGGGGTGGGGCGGCGGCCCGGCCGCCCCACCCCGTCGGGCCCACCACAGGAAGGACGAAGCACCATGTCTGAACCCCAGCCGCTGACCGGAACCCGCGCTGTTCGGGATGCCCTCGGGCCCGGCGCCGGGAAAGTTCTGGCCACCCATCGCGCCAGTGGCGGCGCCGTCGGCGCCCTGGCGGCAGCCGTGGAGGACGCTGCGGGCGAAGCCGACCGTCTCCACGCCGACCTCTGCGACCAGGTGGACGACCTACTGCACGAGCCGCCCGAACTGGCCGAAGCGGACTCCAGCACCCTCCACCTGCTCCAGCACGCCGGGACACACCTGGCAGTACTCGCTGCCCGGTGCGATCAACAGTGGGCCGACCTCGACACCCTCCTCAGCTACCTGCGTCACGCAACGTCCCAGCCGAACGACCCGCGCTGACGAAGGCCCGGCCTCCGGAGCCTTCGGCCCCGTGAATTGCCGGGGCGCGGCGCCTACCGCACCCCGGCGGCCACCGGGCGGCCTGCTGCCACGGGTGAGCCCAGCTCCACGAAACACCCCCAACCGCTACGAAGGAGTTGCCACATGGACCCGCAGAATCCCACACGCGCAGCCTGCAACGGGCCCGCGCCGTACATGATCAAGCCCCGCTATCTGGCCGGTCCCTGCGACAAGGTGCCCGTGATGGGAGACGCCTGGCAGCGGCAACCCGTACCCGGGCTCGGCACCGCCTACCTGCGCTGCAACGAAGCCACAGGCAGCCACTACCTGGCACTGCACACCCCCGGGACCGAAAAACACCCTGCTCGTCGCGCCTTTGACGGCACGCCGACCGGCTGGGAGTTCCTCTCCTACCCAGCCACCGGACACCTGCCCTCCTGGCAAGTGATCTTCTCGCCGGACACGCCCCCTGAGCTGCCCGCAGCCCTCGCCGGCCTCCTCTCCGCGGGCGAGGAGCCAGCACCGCACGAGGTCACCGAAGTAGACGAGGCGACCGCACCGCTGGAGAGGGCCAGATGGAGCCGAGACCTGGGACACGAGTGCACCTGGTTCTCCCCCGGTGACCAGCAGGCCGCCGTCGTCACACCCACCAGCCCCGCAAACCCCACCCGCGGGCCACAAAGCTGGCTGCTCGCAGCGCGAAGCCGCGACGGCGACCAGGTCCTCTGGCTCGCGCAGGCCACCCCCGAAACCCCTACAGCCCTCATTCGCACCCTGTGCGTACAACTGGCCGACCCCGCCCCCGTCCCACGCCATCAAAAACCCACAACAGGCCCAGTCACGGTCACCTACCCCTGAACCTCCTCCGCCCACCGGTGCCGGGCCCCGTGAAGGGCCCGGCACCCACACCCCAATCCACTGACCGACTGGTGCGGACACGTCAAGCAGGTCGAGCCCGAACCCGAGGGGGCACAGGCCGGACACGACCATCACCCCTCCTTTTTCGTTCCCCTGTCAGTCCGAGTAGCAGCCGAGTCGGCACCCCACCTCTCAACCCACAGCATCACCTGGTCAAGGAAGACCGTCATGAACTTCGCCAAAGGCGACCGCATCGAACTGGTTCACACCAGTGACCCGCACACCCGCCTCGAACCAGGGGACCTGGGAACCGTGCGCCGGTACGACCCGCTGCTCCAGCACCTCTACATCGACTGGGACAACGGGTCCCGGCTCGCCCTGCTCCTCGACGCGGGAGATTGCGCCTGCCACGCCCCCCCGCCAAAGCGCCTGTGGCCCGCGTCCGCTTCATTTCCTCGGACTCGATGACGCCTGAGAGTCAGTGAGGATCTTTCGGGCATGCTGATCCTGCGGGGTGATCTCGCTGACTGCTTCGCAGGCTTGTTCGGTTCGGCCTGTCCGGCAGAGCAATCGGACAAGACAGTAGAGAGCGTCGCGGTCGCCGTCCGCTGCGCGTTCGTGGAGCGTGACTTCCATCCCGCGTTCGCGCAGCGCGCGGTTGAGCCGACGGCGGGCATGGACGTCCATATGGGCCAGTTTCGTGAGCTCTGTGAGTCGTCCGGCGTGGGCGAGTAGGTCCATGTGCCACAGATGATTGCTATGTGCGATGTGGTCTGTGGAGTAGCACTCGGCGTGGGCGCTCACCAGGGCGACGGCGGTGTCCCAGTCACTAGCGTGCTCGGCTGCCTGTGCCTGTTCGAACCATGTCACCGAACGAGTATCGCCCAGCCCTGTCGAACAGCAAGGGGCTCACCAAGTCCCGGAGCTCTCGGGGTGAAGGCCGATGACCTCAGCTGACAGCTCTTTCTGTGCGGGCTCGGGTGGCGGCGCGATGGGGAGGCCACCCCCGTCGACGATGAGGTGGAACTTCGGTCCGTCCTTGCCGCGATCGGTCGGATTCGGTCCGGCCAGCATCCCCCTCTGAGGGCTCGGACACTCACGGAGTCGATGATGCGGTGCCGCAGGCGAGCCCAGACGCGGGCCTTGGACCACTGGGCGAAGCGCCGGTAGACCGTGGGCCAGGCCGCCCCGAACACCGGTGGCAACTGTCGCCAGGAACATCCCGAGGTGGCGACGAAGATGATCGCCGCTGCACTCACGATCCCCAGTCCGCCGACGCCCACCACCTTGCGGACGTATCACCACACTCTCCGCCACCACCCGCCGAAACAGACCCCACAACTCCTCCGGCACTATCCGCCCAACAAGTCCCGCCACGGACTGGACAACGAGCCACTACGGCCAAACGAGACGACGTCTAAGGCAGGCCGAACACGGCGCAGGCGGTGGCGTGGGCCCTGGGAGTCCGCCACCGCCGTTGACTGCTGTCGGGTCAGTTGCTGATGTCACTGGGTGCGTTGTCGTTGGGCGGGAGGTGCTGGTAGCGGCGGGGGCTTTCGCTGACCTGCTTGGTGAGGCCGTTCTTGGCCAGCGTGGCGAGGTTGTTCGCGATGGCGCCGGAACTGTGCTCAAGATGGCGGCTGATCTTGGTCGCGGTGAACGCTTCGTCGGGGTGGGCGGCCAGGAAGGCGAGCACCATCTCCCGCAGTGCTCCCGGGCGCAGCCTGCCGCTGTCGGTGACGGTCTCGGACGGACGCCAGTGCCCGCAGGTGGGGCACGACTTCCCAGGTTCGGGGCGCGCGATGTCCGACGACGGCTGGGAAGTGCCGGTTGCTGCGACCTCGCTGGCTGTCGGAGCGGGAATGGGCGGGAGCTTCGAACGCTCCTCCTGGACAGGCACAGCCTGCCCGGGCTGCGGGGTGGGGTCATCGAGCCGGGCGGCGTCGGGGTCGTCCTCTTGATGACGACGGCCTGCCTGCTCCGGACTTTGGCCGGGAACGGGCGAGGGCTCTTCCTGCGGGGGTGCGGATTCGGTGCTGCTTTTCCCGCGCTGCGCCTCATGGTTCGGGTCCGGGGCTTGCGGTGCTCCCGTATCAGTGTCGGTGGACGGGTGCGCCAGTTCCGGTTCGGGCCTTTGCGGATCGGAGCCCGTCGGCTCGGCCGCCGATGCCTCGCCTTCCGCATCGGCGGTCCCCGGGGTGGCGGAGGCCGACTCGGGTTCGGTCTCCCGGCTTCCAGGGAGCGGATGTACCTGGTCGGGTGCAGTGTCGGGGTGCGGGTGCCAAAGGTCCGGGGTGGCGTTGCCGGATGTGCTGTTGCCCTTCTCGCGTACGGCGATCCCCCGGCCTTCCAGCGTGGCGAGGGCCTTGCCCGCGGTGGAGCGGCCGAGTCCGGCGGCGACCGCGAGCGTGGTGGCGCTCGATCCGGGGTGGTCGACGAGGGCCTGGAAGATCTGGGCGCGGGCGCCGGTCAGGTCGCTGGTGCCGGTGAGCGGGCGGGCGCGGGTGGGCTTTTTCGGGCTGTCTGTCATGAGGGAACCTCAGTCGCTGTGTGGTGCGGTGGTTGGGGTCCCCGGCCGGGGTGCGGCTCCGGGGGCACGCCGGGGTCGCGGGCGTGCGGGCCGCTTGCGCGGTGTGGTGTATCCCGCTTCGCCGACGACCATGGACGCTCGCCGTGCCCCACCCCGTCAAGCGGAGTCACCCCAGGTCGGAAGAGTCTTGAGAAGGCCCTGCGGGTGCAGTACGGGTCTGGTCGGGTGCGGGGGTCGGGTGCGTGGCGTCCAGGTGGGTGCGCACCGCGCGGGCGCGGGCTTGGCCCAGGTGCAGGGAGCGGCGCAGGTACCGGATGCTGGCCGGGCGGCCGGTGCGTTGCTGGACGACCGCGTCCAGGGCGCGTGCCCGGGTCAGCAACTCGTTGCTGATGACGGGTGCACCCGGGTGTGCCCCGGCGGCCGTATCCGTGCCTGGCGCGCTGCTGTGCGGTGGGCGTTCCCCATTGGTCTCTGTGGGCGCTTCAGCAGTGGAGGTGGCGGATGTGGTGGTGAGGATCTTGCGGTAGGCGGCGATGGCTTCGGCCAGGCCGGTGAGCAGGAGGCAGGGGGCGAGGTGGAGGAGGACGGCGGCCGGGTCGGCGCTGCTGGGCCAGCCGATCGTCCCGTTGGGCCACAGGGAGCTCCAGGTGTTCATGGCGGCGGCGGTGGTTCCGGCCCACCAGCGCAGGGCTGTGGACCAGGCGGGCGGGGCCAGTCCCCAGGAGGCCAGGCGTGCGTCTGCGTACAGGACGATGGCCAGGGTGAGGGCGAGCATCGGGTCGAGGAGGACGGCGATGGCCAGGGGCACGCCGCGGGCGGTGGCGAAGAGGGTGACGTTGACCGCGGTGAAGGCCAGGGCGAGGAGCCCGACTGCGCACAGTGCTCTTGTGAGGTCCCGCAGCAGGCGCTCGGCTTCTGCGGGCGGTGTGGAGGAGGGGCGGGTCATCGACGGTGCTCTCGCAGTGTGGGGCGGGTGGCGGCGTAGAAATCGTGGCCGGCGTACGTGTAGGACTCGTAGCGGACGGTGGTGCCTGGTTTGGGGGCGTGGATCATCTGGCCGCGGCCGGTGTAGAGACCGACGTGGTGGAGGTTTCCGGGGCGTCCGTAGAAGAGGAGATCTCCGGGTCTCAGCGGGATGCCGGAGGGCACTTTGCGGGTCGTGTGGTACTGCTCCTCGGCTGTGCGGGGCAGGGTGATTCCGGCCGCGTTGTAGGCGGCTTTGGTCAGGCCCGAGCAGTCGAAGCCTCCGTCGCCTCGTCCGTCGCCGCCCCATACGTAGCGGGCGCCGATCTGGGAGCGTGCGAAGGCGAGGGCCCTGCCTGCTGTTCCTGGCGCGGCGGGCGCGTCGCCGTAGCGCTGTGCGGTGTGGAGGACTTTGCGTACGTACCAGTCGGCGTGGTTGTAGGCGAAGAGCGCCCCACGCAGGTCTTTCCCGTTCTTGGCGCCGTTGGCGCACAGCATCCTGGCGGCGGCGTGGACGGCATCGACCGGGTCCCAGGGGGTGGGTGGCTTCTTACCTCCGGGCGGTACGGGGTGGGCGTACTGGTCGAAGGTGGGTTTGAGGAATTGCATGGGCCCGAGGGCGTGTGCGCTGGAGTGCATGGTGGGGTGGCGGCCGTGGTTGGACTCGACTTTGCCGATGGCGGCCAGGATCGTCCAGGACAGGCCGGGGCATTCGGGGGCGGCCCGTTGGTAGAGGGCCAGGTAGGCGGGCGGGATGTCGATCTTCGCGTGCTTGCCGGGCAGTTCGAAGCCGGAGGCTGCTGCGGCCGCGTTGTCGCCGAGCTTGGCGGTCAGTGCGGCACCTCCCATGAGGGTGAGCAGGAGGATGAACAGGAGGCAGCCGAGTGCGGCGCCGATCGCTTTGGTCACGGGCGGGGTGCCGGTTCGGCGGGCGGTAGTGGGGTCACGGGGAGGGTGAGGGGGGAGTCGGCTTGGTCTGCTTGTTCTTGCTGGGCCGGTGACAGGTCTTCCCAGCAGGTGCCGAGTTCGGCCAGGGGCCGACGGCGGGTTGGTGTGTTGAGGGGCAGCCACCATGGGCCCCAGGGGGTGTCGGTGGTGAAGTCGGCTGAGGCTGTGGCCACGCGCAGGTCGAGGCTGCGGGCGGGTTCGGTCAGGTGGCGTCGCAGGGCTGCTTCGCGGGAGGCGGTGCTGGTGTGGATGAGCAGGGCGGGGCGGGTGCCGGTGGAGGTGGTGAAGGCGGCGTAGGAGGCGAGTTTGGCTTCGACGCGGGCGAGGTTTTCGCTGCCGGTGTCGTATTCGAGGAAGAACGGCACTTCGTGTCGGCCGTCGCTCCAGTGGGCGTAGGCATCGGGGCGTACGAGGTCGCCCCAGCGGCGGGTGCAGGAGCGTTCGGAGAGCCAGAGGGGCAGGCGTGCGCTTGTTGTGCGGGTGTGGGCGCCCAGGAGGGTGAGGAGTTCGTTGGTGCCCAGGTCGTGGCCGAGGGTGGGGGAGTAGGCGATGCGTCCGGTGTGGGAGGGGCGCCAGCCCATCTCGGAGAGCTCGCAGCCTGCCTGTGCGGCGAGGAGAGCGGCTCCGGCGGGGCCGAGGGCGTAGTGCTCGGGGCTGGATCCGCTCTGGACGAGGGGGCGGAATGAGTCGAGGAGTGCGTATTCGTACAGCGTGCGCAGGCGTCGCTGTGTGGTGCGCAGGGAGGGGAAGGCGAGGCGGGCGATCTGCTGGGTGGTCAGGACGCGGTGCTCGTGCAGCATCCAGGCCAGCCACAGGTCACGTTCGGTGAGCCGGTGGACGAGGGGCGCCAGGTTGATGTGGCGGGCCTTGCGGTGGGATCGGGTGCGGGAGAAGGCGGCTCGTGCGGTGTAGCGGGACCCGGGGCCGTGGGAGGCGCGGGGCAGGGCGGGCGACATGCGGGATCACCACCGGGGAACTCGGAGAGGGCAAGGGCGGGGCGGAGAGAATCGCGGTGTCAGGGGCGGTTCGGGGCCTTGAGCGGCTGCGGCATGCGAGTCCGCGTGGGGCGCAGGGGCGGAGGGGCGTCAGGGCGTGGGTGTGTGAAGGGGTGTGCCGGTGCGTGTTGCGGCGGCGGCGCGCAGGTGTGCTGCGCGGCCGGGGACGGGAGGTGAGAGGGGGCGGGTGGTGAGGGTGAAGGCGGCGGTTTCCCCGCCGTGGGTCAACAGCCGGGCGGCGGCTTGGTAGGGGCCGAGGTGGGCGAGGTCGTGGGCGGTGAGGGTGGGGGCGGTGTGGCGTTCGAGCTGGTGGGCGTCTTCGGGTGAGGCGTTGAAGCAGATCTTGTTGCGGGCGTTGGCGGAGATTCCTTCGCGCAGGTCGCGGGGGAGCTGGGCGAGATTCTGGTGGGCGAGGGTGAGGGCGAGGCGGTAGCCGCGGGCTTCGGCGAGCATGTCTTCGAGGGGGTAGGGGAGGGTGAGGAAGTTGTGGCACTCGTCCATGTGCAGGGCGGCGTCGATGCGCTGGTGCTCGGGGGTTCGGGTGCGTGCGGCGGCGGCCTGCCAGACCCCGGCGACCAGGAAGGAGCCCAGCAGCCGGGCGGTCTCCTCGCCGAGGGCTCCTTTGGGCAGGCGGGCGAGGAGGATGCCGCCGTCGAGGACATCGTCGAGGCTGAAGGTGGAGGCGCCGGCGGCGATGGCCTTGCGGGCGAAGTCGCGCAGGAGGAAGGCGCGGAGCTTGTTTTGCAGGGGGCCGATGACGGCGGCTCTGGAGGGTTCGGACATCGACTCGTACCAGGCCCAGAAGCCGCGCAGGACGGGGTCTTTGAGCTGGGGGATCATCCGCAGCCGGTAGGCGGGCTCGCCCAACAGGCGGGGGATGTCGGCCAGGGTGACCAGCTGGCGGCTGGCGCGGGCGTGTTTGAGCAGGGTCAGGCAGGCGGCCCGCATGACGTCGTCGGTGCGCGGACCCCAGAAGGCGGTGAAGATGCGGCGGAAGATTCCGGTGATGTTGTCGACGACGACGTCGATGTCTCCGCCGTCGAGCACGTTCAGGCAGGGCGGGGCATGGGCGTCGTCCGGGTCGATGAGCACGAGCCGGTTCGCGCAGGTGTCGGGCAGCCGGGCTAGGAGATCGGTGATCAGATCGCCCTTGGGATCGATGACGAGCGCCCCGCGGTGGTTGCGGACGTCATCGAGGACCAGATTCGCGATCAGCGTCGACTTCCCCGAACCGGTTGCCCCCATCAGATGCAGGTGCTGCCGGGCATCGGGCACCGCCAGGCCCACAGCACGCCGCGCTCCGGTATCTGAGCGGCCGAGCGGCTTGACTGCCGCGCCGGGCTGCGGGCTCGGGATGGTCGGAGGGGGAAGGACCGAGCGGGCGCCGGCGCGCTGCAGGCCGGGTGCGTCGGCATCGGTGGGGAGGTGGGCGAGGGTGGCGAGTTCGGGAACGGACAGTAGCCGCACACCTCCGGGCGGGAAGTGGCGTGCGTTGAGTGCGGTGGCGGGGTGGGGCAGGCGGGTGCGGTTGAGCCAGTTGCGTTCGGCGAACAACCCGAAAGCTGACGCCAGGCCATGGGCGCGGCCCCGTGCTGATTCCATCGGTTTGCTGGTCTTGGGGTGCGCGGTGGCGGCGTAGGCGACTGTGACGCACCACTGCGGACCGGCTGCCAGCTTCGCCCCTGCCTGACGTACCGCGGCCGGATGGTCGGCGTCCTGCCGGTCCCCTGTGCCGCGTTGCGGGCGGTGGGCCAGCCAAGCTGATGCGGCCGGAATACGGGCCGGACCAGCCGTTCCTGCCTTCAACCGCCGGGCGGTGCGACGAGCCCGCCGCAATGCGGCTCCGGTCGCCGGCCGGGCGAGGATCTGCACGGCGGCGCTTTGCTGCTCCCCCATGCCGGTTGCGGCTTGCAGCAGGGCGCGGAGCGGATCGCTGGCATGGTTGGTGCGCAGGGGCAGGACTTCTGGACGTGCCAGTCGCAGCCGCCCGCCCGTGGCGAGGTGTTCGGCAGGGACGAGGGGGCTGGGCGGTGTGACGGTGGTGTGGGCGCCGGGCCAGGCGGCCTCGACCGCGTTGCGGACCAGCGCGAGGGGGACGCCGCCGGGGACCCAGAGGCGGACGGTGAGTCCGGTGGCATTCCACATGTACTCGAAGCCGAGATGCGGCTGGCCGTGCAGCAGCCGTTGCCACCACGGGCGCAGGAGCCCCGACAGCTGAGCCCACAGGACCTCGCCGCCCTTCTCGGGAACATGTGGCGGCGCGAGGATGGTGACGCAGCGGGCGTCCTGGGCCAGGTGCCGCTGTCGGCTGCTCTCCCAGCGGTAGCGGGCGTGGGCGGCGAGGGTGACGGTCAGCAGGACGGCGGGGGCGAGGACCGGGGCGTGGGCCTGCCACAGGCTGCTGACCGTGCTGGTAAGGGAGGGCCAGGAGGAGGTGGGGTCGGTCAGGAAGTCCACGAGTGGGCTGTGGGGGTGCGGGGCGGGGGAGGTCACGCGTCTTCTTCCGTTGCGGCGAAGGCCAGCTCTGCGGGGTTGGTGGTGATGACGTCGTGTTCTTCCGGTGCGGCCACCGACAGCAGGGCGACTTTGTGCCGCTCGCCGCTTTGCAGGAGGGCTTCGCCTTGCTGTGCGGCCAGCAGGAATGCGCGTTCGCCGTGTGAGAGGTGGAAGGTGGTGGCGATGTCGTCGATTGCCTGGGTGGACTGGCCGAGCAGGAGCTGGGTGGCGGCGTTGGAGACCACCGCTCGGCCGAGCTGGGTTGAGAGGACGTCCTCCACGTCCTGGGTGACCACTGCCAGACCGGCCCAGTGCTTGCGGAAGGACTTCGCGGCGCGGAAGAGGAAGCGCGCTCCTTCGCCTTCCCGCATCAGCAGCCACGCCTCATCCACCACGACCAGCTGTCGCCGCGGCACCGTATGGCTGGTCACGCGAGACCAGACGGCGTCGAGCGTGAGCATCATCGCCGGGGCGTGCACCTCCTCAGGGAGCTGCCGCAGAGCGAAGACCACCAGGTGCCCGTCGGCGGGTGTGGTGGTGGGCCCGTTGAACAAGCCCGCGTGCGAACCGGTGGTATAGGGCACCAGCCGCGCAGCCAGGTCGGCGGCCGTCTCGCTCTCGTCTGCTCCCAGTACGCCGGCGAGGTCCCCGAGGGTGGGTGCTGCGCGCTTCCAGGTACGCGGGTCGTGGGTGATGCCCGCGCGCCGGTACACGGTCAGCAGGGCCCGGTCCAAGGCGGCCTTTTGCGGTGCGGTCAGGTCGGTGGCCAAGAGCACGGACAGGAAGCTGTGCAGGAACAGCAGCCTGCGCGTGAGCGCATCACCACTGACCTCTTGGCGAGCGGTATCCCCGTCGGCTTCGTCGCTGTCGTTGTCGGTGGCGGGCAGGTCGAGGGGGTTGAGGCGGACACCGTCGGCGCCCAGGCGCACGACGCGTCCGCCGACCGTGTCGGCCAGGCGAACGTACTCGTCCTCCGGGTCGATCACGGCGGCCTGCACGCCGGTGAACAGCAGCCGCAGCAGCTCCAGCTTGGTGGCGTAGGACTTCCCGGCGCCGGAGCGCGCGAGGGTGACGGAGTTGTAGTTCTCCTGGGCGAAGCGGTCATAGACGACCGGGGCGCCGGAGGCGCAGTTGAGGCCGTAGAGCACGCCGGAGGGCGGGCTCCCGTCGCGCGGGGCAGGCAGGTCGGGACTGGTGAACGGGAAACACGCGGCCAGCGAGGCGGTGTCGAACGTGCGCCGGATACCGAGGGTGTCGATCCCGAAGGGGAGGCTGGCCAGCCAGGCCGGCAGAGCGCGGAAGGTTGCGGGTGCAGTGCTGATCAGCAGCGAACTCGCCACTGCCTCAACGGCTGCGAGCTCCTCCTCCAGCGCGTCGATATCGGGGGCGTGGACGGTCAGGTAGAGCGCGACGCGGAAGAGCTTTCCCTCACCGCGGGCGACCACGTACGCGAGGTCCGCGGCGTCCTGAGCCGCGGCATCCGCCTCCGGATCGTCGATCTGTCCTTTGCCGAAGCCGGTGCGGCGGGAGGCTTCCAGGCGGGCGCGCTGCTTCTTCAATCGCTCGGCGGCCACCGGTCCGGGGATCGGTTCGATGTGGAAGGCGACATCGAGGCGTCCGGGGTAGTTCAGCAGTGGGTCGAGCCAGCCCGGGACCACCTCGGCCGGATAGCCGGTCACCACCAAGGTGGCGGTCAGGTGGGAGCCGATGCCGAGCATCCGGCCGCGGACTTGGAGGGCCTCGGGGCCGGGAATCTCCAGCAGGTTGCGGGCAGGTAGTTCGTGCGGGCGGGAGTGCCAGTGCTTCAGCACGGGAGCGTCTCCTTGCGGTAGTGGGACAGGTCGGGGTTGCACGCGTCGGTGAATTCCTCGACCACTCGGTCCGCGTCGAGCGCCGCAACGTCGATTTCGGCCCCGGCCAGGGCACGCTGCATCTCGTGCACGCGCCGGCGCACCCGCCCGCCCGGGGCCGCCTGGGGCTCGCGCGCGATGACCAGATGCCGCCGGGCGGTCAGGTCGCGTGTCGAGGCGAGCTGATCGAGATAGTCGGCGTGGGCGCGAGCCGCCGCCTCCAGCGCCGGGTGTGGCAAGGCAGGTGCGCTCTCGCGAAGCGCGCCTGCCATGGGAGCCAGCTCGACGCGGCGGGTGGTGAGCAGAATCTGTACCGGTCCGGTCAGCGAGTTCAGCCACCGACCGAACCCGCTGGTGAGAGCGTTCTGTTCCGCACCGGTCCGCAGGGCAAAGTTGACCGTCGAACAGGACGCCAGCACCGCACGTCCTTTTGACCCCAGATCGACAACCCCCGTCTCATCGATGCCCTGGGCAGGCATAGCGATCGGACAGGGCGCGGGACCGGCAGCGCTCCGGAGCCGGCGTGGCACGAACTCCGGCAGGGGCGGGATTCTTTCTGGGGCGTGCACCTGCCGCTTGGGCGTGCGGGCGAAGGCGAGCGCGGCCAGGAGGTACCGGTCCAGGCCGATTCCCTCCCGGCGGCCCATCACCAGTGCGGTCACTACTCCGGCCACCGGGGTGGTCATTGCGAGGAACGCGAGGGGCGTCAGATAGGGGCGCAGCAGCCACCACAACCCGTACAGGAGCAGGGCGACGGCTGCCATCTGGGCCGTCTGCCGCGCGGTGAGGGGGCCGAGGACGCGGTCGGGCCGCTCGACGTCAGCGGGAATCCGCACCGCCTCGACGCCCTCGTCGTCTGTGCCGTGCATCGGCGGTCACTCTCCTCGCGGGGGCCGGTGGTGGGGTGTTTCCAGAGGAAGGCGGAGGGATGTCGGCCGGCGGCCGGGCGGCAGCGCACGGCGAGGCGGAACCGGAGGCAACGAGCGAGCTGTGGCCGGAGGCTGCGTCCCACCACCGCCGGGCGCTGAAGTGGGAGCCGACGGCGGCGGCTGTGGCGATCGGCCGCGTGCCATAGGCCGTGCCGCCTCCCGTGGTCCGCTCGCTGAAGCGGGCCGCCTTGCGCCGGGGGACACGCCGCCGGGTGCCTGCGTATCTCCGTTGCCCGAGTGCCCGGCAGGGCGCGCGTTGCCCGTCGGCTTCGCGGGCTGCGGGCCCGCGCCGGATGGTGTGCGTCGTGGTGTGCCCCACTGGAGCGTGACCTGCGGCGAACCCGCTGGCGCCCGGCCCGCACCCGCGTCTGCCCCCGGGCCTTGGGGGCCGCTTCCGCCTCCGGCTCCGGGCTTCGGCCCGTGGCCCGGACTCCCGGGCCCGCTCCCACCGCTTGCCGGACCGCCATGAGGCGAACCAGCAGGCGCAGACGGCCTTGATCCCGGTCCACCACCCGGAGCAGAGGGGCCGCCCCCCGGTGGCGGGACCGGTCCGCGGCCCCCGAGGCCGCCTGCCCCTCCCCCGGGGCTGGTTCCGGCGCGGGGTCGAAGCCCTCCCGGCCCGCCTGGACGGGCTCCGCCGCGTGCCATCAGACCGGGCGCGTACTGGCTCAGCAGCATCATCATGGCCACGTTGCGCGCCATGCGCACCGGCGCGGGAGTACGCGGTGGTGGGATGCCGAGGGTGCGGAAGGCGGTGCGCATGCACCAGCCAGGCAGTTTGAACAGCACCCAGAAAAGGGCGATACCCGCCAGCATCGTCCCCAGCTTGTTGAGCTTGGGGAAGCCGAGCAGAGTCGAGTCAGGGGCGAAGAACAGCTTCAGCGAACTGATCAGCACCAGGGACTGCAGCACCTGGATGCCCAGAGCGGCGGTAACCGCCCGCCACCACATCTTCGCCAGGCCCTCGGTCGCGGGGTGGGCGTGGCAGGCGAGGATCAGAGGCGCCCCGATGGTCAACAGCGCGATGGCGCCGACCCGCAGCAGGTAGCCGATCAGCACCGCCAGGACCATGGCCAGGAAACACAGTTCCAGGAGGACCACGTACAGCGTTACGTGCGCAGTGCCACCGAAGAGCGCGAATGGAATCGCGCGCTCCACCAGCCCCTTGCCCGCGTCCGAGAGGTCGGTCTGCGCGATGGCGCGTGACAGTGCGTTGGCCAACGAGATGGCTTTGCCCACCACGGGAAGCGAGGCGGCTGCGGCACTCAGCCCGAGCACGAGGCGCGGCGCTACCTGTTTGAGGGCGTGACGTGTCTGGACCGTCTCGTGCCCCATGACGGTGATCCCGCCGACCAGGACGAACAACACGTAGACCGCTGTTGCCGTGACCAGAGAGGAGCGCCACAACCGCTTCACGTCCGGGTGGGCAGTCATATCCGGGGTGGCCAGCAGGGTGTCGGCAAGCAGTTGCCGCACGGGCTTGAGGAGCTGCTCCACCAGAGAGCCCAGCAGTGAGGTGACCGCACTGGCGATCATTCCGGGGAAGTCGAGCAGATCGCCGAACCCCCAGTCCTTCTGCGGAGTGCATTCGCGCCCCTCGGCTTCGCACGCTGCCGGAGTCGCACCCGGAGCAGGCTCGGGCGATTTCGGTTTTGGGAGGAGGCGGTCAGGCTCTTCCGCGGGCCGGGTGGGCGCCGGAGTGGGGCCCGGCTTCGGGTTCGGCCGGGACGGGGCTGCGTCGGGTGAGGGCGCCACCGGCCCCGGAGCCGGTGCAGGGGCCGGGTCCCGGGGAGCCGCCGAAGCAGAGTTCCCGGGGCCGACGCACAGCGCGAGCCCGCACAACGTCCAGAGCAGCAGGTGGGGCAACCGTCGATGTGGGCTCACGGTCAGATTCCCAGGATGCCCTTGAGAACCTCGACAATGACCGGTGCAAGAATCGCCAAGCCGTAGCCGGATCCCGCCGCCTTCAGTGCCTTCTTCGCGGCCTCGACCTCGGCTGCATCCCCTCCGGCCATCAGGTACCGGAGCCCGCCCAGCGTCAAGAACAACGTGGCCAAAGCTGCCAGGATCCCCATAATCCAATTGCGCAGATTGTCGACCACTGTCGGGATCGAAGCCGGCTGAGGCGCCCTGACCGCCGCGACCGCCTCCACTGCGAAGATCAGACACACGGCCACTGAAACCGGGACGAGTGCGGCCAGCAGCTTGATGCGTAGCCGGGAGTCGAGCACCGGGCCAGGGGAGAGGGGAAGCCAACGGCGCGTCGGGGAACGTTTGATCACAGGCATGCAGACGTACCTCCCTCGGGCGTGTGGCGCCCGGGAACGCTGTGGACACATACGGACGGAGAAGAGGGGCGGCTGCAGCGCCGAAGTGCCGGAGCGGCTCTTTCGCCCAGGCGCCGACCCTCCTTCACGGCGGTCGGCGGACAGGACTTCTCGTGTGTCAGCAAGAGACGGCCCGCCCCGGCACTTCAGCGATTGCCCCGAGGAACCCGCACAAGCGGGTTCCTCGGGGGAGACGGGCTTCCCCCTCCTCGTCGAGTAGGTGATGCGCCGTCATGGAGGGGTAGAGCACTCGGTGACGGGGATTGCCGTCACCGAGCCTGAGATCCCCCCTGTGGGCTATACCTCGGATACCTGTCGCCGCAGATGGGCGGCGAGATGAGCCTCAGCCGCCACGCGGTGCCGGTAGAGGGAGCGCCACGCGAGCCCGCGTTGCTCGGCGATCTCCTTGACCGACTTCCTCTCCAAGCGGGTCAGCGCGATCAACTGCGCTTCCTGCGCTTTGAGCACCCCAGACTGCACTGCTGCGGCCAGCACCGCGTACTCATCGCGCTCCTCACCCCAGTCCGCGGCGCTGCCCTCCTCGGCATAGTTCCCAGCAGGCGCGGGGCCGTCAGGACTGACGGCAACCGGCTGCTCGCGCTGCTCCTGCTTCCGGGCGGTGTTGATGAGGCGGTGGACATCGCGGTCGGCGGCATTGAAGAGCGCCCGGTGCGGTTCGGGGTGGTCCTCTGCCAGCAGGGGCAGCGCGGTGGCGACGGCAGCCAGTGCCGTCTGCTCGAGATCCGCTCGCTCAAGGCGCCGCGGAAGCTGCTGTCGACGCAGCATCCGACGCAGAACCGGAATAGTCATACCCACCGCAACCAGAGGCCAGGGACCGCCCAGCTCCCGGACCCGGCCTACCACCTCGGACCAGATGAGGGTCCGCTGGGCCGCGGTTGTCCCCGGGTGCGCCAGCCGGGCCCGCACCCGGTCCACAGGCCAGTCGCCCTCCGCACCTTCGTCGTCCAACAGCACGGGCATGGTGACCGGACGGGCAGCCCTTCCCCCGAGAGCGAGGAACGCCTCGTCCAGTTCCCTGAGGGGCGAGCGGCCCCGACCCGATGTCGCGCATACAAGGGTCGAGCAAGAGCGGTGCATGAGCACCTCCGTGAGTCGTGGGTCGGCTTGCACCGCCACGACTCCCAGCCGCCCGGACCACCGGCGTGCCAGGCTCGGTCAGGCGCCGAGCCACTGGCCCGGCCGTGGGCCGCAATGTGCGATATCCGCTCCATGGCCCGCTCTCATGAGCAGTACACGAGCAGCCACCCGCAGAACGGAATCGAACAGAAGAAAATCCGCGACCACCTCGCCGACCTGGCCTGTGGCACAACCAGCCAGGCCCGGCACTGGCTCGCTACTGGCTCGTTCCCGCACCGACCTGCACCAACGCTCCTCGGTGCAGGAGCAGCATCTGATGCCCAGGCAGGTATCTCGCGGTGTGATGGGCGCGTACCCGCTGGGTCGAACGAGTCGATTCCGGTGGCAACAAAGCGCCCAGAGTTGTCTTTCTTCTTACGTCAGCACGAGAACGGAATCACCTTCGACCAGGCGCCACAGCCCATGCGCCACCACACCGGGCCCGCAGAACCCCAACCCGCCGCTGGCCGTATGCCACCGATCTCCGCCACGGTCTGGCTCCCACCTCTCGATGAACCCCACCCGGCCCCCGGCGACGAAGAAGTCCTGCCGCGGTGGGCCATCGAGAAGATCCGCTCCCAGATCATCCCCCGCCCCGACGACCGCCCCAGCCCACTGCTCCGCGTCCGCATCAACGAAACAGCCAACCCCCACTGCAGCGCCTCCCTGGACGCACGTGCCCGCGTCACCAGGTACCTTCAGCCGTACCCCCTCAGCGATGGTGCGCAGGATCAGTCACCGCCGCTGCTGCTCGCCGAATTCCACCCCGACACTCTCCGCACTCCCACGACCGGGGTCCCTGCCCCGCTCAGTGAGCCCCTTCCGGATCCGCAAGACGCCTGGCCGGGCTTCTTCCAGCGCGCCCACCGCCTCCTTCCCCCGGAAGGCATCCTCCTCGTCGCCACCCGCCAGCAGCGCGATGACGGACGGCTCACCGACCCGATGGGCGAACTGACAGCAAGCGCCCGCACAGCAGGCTTCCGCTACCTCCAACACCTCGTCATCGCCCACCTGCACCCCGACGCAGAGCAACACCCCAACCCGCCGGCCGAGGACCTGGCAGGCGGACTCATCCACTCCGACCTCCTGATCTTCTCCCCCCACGCGACTGCCTGACAGGAGCCACCGCTTTGCACCGCCCCCACGATTCGCCACACCACTCCAAACCGCGCTCGGTGTGGTGGAACACCGCCCCCACCTCAGCCCCGGCCCAACGCAAAGCCCGCAACTACGTGACCGGCAGCAACGCCCACCCCGCCAAGATGCTCCCCGCACTGGCAGCCCACGCCATCACCACCTACACCAAGCCCGGCGACCTCGTCCTCGACCCGATGTGCGGCATCGGAACCACCCTCGTCGAAGCCCAGCACCTCGGCCGCCAAGCGATCGGCATCGAGTACGAACCCCACTGGGCACACCTGGCCGCGCGCAACACGGCCACCGCCGCAAGAGAAGCGGCCACCTCTCCCAGCGCAGTGATCTGCGGCGATGCCCAGCAGACGAGCAGCCTCCTCCCCACCGAACACCATGGCCGCGTCGCCATGGTCCTCACCTCACCGCCCTACGGCCCAAGCACCCACGGCCGCGTCCGCTCCACCCGCGACAGCGGAAAACAAGGCGTCACCAAATGGGACCACCGCTACAGCGAAGACCCCACCAACCTCGCCCACGCCCCCACCGAACAACTCCTCGCCGCCGTCACCCGCATCCTGCGCGCATGCTGCGCCGTCCTCTGCCCCGGCGGCACCGTGGTGGTCGTCGTCCGCCCCTGGCGGGAACACGGCGAACTCATCGACCTGCCTGCCGCCGTGCTCCACGCCGGGAAGCAGGCAGGACTCAACCCCGCTGAACACAACATCGCCCTCCTCGCCGGCCTCCGGGACGGACAACTCACCCTGCGCCCCTCGTTCTTTCAGATGAAGAACACAAGGGACGCCCGCCGCCGCGGAGTCCCTCTCCACCTCATCGCCCACGAAGACGTCCTCGTCTTCCGTAAACCCAGTTCCCCGGTCGCCGCTGTCCTGCCCGTACATCAACCGTTCCGACGACACCGCCGATGGCAACCCACTTCACACCGCCCGGCGCGCAATGGATGCACACCAGGACACCGACCGGTACTGGCGCGGGCACACCACCGCTCAGCACGTAAGGGGTGGGTGTGTTGAACGCCCCGATGACGGTCCCCCGCGCAGGGGAGCTTTCACCAGCAGTTCCCTACCTGCCGCAGTGTTAGACGTTCCCCATCAGGGTCAGTCGCTCGGAAGATTGCGGGCCTGGGCGCTCCGCGCCCAGGCCCGACTGGGGAAGATTGCTCACGCTGTACGAGCGAACCCATTGTGTGCATGCATGCTTCTCCCCTTTCTGATGGTGAGCGCTTCCGTTTGGGATTAGCAGCGCGCCTATTTCAGGTCAGGAACCTGCCTCGAAATTTGCGTGAGTTTCATCAACACCCTTTCGTGTCCTCGCTTGTATTCCATGGTTATTCGAGGGAGCGTTCCAGTGGAGAATTTGAATGCGCAGTCATGCTCAAAAGATTTCGGAGGTGCAGAAGTTTCGGTTGTTCACCCCAGTGAGCCGCCACCGCTAATCGAATCCGCCTCTCGGGCGCTGCTGCGATTTATCGTGTCTGAGTGTGCAAGAGTGGAGAAGTGTCCGGATTCGCATTGCACTTCTCGTGTGATCGAGCTATGACGGTCGTCGAGACCGAGATGGTCAGGATTTCAGGAGATCAGCAGAGAGATGAGTAAATGACAGCTTTTGCCTTTGCGGGACGCTGCTCAACAGAAGACCTTCAGGACCCGGAGACATCCCGCCAGTGGCAACTTCGCCGAGCGCGTGCGTTGATCGAGCCCAACGGGGGCGAGATCGTTGCTGAGTTCTTCGACTCCGGTCACTCCAGGGCCCTGCCGTGGAAACGCCGCCCTCGAGGAGATGCTTTGCTGAAAGCTCTGGGAGACCCAGAGCGCGGATTCGAAGCTGTCGTCATCGGGGAGCCGCAGCGAACCTTCTACGGAAACCAGTTCGGCAACACGTTCCCGCTGTTCGTCCACCACGGTGTGCCGCTCTGGGTTCCCGAGATCGGGGGCGCTATCGACCCCGAGAATGAAGCACATGATCTCGTCATGTCCGTTTTCGGGGGCATGAGCAAGGGTGAGCGCAACCGCATCAAGGTGCGCACCCGCACCGCTATGGCCTCGCAACTCAGTGTCGAGGGCCGTTACCAAGGCGGACGGCCGCCCTACGGATACCGGTTGGTCGACTCCGGACCGCATCCACACCCAGGCAAAGCAGCCGAAGGCAAGCGCCTGCAACGTCTCGAACCCGATCCAGCCACGGCACACATCGTGGCACGCATCTTCGCTGAGTATCTACGCGGCAAGGGCCTCTATGCCATCGCTGAAGGGCTGACTCGCGACGGAATTCCGTGCCCCTCAGCTCATGACCCTGCCCGAAATCGGCATCGTCACGGCTACGCATGGTCCAAGGGGGCTGTCGGAGCCATCCTCGAAAACCCGCGTTACACGGGTCACGAGGTGTGGAACCGGCAGCGCAGGCGAGATGTCCTCGTCGACGTTGAAGACGTTACTTTGGGTTACCGCTCAAAGCTGGAATGGAACAATCCGAGCGAATGGGTGTGGTCGACAGAAGTCGTACACACTCCCTTGGTTGAACCTGAGATCTTCGCCGCCGGGCAATCCAAGCGACGCGCCCGACGAAACACGAGTGGAGTGGAACGCAAGCCTCGCCAGCCCAACCGTACCTACGCGCTTGGCGGCCTAATGCGCCACGCGCTGTGCGGACGCAAGATGCAGGGCAACTGCAACCATGGTGCACCGTATTACCGCTGCCGCTACACAGCTGAGTACGCCAAAAGCGCGCAGCTCGACCATCCACTCACCGTCTACGTGCGCGAGTCCGCCGTCCTTCCGAGTCTTGACCGGTGGATCGCGCGCCACTTTTCCGCAGGCCGTCTCCACGACACGCTGCGTAGGTTGCACGCTGCCCAGCAGAAACAACAGGTATCTCCGGACCTTGCCGAGGCGCGTCAAAAGCTTGCCGACTGCGAGCGACGTATCGCCGGGTACCGAGCCGCCCTCGACGCCGGATCGGACCCAGCCTTGGTCGGTCAGTGGATCAATGAGACGCAGCAGGAGAAGAGCGCCGTCGAACAGCGGCTCCGGAGCGCCCAACGGAGCCGCCCACAAAGCATCGCTTCCGAAGCTGAGCTGGAAACCATGATCCGCACGCTCGGTGACATGAAAGACCGGCTCCTCGCAGCTGACCCCACACAGAAGCGGCCGATCTACGAAGCATTCGGTCTGTTCCTCACATACGACGAACGGCGACTGACCGTGACTGTTGAGTCACGTCCAGCCGCCGCGTGTGCGTATGGTACGTGTCGGGAGGGGGACTTGAACCCCCACGCCCTGTAAAGGGCACTAGCACCTCAAGCTAGCGCGTCTGCCATTCCGCCACCCCGACCGGGTGTGCCGCCTGGCCGGTGAGCGGCCTTGCGACGGGTTAAACCTTAGCACCCGATGAGGACTGCGATCACCCGGCTCTTGGGACGCCGGGGTGCGGGCGGGAGGATGGGGGTCTACCTGCGAGAAGAGGAGGCAGCGTGAGTGCCGACAGTGCCGCGACCGCGAGTGCCGCTAGCGCCGAGAGCGAGGTCGTCGACCTCTGCCGTGAGCTGATCCGGATCGACACCAGCAACTACGGCAACAACGAGGGTCCCGGTGAGCGGGCGGCGGCCGAGTACGTCGCCGGGAAGCTGGCCGAGGTCGGGCTGGAGCCGCAGATCATCGAGTCCAGCCCGGGCCGCGCCTCGACCGTGGCGCGGATCACGGGCGAGGACCCGTCCCGCCCGGCCCTGCTCATCCACGGGCACACCGACGTGGTGCCCGCCAATGCGGACGACTGGACGCGGCATCCCTTCTCCGGGGAGATCGCGGACGGCTGCGTGTGGGGCCGCGGCGCCGTGGACATGAAGGACATGGACGCCATGACGCTGGCGGTGGTGCGCGAGCGGATGCGGTCCGGTCGCAAGCCGCCCCGGGACGTCGTGCTGGCCTTCCTCGCGGACGAGGAGGCGGGCGGGGTCTACGGGGCGCGGCACCTGGTCGACAACCACGCCGACCTCTTCGAGGGGGTCACCGAGGCCATCGGGGAGGTCGGCGGGTTCTCCTTCACGGTCAACGAGGATCTGCGGCTGTATCTGGTCGAGACGGCGCAGAAGGGCATGCACTGGATGCGGCTCACCGTGGACGGCACGGCCGGCCACGGGTCCATGACCAACGACGACAACGCGATCACCGAGCTGTGCGAGGCCGTGGGGCGGCTGGGGCGGCATAAGTTCCCGGTGCGGGTGACCAAGACGGTCCGCTCCTTCCTGGACGAGCTCTCCGACGCGCTCGGCGTCGAGCTGGACCCGGAGGACATGGAGGAGACGCTCGCCCGGCTCGGCGGCATCGCGAAGATCATCGGTGCGACGTTGCAGAACACCACCGCGCCCACCCAGCTCGGGGCCGGCTACAAGGTCAACGTGATTCCCGGGCAGGCGACCGCGCATGTGGACGGGCGGTTCCTCCCCGGGCACGAGGAGGAGTTCCTGGCCGATCTGGACCGGCTGCTGGGGCCGCGGGTGCGGCGTGAGGACGTGCACGCCGACCGGGCGCTGGAGACGACGTTCGACGGTGCCTTGGTGGACGCCATGCAGTCCTCGCTGCGGGCGGAGGACCCGATCGCGCGCGCCGTGCCGTACATGCTCTCGGGCGGCACCGACGCCAAGTCCTTCGACGATCTGGGAATCCGCTGCTTCGGTTTCGCGCCGTTGAAGCTGCCGCCGGAGCTCGACTTCGCCGGCATGTTCCACGGGGTGGACGAGCGCGTCCCGGTCGACGGACTCCAGTTCGGTGTCCGTGTGCTGGACCGGTTCCTGGATCGGGCTTGACGCCCACCGGGGTGCCGGTGCGTGGCGTTGATCGGCTGCTGTGACCGGCGCTTTTCCGATCAACGTCCGGAACCTTGCCCGGTTCCCCGGCGGTGTTCCTCCGAAGGAGTGGTGCGGTGGGGTCTCGAATCGACAGCCTGTGCGGAAGTCACCGGGACGGGTGAATGATCTAGTCAGTTCGTAGCCTCATTCCTCCATCCTCGTTACAGGGAGTGCGACCCCCTGCTGGGGTCGTATTGCCAACTAGGAGGAATAATGATCAAGAAGGTCATCGCCGCCGCGGCTGTCACCAGCGGTCTTGTGCTGGCTGGTGCGGGTATGGCCGTTGCCGACTCCGGTGCGCAGGGCGCCGCCGTGAACTCCCCCGGCGTCGTTTCCGGCAACACCGTGCAGGTCCCGGTCCACGTGCCGGTGAACGCCTGCGGCAACACGATCTCCGTGATCGGGCTGCTGAACCCGGCCTTCGGCAACACCTGCGTCAACCAGTGACGTCACGCCTCATCCGACGCGATCGGTGAGGCATGTGCATCTGAGCGGCCCCGGAGCACGCGCCACGCGCTCCGGGGCCCTCGGGTCTCGGGGGGTGGGAGGGTGCGCAGGTGCGCCTCCCCCTGGCCGGTCACCAACAGCCACCACTAGGCAGGGGATTCCAACATCATGCGTCAGGGCACCAGAAAGGGCCTGATCACCATGGCCGCCGCCGGCGGTCTTCTCGCGGTCTCCGGGGGGACCGCATTCGCCGACTCGGGCGCCCAGGGCGCCGGCGCGAACTCGCCCGGAGTTCTCTCCGGCAACACCGTCCAGGCGCCGGTGAACGTCACGGTGAACATCTGCGGCAACACCGTCAACGTCCTCGGGCTGCTCAACCCGGCGTCCGGCAACAGCTGCGGGAACGGCACCGGAAGCGGTGGCGGCAGCCCGCAGGGCGGAAGCGGGGCCCATGCGCAGGGCACCGCCCACGATTCGCCCGGCGTCGGCTCGGGCAACGACGTTCAGGCGCCGGTCGACGTGCCGGTGAACGTCTGCGGCAACACCGTGGACGTGGTCGGCGCGCTCAACCCGGCGCACGGCAACGGCTGCGCCAATCCGTCGCACCCGGGGCCCACCGATCCCGGGTATCCGGACGAGCCCGGGAACCCGGACGAGCCGGGGAACCCGGATGAGCCCGGGAACCCCGATGAGCCCGGGAACCCGGATGAGCCGGGGAACCCCGATGAGCCCGGTAATCCGGACGAGCCGGGGAACCCGGATGAGCCCGGGAACCCCGACGAGCCGGGGAACCCGGATGAGCCCGGCAACCCGGGGCAGCCCAGCGAGCCCGGCGAGCCCGGCGAGCCGTCCACTCCGCAGTCGCCCACCCAGCCGGGCAGCTCCGGTGAGGTGCACGCTCCGTCCACACCGGAGACCGTCGCCGCGGCCCAGGTCTCCGACTCCGACACCCCGGAAGACGGCGGGGAGCTCGCGCACACCGGTGCCGGCTCGCAGCTCGGCATCGCCGCGCCGGTCAGCCTGGGCATGCTCGCCGGGGGATACGTGCTCTACCGGCGCTCCCGGCCCGCCGCCAAGCGCTGACCGGGGCGCAGCGCCGACCCCGGCGCTGTGCTCGACCGGCATTCCGCGACCTGACGCGCGGGCCGGTGTTCCGGCGCGGTCGCCGCGCCGGTCAAGCCGAGGGAGCGGGTCCCGCACCGCCGGGCCCGCTCCCTCTCGGTTCTTCTGCAGGGCTCCCCCCCCGCGGCTCTCCTGCTCCGCGCCGACGGTCACCCCGTACCGTGCGGACACCCGTGACCAGGGGGAATCCGCGACCGGCGATCACCAGGTCGGGCGAAGCTGGCGGATGATGCGGCGGCGCAGCCGCACCCGGCGGCTGCCGTCCGGATACAGCCGGGTGCGGGCCAGTTCCCAGTGCCCGTACTCCGCCTGGTCGGTGAGCAACTGGGTCGCGGCCCTACGGGAGACGCCCCGTGGGACGTACACATCGCGAAATTCGTATTCCGGCATCGTCTCTATTGTGCGTGCGGACCCCGTCTGCCGATAGCGTCTGCACTATGTCTGATGCTGCGCAGCCCACCGCTGCCGACGTACGCGCCGCCGCCGAAGCGGTCAAAGCCGCGCTGGACCGGCACCTCGAAGCCGTCGAGCGCCGCGCGGGGGAGTCCCGGGTGCCTGCCGGAGCGGGTGGTGCGGGTGAGCGGGACGCCTCGTCGGCTGAGCAGTACGCCGCCGAACTCGACTCCGCCGTCTATGCCGCCTTCGACGCGCTGGCCGCCGCCGGCGAGACCTACGACGAGCTGCTGTACGAGGCCTACGACGAGGTCACCCCGTTCGAGATCCCCAGCAGCGAGAGCCTGCCGGCCTACACCGGACCCGATGTGCCCACCGCGCTGAGCGTCCTGATCCGGCGGGACTATGTCATCTCCGAGCCGCACCGGCTGCAGGCCCAGGCCGAGCGGATCACCGAGCTGGACCCGGACTCCGCGGAGGACGAGCGGTACGAGGGGGCGGCACCGAGCAACAGTGTGCACGCGGCGCTCGGTGTGCTCTTCGGCGAGTTCGAGCCGGACGAGATCGCCACCCGCCACAAGGAGTTCGGCCTGGAGGAGGGCGACTCCACCCTCTGGGTCACGGCGGTCGACGAGGCGGCCGAGCCCGGCGAGTGGCTGTCGGCCCCGTTCGAGCAGGCGGATCCGCAGCGCGTGGTCTGCCGCTTCGACGTCTCCGCCGTCTTCGACGAGGACGAGGAGGACCTGGTGCTCGAGGCCCGCAGCGAGGAAGCGGACGAGGACGGAGACGACGACGAGGACGGAGACGAGGACGGCTACGACGACGCTGACGGCTACGACGAGGACGGGGACGGCGCCGGCAGCGGAGTGTCCGCCGCCCGCCGCACGTAGCGCGGGCGGCGCGGCGGGCCGCCCCGGCGCCGCTGCCGTCCCGGCTCAGCCGTCGGCCGCCTCTGCCGCTTCTGTCGCCTCCGCCGCCCGCGCCGCCTCGGCGGCGCGGGCGGACTCGGTCAGCAGGGTCCGCAGCCGGGTCGTACGCTCCCGCGCCGCGGCCGAGGCGACCGCGCGGGGGAGCGCGTCGCCCGCTCCGTGCACGACCGACAGATGGCGCTCGCCCCGGCCGAAGGCTGTGTAGACCCACTCCCGGGTCAGCGCCTCCGTGGCGTCCCCGGGCAGTACCACGACGGCGGCGGGCCAGCGGATCCCGGCGGCCTGGTGGGCCGTCACGGCCCAGCCGTGCCGCACCGTTTCGGGCACCCGCTCGGGCGGGACCGTCACCCGCCGGTCCCCGCAGGCCAGCTGGAGGCCGTCCGCGTCGGCCGAGGACACCGTGCCGATGCGCGTGCGGCCCGGCGCGGGGGAGTGGGCGACCCGGTCACCGGGGTCGAAGCCGCCGAAGCGGCCCGGGCCCGGGTTGAGCTGTTCCTTGAGAGCGGCGTTGAGCGCGCGGGTGCCCGCGGAGCCGCCGTGACCCGGAGTGATCACTTGGGTCTCGGCGGACGGGACGCCGAGGGCACGCGGCACCGAGTCCTTGACGAGCTGCACCGTCCGGTGGACGGCCTCGCCGGGGTCGGCGACGGGGACGATCACCACCTCCTTGCCGGGGGCCGCCACCTGGCTCAGCTCTCCGATGCCGATGCCCGACACCAGCTCGCCGATCGGCCCGGGGTCCGGGGTGCGGGAAGCGACGTGCGGGCAGTACCGGGCCGCCATCAGGTCTCCGAACACCTGCCCGGGGCCCGCGGCGCCCAGCAGGCCCGGGTCTCCGCTGAGCAGCAGACGCGCCCCGTCCGGCAGCGCCTCCAGCAGCGCCGCGGCCGTCTCCGCGTCCAACTGCGGCGCGTCGCAGACGGCCAGCACATCGACGCGGAGCGCTCCTTCCGTGTCCCGCTCCGGACCGTCCGTGCCTGCCAGCACCCCGGCGACGGTGGCGCAGTCCGGGGCCGGAGCCGCATCGCCGCCGGCCGGGGTGCTGTCCGGATCGGTGTCCGGGTGGGAGGCCGAGTGCTCGGCGAGGAGGCGGGCCATGCGCTCCCGGCCCTCATCCGTATGGGTGAGGACTGCGGCACGCAGCCCGAGCGCCCGCGCCGCGACCAGCGCGGCGGCGACCTCCCCGCGGGACGCCTCACCACCCGTATGGGTGACCAGCCCGCTTCCGGCCACCGCCCGGATCAGCTCGCGCGCCGAGGAGGTGGAGGCACTCCCGGCGGCAGCCTCCCAGCCGTCGTCGGTCCCCGCGGCTCCGGCCGGAGCACCGTCCGCCGTTTCCGCGGAGTCCGCCGGACCGCCCGCCGGCTCCGCGGAGGCGAACGTGCCCGCGACGCGGGCGAGCCCGTCCGCGAGGCTCTCCTCCGCGAGCGCGTACCGGTCCAGGCCCACCAGGAGGGCGACCGGGCGCTCCTCCTCGGCCTCGCCCTCGGTCATGGCCGAGGGCACCGGCCCCGCGTCCAGCGCGTCCTCGAAGACCAGGACGGCTCCCGCGTCCACGGCCTGCCGTACGGCCTCCTCGGGGTCCGGTACCGCGTGCCCGGCCAGGCCCCTGCCCAGGGCGTCCGGCGTCAGTACCGTGTCGCCCCGCAGCGCCGCGTGCTCCAGCAGCCGGACCACCAGCGCCACCGCCCGCCGCGGGTCGTCCGGCCCGGCCTCGTCGCCCAGCAGCGCCCGGGCGAAGCCGTCGGCCTGCTCGGGGAGCACCCCGGGAACCGCGAGGAGCTGCCAGGGGTCGGCGCGCAGCACGCTCTCCGCGCCCTCCCCGAGCGTCTCGGTCACACGCCGGGCCAGCTCCTCCGGGGCACTGCCCTCCGCCAGCAGGGCGCGCACCCCCTCCGGGACGGTGACCGGGCCGTCCTGCCGGCCGGAGCGCTCCGCACGCCCCGGCGGGGGCACCGCTGCGCCGCGGGCTCCGGTCGGGCCGCCCGCGGCGCCGGACTCCGGGCCGCCCGGCCGGGCGCGGGGGCCGCTGCGGGGGGCCGGTCCGGCGGCGGGTTCGGTGAAGAAGGAGGTGGCGGAGCGTTCGCCGCTCTCCACCGCGCGGACGGCCGCGAGGAGTTCGGCTGCCTTCTCGTTGCTCACAGCTCGCTCCAGTCATGGTCGGGGTAGCGGTGCACGGGGGCCGAGACGTCGTCCAGGGCCGCGCGGATCTCGTCTGGAAGACTAAGGCCCTCCACCGACAGCGCCTGCGTCAACTGCTCCGCCGTGCGTGCGCCGACGATCGGTGCCACCACCCCGGGCCGGTCGCGGACCCAGGCCAGGGCCACCTGGAGCGGCGGCAGCGCGAGCCCGTCGGCCGCGGTGGCCACCGCGTCGGTGATCCGGGCCGCGGTCCCGTCCAGGTAGGGCTCCACGAAGGCGGCCAGCCGCTCGGAGGCGCCGCGCGAGCCGGTCGGCGGCGGGCCGGGTTCGCGGTACTTGCCGGTCAGTACTCCGCGCCCCAGGGGCGAGGAGGGCAGCAGCCCGATGCCGAGGTCCTGCGCGGCGGGCAGCGCCTCCCGTTCGACGCCCCGCTGGAGCAGCGAGTACTCCATCTGGGTGGCGGCCAGCGGCTGCCGCACTCCGGGTGCGGCCCGTTGCCAGGTGCCCGCCTTGGCGAGCTGCCAGCCGGAGAAGTCGCACACTCCGGCGTAGCGGGCGCGTCCGCTGCTGACGGCCGTGTCGAGTGCCTGGAGTGTCTCCTCCAGCGGTGTGTACGGGTCCCAGGCGTGCACCTGCCACAGGTCCACGTGGTCGGTGCCCAGCCGGTCGAGGGAATCGTCCAGCGCGTTCAGCAGGTGGCCGCGCGAGCAGTCGAAGGGGCGTTCGGGGTCGGGCACGCCCCCCGCCTTGGTGGCGATCACCAGGTCGTGGCGCGGCACCAGGTCCTGCATCAGCCGTCCCAGGAGGTACTCGGCCTCGCCGTCCCCGTACACGTCCGCGGTGTCCACGAGGGTGCCGCCCGCTTCCCAGAACGTCTTGAGCTGGTCGGCGGCGTTGCGTACGTGCTGGTCGTGCCGCGGGTGCGCCCCGGTTCCCGCGCCGGGTGCCGCGCGGTCGCTCCCGCCGCCGCGCGCCCAGCCCAGAGTGCCCAGTCCGATCCGGGATACGCGCAGGCCAGTGCGGCCGAGGTGCCTTCGCTCCATGGGCGTTGAGCGTAGTTGTGGCACGCGTTAGAGTCCGGGGGTCAGGGACATTACTGATCAGTAAGGGAAGTGGGTGCGGGATGGGGATGCGACTGGGCATCAACCTCGGCTACTGGGGTGCCGGGATGGATGCGGACAACCTCGCCGTCGCACAGGAGGCCGACCGGCTCGGCTACGACGTGTGCTGGGCGGCCGAGGCGTACGGTTCGGACGCCGCCACCGTGCTCACCTGGGTGGCGGCCCACACCGAGCAGATCGACGTGGCCTCCGGGATCTTCCAGATCCCGGCCCGGGCGCCCGCCATGACCGCCATGACGGCCGCCACGCTCGACTCGCTCTCCGGCGGCCGCTTCCGGCTCGGCCTGGGCGTCTCGGGCCCGCAGGTCTCCGAGGGGTGGTACGGGGTGAAGTTCGACAAGCCGCTGGCCCGCACCCGCGAGTACGTCGAGATCATCCGCCGCGCCATGTCCCGGGAGCGGCTGTCCTACGAAGGGCAGCACTGGACGCTCCCGCTGCCCGGCGGACCCGGCAAGCCGATCAAGCTGACCGTCCACCCGGAGCGCGCGGAGATCCCGCTCTACATCGCGGCGATCGGCCCCAGGAACCTGGAGCAGACCGGCGAGATCGCCAATGGTGTGCTGCTGGTCTTCTTCTCCCCGGAGCACGCCGAGGAGACCACCCTCCGGCACCTGCGGGCGGGCCGGGAGGCCTCGGGCCGGACGATGGAGGACTTCGACGTGTGCCCGACCGTCCCGATGGCCGTCGGCGACGACATCGACGCGCTCGCCGACCTCTTCCGCCCCTACACCGCGCTCTACGTGGGCGGCATGGGCAGCCGCAAGCAGAACTTCTACAACAAGCTCGCCCAGCGCATGGGCTATGAGAAGGAGGCCGCCGAGGTCCAGGAGAAGTACCTGGCCGGGGACAAGGAGGGGGCCGCCGCGGCGATTCCGCGCGAGCTGATCGACTCCACCACCCTGATCGGCCCCGTCGAGCGGATCGCCGAGCGGATGCGGGCCTACGCGGATGCCGGGGTGACGACGCTCTCGCTGGCCCCCGCCGGGTTCTCGCTGGAGGAGCGGCTGGCCGGACTGCGGGCCGGGGTCGATGCGCTGGAGCAGGCCGGGGTCGCCGCCTAGCGGCGGACTGCCGGCGTCCCGCGCGGGCGGCGCCGCCGGATCCGAGCGGCCCCCGGCCATGCGCCCGGGGGAGAGGGCGCGGTACAGCCCGAAGGCGTAACGCGCCCGAAGAATTCTGCGGCCGTGGTGGGGGCTCGGGGGGCGACCCCGCCACGGCCGTCATGGAGCACAACGCGGCCCGGCCGGTCCGGTTACGCGGGCGGGCCGCGGGGCTCCTGCGATCGGCGCAGCCGGACCGCTCACATGTTGCCTGTTCGGGTACGCGGCATTTGACTCGTTCTTCGCGGATGTCGTGCGGTAAGGGAACTCGTGCACGGAGGTGGCGGCGATGCTCTCGGCCAGGAGTCTGTTCCAGGAAATCCTCGACAACGACGAGTCCTTCCGGCTCTTCTGCTCCATCGCGGCCAGCGGCGAGGCGCAGGGCGGCTGGGAGAACGCCCGCATCGCCGCACTCGTCCCCGACGGCGCCCGCCGTCTCGCGCCCAAGATCGTCCGGCACGGAGCCGACGAGGACAAACACGGCCGCATCTTCCTCGCGCTGCTGAACAAGCGCGGCCTGGAGGCGGCCGAGATCCCCGACGGCACCGACTACACGATGATCCTGGAGGGCCTCGGGATCGGCCTGGCGCACGAGAAGCTGCGCCGGGACGAGCCGCTGACCGAGCACGACGTGCTCGCCTACCTGGCCCACAGCCGGGTCACCGAGCAGCGGGCCGCCGAGGAGATGGCTCTTCTCACCAAGGCGGTCGGTGACCACCCGGAGCTCGGCCGGGCGGTGCGGATGATCTCCCGGGACGAGGACAACCACCTCGCCTACTGCCACGAGGAACTGCTGCGGCTGGCCCGCGCCGGGCACGCGCGCACCATCCGCGCCCTGCTGCGCGAGAGCGCGCTCGCCGAGATCAAGGTCTACCGGGACGTCAGCCTGGCCGTCATGAGCCGGATGGCGCGCATCCTGGGCTGGTCCGGGCTCCGCTACGGGCTCGTCGCGCTGGGGATCCACGGCCGGTACGGCTGGGAGCGGCTGGGCGGCTGGCGCCGGCTGGTTGCCCTCCGGATGCCCGAGCGCCGCGACGCGCTGGGCACCGGGCAGGCGGATGCGGCGGCCGAGTACGCCTGAGCCCCGTACCGGCCGCCCCCGGCGCACGCCGCCCAGGAGCCGGAGCCGGAGCCGGAGCCGGAACCGGAGCCGGAACCGGGCACCGGGAACGCGATCCGCCGAGCCGCCGATCCGTTAGAACCAGTCGCGGCGCTTGAAGATCCGGAAGAGCACCACGCAGATGGTCACCATCAGCAGCAGCGTCACCGGATAGCCCCACACCTGGTGCAGTTCCGGCATGTGCGCGAAGTTCATCCCGTACACCCCCGCGAGGGCCGTGGGCACGGCGAACATCGCGGCCCAGGCGGAGATCTTGCGCATGTCGTCGTTCTGCCGCACCCCCATCTGCGCCAGATACGCCGACAGGATGTCCGTCAGCAGCCGGTCGATGGACTCCACCTGTTCGTTCACCCGCGAGAGGTGGTCGGCCACGTCCCGGAAGAACACCCGCGCGTCCTTGTGCACGAAGGGGACCCGGGCGCCCGTCAGCCGGGTGATGGGGTCGGTCAGCGGCGTGGTCGCCCGGCGGAACTCCAGCGCCCGCCGCTTGAACTCGTAGATCCGGCCGGCCGTGTCCCGGCTCCCCGCCCGGGCGTTCCTGGCGAAGACCGCGGCCTCCAGTTCCTCCAGGTCGGTGTGCAGCGCGGCCGCGACCTCCAGGTAGTGGTCCACCACGGTGTCGCTGACCGCGTACATCACGGCCGTCGGACCGTGCCGCAGCACCTCCGGGTCGCCCTCCAGCCGGGCGCGCACCGATCCGAGCGGGTTGGTCCGGCCGTGCCGGACGGTCAGCACGAACGAGTCGCCCACGAACACCATCAGTTCACCGGTGCTGAGCGTGCTGTCGCCCTCGTCGTAGTCCACCGGCTTGAGCACCAGGAAGAGCGAGTCCGCGTAGATCTCCAGCTTCGGCCGCTGATGCGCGTGCAGCGAGTCCTCGACGGCCAGCGGATGCAGCCCGAAATCCCGGGTCACCCGGTCGAACTCGGCTTCGGTCGGCTCGTGCAGGCCGATCCACAGAAATGTCTCGGCCGCGGCGCGGGCCTCCCGCAGCGCCGCCGAGAAGTCCTGCGGGCGCTCGGCTCGGCGCCCCTGCCGGTAGAGCGCGCAGTCGACGATCACTTCTCGCATTCTGCCGTTTCCGGACCGACGCACAACCGGAGGCCGCCACGAGAACCGAGGAGCCGCCGCGCGGACTGCGCAGCGCCGCCGACGGCGCCTCGCTTAGGGTTGCGGCATGCCGACGCTGATCCTCGTACGCCACGGCAGGTCCACAGCGAACACCGACGGACTGCTGGCCGGCCGCACGCCCGGAGTCGCCCTGGACGGACACGGCCAGCGGCAGGCCGCCGGCCTGCCCGACCGGCTCCGCGACATCCCGCTGGCCGCCGCGGTCAGCAGCCCGCTGCGCCGCTGTCAGGAGACCCTCGCGCCGCTGGCCGCCGCCCGCCCCGAGTTGTCCGTGCACACCGAGGAGCGCATCACCGAGTGCGACTACGGGGACTGGTCGGGCCGCAAGCTCGCCGAACTGAACGACGAGCCCCTCATGACCACCGTCCAGGGCCATCCGTCCGCCGCCGCCTTCCCCGGCGGCGAGTCGCTGCGGGCCATGCAGGCACGGGCCGTGGACGCGGTCCGCGCCTGGAACGCCCGCATCGAGGCCGAGCACGGCGCGGACGCCGTCTATCTGATGTGCTCGCACGGCGACATCATCAAGTCGATCGTCGCGGACGCGCTGGGCATGCACCTCGACCTCTTCCAGCGGATATCCGTCTCCCCCTGCTCGGCCACGGCCCTCACCTACACCCGGCTGCGCCCCTTCGTGCTGCGGCTGGGCGACACCGGGGAACTGGCCTCCCTCGCGCCACCGGAGAAGACGGGCGAGCAGGGCGCCGCCGCGAGCGCGGGGGAGGGCGATGCGACCGTCGGCGGAAGCGCGTGAGCACGATGATCGGAACGCACAGTAGGGTGCGGATGTCCGAAGCCACTCAAGCTGTCGAACCCAACGGAGCAGAACGTGTCCCGTCAGGTATTTCTGTACGATCCGCCGGACCGGTTCGTCGCCGGTACCGTCGGTCTGCCTGGCCGCCGCACCTTCTTCCTCCAAGCCAGTGCGGGGGGCCGCACCACCAGTGTGGCCCTGGAGAAGGCGCAGGTCGAAGCGCTCGCCGAACGGATCGACGAGCTGCTGGACGAGGTGGTGCGCCGTTCCGGCGGCAGCGCGCCCGTGCCTGCCGTCGCCCCCTCCGAGGTCGATGACACCGGGCCGCTGGAGAGCCCGGTCGAGGAGGAGTTCCGGGTCGGCACCATGGCCCTGGCCTGGGACGGCGACGGAGAGCGGATGGTCGTCGAGGCGCAGGCCATCGTCGAGCTGGAGCCCGGCGAGGACGAGGACCTGGCCGACGCGGAGGAGCGGCTGCTCCAGGACGACGAGAACGGGCCCCCGATGCTCCGGGTGCGGATCAGCGGGAACATGGCCCGGGCCTTCGCCAAGCGGGCGATGGAGGTCGTCAACGCGGGCCGGCCGCCGTGCCCGCTGTGCAGCCTGCCGCTCGATCCGGAGGGACACGTATGTCCGCGCCAGAACGGATACCGCCGGGGCGAATGAGCGGCACGGCACCGGCCGCCGAGGCCACCCGCGAGCTGCTCCGGCAGGGCACGCTCACCGTGCGGGGACAGATCACTGCCGCCTCCAACACCGTGCTGTTCGGCACCGTCGAGCACGCGGGGAGCAGCCTGCCCTGCGTCTACAAGCCGGTGGCCGGTGAGCGGCCGCTGTGGGACTTCCCCGACGGCAACCTCGCCCGGCGCGAGGTCGCGGCCTACGAGGTCTCCCGCGCCACCGGCTGGGATCTGATACCCGCCACCGTGCTGCGCGACGGCCCCTACGGCCCGGGTATGTGCCAGGCCTGGGTGGGCGAGCCGCCGGACGCCGATGACGACGGGGAGGACGCGCCGTCCGGGGAGCCGGCCGAGGCCGCGCCGGAGCGCGAGCCGGGCGGCGAGCCGGGGCGCGGGCCGGGCGGCGAGCCGGAGGAGGAGCCGGCACCGCTGCTCGCGCTGGTCGACGGCGAGGAGCCGGGCGAGGGCTGGAAGGCGGTCGGCTTCGCGGACGTCGGCGGCGGCCGGAGCGCGCTGCTCGTGCACGCCGACGACCCCCGGCTGCGCCGGCTCGCGGTGCTCGACGCCGTGCTCAACAACGGCGACCGCAAGGGCGGCCATCTGCTGCCCCGGCCCGACGGCGCGCTGTACGCCATCGACCACGGCGTCACCTTCCACGTGGACGACAAGCTGCGCACCCTGCTGTGGGGCTGGGCGGGCGAGGAGCTGACCGGCGAGGCCGTCGAGGCGCTGCGCAGGCTCTCCACCGCGCTCTGTGCCGATGCGGGCGGCCACGCGGAGGCGGCGGAGGCTGCGCAGGCGGTGGACGCGGCCGAGGCTCCGCTGGCGGCACGGCTGGCCGAGCTGCTCACCGAGGCCGAGGTACAGGCCGTGGGCAAGCGGGTGGAGGCGCTGCTGAGCTCCGGCCGGCATCCGCTGCCGAGCGGCGAGTGGCCCGCCATCCCCTGGCCACCTGTCTGACATCCGCCGCCCGCGCCCGGCCTCCGGAGCGGGCCGGAACGGCCCCGGAGGGCGCCTGCGGGCCGGCTCGGGCCGTCTCCCCTCGCCGCGCCCGACCGGTCCCGAACGGCCGTGCGGGCCCCGCCCGCGCCCGCGGACCTCGAACGGCGTCCATCCGGACGGATACGGAACACCAGTCCGGGTTAGGCTCAGGTTATGCATGCCTGGCCCGCTACCGAGGTCCCCGTCCTGCCTGGACAGGGCCGCGACCTCGACATCCACGACACCGCGACCGGTGGCCGAGTGACCCTCACCCCCGGTCCTGTCGCCCGCCTCTACGTGTGTGGCATCACCCCCTACGACGCCACCCACCTCGGACACGCGGCGACCTACAACGCGTTCGACCTCGTGCAGCGCGTGTGGCTCGACACCAAGCGCCAGGTGCACTACATACAGAACGTCACCGACGTGGACGATCCACTCCTGGAGCGGGCGGTCGCGACGGGCATCGACTGGACGGCGCTCGCCGAGCGCGAGACCGCGCTGTTCCGCGAGGACATGACGGCCCTGCGGATGCTGCCGCCGAAGCACTACATCGGCGCCGTGGAGTCCATTCCGCACATCGTGCCGCTGGTCGAGCGGCTGCGGGACATGGGTGCCGCCTACGAACTCGACGGCGACATCTACTTCTCGGTCGAGTCCGACGCCCACTTCGGAGGCGTCTCGCACTACGACGCGGAAACGATGCGCCTGCTGTCCGCGGAGCGTGGCGGCGACCCCGAGCGCCCCGGCAAGAAGAACCCGCTCGACCCGCAGCTGTGGACGGCGGCCCGCGAGGGCGAACCCCACTGGGACGGCGGCACGCTGGGCCCCGGACGCCCCGGCTGGCACATCGAGTGCGTGGCGATCGCGCTCGAACACCTGGGCATGGGCTTCGACATCCAGGGCGGCGGATCCGATCTGGCCTTCCCGCACCACGAGATGGGCGCCTCCCACGCGCAGGCGCTGACCGGCGAGTTCCCCTTCGCGCGCAGCTATGTGCACGCGGGGATGGTCGCCCTGAACGGCGAGAAGATGTCCAAGTCGAAGGGCAACCTCGTCTTCGTCTCGCAACTGCGCAAGGACGGCGTCGATCCGGCCGTCATCCGGCTCACCCTGCTGGCGCACCACTACCGTGCCGACTGGGAGTACACGGACGCGGTGCTGGAGGCGGCGCAGCAGCGGCTCGGCCGCTGGCGTTCGGCCGTCTCGCGGCCGGACGGACCGCCCGCAGAGGCCATGCTGGAGGCGGTGCGGACCGCGCTCGCGGACGATCTCGACACCCCCGCCGCGCTGGCCGCCGTCGACGCGTGGGCCGAGCAGCAGGCCGAGCGGGGCGGCACCGACGAGGGCGCTCCCGGACTGGTCTCCCGCACGGTCGACGCGCTGCTGGGCGTCGCGCTGTAGCCGTCCCCTGTCTCCCGCCTCCCGGCCGTGTCCCGCGGCCGGGAGGCCCGTCCCGCCCGGGCCCCGCCGTCGTCTCCACACCCCGCGCCGCCGCGCGGCGCCGGTCCCGGAGCAGCGGAGTCCGCTCCGCCGCGGCGGAGCGCCGGTCACTCGTCCTCGTCCGGCTCACCGGGTCGCGGCGGCTCGCCACCGGGCTTGGGCGGCGGGGGAGGGGACTGGTGCCCCGGGTCCCGCAGCGAGGGGGACGTGCCGGGCGCCGAGCCCCCGTCGGCGGAGCCCGAGCCGTCGCGGTGCCGCAGGTAGCGCTCGAACTCCTTGGCGATGGCCTCTCCCGAGGCTTCCGGCAGTTCGGCGGTGTCCCGGGCCTCCTCCAGCGACTGGACGTACTCGGCCACCTCGCTGTCCTCCGCCGCGAGCTGGTCGACACCGACCTGCCAGGCCCGGGCGTCCTCGGCCAGCTCACCCATCGGGACGCGCACCCCGAGCAGATCCTCCAGCCGGTTGAGCAGGGCGAGCGTCGCCTTGGGGTTGGGCGGCTGCGAGACGTAGTGCGGTACGGCCGCCCACAGGCTGGCCGCCGGGACGCCCGCATGGGTGCAGGCCTCCTGGAGGATGCCGACGATCCCGGCCGGGCCCTCGTAGCGGGACTCCTCCAGATTCATGGTGCGGGCCAGATCGGAGTCCGAGGTCACGCCGGTCACCGGGACCGGCCGGGTGTGCGGAGTGTCACCGAGCAGCGAGCCCAGCACCACCACCAGCTCGACCCCCAGCTCGTGCGCGAACCCCAGGATCTCGTTGCAGAAGGACCGCCACCGCATGCTCGGTTCGATGCCGCGCACCAGGACCAGATCGCGCCGCCTGCCCTTGCCGTCCGCGTCCTCGACCCGGACGACGGACAGCCGCGTGGTGGGCCAGGTGACCTTGCGGACCCCGTCCTCCAGGAAGACCTGCGGGCGGTTCACCTGGAAGTCGTAGTAGTCCTCGGCGTCCAGCGCGGCGAACACCTCGCCCTTCCACTCCTGTTCCAGGTGCGCGACCGCGCCGGACGCGGCGTCGCCCGCGTCGTTCCACCCCTCGAACGCGGCCACCATGACTGGGTCGACCAGCTCGGGAACCCCCTCCAGCTCGATCACCCAGTGCCTCCTCAGCTCGCTGTCGCCTGCGGCCGGCGATACCGCTGCGGACTCCGTCCCCCGGACCGCCGCCGGCCGTTTCGTGCGAGGCCCAGCCTACGGCGTGCACGCACGCGGCCCGCAGCCCCCGCACGTCCCCGATCCGGACCCGCGGCCCGTCCGACCGGCAGTTCCCGCGGTCGCGTCCGTCCCGGGGAGGCGGTGGTGTCCGGCGTCACAGTGCCGCGCGCAGCCACTGCTCGACGCCCGCGATGTGCACGGTCGACCAGGAGCGCGCCGCCTCCGCGTCGCCGGTACGCAGGGCCGCGAGGATCTGCCGGTGCTCGTGCAGGGTGCGGCCGACCGCTTCCTGCCGGGTCAGCCCCTGCCAGACCCGGGCCCGGGTGTGCGGGCCGGCGAGGCCGTCCAGCAGCGAGCCCAGTACGGAGTTGCCGGAGGCCGCCGCGATGCGCCGGTGGAACTCCAGGTCCGCGGCGACCAGTTGCCCCACGGACGGTTCCGGAGCCGGGGCGGCCAGCTCGGACTCCAGCGTGTCCAGTTCGGACTCCAGCGCGTCCAGCTCGGCCACCGCGATCCGGGTGCCCGCCAGCGCGGTGGCCGCCGGCTCCAGGATGCGGCGCACGGCCAGGAGTTCCAGGACGGTGTCGTCGCGGTGGAAGTCGACCACGAAGCTCATCGCCGTCAGCAGCACCTGCGGATCCAGGCTCGTCACATAGGTGCCGTCGCCCTGGCGTACGTCGAGCACCCGGATCAGCGCCAGCGCGCGGACCGCCTCCCGCAGCGAGTTGCGCGACAGGCCGAGTTCGGTGGCCAGTTCGCTCTCCCTGGGCAGCCGGTCGCCGGGGCCCAGCGCCCCTGAGACGATCATCCCCTTGATCTTCTCGATCGCCTCGTCCGTGACGGTCAACGCTGCCTCCCCTGGGCATCCGAAGTCTGTGTGTGCCGTGCTCCGGCCGGAGTCGCCGGTGTCGCCGGTGTCGCCGGTGCGCCCCAGCCCCGCCGGTAGGCGCGCCAGTCCTGCTCCGTCGCCGCGAAGTCGACGTAGAGCGCGACGCCGAACCGCGCACGGTCGCGGTCCTCGCGGCCGAGCCCGAGCCGTACCCCGCGCACCGCCGCCGCGGCGGTCTCGGCCGCGGCGTGATGGCCCATGCCGTCCGTGTGGTAGAAGGGCAGCCCCATCAGCAGGTCCACCCGGTCGGGCGCCGCCTCCAGCGCGAGTGCCGTCTGCTGCGCCACATAGCCGCCGTACAGGCTCTCGGCGGGCAGCGCCGTGTCGTAGGACATCACCGCGATCTGGTCCACCCGCCGCGCGACCTCGCCGAAGTACTCCTGCGACCACCACTTTCCGTGTCCGAAGACGCCGCCCGAGACGTGGTGCAGCCCCGGCAGCGGGTCGATCTGGTGCGCG
The DNA here is from genome assembly GCF_000280905.1 of Streptomyces sp. AA1529. Taxonomy (GTDB): domain Bacteria; phylum Actinomycetota; class Actinomycetes; order Streptomycetales; family Streptomycetaceae; genus Streptomyces. The sequence continues at coordinate 36,798 of NZ_ALAP01000042.1, read as the reverse complement.
GCGACCGACAGCACCCCGTCGTGCGCCCGGACCGCCGGGCGCAGCCGGTCCAGCAGCCGCAGATAGCCGGCGTCCCCCGAGCGCAGCGGCTCCAGGTCGAAGTGCACCCCGTCGAAGCCCGCCGCCAGCACCTGCCGGGCGCTCGCCACCACGGCGCGCCGCGTCTCCGGGTCGGCCGTGCGCAGCCCGCCGTCCGCGTCCGGGCCGTAGGCGAGCCGGTCCCCGAGCCATGCCTGGACCCGCACGCCGGGCAGTTCCCGCTCGACGGCCTTCAGCAGCCATTTCGCACGCGGGTACCGCTTCTTCGGCAGCGAGCCGTCGTGGGACAGCGGCCCGGTGTGCACGTACAGGTCGCGGATGCCGGTGCCCGCCGTCCGCCGCTTGAGCGCCGCGAGGTCGGCCTCGTCCCGGCGCCCGTCCAGCCAGGCGTGGCCCAGCCACAGTGCGTCCCGGCCCCGGGAGCGCGCTTCGGCGGACACCTCCCCCGCGTAGCCGGCGCGGAGTGCCGCCGCCGCGCCGGCGGTCGGCAGGACGAGGAGGACCACGAGCGCCAGTGCCGTCCACCCCGCGGCCCGCCGTGCCCGGGTGCGCCCCGGCATCCGCAGGCGGCGGCGCACGGGTCCGGCCGCGGGTGTCCCGCCGCCCGCGTTCGTCTTGCCTTTCATGCGGAGGACAGTGCCACGCCGCACCGCCTGACCGGGCGGTGGGAACCCGCTCGTTACCAACTTGCCGAACTGGTGATCCCATCCGCACAACGTCACGGCGCCCGGGGGTGAATGGCGTCCGGACAGCGGCAAGGGGGCGTACGCCGTCGAACGGCGTACGCCCCCTCGCGGTGCGCTCGGCGCGGTGTCAGCCGCGCTGCCCGAGCAGCTCCTCGATCCGGCCGCGGACCTTCTCGTCGTCCAGGCCGCGGATCGTCAGGGTGGTGCGGCGGCGCGCCACGTCGTCCACCGTCTCGGCCCACTCGTGGTCGCGTGCGTAGACGACCTGGGCCCAGATCTCCGGCCCGTCGGGGTGGATGCGCTCGCCCAGCGACGGGTCCTCGTTGACCAGCCGGGCGATGTCGAAGGAGAGCGAACCGTAGTGCGTGGCCAGCTGACGGGCGGTCAGCGGGTCCATCCGCACGCCCGGCTCCCGGTCCGCCAGCAGCCGGTGCGCGACCGCGTTCGGGTTGGCGATCCCCGGCAGCGGCGTCCGCCGCACCAGGTCCTTGACCGGCACCGCGCTCTCCATGGACGCCGCGAGCGCCCCGCCGGGCAGCTTCTCCAGCTTGTCCATCACCGTGCGGCCGATGTGCCGGTAGGTGGTCCACTTGCCACCGGCGACCGACAGCATCCCGCCCCGGCCCTCGGTGACGACGGTCTCCCGCTTGGCCGACTCCACGCCGCCGGGGCCGCCGGGCAGCACCCGCAGCCCGGCGAAGGCGTAGGTCATCAGATCGCGGTCCAGATCGGCGTCCCGCACCGAGAAGGCGGCCTCGTCCAGGATCTGCTGGATGTCGGCCTCGGTCGCCCGCACGTCGGCCGGGTCCCCGGTGTACTCCTCGTCCGTGGTGCCCAGCAGCAGCTGGTCCTCCCACGGCAGCGCGAAGGTGATGCGGTACTTGTCGATGGGCGTGGCCATCGCCGCGCCCCACGGCGACTTCTGCTTGAGGACCAGATGCGCGCCCTTGGACAGCCTGATCGAGGGCGCCGCGCCGCTGTCCTCCATCGTCCTGAGGTGGTCCACCCACGGGCCGGTCGCGTTCAGCACCAGCCGCGCGTCCACGCCGAACTCGGCACCGTCGGTGCGGTCCCGCAGCTCGGCGCCGGTGACCCGGCCCCGGGTGAAGCGCAGCCCGGTGACCTCCGCGTGGTTGAGGACCACGGCGCCCGACTCCACGGCCGCGCGGACGGTCATCACGGCCATCCGCGAGTCGTTCATCTGGTGGTCGCCGTAGACCGCGACCGCCTTGAGGTTGTCGGTGCGCAGCGCCGGGTTGTCGGCGGCGGCCTTCGCCGGGGAGATCACCCGGCCGACGCCGTCGCCGAAGGCGGACAGCGCCGAGTAGGCGAAGACGCCCGCGCCGAGCTTGGTGGCGCCGTGCGGGCCGCCCTTGTAGACGGGCAGGTAGAAGGTGAGCGGGTTGACCAAGTGCGGGGCCACGTCCTTGGCCAGCACCCGGCGCTCGTGGTGGTTCTCCGCGACGAGCTTGACCGCGCCGGTCTGCAGGTAGCGCAGACCGCCGTGCACCAGCTTCGAGGACGCGGAGGAGGTGGCGCCGGCGAAGTCGCCGGCGTCCACCATGGCCACCCGCAGTCCCGACTGCGCCGCATGCCAGGCGACCGAGGTGCCCAGGATGCCGCCGCCGATGACCAGGAGGTCGTACGTCGCGTTCGCGAGCAGCCCTCTGGTCTCTGCGCGGCCAGGGTTGCTGCCGGCAGTCGGGTGCGTCCCGAGGGTGGGGACGCTCTGCGAGGTGTTCATCGCTCTCAGTTCTCCTCTTCGATCCAGCCCATGGTCCGCTCCACGGCCTTGAGCCAGTTCCGGTATTCCCGCTCACGCGTCTCTGCGTCCATGCGGGGGGTCCATTCCGCGGCGCGCTTCCAGTTGGCCCGCAGCTCGTCGGTGCCCGACCAGAAGCCGACGGCCAGACCGGCCGCGTACGCCGCGCCGAGGCAGGTGGTCTCGGCGACCATCGGGCGCACGACGGGCGCGTCCAGGACGTCCGAGATGGTCTGCATCAGCAGGTTGTTGGCGGTCATGCCGCCGTCCACCTTCAGCGCGGCCAGCTCGACGTCCGAGTCCTTCTGCATCGCGTCGACGATCTCCCGGGTCTGCCAGGCCGTCGCCTCCAGCACCGCGCGGGCCAGGTGCGCCTTGGTGACGTAGCGGGTCAGGCCCGCGATGACACCGCGCGCGTCCGAGCGCCAGTACGGGGCGAACAGGCCGGAGAACGCCGGGACGAAGTAGGCGCCGCCGTTGTCCTCGACGGAGCTGGCCAGGGTCTCGATCTCCGCCGCGCTGTTGATCAGCCCCATCTGGTCGCGCATCCACTGCACCAGCGAACCGGTGACCGCGATGGAGCCCTCCAGCGCGAAGACCGGCTGCTGGTCACCGATGCGGTAGCCGACCGTGGTGAGCAGGCCGTTGTAGGAGTTGACCGGCTCGTGCCCGGTGTTCATCAGCAGGAAGGTGCCGGTGCCGTAGGTCGACTTGGCCTCGCCCTGCTCGAAGCAGGTCTGGCCGAACAGCGCCGCCTGCTGGTCGCCCAGCGCGGAGGCGACGGGCAGCCCCGCCAGCTCGCCGGTGGCCTCGCCGTACACCTCGGAGGACGAGCGGATCTCGGGCAGCAGCGCCATCGGGATGCCGATGGACGCGCAGATCTTCTCGTCCCAGGCCATGGTGTGCAGGTTCATCAGCATGGTGCGGGAGGCGTTGGTGACGTCGGTGACGTGCTTGCCGCCGTCCGGGCCGCCGGTGAGGTTCCAGATGACCCAGGAGTCCATGGTGCCGAAGAGGATCTCGCCGTTCTCGGCGCGCTCGCGCAGCCCGTCGACGTTGTCCAGCAGCCAGCGGATCTTCGGTCCGGCGAAGTAGGACGCCAGCGGCAGCCCGGTCTCGCGGCGGAACCGGTCCTGGCCCACGTTGCGGCCCAGCTCCTTGCAGAGCGCGTCGGTGCGGGTGTCCTGCCAGACGATGGCGTTGTGCACCGGACGGCCGGTCGCCTTCTCCCACAGGACGGTCGTCTCGCGCTGGTTGGTGATGCCCAGGGCCAGCACGTCCTCCCGGGTGACCCCGGCCTTCTCCAGCGCGCCGGTGACCACCTGCTGGACGTTGGTCCAGATCTCGGCCGCGTCGTGCTCGACCCAGCCCGGCTTGGGCAGGATCTGCTCGTGCTCCTTCTGGTCGACCGCGACGATGCGGCCGTCCTTGTCGAAGACGATGCAGCGGCTGGAGGTGGTGCCCTGGTCGATCGCGGCTATGAAGGGCCCGCCGCCGTGCGCGGAGGCGTGGGTGCTGTGGGTCTCGCTCATGGTGTGTGTGCTCCCTTGCGTCATCGGGTGGTCTCGGCGGTCGGCCGGGTCGCTAGGCCCATGCGAGGTTGTAGAGCCCCGCGGCGATGGCGGCGCCGGCCAGCGGTCCCACCACCGGGACCCAGGCGTAGCTCCAGTCGCTGCCGCCCTTGTTCGGCAGCGGCAGCACCGCGTGGGCCAGCCGGGGACCGAGGTCACGGGCCGGGTTGATGGCGTAGCCCGTGGGTCCGCCGAGCGAGAGACCGATACCGACGACGACCAGCGCGGTGATCAAGGCACCCATCCTGCCGAGGCCCATGGTGCCGTCGGCATCCTTGACCAGGCCCTGGGTGAGGATCGCGAAGATCAGCACGAAGGTGGCGATGACCTCGGTGAGGAAGTTCAGCAGGCCGTTGCGCACCTCGGGGGAGGTGAAGAAGACACCGTGCACGGGGCCGGGGTTCGCGTGCTTCATCTCGACCATGTCCGGCTCGCGGAGCGTGGCCTGGAACTGGCTGTAGTAGGCGACCCACACGAGTACGGCGCCCAGGATGGCGCCGAGCAGCTCGCTGCCCATGTAGAGCGGGACGTCGCTCCAGGGGGTGTCACCCTTGATGGCGAGCGCCAGGGTGACCGCCGGGTTGAGGTGGGCGCCGGACGGCTGGGCGATGTAGGCACCGGTGAGCACCCCGAAGCCCCAGCCGAAGGCGATGGCGACCCAGCCGGCCGCGAACGCCTTCGAGCGCTTGAGATTGACTGCGGCGACCACGCCGCCACCGAGGAGGATCAGCACCATCGTGCCGGTCACCTCACTCGTGAAGATGTCGAGGCTGGACACCCGCGACTCCTTTGTCCTTGTCCATGGGGGCACCTCCCGGCCGGAGGCCAGGGGGATGGGCGGACCGGTTGTTGATCGTCCGGTGTTCGACAATGTCGACCGCCGAACGGCAACTTTTCTCCTTCGTAAGAGTCCCGTCAAGGGGCTGTGACCGATGACTCCTGGCTGTCATCCTGCGGCCACGCAGCGGTGGCGGCACCCCGGGAGGGCCAGACGGTGCGCGCGGCCCTCCCGGCGGCTCGGGACGGCCGCGCCGGGGCCCTCCCGGGGAGGCCCCGGGACGCTCGGAGGGGGCCGTTTCGGAGCCCCCGCCGGTGCCGGCCCGGAACGCTCAGAACCGCCGCGCCCCCAGGTCCCTGGAGACCGCCCGCGCCGTGTCCCGGACGGCCGCCACCAGCCGCGGAAGCAGCTCCTCGCCCTCGCACACCCGCTCCACGGCCCCGGTGATGCCCACCGCGCCCACCGGCATCCGGCGCCGGTCGTGGATCGGCGCGGCCACCGAGGCGAGGCCGTCCCAGGTCTCCTCCACGTCCGCCGCCCAGCCGCGCGCCCGGACGGTATCCAGCAGCGTCTCGAACCGGTCCCCGCCGGTGACCGTGCGCTCCGTGAAGTCGGTGCGCCGCCCGTCCAGCGCCTCGCTGTGCGCCACCGGGTCGAACGCGCACAGCACCTTGCCCAGGGCTGTGCTGTGCAGCGGCTGCATGGCGCCGACCTCCAGCACCTGGCGGCTGTCGTCGGGGCGGAAGACGTGGTGCACGATGAGCACGCCCTGCTGGTGGAGCACGCCCAGATAGACGCTCTCCCCGCTGGAGCGGGCCAGGTCGTCCGTCCACACCAGGGCGCGGGCCCGCAGCTCGTGCACGTCCAGATAGCTGTTGCCCAGACGCAGCAGCTCGGCCCCGAGCTGGTAGCGGCCCGTGACCGCTTCCTGCTCCACGAAGCCCTCCTGCTGGAGGGTGCGCAGCAGCCCGTGCGCCGTACCCTTGGCCAGGTCGAGCGCCGAGGCGATCTCGGAGAGTCCGAGCCGCCGCTCGCCGCCCGCCAGCAACCGCAGTACGGCCGCCGCTCGTTCCAGCGACTGGATGGTCCGGGCCATCGGTCCTCCCTGACCTGCTGCCTTGAGATTCCACATGCCAAATTGTCGAATTCGACAATGTCGAACGGTATCGCTTGATGTCGACGCGACGGTAGTCGGGATCGAGCCCGGATCGAGCGCCGGAGTGTCCGATGGTCGGAATGTCGACCTGCGCTCTTGCGTCCGCCCGCTACGCTGACCGGGTGCGCTGCCTCACCGGCGCGCAAAGCCGACAGCCGTCGCAACCCAGGGAGCCTCTTCCATGGCCTCGTCGCCGAGCCGCACGTCCGCAACTCCGTCCCCCACCCGGGCCGAGGCGCTCCGCAGCGCACTCGCCTCCCGTGTGGTCGTCGCCGACGGAGCGATGGGGACGATGATCCAGGCGCAGGATCCGACGCTGGAGGATTTCGAACAGCTCGAGGGCTGCAACGAGATCTTGAACGTGACCCGCCCCGACATCATTCGCGCGGTCCACCAGGAGTACTTCGCCGCCGGCGTGGACTGCGTGGAGACCAACACCTTCGGCGCCAACCACGCGGCGCTGGGGGAGTACGACATCACCGAACGCATCTTCGAACTGTCCGAGACCGGCGTGCGGATCGCCCGCGACGTCGCCGAGGAGTTCGAGTCCGGAGACGGGCGGATGCGCTGGGTCCTGGGCTCCATGGGCCCGGGCACCAAACTGCCGACCCTCGGCCACGCCCCCTACACCATCCTGCGCGACGCCTACCAGCAGAACGCGGAGGGCATGATCGCCGGTGGCGCCGACGCGCTGCTGGTGGAGACCACCCAGGACCTGCTGCAGACCAAGGCCGCCGTCATCGGCGCCCGCCGCGGCATGGCGGCGGTCGGCGCCGACCTGCCGCTGCTGTGCTCGGTCACGGTGGAGACGACCGGCACGATGCTGCTCGGCTCCGAGATCGCCGCGGCCCTCGCGGCCCTGGAGCCGCTGGGCATCGACATGATCGGGCTGAACTGCGCCACCGGCCCCGCCGAGATGAGCGAGCATCTGCGCTATCTGGCCCAGCACTCCCGCGTCCCGCTCTCCTGCATGCCGAACGCCGGTCTGCCGGTGCTGGGCAAGGACGGTGCCAGCTACCCGCTCACCCCCGAGGAGCTGGCCGACGCGCACGACACCTTCGTGGGCGACTACGGTCTGTCCCTGGTGGGCGGCTGCTGCGGGACCACGCCCGAGCACCTGCGCCAGCTGGTGGAGCGGGTGCGCGGCCGCGAGCCCGCCGCGCGCACCCCGCAGCCGGAGCCGGCCGCCGCCTCGCTGTACCAGGCGGTGCCCTTCCGCCAGGACACCTCGTACATGGCCATCGGGGAGCGGACCAACGCCAACGGTTCGAAGAAGTTCCGCGAGGCGATGCTGGAGGCGCGCTGGGACGACTGCGTCGAGCTGGCCCGGGAGCAGATCCGCGAGGGCGCCCACATGCTCGACCTGTGCGTCGACTACGTGGGCCGGGACGGCGTCGCGGACATGACCGAGCTGGCGGGCCGGCTGGCCACCGCCTCCACGCTGCCGATCGTGCTGGACTCGACGGAGATCGACGTCATCCAGGCCGGTCTGGAGAAGCTGGGCGGCCGCGCCGTCATCAACTCCGTCAACTACGAGGACGGTGACGGCCCCGAGTCCCGCTTCGCGAAGGTCACCAAGCTGGCCGCCGAGCACGGGGCGGCGCTGATCGCGCTGACCATCGACGAGGAGGGCCAGGCCCGCACCGCCGAGCACAAGGTCGCCATCGCCGAACGCCTCATCGCGGACCTGACCGGCAACTACGGCATCCACGAGTCGGACATCCTCATCGATGTCCTCACCTTCACCATCTGCACCGGCCAGGAGGAGTCCCGCAAGGACGGCATCAACACCATCGAGGCCATCCGGCTGCTCAAGCAGAAGCACCCCGACGTGCAGACCGTGCTGGGCCTGTCGAACATCTCCTTCGGTCTGAACCCGGCCGCCCGGATCGTGCTCAACTCCGTCTTCCTCGACGAGTGCGTCAAGGCGGGGCTGGATTCCGCGATCGTGCACGCCAGCAAGATCCTGCCGATCGCCCGCTTCGACGACGAGCAGGTGACCACCGCCCGCGACCTGGTCTACGACCGCCGCAGCGAGGGGTACGACCCGCTGCAGAAGCTGATGGAGCTGTTCGAGGGCGCCACGGCCAAGTCGATGAAGGCCGGGAAGGCCGAGGAGCTGGCCGCCCTCCCGCTGGAGGAGCGCCTCCAGCGGCGCATCATCGACGGCGAGCGCAACGGGCTGGAGGCCGACCTGGACTCCGCGCTGGAGGAGCGTCCGGCGCTCGACATCGTCAACGACACGCTGCTGGCCGGCATGAAGGTCGTCGGTGAGCTGTTCGGCTCCGGACAGATGCAGCTGCCCTTCGTGCTGCAGTCGGCCGAGGTGATGAAGGCCGCCGTCGCCCACCTCGAACCGCACATGGAGAAGTCCGAGGACGACGCGGGCAAGGGCACGATCGTGCTGGCCACGGTCCGCGGTGACGTCCACGACATCGGCAAGAACCTGGTCGACATCATCCTGTCCAACAACGGCTACCAGGTGGTCAATCTCGGCATCAAGCAGCCGGTGAGCGCCATCCTGGACGCCGCGGCCGAGCACCGGGCCGATGTGATCGGCATGTCCGGGCTGCTGGTGAAGTCCACGGTGATCATGAAGGAGAACCTGGAGGAGCTCAACCAGCGCAAGATGTCCTCCGACTTCCCCGTCATCCTCGGCGGCGCCGCGCTGACCCGGGCCTATGTCGAGCAGGACCTGCACGAGATCTACGAGGGCGAGGTCCGCTACGCCAAGGACGCCTTCGAGGGGCTGAGCCTCATGGACGCCCTGATGGACGTCAAGCGCGGCGTGCCCGGCGCCGAGCTGCCCGCGCTCAAGCAGCGCCGGGTGCCCAAGCGGGACCTCGACATCCCCGAGCCGGAGGAGAACGACGGCTCCGTCCGCTCCGACGTGGCCGTCGACAATCCCGTCCCCGAGCCACCCTTCTGGGGCACCCGGGTGATCAAGGGCCTGCGGCAGCAGGACTACGCGTCCTGGCTGGACGAGGGCGCCCTCTTCAAGGGGCAGTGGGGGCTCAAGGAGTCCCGCAAGGGCGACGGGCCGTCCTACGAGGAGCTGGTGGAGACCGAGGGCCGCCCCCGGCTGCGGGGCTGGCTGGAGCGGCTGCAGACGGAGAACCTGCTGGAGGCGTCCGCCGTCTACGGCTACTTCCCCTGCTACTCCAAGGGCGACGACCTGATCCTGCTGGACGAGCAGGGCAACGAGCGCACCCGCTTCACCTTCCCCCGGCAGCGGCGCGGCCGGCGGCTGTGCCTGGCGGACTTCTTCCGTCCGGAGGAGTCCGGCGAGACCGACGTGGTCGGATTGCAGGTGGTCACCGTCGGTTCCAGGATCGGCGAGAAGACCGCCGAGCTGTTCGCGGGCGACGCCTACCGCGACTACCTGGAGCTGCACGGCCTCTCCGTGCAGCTGGCCGAGGCGCTGGCCGAGTACTGGCACGCCCGGGTCCGCAGCGAGCTGGGCTTCTCGGGTGAGGACCCCGACCAGATGCAGGGCATGTTCGATCTGAAGTACCGGGGAGCGCGGTTCTCGCTGGGCTACGGCGCCTGCCCGAACCTGGAGGACCGCGCCAAGATCGCCGAGCTGCTGCGGCCGGAGCGGATCGGCGTCGAGCTGTCCGAGGAGTTCCAGCTCCACCCCGAGCAGTCGACCGACGCGATCGTGCTGCACCACCCCGAGGCGAAGTATTTCAACGCCCGATGAGGGCACAGGTCATATACTGATCGGTCCGGTACAGGCCGGTCGTCCGCTTCCGCCGGAAACCGGAGCCCTCCGGGGTTCCGGCGGAGGGGACGACCGGCCTTGTCGTCCCTTGTGGAGTCGTCGCTTTCGGGAGGTGTTCGCGGATGGCCGGTCCATCCCCCGCCGTCACCACGCTCACGGGTGAGGAGCCCGAGCTGGAGGCCGTACTGCTGGACATGGACGGCACGCTGGTCGACACCGAGGACTTCTGGTGGGACGCGGAGGTCGCGGTCTTCGCCGAGCTGGGGCACGAGCTGCGCGACGAGTGGCGCAGCGTCGTCGTCGGCGGTCCCATGTCGCGCAGCGCCGGCTTCCTGATCGAGGCGACCGCCGCCGACATCGGCCTGGAGGAGCTGAGCGTGCTGCTGAACGCCCGGTTCACCGAGCGGCTGGAGCGCGGCGTCCCGCTGATGCCGGGCGCCCGCAGGCTGCTCGCGGAGCTGTCCGCGCACCGGATCCCCGCGGCGCTGGTCTCCGCCTCGCACCGCACGGTCGTGGACCGCATGCTCACCTGGATCGGGCACGAGCACTTCGCCTTCACGGTCGCCGGGGACGAGCTGGCCCGGACCAAGCCGCACCCCGACCCGTATCTGACCGCCGCGCGCCGGCTGGGGGCCGACCCGGTGCGCTGTGCGGTGCTGGAGGACACCGCGACCGGGGTCGCCGCCGGGGAGGCCGCCGGCTGCCATGTGGTGGCCGTGCCGTCCATCGCGCCGATCGAGCCCAAGTCCGGTCGTAGCATTGTGAGTTCACTCGAAGAAGTCGATCTCGAATTCCTCCGTTCGCGGATCATGGTCGCGCGCTGAGTTGATCATTCCGCGGCGGTGCCATTCCGCGCGGGGTGAGAAATCCGCACCCGCGGGACGCCGGAATCCGTTGTCCCGGGCTCCGCAGAATGTCGAACTCCGGTGTCCGGTGCGCAGATTGGTCCAGTGACGTTCATCACGCGCGAGCCCCTCGACCCGCGGCCGGGGCTGTGGTGCGCCTGGGACGGGAGGGGGGAATGTCCTTCCTTTGTGTCCGCATTGATGGAGTGAAGCGGAAAACGTTCCGACGTTCGGATAGCGGACAGGAAGGTACTGGTTTCGCTGCGTGAAACCGGTTCCGCGGCCTGCGCTGCGAAAGTCCCCGGAGCGGACGATTAATGTCGGTGCACCGGCCATTCCTCTCTGCAGCAAACCCCGGCCGGCCGAGGAGATCGTCGACCATGAACCGTAAAACTGTGGTGCTGCCCGTGCTCGCCGCGGGAATGCTCACGCCGCTGCTCGCCGGATGCGGGTCCGAGAAGGGCGGGAGCGCAGGTGGCGACGCCATCGTCGTCGGCACGACGGACCACTTCGCGGTCGGCAAGGACGCGCCGGCCCCGTTCGACCCCGCGGCGGCCTACGACGTCGCGGCCTGGGGCGTCATGCGCAACACCTTCCAGACGCTGCTGCGCTTCCCGCGCACCGGCACCTCGCCGGTGATGGACGCCGCCGCCGAGTGCGGCTTCACCGACGCGGCGAACAAGGTCTACCGCTGCACGATGCGCAAGGGCCAGACGTTCTCCAACGGGCACCCGCTGGACGCCGAGGACGTCGAGTTCTCGCTGCGGCGGGTCAAGCGCATCAACCACAAGGGCGGCCCCGCAGTCCTCTTCAGCAACCTCGACCGCGTCGAGGCCGACGGCAAGAGCCACGTCGTCTTCCACCTCAAGCGGCCCGACGCGACCTTCCCGTACAAGCTGACCACCCCGGCCGCCGCCATCGTGGACAGCCGGACCTACCCGGCCGACGCCCTCACCAAGGGCGACGCGCTGGTCGGCTCGGGCCCCTACGCACTCGAGCACATCGACGCCGAGTCGGCCGTGCTGGCGAAGAACCCGCACTACAGCGGGGAACTGGAGCTGCGGAACAGCCGGATCGAGATGCGCTTCTTCGACGCCGCACAGGGCATGGAGAAGGCGCTCAAGGCCGGCGACATCGATGTCATGGGCCGGACCATCTCCCCCGACCAGGTCAGCCGGCTCGACGGCGCCCAGGAGCAGGGCGTCGAGCTCGTCGAGCAGCCCGGCCAGGAGATCCGCTACCTCGCCTTCGACACCGACGACCCGACCGCGGGCAAGAAGGCCGTCCGCAAGGCCATGGCCCAGCTCGTCGACCGCAAGAAGATCGTGCGGGACGCCTACGACCGCAGCACCGAGCCGCTCTACAGCATCGTGCCCGCCGGGCTCCCGGCGCACCGGAACTCGTTCTTCAACACCTACGGCGAACCCAGCAAGGCGGCGGCCGAGCGGACGCTGCGCGACGCGGGCATCGACAAGCCCGTCAAGCTCACCCTCACCTACACCACCGACCACTACGGCGGCGCCACCGCCGACGAGTTCGCCGTCCTCGAGAAGCAGCTCAACGGCAGCGGCCTGTTCGACGTGCGGACCAAGGGCGTCAAGTGGGACACCTTCCGCCCGGCGGCGACGAACGGCAAGTACCAGGTGTGGGGCTACGGCTGGTACCCGGACTTCCCGGACGCCGACAATTTCGTCGCCCCCTTCTTCGAGAAGGACAACTTCCTCGGCTCGCCCTACACCAACCACGAGATCCGCGACAAGCTCGTACCCAGGAGCCGCCGCCAGACCGAACGCTCCGCCACCACCGGCACCCTCGGCCGCGTCCAGGACATCGTCGCCAAGGACGTGCCGCTGCTCCCGCTCTGGCAGGGCAAGCAGTACCTCGCGGCCCGCGACGACATCACCGGCGTCGAATGGGCCCTCAACTCCTCCTCGGTGCTCCAGCTGTGGGAGCTGGGCCGCGGCCGCGACTCCTGACCCGACCGCCGCGGCAGCGACCCCGACCGCCGCGGCAGCCGGCGGACACGGCGCCACCGGCGCGGGCCACCGGGCCCCGCCGGGCGCCGCGGCCCGCGCCCGGCCGCCCGGGCGGCCGGGCCGATCCCCGGCCCGGCCTCAGGCCGAGCCGGGCCGGACCAGTCCGCTCTCGTAGGCGTACACCGCGGCCTGCACCCGGTCCCGCAGCCCCAGCTTGGTGAGCACGTGGCCGACATGCGTCTTGACCGTCGTCTCGCTCACGAACAGGTCCGCCGCGATCTCCGCGTTCGACAGCCCGCGCGCCACCAGCTTCAGCACCTCCACCTCGCGCTCGGTCAGCTGGTGCAGGGTGTCCGGCACCGGCTCCTCGCCCGAGGGCAGCTTCCCCGCGTACTTGTCCAGCAGCCGCCGGGTGATGCTCGGCGCCAGCATCGCCTCGCCCGCCGCCACCACCCGGATGGCCTGCACGAGCTCACCGGCGGGTGCGTCCTTCAGGAGGAATCCGCTGGCACCGGCCCGCAGTGCCTCCACCACGTACTCGTCCAGGTCGAAGGTGGTGAGCACCAGGACCTTGGCCGGGCCGTCCTTGGCCGGTCCGGTGATCCGGCGGGTGGCCTCCACGCCGTCCATCCGGGGCATCCGGATGTCCATCAGGACCACATCGGGCTGCAGGGCCCGCACCTGGTCCAGCGCCTGAAGGCCGTCCCCCGCCTCACCGACCACCGCTATGTCCTGCTCGGCCTCCAGAATCATCCGGAAGCCGGTGCGCAGCAGCGGCTGGTCGTCGACCAGCAGTACGCGGATTGCCACGGGAACTCCTCAACAGGACGGCAGCGGTCGCCCCATTCTCACTCAGCCGTCCCGCTGCCCCTCCGCCGACCCGGCGGCCCGCACCCCGTCCGGGCCGCTCACCGCACCGCCGCCGGCCGCCGGGTCGCCGCTGCCGCCCGCCTCGGCGGCCGGGCGGGGCTCGGGCAGCCGCGGCTGGATCGTCAGCGGATAGGGCGGGGGAGTGCCGCCGAACTCCGGGCAGTGCGCCTGATGATCGCACCAGCCGCACAGCTTGCTCGGCCGCGGCCGCCAGTCGCCCGTCTCCGTCGCCCGTCCGATCGCGTCCCACAGCGCCAGCAGCTTGCGCTCGGTGGCCTGCAGATCGCCCTCGTCCGGGTCGTAGGTCAGGACGTCGCCGCTGCCCAGGAAGACCAGCTGCAGCCGCCGCGGCACCACGCCGCGCAGCCGCCACAGCACCAGCGCGTAGAACTTCATCTGGAACAGCGGGCCCTCGGCGTACTCCGGGCGCGGTGCCTTGCCCGTCTTGTAGTCGACGATCCGCACCTCGCCGGTGGGTGCCACGTCCACCCGGTCGATGATCCCGCGCAGCCGCAGCCCCGAATCCAGCCGGGCCTCCACGAACAGCTCCCGCTCGGCGGGCTCCAACCGGGTGGGGTCCTCCAGGGTGAACCACCGCTCCACCAGCGACTCGACCTCGGCCAGCCACTCCGCCAACCGGGCCCCGTCGGAGGTGTCCTCCGCGAACAGCTCGGCCAGCTCGGGCCGCTTGGCCAGCAGCCGCTCCCACTCCCCGGGCACCAGGGAGCGGGCCCGCCGCGCGCTGCGCTCCGCCGCCGGCGCGTCGAAGAGCCGCTCCAGCACCGAGTGCACCACCGTCCCCCGGGTGGCGGCGGCGGAGGGCTTCTCCGGCAGTTTGTCGATCACCCGGAAGCGGTAGAGCAGCGGGCACTGCATGAAGTCCCCCGCCCGGGAGGGCGACAGCGAGGTCGGCGGTGTGGCCGCGCTGGTTCTCATGGGGTACGACCCTACGGCCCACCACCGACACCGGACACTTACCATCGACGGCAGACCCCTCGCGCCGGATGACCGCCGCACCAGAACGCTGCGGCAGCCGCACGGCGCGGGGCGAGGGAAGCAGCAGAGGGGAACCCGTGGCGGACGAGGACAACGACGGGAAGCCGCGGTACGGCGGCTCCGGCGAGGGGAGCGGTCCCGAGGGGCCGGAGCGTCGCCGGACACTCCCTCGCACACCTGTACGTCCCGATGCGCCGGGCGGCGGCATCCTGATGGGCCGCCCCTTCGGCGTCCCCGTCTACGTCGCCCCCTCCTGGTTCCTCGTCGCCATCCTGATCACCTGGGTCTTCGGCGGCCAGCTCGACCGGGTGCTGCCCGAGCTCGGCGCCGTGCGCTACCTGATCGCGCTCTTCTTCGCCGTCGCCTTCTACGCGTCGGTCCTGGTCCACGAGCTCGCCCACACCGTCGCCGCGCTCCGCTTCAAACTCCCGGTCCGCCGCATCCAGCTCCAGTTCTTCGGCGGCGTCTCCGAGATCGAGAAGGAGTCCGAGACCCCCGGCCGGGAATTCGTCCTCGCCTTCGTGGGGCCCCTGCTCTCCCTCGTCCTGGCCGGTGTCTTCTACGCCGCGATGCGCGCCGTGGAACCCCGCACCGTGCCCGGGGTGCTGCTGGCCGGCCTGATGATCTCCAACCTCCTCGTGGCCGTCTTCAACCTGCTGCCCGGCCTTCCCCTGGACGGCGGCCGGATGCTGCGCGCCGTCGTCTGGAAGATCAGCGGCAAGCCGATGACCGGCACCGTCGCCGCCGCATGGGTCGGCCGCGCGCTCGCCGTCACCGTCCTGATCGGCCTGCCGCTGGCCACCCACGCGGGCGGCCTGTCACGGGGCAGCGTCAGCGGCGTCGACTCCCTCACCGACGCGCTGCTGGCCGCCATCCTCGCCGCCATCATCTGGACCGGAGCCGGCAACAGCCTGCGGATGGCCCGGCTGCGCGAACGCCTGCCCCGGCTCAGCGCCCGCACCCTCACCCGGCGCGCCGTCCCCGTCGAGACCGACACCCCGCTCTCCGAAGCCCTCCGCCGGGCCAACGCCGCCGGGGCCCGCGCCCTGGTCGTCGTCGACGGCCGGGGCGACCCGCTCGCCCTGGTGCGGGAGGCCGCCATCGGCTCCGTGCCCGAGCACCGCCGCCCCTGGGTCGCCGTCAGCACTCTCGCGCAGGACCTCAAGGACGGCATGCGGGTACCCGCCGAGCTCGCCGGCGAGGACCTGCTGGAATGGCTCCGCGCCACCCCGGCCACCGAGTACCTGGTCGTGGAGGGGACCGGCGAGATCTACGGGGTGCTCTCCACCGCCGACGTCGAGCGCGCCTTCGTCGAGGCCATGTCCAAGCGCCCGGACCGCACCCCGGCCGGACCGCCCGGCTGACCACCCGGAGCCCTCCGCCGGTCGCACTCCGCGGACCGGCTAGGCTGTGCGCATGTCCGAACCGACCGGTGCCGCCCGCCGTCGCGGGCCCTTCAAGGTCGGGGACCAGGTCCAGCTCACCGACCCCAAGGGACGCCACTACACGATCACCCTCGAAGAGGGGAAGAGCTTCCACACCCACAAGGGAGCCTTTCCCCACGACGAGCTGATCGGTGCGCCCGAGGGGAGTGTCGTCCGTACCACCGGAAACGTCGCCTACCTCGCGCTGCGCCCCCTGCTCCCCGACTACGTCCTGTCCATGCCCCGGGGAGCCGCCGTCGTCTACCCCAAGGACGCCGGCCAGGTGCTCGCCATGGCCGACATCTTCCCCGGCGCCCGCGTCGTCGAGGCGGGAGTCGGCTCCGGCTCGCTGAGCACCTTCCTGCTCCGCGCCATCGGCGACCAGGGCATGCTCCACTCCTACGAGCGCCGAGCGGACTTCGCCGAGATCGCCCGGCAGAACGTCGAGCGTTACTTCGGCAGCCCCCACCCCGCCTGGACGCTCACCGTCGGCGACCTCCAGGACAACCTCGCCGACGCCGACGTCGACCGGGTCATCCTCGACATGCTCGCCCCCTGGGAGTGCCTCGAGGCCGTCTCCAAGGCCCTGGTGCCCGGCGGCATCCTGTGCGCCTATGTCGCCACCACCACGCAGATGGCGCGCATGGTCGAGTCCATCCGCGAATTCGGCACCTTCAACGAACCCCAGGCGTGGGAGACGATGGTGCGCAACTGGCACATCGAGGGCCTCGCCGTCCGACCCGACCACCGCATGATCGGCCACACCGGCTTTCTGCTGACCGCCCGCCGACTGGCCGACGGGGTCGAGCCGCCGCTGCGCCGCCGCCGCCCCGCCAAGGGCGCCTACGGCGAGGACTACACCGGCCCCGGCAGCCAGTCCGGCGGACGCACCTCCTAGACCGTGCCGTCGAATGCTCCGCCCGCCGGGCGGACGGGGCTTCGACGACACTCCCCAGCACCCCCGCCGTCCCTCCGGCGGCCCCCGCGCGACACGCCCGCTGCCCCGCACCCGGACCGAACCCGGCTGCGGGGTAGCGGCGTTGAGCGGCACGGCGGGATCAAGGGGACCCGGCCGTTCCGCGACGGTGTGACCTGTGGCACCATGCGAGGCACCTCCTCCGCGTCCGCCTCGCACCGCCCCAGGAGTCACCCCGAGTGACGGAACTGCCGCACACCCGTACCCGCACGGCCCACTGGCTCGCCACCGCCGCAGCGCTCGCCGCGGTCCTCGGCGGCACGGCGCTCCTGCGACCCGCCACCGCCACCCCCGCCCCCGCCGGTACCGGCCGGGCCCCCGACCCGGCCCGCGCCCACTACCCGCTGGACTGCGGCCGGGGCGCGGCGAAGCCGGAGGTGCTGGACACCGCCTCCGCGGACTTCGACGGCGACGGCGCCACCGAGACCGTCGCCGTGGTCCGCTGCCGCGCCCACGGAGGCACCCCGCCCAGCGCCGTCTACGTGCTGGCCGGCTCCGCTGCCGACCGGCCCCCGCGGCTCGCCGCCACCCTCGTCGAGCAGCGGGAGGGCATGTCGGTCCAGGACCTGGCCGTGCGCGGCACCACCGTCTCCGCCACCCTCCTCGGCTACTCCTCCGCCGAGGTGCCGCGCTGCTGCCCCGACCGGCGGCGCAAGGTCAAGTGGGAGTGGCACGAGGGGAAGTTCGCCCTCCGTCCCGGCCCGGTGGCGGGCGGCGGCATCCGCGTCTGAGGGGCTCCGCGCGCCGCCGGCCGGGCCCGCCGCCTCGAATCCCGCTCTGGTCCCGCTCGGGCCGAAACAGCGCCGCACTGGACGGGTGTTGAACGTCCCGACCCCGCAACCGGTCGCTTTCAGATGGTTGTGGGTGGGTATTCCCAGTCCTGAGGGAGTGCGCAAGGGTGAAGATCGGACACACCCCGACCGTCTTTGTGATCTAGGGGTTTCAACCCGCACCGGCCCAGGTAGGGTCGAAGCGTCCAGCTCCCCCTGGAGGAGGTGAGGACCGTGGCAGCCCACGACGACGACACCAACCGCGGCGCCCGGCCCGGTCGGGGTTCCGAAGACCCGTCCGGCCAGGTCGCCTACCTTGAGCAGGAGATCGCCGTCCTGCGCCGCAAGCTCGCCGACTCTCCGCGGCACACTCGTATTCTCGAGGAGCGGATCGTCGAGCTGCAGACCAACCTGGCCGGTGTGTCCGCCCAGAACGAGCGGCTCTCCACCACGCTCCGTGAGGCGCGTGACCAGATCGTGGCCCTCAAGGAAGAGGTCGACAGGCTCGCTCAGCCCCCCGCGGGCTTCGGAGTCTTCCTGCAGGCCAACGAGGACGACACGGCCGACATCTTCACCGGCGGCCGCAAGCTGCGGGTGAACGTCAGCCCGAGCGTCGAGCTCCAGTCGCTCCGGCGCGGCCAGGAGCTCATGCTGAACGAGGCGCTCAACGTGGTCGAGGCCATGGAGTTCGAGCGCGCGGGTGACATCGTCACCCTCAAGGAAGTCCTGGACGACGGAGAGCGCGCCCTGGTCGTCGGCCACACGGACGAGGAGCGCGTGGTGCGCCTCGCCGAGCCGCTGCTGAACGCCACGCTGCGGGCCGGCGACGCCCTGCTGCTGGAGAGCCGCTCCGGCTACGTCTTCGAGGTCGTGCCCAAGAGCGAGGTCGAGGAACTGGTCCTCGAAGAGGTCCCGGACATCGACTACACCAAGATCGGTGGCCTCGGCGGACAGATCGAGCAGATCAGGGACGCGGTCGAGCTCCCCTATCTGTACCCGGACCTCTTCCGCGAGCACGAACTGCGTCCGCCCAAGGGTGTCCTGCTCTACGGCCCGCCCGGCTGCGGCAAGACGCTCATCGCCAAGGCGGTGGCCAATTCCCTGGCCAAGAAGGTCGCCGAGGTGACGGGCAAGCCCCAGGGCAAGAGCTACTTCCTCAACATCAAGGGCCCCGAGCTGCTGAACAAGTACGTGGGCGAGACGGAGCGGCACATCCGCCTCGTCTTCCAGCGGGCCCGGGAGAAGGCCAGCGAGGGCACACCCGTCATCGTCTTCTTCGACGAGATGGACTCCCTCTTCCGCACCCGCGGCTCGGGGGTGAGCTCGGACGTGGAGAACACCATCGTCCCGCAGCTCCTCTCCGAGATCGACGGCGTGGAGGGGCTGGAGAACGTCATCGTCATCGGTGCCTCGAACCGCGAGGACATGATCGACCCGGCGATCCTGCGTCCCGGCCGGCTGGACGTGAAGATCAAGATCGAGCGTCCGGACGCCGAGGCCGCCAAGGACATCTTCTCCAAGTACCTCACCTCGAACCTGCCGCTCCACGCGGACGACGTCGCGGAGCACGGCGGCAATGTGGAGGCCGCCTGCGCCGCGATGATCCAGTCGGTCGTGGAGCAGATGTACGCGGAGTCGGAGGAGAACCGCTTCCTGGAGGTCACCTACGCCAACGGTGACAAGGAGGTCCTGTACTTCAAGGACTTCAACTCCGGCGCGATGATCGAGAACATCGTCGGCCGGGCCAAGAAGATGGCCATCAAGGCGTACCTGGACCACAACCAGAAGGGTCTGCGCGTCTCTCATCTCCTGTCGGCCTGCGTGGACGAGTTCAAGGAGAACGAGGACCTGCCCAACACCACCAACCCGGACGACTGGGCCCGCATCTCCGGCAAGAAGGGGGAGCGGATCGTCTACATCCGCACCCTCGTCACCGGCAAGCAGGGCGCGGACACCGGCCGGTCCATCGACACCGTCGCCAACACCGGTCAGTACCTGTAGCGGGATCCGGTTCCGGCTGCGGGTCCCCGCCCGGGGTACCCGCAGCCGGATTGTTTCCCGGAGCGCCGAGGAAGTCCGCAGAGTGATCTCCCCACTCCTCTCCGTGCGTCATAGGCTTTCCCCACCGCCGCGACGCGCAGTGCGCAGGAGGGGGCCGCACACGGGACGGATGCGCAGCGGGACTTGAACGGCTGTCCACCGGCGGGCCGCCGTCAGGCAAGGAGGGAAGCATGACCGTACGGCGCGTAATGGGCATCGAGACCGAGTACGGCATTTCCGTGCCGGGCCACCCCAACGCCAATGCCATGCTCACCTCGTCCCAGGTCGTCAACGCCTACGCGGCGGCGATGCACCGGGCGCGGCGCGCCCGCTGGGACTTCGAGGAGGAGAACCCGCTGCGGGACGCCCGCGGCTTCGACCTGGCCCGCGAGTCGGCGGACGCCAGCCAGCTCACGGACGAGGACATCGGACTGGCCAACGTCATCCTCACCAACGGCGCCCGGCTCTACGTCGACCACGCCCACCCCGAGTACAGCGCGCCCGAGGTCACCAATCCGCGGGACGCGGTGCTGTGGGACAAGGCGGGTGAGCGGGTGATGGCGGAGGCCGCCGAGCGGGCGGCCGAGGTCCCCGGGACCAACCCGATCCACCTCTACAAGAACAACACCGACAACAAGGGCGCCTCCTACGGCACGCACGAGAACTATCTGATGAAGCGGGAGACCCCCTTCTCGGAGATCGTCCGCCATCTGACGCCCTTCTTCGTGTCCCGGCAGGTCGTGTGCGGTGCGGGGCGGGTGGGGCTGGGGCAGGACGGCGGCGAGCACGGGTTCCAGCTCAGCCAGCGCGCCGACTACTTCGAGGTCGAGGTCGGGCTGGAGACGACACTCAAGCGGCCGATCATCAACACCCGGGACGAGCCGCACGCCGATGCCGAGAAGTACCGGCGGCTGCACGTGATCATCGGGGACGCCAACCTCTCGGAGATCTCCACCTACCTCAAGCTGGGCACGACCTCCCTGGTGCTGTCCATGATCGAGGACGGGTTCATCGCCGTGGACCTCGCCGTCGACCAGCCCGTCCGGACCCTGCACCAGGTGTCGCACGATCCGACACTCGAACGGCTGATCACTCTTCGCAACGGCCGGACACTGACCGCGGTACAGCTCCAGATGGAGTACTACGAGCTGGCCCGCAAGTACGTCGAGGAGCGCTGGGGCACCGACGCGGACGAGCAGACCCGTGACGTGCTGACCCGCTGGGAGGACGTGCTCGGGCGGCTCGAGCGGGACCCGATGAGCCTGGCCGGCGAGCTGGACTGGGTCGCCAAGCGGGAGCTGATGGAGGGCTACCGGCGGCGCGACAGTCTCGACTGGGACGCGCCACGGCTGCATCTGGTGGATCTCCAGTACGCGGACGTGCGCCCCGACAAGGGCCTCTACAACCGCCTGGTGTCCCGCGGGAGCATGCAGCGGCTGCTGTCCGAGGAGGAGGTCAAGGAGGCCGCCTTCAAGCCCCCGGAGGACACCCGGGCCTACTTCCGCGGCCGCTGTCTGGAGCAGTACGCCGACGACGTGGCCGCCGCGTCCTGGGACTCGGTCATCTTCGATCTCCCCGGCCGTGACTCTCTGCAGCGGGTTCCCACCCTGGAGCCGCTGCGGGGTACCCGGAACCACGTCAAGGAGCTGCTGGACCGCTGCCGCACCGCGGAAGAGCTGGTGAAGGTGCTTTCGGGCGGCTGAATCGCGGCTATTCGGTGCCCGGTCCGGGAATCATCGAGGTGGTTGCCGGACGTTGTCACAACGAAGGAGCCGAAGCCGGTCCCGGCTTGTAGGGTCTGATCTTGTACGTTCCGCGTACACCACCGAACCGAGCGGGGTGAGGGATATGGCGACCAAGGACAGCGGCGGCGGACAGCAGAAGTCCACACGTCACACCGAGGAGACCGAGGAGGAGACCCAGGACGCACAGGTCTCCGAGGATCTCAAGGAACGCCAGGAGGCACTCTCCGACGACGTGGACTCCGTACTGGACGAAATCGACGACGTGCTCGAGGAGAACGCGGAGGACTTTGTGCGTTCCTTTGTCCAAAAGGGTGGGCAATGAATTCCCCTTCAAAGTGAAGGGTGATCCTCGTGGAGGAAGCGGAAACCAAGCACTGTCCGCGTTGTGAGCGTTGCCCGTCCCCGGCGGCGTCCGGGCGTCACCGGGTGCGGGCCGACGGTTCGCAGGACTACTGCCGCCCGTGTGCCCGTGCGTACACGGAGCAGGGGGACGGGCGGAAGCGGCGTGCGCTGAAGTACCCCCGGGTGCCGACTGGTTCCCAACCGCGCCGTTCATGCGGGGAGGCGAAGTCGTCCGGCGAGCGGCATCGCGATGCGACCGCTGCGGATGGCCTCTTCACCCGGTGCAGAAAGCGCCGAGCAGTTGACGGACGGTCCGGACACCTCGGACGCACCTACGGTATGACCGTCGAGCAGAGCCGGAGTCTGCTGGACGGCCGGTTCGGCAACTGCCCGAGCTGTCCCGGGTCCGCTCCTGAGCATGTGGACCACGATCATGAGACGGGTAGGGTCCGGGGCGTACTGTGCTTCAGCTGCAATGCCGCACTGGGGCAGTTCAGGGATCGGCCGGACGTCATGCGGCGTGCGGCAGCCTACGTGGAAGGAAACGTGTGGAAGCCGAAATTCGTAGCACCGGGCGTCTACCTGCTGCCTTCCTGACGCCAGGGTCGTCGTCGTTCATGGATTTCCTGTCCGACCACGCGCCGGAGCAGTTGCCGGGAAGCCGGCCGCTGCCTCCCGTGGAGGGCGCCGTGCAGGCGCCGCACGGCACCACGATCGTGGCAGCGACCTTCGCGGGCGGTGTGGTGCTGGCCGGGGACCGGCGGGCGACGATGGGCAACGTCATCGCGCAGCGGGACATCGAGAAGGTCTTTCCCGCCGACGAGCACTCCGCCGTGGGTATTGCGGGCACCGCGGGGCTGGCGGTGGAGATGGTGAAGCTGTTCCAGCTGGAGCTGGAGCACTTCGAGAAGGTGGAGGGCTCCACCCTCTCGCTGGAGGGCAAGGCCAACCGGCTCTCCACGATGATCCGCGGCAATCTGGGCATGGCGATGCAGGGGCTGGCCGTGGTGCCGCTGTTCGCCGGCTTCGATCAGGACCGCGGTGCGGGCCGGATCTTCTCCTACGACGTGACCGGCGGCCGCTCCGAGGAGCTGGGCTTCGCCGGGGTCGGCTCCGGCTCGGTCTTCGCCCGCGGCTCGCTCAAGAAGCTCTACCGGGAGGAGATGACCCAGGAGCAGGCCGCGACCGTGGTCCTCCAGGCGCTCTACGACGCCGCCGACGACGACTCGGCCACCGGTGGTCCGGACATGACGCGCCGCATCTACCCGGTGGTGGTGACCATCACGGAGGACGGGTACCGCAGGCTGGGCGAGGAGGAGGTCTCCGGGCTGGCGCAGACGGTGCACGACGGCCGCCTCCGGCTGCCCAACGGGCCGCAGGCCCCCGTCTCCTAGAGCACTCATTCGGACAGGAAGGGACGGATAGCCGGTGTCGACGCCGTTCTATGTGTCACCCCAGCAGGCGATGGCGGACCGCGCCGAATACGCCCGCAAAGGCATCGCGCGCGGACGCAGCGTGGTCGTTTTGCAGTACGCGGACGGCATCGTCTTCGTCGCCGAGAACCCCTCCCGCGCGCTGCACAAGGTCAGTGAGATCTACGACCGGATCGCCTTCGCCGCGGTCGGCAAGTACAACGAGTTCGAGAACCTGCGGATCGGCGGTGTCCGCTACGCCGACCTGCGCGGCTACACCTACGACCGCCAGGACGTCACGGCGCGCGGGCTGGCCAATGTGTACGCCCAGACCCTGGGCACGATCTTCTCGGCGAACGCGGAGAAGCCCTACGAGGTCGAGCTGATCGTCGCCGAGGTGGGCGCGGCTCCCGAGGACGACCAGATCTACCGTCTGCCGCACGACGGGTCGATCGTCGACGAGCACGGCTCGGTCGCGGTCGGCGGCAACTCGGACCAGATCGGCAGCTACATGGACCAGCGGCACCGGGAGGGAATGTCGCTGGGCGAGGCCCTCAAGCTCGCTGTCGAGGCGCTCAAGCGGGACAGCAACGGCGGTGAGCGGACGCTGACCGCCGAGCAGCTGGAGGTGGCCGTCCTGGACCGTGAGCGTTCCCAGCGGCGCAAGTTCAAGCGCGTCCCGGCCGGGCAGGTGGCCCGTCTTCTGGAGGAGACCCCTGTCCCGGAGGCCACCGGCGAGGCGGAGGGCGAAGCCGAGGGCGGCGAGGAGGAGTAGTCCCCGGTCCTGCTCCGCCCCGCGGCTGCCCGGAAGGGTGACCGCGGGGCGGAGCAGGGCTGCGCGGGTCTGCCGGGGCGGGCGCGTCCTTCCGCGCGGGCCGGGGCGCCCGCGGAACGGTCCCGGGTCCGGTCGGGGCCCTGCGGCCCGGAGCGCCGAGCGGCCGACGGACCAGGTCGCGTGTCCCGGACTCCCGGTGGCTAACGCGGCCCGGGGGACCGGGAGGGGCCCCGGGGAGCCGGGGTGCGGGCGGGGCCGGTGGAACCGCGTGCCACCAGCCGCACCGGCAGCCGCACGGCTTCCGGCTCCCGGCCCTCCAGGATGTCCAGCAGGGTCCGCATGCCCGCGGCTCCCACCCGTTCGGCGGGCAACCGGACGGTCGTCAGCTCCGGTTCCACGGCGGTCGCCAGGGCCAGGTCGTCGAACCCGGTCACCGAGACGTCGTCCGGCACCCGCAGTCCGAGCCGCCGCGCGGCCTTCAGCGCCCCGGCGGCGAGCAGATCGTCGTCGCACACCAGTGCCGTCGGCGGCCCCTCGCCGCCCTCGCCCGACGGTCCGGGCACGTCCCCGGCGGTCCGGCGGGCACCGCTCGCGTCCGCCGCGCCGTTCGGGTGCGCCGTCAGCGCCCGGGTCGCCGCTTCCAGCCCGCCCGGCACGCCGAGTGCCCCGCGCTGCGTGTGCACCAGGGCGGCGCCGCCTGCGGTCAGCTCCGCGCGCAGCGCCCGCGCCCGTTCCGCGAAGGTCCAGGAGTCCACGTCGGCGGCGATGTGGGCGATCCTGCGGTGGCCGAGCCCGAGCAGGTGGGCCACCACCTGCCGCATGCCGTCGGCGAGGTCGACGTTCACGGTGGCGTCGCGGGTCCGCTCGTCGCTGTCCAGCATCACCACGGGCAGTCCCTCGCCGCGCAGCGCCGCGAGGGCTTCGGGTGCCATGGAGGAGGCGATGACGCCGTCGAGTGCGGTGCGGGCCGAGGCGAAGGGGTCGGGGGCGGCGTCGATCCCCTCGGGGGAGGGGTAGAGGACGATGCCGAAGTCGTGGGCTCTGGCGACTTCGGCCGCCCCGCGGTGCACGGTGGCGAAGAACTCGTTGGTCAGCGCCGGCACCACCAGGAGCGCGGTGCGGGTGCGGCCGAGGCGCAGGGTGCGGGCTGCCAGGTTGGGGCGGTAGCCGAGCTCGCGGGCCGCGGCCCGGACGGCCTCGGCGGTCCGGGCGGACACCCTGCCCTCCCATTTGCCGCCGAGCACCAGCGAGACCGTGGCCTGTGAGACGCCTGCCGCGCCGGCGACGTCGTGCCCGGTGGGCCGGTTCCGGCCATGGTCCAGGTCCGCGGCGGGCCGCCGCGCGGCGTCCCGGTCGGGTGCACCGCGGCGGGAGGCGCCGTCTGCCCCCGCGGGCCGCCCTCCGGTGTCGCGCTCGTGGCCGGCTGCCGACTGCTGTCCTGGCACGGAAAACTCCTTCACCGCCGCTGCCTGGGCATGGTACGTATAGCGCGGTAGTTATACGTAAAACGAGAGCGGTGGGGTGGGGCGGATGGCGACGGGATACGCCGATGTGCTGCGGGCCGGACACGCGGTGCGGCTGCTGGCGGGGACGCTGGTGGGCAGGCTGCCGAACGCCACGGGTCCGATCGCCATCGCGCTGTTCGTCCGCGCCGAGGGCGGCAGCATGGCCCTCGCGGGGGCGCTGTCCGCGGGATACGGCCTCGCCACCGCGTTCGGGCAGCCGATGCTGGGGCGGCTGGTGGACCTGTTCGGACAGCCGCGGGTGATGCTGCCCGCAGCGGCGGCGTCCGCCGCGGGCGCGGGCACGCTGGCGCTGGCGGGGATCGGCTCGCTGCCGCTCGCCCTCGGGTGCGTGCTGGTCTTCGGCCTGTTCACCCCGCCCCTGGAAGGCGGGCTGCGGGCGCTGTGGCCCAGCGTGCTGCGGCGCGAGGAGCAGGTGCACACCGCCTACGCGCTGGACGCGGTCGCCCAGGAGGTGATGTTCGCGGTGGGCCCGCTGCTGGTGACGCTGCTGGTCGCCGGGTGGAGCGAGGCCGCGGCGCTGCTGGTGGTCAACGGCCTGGGGCTGCTGGGCGCCGTCTCGGTGGTCCTCTCCCCGCCGTCCCGCCGCTGGCGCTCCGCACCGCGCAAGCCGCACTGGCTGGGGGCGCTGCGTTCGCCGGGGCTGAAGGTGCTGCTGGCTTCGTTCTTCTTCGTGGGGCTGGCGCTGGGGACCTTCGCGCTGGCCGCGGTCTCCTACGCCGACGACCACTCCGACAAACTGATCTCCACCTATCTGCTGGCGGCCCAGGGCACGGGAGCACTCGTGGGCGGGATCAGCTACGGCGCCCGCCGCTGGCCGGGCAGCCACGAGGGGCGGCTGCGGGTACTGGTGGGCCTCTTCGCGCTGGGCAACCTGCCGCTGGCGCTGGTGCCGGGAACTCCGGTGATGGCGGTGCTGGGCGCGCTCTCCGGGCTCTTCCTGGCCCCGTCCCTGGCGTGTGCCTTCGTGGTGGTGGACCGGCACGCCCCGTCGGGGACGGTGACCGAGGCGTTCTCCTGGCTGGTGACGACGTTCGGGGTGGGCGCCGCTGCGGGCACGGCGGCGGTCGGCCCGGTCATCGAGCGGGGCGGCACGGGGGCGGGCTTCGCGCTGGCCGGGGCCGGCGGGGTGGCGGCGGTGGCCGTCGTCGTGGCGGCGCGGCGGATCCTGGCACCCCCGGAGGGTCCGCCGTCCGCCGGTGCGGTGGTGTCCGGCGGGGCGTCCGCCGCATCCGCGCCGGCGTGGCCGGCCGAGGTGCAGGCCGCACCGGCACCGCTGGGCGCGGCCCCGCACAGCGGGGCCCGGACGGGGGAGCCGGGTACCGCGGGCGCGCCTCCGGAACGCCTGCCAGGTGCGGAAACTGATCGGAACGGCTGCGGCGAACCCGGTTTCAGATCCTTCCCGCAGGCGTAATGTTCAGGCATGGACCGCCGAATCTTCGGGCTGGAGAACGAGTACGGCGTCACATGTACGTTCCGGGGCCAGCGCCGGCTGTCCCCCGACGAGGTGGCGCGGTACCTCTTCCGCCGTGTTGTGTCATGGGGCCGCAGCAGCAATGTGTTTCTGCGGAACGGCGCGCGCCTCTACCTGGACGTGGGTTCGCACCCGGAGTACGCCACTCCCGAGTGCGACAACGTGACCGAGCTGGTCACGCACGACAAGTCGGGTGAGCGCATTCTCGAGGGCCTCCTCGTCGATGCCGAGCGCCGGCTGCACGAGGAGGGGATCGCGGGCGACGTCTATCTCTTCAAGAACAACACCGACTCGGCGGGCAACTCCTACGGGTGCCACGAGAACTATCTGGTGGCCCGGCACGGGGAGTTCTCCCGGCTCGCCGACGTGCTCATCCCGTTCCTGGTGACGCGGCAGCTGGTGTGCGGCGCGGGCAAGGTGCTGCAGACCCCGCGCGGTGCGGTCTACTGCGTCAGCCAGCGTGCCGAGCACATCTGGGAGGGCGTCAGCTCGGCGACCACCCGTTCGCGGCCGATCATCAACACCCGGGACGAGCCGCACGCGGACGCCGAGCGATACCGCAGGCTGCACGTGATCGTCGGTGACTCCAACATGTCGGAGACGACGATGCTGCTCAAGGTCGGTGCCACCGATCTGGTGCTGCGCATGATCGAGGCGGGCACGGTGATGCGGGACCTGACGCTGGAGAACCCGATCCGGGCGATCCGCGAGGTCAGCCACGACATCACGGGCCAGCGCAAGGTGCGGCTTGCCAGCGGCCGGGAGGCGTCCGCGCTGGAGGTGCAGCAGGAGTACTTCGACAAGGCGCTGGACTTCTGCGACCGGCGCGGCATCCGCACCGGCCGGGTCGAGCAGGTGCTGGAGCTGTGGGGGCGGGCCCTGGAGGCGGTGCGCACCCAGGAGCTGGACAAGATCAACACTGAGATCGACTGGGTGATGAAGTACCAGCTCATCGAGCGGTACCGGAACAAGAACAACATCACCATGTCGCACCCGCGGATCGCCCAGATAGATCTCGCCTACCACGACATCCACCGCCGCCGCGGTCTCTACTACCTGCTGGAGCGCAGCGGCAGAGCCGCCCGGATCTGTGACGACGTCAAGATCTTCGAGGGCAAGTCGGTGCCGCCGCAGACCACCCGGGCCCGGCTGCGCGGCGACTTCATCCGCAGGGCCCAGGAGCAGCGCCGGGACTTCACCGTCGACTGGGTGCATCTCAAGCTGAACGACCAGGCGCAGCGCACGGTGCTGTGCAAGGACCCGTTCAGGTCGGTGGACGAGCGGGTGGAAAAGCTGATCGCGGGCATGTGACGGTTGCCCCGCGCGGCGGCCGCGAGCGTCGCCGAGGGCGGTCCCGGGCTGCGGGGCCGCCCTCGGCGTGTGTCAGCGTGAGTTGACCACCGGCGTGCGGTGCCGTGTCGTGGGCGGTGGCAGCCTCGTTGCTGGGTCGTAGGCTGTCATCTCCGCAGGACCATCCCTATACCCGTGAGTGGGACTCATGTTGTATTTCTCCGGGGGCTCGACCCCCCGTACCCCGCGAGCCTTCCGGACCCCGCGCGGGCGCGCCGCGCGTCGTACCGCTGCTCTCCTGGTCGTTCCGCTGCTGGCCGTCTCGGCGGCGGCCTGCGGGGGTGACGACAGCTCCTCCGACTCCAAGGGCAGCCCGCCGGCGGTGAGCGGATCCTGGGGGAAGAAGCCCAAGATCGAAAAGGGGGAGGGCGATCCGCCCTCCGACCTGAAGACCAAGGTGCTCAAGAGCGGCGACGGGCAGAAGGTGCGCAAGGGCGACGCCGTCAGCGCGCATTACGTGGGCCAGCTGTGGAACGGCGACGAGTTCGACAGCAGTTGGAAGCGGAAGATGCCCGCCACCTTCCAGATCGGCACCGGCAAGGTCATCAAGGGCTGGGACGAGGCACTGGTCGGCAAGAAGACCGGCAGCCGCGTCGAGATCGTCGCCCCGCCGGACAAGGCGTACGGCAAGAAGGGGCAGCCGCCGACGATCCCCGGCAACTCCACGCTGGTCTTCGTCGTCGACCTGGAGAAGATCGCCCCCGGCGAGATCGACGGCAAGCCGGTGGACAAGCCGCAGAACCCGCAGCTTCCCGAGGTGAGCACCAAGGTCGAGAAGAACAAGGCCCCCTCGATCAAGATGCCCGAGGGCAAGGACTCGGCGCCGGACAAGCTGGTCAGCGAGACCATCGTGCAGGGCAGCGGCAAGGAGGTCGGTGCGGACAGCACGATCCTGACCCACTTCACGGCCAAGGCGTGGAAGGGCGGCAAGCAGCTGGACGACACCTGGGCGCAGAACGGTGCGCCGCAGGAGATCCCCGTCGCCCAGATCCCGGGCTGGAAGGAAGGGCTCAAGGGCGTCAAGGCGGGCAGCCGCGTGGTGATCTCGGTGCCGCAGGACGAGTTCCCCAAGGAGCAGCGCAAGCAGTTCAAGGACGGGGTCGTCTTCTCGGTGGACGTGCTCGACGTGAAGTGACCGGGTCCGTGGCAGACTGGCGCGGTTGTCCCGCAGATACGTTCGTAGGAGCAATTTCGTGAGCATCGACAAGCCCGAGGTCGACTTCCCCGAGGGCGAGCCGCCCTCCGACCTGGAGATCCAGGACCTGTGGCAGGGCGACGGCCCCGAGGCCAAGGCCGGGGACAACGTCTCCGTGCACTACGTGGGCGTCTCCTTCTCCACCGGTGAGGAGTTCGACGCGAGCTGGAACCGCGGCAAGCCGCTCCAGTTCCAGCTCGGTGCCGGCCAGGTCATCGACGGCTGGGACAAGGGCGTCCAGGGCATGAAGGTCGGCGGCCGCCGCCGGCTGACCATCCCCGCGCACCTCGCCTACGGCGAGCGCGGCGCGGGCGGCGGACGGATCAAGCCGGGCGAGACGCTGATCTTCGTCTGCGACCTCGTGTCGGTCTGACCACGTCCGGTACCTCAGCCGGGAGCCCCGTCGGCCGCGGGGCTCCCGGCTTTTGCCTCGCGCCGCGCCGACGGTACGGTCGAGGGTCCAGAACAGCATCACAGAGGGCACGAGGGAACCCATGGCGATTGCCAAGGCCGAGCGGCTGATGAATCTGGCGCTGTGCCTGCTGGGGGCCCGCCGCCCGCTCACCAAGCGCGAGCTGCGCGCATCGATCGAGGCCTATGTCGAGGCCTTCGGCTCGGGCTCGGCGTCCGGCCCCGGGGACGGGGCGACCGGGACCGAGGAGTCCTTCAGCCGGATGTTCGAGCGCGACAAGGACGATCTGCGCGAGCTGGGCCTGGTCATCGACACCGTCGACAACCTCGACGGGGAGACGGGCTATGTCGCCCGCCGGGACAGCAACCGCCTGCCGCCCATCACCCTGGACGCCGCCGAGGCCACCGCGCTCGGCCTCGCGGCCCGGGTCTGGCAGCAGGCCCGGCTCGCCGCCGCGGCCAGCGGGGCCCTGCAGAAGCTGCACGCCGCCGGCGGGATGCCGCCCGGCGCACTGCCCGAGCAGGGCGGGGAGCGGCAGCTCAGCACCCTGGAGCCGCACATTCCCGCGCGGGAGGCCGCGTTCGAGCCGCTGATGCTGGCGTGCCGCGACCGCCGCCCCGTCGTCTTCGACTACCGCAAGTCCAACGCGGCCCGCTCCGAGAAGCGCCAGGTCGAGCCCTGGACCCTGGAGTGCTGGCGCGGGCACTGGTATCTGGCCGGCTGGGACCGGGAGCGGCAGGCCGAGCGGGTCTTCCGGCTCTCGCGGATCACCGGCCCGGTCCGCTCCCGGACCGCGGCCTTCACCGCCGAGGTACCCGATCAGGTGACGGTGCGCGAGACCGTCGAGCGCTGGGCGGGGGAGGGTGCCACCAGCACGGCCCGGGTCAGGCTGCGCGCCGGAGCGGGCTATCCGCTGCGCTCCCGCGCCCTGCACACCCGGGAACTCGGCGACGGCTGGGACGAGTTGGAGATCCCGTACGGGCACGGGCTGGACGCCTGGCTGGTGGAGTTCGGACCGGACGTGGTCGTGCTGGAGCCCGCCGAGCTGCGCGCGGACGTGATCGACCGGCTGCGCGCCGTGGCGCAGGGCTGAGGGAGGAGCGGAACATGGCGGCCAACGCCATCGATCAGACCCGCAGGATGCTCTCGCTGGTCACCTATCTCAGGGACCGGCCCGGCGCCCGGGTCGAGGAGGTGGCCCGTGCCTTCGGGATCTCCGACGACGAGCTGATCTCCGACCTGAACGTGCTGCCCATGTGCGGCACCAGCTTCCGGGGCGGTGATCTGCTGGAGATCGACACCGACGGGGAGCGCATCTGGTGGCGCAACTCCGAGGCGCTGGGCAGCGACACGGCGCAGCCTCTCCGGCTCGCCGCCGACGAGGCGACGGCGCTGCTGGTCGCGGCCCGCGCCGTGGCCACGCTGCCGGGCCTGCGGGAGAGCGACCGGGAGGCGCTGCAGCGGGCCACCGCCAAGCTGGAGACGGCGGCGGGGGAGAGCGCGGGCGCCAGCTCGCGGCTCTCGGTCACCTTCGAGTCGGAAGGCGGCGTCTTCGCCGACGTGGACCGGGCCATCGCCGAGCGCCGCCGGCTGTGGATCCGGTACTACTCGCCGGCCCGGGACGAGCTGACCGAGCGCGAGGTGGACCCGATCCGGCTGTTCGCCGTCGGCCACACCTATGTCGAGGCGTGGTGCCGGCTCTCCGAGGCGCGGCGCACCTTCCGGCTGGACCGGGTCGCCGAGATCAAGCTGCTGGACGAGCGCTCGGACCCGCCGCCGATAGAGCCGCGGGACCTGAGCGCCGGCCTGGTGCAGCCCGCGGCCACCGATCCGGAGGTCGTGGTGGAGGTCGGTCCCGGTGGGCGGTGGGTCGCGGAGTACTACCCGCACGACAGCGCCGAGGAGCTGGCCGACGGTGGCCTGCGCATCACGCTGCGCACCCCCGAGCCCGCCTCGCTGCGGCGGCTGGCGCTCCGCCTGGGCGCGGACGGCCGGATCACGGCCCCGGAGGAGCTCGCCCGCAGCGCACGGGAGGCGGCGCGGCAGGCACTCGCCGCCTACGGGGCCGACGGGACCTACCGCGCCGACGGGGCCGAGGCCCAGGCCGCCCCGGCGCCGGGAGTGCCGGGCTGAGCGGGCTGCGGCGGGGGCACTAGGCTGGCTGCATGCTCTGGCCGATGTTCTTCCTGGCGCTCGCCTTCTGCGGGATCGCCGTGCTCGGGGTGCTCGCCGTACGGGTGGGGCTGGAGGTGCGGCGCTTCTCCCGGGCTGTCGGCGACAGCTCCGAGCGGATCACGCGGGCGGCGGAGAGTCTGGAGCGGGCGGCGGTGCCGCTGGCCGCGCGCACCGGCCGGGAGGCGGGGGCCGGCCGCGCCTCCGGCCGCACCCAGGGGCAGAACGAGACATAGCCGACGTACGGCCGGTCTCCGGCGCCGGATCCGGGAGCGGTAGGCTGCCAGGTGCCGCGTCGACGAGCGCCGGAGTACGCAAGCGGGCGGATGCACGGGGATTGCCTGGCGTTCACTCCGCAGGGTTACGATCGATGTCGGCACGTCCGCACGATGCAGCCAGTCCGATTCATCCGGCAGGCACGGAACACGCCGCCCCGGCGAGAAGGTAGTGGCACATGATCGCAGGTTTGAGGCCCATGGAGATCGTCCTGATCCTCCTTGTCATCCTGCTGCTGTTCGGCGCCAAGAAGCTCCCGGACATGGCCCGTTCGCTCGGCAAGTCGGCCCGGATCCTCAAGAGCGAAGCCAAGCAGATGAAGAAGGAAGGCTCCTCCGACGGCGAGGCGGACAAGTCCGGGGAGGCGCAGCAGTCGGCCCCGAAGACGATCCAGGCCGCTCCCGGCGACGTCGCGACCTCGCGCCCCGTCACCGAACCGGCGGACCAGCCCAAGCAGAGCTGAGCAGCCCGGCCGAGCCACCTGCCGTGTCCGCCGCCCGCTCCGTGGCACCGCGCCGCGGCGCGGTCCGGCAGGCCGTAACCGACACTTCGAGACCGAGGACGAGGGTTGCTCAAGTCCGCCCGGAACCAGGGTAAGCAGCAGAAGGACCCCGAGGGGCGGATGCCTCTGGCGGACCATCTGCGGGAGCTGCGCAACCGTCTGATGAAGTCGGTGCTGGCCATCCTCGTGGTCACCATCGTGGCGATGGTGTATTACAAGCAGATCGCCGATTTCCTCATGACTCCGGTGCGGGACGCGGTCGGCTGCACCAAGGGCTTCGGCGAGACCGCCGCGGAGGGCGAGACCTGCGCCGAGATCACCATCAACGGCCTGATCGCGCCCTTCACGATCATGCTGAAGGTGGCGCTGACCGCGGGTGTCGTCGTCGCCTCCCCGGTCTGGCTCTACCAGCTGTGGGGCTTTCTCGCCCCCGGCCTGCACCGCCACGAGAAGCGCTACGCGCGCTCCTTCGTGGCGGCCGGCGTGCCGCTCTTCCTCGCGGGCGCCTGCCTGGCCTACGTCCTGCTGCCCAAGGCCGCCAAGGCCCTGCTGGACTTCTCCCCGGAGAACACGGGCAACCTCATCCCGCTGGACGACTTCCTCGACATCGTCACCCGGCTGGTCATCGTCTTCGGCCTCGCCTTCGAGCTGCCGCTGCTGCTCGTACTGCTCAACTTCGGCGGAGTGCTGACCGGCAAGCGGCTGCTGGGCTGGTGGCGGGGGATGGTCGTGGGCATCACCGTCTTCGCGGCGGTCGCCACCCCGACCGGTGACCCGCTGACGATGTGCGCGCTGGCGGCCCCCATCGTGCTGCTGTACTTCAGCGCCGTGGGCATCAGCCTCTTCAACGACCGCCGCCGCAGCCGCCGCAACCCCGACGCCGGGCTCGACGACGAGGAGGCGGCCCCGCTGGACCTGACGCCGGAGGGCATCGGCACCGCCGAGGGGCTGCCCGGACCGCGTCACGACGGCGAGGACCGCCGGGACGGCGGCGGTCGCGCTCCCGGCGGCTTCGACGACGCGACCTGAGCGAGCCCGCCGCCCGCCCGAGGCCCGGCCCGTCCCGCACCCCGGCCCGCGGCGCGGTCCGTCCGCGGAGCGCCCGCACCTCGCTGACCACGGAATCCGCTGCGCGGGCCGGTAAAGATCGTGAGTCTGTCGGAGTCGGCCGGTAGGCTCGTAGACACGATGACCGAGGATCT
This sequence comes from Streptomyces sp. AA1529, assembly GCF_000280905.1. Lineage (GTDB taxonomy): Bacteria > Actinomycetota > Actinomycetes > Streptomycetales > Streptomycetaceae > Streptomyces. The sequence continues at coordinate 2,805 of NZ_ALAP01000042.1, read as the reverse complement.
GTCCCCCGCGGAGCGGTACGCGGCGGCACGCAAACGTGCCGCCGAGCAGGCCACCGCTCTCGCGCCCTTCCGTGACCTGTACGACTTCGCTCTGGACCCCTTCCAGATCGAGGCGTGCCAAGCCCTCGAAGCGGGAAAGGGTGTGCTGGTCGCAGCGCCGACCGGCTCCGGCAAGACCATCGTGGGCGAGTTCGCCGTCCACCTGGCCCTCACCCAGGGCCGCAAGTGTTTCTACACGACCCCGATCAAGGCGCTGTCGAACCAGAAGTTCAACGACCTCGTCAAGCGGTACGGAGCCGCCAAGGTCGGACTGCTGACGGGTGACAACAGCGTCAACTCCGAGGCCCCGATCGTCGTGATGACGACCGAGGTGCTGCGGAACATGCTCTACGCGGGCTCGAAGTCCCTGCTGGGCCTGGGCTACGTGGTCATGGACGAGGTGCACTACCTCTCGGACCGCTTCCGGGGCGCCGTCTGGGAAGAGGTGATCATCCACCTCCCGGAGTCGGTCACCCTGGTCTCGCTCTCGGCCACCGTCTCCAACGCGGAGGAGTTCGGCGACTGGCTGGACACCGTCCGCGGCGACACCCAGGTGATCGTCTCCGAGGAGCGCCCGGTGCCGCTGTGGCAGCACGTGCTGGCCGGCCGCCGGATGTACGACCTGTTCGAGGAGTCCGGCGACAAGCGTGAGGTCAACCCCGACCTGATGCGGATGGCCCGGATGGAGAACAGCCGGGTGGGCGGCGGCCGCGACCGGCGCCGGGGCGGCCGCCCCCAGCGGGAGGCCGACCGCGAGCGGGAGCGTCGGCAGCGGGCCCGGATCTGGACACCGGGCCGGCCCGAGGTGATCGACCGGCTGGACTCGGAAGGGCTGCTCCCGGCCATCACCTTCATCTTCAGCCGGGCCGGCTGCGAGGCCGCCGTCCAGCAGTGCCTCTACTCGGGACTGCGGCTGAACGACAACGCGGCGCGCGGCCGGGTCCGGGAGATCGTCGAGGAGCGCACCGCCGACATCCCGGACAAGGATCTGCACGTCCTGGGCTACTTCGAGTGGCTGGAGGGCCTGGAGCGGGGCATCGCGGCCCACCATGCGGGCATGCTGCCCACCTTCAAGGAGGTGGTCGAGGAGCTGTTCGTGCGCGGGCTGGTCAAGGCCGTCTTCGCCACCGAGACGCTCGCCCTGGGCATCAACATGCCGGCCCGCTCGGTGGTGCTGGAGAAGCTGGTCAAGTGGAACGGCGAGCAGCACGCCGACATCACCCCCGGTGAGTTCACCCAGCTGACAGGGCGTGCGGGGCGGCGCGGCATCGACATCGAGGGGCACGCGGTCGTGCTGTGGCAGCGCGGCATGGACCCCGCCGCGCTGGCGGGGCTGGCCGGTGCGCGCACCTATCCGCTGCGCTCGTCGTTCAAGCCGTCCTACAACATGGCCGTCAATCTCGTCGCGCAGTTCGGCAGGCACCGTTCGCGCGAGCTGCTGGAGACGTCCTTCGCACAGTTCCAGGCCGACCGCTCGGTGGTCGGCATCTCCCGGCAGGTGCAGAAGAACGAGGAGGGCATGGCGGGCTACCGCGCCTCCATGACCTGCCATCTGGGGGACTTCGAGGAGTACGCGCGGCTGCGCCGGGAGCTGAAGGACCGCGAGACGGAGCTGGCCAAGCAGGGCGCCAACCAGCGCCGGGCGCAGGCCGCAGCGGCCCTGGAGAAGCTCAGGCCGGGCGATGTCATCCATGTGCCCACCGGGAAGTACGCGGGGCTGGCGCTGGTGCTGGACGCCGGGGTGAGCGGCGGCCGCGGCCCGGGAGCGCGCAGGGGGTACGACGGGAGCGCCGGCCAGGAGGGGCCGCGGCCGCTCGTCCTGACGGCGCAGCGGCAGGTCAAACGGCTCGGTCCGATCGACTTCCCGGTGCCGGTCGAGCCGCTGGAGCGGATGCGCGTCCCCAAGTCCTTCAACGCGCGCAGCCCGCAGTCCCGCCGGGATCTGGCCTCCGCCCTGCGGAGCAAGGCGGGCCACCACGTGCCCGAGCGGCATCGCAAGCAGCGTTCGGCCGCCGCCGACGACCCGGAGATCGAGCGGCTGCGCACGGAGATCCGCCGGCACCCCTGCCACGGCTGCGACGAGCGGGAGGACCACGCCCGGTGGGCCGAGCGCTACACCCGGCTGCGCCGCGACACCCGCCAGCTGGAGCGCCGCATCGAGGGCCGTACGAACACCATCGCCCGCACCTTCGACCGGGTGTACGCGCTGCTCTCCGAGCTCGGCTACCTCTCCGGCGACCAGGTCACCGAGGACGGCCGGGTGCTGGCCCGGCTCTACGGCGAGCTCGACCTGCTGGCCTCGGAGTGCCTGCGCGAGGGCGTGTGGGAGGGGCTGCCCCCCGCCGAGCTGGCCGCCTGTGTCTCCGCGCTGGTGTTCGAGGCCCGCAACAACGACGACGCGCTGCCTCCCAAGCTGCCCGGCGGCCGGGCCCGTGCCGCGCTGGGGGAGATGGTGCGGATCTGGGGGCGGCTGGACGCGCTCGAGGAGGAGCACCGGATCACCGCCACCGAGGGCGTCGGCCAACGCGAGCCCGACCTGGGCTTCGCCTGGGCGGCCTTCCGCTGGGCGGACGGCTACGGACTCGACGACGTGCTGCGCGAGGCCGACATGCCCGCCGGTGACTTCGTGCGCTGGTGCAAGCAGGTCATCGACGTCCTGGGCCAGTTGGCCGCCGCGGCGCCGGACGGCGGCACGGTGCCCCGGAACGCACGCAGGGCGATCGAGGGCATGCTGCGCGGCGTGGTCGCGTACACCAGCGTGCGCTG
>NZ_ALAP01000041.1 GCF_000280905.1 Streptomyces sp. AA1529 | reverse complement strand
GACCCCGCACTGCCCCGGCCCGGGATCGCCGGAGTGCTGGCCCAGCCGGGCTGGCGGCAGGGCGACCGCACCCTCTTCAGCCTGGAGGCGTACACCTCCGCGACCGGCTCGGCGCTGCGCTGGCTCTGCGACGACCTGGGACTGTTCGAGACCCCGCGGCAGATCGGCGAGCTGGCGGCCACGGCCGCGCCGGCGCCGGACGGCCCGCGCTTCTTCCCGGCCCTGGCCGGGGTGCGGGTCCCGGTGTGGCGGCCCGCGGCCACCGGGGCGCTCACCGGGCTCAGCCTGGCCACCACCCGGGCGGACATCGCCCGGGCGGTGCTGGAGGGCATCGCCCACTCGGTGTGCGACCTGGTCGAGGGAGTGGCCGCCACCATGGGCGCGCCGCTGCGGCGGCTGCGCTGCGGCGGCGGGGTCGCGGGCAGCGACCACCTGCTGCAGACCCTGGCCGATCTCGTCGGCATGGAACTGGAGCGGGTGGCGGAGCCGGCGACGGCCAGTCTGCGCGGCAGCGCGTATCTGGCGGGAGTGGGCGCCGGACTCTGGTCCTCGCTGGAGGAGGTCGTGGAGGCCCGGCCGAGCGGCCGCGTCTTCACCCCGCGGACCACTCCCGCTGCGCGCGGGGAGCAGCGCGCCGCCTGGCGGGAGCTGACGGCGGCCCAACTGGGCTGACGCCCGCCACGGTCCCGGAGGGCGGCAGCACCACGCCGTACCGCAGGATGCCACCCGCCGGGCCCGTCCCGGGGAGGCGCGCACCAGCGGAGCCGGTCCGGCCACCCGCGCCGGAACCCGTCGCGGACACCCCACCACGCCCGCGCCCGTCCTCCGCGTGCACACGGCCCTGACCGCACCACGGCACGCACGACCACGACCACGACCACGACCGCGACCGCGACCGCACGACCGCGGCGGCCGACCTGCCGCCGTACCGCACTACCTGGAGTTGATTGTGATCACCATGCCTGCCCGCAAGCCGGGCCGCTCGGCACGGGCGACACGCCGCTCGGCGCTGCTGCTCGACCGGGAGCGGACCACCCGGCGGCTGGCGGACGAGCAGTTCGACGTGCTCGTCGTCGGCGGCGGCATCACCGGGGCCTACACCGCGCTGGACGCGGCCTCGCGCGGGCTGCGCACCGCGCTGGTGGAACGGGACGACTTCGCCTCCGGCACCTCCTCGAAGTCCTCGAAGATGGTGCACGGCGGCCTGCGCTACATCGAGCAGGGCAACATCGCCCTCGTCCGCCACTCGCTGCTGGAGCGCCACCGCTTCCGCCGCAACGCGCCGCACCTGGTGCACCGGCTGCCGTTCCTCTTCCCCGTCCTGGAACAGGAGGGGGTCTTCGACCCGCGGCTGGCCAAGGGCTTCGAAGGACTGCTGTGGACCTACGACCTGGCCGGCGGCTGGCGCATCGGCAGACTGCACCAGCGGCTGACCGCCGACGAGGTGCTGGCGCACGCGCCGACGCTGCGCGCCGACAGCCTCAAGGGCGGCCTGATGTACTTCGACAGCCGCGCCGACGACGCCCGCCTCACGCTGACCGTGGCCCGCACCGCCGCCTCGCTGGGGGCCGCCGTCCTCAACGGCGCCCGGGCGGACGCGCTGCTGACCAGCGGGGGCAGGACATGCGGCGCCAAGGCCACGGTGGACGGCGCGGAGGTGGACATCCGCGCCCACGCCGTCGTCAACGCCACCGGGGTGTGGAGCGACCGGCTCGACGCCATGGCCGAGGCGGGCCACACGGCACGGGTCCGCCCGGCCAAGGGCGTCCACATCGTGGTGCCGTGGCACAAGCTGCGCATCGACTGCACGGTCACCGTGCCGGTCCCCGGCCGGGCCCGCCGCGCCACCTGCACCCGCTGGGGCGACACAGTGGTGCTGGGCACGACCGACACCGACTACCGGGGCTCGCCGGACGACGTGCACTGCACCCGCGAGGAGATGGAGTTCCTGCTGGAGGGTGCCCGGACCGCGTTCGACGCCGAACTGACCCCCGACGACGTGATCGGCTCCATCGGCGGGCTGCGCCCCCTGGTCGGCGGCAAGCAGGGCGCCACCCTCGACATGAGCCGCGATCACCGCATCGCCGTCGGGCCCAGCGGCATGGTGACCGTCACCGGCGGCAAACTGACCACCAGCCGGCACATGGGCGAGCTGGTCGTGGACAGAGTGCTCGGCGTGCTCGGCGACCGCGGCGCCCTGAGCCGCACCGGCCGGGGCAGGGGCCCCAGGAGCCGCACGGTGCGGCTGCCGCTGCTGGGCGGCGCGGGCTACGACGCGGAAGCCGTGGCCGCCTCCGGCGGGCTGGCCGCGCATCTGGGCGAGCGCTACGGCACCGAGGCGCGCTTCGTGCACGACCTGATCGCCGAGGATCCGTCGCTGGCCGAGCCCGTCGTCGCCGGGCTGCCGCACACCCGCGCCGAGGTGGTCTACGCGGCCCGCGCCGAGCTGGCCCGCTCGGTGGACGACGTGCTCTCCCGCAGGCTGCGGGCCAGGCTCTTCGCCCGGGACGCCTCGGCCGCGGCGGCACCGGCAGTCGGTGCGCTGCTCGGCCGCGAACTGGGCCTCGGCGCACAGCAGGTGCAGCGCCAGGTCACCGACTACCTCGACGCCGTCCGCCACGAGAAAGCCGTCCTGTTCGGGGACTCCGAAACCACCGGAACGCCCGGTGACCACGAAGGAGCAGCCGCATGATCAGCCGTCAGACCGTCACCCACCCCTTCAACCGGGGCCGCTACACCGTGGGCGCCCCCAGCCCCGCGGGCTGGGCGCAGCACACCCCGGTCGGCGACGGCCCCGCCGCGCTCCAGCACACTCCGGTCGAGGTGCCAGCGGAGGTCGTGGCGGAGCTGCGCAGCGCCGCGGGCGCCGTGCACACCGACCGCGCCGAGGTGGTCACCCGCACCCGCGACTGGTGGGCCGGTTCGATGATCGGGGAGACGGAGGGCCGCCCGGCCGCGCCCGACGCGGTGGTCGTGGAGGCCGCCGACGCCGACCAGGTGGCCGCCGTGCTGCGGATCTGCCACCGGGCGGGCGTCCCGGTGACGGCCTCGGCGGGGCGCAGCAACGTCACCGGTGCGGCGCTCCCGGTCTTCGGCGGGGTGGTGCTCGACCTCTGCGGCCTGGACCGCATCCGCTCCGTCGACCGGGAATCCATGGTCGTGGACGTCGAGGCGGGGATGTTCGGCGACCTGTTCGAGAAGGAGCTGCAGGAGTCGTACGGGGTGACGACGGGGCACTGGCCGTCCGCGTTCGCCCTCTCCACGGTGGGCGGCTGGGTCGCCTGCCGGGGCGCGGGGCAGCTCTCCACCCGCTACGGAAAGATCGAGGACATGGTCACCGGGGTGGACGTGGTCCACGCGGACGGCTCCCGCGCCACCTACGGCGACTACCCGCGCGCCGCCACCGGCCCCGATCTGCGCCAGCTGTTCGTCGGCTCCGAGGGCACACTGGGCGTCATCGTCGCCGTACGGCTGCGGGTGCATCCGCTGCCGGAGTACGCCAGGGCGCTCGCGTTCGGCTTCGATACGTTCGCGCAGGGCCTGGAGGCGTGCCGCCGCGTCCTGCAGCGCGGCGCCACCCCGGCCGTGCTGCGCCTCTACGACCGGCTGGAGAGCGGCGTCCACTTCGGCCACCCGGACACCAATCTGCTGCTGATCGCCGACGAGGGCGATCCGACGCTGGTGGACGCGGCGCTGGCGGTCGGCCGGGCGGTGTGCGAGGAGTACGGGCCCGAACTGGACAGCGAGGCGGTCTTCGCCCGGTGGCTGGACGAGCGGATGCTGGTGGGCAAGTCCTCCGACGGTTTCACCGCCTCCCCCGGCTTCGTCGCCGACACCCTGGAGATGGCGGCGAGCTGGAGGGATCTGCCGGTCGTCTACGACGAGGTGGTTGCCGCGGTCGAGTCGGTGCCCGGCACGCTCGCCGCCTCGGCGCACCAGTCGCACGCCTACAGCGACGGCGCCTGCGTCTATTTCTCGCTGCGCGGCGACGTCGATCCGGCCGAGCGGCGCGCCTGGTACCGGTCGGTGTGGGACGCGGCCAACGCGGTGCTGCTGCGGCACGGCGCCGCGCTCAGCCACCACCACGGCTGCGGGCTGCTGCGGGGCCCCTACCTGCCCGAGGCACTCGGTGCCGGGTTCGCGACGTTCACAGCGGTGAAGGAGGCGCTGGATCCGACCGGCATACTCAACCCTGGCAAGCTGGGCCTCCCCAGCCGCTTCGGTACCTCCCCGCTGAGCTGAAGAGAGCCTAGGCAGACCATGACTGTGCACCCCCGGTCCGGCGCCCCGAGGCCCGACCGACGACTGTCCGCCGCGTTCGCGAAAGTACCCGTTGTCGCCTCGGTGGTCGGCGTCCAGCATCTGAAGGACTTCCTGACCGCTCCCGCCGCCGTGTGCATCCTCGCCTCGGTGTCGGTGGGCAGGCTTCCGCAGGTCGTTCCGGCGCTGGGCCGGGCGGGCAAGACGGTCTTCGTGAACGTCGACTCCTCCCCCGGCCTCGCCCAGGACCGGGGTGCGCTGGAGTTCCTCAAGCACATGGGCGCCGCCGGAGTGGTCAGCACCCGTCTCTCGCTGGTGGAGAAGGGCCGTCCGCTGGGGCTGCTGACGATGCAGAAGGTGTTCGTCACCGACCGCTCCAACCTCAACCGCAGCCTGGACGCCGTGGCCCGCGGCCTGCCCGACCTGGTGGAAGTCATGCCCGCGCCGATCGTGGCACGGATGGAGCCCGCGGCGCTGCGCGCGATGTCGCCGCATGTGGCCGCCGGATTCGTGCAGTCGCCGCAGGACGTCGCGGCGGCACTGGAGCTGGGCGCCGTCGCCGCTGCCACCTCCGACCCCCGGATGTGGCACCTGACCCGGGACGGGCTGCCGTCCCCCACAGAGAGCTGATGAACGATGAGTGAGAGCAGTTGTGTCGTGGTGGCCCGCTACCGCACCCGGCCGGGCAGGGAGGAGGAGGTCCTCGCGCTGCTGGCGGAGCTGGCCGCCGCCTCCCGCGGCGAGCCCGGGAACCTGCGGTACCGGGTGCATCAGGGCATCGAGGACCCGCGCACCGTGGTCCTGTACGAGGAGTACGCCACCGAGGCCGACTTCACCGCGCACTGCGCCACCGCGCACTTCCGGGACCTGGTGCCGGGGCGGATCGTGCCGCTGCTGGAGTCCAGGGACGTGGTGCGGCTGACCCCGGTCGGGGAGGTGGCGCCGTGAGGACGCGGGCGGTCGTCCTGCGCGAGGTGAGTACGGCACGCCCCTACGGTGCGACCCGCCCCGTCGAGGTGGAAGAGCTGGAGCTGGGCGCTCCGCGGGAGGGCGAGGTGCTGGTCCGCACGGCCGCCGCGGGGCTGTGCCACTCGGATCTGTCGGTCGTCAACGGCGACCGGGTGCGGCCGCTGCCGATGGCGCTGGGCCACGAGGCCGTCGGGGTCGTCGAGGAGACCGGCCCCGGCGTGGACCGGGTGGCGGCGGGCGAACACGTGGCGCTGGTGTTCGTGCCGAGCTGCGGGTGGTGCGCCCGGTGTGCCGAAGGCCGGCCGGGGCTGTGCTCGGCGGCAGCTGCGGCGAACGGCTCGGGCGGGCTGCTGCACGGACCGCCGCTGCTGCGGGACGCCGCCGGGCGTACCGTCCACCACCAGCTCGGCGTCTCCGCCTTCGCGCAGTACGCGGTGGTGGCGCAGGAGTCGCTGGTGCCGATCCCGGCGGACATACCGTTCTCGATCGCCGCGCTGTTCGGCTGCGCGGTGCTGACGGGGGCGGGTGCGGTGCTGAACACGGCCGGGCTGCGGACCGGGCAGTCCGCGGTGGTGCACGGGCTCGGCGGAGTCGGCCTCTCGGCCGTGCTGGGGGCCCGCGCGGCGGGAGCCGCGCCGCTGATCGCCGTCGATCCGGTGCCCGCCAAGCGGGAGCTGGCGCTGCGTCTGGGCGCCACCCACGCATGCGCGCCCGAGGAGGCGGCCGAGGCGGTGCCGGAGTGGACCGGTGGCGGCGCCGAGGTCGCCGTCGAGGCGGTGGGCAGCCCCGCGGTGACGGCGGCGTGCCTGGCCACGGTGCGCCGCGGCGGGAAGGTCGCCTCGGTGGGGCTGCCCGGACCCGGCCGGATGCTGGACACCGTCCCGGCGGCGGCCTTCGCGGGCGAGGGGAAGTCGTTGCTGGGCTCGTACATGGGCGACGCGGTGCCCAGTCGCGACATCCCGCGCTTCCTGGGGCTGTGGCGCGCCGGGCTGCTGCCGGTGGAGGAGCTGCACACCGGGACGGTGCAGCTGACCACGGAGCACGTCAACCGGTCGCTGGAGGCGCTCGCGGACGGCACCGCGATCCGGCAGGTGCTGGACACCTCCGGGCTGCTGGCCGCATGACGACCGGGCCGGCCGCGCCGCGGCCGGCCCACCGGTCCCCCGTCCGGGCCATCGGCCTCGTCCGTACCGCACGGGGGGGCCGGGTCACGTCCCGGCGGCGGCCGGGAGTTCGACCCGGCCGAAGCGCCTGCGGTATGCAGACGGGCTCAGTCCGGTCTCCCGGCGGAGCCGGGACCGCAGGTTCGCGGCGGTGCCGAGCCCGCTCTCGCGGGCGACGACCTCCAGCCGTTCCTCGCCGCGCTCGATCAGCCGGCAGGCCAGCGCGACCCGCTCGCCGACCAGCCAGGCGAGCGGAGTGGTGCCGAGCTGGGCGCGGAAGCGGCGGTGCAGGGTGGCGGCGCTGACCGCTTCCCGGGCCGCCAGGTCGGCCACGGTGAGAGGCTGATCCAACCGCTCCCGGGCCCACGCCAGCAGAGCCGCCAGTGACTCCTCAGGGACGGCGGGCAGCGGCCGCTCGACGAACTGCCGCTGCCCGCCGTCCCGGTGCGCGGCGAAGACCAGGCGGCGGCTCACCGCGTTGGCGACCTCGGCGCCGTGGTCGCGGCGCACCACGTGCAGTCCCAGGTCCAGCGCGGCCGCGCTGCCCGCGGCGGTGAGGATGTCGCCGTCGTCGACGAAGAGCACGTCCGGCTCCAGGTGCACGTCCGGGAAGCGGGCCCGGAACCGGTCGGCCCACTGCCAGTGCGCGGTGGCGCGCCGACCGCTGAGCACACCCGCCTCCGCGAGGGTGAACGCTCCGCTGCACAGTCCCAGAAGGCGGGTGCCGCGCGCGTGGGCGCGGCGGACGGCCGCCAGCACCGCGGGGCGCCGGGGGACCTCGATGTCGGGCCGGTTGGGCACGATCAGGGTGTCCGCCTGCTCGACCGCCGTCAGGTCCGCGACGCCGGTGAGGGTGAAGAATCCGTCGCGCAGCACGGTGCGCGGCTCGGGTGAGCACAGTGCGAAGTCGTACAGCTCCCGGCCGAGCTCGGGCCTGCGCAGTCCGAAGATCTCTGTCGCGCAGCCGAGTTCGAAAGGGTTGGAGTTCTCGTCGACGAGCACAACGACCCGGTGGAGATCCGTCGGCCGGTCGTGCGAGGAATCTTGCGTCATATGCGATTTCTAGCAGTCGCGGCGGACGCCGTCACGCCCCAGGATGAGGCCATGAGCAGCGAACCCATCGACCTGAACCGGGCCCTGGCCTCCTTCGACGCCCTGTGGAGCCCGCGCATCGTCACCCGCGTCAACGACTACGACGCACGGATCGCCAAGGTACGCGGGGAGCACCTGTGGCACGCACACGAGGACACGGACGAGTTCTTCCTCGTCCTGGACGGAGAGCTGGAGATCGCGCTGCGCGAGCCGGCCGGCGAGCGGACGGTCCGGCTGGGCGCGGGGGCGGTCTTCACCGTGCCGCGGGGCGTGGAGCACAAGCCCGCCTCGCCAGGGGGCGCCGCGCTGCTGCTGTTCGAGCCCACCGGCACTTCCACCGTCGGGGACCGGCATGAGGAAGTGCCCGCACACGTCGACGCCACCACGGGGCACGAACTGAGCCGGTAGCGCCGCTCGCGACGGGCCGCCCCGGGCGGATGCCGCGTCCGCGGCGCGACCCGGTCCCGCGCCGCCGCGCCCCGCTCAGGCCGCGCGGACTCCCGCGATATGGGCCCGGGCCGCCCGCACCGCGTCGCGGATGTCGCGGGTCCCCGTGGAGACGCAGAGCGTGTAGGAGACGTCGTCCAGCTCCTGCCGGTCCCCGGACCCGTCGCGGAGGGCCTCGTAGCGGCTGAGCAGCTCTCTCAGGGTGTCGGGGTGGGCGATCATGGCAACTCCTCGGAGGCGCACGGCGGCGCTCGGCGGTGCGGGACACGGCAGCCGCCCGCGGCCGGCGGGCCGCGAAAGCGGTGCACAGGGCCAGTACCCGGCACAGGCCGGACAAAACGCGTAAAAGCCGACATGATGCTGCCATTCCCGCCCGCTGCCCGTTTGCCGCCGGGACTGGTGGGCACTACGGCGCCCGGGGACGGAAGACGCCCGCCGACGTGCGAAAGGAAGCGGCAGGAGGCTTGAGGTGACGTGATGGATTCCGTACCCGGAGTGCCCTGCTGGGTCAGCCTGACCGTCCGTGACCGGCAGGCCACCGAGGACTTCTACGGCTCCGTACTGGGCTGGTCCTTCACCGACAGCTCCCTGGGCCCCGGATTCCGCACGGCCACCAGGGAGGGCGATCCGGTGGCGGGCTTCAACGAGGCAGCCGTCTCCTGGCAGCTCCCGGTCCGCTGGACGGTGTTCTTCTCCGTGGACGACGCCGACCTCGTCTGCGAACGGGTCCGCGAGCGGGGCGCCACCGTCGCCGTCGGACCGCTCCGGGTCGGCGAGGGCCGGGCGGCCATGGCCGCCGACCCCTACGGTGCGGCATTCGGCGTCTGGCAGGGAGAACTGCCGCGCGGCTGGGCGGTCGGCGCGGGGCACGCGCCGGCCTGGCTGGAACTGCGCACCGGCGACGCCTTCGCCGCGGCGCTCTTCTACGGTGCCGTGCTCGACTGGACGAAGAACCCCAGCCACGGCGTGAGTTACGAGGAGCAGAGCGACGAGGTGCACATCCTGGTGGACGGCGAGACCGTCGCCGGGCTCCGCGGAGGCGGCATCGAGGCCGCTTCCGACCCGCAGGTGCGCACCCGCTGGGACGTGTACTTCCGCGCGTCCGACATCGACGCGGCGCTGGGCGCCGCGGAGCGGACGGGCGGCACCGTGGTCTCCCCCGTCCAGCGCGCCCCGCACGGCCGGGTCGCCACCGTCCGCGACCCGGACGGCGGCCTCTTCCGCCTGCTGGGCTCCTGACGCCCGGAGCCGGGCCTCACCCCTTCTGGTTCTGCTGCAGCACGTCGTGGCAGACGAGGCAGATCATCCGGCGCGAATCGCGCGAGGACCAGACCTGGCCGACGCTCATCGAGCGGCGCACCGGCTCGGGGTCGCTGTGCAGATGGCGGTCGCACACACCTGCCCCGCAGTCGACGCAGACCGCCAGGGCCGAGGTCTCGGTGCCCTCCTTGAAGCAGTCGTAGCAGTGCATGACGCTCCCTCTCTCGGAGCCGTAAGGGCGGACTGTGCGCGGGTTCCCCTCCGCACGGCGCCGTACGCATCGGTACGGCCAATCGGCGCAGCGCATGCCCCCGGCGGTGCGCTCCCCGGCGACCGGGGCCGCGCCCCGGCCGCGGGGCCGGCGTCGCGGCTCGGGGTCAGTAGCCCCGGGTGAGGCGGACGGCCAGGCCGGGAAGCCGGCCCGCGCTCAGCGCGTCCCACGCCGCGCGGAAGTCGGCGAGGACATCGGCTGCGGTGGTGGGCCCGGCGGAGTGGGAGGTGAGGGTGGTGCGGGGCAGCTCCCAGGCCGGTGATCCGGGCCCGGCGGGCTCCTCCGGCAGGACGTCCAGCACCGCGTGCGCCACCCGGCCCTCCTCCAGCGCCCGGCCGAGCGCCTCGGTGCGCACGGTCGCGCCCCGGCCCACGTTGAGGAAGGTCGCGCCGTCCATCGCGCCGAAGAATCCGGAGCCCAGGAGTCCGGCCGTGGCGGGCGTGAGCGGCAGCGCGTCGACCACCCAGCGTGCCGCACCCAGGGCCGCGGCCAGCTCCGCGGACGGCGCTCCCGAACCGTCCGGGGCCCGGGAGCCGTCCGGCGCCCCGAGCGCGACGACCTCGTCGAACCCGGGCACCGGGCGCGCGGTGCGGGCCACCCCGACGGTGCGCACCCCGCAGCGGCGGAGCGCGGCCGCGATCCCCGCACCGATCCCGCCGGTCCCGAGGACGACGGCGAGGGTGCCGTCGGCCAGTTCCGTGGGCAGCCGGTTCCAGGTGCGGGAGGCGTGCTGGTCCAGGAAGGCGGGGATGTTCTGCAGCTCGGCCAGCACCCAGGCCAGCACGTACTGGCCGATCCGCTCCCCCATCCGCCCGACCGTGCGGGTCAGCAGGGTCCCGGGCGGCCAGGCGGCGGACGCCAGCAGCGCGTCGACCCCGGCGTTGCTGCTGTGCATCCACAGCAGCCGCTCGCCGGGGCCGAGTTCGGGGAGGGTGGGGCCCACATGGATCCGCGGTCCGGTGCCCGGGCCCAGCGGGCGCCGGACGAGTTCCCCGACGCCCGCGCGCACCGGCGCGGGCAGGCCGGGGTCGACGGTGACGGCGGCACCCGCCAGTTCCCGTCCGATGCGCCGGGGATCCACGCCCTCGATCGCCATGGGTCTCCCTCTCCTCGCGCCGGGCCCGGTCGTGTTCCGGCCGCGATGCTACTGCCGTCCGGTCACGAGGCCGGGGCGATGTGCCAGCTTCCGACCCGGCGGTACTGCGAGTCGTGGATCTCCGATCCGTCGCCCGGCTGCAGCGCGTAGTGGCGCAGGTTGCCGCCCCAGTACCGCAGTGCCCGGCCCAGTTCGGCCGCCGCCTCCCCCTCGCCCCGCATGCCGCTGATGTCCACCTCGAGCACGAACTTCATGTCGGACCTCCTCCGCTCGTTGCCACGGGGCACCCGCCCCCGGGAGCCGCGGCCCCCTGGCACCTTCCATCATTTCATTCGAGTACCTTTGGGGACTTTCGAGAAAGTACGCGCTCACACTGAGGCGACAGTCGAGCAAAACTCTCAAATCACGGTTCTCCCCCGGATCGGCTGGGCGGCGTCGCGAGCGCGGCGCCGCAGCCCGCAAGGCGGCCGGTTTCCGTGCAGGTCAGCGGAACCGCCGGCCGGGCAAGTCTGGATGGAGCGGCGAATTCCGGGGGAACATGGCGCCATGCAGAGTGATCTCTTCGCGACGAAGAACATGGCGCAGCCCAGCCCGACGGCGGGGATGGAGCTGCAGAACGACAAATGCGTGAAGTACACCGTGAACGGGGAGTGCTACGCGCGGCAGGGCGCGATGGTGGCCTTCCGGGGGAACCTGAAGTTCGAGAAGAAGGGCCAGGGGGTCGGCAACTTCCTCAAGCGCCAGGTCACCGGCGAAGGGCTGGCCGTGATGTCGGTCAGCGGACAGGGCGAGGCCTGGTTCGCGCACGAGGCGGAGAACTGCTTCATCATCGACATAGCGCCCGGCGACTCGCTCACCGTCAACGGCCGCAACGTGCTGGTCTTCGACGCCGGACTGCACTACGAGATCGGCGTGGTCAAAGGCGCGGGAATGGCCGGCGGCGGACTGTTCAACAGTGTCTTCTCGGGCCAGGGCAGGCTCGGCGTCATCTGCGAGGGCACGCCGATCGTCATCCCCGTCTCGCAGCAGGCACCGGTGTTCGTGGACACCGACGCGGTGGTGGGCTGGAGCGCCCAGTTGCAGACCTCGCTGCACCGCTCGCAGAGTTTCGGCTCCATGATCCGGGGCGGTTCGGGCGAGGCGGTGCAGCTGCGCCTGGACGGTGAGGGCTTCGTCATCGTGCGGCCCAGCGAGAAGCAGCCGGCCACCGCGGGCAACTGACGCGTCCGGCGGGCGGCGGGCGGGGCCGGTGCGCACCCCGCCCGTCCGGAGGGCGGCTCCCGGTCAGACGGCGGCCAGCCCTCCCTCGCGGCTCAGTTCCCGGCGGGCCCGGGTGAAGGGACGGGGGCGGTTGGCCGCGAGAACCGCGGTGGTGGCCCCGTCGCGTTCGTAGCGGGCGAGGAAGCTGCGGTCCTCCGGGGAGCCCTCCACCACCCGCACGGTGTCGGCCGCGCCCCGGGTGCCCGCGAGCTGGAGGCGGACGCCGTACTGGTCCGACCAGAAATACGGTACGGCCGAGTAGCTCTCCACCGTGGTCCCGGCCAGCAGGTTGCGCACCGCGACGGCCGGGGACTCCATGGCGCTGGTCCAGTGCTCGGCCCGGTGCCCGGCACGACGGGCCACGTCGCCCACGGCCACCACGCCCGGCACCGGAGTGGCACCGCCCGCGTCGCACACCACTCCGTCGTCCAGCACCAGCCCGGATCCCTCCAGCCAGCCGGTGGCGGGCTGGACGCCGATGCCGACGACGACCACGTCGGCCGGCAGGAACCTGCCGTCGGCCAGCTCCACCCAGCCGACCCGCGCCCGCCCGCCGTCGGCGGCGGCGGCCGACCGTCCCGGCTCCGGGTGCAGCGCCTGCACGCCGGTTCCGGTGAGCAGCGTGACCCCGTGGTCGGTGTGCAGGTCGGCGCAGAACGCGGCCATGTCCGCGCCGAGTTGGGTCAGCAGCGGCTGCGCGGCGGCCTCGACCACGGTGACACTGTGCCCGAGGGTGGCACAGGAGGAGGCGACCTCGGCCCCGATGAAGCCGGCGCCGATGACGACGACCCGCACCTGTCCCCGGCTCAGCTCCTCGCGGAGCGCGGCGGCGTCGTCCAGGGTGCGCAGGGTGTGCACCCCCGCCAGTGGCTCGCCCGGCAGGGTGCGGGGGGCCGCGCCGGTGGCCAGGACGACCCCGTCGGTGGACAGCCTGCGGCCGTCCGCGAGGGCGACGGTGCGGGAGGGCGGGTCCAGGCCCTCGGCGCGGGTGCCCAGCAGCCAGTCGGCCTCCAGTTCGGCGATCTCCTCGGCGTCGGCGAGCGAGAGGCGGTCGGCGGTCAGTGCCCCGGTCAGGAATTCCTTGGAGAGCGGCGGGCGGTCGTAGGGGCGGTGGTGCTCCTCGCCCACGATCACCAGTCGGCCGTCGTAGCCCTGCGTACGCAGGGCCAGCGCGGCGTGGAGTCCTGCCAGGGACGCGCCGATCACGGTGATGGTCCTCATGCGGCACTCCCTTGTCCGGCTGCGGCGGTGTGCGGTGCGGTTGCGGGTACGGGCTGGGCGGACTCGACATGTACCCACACGGTGCCGTCCAGCACGCTCACCGGATGGGTGCGCACGGCCTTACGGGCCGGGAGGCAGGTGGGACGGCCGGTGCGCAGGTCGAATGAAGCTGCGTGCAGCGGGCATTCGACCAGACAGCCCTCGAGCCAGCCTTCGGCCAGGGACGCGTCCTGGTGGGTGCAGGTGTCGTCGATGGCGTAGAGCTCGCCGTCGGCGTTGAAGACGGCGATGGGAGGTTCGAGGTCGAGACGGACGGACTCACCTGCGGGCAGGTCCTCAAGGCGACAGACGGGTATCACTGTGATTCACCTCGCGAGCACGTTCGAGTAGACAGATTCGACCGATCCCGGTACGGCAGGTCCGGGAAGGTGCGGGGCAGACGCTTCGCTACTATCCGAGTTCCGTATCGCGCACGATGGAGCGTGATGCGCAACAGAATCCAAGCGGGGAGGCTTCACGTCAAGCACTCGCCGACGCCTCCGGGAAGAACGGTGCGCGTCCGCGCACCGGCACCCGGGAACCACAACCAGGCCAGCAGGCGGTGACGTTGAGCAGATGAGTGGAAAAGCGGAGGACACCGGGACCGGCAAGCAGTCCAGAGGCGCGGCTGCCTCGGTCCAGTCGGTCGACCGCGCGGTGAGCGTGCTGGAGATTCTGGCCCGGCACAGCGACGCGGGAGTGACGGAGGTCGCGGAGGAGCTGGGGGTCCACAAGTCGACGGCGTTCCGACTGCTCGGCGTCCTGGAGGCCAGGGGCCTGGTCTCCCAGGAGCAGGAGCGGGGCAAGTACTACCTGGGCCCGGGTGTGCTGCGGCTGGCCGGGGCCGCGGCCTCCCGGCTGGACATCTCGCAGGAGGGTGCGCCGGTCTGCCGCGAGCTGGCCGAGGAGGCCGGGGAGACGGCGAACATCGCGGTGCTGGACGACGACGCGGCGGTCAACATCATGCAGGCCCGTGGCTCGTCGTCGGTCACCGCGCAGAACTGGCTGGGCAGACGCACCCCCCTGCACGCCACCTCCAGCGGCAAGGCGCTGCTGGCGCACCAGCCCAAGTCGGTGCAGGAGAGTGTGCTCTCGCGCAAGCTGCCGCGGCTGACGGAGTCGACCGTGGTCTCCGCCGCGGAGCTGCGCGCGGAGCTGAAGGCGGTGGTCACGTCCGGTTTCGCGATGGCACGGGACGAGCTGGAGCTCGGCCTGCACGCGGTGGCTGCGCCGGTACGCGCCCACGACGGCAAGGTGATCGGCGCGATCAGCGTCTCGGGGCCGTCCTACCGGCTGGAGGAGGAGCAGCTCCAGGAAGTGGCCAAGCGCACCATGGCGGCGGCGCAGGACCTCTCCCGGCGGATGGGCTACGCCTACTGACCGAGGGCGGGAGCGGCGGCGCGGGCGGCGCCGCACCGCGTACGAGAACGGACAATTTCTGACGGGGCATCAATTACAGCAGCGCCCCGACCTCCCATAACTGCGGGTCCGGCACCGGCCGGACCCGCAGTGCGTTTTTCTGACACCTCGTCACCAACAGCTGATCCACATCTCTTGACGGGCGAGGTTCGGCGTTCTCACTATGTCTCCCATAGCGCAACCAGTCGTGCACTACGCAACAACTGCGAGGTCTGGGAATGCCACACGAGGTCCGCGCTGTCATCGCGATGAAGAAGGACGCCCCGGTCGAGGTGCAGCCGGTCCTGGTACCGGATCCCGGCCCGGGAGAAGTCCTCGTCTCGATCCAGGCATGCGGTGTCTGCCACACCGATCTGCACTACCGGGAGGGCGCCGTCGACAACGACGGCTTCCCCTTCCTGCTGGGCCACGAGGCCGCGGGCGTCGTCGAAGCGACGGGCCCCGGCGTCACCGACCTGCGCGCCGGCGACTTCGTCGTACTCGCCTGGCGCGCACCGTGCGGAAGCTGCCGCTCC
Organism: Streptomyces sp. AA1529; assembly: GCF_000280905.1. Lineage (GTDB taxonomy): Bacteria > Actinomycetota > Actinomycetes > Streptomycetales > Streptomycetaceae > Streptomyces. The sequence continues at coordinate 146,403 of NZ_ALAP01000041.1, read as the reverse complement.
TGCCGCAAGGGGCGGCCCTGGTACTGCTTCGACTCGCGCAACGCCCGGCAGCCGATGACGCTGCTGGACGGCACTCCGCTGACCCCGGCGCTCGGCATCGGCGCCTTCGCCGACAAGACGCTCGTGGACGCGGGCCAGGCCGTCAGGGTCGACCCGGCAGCACGTCCCGAGGCAGCCGGTCTCATCGGCTGCGGAGTGATGGCCGGCTGGGGAGCCGCCGTGCACACCGGGGGCGTGGCGCACGGCGACACCGTGGCCGTCATCGGCTGCGGCGGAGTGGGCAACGCGGCCGTGGCGGCGGCCTCGCTGGCCGGGGCGCGCCGCGTCATCGCCGTCGACATCGACGACGGCAAGCTGGACACCGCCACCCGGTTCGGTGCCACCCACAGCGTCAACTCACGCGGCACCGATCCCGTCGCGGCCGTCCGCGAACTGACCGGCGGCCATGGTGCGGACCTGGTCGTCGAGGCCGTCGGCCGCCCGGAGACCTATCTGCAGGGGTTCGCCATGCGGGACCTGGCGGGTGTGCTCGTCCTGGCCGGAGTCCCCGCTCCGGACGTGACGATCGAACTCCCTTTCCAGGAGCTCTTCTCGCGGGGCGGCGCCCTCACCTCGTCCTGGTACGGGGACTGCCTTCCCAGCCGGGACTTCCCCGTCCTGATCGACCTCTATCTCAGCGGCAAGCTCGACCTGGGCGCCTTCGTCACCGAGACGATCGCGCTGGACGAGGTCGAGGTCGCCTTCGAACGGATGCAGCGCGGCAAGGTGCTGCGATCGGTGGTGGTCCTGTGAACACTCCTGCCCCGGAACCCGCCCGCGGGTCTCCCTCCGCCCCGTCCGCCCCGGCGTCCGGCCCGCAGGCCGGCTCCCGGCGCGCCCGCGTCGTCATCGTCGGTGCCGGAATCGTCGGCTGCTCACTGGCCGACGAGTTGACGGCACGCGGCTGGTGCGACGTCACCGTGCTCGAACAGGGTCCGCTGGCCTCCCCCGGCGGCTCCACCTCGCACGCACCCGGCCTGGTCTTCCGCACCAGCCCCTCGCGGACCCTCACCCGGTACGCGCGCTACACCGTGGAGAAGTTCACCGGGCTGCACCGGGCGGGGCGGCCCTGCTTCCTGCCGGTGGGCGGGCTGGAGGTGGCCACCACCGAGGCCCGCAGGCTGGACCTGTACCGCAAGGCCGGACTCGCGGCCGCCTGGGGCGTGGAGGGCGAACTGGTCGGTCCCGCGCGGTGCGCGGAGCTGTTCCCGATGCTCGACCCCGACTCCGTGCTCGGCGGCTTCCACACCCCCGGTGACGGTCTGGCCCGCGCCGTGGACGCCTGCCAGGCGCAGATCGAGCGCGCCTCCCGGCGGGGGGCCCGCTTCCTGGAGCGGCACACGGTCACCGGGGTGGAGAAGGAAGCGGGCAGGGTCACCGGCGTCGTCACCGACCGCGGCACCTTCCCGGCCGACCATGTGGTCTCGGCGGCCGGATTCTGGGGCCCGGTGATCGGCGCGATGGCCGGAGTGGAGGTACCGCTGCTGCCGCTCGCGCACCAGTACGCGACCACGGCGCCGCTGCCGGAGCTGACCGGCTCCGGGACCGGCGGCGACGAGGCCGTGCGGCCGATCCTGCGCCACCAGGACCACGACCTGTACTACCGCGAGCACCTCGACCCGGCGGGCGGACCCGGCCGGATCGGCATCGGCACCTACGCGCACCGCCCGCTGCCCGTCGACCCGTACGCGGTGCTGCCCTACGACCAGGCCCCCGAGATGCCGTCCTCGCTGCCCTTCACCGCGCAGGACTTCGAGCCGAGCTGGACGGAGACCGGCCGGCTGCTGCCCGGTCTGGCCGCCTCCCGGGTGGACAAGGGCTTCAACGGTGTCTTCTCCTTCACCCCGGACGGGATGCCGCTGCTGGGCGAGTCCGACGCGCTGCGCGGCTTCTGGTTCGCCGAGGCCGTCTGGGTCACGCACTCCGCGGGCGCCGCGCGCGCCGTCGCCGAACTGATGACCGACGGCCGCACCACGGTCGACGCCCACGAGTGCGACCCGCACCGCTTCGAACGGGCTCAGCGCTCCCCCGCCCACGTGCGCGAGCGCGGCGAGCGCAGCTTCGTCGAGGTGTACGACGTGATCCACCCGCTCCAGCCGCCCGCCACGGGCCGCCCCCTGCGCACCAGCCCCTTCTATCCGCGACAGCAGGAACTGGGCGCCCACTTCCTGGAGTCGGGCGGCTGGGAGCGCCCCCACTGGTACGAGGCCAACGCCCCGCTGGTGGAACAGCTCGGCCTGCGGCCGGCCGAGCGCGACCCGTGGTCGGCACGGCACTGGTCGCCGATCGCCGCGGCCGAGGCGAAGCTGACCCGCGAGCGGGTCGCGCTCTACGACATGACACCGCTGCGACGGCTGGAGGTCACCGGGCCCGGCTCGCTCCCCTTCCTGCAGCGGATGACCAGCAACAACCTCAAGAAGCGCCCGGGGTCGGTCACCTACACGCTGCTGCTCGACGAGAGCGGCGGCATCCGCAGCGACCTGACCGCGGCGCGGCTGGGTCCCGAGCGCTGGCAGCTCGGCGCCAACACCCCGGCCGACCTGGACTGGCTCGTCCGGCACGCGCCCGAGGACGTCCACGTCCGGGACATCACCTCCGGCACCTGCTGCATCGGGGTGTGGGGCCCGCTCGCCCGGGAGCTGGTGCAGCCCCTGACCCCCGCCGACTTCTCCCACGAGGCGTTCGGCTACTTCAAGGCACGCGAGACCTACGTGGGCCACGTCCCGGTGACGGCACTGCGGGTGAGCTACGTGGGAGAGCTGGGCTGGGAGCTGTACGCGGACGCCGATGTCGGCCTGCGGCTGTGGGACACCCTCTGGGAGGCCGGGCAGCGGCTCGGCGTCGTCGCCGCCGGCCGCAGCGCCTTCAACAGCCTGCGGCTGGAGAAGGGGTACCGGGCCTGGGGTGCCGACATGACCGCCGAGCACACCCCCGAGGAGGCCGGTGTCGGCTTCGCCGTACGCCCCGCCAAGGGCGACTTCCTCGGGCGGGACGCGCTGGCCGCGCGGAGCGCACCGGAGCGGAAGCTGGTGTGCCTCACCCTGGACGATCCGGCCGCGGTCGTCCTGGGCAGCGAGCCGGTCCATGTCGACGGGGTCGTCGACGGATATGTGACCAGCGCGTCGTACGGCTACAGCGTGGGGCGCTGCGTCGCCTACGCCTGGCTGCCGGCCCGCACCGCCGTGCCGGGCACCTCCGTCGCCGTCGAGTACTTCGGCGACAAGATCGCGGCGACGGTCGCCGCCGAGCCCCTGTTCGACCCCGAGATGGCCCGGATCCGCCGCTAGCCCCCGGTACCGCCCGCCCCCGAGCCGAGGGTCCGCCCCTCCGGCCCCGGGCCGCCGCTCCGCTCCCCGTCCGTCCGCGCCGCGGGCGAGGCATGCCTCGTGCCGGGTGCGGTGGCGGCGCCGGGAGGCCGGAACCGGCCCGGTGCGGGGAGCGGGCGGGACCCGGCACCCGAAGGAGACCCGCAATGCCGCATCCCCGCGATGTCATCGTCCTCGGTCTCGGCGGCATGGGCAGTGCCGCCGCCTACCACCTGGCCGCCCGCGGCCACCGCGTCCTGGGGCTGGAGCGCTTCGGCCCCGCGCACCACCGCGGCTCCAGCCACGGCGGTTCCCGCATCGTACGGCAGTCCTACTTCGAGGACCCTGCCTACGTCCCGCTGCTGCTGCGCTCCTACGAACTCTTCGCGAAGCTGGAGCACGACACCGGCCGCAGCATCGCCACGCTGTGCGGGGGCGTGATGGTCGGCCGCCCCGAGAGCCGCACGGTCTCCGGCAGCCTGCGCTCGGCCAGGCAGTGGGACCTCCCGCACGAGATGCTGGACGCCGCCGAGGTGCGGCGCCGCTTCCCGACCCTGACACCGGCGGACGACGAAGTCGCGCTGTACGAGGCGCGGGCCGGGTTCGTCCGCCCCGAGTCGACCGTCGCGGCGCACCTCCAGCTCGCCCAGCAGGCCGGAGCCGACCTGCGGTTCGAGGAGCCCGTCACCCGCTGGGAGGTGCTGCCGGGCGGCAGGGGCGTACGCGTCCACACGACGGACGACGTCTACAGCGCGGGGCACCTGGTGGTGTGCCCCGGCGCGTGGGCGCCCGGCCTGCTGGCCGGTCTCGGTGCGCACTTCACCGTCGAGCGGCAGGTCATGTACTGGTTCCGGCCGCGCGGCGGCAGCGCGCCGTTCGCGCCGGAGCGGCACCCCGTCTATGTATGGGAGGACGCCGAAGGGGTGCAGATCTACGGGTTCCCCGCGATCGAGGGCCCGGACGGCGGGGCGAAGACAGCCTTCTTCCGCAAGGGCTCGCCGTGCGATCCGGAGACCGTCGAGCGGACCGTGACCGAGGCGGAGAGCGCGGCCATGGCGGCGCAGTTGCGGCCCCGCCTCCCCCAGCTGCCCGGCTCCCTGCGCAAGGCCGTCACCTGCATGTACACCACCACTCCCGACGAGCACTTCGTACTGGCCCGGCACCCGCTGCACCCGGAGGCGGTGACGGTCGCCTGCGGATTCTCCGGGCACGGCTTCAAGTTCGTCCCCGTGGTCGGCGAGATCGTCGCCGACCTGGCACTCAACGGCACCACCGAGCACCCGATCACGCTGTTCGACCCGCGCAGGGAAGCCCTGCGGGCCCCGCACCGCCGCCTCGCCACTCCCGAGGGAGAGACCACGCCATGACGACCGCTGTCAGCAGCCTGCTGGCCACCCTGCCAGGGGACCGCTACACCGATCCGGAGAACTTCCGGCGCGAGCAGGAGCGCATCTTCGAGACCGCGTGGTTCTGCGCGGTCCGCTCGGCCGACCTCGACAAGCCCGGCGCCTACCGCACCGTCCAGGTGGGCCGCGAGAGCGTGCTGATCACCCGGAACCGCCGGGGCGGGCTGCGGGCCTTCCTCAATGTGTGCCGGCACCGCGGGGCGCGGCTGTGCACGGAGCAGGCGGGCCAGGTGCGGCGCAGCCTGCAGTGCCCTTACCACGCCTGGACCTACGACCTGGACGGTGCGCTGACGGCGGCGCCCAATCTGACCCGGATGCCGGACGTGGACCGCGCCGCCTACGGACTGCACACGGTGGAGCTGCGCGAATGGCTGGGGTACGCGTGGGTGTGCCTGGCCGCCGAGCCGCCGTCGTTCGAGGAGACGGTCATGGACGGAGTCGCCGAGCGACTGGGCGGCGACGAGGTGATCGGGCACTACGGGATCGACGCGCTGGCGCTGGGCCGCCGCCGCACCTACGACGTCGCGGCCAACTGGAAGCTGATCGTCGAGAACTTCATGGAGTGCTACCACTGCGCCACCATCCATCCCGAACTCACCGAGGTGCTGCCCGAGTTCGCCGACGGGTTCGCCGCCCAGTACTACACCGGGCACGGGCCCGCGTTCGCGGACGAGGCCGCGGGGTTCACCGTGGACGGCGGCGCCGGCTTCGCCCGGCTGCCGGGAGTACCCGACACGCACGATCGCCGCTACTACGCGCTCACCATCCGGCCGCAGGTGTTCGTCAACCTGGTGCCCGACCATGTGATCGTGCACCGGATGTTCCCGCTGGCGCAGGACCGCACGGTCGTCGAGTGCGACTGGCTGTACGCGCCGGAGGTGGTCGCGAGCGGGGCGGACGTCTCGCACTCCGTGGAGCTCTTCCACCGGGTCAACCTCCAGGACTTCGACGCCTGCGAACGCACCCAGCCCGCCATGGCCTCCCGCGCCTACCGCAAGGGCGGGGTGCTGGTCCCCAGCGAGCACCACATCGGGGACTTCCACGCCTGGGTGACCGGGCAGCTCGCCGACCCGGGCTGAGCCGGGGCCCGGGAGCGTGATGGGGTGGGGCGCATGGACAGCGCGCCCCGCCCCTCCCCCGCCCGTGCCCTGGCCCGCGCACGGCTCGTCGTCTTCGACTGCGACGGGGTGCTGGTGGACACCGAGCGGATCGGGCCCGAGGTCGTGGCGGCGATGGCGACCGAGGCGGGGTGGCCGCTGACGCCCGCCGACGTGCTGAAGAAGTTCCTGGGCACCCCCGAGCCGTATCTGCTGGCGCAGGTGCGCGCGCACGCCGCCCGGCCCGTGGACGACGGCTGGCTCGTGGAGTACCGGGCCCGGGTGGCCGCCGCGTTCGAGGCGGCACCCCACACGATGCCGGGCGTCGGTGAACTGCTCGACGCGCTGGACGCGCGGGGCCTGCCGTACTGCGTGGCCAGCAGCGGCAGCCATCCCCGGATCCGCCACTCGCTGGCCGCGACCGGGCTGTGGGGCCGCTTCGCCGGCCGGGTCTTCAGCGCGGACGACGTGCGCGAGGGCAAGCCCGCTCCCGACCTGTTCCGGCACGCGGCCGCCGTCTGCGGCGCCCCGGCCGCGGAGTGCCTGGTGATCGAGGACAGCCCGGCGGGGGTCCGCGCGGCACGCGCGGCCGGCATGCCGGTGCTGGGCTACACCGGCGGGCCCACCCCGGCCGCCTGGCTGGCGGACGCGGATGCCGGGACCGTCGCGGACCTGCGGGAACTCCTGCGCACCGACCCGGTGTAGGCGTCATGTAGGCGTCGTACAGGCGTGGTGCAGGCGTTCCGTGCCCGCTGTCGGCCCGGCGTAGGAGGTCTGTCGGCCGCGGTGCGGAGGCTGGGGACTGCCCCGGAGCGCCGGGAGGAGGAACTCCCGGGCCCGGTACGGAAGGAGAACCCCATGGCATCCGACACCCCGGCAGGCAAGCGCGTGCTGATCTCCGGTGCGAGCGTGGCAGGGCCCGCGCTGGCCCACTGGCTGGACCGCTACGGCTTCCACGTCACCGTGGTCGAACGCGCTCCCGGGCTGCGCCCCGGCGGCCAGGCGGTCGACGTGCGCGGTACCGCGATGGAGGCGGCCGCGCGGATGGGCGTCCTGGAGGAGTTGCGGGAGCACGCGACCGACCTGCGCGGCATGTCCGTGCTGGACGCGGACGGCAACGAGACGTACAGCACCACCGAGGCCACCGCCAGCGGCGGCCGGCTGGACCGCGACGACGTCGAGATCCTCCGCGACGACCTCGCCCGCATCCTGGTGGGGGCCGGCGGCTCCGGCGTCGAGTACCTCTTCGACGACTCGATAGCCGCGCTCGACGAGCGCCCGGAGGAGATCCGGGTGCGCTTCGCCGGTGGCCGGGAGCGCGCTTTCGACATCGTCGTCGGCGCGGACGGCGTCCACTCGCACACCCGCTCGCTGGTCTTCGGCCCGGAGGAGCGCCACCTGCGCCCTCTCGCGGGTCATCTGGGCGTGTGGACGGCCCCGAACGTGCTGGACCTGGACCGCTGGCAGCTCGCCTTTCTGACCGGGGACCCGGACGCGTGGGGCTGTCTGGCGATGAGCGTGCGCAAGAACGCCGAACTGCGCGTCTACGTCGGGCTGGGCGGGGTGGACCGCACGGACCGGGAGCTGCGCGATCCGCGGGCCCAGAAGCGGCTGATCGCCGAACGCTACGCGCAGGTGGGCTGGGAGATGCCCCGCCTGCTGGAGTACATGTGGGAGGCGCCCGACTTCCACTTCGACGGCGGCGCCCAGGTCCATCTGGACGCCTGGTCCAAGGGCCGGGTGGTGCTGCTGGGCGACGCAGGCTACTGCGGCTCGCCCGCTTCCGGGCAGGGCACCAGCATGGCGTTGGTCGGCGCGTATGTACTGGCCGGGCAGCTGAAGGCCGCGGACGGCGACCACCGAGCGGCCTTCGCCGCGTACGAGCGCGAGTTGCGCGACTGGGTCACCGCCAACCAGGCGCTGGCGCACCGGTCGGCCGCGAGCCGGGAGCACGGCACCGCGCAGGAGGCGGCCGAGGCTCCGCGGGACGCCTCCGAGGTACTGGACCTGAGTGACGACTTCTACGCCGTCACGGACGGCTTCACCCTGCGCGACTACTGACGCCGCGGCGCCGCCGAACCGGCGGCCGTCACCGTCGGCCGGGCGGCGGCCGCCGGTCCGCTCCCGGGCCGGGAACCGCCCGGCCCGGGGCCGGTGCTCGGCGATCGGCGATCGGCGATCGGCGATCGGCGATCGGCGATCGGCGATCGGCGATCGGCGATCGGCGATCAGTCCAGCGCCGCGCGCAGCCGGGTGAGGTCCTGCGGCGACATGTGCGGGCCGTAGCTGTCGAAGAGCGCCTGGCGGCCCAGGCGCGCGGCGCGGGCACCGTCCCGGCTGCCGAGGGCCTCGACGACGAGCCGGTGGTGGCGGGTCGAGCGGTGCATCCGGTCGGCCGCGCCCCCTGTGTCCCGCGCGTGCTGCAGCGTGTGCTCGATGGAGTCCACGACGGCGTCGTGGACGGCGCGGGCGCACAGGGCGAGCAGCGCGTTGCCGCCGGCCTCTGCGACGACCCGGTGGAACCGGGCGTCCGCCTGGCTGAAGGCGTGCGTGTCGAGGGGCGTGCTGCCGTCGGCGGCGGCCTGCGCACAGTCCGCCATCCGGTCCACCAGTTCCGTCAGCCGCCGCAGGTCGTCGTCGGTGTGCAGCCGCGCCGCGAGACGGTAGCTCTCCGCGTCCAGCACCATCCGGAACTGGACCAGTTCGGCGGGCCCGGACAGATGGGACCGGGCGAGCCGCCCGAGGGCGTGGCTGAGGGTGTCGGGCGAGACACCCAGCACCTCGGCGCCCAGCGGATCGCCGGGCCGGGAACGGATCAGGCCCGCGGACTGGAGGACCCGCAGCGCTTCGCGGATGGTGGAGCGGCCCACCTCGAACTGGCGCACCAGTTCGCGCTCCGCGGGCAGCCGGGAGCCGGGCGGCAGCTGCCCGGCGAGGATGCGCTCCTCGATCTGCTCGGCGACGCGCTGGTAGGCGCGTACCGGGCGCACCGGCTGGAATCCGGTCCGACCAGGGGGATCGACCGACATCGGCACCCTCTCTCACGCTCCTGCGAGCCCTCGGCGGGCTCGCGGTGGGCTGCTTGCGGGCTGTTCGCACTGCCAGGTGTGCTGATCCTGTGCCGTCCCGGCCGACCCCTTGACCGGAGCCGGGACACCCGAGCAGAGTACGGACGATCAACTGGTCTGACCAGTCGCCTGGTCTCGGCGCACGGGATCGGGCGGCGGGGACAGGGACTTGGAGGTTCCATGCATTCCGGTCCCGGCGAACAGCCGTGGGATTCCCTGCTCGACACCGAGGCGGCCGTCGCCTTCACCCAGGAGCTGGTGCGGCTGCGCACCGTCAACTCCGAGGGCGCCGAGGCCGTCGAGAGACCGGCAGCCGACCTGGTCGCCGAACTGTTCACCCGGTTCGGCTGGGAGCACACCGTCACGGAGGTGGCTCCGGGCCGCCCGAACGTGGTCGCGACCGTCGAGGGCGGCGGAGGTCCGGGGCCGACGCTGATGTTCGAGGGGCATACCGACGTCGTGACCGAGGGCGATCCCGCCGACTGGAGTGTGGACCCCTACGGCGCCGAGATCCGCGACGGCCGGATGTGGGGCCGCGGTACGGCCGACATGAAGTCCGGAGTGGCGGCGATGATCTACGGGGTGCGGGCACTTCAGCAGGCGGGCCCCTTCCCGGGGCGGATCGTGCTGGGCGTCATGGCGGACGAGGAGGGGATGATGCTGGGCGCCAAGGCGTTCGCGGCCTCCCCGGCGGCCGGCGGGGTGGACGGGGTCGTCGTCTGCGAGCCGGAGGGGTACGAGGTGTGCACCTCGGCCCGCGGCGGGATCCGGCTGCGGCTCGATCTGACGGGCGTGATGGCACACGGTGCGATGCCGCAGGAGGGCCGCAGCCCGATCGAGGCCGGAGCCCGGATCGTGGCGGCGCTCGACACGGTGCGGGAGTGGGCGGCCGTGCGCTTCGGCAGCCATCCGCACGCCGGTTCCGTGACGGTCACCCCCACCGTGCTGCTGGGCGGCGACCCGGACCAGCTCAACGTCATCCCGGCGCACGGTGTGGTCGGGGTGGACGTGCGGACGATCCCCGGCACGGACCACGCGGAGCTGATCGAGCGGGTGCGTACGACGGCGGAGCAGGCGGCGGAGCACTTCGGGGTGACCGTCCGGCAGACCGTCGTCGACGACCGGCCCGCGGTCGAGACGCCCGAGGACCATCCCGTGGTGCAGGGGTTGGTGGCCGCCCACACCCGGGTGCACGGCAGCGCACCGGCGTTCGGCGCGGTGCCCGGCACCACCGACGGCACCATCCTCACCCGGGACGCGGGGCTGCCCACCGTGGTCTACGGACCGGGCGGCAAGTGGATCGCACATCAGAGGGACGAGTTCGTGGAGGTGCGCGAGATCGGCGCATACGCACGCGTCTACGCCGGGGCCGCCCACCACTTCCTCACCCGGCCCACCGCGCCCGCACCGGAGGGGGGTGCGGCGGCGTGACGCTGTGGCAGACCAAGGAGTTCCCCGACGGGCTGCCGATCGGCGAGAGCTGGGTGGCCACCGCGGACCAGCAGATCGTGACGTTCCCGTACGACGGGAGTCCGGTGGCACCGGCCCCGGTCGGCTCCGTCGGCCAGGCCCGGCAGGCCGCCGGGCACGCCGCCGCGCTGCGCCGTGCCACCGCCACGCTGCCCACCCGGACCCGCCGGGCCGTGCTCGGCCGGGTCGCCGACGCGCTCGAGGAGGTCGCCCAGGGCATGGAGGACCTGCTGGTCCTGGAGACCGGCAAGCCGCGGGCCGACTGCCGTACGGAGGTGACCCGGGCGGTGGCCACCTGGCGGGCGGCGGCCGACGAGGTGGTGCACATCCGCGGCGAGACGGTGCCGCTGGACGGGCTGCCGTCCGGGGACGGGATGACCGGCTTCTGGACGCGCCGGCCGGTCGGGGTGGTCGTCGGGATCGCCGGGTTCAACTACCCGTTGATGCTGGCCTCCCACAAGATCGCGCCCGCGCTGGCGGCCGGCTGCCCGGTGATCGTCAAGCCGGCACCGGCGACCCCGCTGGCCACGCTGTGGCTGGTGAACCTGGTGCGCGAGCGGCTGCCGGCCGAGGGCGCCCCGGCGGGCGCGGTGCAACTGGTCACCGGGGACGCGGCCGTGGGACGTGCCCTGACCACGCACGAGGCCGTCGCCGCCGTCTCCTTCACCGGCTCGGCAGCGGTCGGCCACCGCATCGCGAAGGACGCGGCGCCCCGCAAGGTCGTACTCGAACTCGGCTCCAACGCCGCGCTGGTCGTGGCGGCGGACGCCGATCTGGACGCGGCGGCCGACGCGGTGGTGCGCGGCGGCTACTACGCCTCCGGACAGGCGTGCATCGCCGTCCAGCGGGTCCTCGCCGAAGCCCCGGTGGCGGCCGAACTGGAGCGGCGGATCGCGGCACGGCTGGCGACCGTACCGGTCGGCGATCCGCGAGCGGAGGGCACCCGGGTGGCCGCGCTGATCGACGAGGCCGCGACGGAACGGGTACTGGCATGGCTGGAGGACGCCTGCGAAGCGGGGGCGCGGCTGGTCGCGGGCGGCGAGCGGGCGGGCCGCTGTCTGACTCCGGCGCTGCTGGCCGAGGTGCCGGACGGTCAGCCCGCCTGGGACGAGGAGATCTTCGGTCCCGTCGTCTGCCTGCGGTCGGTCCCGGACCTGGACGCGGCCTTCGCCGCGGTCGACGCGAGCCGCTACGGGCTGCACGCCGCGGTCTTCACCCACCGTCTCGATGTCGCCTTCCGCGCGCTGGACGAACTGGACGTCGGCGGGGTGGTGATCAACGAGGTGCCCGGATACCGCTGCGACGTGGCGCCCTACGGCGGCGTCAAGGACTCCGGCATCGGGCGCGAGGGCCCGCGGTTCGCGATCGAGGAGCTGACGGTGACGAAGATGGCGGTGATCAGACCGTGAGCGCCCGTCCGGAGCACGGCCCGGGTGCCGAGGCGGACGAGGTGGACTACGGGCGGCTGTTCCGGCTCGACGGGCGGCGGACCGCAGTGGTCGGCGGCGCGAGCGGCATCGGCCGGGAGGCGGTACGCGCCCTGGTGGCGCACGGTGCCGACGTCGTGGTGGCCGACCGGGACGAGGCCGGAGCCGTGGAGACCGCGCGGCTGGCCGGCCCCGGCGCCCGCCCGTATCCGCTCGATGTACTGGACGAGGAGGCGCTGACCCGGGCCGCGGCCGCATGGGGCCCGCTGGACGGGCTCGTGGTGACGGTCGGCGTCAACGTCCGCAAGCGGATCGCCGACTACACGGTTGCCGAGTTCGAGCGGGTGGTCGCGCTCAATCTGCGGGCGCACTTCTCGCTGCTGCGGGCCTGTGCCCCGGCGATGGCCGAACGCGGCGCCGGGTCGGTCGTGTCCCTCGCCTCCATGCGGGCCTTCCAGGTGGAGCCCGGCCAGGGGGTGTACGCGGCCTCCAAGGCGGGCCTGGTCCAACTGCTGCGGACGGCCGCCGCGGAGTGGGGCCCGCAGGGTGTGCGCTTCAACGCGGTGGCGCCCGGCGTGGTGCGCACCCCGCTGACCGACCAGATCGCCGCCGACGCCGAGTGGTTCGACGCCTATGCGCGGGCCTCCGCGCTGCGGCGCTGGGCGCGGGCCGACGAGATCGCGGGCGCCGTGGTCTATCTGCTCTCGGACGCCGCCACGTTCGTGACCGGCAGCGTGCTGACCGTGGACGGCGGCTGGACCGCCGTCGACGGTCGGTACGACCCGGCGGTGTGACCCCCGTGCCGTTACCAGCCGTCCCCCGAGGAGCGCTCCGCAATGTCCGAGCACCACCCCGTCCCCGACGAGGAGGACCCCCTCGCGGGCCTCCCCCGAACCGGAGCCAGGCGCCCCGCGCTGTGGCTGCTGCTGATCCCCGCCGTCCTCTACTGCGCCGCCCCGCTGGTGGCGAACCGCATCGAACCCCGCGTGGCGGGGCTTCCGTTCCTGCTGTTCTGGATCGTCGCGGCCACGGTGGTCAGCCCCCTGGTGATCTGGGCGGTCTCGCGGCTCGACCCGGCTTTCACCGAGGGCGCGGTCGAGCCCCTTCCGGTCGACGACGGGGGAGGGCAGCCGCGATGAGCGGATCAGCCGCGATCGCCACGACGCTCTTCGGCCTCGCCATGGCCGCGACCCTCGCCATCGGCGTGCTCAGCGCCCGGGGGCGGGACAAGGGGATGGCCGAGTGGTCGGTCTCCAGCCGCGGCCTGGGCGTGCTGTTCATCTGGCTGCTGATGGCCGGCGAGACCTACACCAGTTTCTCCTTCCTCGGCACGGCCGGCTGGTCCTACTCGTTCGGTGTGCCGATCCTCTATCTGGTCGCCTATCTGACCACCGGCTTCGCCGTGGCGTACGTCGTGGGCCCGGCGCTGTGGACGTACGCGAGCCGGCATGGGCTGCTGTCCATAGCCGACATGGCCGAACACCGCTTCCGCTCCCGGCCCGTGGGGATACTGGTGGCGGTCACCGCGACCGTCTTCATCGTCCCCTACGTGCAGGTGCAGATCCAGGGCATGGGCGTGGTGGTGAACGCCATGACCTACGGCAGCGTCGATCTGCACGTCGCCGCCGTGGTCTCCTTCGTCGTCGCGGAGGCGTTCATCCTCGTCTCCGGCCTGCGCGGTTCCGCGTGGGTGAGCGTGCTCAAGGACGTGCTCGTCATCGTGGCGGTGGTCTTCCTCGCGGTGTGGGTGCCGCTGCACTATCTGGACGGATACGGCGACCTCATGACGCGGATGGTGCAGGAGAAGCCGGAGTGGCTGACGTTCCCGGGACATGAGTCGGGCGGGCTGAACGGCACCTGGTTCGTCTCCACGCTGCTGCTCAACGCGGTGACGATCTCCATCTTCCCCACCACCGTCGCCGGCTACCTCAGCGCCAGGAGCCCGAACGCGCTGCGCCGCAACGCCCTGCTGCTGCCCTGGTACCAGCTGCTGCTGTTCATCCCGATGATGGTCGGCGCCGTCGCGCTGTTCGCGCTTCCCACCCTCGACAACCCGGACCTGGCGCTGTTCCGGCTGGTGACCGACTCGCTCCCGGCGCCGGTCGTCGCCGTGATCGGCGTGGCCGGGGCACTGTCGGCCATCGTGCCGATGAGCGTGTTCATGCTGGCGATCGGCACCCTGTGCGGGCGCACCCTGCTCGGCGGCGGCAACGGTTCCGACCCGCGCAGCCGCGCCCACCGGAACCGGGCGGCGGGCGCGGGGGACGACGCGCCGGGCGGTGCGCAGGACGTGCGGACCAAACGGCTGTCCCAACTGGTGTGCTTCCTGGCCGGGCTCGTGGCCCTGCTGGGCGCGCTCTTCTTCCCGAACACCCTGGTGCAGCTCTCGGTCCTCTCCTACGAGGGACTGGCCCAGCTGGTACCACTGACCCTGCTCGCACTGTTCTGGCGGCGACTGACCGCGGCAGCGGGGGTCACGGGCACGCTGGTGGGCCTCGGCGTGGTGCTGCTGCTGTGGTGGACGGACAACGACCCCTGGCACGGGATCAACGGCGGGCTCCTGGGCCTGGCGGCCAACCTGCTGGTGGCCGCCGCCCTCACCTGCGCCCGGCCGCCGGCTTCCACGACCGCGCGGTCGCCCGGCCCGGCACAGCAGCCCGGGCAGGACCCGTCTGCCCGGGGAGAGACGGTGTGAACGCGACCCGGTTCGAAGTACCGGGGCCGGTGGAGCCCTTGTCGTCCCAGGCGCGGACAGGGATGATCGCGGCTTCCGGCCGGGGCTACTCCTTCGCCGAGCCGGTGAGCATCCCCTGGATGAAGCGGCGCTGCAGCAGCAGGTAGACCGCGACGACGGGCAGCGCGATCAGGGTCGCCGCGGCGGCCAGCAGCGCGGTGTCCGAGGAGTGCTGCCCCTGGAAGAAGGCGAGCCCCAGCGGCACCGTGCGGTGCGCCTCGTCGCTCACCATCACCAGGGCCATGAGGAACTCGTTCCAGGTCCACATGAACACGATGACGGTCAGCGTGGAGAAGGCGGGCCTCCCCATGGGCACCAGGATGCGCGTCAGGGTCGACCAGTGGGTGGCGCCGTCGATCCGCGCGGCCTCCAGCAGCGAGCGCGGCGTGTTGCGGAAGTAGGTCCGCATCCAGAAGACGCCGAAAGCCAGGGACTGCGCGGTCTGCGGCAGGATCAGCCCCCAGTAGGTGTCGGTCAGTCCCCAGTGCCGCAGATCGAAGTAGAGCGGCACGATCACCGCCTCCTGCGGCAGGGTGAGCCCCACGACGAAGAGGTAGAACAGCGCGTCGGAGCCGGGGAAGCGCATGGTGCCGAGGGCGTAGGCGGCGAGTGTGGCCAGCACGGTGGTGGCGGCCACCACCGCGACGGCCACGAGGACGGAGTTGAACAGGTAGCTGCCGAAGTGGCCGCGGGTCCAGGCGTCGGCGAAGTTGTGCCAGTTGAGGCCGTCCGGCAGAGCGAAGCCGGTCTTCAGCGAGTCCTGGCGGGCGAGCGCCGTGGAGAGGATACCGGCGACGGGGGTCAGCGCGATCAGCGCGAACAGGGCGAGGATGCCGTAGGTGACGCCGCGTTCGGTGCGGGAAGTGTTCATCGGCTGCGGCCCTCCACGAACCTGGTGACCACCATGGTCAGCGCGAAGATCACGGCGGTGAGAGTGATGCCCATGGCCGAGGCCGAGCCGACCTCGCCGCTCTCGAAGGCGCGGCGGTAGACCTCGTAGGAGGGCACGGAAGTGGCGTCGCCCGGGCCGCCACTGGTGGTGATGTAGATCAGGTCGAAGTTGCGCAGCGCCGCCACCAGGGTCAGCGTGAGCGCGACGGCCACCTCGGCACGCAGCCCGGGCAGGGTGACGGTGACGAACTCCCGTACCGGTCCGGCGCCGTCGATCCGGGCCGCCTCGTACAGTTCCCGCGGTATGCGCTGGGCCCCGGCGAGGAAGAGCACCAGACACAGCCCGGTCTCCACCCAGGTGCCGATGGTGCCGACGGCGGGCAGCGCCCAGGTGCCGTCGCCGAGCCAGGACCGGGCCAGCCCGCCCAGGCCCAGCGCGCCGAGCGTGTCGTTGAGCAGTCCGTCGGGTGCCAGCACGGCACGCCAGGCGACGCCGACGACGACCATCGCCAGCACCTGCGGCAGGAACAGCACGGTGCGGAAGAAGGTCATGCCGCGGATCCGGAAGCGGGTCAGTGCCGCGGTCAGCAGCAGTCCGATGGCCACCGGGAGCACCGCGTAGAAGAGCAGCAGCACCGCGGCGTGGGCGAAGGGGGCGCGCAGCTCGGGGTCGGTGAGCAGATCGCGGTAGTTGTCCAGCCCCGCCCAGCTCGCGCGGGTCAGCCCGTCCCAGTGCAGCAGCGACAGCCAGCCGGTCTGGGCGAGCGGCCAGAGCAGGAACACCCCGAACACGGCGAGGGCGGGCAGGACGTACAGGTATCCCACGGCTCTCGGCTCGCCGGGCGCCCGGCGGTGGTGGCGGGCCGTGCCGGTGCCCGGCGCCGCGGCGGCGCGCCGGGCACCGGTCTCCCGGCCGGTGAGGGCGCTCATTCCGAGTCACCGCCGTCCCCGTCGTCCCCGGCGTCCCCGTCGCTCTCGCCGTCCCCGCCGTCGGCGTGCTGCTGGGCGCGGAATTCCGCGTATTCCTGCTGCGTCCGCTCGGCGAACTCGTCCGGGCCGAGGTCGCCGCTGAGGACGCCCTGGAGGTCGGCGGAGAGCGTGTCGTAGAAGGTGGGGGTGGTGTAGTCGAGGTAGGGCACCAGCCCGTCGGCGGCGTTCAGCCGCTCCCAGCCGGCGACCATCTGGCCGTTCGGGGAGTCCGGGTCCAGCTTCCCGGCCGCCTTTCCGGGCACCACCGGCAGCACGCCCTCCTCGGTCATCACCTTCGCGGCGTGCGCGTCGGTGAGGAAGTCGAGGTAGGCGGCGGCGACCTGGGGATGGTCGGACTTGGAGGTGATGGACCACGGCAGCCCCTCGCCGCCGGTGGTGACCGGCTGCTTCCCGGCCGCCGGCGGCGGCGGCATGAAGCCGAGGTCGTCGCCCATGGGCTTGCGCAGATCGGCCAGTTGCCAGGTACCGGTGATCAGGAAGGCGCCCTTGCCGTCGGCGAACTGCTTGGCCGCGTCGTCGTATCCCTTGCCGTTGGCGCCCTTGGGGAAGTAGCCCTGCTTCGCCCAGTCGGCGAGGGTGCGGGCGGCGGTGCGGGTGGCGTCGGTGTCGAAGCCGCCGCCCCGGCCGAAGACCGTCTCGCGCACCGGCTCGGCGCTCCCGGCCGCCTGCCCCTGGAGGACGCCGAAGGTGTGGATGGCGGGGTACTTGTCGAGGTTGCCGAACTGCACGGGCAGCTCACCGGCCTTCTTCAGCCTGGGCAGCGCAGCGGTGAGGTCCTGCCAGGTCCTCGGCGGCTCGACGTCCGCCTTCCGGAGCACCTTCTTGTTGTAGTAGACCCCGATGTACTCGCCCTCCTGGGAGATGCCGTACAGCTGACCGGTGCCGAACCGCTTGCCGTCGGGCGCCACCCGGTTGAGGTTGAGCAGCGTCTGCGGGAAGCGGGTGTTCCAGCTGTAGAGGCCCGCGTAGCTGTCCAGCGGGGTGAGCATCCCGGCGCGGGCGAAGGCGACCATGTCCGCGTAGCCCTGGTTGGCCTGGACGACGTCGGGCGGGTTGTCGCCGCTGAGCGCCAGCTTGAGGGTCTTCTTCAGATCGTTGAAGCTGCGGGCCACCCGCTTGATGGTGACGTTGGGGTACTTCTTCTCGAACTCCTTGTTGAGGCGCTCGATCTCGGCGTTGGTGCCGCCCCGGGTCTGCTGGTCCCACACGGTGAGGGTGACCTTCCCGGCCTTGCCCGGGTCGGGTGTCGCGGTCACCGCGGCGCCCCCGGTGCCCGCAGCTCCCGACCCGTCGGTGCCGGGTACGCAGGCGGCGGCCAGCAGCAGGCCGGCCAGCGCGCCGAGGGCGGTGCGGGACCGGCGCAGCCGTCCTCGTCCGTGGTGCCGGTGCGCGTTCATCGTCGTACGCCCTCCTTGGTGCTGCGCGCGGTTGCGGCCGCGCGGGCCCGTGCTGTTCCGGTTCACGAGCGGAAACCGATGGTGGGGGTGGCGCGCAGCAGGGGCCATTCGCCGTTGCCGCCGGGGAGCAGGTCGTCCAGGAAGCCGTAGCGCCGCATCACCTCCTGGGTCTGGCCGCCGATCCGGCGCGCGTACTGCCACCAGGCCGCGACCTCGCTCCACCCCGGTGCCGAGAGGGAGCCGCCGAAGTGCTGGACGGAGAGTGCGGCGGTCAGGTTGGCGAACGCCAGCCGGTCGGCGAGCGGCCAGCCGGCCAGGGTCCCGGTGGTGAAGCCGGCCATGAACACGTCCCCGGCGCCGGTGGGGTCGAGCGCCTCGACGCTCAGCGCGGGCACGTCGGCGAACTCGCCGGTGGTCCCGTCGACGGCCACCGCGCCGCCGGATCCCTTGGTGACCACGGCGACGGGCACCAGCTCGGCCAGCGTGCGCACCGCCGCCTCCGGGGTGTCGGTGCGGGTGTAGTGCAGGGCTTCGGTGGCGTTGGGCAGGAACGCGTGGCACAGCGACAGGTCGGCCAGGGTGTCCGGGTCCCAGGCGCCGGTCTCGTCCCAGCCGGTGTCGGCGAAGATCAGGCTGCCCTCGGTGTGGGCCTGCCGCACCCAGTCCCCCACCCGTCCCGGCGACAGCGAGGTGACGCAGGCCCGGGACGCCGGGCGGGCGGCGACGCTGACGCACGGTTTGGGCGCCTCGTGGCCGTGGCTGACCATGGTGCGTTCGCCCTCGTAGGCCATGGAGACGGTGACCGGGGAGTGCCAGCCCTTGGCGCGGTGCGAGGGGGCCAGGTCGATGCCCTCGCTGCCGGTGAGCGCCTCCCAGCAGTAGTCGCCGTACATGTCGTCGCCGAAGGCCGCGGCCAGCGCGGTGCGCAGCCCGAGCCTGCGCAGCGCGGTCGCCATGTTGGCGACTCCGCCCGGGCTGGAGCCCATGCCGCCGGCCCAGGTCTCGGTGCCGCGCACCGGGGCGTGGTCGAGGCCGGTGAGGACGATGTCGAGGAAGACCGTGCCGGTGAGGAACACATCGGTCTGCGGGCCCTCCTCCGTGCGGAGGCCGGCCAGCGGGTCCAACCAGCTCCCGGTCGGTGCCGGTTGGGCACTCCCAGTGGTACTCAAGGCCGCTCGCCCCTCTCAGCTATGGCCAAAACTCAGCGTTTACGTGACTGATTTGAGCGACACCATGCACTCCTCCTCGGCAGAATGCAATAGGTCGGTCACAGTCGCGCAAAGACGCTCAGTCGCGCTAGGGTGCTGCGCATGTTGCGCGAAACCCGGCACGAGAAGCTGCTGCGGATCCTCCGCGAGGAGGGGGTGCTGCCCGTCGTCGAGATCGCCCGGCGGCTCCAGGTCAGCGAGGCCACGGCGCGCCGGGACGTGTCCGACCTCTCCGGCTCCGGACGGCTGCGGCGGGTGTACGGCGGCGCCATCGCCCGGGAACCGGTCGAACGCCCCTTCGCGGAGGAGGAGGTGGACGACCTCCCCGCCAAGGAAGCCGTCGCCGCGGTCGCCGCGGAGCTGATCAGCAACGGGGAGACGGTGCTGCTGGACATCGGCACCACCACCCTCCAGCTGGCACGGCTGCTGCACGGCCGGAAGATCACCGTCGTCACCTCCAACCTCGCCGTCTACGAGGAGCTGCGCTCCGACCCGGAGGTGACGCTCGTGCTGCTCGGCGGCGAGGTGCGGCGCAACTACCGCTCGCTGGTCGGCCAGATCACCCGGGCCGCGCTCCGCGAGATCTACGCGGACCGGGTCTTCCTCGGCACCAGCGGGGTACTGGCCGACGGCCGGGTACTGGACACCACCGAGGTCGAGGTCCCGGTGAAACGGGCCATGCTGGCCTCGGCCCGCCGGACCGTGCTGCTGGCCACCCCGCGCAAGTTCCCCGGCACCGGAAGCGCCCGCGTCTGCCAGGCAGGCGACATCGACATGCTGATCACCGGCCGGGAGTCCGATCCGGCCACCCTCGCCGCGTTCCGCGAGGCCGAAGTGGAGGTAGTAGAGGTATGACGGGAATGACAGCAGCGCCGGACCCCACCGGCGCGGCCGGCCTGCGGCTCACCGTGCTCGGCGGAGGCGGATTCCGGGTCCCGCTGGTCCACCGCGCGCTGCTGGACGACGCGCGGGACCCCGATGCGGCCGGACGCTGCACCGAACTCGTCCTCCACGACACCGACCCCGGCCGGCTGCGCGCCATCGGCGCCGTGCTGGCCGAACAGGCGGCCGGGCATCCGGGGCCGGCACCCGCCGTGCGCACCACCACCGACCTCGACGAGGCCCTGCGCGGCGCCGACTTCGTCTTCAGCGCCATCCGCGTCGGCGGCCTCGCCGGACGGGTGCGGGACGAGCGGCATCCGCTGGCCGAAGGACTGCTGGGCCAGGAGACCGTCGGCGCGGGCGGGGTGCTCTACGGACTGCGCACGGTCCCGGTGGCCGTCCACATCGCCGAACGGGTCGCCGCGCTCGCCCCGCAGGCGTGGGTCATCAACTTCACCAACCCGGCCGGCATGGTCACCGAGGCGATGAGCCGGGTGCTGGGCGACCGCGTCATCGGCATCTGCGACTCCCCCGTCGGACTCTGCCGCCGCGCCGCGCGGGCCGCCGGCGCCGACCCCGACCGCGCCGACTTCGACTACGTGGGCCTCAACCACCTCGGCTGGCTGCGCCGCATCGTGGTCGACGGCACCGACCGGATGCCCGCGCTGCTGGAGAACGCCCCGGCGCTGGCGTCCTTCGAGGAGGGCAAACTCTTCGGCACCGAGTGGCTGCAGGCCCTGGGCGCGCTGCCCAACGAATACCTGCACTACTACTACCACCACCGGGAGGCCCTCACCGCGATCCGCGCCGCGGACGCCACCCGGGGGGAGTTCCTCGCCCGGCAGCAGGAGGGCTTCTACGCCGAGCTCTCCGGCGGCGGCGACGGCGCCTTCCGCTCGTGGGAGGAGACGCGCCGCGAACGCGAGGAGACCTACATGGCCGAGAGCCGCGAGGCGTCCGGCGGTTGGCAGCGCGAGAGCTGCGATCTGGACGGCGGCGGCTACGACCGGGTCGCGCTGGCCCTGATGCGGGCCATCGCGCGGAACAGGCGCACCACGCTGATCCTCAACGTGCGCAACCGCGGCGCCGTGCCCGGCCTGGACTCCGACGCCGTGGTCGAGGTGCCGTGCATGGTCGACTCCGGCGGTGCCCGCCCGCTGGCCACCGGACCGGTCGCCGCCGACCAGTTGGGGCTGATGCTCCAGCTCAAGGCCGTCGAACGCGCCACCGTCGAGGCCGCGACCCGCGGCTCGCACCGCGCCGCGCTGCGCGCCCTGGCCCTCCACCCGCTGGTCGACTCCGTGCACGCGGCCGAGCGAGTCCTGGAGACGGCGCGCCCGCTGGAGGCGCCGGACGGCTCCGCGGGGTGAGCAACGCCGCTCCCCGGGGGGAGCGGAGCTCCTCCCCGCACCGGTGAGCCCGCGGCCGGGTGGCACACCGGTGCGGGTCGTCCCCGGTTCCTCCGCAGTCTCTCCTCTTCTGTTCCACCCACCGAACAGCGCCCGGCCCACTAGGCTCACGGCTCGGGGACGTGGGGGAACATCCGACCGTCGACACAGAGGAGCAGAAGGTGCGCGGGACAGTCGCGGGAGCGACCTTAGTCATGGTGTGCGCGTTGGTGACGGGCTGCGGCGGGGGCTCGGACGACGGGGAGGCGGACAGCGGCGGCGCCTCCGCAGCGGCGAAACCGAAGCAGACGTGGGGCCCGCCGGAGACCCACCGGGTCACCCTCCGGGTGGAGGGCTCGGGCTCCTCGCAGATCGGCTGGGCGGCGGGCGACAGCCACTTCGAGACGGCGACGCTGCCCTGGAAGCACGAGGACCAGGTCACTCTCGAGGGGGCCGAGCTGAAGAACGGCGTGCAACTCTATGTCACGCCGCAGGCCGTCAAGGGCGCCGACGGCAGCTTCGTCTTCCCGGCCTGCGTCCTGGAGGTCGACGGCAAGACCGTCGACAAGAACGCCGGCGGCGAGAGCTCGCAGGGCTGCAAGTACACGCTCAAGGGCTCCTGAGAGATCCGCCGGCCGGCGGCCGATGACCGGGCCCCGGCCGGCGGACCGCTACCCGGAGCGGTCCGTCCGGGCGCGGCCCGCGGGGCAGCGCGCCGCGCGGGCGGTGCCCGAGGCCCGCCGGGCCGCGGCGTGCCGGGGGTGTGCGGGGCAGTGCCGGGTCCGGTGCTTCTTGGCGCGGGCCCGCAGCGCCCGGACGCGCGCGTGGTGGTCGGCATCGCCGACGACGGCCAGCAGGCCCCCCACGATGGCGGTGTTCTTGCCGAAGTGGATCCGGTGCGCGGCGCGCTGCCCGGGATCGTCCTGCTCCCAGAACGGGTGCCCGGCCAGCGTCGTGGGCAACAGCGAGCCGGCCAGCGCCAGCGCCGCGGTCCGCGGCACACGTCCGGTGGCCAGCAGCGCGCCCGCCACCACCTGGACAGCGGCGTTCACCCGTACCAGCGTCACGTCGTCACCCGGCAGCGGAACCTTCTCGCGCAGCCGCTCCAGGAAGGGCGCCGCAAGCTCGGCCGGCGGCTCGGGCCGGCTCAGCGTCCCCACTCCCGCGTTGACGAAGAACACGCCCAGAAGCGGGCGGGAGAGCAGTTGCAGTGGCGTCATACGGGGTCCTCGGGTGCGCGGGCGGCCGGAGCGGACGGCGGCTGTGCCGTCACCGCCATGGCACGCGCCTCCCCGCCGCCCCGCAACCCGGAGCCCGCCGTCCGGTGCACGGCACGTACCGGCCCCGCGGTGCCGGGCGTTCGGCCGCTCACCCGGACGGCGGCGGAGGCGGTGCGCTCCGGCGCGCCGGAGCGGAGGGTGACGGCAACGGGCACCGAGCAGGAGGTCGTGCGGATGAGCGGCGAGTTCGACGGCAGGGCCGCGCTGGTCACCGGCGCCGCCTCCGGGATCGGGCTGGCCGTGGCACGCCGGCTCGCGCGGGAAGGCGCCCGGGTCGTGGCCGCGGACCACGACGAGGACGGCGCGCAGCTCGCGGCGGGCGAGCTGGAGACGGCGGGTGCGAGGGCGGAGCCGCTGGTCGTCGATGTCACCGACCCGGAATCGGCGCGGGAGGCCGTGCGGTTCACGACCGGGACCTTCGGCGCGCTCGACCTGGTGGTGAACAACGCGGGCGTGGGCGGCCCCTCGATGCCCACCGGCGAGTACGAGATCACCGCCTGGGACCGGGTCATCGCCACCGATCTCAGCGGAGTCTTCTACGGGCTGCGGTACCAGCTTCCGGTCATGGCCGCAGCGGGCGGCGGGGCCGTCGTCAACATGGCCTCCATCCTGGGTACCAACGGCTTCGCGGGCAGCCCCGCCTACGTGGCCGCCAAGCACGGCGTGGTGGGCCTGACCAAGACGGCGGCACTCGAATACGCCGACAAGGGCGTGCGGATCAACGCCGTCGGGCCCGGCTTCATCGACACCCCCCTGCTCCGCGAGACGGACAACCCGATGCGCGAGCGCCTCGTCTCGCTGCATCCGCAGGGCCGGCTGGGCACCGCGGAGGAGGTCGCGGAGCTGACGGCGTTCCTGCTCTCCGACCGCGCCTCCTTCGTCCAGGGCAGCTACCACCTGGTGGACGGCGGGTACGCGGCGCAGTGACGCCGCCGACGGCACCCTCTGCGGCTCCGGAGCCGCCGCCGCGCGGCGACGGGCGGGCGGCTCCCGGGTTCAGTCGACCGGGGCGGGCGCGGCAGCTGCGGACTTCCGGGTCCGCCACAGCCAGGCGCCGACCCCGGAGGCGAGCGCCACGACGCAGGCGGAGAAGACCAGCCCCGCGTTGCGCAGCCCCAGTCCCGTGCTGAGCGCGCCGACCCCGACGACCGGCAGCGAGATACCCAGATAGGCGACGACGAACAGCGCCGAGATGGTGCCCCCGCGGTGTTCCTCGGGAGCCCGGCGGCTGACCGTCGTCATGGCCGACCGGAACGCCAGCCCCTGCCCGATCCCCCCGGTCACCGCCCCGGTCACCAGCAGCACCAGCGAACCGAGCAGCAGCGAGAGACCCACCTGCACCATGCCGACGACCAGCCCCAGACAGCCCAGCGGCAGCGCCACCGGGGCACCGGTCCGAGCGGAGGCCGACTGCCCCAGGAGCGAGGCGCAGAAGACCGAGAAGACGACCGCGCCGGAGACCGCCAGGTTGCCGATGTGCAGGGTTGCGCTCATGAAGCCCGGCGAGACGGCGGTGAACAGGCCGAAGACGGCGAATCCGGTGAAGCAGGCCAGCGCCGCCGGGACGAACACCGGCCGCACCTGGCGCGGCACCTCCATCCCGCGCGGCCGCAGCCGGGGCCGCGGGCGGGGCGGGCGCGCGGTCTCCGGCAGCGCCAGCGTCAGGGCGCCGGCGGCGGCGAGCAGCACCAGGTGGGTGGCGAACGGCAGGGTCAGCGGGCGCGGCGCGTACTGCGCGAGGACTCCCGCCAGCAGCGGTCCGCAGCCGAGCCCTCCCATGTTCGCGGCGGTCGCGGCGAAACCCCGGCTGCCACCGGGCGCCAGTTCGAGGACGGCCGCGGTCGCGGCACCGGAGAGGAGTCCGGCGGCGAACCCGGACAGCAGCCGCCCGCAGAACAGCAGCGGCAGGCCGCCCTCCAGCAGGAAGCATCCGGCGCTGGCCGCCGAGAGGAGCAGCGCGGCCAGCAGCACCGGTCGCCGGCCCAGCTTGTCGGAGTAGTCGCCGGCCACCAGCAGCGCGGCGATCACGCCCACGGCGTAGACGGCGAAGACGACCGTCACCATCAGTTCGCCGAAGCCCAGCTCCTGCCGGTAGAGGCCGTAGAGCGGGGTCGGCAGCGTGGTGCCGGCCATGCCGACGGCGAAGACGAAGGCCGCCGCCGCGTACCGCAGCGGGCCGCGCCCGGTGCCGTCCTCGGCGTCCGCCGCGGGCTCCCCGGCCGCGGCGGGGTGCGCGGCACCGGCCGGCCCGCGGGAGCGCGCTCCCCGTCCCTCCGAGGGGCCGCTACCCGGCCCAGGTGTAGCGGACCGCACCCGCGATCCTGCCGTGCCCGGCCAGCACGTCCTCGGCCACGAAGACCACATCGGCCTCGGTGTCCAGTGCGGCCTCCACCGTCTCGTCCACGATGTCGTCGCGTACCTCCCCGGAGGCGTCACTGACCGCGTCGTCGGCGACCGGGGCCGGATGACCACCGGTCAGCCGGACCTTCTCCCGGTAGGACTCCTCGACCGCCAGCAGCGCCAGCCGGCCCTCCCGCGCGGCCTGCCACACCTCGTCGATCCCCGAGACGAACTCCTTGCGGCCCTTGGCGTCGTCGAGCCGGCGCAGCGCGGTCTCGGCCCGGGTGCGCAGCAGTTCGGCGCGGGCGGGCGCGATGGCCTCCTGGACGACCGAGGCGCGCGCGTTGGCGAGTCCGCCCTTGGGCACGGTGGCCAGCGCGCCGCGTGCCGTGTGCGTGCCGACGTCGGCCAGCGCGGTCAGCCCGTGCTGCAATCCGGCCACCAGCAGCGGCCTGGGCTCGACCGCCAGCACCTTGGCGAGGTCGGCGTCCACGTCCCGCAGGTGCTGGAGGGCTGCCTCGTCCCGGTAGCCGGAGGTGACGTCCCCGGTGCGGGAGGCCCGCTCGCGCTCGGAGAGGTCGGTCTCGTGCGCGACCGGGAAGCCGAACCGGTGCTCCTCGGTGAGCTGCTCGCCCGCGCCGCTCCACAGCCTGGCCCGCTCCTCGTCGAAGGTGAGCACCCAGTAGGGCCGGTTCTGGGCCCGGGCGGCGACGAGGTTGCGGGTGAGGAAGGTGTGGTTGACGACGATGCGTTCGGTCCCGGCACGCCGGGTCAGATGCCAGAACTGGTGCTCGCCCTGGGCCGCGAGGACGACCAGGGTGTCGAGCGTGTACACCAGATCCAGCTCGTTCTCGGCCTGTTCGAGCTGCTTGAGCACGTCTGCCCGCACCGACGCGGGCACCTGCGGGTCCGCGGAGAGCCGTCGCCCGGCCTCCGCGATGAGATTGCGCAGCCGCACCGGGTCCTGCAGCTTGTCCGGCTTGGTGCGGTGGGTGGGCAGCACCAGGGTGACCGCCGGGTAGGGGCGCGGCTTCCGCAGTTCGGCGAGGACCTCATCGGTCAGGTCGTTGGTGCGCATCCGTACCTCGTTCCGGAAGGGGAGGACGACCGCTCTCCAGCATCACGCGCGGCCCCCGGCTCCGCACGTCGGAGCCGGGGCCGGAGCGGGCGCGGCACGGGCGGGATGCCGGGGCCGGGGCGCGGACGTAGCCTGGAGAGGGCCCCCTGTACGCGGGGGAAGGAGCGGCTTGTGAAGTCACATACCCACCCCGACTACCGCGAGGTGGTCTTCCGCGACCGGTCGGCCGGATACGCGTTCCTGACGCGTTCCACGGCCGCCAGCGACACCGTGATCGAGTGGGACGACGGACGCACCTACCCGGTCGTCGACGTGGAGATCTCCTCCGAGAGCCATCCGTTCTACACCGGAAAGGCGCGCGTCGTGGACTCCGAGGGACAGATCGCCAAATTCCGTCAGCGCTACGAGGGGACGACGCCGGACGAGATCCTGCACGCCGCCCCCGAGAGCGACCCCACGCCCGAGGACCTGGTCCTCGCCTCCGGCCGCGACCTGTCGGAGGAGAACCTCCAGTGGGCCCGCGAGCGCATCGCGGCCGAGGGCCGGGCCGCCATGGAGCGCCGCCTGCCCTGACGACGCGGGCCGCCGGCCGCTCCGGCAGCTGCTGCCGGTGCGGCCGCGACGCGGGCGGCCGCCGGAAGGCTTCGAGCGGCCGTGTCGGCGCGGCACGCAAGCGGGGCCGGTGGCCGGGTCCGGGGGTGCGCAGGGCGGCGCGGCGGCCGCCCCGCCCCGGCGGGGGCGCTCAGTCGGCGACGGTGAACCGCTCCCGCACATGCCGCGGGTTCTCGATCTCGTCGAGCACGGCGACCGCGTAGTCCTCCATCGAGATGCGGCTGACCCCGTTGTCGTCCACGACCAGATCGTCCTTGCCGGTGCGGTACGTTCCCGAACGCTCCCCCGGCTCGATCGTCGCGGCGGGGCTGATGTTGGTCCAGCGCACGTCGTGGACTCCGCGCAGGTAGTCGAGAGCGTCCCCGTGCGCGTGCATGATCTGCAGGATCGCTTCCGGGAGCCCCTCCGCGTCCCAGACCCGGGAGCCGTCCGGCGTGCGCAGCGAGCCGGCACCGCCGACGAAGACCAGCGGCGGCGCGCCGGCACCGAGCGCGCGCACTCCGGCGACCAGCGACTCGGCGGCCGGTTCGATGGTGGCCAGATGGCCCGGGCCGTCCTTGCCGCCGACCGCGCTGACGACGACGTCCGCGTTCCCGGCGACCGCCGCGACGGACTCGGCGGAGAGGACGTCGCCGGTGACGGCCGTGACGGCCTCGCCGGAGGCGACGAACGCGCCGGGGTCCCGCACGACAGCGAGGACCTGGTGGCCGCGGTCGAGTGCTTCGCGCACGATCCTGCTGCCGATGTTGCCGTTGGCCCCGAAGACGGCGATTGTCGCCATGGTGGTACTCCTGTAGCGCCGAGCGGATGAGGGATGGAGGCGCCGAACGCGTGGCGCCTGCCGCCACCGTTCCCGCCGGGTCCCCCGGGAGGGGGACGACACCTCGAAGCTAACCGGGCACCGGCCGCCCCGCGAGGTAAGGTCACGACCAGCCATGGTGAGAACCGGACACGCGGCCGCATCCGCGTCCGCCGCGATCCCCGAGCTGCCGTACGCCCCGCCGCCGGGCGTCACGGCCCCGGGCCTGGAAGTGCTGACGCTGTCCGAGTTGCGTGCCCGCGCCGCCCGCGGGGGCCTGCGGCTGGCCGATCCGCAGCGGCCCGACTTCCACCAGCTCTTCGCCGTGGAGTCGGGGACGCTGCGGCAGTCCGTCGACTTCACCGAGCACGCCACCGGGCCCGGCGGCTGGCTGTGGGTGCGGCCCGGGCAGGTGCAGCAGTACACCGACCCGCACGGCGCCGAGGGCGCGCTGGTCCTCTTCCGGCCCGCCTTCCCCGACCCGGAGACGGCGGCGGCCGTGGGTCTGGACGAGGTGTCGGACGCGGTCGCGCGGCAGCCCGGCGGCCGACACGCCCGCGCGGTCGGGTTCGCTCTCGACCACCTGCGCTTCGAGTTCGCCGCCGAGTGGCAGCCACCCGCGCGGGGTACGCACGAGGACGTGCTGCGGCACCTGCTGGCGGTGCTGCTGCGGCGGCTCGTGAGCACACCCGGCGCGAGCGGATCGGAGGCGACCCCGCCGCCGGACGCCTTCCGCCGCTTCCGGGCCGCCGTCGAGGCCGACTTCGCCCGCACCCGCCGGGTCGCCGACTACGCCCGCACCCTCGGCTACTCCCCCCGCACCCTCTCCCGCGCCACCCGTGCGGCGGTTGGACTGGGGGCCAAGGAGTTCGTGGACCGCCGCGTCGTGCTGGAGGCCAAGCGCCTCCTGGCGCACACCGACCGCTCCGCCGCCCGGATCGGGACGGCCCTCGGCTTCGCCGACGCCACCAACTTCGCCAAGTTCTTCCACCAGCGCACCGGCGGCACCCCGGGCGCCTTCCGCGCCTCGGTGCGCAGCTGAACCGCTACGGCGGCCACGGCAGCTCCAGATCGGCCACCAGGCGGATGTCGGCCGCACTGCGCCCCGCCGCGAAGCGGTGCGGGCCCGGGCACGGCCGCCAGCCCGGAAGCGCGTCGTCCCAGGTCCGCACGGCGCGCTGCGGCACCTCCAGCCGCGCCTGCGCCGAGTCGCCGGCCGCGGCCTCCACGACGGCGAAGGCCGCCAGCGAGCGGTCCGCACCCTCGGGGCCGAGATAGAGCTGGACGACCTCGCGGCCCGGCCGGTGCCCGCTGTTGCGCACCCGCACGGTGACCCGGGCGACGGGCGCGTAGGGGTCGTCGGTGCCGGGGTCCTGGACGGTGATGTTCATCGACTCGTACTCCCACCGGGTGTAGCCGAGCCCGTGCCCGAACCAGTAGGCGGGCTCGGCACCGGCAGCACGCCAGGCGCGGTAGCCGATGCGCGGCCCCTCGGCATAGGGCAGCCGCCCGTCGCCGTCGGGTGCCACCTGACGCACCGGCAGGTCGTCGGCGGCGTCCGGCCAGGTGGTCGGCAGCCGCCCGCCCGGCTCGGCGGCGCCCAGCAGCACCTCGGCGAGCGCCTCGCCGCCCGCCTCGCCGGGGAACCAGCACAGCAGCACGGCGGCGACCTCCTCCCGCCACGGCATCAGCACCGGGGCACCGGCGTTGACCACCGCGACGGTGCGCGGATTGGCCGCGGCGACGCTCCTGACCAGGTCGTCCTGGCGGCCCGGCAGGGCGAGGGTGTCCCGGTCGACGCCCTCGGTCTCGGACTCGTCCGTGGTGCCGACGCAGACCACCGCACAGTCCGCCCCGGCCGCCGCACGGGCCGCCCGCTCGATCAGCACCTGCTCGGAGACGGCGGGCGCGCCGTAGCCGAGCGCGAAGGAGACCAGGCCGAAGAGGCCGCCCACCCCGTAGGCGGGCACCGTGTGCAGGAGGCGTACCGGCAGCGGCGTACCGGCCTCGGCGTCCAGCAGGAAGGTGCGCTGCGGCGGGTTCAGGAACGCGGCGGCCGGGTCCTCGCTCTCGGCCTGCAGTTCGGCGTCGTAGAGCACCCGCTCCCCGGCCTCCAGGCGGAAGTGCCCGACGCCGCGCACCGCGAGCCGATGGGTGCCGCTGCCGGCCGGGGTGAAGGTGCCGACCAGCTCGACCCGGCCCAGATCGGCGAACGGCACCCCGCCGGGCAGGCTTCCCATCCACCGCACGCTGCCGTCCCGCTGCTCCACCCGGGCCAGCTCGGCGTCGTCCAGCCCGTGCAGGACGGCGGTCAGCCGGAAGCCGTCGCCGCCGGTCGCGGGGGCCAGCCGGGAGCGCGGGTCGGGTCCCGGCTCGTAGGACACCTCGGTCCCGGAGGGGACCAGGGCGCGCAGTGCCTCCAGCGGACTGCTGACGCGCTCGGGGAAAACCTGGGAGCTGCCGCCGCCACCGAACCGGGGCGCCCGGGCGTGCAGCCCGCTGACGGCGATCCGGCGCACGCTGCCGCCGGTGTGCCCCGCGGGGTCCAGCGGCAGCGCGGCAGCGCCGGTCCCGGCTTCCCCGCCGGGTCCCGCGGGCTCGTTGCGCAGCAGGACGCAGGACCGCACGGCGAGGTCCCGCGCGACGGCCGGGCCGTCGAGCACGGGCGGCAGCGCGGCGGGCGGCACGGCCGGCGGGGCGCCGTCCAGGACTCCGACCCGGGCGGCGAGCAGCAGGACCCGGCGGGCGAGCGC
The DNA here is from genome assembly GCF_000280905.1 of Streptomyces sp. AA1529. Lineage (GTDB taxonomy): Bacteria > Actinomycetota > Actinomycetes > Streptomycetales > Streptomycetaceae > Streptomyces. The sequence continues at coordinate 116,239 of NZ_ALAP01000041.1, read as the reverse complement.
GTCCACCGCTTCCTCCGGCACCCGGCCGCGGCGGACGGCGGCGACCAGATGTTCGCCGTAGACGGTGTCGGGACCCGGCATGGCCAGATCGAGGCCGCCGCGGACACAGCCGAGGGTGGAGCGGGCGCCGGTCCAGTCCGAGACCAGTGCCCCGTCGAAGCCCCACTCGCCGCGCAGCACCTGGTTGTTGAGCTCGTCGTGCTCGCTCATCGTCACGCCGTTGACGCTGTTGTAGGCCGCCATCAGCAGCCAGGGACCGGCGGTGCGCACGATGTGCTCGAAGGGTTCGAGGTAGAGCTCGCGCAGGGTGCGTGCGTCGGCGCGCACATCGACGGTGTAGCGGTCGGTCTCCGCGTCGTTGGCCACGTAGTGCTTGGGCGTTGCGGCGACGCCGCCGGCCTGCAGCCCCGCGACGAGCGCAGCGCCCAGGGCGCCCGTCAGCCCGGGGTCCTCCGCGTACGCCTCGAAGTGCCGCCCGCTGTAGGGGGTGCGGTGCAGATTGACGGTCGGCGCCAGCACGGCGTGCGCGCCCTTGCGGCGGGCCTCCTGGGCCAGCAGCAGTCCGGCGGTGCGGGCCGCCGCGGTGTCCCAGGTGGCGCCGATCGCGGTGGGGCACGGCAGGGCGACGCTGGGGTCCTCGGGCGTCCAGCTCTCCCCGCGCACCCCCGCGGGGCCGTCCGAGAGGACGAGCCGGCCGAATCCGGCCGCCGAGGGGCCGCCGTACGGGCCGACCGACCACATGTCCGTCCCCGCGAGGAGGGCCACCTTGCCCGGCAGGTCCAGTCCGGCCAGCACGGCCTCGACCCGGGCTGCCCGCTCCCGCTCCCCCGCCGCCGGCCGTCGCCCCTCCCCGGGGTGCGCGGCGGATCCGCGGTCAGCGCCGTCCCGGGAGCTGTCGTCCATCTACGACTCACACCGCCCATATCGCTCTTTGTCGATCGCCGGTTGCGGCCAGCTTCTCAGATCCGGCGGCACACGGACGCGGGAATCCGGGTGAAGTCATCACGATGCAGGACGGGCCGCCGAGCGCCCGCGGTCCATGGCCCGCGCTCGGCCCCGGGTCGGAGCGACAACGGAATTCATGAAGAAGTCGCAGGTCACAGCGGTGTTATCGGTATTGACAACGGTCACCGGTGCAGTCTTTGCAGCCACACCACGGGGTGGGTTTCACTGCCTGTGGACCCGGGGGCGCGACGGCGCCGGCCGACGGTGCGCGCAGCACGTCCGCGGGTCGCCGAGGGCAGCGATGGGGAGGACCGACGTGGGCGCGAGAGACGAGCACGGACACGGGAAGCCCGGCCACGGGCACGAGCGGGAACCGGGTCAGGGACCCGGGCGGGGAAACGGACCGGAGCACGGCCACGCGGGGCACACACACGGGGTCTCGGCCGGGGCCGACCGGCGCTGGCTCTCGGCGGCGCTGGCGCTGATCATCTTCTTCATCGTCGTCGAGACGGCCGTCGCGGTGCTGGCGGGCTCGCTGGCCCTGCTGTCGGACGCGGCGCACATGCTGACCGACGCGTTCTCGATCGTGCTGGCACTGGTGGCGATGCGGCTGTCGGCGCGGCCCGCCCGCGGTGGCTTCACCTTCGGACTCAAGCGCGCGGAGATCCTCTCGGCCCACGCCAACGGGCTCACGCTGATACTGGCCGCCCTCTGGCTCGGATACGAGGCCGTACGCAGGCTGATCGATCCGCCCGAGGTGACGGGCTGGATGGTGCTGAGCACGGCACTGGTGGGCATCGCGGTCAATCTGCTGGCCACCTGGTGCCTGTCCCGGGCGAACCGCTCCTCGCTCAACATCGAGGGCGCCTACCAGCACATCCTCAACGACCTGTTCGCCTTCATCGGCACCGCCGTGGCCGGTCTGGTCGTCCTGACCACCGGGTTCGCACGAGCCGACGCGCTGGCCACGCTGCTGGTCACCGGATTGATGCTGAAGGCGGGCTGGGGACTGCTGCGCGACTCCGGCCGCATCTTCCTCGAAGCCGCGCCGGTCGGGCTCGACCCGGACGAGGTCGGTGCCGAACTGGCCGCGACCGACGCGGTCACCGAGGTGCACGACCTGCACATCTGGACGATCACCTCGGGCGAACCCGCGCTGTCGGCCCACGTCCTGGTGGAGCCGGGCGGCGACTGCCACCGCGTCCGCCGCGCCCTGGACCGGATGCTGGCCGACCGGCACGGACTGACCCACACCACGCTGCAGATCGACCACGCGGACCGGTCGGCCGAGAGCGGCGGCCGCACCCCGGCGGGGTCGGCTGCGGGCCACTGCGAGACCCCGCACGGCCCGGTGCACCTCGGCTGAGGGCACCCGGCGGACCGGGAGGGGCCGTTCGGCCCTGCCGGGCAGTGCAGGGGCAGGGCACTCCGGAGGAAGTCCCGGGCGTCGTCCCGTCCGACGCCCGGGCCGCACCACCGCTGGTCAGCCGCCCGCGGCCGGTGGAGGGCCCGCGGGCGGCATCAGCGTCCGGAGCCCCGGGGAAGCGCTCCGGTCAGCGGGTCCCCCGCTCTCCCGCGGAACTCCCCGGGTCAGCCGCCCGCTCCGCTCCCACAGGGCGCGCCGGTACCGGTCGGAGTCGGTGTGGGCGACGGTGACGGGGACTTCGTCGGGCCGGGCGGCGGCGATCCGGAATCCTGCGGGCAGCCCGGCGACTCGCCGGAACCACCCCCCGGAGTCCCGGAGTCGTCCGGGTCGGGGGAGCCGGAAGCGGAACCGGTGGGGCGAGGGCTCGGTCCGCCGCCGGGTTCCGCACCGCCACCGCCGCCGGGGGTCCCGGAGCCGGGGTTCCCGCGGCCCGGCGTGGCGCCGCCCCTGCCCTTCTCCTTGTTCTTGTCGTTCTTGTCGTTCTTGTCGCTCCTGTTGCTCTTGTGCCTCCTGTCCTTCCCACCGCTCCCGTCCTTCGCCCTGTCCGCGCCGCCCGCGCCCGGACTGGTCGGCAGCACGCCCTCGCCGTCCGGCACGGCGTGGGCGCCCTTGCGGTAGAAGTCGAACCAGGCGAGCACGGTGCGCAGATAGGCGTCCGAGTGGTTGTAGCTCAGGACGGCCGCGCGCAGTTGGGCGGAGCCGGTCAGGTCCCGGTCCCCGGCGCACAGGTAGCGGCCCGCGGCCAGCGCCGCGTCGTGGATGTTGTGCGGGTCCTTCCTGCCGTCGCCGTTGCCGTCCGCGCCCCAGCTGCGCCAGGTCCCGGGGATGAACTGCATCGGGCCGACCGCCCGGTCGAACCGCGTGTCACCGTCCCAGGCACCGCCGTCGGTGTCCGTGATGCGCGCGAACCCGTCGCCGTCCAGCACCGGGCCCAGGATCGGCCGGCGGGTGGTGCCGTCGGACCGCAGATCGCCGCCCCGCGCCTGCCCGGACTCCACCTTCCCCAGCGCCGCCAGCAGTTCCCAGCGCAGTCCGCATCCGGGGGCCTGGACGCGCAGCCGCCGCTCGGCGTTCCGGTAGGCGCGCAGCACCGTCGCCGGTATGCCGGATTCGGCCTCGGCCCTGGACCGCAGGCCGGGGGTGCGGGCGGACCCGACGCCGTCGGGACGCGCCAGGGGCGGGAGTTCGACATGGTACGAGCCGTCGTCGGCGGCGCCCTCCGGATACGGGGTGCCCGTGCGCACCGGCTTCCACGGTTCCCGGGCCTCCGGGGGGCCGACAGCGCCGGGTGCCTGGGAGGCCGTCAGCGCGGCGACCGCCAGCGCGGCGAGCGCGGTGCCCGCCGCGCGACGGCGCAGCCGGACGCGCCTGCCGCCGCCGGTGTCCGGAGCGCTCCGGACACCGGCGGCGGTGTGACGGCCGCCCCGGCGGGCGCGGATTCCCTCCTGCTGCGTCATCTGCTCGCTCTCCTCCCGGTGCGTGCCGGCCGATGCCGGGCGGGTCCGGTGCGGGCCCGGAGCCCGAGCCGGTCAGTCGAGGGTGTCGATCGCGGCGATCCGCCACGCGCCGTCCTCGCGCACGGCGTTGACGGCGAGCATCGCCCCCGCGTAGGTGGCGTTCCCGTCCTCGGCCTTGTCCTTGTCCTGGGCCTTGGCCCCGTCCTTGGCCTTGTCCCCGTCCTTGGACTTGTCCTGGGCCCCGGCCCCGTCCTTGGACTTCGATTCGCCTCCGGACGTGCCTTTCGAACCGTCCGCCGAGCCGGCCTTCCCCGCGGTGCGGGCGCTGTGCTGGTCGGCGAAGAGGAGCACCCGGGCGCGGTCGCCCTCCAGCTCGGTGACCGCGCTGTCGGTGACCGTCGTCGTCAGGACCAGCTTCTGCGCCCGGTCCTGTGCCCGGACACGGGCCAGGAGCGCACGGTGCTGTTCGACAGCGCGTCCGGTCAGCAGCCGGTCGGCCGCGCGCTCGTTCTTCTCCGGATGCGCGTGGTCGTAGGAGAAGAGCGCGTTGACCGCGCTGGTGACCTCGCCCTTGACCTCGCTGGTGCGGGCCGCGTCGGCGAGTGCGGAGTTGCGGGCCGAGGCGGTGTCCCGCAGTTCGCGGGCCTCGCTCGCCGCCCAGCCGGCGAAGCCGCCGAAGACCAGGGTCAACACCGCGCAGACCGCCGGAAGCGTACGGGGAGCCCGCGCGAGCCGCGAGAGGATGGCAGCGGGAAACCGGCCACGCGGGGTGCGCTTGCGCTCCGCGTCCTCGGCGGCGGCCGCGGCGCCGGACGGCCCGGTCCGCGCCCTGCGCCCCGGCCGGACGGAAACGCGGGCGACGGAGCTGCTTCCGGCCCCGGCACCGGACGGCTTCCGGCCGGACTTCGCACCGGACCGGGCACCGGACTTGGCGCCGGCCCCGGAGGCGGTCCGGGCGCCGTTCCCGGCGTCGGTGCGGGCGGATCCGGAGCCGGGCTCCGGGACCGGCTGCTGTTCTTCCCCCGCGGCGGGCCCGGGGCCGGGCTGCGCGCCGCCGGCGTCGCGGTCCGGCGCGTCCGGCGTTCCGGCGCGTCCGGCTGCCGCGGGGGCGGAGCGCTCCGCCTCGGGGCGCGGCCGGGCCTCGATGCGGCGTCTGCGGTTGACGAGGTGGCGGGTGGTCGACATGGGATTCCTCCGGCTCTGCGGTCAGTCGCTCTCGTCCGGTTCGGCGGCGGTGTAGCCGACCGGCACCTGTTCGAGGGCGCTGAGCTTCCACCCCTCGCCGGTGCGGGTGAGCTCGCCCCGCATCCGGGTCTGCTTGATGGCCGGCTTCTCGTCGGGTGCCTTGACCGTGGTGCGGACGGCGATCAGCATTCCGGCCCGTCCCGCGCGCTCGTCCAGCTCCGCCACGGCGCTGGAGAGGATGCGGGCCGAGGTGACGGTCCTGGCCTCGCGGATCTGCTTCTCGAACTCCTCGCGGCCCTTCTTGAGCTGGCCACGCAGCTCGCCGGTGGTCGACTGCTCCCAGGAGTCGAGCCCGCTCTCCAGCTTGCGGTGGTCGAGCGTGTTGAGGTTCTGCACCGCCTGTTCGCCCGCAGCGCGCACCTCGTCGCGCGTGGCGGCGTAGTCGAGCGTGTCGTCGTGCGCGGCGCCGTACCAGGAGAAGCCCGTCCAGGCCGCACAGCACAGTGCCACCACCATCAGGGCCACGGCCGCCACCCGCACCGGACCGCCCGCCGGGGACCACCGGGTGCGCCGCCCCTCCCCCTCCGCCCGTGTCGCCTCTGCCACGTCTCGCCTCTCTTCCCTCTTCCCGTTTCCCTGCTGCCGGGGTGCTGCGTGATCCCGCGGTCCGGTCTCAGCGCGCCGTGATGCCGACGATCCGCCAGTCGCCGTGCTGCCGCCGGGCCGAGACGGAGAGCTGGGCGCCGGCGTGCGCCGGGTCACGGCCCGCGCGGTGGGTGGTCTGGTCGAGGAAGACGAGGAGGTGGGCGCGGTCACCGTGCAGCCGGGTCACCCCCACGCTCACCACCCGGGTGGCGAGGGTCAGCTTCTGCTTTCCCGCGCGCTTTCTGACCTGGCCGAACAGCGACTCGTACTGTCGCGCCGCCTTCCCCGCCAGCACCTGGTCGGCCGCCTTCTCCGTCCCTGACAGGTCCTCGGGGGTGTAGGAGAAGATCCGGGCGAGCGCGTCCTGAACCTCGCCGGAGACCCTGCTGGTCGCCGCCCGGTCGGTGAGGGCCGCGTTCCGTGCCGCCGGACCGCCCGTCAGCTCGGCCGCCCGCACCAGGAGTCCGGTCCCGGCGGCGAGTGCCGCGACGAGCACCACCACCGCGCACCAGCGGGCCCGGCGCCGGGTCAACAGGTCCGGCAGCCAGGCGACCGCCCGGAGCGCGGATGCCCGGCGCCCTGTCCCGGGGCTCTCCCCCGCCCCACGTCTCCAGCGCACCTCAGCTCTCCTCCCCGACCGCGACCGGCGTCACCGAGGTGAGCTTCCAGCCCTGTTCGGTCCGTTCGAGCCCCGCCCGCATCCGTTTGCGGTCCGTCGCGGGGGTGCCGGAGCGGGTGGCCGTGCGGATCCGCAGGGTCGCGATGAGCGTCGCGGTGCCCGCCGTGTCGTCCAGACCGGTCAGAGCCGCGTCGGTGACCTCGGCCCGGGCCGTGCTGCCGCGCTCCCGCAGGCTCTTCGCGCTCTTCTTCTCCGAACGGCGGAGCTCGTCCTGCAGGGGGCCGGTGACGGCCCGGCGCCACTCGCGCAGATCGGCCTCGATGTGCGCGGCGTCGACCGAGTTGAGGGTGGCCAGATGGGCGCGTCCGGCCGCCAGGGCCCGATCGCGGGCACGGGAGTAGGCGAGGTCGTCGTCGGTGTGCGCCCGCCAGTGGATCCACCCGGAGAACGCGCAGAAGAGCAGCGCCGCGACCAGCAGCGCGGCCAGCCAGACCGGTCCCTGACCGGTGGGGCCGACCGGACGGGCCGCTTCGCCGGTCCCGTCCCCGACTGCGTCCTCGGCCTTGTCCGGTGGCGTCTCCGAAGCCTCGTCCGAGGGCGTGTCCGCTGCCTTGTCCGGGGCCGCGTCCGAGGCCGCGCACGCGCCGCGGCTGGACTCCTCCCCGGTGCTGCGCGCCATCTCGGCGACGGGCTTCTCCCCGGGCCCGGTCCGGACCTCTGCGGCGGGCTCGCCGCCGGGCTCCTCCCGGGGGCCCGGTTCCGTACCGGAGACGGGCCCCCCTCCGCTCACCTCGGTCGTCATCGCTCCTCCTTCAGCCCGAGCAGTCCGGCCATGTCGCGGGGGCCCGCGTCGCCGTCGCCGAAGGGAGCGGTGGCGGCGCCGGCGGCGTAGGCACCCGGCCGGGCCGGTTCGGGCAGCGGCCCCCCGGTGGGTGCGTTGGCCGAGCCCCGGACGTTCTTGCCGCTGGAGGGCGGGGAGGCGCAGTGGGCACGGTCGTTGAGGGGCGGTGCCTTCCCCGTCTCCAGCCCGCTCCGGTAGGGGGTGTCGCCGTAGCCCGCCGTGCACGGCAGCGGGTCGAAGAAGGCCAGGGCCATGCTGAAGGACGCGCCGTCGCGGGTGACGGCCGTGGAACCGGCGGCCGCCACCCGGGGCAGCTTGACGAGCAGTTCCTCCAGGCCACGCGCCCGGGTGACGGTCAGTTCGGCGGTGGTGGTGAGGTTGGCGAGCAGCACGCTGAGGCTGGGGTCGAGGTCCCGCAGCAGGCCGGTCACCTGGGTGGCGGCACCCGGCGTCGCGGTGATGAGGCGGCGCAGGTCGGGGTCGGACTTCTTGAGCTGTCCGAGCAGTTCCTCGGCGCCGTCGGCGAAGTCGCGCAGGGCGCGGCCCTCCTCGCGCTGGGTGCGCAGCACGGTCGCGGAGTCGACGATGAGTCCGGTGGTCTCGGGCGCCGCGGCGTCGGCGGCGTCCAGGAACTCGCTGCCGGTGTCGAGCAGGACCTCCAGGTCGTCGCCCCGCCCCTCGAAGGTCTCGCCCAGTTCGTCGACGACGGTGCGCAGGGAGCTGCGCGGCAGGGCGGCGACCAGGTTGTCCACGCTGGCCAGCACCTTGGTGGGCGGTGCCGGCACGGTCGTGTCGGGCTGCGGGATGACCGATCCCTCGTGCAGGAACGGGCCCTTGCCGGTGTCGGGCCGCAGGTCGAGGTACTGCTCTCCGACCGCGGAGAGGTTGGCGACATGCGCCGTGAGTCCGGCGGGGATCCTCGGTGCCGAGTTCCTGATCCTCAGCTCGGCGGAGACCCCGCCGTCGGTCAGGTCGAGGTCGCCCACCCGGCCTACGGAGACCCCGCGGTAGGTGACGTCGGCGTGCTCGTAGAGACCGCCGGTGCGAGCCAGTTCGACGCGGACGGTGAAGTAGTCGCGCAGGCCCACGTACCGGCCCACGTCCGCGTAGCGCACTCCGATGACGCCGAGGACGAGCGCGGCGAGCGCCAGGAAGGCGATGTTCTTCAGGACGGTGGCGCGGGTCAGCATCAGCCCTCGCCTCCGGTGGCGTCGACGGCGGGGAGCGGGAGCGGAGCCGCACCGCCGCTCCCGGCTGCGCCCGGATCCTGCGGAATCGGCTCCTCCTCCAGCGGCGGGGTCAGCGTGGTGCCGGGCGGCGCCGCCACGTTCAGGTACAGGTTGAGGTAGTCGCCCTTGACGCCGCGCAGCACCTCGTCGGTGAACGGATACGTGAACAGCACCTGGAGGGAGTCGGGCAGGTCCTGGCCGGAGTCGGCGAGCCGCCGCAGAGTGGGCGCGAGGGCCTTGAGGTCGGCGACGATGTCGTCCTTGCTGCGGTCGACGGTGTCCACGGCGACCTCGGAGAGGGTGTCGAGGGAGCGGAGCATCGTCATGAGCTGGCCCCGCTGGTCCTCCAGGGTGGTCAGTCCCGGGCTGACGTCGGTCAGCACGGTGCCGATGCTCTTCTTCCGGGCGGCGAGGGTCGCGGAGAGCCGGTTGACGCCGTCCAGGGCCCGGGTGATGTCGCCCTTGTGCCGGTCGAGGTTCCCCACCAGCTTGTCGACGCGGCCGAGCACGGATCTGACCTCCTCCTCGTTGCCGTCCAGGGCCTTGTTCAGCTCGGTGGTGATGGTCTTGAGCTGGTTGACGCCGCCGCCGTTGAGCAGCATCGACAGCGCGCCGAGCACCTCTTCGACCTCGGGGTTGCGGTTGGTGCGGGAGAGCGGGATGCGGGTGTCCCGGCCGGGGCCGTGCGCCACGGCCGGGCGGGCCGCCGAGGGGGACGCGGTGTCCTTCTCCTTCTCCTCCGGCGGGGCGAGGAGCTGTACGTACTTCTCGCCGAGCAGGCTGGACTGCTCGATGCGCGCGTAGGGCTTGCGGGGGAGCTGGACGTCGCCGTTGACCCGCATGGTGACCTCGGCCGTCCAGCCCTTTCCGGAGAGGGAGATGTCGGTGACCTTCCCTACGGTGACGTCGTTGACCTTCACCGCGGACTGCGGGACCAGGCTGAGCACGTCGCCGAACTCGGCGGTCACCTCGTAGGGGTGGTCGCCCAGGTCGGCGCCGCCGGGCAGCGGCAGGTCCTCGATCCCGGTGAAGCGCGGCAGGTCGGCCCCGCCGCCCAGCAGCATGAGGCCGAGGGCTGCGGCGACGGCGGCCGCGGTGACGCCGGTGCCGACGCGTGCGGCCCGGGACCCGGGCCCGCCGCGGACAGGGCTCATTCGTCGGCCTCCTCACCGGCGGCGTCCCGCCGTTCGCCGTCCGGGGTGCCGTAGACGGTGCCGGTCGGTGGCAGTGGCACGGCGGGCAATGCCTTGCGCTCCTCGGGAGTGACGGGCACCAGTCCGGCGGTGCCGCCGGAGGCCGCACCGCCGGTCGGGGTGAGGGGGCCGCCGGTGCTGATCTCGTTGATGTCGGCGCGGTTGTCGAGGGTGCCCCGGCGCGGGTTGTAGGCCCGCAGGAAGTTGTCGGCGGCCAGCGGCGCGGTGTCGAGGGCCTCGGCGAGGGAGGCGCGCTGCTCGACGAGGGTGCGGGTGATCGGCGCGAGCTTCTTGACGTTCTTCTTCAGGTCGCCGCGGTTGTCCTTGATGAACTTCTTCACCTTGCCCAGTGCCGTGCCGAGTTGGGACAGCGCCTGGGCGAGGTTCTCCTTGTCCTCGGCCAGGAAGGTGGTGACGTCGCCCAGCTGGCGCTCGGCCTCGCGCACGCGTTTGTCGTTGCGCTTGAGCATGGAGGTGAAGGACTTCAGGTAGCTGACGGTGCTGAAGAGGTCGCCGCTGTTCCCGTTGAGCGTCTTGGCGGCCTTGCCGAACTCCTCGACGGACTTGCCGAGCGCCTTTCCGTTGCCGTCCAGGTTCTCCGCGCCCACGGTGAGGAGATCGGAGAGGGCGCCGTCGGAGTTGGCGCCGTCGGGCCCGAGCGCGTCGCTGAGTTCGGTGATGCTCGCGTACAGCTCGTCGACCTCCAGCGGTACGGAGTTGCGGCCCGAGGGCAGGACCGCGGCGTCCGCGAGCCGGGGTCCCTTCGTGTAGGCGGGGGTGAGCTGCACATAGCGGTCGGAGACCAGGCTGGGTGCGATGACGACGGCGCGCGCGTCGGCGGGCAGCCGCACGCCCTCGTCCACCAGGAGGGTGACCTCCACTCGCTTTCCGTGCGGCTCGACCGCCTCCACCCGGCCGACGCGCACGCCCAGCACCCGCAGGTCGGACCCCTCGTAGACGCCCACGGCCCGGTCGAACCAGGCGGTGACGCGCATGCCGTGCGAACCGCCGAGCACGGTCGCTCCGCCGGCCCCGGCGCCGAGCAGCAGGGTCAGGACGGTGGCCAGCACGAGTGTGCGGGCCCGCAGCGGCCTGCGGCCGCCGGTGGTGATCGCGCGCATCAGCTCTTGCCTCCCGGTTTCGGCGGCCGGCAGTCGTTCTCGGGCGGGGTGCCGGGAGGCAGGTACCGAGCGGGTACGAGACCGCACAGATAGCTGTCGAACCAGTGGCCGTTGCCGAGTGTGTTGCCGATGAGGCGGTAGTAGGGGCCCGCGACCTTCAGCGCCGCGTCGAGCCGGTTGCGGTTCTTGTGCAGGACGTCGGTGACCCGGTCCAGGGCGCGCAGGGTGGGGCCCAGCTGCTTGTTGTTGTCGTCGACCAGTCCGGTCAGTTCGGTTCCCAGGTCGCGGGTTCCGGTGAAGAGCCGGTGGATGGCGGCGCGGCGGGCGCGGACCTCGGCCAGCAGCTGGTTGCCGTCCCGCAGCAGCGTGCTGAAGTCCGCGCGGCGCTCCTTGAGGGTGCGGGTCAGCTTCTTGCTGCCGCGCAGCAGTTGGGCCAGTTCCGTGTCCCGCGACGAGATGGTGCGGGAGAGCGCGGACAGTCCCTCGGCGGCTCCGCGTACGTCCTCGGGGGTGTTCTCGAAGGTGTCGGAGACGGCCTGGAAGCTCTTGGCCAGCTTCTCGGAGTCGATCTCCTCGAAGGTGCGGCCGAGCCCGGTGAACGCCTGGGTGACGTCGTAGGGAGAGGTGGTGCGGCTGGCGGGGATGCGCCGGCCGGGATCCTGGCGGCCGGTGCCGAGCGGATCGAGGGCCAGGAACTTCTCCCCGAGCAGGGTGCGGATGCTGATGGCGGCGCGGCTGGCGTTGCCCACCCAGGTGTCCTCGACCTCGAATTCGACGGCGACCTTGGCGCCGTCGAGCGCGACGGCGGAGACCTCGCCGACCTTCACGCCCGCGACCCGTACCTCGTTCCCGGCCCGCAGCCCGGCCGCCTCGGTGAACTCGGCCGTGTAGGTGGTGCCGCCGCCGATGAGCGGCAGGTCGTCGACGCGGTAGACGGCGGTGCCCAGCAGGGCGAGGAAGAGGAACCCGACCAGGCAGACGGCGATCGGGTTGCGCTGCGACATCGGCTTGAGGCGGGGCAGCCGGCGTCCCGTGCGGCCGCTCATGACCGGCACCTCGACTGGGTGACGGCGATGCCGGTGGGTGGTTCGCTGCCGTCGGCCATGGTCAGTCCGCTCGTCCTCGCTTCGCACAGGTAGGTGTTGAACCAGGAGCCGTAGGACGCGAGCCGCGCGAGCGTCCTCATCTTCTCCGGCGACGTGCGCAGGAATGTCTCGAACTGCGGTGTGCCCTTGTCGAGTTGTCGGGAGAGCCGGCCCAACTGGCGGATGTCCTTCTTCAGCGGCGCCCGGCCTTCCTCCAGCAGTCCGGCCGTGGTGGTGGCCAGCCCGCCCATGGCGGTGACCGCGTCGCCCAGCGGCTCGCGGTCCTCGGCGAAGCCGGACACCAGGTCGCGCAGGCTGGTGATGAGCTCGTTGAAGCCCTTCTCCCTGGTGTTGACCGTCTTGAGCACCGAGTTCAGGTTCTTGATCAGTGAGCCGATGACCTTGTCGCGCCGGGCGAGGGTGGTGGTCAGCGAGCTGATGTGGCCGACCAGCGAGGTGACGGTGCCGCCCTCGCCCTGGAGGACGCTGATGATCTCTCCGGCGAGCTGGTTGGTGTCCTCGGGCGAGAGCCCCTGGAAGAGCGGTTTGAAACCGTTGAAGAGCTGGGTGAGGTCGAGCGCCGGTGTGGTGCGGCTCAGCGGAATGGTGCCGCCCGTGGCCAGGGTGCGCCCGACGGGTCCGCTGCCGCGCTTCAGGTCCACATACCGTTGCCCCACCATGTTGAGGTACTTCACGGAGGCGTGTGCCGAGGCGGGCACGGCGCGGCCCTTCTCCACGGAGAACCGCACTTCGGCGATCCGGTGGTCGACGACGCCGATCTCCTCGACCTTGCCGACCCGCACCCCGGCGATCCGTACGCTGTCGCCCTCCACCAGACCGGTCACATCGGTGAACCGGGCACGGTAGGAGTCGGTCTCGCCCACCCCCGTGTCGGAGATGCTGAGCGCGAGCACGGCGGTGGCGAGGGAGGTCACCAGGATGAAGACGAGCGACTTGACGAGCGGCCCGGCGAGGGAGGCGCGTTTCACTTGAGTCTCACCTCCGTGCCGCGCAGGGTCGGCCCGACCAGGACGCTGCTCCAGTCCGGCAGGTTCTTCGACGGCGCCAGCACCTCGTTGATGAGCTGGTTCTCCTGTGGCGAGTTGGGCATCCCGGCACCGCCCCGTGCATCGGCGATGGTGGCGCCCTCACCGGCCGGTTCGGTGCGCTTCTCCCCGGCGGCGGTGCCGTCCGCCGGACCGAGGTAGGGGGCCGAGTAGCAGCGGGGGCCCTGGCCGGCCTCCCCGCCGTAGGCGGGGGTGTCCTCGCCGGGGCGGTAGGCGCCGCGGGAGCGGGTGACCTCCAGGTCGACGTGCAGCCCCGGGCGGTCGCTGCCCTTGCCCAGCGCCTGGTCCATCACGGGCACGAAGTTGGCGAGGGTGCGCAGCGTGCAGGGGAAGGACGGGGACCGGGCGGCCAGGATCCGCAGCGTGGGGCGGCTCGCTCCGGCCAGCCGGATGATGTTCTCCCGGTTCGCCCGCAGGAACCCGGTCAGTTCGCGGGCGGTACCGGTGGTGGTGCCGTAGGCGGTGGCCAGGTCGTCGGCCTTCTCCACCAGGGTGCTGCTGGTGGTGGCGAAGTCGGAGAGCGCGTCGAGCACCCCGGGCGCGGTGTCGGCGTACAGGTGGCTGACCTTCACCAGCTCCTTGATGTCCTGGTTGAGGGCCGGGAGGTGGGGGTTGAGCTTCTTCAGATAGCGGTCCAGCGCGACGAGGTTGTCCCCGAGCCTGCTGCCGCGGCCCTCCAGCGCCTGGGAGACGGCGGTCAGGGTGGCCGCGAGCTTCTGCGGCTGCACGGCGGTGAGGGTGGGCAGCAGGTGGTCCAGGACCTGCTCCAGTTCGATGGCGTTGCGGCTGCGGTCCTGCGGGACGGTGGCCCCGGCCTCGATCGGCCGGGGCGCCGGGTTCCGGGGCGGGACGAGGGCGACGTAGCGCTGCCCGAAGACGGTGGTGGGCAGCATCTGGGCGCGCACGTCGGCGGGGATGTGCGCGAGCTTGTCGGGCTGCAGCGCTACCCGCAGCCGGGCGCCCTTGCCGTCCGAGGTGATCTCCCGTACCTGTCCGACCACCACGCCGCGCAGCTTCACATCGGTGTTGACGTGCATCTCGTGCCCCGCCTGCGAGGTCTCCACGGTGATCTCGGCCGCGTCCGTGAACTGCTTGTCGTAGACGGCCACCGAGAGCCAGATCAGCAGCGCGGGGACGAGCAGCAGGGCCACCCCTGCCAGTCTGCGGCGCGGTGCGGCGGCGCTCATCCGGCCACCTTCACGGTGGTGGTGGCGCCCCACAGGGCGAGGCTGAGGAAGAAGTCGGTGACGCTGATCAGCACGATCGCGTTGCGCACCGAGCGGCCCACCGCGATGCCGACACCCGCGGGACCGCCGGTGGCGCGGTAGCCGTAGTAGCAGTGGGTGAGGATCACCATGACGCTGAAGACGAAGACCTTCAGGAACGAGAGCAGCACGTCGGTCGGGGAGAGGAACAGCCCGAAGTAGTGGTCGTAGGTGCCCGCCGACTGGCCGTTGTAGAAGACGGTGATGAACCTGGAGGAGAGATAGGAGCTGAGCAGGCCGATGCCGTAGAGCGGGATGATGCCGACGACTCCGGCGATGATGCGGGTGGTGACGAGGTAGGGCATGGAGCGGATGCCCATGCTGTCGAGTGCGTCGATCTCCTCGTTGATCCGCATGGCGCCCAGTTGCGCGGTGAACCCGGCTCCCAGGGTGGCCGACAGCGCCAGGCCCGCGACCAGGGGCGCGATCTCCCGGGTGTTGAAGTAGGCGGAGATGAAGCCGGTGAAGGCTTCGGTGCCGATCTGGTTGAGTGCCGCGTAGCCCTGCAGGCCGACCACGGTGCCGGTGAAGAGGGTCATCGCGATCATCACGCCGACGGTGCCGCCGATCACGCCCAGCCCTCCGCTGCCGAACGCCACCTGGGCGAGCAGGCGCTGGACCTCGCGCAGATACCGCAGGAGGGTCTTGGGGACCCACAGCAGCGCGCGGAGGTAGAAGAGCAGTTGGTCGCCGGGCTCGTCGAGCCAGCCGAAGAGGCGTCCGGTGACGGTGCGGGCCATGGCTCACACCCCCTTCGGCGGGACGAGCTGGAGGTAGATGCCGGTGAGAACCATGTTGACGAAGAAGAGGAGGAGGAAGGTGATGACGACGGACTGGTTGACGGCGTCCCCCACTCCCTTGGGCCCGCCGCGCGGGTTGAGCCCTCGGTAGGAGGCGACGATCCCGGCGATGAACCCGAAGACCAGGGCCTTGATCTCGCTGATGTAGAGATCCGGCAGCTGGGCGAGCGCCGAGAAGCTGGCGAGGTAGGCGCCCGGAGTGCCGTCCTGGAGGACGACGTTGAAGAAGTAGCCGCCGAGGGTGCCGACCACCGAGACCATGCCGTTGAGCAGGACCGCCACGCAGACGGTGGCCAGCACGCGGGGCACCACCAGCCGCTGGATGGGCGAGACGCCCATCACCTCCATCGCGTCCAGTTCCTCGCGGATGGTGCGGGAGCCGAGGTCGGCGCAGATCGCCGAGCCGGCCGCCCCGGAGATCAGCAGGGCGACGATCAGCGGGCTGGCCTGCTGGATGTTGACGAGCACGCTGGCCGCGCCGGTGAAGGACTGCGCGCTGATCTGACTGGTCAGCGAGCCGACCTGGAGGGCGATGACGGCGCCGAACGGGATCGAGACCAGTGCGGCGGGCAGAATGGTGACGCTCGCGATGAACCAGAACTGCTCGACGAACTCCCGGAACTGGAAGGGCCGCCGGAAGACCGCGCGAAGCACCGTGAGCGACAGCGCGAACAGCTTGCCCGGCTCCCGCAGGAATCCGAGGCCCGGCGCGGGTGTCCCGGCAGCGGGCGGAGCCGCGGACGGCGGCTCCCCGGGTCTCTCGCCGGGGGGCTGCGGAGTGTGCTCGGTCGCCGTCATGACCGCTCCTTCGGCTCCGGCTCGGCCCCCGCCGGATGCGCCAGGCCGGCGGAAAGGGTCGGCGCGTGCGGATCGGCGGCGTCCCGGCGCACGGTGCTGGTGCGCTGCGGCAGCGGCGCCAGGTCCTGCGCCAGGTCGGCCTCGATCGCGTGGCGCGCGGCCGGCGGCAGTTCGTCGAGCAGGTCCCGCACCCGCTCCCGGCGGCGCCGCACGGCCTGCCGCTCGGGCAGCCCGGGGGTGGGTTCGAGCTGCGGGACGAGCTTCCGCGGCACTGCGTTC
Organism: Streptomyces sp. AA1529; assembly: GCF_000280905.1. Lineage (GTDB taxonomy): Bacteria > Actinomycetota > Actinomycetes > Streptomycetales > Streptomycetaceae > Streptomyces. The sequence goes on along the minus strand of NZ_ALAP01000041.1, from coordinate 100,284 downwards.
AGCGGTCCGGGGGCCGGCGCGTCGGCCTCCCGGGCGAGGGCGGCCGCGTCCTTCTCCTCGGACATCCCGATGGGGCCGCTCCGGCTGCCGCTGAGGAACTGCGCGACGACCGGTTCCTCGCTGGTCAGCAACACCTCCCGGGGTCCGAAGGTGACCAGGCGGCGGCGGAAGAGCATCCCCATGTTGTCGGGGACCGTCGCCGCGATGTCGAGGTTGTGGGTGACGATCAGCATCGTCGCGTCGATCTGCGCGTTGAGGTCGATCAGCAGCTGCGAGGTGAAGGCGGTGCGCACGGGGTCGAGCCCGGAATCGGGCTCGTCGCACAGGATGATCTGCGGGTCGAGCACCAGGGCCCGGGCGAGACCGGCGCGTTTGCGCATCCCGCCGGATATCTCGCCGGGCAGCTTGCCCTCGTCGCCGATCAGCCCCACCATGTCCAGCCGCTCCATGACGATGCGGCGGATCTCGGACTCCTTCTTCCTGGTGTGCTCGCGCAGCGGGAAGGCGATGTTGTCGAACAGGTTCATCGAGCCGAACAGCGCCCCGTCCTGGAACATCAGCCCGAATGTCTTGCGCGCCTCGTACACATCGCGCTCCCGGCTGCGCACCATGTCGACGCCGTCGACCAGTACGCTGCCCTGCTCGGGTTCCACCAGTCCGATCAGCGACTTGAGGAAGACGGTCTTGCCCGTGCCGGAGGGCCCCAGCATGACGCTGACCTCCCCGGCGGGCAGGGTCAGCGTGATGTCCTGCCAGATGTTCTTGGTGCCGTAGGACTTGGTCAGCCCCCGGACGGCTACTTCGATGCCCATCCCCGTGCCCCCTCCCGGTGCGGTGTTCTGCGCGGCGTCACTTCGGCAGCTCCGGGACCTTGGGCGGGGCGACACAGCCCAGGCCGCCGGGCCGCATCAGGCAGGGGGGTCCCTGGACCAGCTTGAGATAGTTGCCGCCGCCGGAGAGGGAGGCGGTGAAGAGCGGATCGAGGTCCTCGCCGCCGGTTCCGCAGCCGGTGAAGGGCGGGATCTCGAACTTCGCCCGCAGGATGCCGCCCTTGAGCACCTCGTACTCGGGCTGCTTGCCCTTGAGTTCCAGCTCGACGGGCCGGGCGGTGCGGCAGCGCGGCCCCACGTCCAGCGGCACCCCGTTGACCTTCACGTCGTGCATCCGCAGGGTCTGGCTCAGGTAGATGGTGGCGTAGTTCGGCGCGGAGGAGCCGCGCTGCACCGTGACGATGGTCATCGGCGAGCTGGTGAACTCGATCCCGGCGGAAACCGGCATGAAGTCGAAGTCCAGGAAGGTCGCCCTGGCGTCCGGCAGGTCGAGCTCGCCCAGGTGGCGTAGCTGGTTGTAGCCCGGACCGACCGCCCACTCCTTCTGGATGAGCAGGTTCGCCGTGGTCGCACCGTCCCGCGGGTCGTTGATCACCATGGCGCCCCGCAGTTTGTACACGTTGGACACGGCCACCGGGACGGCACACCAATGGATTCCTCCGATCGGACTCTCCCGTACGGGGATGCCGGGGGGAGGCTCCGGCAGCTTGGAGCGGTCCAGTTCGCCGGCCGGCCGCTCCTGTTCACAGGGCTTGGCGGGCGGGAGCTGCGCCGTGCCGACGTCGAGGCCGTTTCCGCGGCGCGCGGTGTCCTGCTCGTCCTCGGGCCGCTCGTGCGAGGCGGAGGGGTCGGGCGACTCCGACGGGGCGGGCGGCGCCGAGGTGTCGGCCCCGTCGGTCGGACCGCCGATCCGCACCGCGGCCAGCAGCAGTTCCTGCCCCTCGGCGGGGCGGCAGCCGATCCGCACCGGCGCGGTGGCCGGCGGCGTGGTGGCGGGCTTCTCCCCGGGACCGTCCCCGGTCTTCTCCCCGGTGGGCTGCTCGCCGTCGGGCTGCTGCGCGGCGGGCGTGACGTCGAGCGCGAGGGCTCCGGCGGTGAAGCCGAGTTCTCCCCCGCGGGCCGCCGTCACCGGCGGCACGGTGCCGCGGTGGGCGAGGGTGAGGTCCTGCCCGGCGGGGACGGGGGTGGTGTCGGCCCGCAGCGCGTCCCACCGCGCGTCGGCGGAACGGCCGCCCTGCGCCACCTGCACGGTCAGCTCCGCCTCCGAGGTCACCGACTCGGTCCCGGCGGGCAGCAGCTTCTCCAGGGCCTGCCGCGGAAGGACGACATCGGCGTGGAACTCACCGATCCGGACGGGCTGCCCGGCGGTGGCCGATGCGGGGAACCGCCCGGAGAGTTCGACCTCGATCTGCCGGGTGCCGGAGGGAAAGGCGCATGCGTAGTCTGCCGTGAGCCGCGTCCGCTGTTCCTGCGCCTGCGATCCGGCACCGGGCAGCACCCCGGCGACCAGCGCGAGGGCCCCCACGGCTGAGGCCCGCACGGTGCGGCGGCGGGATGTCGCGCTGGGCTTCACGGGACTCCTCGGAGAGGGCAGCACCCGCCCCTTGCCGGGGCGGGTGCGGCGGACGGCGAGCGGTCAGTCGGCGGTGATCGTCTGCGCCGGGTCGGTGTCGTAGGCGGCGTTGAAGGTGGCGGAGTCGCCGGTGTTGATCAGTCCGAGGCAGTTGGCACTGGTGGCCTCGAGGTTGCCGCCGTTGATCACGAGTTGGTGTGTGGAGTTGTCGAAGTAGCCGGTCACGGTCGCGTCGGCGCCGCCCGGGCCCGCGAAGGAGGCGGTGCACAGCCCGTCCGGGTCCGAGATGGAGGCGGTGATGCCCGAGATCGAGCCGACCACCCGGTCCGGGTCGGCGGAGTCGACGGACTCCGCGTTGATGCTCAGCGGGCTGGAGACGGTGACGTCGAAGCTGATACCGGCCAGGGAGCAGCCGGAGAAGGTCAGCGAGTCGATGCTGCCGAGTCCGGCGCCGGCGTTGCCGGATCCGGTCTTCAGGCTCCCCGACGCGTCGGACGAGTCGCAGAAGAGGTCGGCGTTGGGTACGGACAGGGTGGGGTTGGCGGCGTTCGCCGAGAACGACCCGCCCGGTGTCACCGTCCAGGTCGCCGCGGATGTGGCGGCGGCGGAGGCGGCGGAGAATCCGAGGGCGGCGGTTGCGGCGACGGCCGCCACCGCTACTCGTCTGGTGAATTTGCGCACGTGACATTCCCTCCGTTGGATATGGGATTCTGAAGAGCTGTACTCCCGCACCGGGGCGACATTCTCAGCACAGCAATTACTCATCGCACGTAGCGCTGCGCCCGCCAATTCCGTATGCCCTGCTGGGCGGCGGCAGAACAGGACGTTACGCACTGGTAACGCGGCGGTGCAATAGTTCGGTCCAAGATGCGGCAGGGCGATTTCCGGCCGCTGGTTTTCTTGTCAACAACAGAGCATCCGGGCCGTTGCGGATGCCCGGGATTCATCAACAGGTGCGCGTCGTCGGCCCCGGCCGGTGACGCGCGCCCCGCACGGTGGCAGCGTGGTGACGCCCGCGTGCACCCCGCGATCTTCCCCGTTGCGAGGGGGCTGCGCCCACGCGTCGGCTGGTCTATGGTCTGCGGTGCGCGAGCGCCGATGCCGTACCCCCCACCGGCTCGGGTCACGGCCCGCGCGGCTCCGGAAGGCGGTACGCATCCCGTCGGAGCGCCCGCCGGCCGCACCGGCCGTGTGCACACCCGGACTCGCCCCACCTTGGCCGGTTGGCTTTCGTCCCGCTCCGAGGCCGACAGTGGAAGGTACGTCCATGGTGCAGTCAGCAGCAGCCTCTCGGGCCCGCACGCAGGCGCCGGGAGCGCTCCCCCAGGAACTGGCCTCCGTGATGTGGCCCGAACTCCCCGTCGTGGCCGAGGAGATGATGCAGGAGATCGGCCGCGCCGTACCCGAGTACCGGCCGCTGCTGGAGGGTTCGTACCGGACGGTGCTGCTGCACTGCGTGCGGCAGAACCTCACCAGCTTCGTCGAGCTGGTCGCCGACCCGACGGCCTCCACCGCCGAGCGGGACCAGCTCTGCCGCAGATTAGGCGCGTTCGAGGCACACGAGGGCCGGGGGCTGCACTGCCTCCAGTCGGCGCTGCGGATCGGGGCCCGGGTGGGGCTGCGCCGCGCGACGACCGTGGGGACCCGCTACAACCTGCCCGCATCCCTGATCGTCGCCTTCGCCGACGCGGTGTTCGCCTACACGGACGTGATCGAGTCGCTGTGCCGCGAGGGCTATGTGGCCGCGAAGGGCGGCGGGGAGGATGCGTGGGAGTCGCAGCGGGGCCGGCTGCTGCGGCTGATCCTGGCCGGGGTCGCCGATGCCGTCGGCACCCGCCGCGGCTCCGGGCCCGCCGACGGGCAGCGCGCTCCGGCCGATTCGGGTCCCGCGCCGCCCTCCCCGCTGGCCGAACTGGCCCGCCGGGTCGGCTGGCGCATTCCGGAGCGGGTGACCCTGGTGGCGCTGAGCCCGGATGCCGGACGCAACGGGTTACGGCTGCCGGGGCGGCTGGACGAGGACGTACTGGCCGAACTGGGCGACCAGCGGCCGCACCTGCTGGTGCCCGGCGAGATCGACGGGCCGCGCACGGCCATGCTGGAGACCGCACTGGCGGGCCGCCGCGCGGTGCTCGGGGTGACGGTGGAGCTGGGCGGCGCGGCCGACTCGCTGCGCTGGGCGCGGCAGGCGCTCTCCCTCGTGGAGTCGGGTGCCCTTCCGCAGGCGGGGCTGACCCGGTGCGAGGACCATCTGGTGACGCTGTGGCTGATGGGCGACCCGGCGCTGGCCGAGCGGCTGGCCGTACGGCAGTTGGCTCCGCTCTCCGGGCTGACCCCGGGGCAGCGGGAGCGGCTGGTCGACACGTTGCGCACCTGGCTGACGACGCGGGGGACGGCGGCTCAGATGGCGGAGATCCTGCATGTGCACCCGCAGACGGTGCGCTACCGGATGCGGGCGCTCAAGCGCGTCATGGGCGCCCAGCTCGGCGATCCCGACCAGCGGTTCGCGACCGAACTGGCGCTGCGTGCCCAGCATCTGCGGCGCCGGGCGGGCACGCGGCCCCCGGGGGCCGTGCACGCACAGGGCCGGGAGCCGGAACTGCCCCGGGGGCACGAGGGCGGCTGACGCCCCGGGGCAGCGGCGGACGCGGATCCCGCGCGAGGCGTGGGATCAGGAGGTGGCGGGGTCGGTGGGCGCGGACGCCTGGTCCAGGTCGAGCGTGAGGGTGTTGCCGTCGCCCGGCACCATGCTGTTGATGACCGGGGTGGCCAGCAGGCAGTGCTCGAACTTGGGGATGGTGTAGGTCCCGCTCAGCTTGCCGCCCTTGAAGACGTTGAATCCGGGCTCGGAGTCCAGGTCGATGACCGCCGGGGTCTTCGTCTTGCAGTACGGCCCGACCGGGGTGGGGATGCCGCCGATCTTGAGGTGCTTCAGCCGGAGGGTGAGATGCGAGGTGGTGCTGACCTCGCCGGTCCGCACGTCCAGCGTTCCGGTGGTGGGCTCCTCCTCGATGAACTCGGTGGTGACGGTGACCGGGATGCCCAGCGCCTTGAAGGAACCGGGCGCGTCCGGGAGCAGGGTCTGCGCGGTGAGCGCGCCGGTGGTCAGGTTCGTCGAGGTCTTCAGGGTGCCGGGGCCCAGGGCAAGGTCGCTGTCGGTGCCGGCGAGATGGGTGGTGCCGGTGATCGGGTAGTCGAGGCGGACGGGTGCCGCGGCGGCTCCGGACTCCGCGTGCGCGGCACCGGCGGCCAGGACCGGGGCGACACAGCCGAGGACGGCCGCGACGGCCACGGTCGCGCGGCGCGCGGCCGGGCGGCGGGAGGATCCGGACAGCGTGCGTCTCATATCAGCTCCTGAAGGTCGAGGAACGCACTTACGCGCATGGGTGGACCCCGTGGCCGACTCGGGACGGACCACGGGGTCCGGGCCGCGGAATGCGGCCGAATATGACTCGCGAGCCATGGCGCCGACGGAATGGCGGCGCCCCGGTGGAATTGAACGTTACGAGCGGGTAACTGAGCATGCAACAGCCATTCCTTGATTTCTTTCGAAGCCGGGCGGCAAGGGACGTTTCTTGTCTGTGCCGACGCAATGCTGCGACGGCCTTCATCGGTGACTGAGCAGCGGGACGGCCCGACGTCCGGTCCGCGGCACCCTGACGGCCGGGCGCTCGCGGACCGGGCGGGGGCTCGGGGTGTCCGGGGCATTGCATTCTCCTTACGCATGAGTAAGTTGACAGTCCTGTCACCAAGCGCGCACCGGCCCAGGCACCACCCCGCCCCCGCGAACAGGAGCCGAACAGATGGGCGTCCGGAAGAACCTCAAGGCCGCGAAACGCCGCAGCGACCTGGCAAACCGCGGCCCCGTGGAGGTGATCGAGGAGGACGGCCGGATCCGGTCGGCCCGGGCCGAGGCGCTGGCCCCGCCACCGGCCACCGGCAGCCTCGCCGACCTGCCTTTCACCAACGCCGCCGAGGCGCCCGACGCGACCGTCATACGCCGCAGGACCGCGGACGGGTGGCTGCCCGTCTCCGCGGCCGCCTTCGCACGTGAGGTCACCGACGCGGCCAGGGGTCTGGTCGCGGCGGGACTGGAGCCCGGGGCGCGGGTGGGCGTGATGTGCCGCACCCGCTACGAGTGGTGCGTCCTGGACTTCGCCGTCTGGGCCGCCGGCGGCCAGACCGTCCCCGTCTACCCCACCTCCTCCGCCGAGCAGGTCGAGTGGATCCTGCGCGACTCGGGCGCGGCCCACCTGTTCGTCGAGACCGCCGACCACGCGGCCACGGTCGCCCCCGCGCTCGCCGCACAGGAATCCCCGCCCCGGCTGTGGCGGATCGACCCGGCGGCGGACGGCCGCCCGGCGCTGGACCTGCTCGCCGAGCTCGGCCGCCGGACCCCCGACGAGGAACTCACCCGCCGCCGCGCCGCGCTCGGCCCCGGCACCGTCGCGACCCTCTGCTACACCTCGGGCACCACCGGCAGGCCCAAGGGCTGCATGCTCAGCCACGGCAACCTGCACGCCGAGGCGGCCAACACCGTCGAACTGCTGCACCCGATCTTCAAGGAGGTCACCGGGCAGACCGCGGCCACCCTGCTCTTCCTGCCCCTCGCCCACATCCTCGGCCGGACCCTGCAGATCGCGTGCCTGACCGCACGGATCGAGTTCGGGCACTGGCCCAGCATCAAGCCCGCGGAGCTGCGCCCCGAGATGCGCTCCTTCCGCCCGACGTTCATCGTCGGCGTGCCCTACCTCTTCGAGAAGATCCACGACACCGGGCGCGAGACGGCCGAGCGGCTGGGCCGCGGTTCCTCCTTCGAGCGCGCGGACCGGATCGCGGTGCGCTTCGGCGAGGCGGACCTGGCCCGCTTCCTGGGCACCGGCAGCGGCCCGGGACCGGGCCTGCGGCTGGCCCGGGGCGTGTACGACCTGCTGGTCTACCGGCGGATCCGCAAGGAGCTGGGCGGCAGGCTCCGGCACGCCATCAGCGGCGGCTCCCCCCTGGACCGCCGGCTGAACCTGTTCTTCCGGGCCGCCGGCATCACCGTCTACGAGGGATACGGACTCACGGAGACCTCGGCGGCCGCCACCCTCACCCCGCCGCTCGCCCCGCGTCCCGGGACCGTCGGCCGCCCGGTGCCCGGCACCGCCGTGCGCATCGCGGACGACGGAGAGATCCTCGTCAAGGGCGGCATCGTCTTCGGCGGGTACCGCAACCGCCCCCGGGAGACCGCCGAGGTGCTCGACGACGGCTGGTTCGCCACCGGCGACCTGGGAACCCTGGACGCGGAGGGCTATCTGACCATCGTCGGCCGCAAGAAGGACATCCTCATCACCAGCGGCGGCAAGAACGTCTCCCCCGCTCCGCTGGAGGACCGGCTGCGCAGCCGGCCGCCGGTCGCGCAGTGCATGGTCGTCGGCGACGGCCGCCGCTACGTGGGGGCGCTGGTCACCCTCGACCCGGAAGCGGTCGCCCACTGGCTCCGGGTGCGCAAGCGGCCGTCCGGCACTCCGCTCGCCGCACTGCGCGAGGATCCCGAACTGGTCGCCGCCGTGCAGCGGGCCGTCGACCACGCGAACGAAGCCGTCTCGACGGCCGAGTCCATCCGCCGGTTCCGGATCGTCGAGGGCGAGTTCACCGAGGAGAACGGCCTGTTGACCCCGTCGCTGAAGGTCAAGCGCGCCGCCGTGGCCGAGGCGTACGCGGCCGACATCGAAGCCCTCTACGCCCAGGACGGTCCGGGCCGCTGACGGCGGACAGCTGAGGTCAACCGCGCCCGGAGCGGCCCCCCCCGGGGGGGCACCGGCGGCCCGGCCCCGGTCGGCCCCCGGACCACCCGGGGCCCCGGCTGCCCGGCTGCCCGGCTGCCCGGCTGCCCGGCTGCCCGGCTGCCCGGCTGCCCGGCTGCCCGGCACACGTCACACCATGGCGTCGATCCCGGTCAACGCGCGGCCGATGAGCAGCTTCTGCACCTGGCTGGTGCCCTCGTACAGCGTGAGCACCCGGGCGTCCCGCAGATATCTGCCGGCGGGGTACTCGTCGATGAAGCCGTAACCGCCGAAGGTCTGCAGGCAGTCGCCGCTGACCCGCACGGCCGTCTCGGAGGCGTGGTACTTGGCCACCGACGCCTCGGTCGCGTACTGCTTGGGCGTGGCGCCCGCGTCCGCCATCTGCGCCACCTGCCGGGTGAGCAACCGGGCGGCACGGACCGCCACCTCCGAATCGGCCAGCAGCTCCTGCACCAGTTGGAAGGCGGCGACCGGCCTGCCGAACTGCTCCCGCTCGGTGGCGTAACCGACGGCCGCGTCCAGCGCTCCCTGCGCCAGGCCGACCGCACCGGCCGCCACCGAGATCCGCCCCCGGGAGAGCGCGCCGAGCGCGATACCGAGCCCCCTGCCGACCCCGCCCAGGCGCGCGGAGTCCGGCACCCGCACCCCCTCGTAGGAGAGTTCGGCCGTGGCCTGGCCCCGCAGGCCGAGCTTGCCGTGGACCGCGGTCGCGGAGAAGCCCGCCGCGTCGGTGGGGACGAGGAAGGCGGTGATGCCGTCCTCGGCGGTCCGCGCGAAGGTGAGGGCCACGTCGGCGACGGTGCCGTTGGTGATGAACATCTTGGCGCCGTCGATGATCCAGTCGCCGCCCTGCCCGGTACCGGCCGGGCCGCCGGGGGCCCGCCGGGCGCGGGTGCGCAGCGACCCGGCGTCCGAGCCGGTCTCCGGCTCGGTGAGTCCGAAGCAGCCGAGCGCCGTCCCGGCGGCCAGCCGCGGCAGCCACTCCTGCTTCTGCTCCTCGCTGCCGTGGGCGGCGATCGTCTTGGCGACGAGGCCGAGCGAGACGGAGACGATGCCGCGCACCGAGGAGTCACCGCGGCCCAGTTCCTCGGTCACCACCGTGTAGGACAGCATGTCGGCCGGCACTCCGCCGTACGCCTCGGGCAGGGTGAGGCCGAGGAATCCGAGTTCGCCCAGCCGCCGCGGTATGCCGGGGTCCACCGCCTCCGCCCGGTCCCACTCCCGTGCGTGCGGTACGACCTCCCGGTCGACGAAGTCACGTGCCAGTGCGCGGAAGTCCCGCTGCTCCGCGCTCAGCCCGAAGTCCCGCTGGTCCATGCTCTCCCTCTCTGCTGCGAACACCGCTGCGAACCGGTTCCCCGAAGCGCCCGGCCGGTCCGGCCCGCCCGCGACCCCGCCCACCGTGGGCCGGTCATTCCGGCAGATCCGGCATCGGGGTGCGCAGCGGCAGCCCCAGGTTCGCCCGGTGGGTGAGCCAGGGGGTGGGGCGGTAGCGGGGGTCGCCGGTCTCCTGCGCCAGCGCCCGGAGCAGGGAGAGGATCCGCGCCGAGCCCACGGTGTCGGCCCAGGCCAACGGCCCGTGCGGATAGCCGAGCCCGAGGGTGACGGCGGTGTCGATGTCGTCCGGGGCGGCGATGCCGCGCTCGGCGATCCCGGTGGCGACGTTCACGATCGAGGCGAACAGCCGCTGCGCGACCGAGCCGGCGGTGTCCCGTACGACGCTCACCGCGTGCCCGTCCCGGGCCAGTACGGCCACCGCGTCGCGTACCGCCTGGCCGTCGGTCGCGGGCGTCACGGCCAGCACCCGGCGCGGGGTGCCCAGCGAGAGCGGGTCGACGCCCAGGGTGCGCCCGGCGGGCAGTCCGTCGGCGGCGACCGCGGCCGACACCGAGGTGCCCCAGGTCGGCACCAGCACCAGCGCGTCGGCCGCGGGTTCCCGCGGCGTGCCCAGTCCGGCGAGTCCGTCCCCGACCAGCCGTACGGCCCGCGCGGGGTCGCCGCCCCCGATCCGGGGCTCGGGCAGTCCGGGCCCGGGATCGCCCTCGCCGTAGGAGTAGAAGCCCCGCGCCGACTTGCGCCCGTGGAGCCCGGCGGCGACCCGGTTGGCCGGGAGGTAGGAGGGCCGCAGCCGGTCGGCGTGCCGGAAGCCGTCCCAGACGGTGTCCATCACCGCGGCGGTGACGTCCAGCCCCGTCAGATCCATGAGTTCGAACGGGCCCATCCGCAGTCCGAGCACGTCGCGGGCGATGCGGTCGATCGCCGGATGGCCCGCGACGGACTCCTCCAGCAGCGCGAACGCCTCGGTCACCAGCCCCCGCCCGGCGTGGTTGACCAGGAAGCCCGGGGTGTCGGCCACGGTCACCGGGTGGTGCCCGGACTCGGCCACCAGTGCCGCGAGGAACTCCGGCACCTCCTCGCGGGTGGCGGCCCCGGGCACCACCTCGACGAGCCGCATCAGCGGGACCGGGTTGAAGAAGTGCAGCCCGGCGAGCCGGCCCGGGTCGCCGAGCCGCGCACCGATCCGGGTGACGGAGAGCGAGGAGGTGTTGGTGGCGAAGACCGTCGCGGCGGGCAGCGCCCGCTCCAGTCCGGTGAACAGCTCGGCCTTGGTGTCGAGGTCCTCCAGCACCGCCTCGATCACCAGCCCCGGAGCCTCGGCGCCGCCCGCCGCGTACGGCGACTCCAGTTCGACCAGGGCGGCCGCGGCGCGGTCGGCGTCCGCGCGGCCCATCCGCCCCTTCTCGGCGGCGCGCTCCAGCATGGCGCGGACGAAGGACACCGCCTCGGGCACCGCCTCGGGCCGCGCGTCGGCCAGTTCGACGGTGTGGCCGGCCATGACGGCCCACTGGGCGATCCCCCGCCCCATGGTGCCGGCTCCCACAATCCTGATCCGCATGAACGCTCCCTCTGCGCACCTCGCGGGGCTACGCTGTCAGCGACCATTGATCCGAGTCCAATACCAAATTAGAGTCTTTTTAAGACGAGCAACAGATCAGTGGCCCCGCCACGGGGCCGATCCGACCCCGCCCGGCGGGCTCTCCGACGCCGCACCTCGGAACTCCCGCCGGTCTACCGGAAGTGAGCCCGCCGTGGAACTGCGGTACCTCGCCGCGTTCGTGGCCGTGGCCGAGGAACTGCACTTCGGCCGGGCGGCCAAGCGGCTGCACATGGCCCAGCCGCCGCTGAGCCAGCAGATCCGCCAGTTGGAGCGGGAACTCGGAGTGCGGCTGTTCGAGCGCAGCACCCGGTCGGTGCGGCTGACCGGCGCGGGCGAGTCCTTCCTGGAGCCGGTCCGCGGGGTGCTGGCCGATCTGGAGGCCGCCACCCGCTTCGCCCGGGCCGCCGGGCGCGGTGAACACGGCCGGGTGAGCGTGGGGTTCGCGGGCGCTTCCAGCCACACCGCACTGCCCCTGCTCACCCGCGGGGTCCGCACCGCGCACCCCGGTATCGAGCTGGTGATGCAGGGGCAGAACTACGCGAACCGGGCTCTCGCCCGGGTCGCCGAGGGCTCCCTCGACCTCGGCTTCGTACGGCTGCCCGTGGACCGGCCCGGCGTGGAGACCCGGATGATCGCCGAGGAGGAGCTGGTGTGCGCCCTCGCCTCGGACCATCCGCTGGCACGCCGGGAGCGGGTCGACGTCGCGGAGCTGGCCGGGGAACCGTTCGTCAGCTTTCCCGCCGACACCGGCTCCAGCCTCCGCGACGCCACGTTCCGGACCTGCGAGCGAGCGGGCCACATCCCCCGCGTCGTCCAGGAGGCCCCGGACTCGTACACGATCCTCGCGCTGGTGGCGATGGGTGTCGGGGTCACCCTCACGCTCACCTCCTGCACCCACATCCAGCAGACCGGACTGGTCTACCGCCCGCTCGACGGACCGCCGGTGGTGCTCCGCTCGGCGCTCGCCTGGCGTGCGGACAACCCCTCCCCGGCCCTGCGCAGCGTGCTGGAGGTGGCCCGCGAGGTGCTGCCCGCCCCGCCGCCGGACCCCGCACCGGGGACCGAGCGACCGATGTGACCGAGACCGGCACCCGAGACGCCCAGACCGCCCCTCGACCGGACCGCTCCTGGAAAGGCCACCGCATGTCCGAGCGCACCGACATCGTCATCTGCGAACCCCTGCGCACCCCGATCGGCCGGTTCGGCGGGGCACTGGCCGGGCAGCGGCCCCAGTCACTGGCCGCGCTGCTGATCTCGGAGATCGTGTCGCGCACCGGTGTCGCCCCGGAGCGGATCGACGAGGTGATCCTCGGACAGGCCTACCCCAGTGCGGAGGCGCCGGCGCTGGGACGGGTCGCCGCACTGGACGCGGGGCTGCCCGCCTCGGTGACCGGCACCCAGATCGACCGGCGCTGCGGCTCGGGCCTGCAGGCGGTGCTGGACGCCGCGATGCAGATCCGGGCCGGGTTCAGCCAGGTCGTGCTCGCGGGCGGGGCCGAGGTGATGAGCGCCGCGCCGCACTACACCCACGAGGGCCGCTGGGGCATCAAGGGGCCGGGCCTGACCCTGCACGACGCCCTGGCCCGCGGCCGGGTCACGGCGGGCGGCGCCCGCCACCCGGTGCCCGGCGGGATGATCGAGACGGCCGAGAACCTGCGCCGTGAGTACGCCGTCAGCCGGGCGGACCAGGACGCGCTGGCGCTGCGCTCCCAGCAGCGCGCCGGAGCGGCCCTGGCCGAGGGCCGGTTCGCGGCCGAGACGGTGCCGGTGACGGTGCGCACCCGCAAGGGCGAGACCGAGATCGGCACCGACGAGCACCCCCGCCCCGAGACCACCGCCGACCAGCTCGCCGCGCTGCGGCCGGTGCGGCTCGCGGAGGACCCGGCGGCGACGGTGACGGCGGGCAACGCCAGCGGGCAGAACGACGCGGCGGCGGCCTGCCTGGTCACCTCCGCGCAGACCGCGGAACGGCTGGGGCTGCGGCCCCTGGTCCGGCTGGTCTCCTTCGCGCGGGCCGGAGTGCCTGCCGAGACGATGGGCCTGGGACCCGTCGGGGCCACCCGGGAGGCGCTGGCCAAGGCCCGGCTCGACCTGGCCGACATCGATCTGATCGAGCTGAACGAGGCGTTCGCGGCGCAGGTGCTGGCCTGCACCCGCGCGCTCGGCCTGACCGAGCGCGACCACGAAACGCGGATCAACGTGAACGGCTCGGGCATCTCGCTGGGCCACCCGGTGGGTGCCACGGGCGCTCGCGTCCTGGCGACCCTGGCGCACGAGATGCGGCGCGGCGGCGCCCGCTACGGCCTGGAGACGATGTGCATCGGCGGCGGCCAGGGGCTCGCCGCGGTCCTCGAACGCGTACCGGACGCGGGCTGAGCGGCCTCCCGGGGGCGGGCCGCTCCCGGACGGCGGCGCCGAGCGCGCGTGCCGGGGCCGACGGGCGGACCGTACCGTGCGGGGGCGGCCTAGCCGCGGGAGAGGGGCCGCGTGAGCGGCTCGGCGGGCTCCCCGTCCGGCAGTTCGTCGGCGATCCGCCGGAGCATGTCGCGGGTCTCGGACGGCGGCATCGAGCAGGTCACCAGGCGGTCGGTGACGCGGCGGTAGGCCTCGATGTCGACGTCGTCCTCGAGGTAGCGGGCGCTGTGCAGCTGCTCCAGGTACACGATGTCGGGCAGCTCGCTCTCGGGCAGCCGCAGCAGCGTGACCGGGCCGCCGGCCGCCGCGTGCCCGCCCGCGCTGAAGGGCATGATCTGCACCGTGACGTGCGGCAGTTCGCTCATCGCGCACAGGTGCCGCAGCTGGGCGCGCATGGTGGCCGCGCCGCCGACCGGGCGGCGCAGCGCCGCCTCGTCGATGACGGCCCACACGTGCGGGGCCCGCGGGCCGTAGAGGATCTGCTGGCGGCGCATCCGCAGGTCCACCCGCCGCTGGATGCCCGCCTCGGGCTCCTCGTCGTGGAGGAGTTCGACGACGGCGCGTGCGTAGCGGCTGGTCTGGAGGAGACCGGGCACGAACTGCACCTCGTAGGTGCGGATCACGCTGGCCGCCTGCTCCAGCCCCAGGTAGGTGTGCAGCCAGTGCGGGACGACGCCCTGGAAGGACTGCCACCAGCCGGGGGTGTTGGCCTGTTCGGCGAGCGCGGTCAGTACCGCGCGCTCGCTCTCGTCGCAGACACCGTAGATCGTCAGCAGGTCCGCGACGTCCCGCAGCGCGCAGCCGGTGCGGCCCTGCTCCAGGTCGAGGATGCGCTGATGGGTGACCCGGATCGCCTCCGCGGCCTCCCGCCGGGATATGTACTGCGCCTCCCGCAGCCTCCGCAGCCTGGTGCCCAGCACCAGCCGGGGCACTGCCGGGGACGCTCCGCCTCCTTCCGTCGGACTGTCCGACACGGCGTCTCTGGCGGCCGCTTCACCGCCAGTGACGTCAGTGATGCGCATACCGCTGCTCCCGTACCGTAGCCGCATGGGTCTCGCCACCTTCCAAGTTTCCCTCCCCGCTCCGATGTGGCCTCATGGGGGTACCTGCCCAACTACCCGTGCAGTCAGGCACACCGTGTCAAGGCTTCTTGCCCTTGGCACATCCCACCGCGCCGCCCGCACGGTTTCGAAACGGAACCGAACCGGAAGCGGTCCGGGTCCGGTGCGGCCCCGAACGAGCGGCGCCCGATCCGGTGGCCCGGCGCACGGCGCCTTGCTCTGATCGCCGAGGGAGAGTAAACGCTGCGGGCATGGGAACGACACGGCGGACGCCGGTATCCGAGGCCGCAGCGGGGACGACGACAGGCACGGCACAGCCCGCAGGCGGGTGTCACGCACCCGGCCACGGGCGGGAGCGGGCCCGCGCCGCGGCCGCGCGGCTCGCCCACGCCGGAGTGCACGGCACCGCCCTCACCTGGGTCGACAACGCGGGCCTCACCCGGGTCAAGGCCGTACCCGCCGACAAGCTGGCGCAGGCGGCCGCGACCGGCGTCGGCATGTCCCCGTGCTTCGACGTCTACCTCGTCGACGACTCGATGACCGCGAGCGAGTACATCGGCGGCCCCGACGGGGATCTGCGCCTGGTGCCGGATCTGGACCGGCTCACCGTGCTCTTCGCCCAACCCGGCTGGTCGTGGGCCCCGGTGGACCGCCACGAGCAGGACGGGACGCCCTATGCGGCCTGCCAGCGCGGCTTCGCCCGCCGGATGGCCGCGCGTGCGGCGGCCGAGCACGGCATCGAGCTGCGGATGGGCTTCGAGACGGAGTGGGTGGCGGTGCGCGGCCCGCTGCCGGAGGCGGAGAGCGAGCCCGCGTACCCGACGACCGGTCCCGCCTACGGCATGGCACGGCTGGTGGAGAACACGGACTATCTGCGCGACGTCCTGGCGGCGCTGTCCGCGCAGGGCGTCGAGGTGCTGCAAATCCATCCCGAGTACGCGGCGGGCCAGTTCGAGGTCTCGGTCGCGCCGTCGGACCCGGTGGGCGCGGCCGATCTGGCGGTGCTGGTCCGGGAGACGGTGCGGGCGGTCTCGCTGCGGCACGGGCTGACGGCCTCGTTCGCCCCCGTCGTGGATCCGGCCGGGGTGGGCAACGGCGGGCATCTGCATCTGAGCCTGTGGCGGGACGGGCGCAACCTGTGTGCGGGCGGCGAGGGGCCGTTCGGCATGACGCGGGAGTGCGAGGCGTTCCTGGCCGGGGTGCTGCGCGAGCTGCCCGCGCTGCTCGCGCTCGGCGCCCCCTCCCCCGCCAGCTATCTGCGGCTGCGCCCGTCCCGCTGGGCGGGTGCCTTCCGGTGCTGGGGCCTGGAGAACCGGGAGGCGGCGCTCCGGTTCGTCGCGGGCCGGGCCGCCGCACCGGGCGGCGCCAACGCGGAGCTCAAGTGCGTGGACGCGGCGGCCAATCCGTATCTGCTGGTGGGCGGCGTCCTCGCGGCGGGGCTGGCGGGACTGGCCGGCCTGGCCGCCGGTGACCGGGACACCCGGCTGCCCGCGCCCGTCTCCGGGGACCCGGCGCTGGGCCGCGACCAGCCCGGGCTGCCGGGCTCGCTGGACGCCGCGCTGGAGCGGTTCGAGCGGTCCGGGGTGCTGCGCGAGGCCCTGGGCGGGCCGCTCTTCGACGCCGTCCGCGCGGTGCGGGCGGGTGAGATCGCGCTGTTCGAGGGGGCGAGCGAGCGGGAGATCGCCGCCGCGACCCGGGGGAGGTACTGAATGGCTGCTCTTGCGGCGCCACCGGACCCCGGCCCCGGGGCGTTCCCGGCACTGGTCGACCAGCACTGCCACGGAGTGCTGCGCAGCGGACCCGAACCGGACGCGTTCGAGAACTGGCTGACGGAGGCCCATCCCGCACCCCGCGGCACGCCCAGGTCCGGCTCTTCGCCACCGGAGGCCGGCGTCCCGTTCGGCTACTTCGACACCCAACTCGGCTTCGCGGTACGGCGCTGGTGCGCTCCCGTGCTCGGCCTCGAGCCGCACTGCCCGCCCGAACGCTATCTCGCGCGGCGTGCCGAGCTGGGTACCGCGGAGGTGACCGGCCGCATGCTGCGGGCCAGCGGGATCACCGCCTTCCTCGTCGACACCGGGCTGCCCGGCCAGTTGCTGACGCCGGGTGAGCTGGCCGAGTCCGCGGACGCCGAGGCCCATGAGATCGTCCGGCTCGAACGGCTGGCCGAGCGGGCCGCCGACGCCGCGCGGGACACGCACAGCTTCCTGGCGGAGGTCTCCGAGGCGGTCCGCGAATCGTCCCGCACCGCCCGGGGCTTCAAGTCCGTGGCCGCCTACCGTTGCGGGCTGGAGCTGGCGCCCGCTCCGCCCGGCACCTCGGAGATCTACGCGGCGGCCGACCGCTGGCTGGCCTCCCGGGTGCCCGGCGGCCGGCTCTCGGATCCGGTCCTGGAGCGGCACCTGCTGTGGTCCGCCGTGCGGACGGGGCTGCCGCTGCAACTGCACACCGGCTTCGGCGATCCGGACCTGCGCCTGGACCGCTGCGACCCGCTGCTGCTGACCGACTTCATCCGCGCGGTGGCCCCCTACGGCGCTCCGCTGGTCCTGTTGCACTGCTACCCCTACCAGCGTGGCGCGGGCTATCTGGCGGCCGTCTTCCCGCATGTGTACGCCGACTTCGGGCTCGCGTTGAGCCATACCGGGGCTCGCGCCCGCGAGGTGCTGGCCCAGCTGCTGGAGCTCACCCCGTTCGGCAAGCTCCTCTTCTCCACCGACGCCCACGGCATCCCGGAGCTCTTCCTGGTCGGCGCCCGGCTCTTCCGCGAGGCGATGACGGAGCTGACGCGGGAGTGGGTGCGCCGGGGCGCGTGGGCGCCGTCCGACGCGGAGCGGGTGGTCCTCATGGTCGCCGGTGGTACGGCCCGGCGGCTCTACGGTCTGTGAGCGACGGGCGCGGCGCGGCCTTTCGTGCGCCGCCGGGAAGGTCGGCGGGCGCACCGGCCGGTGCGGGACCGGGGCGGAGGCGGGGAGCCTCCCACGGCCGCGGAGCGGCGGCGGAAGGCTCCCCGTGGGCATCTGCTCAGCCGATGTTCACGTCGACGCAGGCGTAGAACGCGTTGGCGGTGTCGGCGACGTTCCAGACCGCGAGCACGGTCTGCCTGCCGGTGAACCCGCCGAAGTCGACGTCGTGCGAGAGCTGGGAGGGTGGCTGCTCCCCGCCCTGGTCGAACTCGGCGATCTGCCGGCCGTCGATGAAGTACTGCCAGGTGGTCGTGCGGTGCGCCGCGGTCAGCGTCCAGTTGAAGGTCGCGGAGCTGCCGACGTCGGCCACGTTCCAGCCGTGGTCGTCGTCGCGCAGCTCGGCCCACTCGTCGTGGCCGCCGGCGCAGTCCTGGAGCCCCTTGGGGCCTTCGACGCTCTGCGGCTCGTACTTGATGGAGCCGCACTCCACGACTCCGGCGGCACACTGCGCCTGCCGGCTGGCGGGGTCGCTGATGTAGCCGTGGGCGCTGGCGGGGGTCACGGACAGACCGAGGACGAGCAGGGGCGAGAGCCCGGCACCGACGAGCGCGGCCAGCTTCCTCTTTTTGTGCATGTCAACTCCTTCGGCAACGGTACCGGCGAGCCGCCGCCCGCACCCGGCGGTACTGCCGAGCGCGGCACGGAGTGCGGCACCCCGGATCCCGGTGGGGGGTCATCCGATTGGTCTAGACTTAAGCAAGTGACCGCACACGGTCAAGACATCGGACACCACGCGGTCACAGCAGTAACAGCACCGCGCCGCCCGGCGGCCTCACGCGCCGCGGGTGAGCACCAGCAGTGCCATGTCGTCCTGCCGTCGGCCGTCCGTCCACTCCGTGACCGCCTTGACCAGCGCATCGGCCAGTTCGTCAGCGCGGCTCAGCCCCGCTGAGCACAGCCCCCACCGGACGTCGAAGAAGTCGCCCTGCGCGTTGCGCGCCTCGGTGACCCCGTCGGTCACCAGCACCAGGGAGTCGTTCGGCGCCAGCGGGAAGGTCTCCTCCACCGGCGCACCGGTCGCGGAGCCGAGCCCGGTGGAGAGCGGCAGCTCCGGATGGGTGGGCTCCAGGCAGACGGCGTTGCCGTCGTGCAGCAGATAGGGCGGCGGATGCCCCCGGTTGAGCACGGTGACCGTGTCGCCGCTGGGCGGGATCTGGACGAGGAGCGCCGTGACGAACCCCTCGACGTCGTCCTCCGAACCCCGGCGGCGCTCCCCCTCCCGGTCCAGGGCCCGATCGAGCCGGTCGGCCAGCTCGTGCAGGGTCGGCGCGTGCTCGGCGGCCTCCCGGAAGGCCCCGACGGCCACCGAGACCGCGGAGACGGCGGGCAGGCCCTTGCCCCGCACATCGCCGATCACGGCCCGGATGCCGAACGGCGTCTCCTGCAGGGCGTAGAGGTCGCCGCCGATCGCCGCCCCCCGCTGGGCCGCCACATAGCGGTCGGCGACGGCGAGCGGACCCACGTCGGCGGGCGGCGCCGGCAGCACGGCCCGCTGCGCGGCCTCGGCGACCGTCAGCGCGACGGCCAGATTGCGGCCCTGCCGGTCGACGAGCCACTTGATCCAGAGCCCCACCAGGCTGACGAACAGCACCGCCGCCACGTCGATGAGCAGCGCCGAACCCGCACGGCCCGCGGATCCCGCCGACCCTGCCGCCGCCACGCCGGCCGCGAGCGCGAACAGCGCGCTGGCCCGGAAGGAGTAGCTCAGACCGGCCACCATCGAGGTGCAGGCCAGCAGCGGCAGCCCGTAGTACGGCTCGGGTGAGAACACGTCGGCCGCCACGCCTCCGAGCAGCAGCAGCGGCGGTGCCACGTACGGCACCCTGCCCAGTCCATCCGCGGGCCCGCCCACCCGGCCCTCCCTGTTCCTGTCGGTCCGACGCGCGGACAGAGCCGATTCCTTGTCCCGGCGATTCTCCCATTTGCGTATATTTCTGCATGGTCTTCGCGCCCGGGACCCGCCGAAGAGAGCCGTGGAACCGCCGACGGCCCGGCCCGCGCGGGCCGTCCGGCGACCCGATTCACCCGTTCGGCCCGCGAGCCGCGCCCGGTCGCGGAACGGCTCGTCCACCCGCGGGTCCCGCCCCGCCGGGTGGCGGGGGCGGTTCGCCGGCGGCCGGCGGGAAGGGGCGCCGAGCCGGGACCGCGCGCCCCCGCGCGTCCCGGCTGCCGACGCATCGCGCGGCCGGCGGCCACTACCCCCGACAAGGGGTAGCGGACCGCTCCGCGGGGCAGGTAAGTGTGACGCACGACACCCGATGTGCTTCTGTGGAGGCTGCCGTGCCCGCGCCCGTACCCCACCCCGCGCACCCGGCCGCGCGCAGCTACGCCTCCGGGCCCTCGACGACTCCGCTGCTGGGCGACACCATCGGGGAGAACCTGGACCGGACCGTCGCCGCCCACGGGGAGCGGGACGCGCTGGTGGACGTCGGCAGCGGACGGCGCTGGAGCTACCGAGAGTTCGGTGCCGAGGTCGAGGCCCTCGCACTGGGGCTGCACGAGCTGGGCGTGCGCAAGGGCGACCGGGTGGGCATCTGGGCACCCAACTGCCCGGAGTGGACGCTGACGCAGTACGCGACGGCCAAACTGGGCGCCGTCCTCGTCAACATCAACCCCGCCTACCGGGCACACGAACTGGCGTACGTGCTCGCCCGGGCGGGGATCCGCACCCTGCTGGCCGCCCGCAGCCACAAGGAGTCCGACTACGCGGCGATGATCGGACAGGTGCGCGGCGAGTGCCCCGCGCTGGAGGACGTCGTCCTGCTCGGCGAGGAGGAGTGGACCGGGCTGCTGGAGAGCGGCCGGGCGCGGCAGCCCGAGCAGGCCCGGGAACTGCTGGACGGCATCGCCGCCACGCTCTCGGCCGACGAGCCGGTCAACATCCAGTACACCTCCGGCACCACCGGCTTCCCCAAGGGCGCCACCCTCTCCCACCACAACATCCTCAACAACGGCTACTTCGTCGGCGAGCTGTGCCGCTACACCGAAGCCGACCGGATCTGCCTGCCGGTGCCCTTCTACCACTGCTTCGGCATGGTGATGGGCAACCTGGCGGCCACCAGCCACGGCGCGTGCATGGTGATCCCGTCCGCCGCCTTCGAGCCGGCGGCGGCACTGCGGGCGGTCCAGCAGGAGCGCTGCACCGCGCTGTACGGGGTGCCGACGATGTTCATCGCCGAGCTGGCCGAACCGGGCTTCGACTCCTTCGACCTGACCAGCCTGCGCACCGGCATCATGGCCGGCTCGCCGTGCCCGGTGGAGGTGATGAAGCAGGTCATCGAGCGCATGGGGATGGCCGAGGTGTCGATCTGCTACGGCATGACCGAGACGTCGCCGGTCTCCACCCAGACCCGGGCCGACGACTCGGTCGAGCGCCGGGTGTCGACGGTGGGCCGGGTCGGCCCGCACCTGGAGGTCAAGGTGGTCGACCCGGACACCGGCCGCTGCCTGCCCCGCGGCGAGCCGGGCGAACTGTGCACCCGCGGCTACTCGGTGATGCTCGGCTACTGGGAGCAGCCGGCGGCGACCGCGGCCGCCGTCGACGCCGCCCGCTGGATGCACACCGGGGACCTGGCGGTGATGGACGAGGAGGGGTACGTCAGCGTCACGGGACGGATCAAGGACATGGTCATCCGCGGCGGCGAGAACATCTATCCGCGGGAGGTCGAGGAGTTCCTGCACACCCATCCGGATGTCCTCGACGCGCAGCTCGTCGGAGTGCCCGACGAACGCTACGGTGAGGAACTGATGGCGTGGATACGGATGCGGGACGGCGCGGCGCCGCTCACGGCGGACGACATCCGCGCGTTCTGCTCCGGCAGGCTCGCGCACTACAAGATCCCGCGCTACGTCCATGTGGTCGACGCCTTCCCGATGACCGTGACGGGCAAGATCCGCAAGGTCGAGATGCGCGAGCGGTCGATCGAGCTGCTGGAGGCGGCCCGGCAGCCCGGCTCCGTCGCCGGAGCCGGGGACCGGACCGCCCCACAGTCGAACACCCCGTCGAACTGACCAGCGCAGCGGAGGAGTCGAGGTTGCCTTCACCCGACCGTTCCCGTTCCCACCCCCGCGTTCCCGGGGGCGCGGTGCCCTTCTCCCGCGCCCCGCTGCGGCAGGGGGACACCGACGCCTACCGGCACGCCCTCCGGCTGGCGCGGCAGCGCACCGGGGTGCGCACGGTCTTCGGCGGGGAGGTCGCCGACGGGGCACTGCGGCTGACGGAGTTCAACGGCACCCTGACCGACTCCATGCGCGGCCTGCGGGTGGTCCCCGGCCGGGGGCTGGGCGGTTACGTCCTGACGCACCAGCGCCCCTACGCGGTCAACGACTACGTGCCGGCGACCACCATCACGCACGACTACGACAGCCCTGTGCGCCGCGAGGGCATCCGCGCGATAGTGGCGGCCCCGGTCACCGTGCAGGGCGGGGTGCGCGGCGTGCTCTACGCCGCGGCCCGCGACACGGCGCCGCTGGGGGACCGCGCGACCGCGGCACTCATGGACGCGGCGCGGCGCCTGGCGAGCGAGCTGGCCGTGCGCGACGAGGTGGACCGGCGCGTCCGGCTGCTGGAGGCCGCGGCCGAAGCCCCCGCTCCGGCCGCGGAGCCGGCCGCGCCCGGGCTCGACGCGCTGCGCGACCTGCACGCGGAACTGCGCGGCATCGCCCAGGAGATCGAGGACACGGCGCTGCGGGACAGACTGCGCCAGGCGTGCGACCGCTTCCTGCGGGCCGGGGTCGAGTCCGGCTCCGGCGACGGCGCCCCGGACGGCGACCCCGCCGGCCGGCCCGACGCCCCCGCCACGGACCGGCCGCGGCTCTCCCCGCGCGAGCTCGACGTGCTCTCCTACGTGGCGCTGGGCTGCACCAACGCCGAAGCGGCCCAGTATCTGGGGCTGGAGGCGGAGACGGTCAAGGCCTACCTGCGCAGCGCGACCCGCAAACTGGGCGTCCACAGCCGCCACCACGCGGTGGCGGCCG
This sequence comes from Streptomyces sp. AA1529, assembly GCF_000280905.1. GTDB lineage: Bacteria > Actinomycetota > Actinomycetes > Streptomycetales > Streptomycetaceae > Streptomyces. Next base: position 77,741 of record NZ_ALAP01000041.1, on the reverse strand, counting down.
CCCGCCGGCACGGCCTGCTGCCCTGACGGCCGCGTTCCGCGGGCCCCTCGCGGCCCGGGCCAGGAGGCGCCCGGCCGGGGCGCGGGACGTCCGCCGGGGCGGGCCGGGCGGCCGCTCCGGGAGCACCGCGCGGCCCGGGTGCCCCGATCGGCCGATCCACGCGGAGCGCAGTCGGTCGTTAACCCCCACATGATCACTGCACAACGACACCCCCTTCCGTCCCCGGAGACACCGCCGCAGCACGGAGGAGAGGCGGGCGCACGATGAGCAAGCGGCAGAAGGGACGCAAGCACCGCACGGTCAACCGCACCCCGCGCCCGGTGGGCTCCGCCGTCCGGGCGAGGTCCGTCCGGGCGACAGCGACGGAGCGGACAGCCCCGGCAGCGGCGGCTCCGGACCGGACAGCGGCGGACCGGACAGCGGCGCACGGCCCGGCACCCCGTACCGAAGCTCCTGCGGCCCGGCCCGTGCCCGCACCCGGCGGCACCCCGCACGGCACCTCCGAGGCAGCGTCGAGGACCGGGCCCGGCCAGGGGCCGCAGCGCGCTCCGCGGCCGGCGTCCGGATCGGAGGCGGCGGACGAGCTCTTCCGCACCCCCGCCCGCGACGGAGGGCTCGGGCAGAGCGCGGGCCGTACGTGGGACCGGGTGCGGGCCGCGGGCGCGTCGGGCACGACAGTCGAGGAGCTGTCGGCCAGCGTGGGATACCAGGAACGCACCGTGCTCAAGCACCTGCTGGGCCTGGCCGAGCACGGGCTCGCCGAGCAGCACGGCCCCGGCCGCTGGCGCCCCGTCTGCGAGGGCGACACGGAGCCGGGCGACGAGCTCCCCGGCGTACCGGACCGGTCCCGGGTGCCGCAGGACGCCTGAGGTTCCCGACCGGGTCCCCCACCACGCGGTCCGGTACGGCGCAGAGGCGTACCGGACCGCTCCCCCACCTGCGGAGTCCGTATGACCGAACCGACCGGCCGCACCCTCGTCGCGGGGATCGGCAACATCTTCCTGGGCGACGACGGCTTCGGTGTCGAGGTCGTGCAGCGGCTGGCCCGGCGCCCGCTGCCTGGCCGGGTGCAGGTCCTCGACATCGGCGTACGCGGCGTGCACCTGGCCTACCAGGTGCTGGACAGCTGCGACACGCTGATCCTGGTGGATGCCGTGCACCGCGGGGGCGCCCCGGGGACGGTGCGGCTGATCGAGGTGGCCGAGGAGGACCGCGCCTGCCCGGCCGGGGTGCCGGCCGTCGACGGGCACCACATGTCACCGGATGCCGTGCTCGCCCTGCTGGAGACGCTGCGGGAGGGTACCGGAGGCAGCACACCGCGGCGGGTGTTCGTCGTCGGCTGCGAGCCCGCCGACCTGGCGGAGGGCATCGGTCTGAGCACTCCGGTGGCCGCCGCCGTGGACGAGGCGGTGGCGCTGGTGGAGCGGCTGCTGGCGGACGAACCCGGGTGCGTGCCCCCGAAGGCCCCGGCGCGGGCCGACGATCCCGCCACGACCGGGCAGCGGGGCTCGGCCGGGCGGGCACAAGCCGCCGAACGGCGGACGGCCGCCCCGGAAAGCGGCGTGGCGGCCCCGGGGTGACCGGCGGTGCCCCCTGTAATGGTGCGGGCCGCAGCCTGGTCCGTACCGCGCAGGGGAAGTGACCGATGCACGAGATGTCCATCGCCATGGCAGTGGTCTGCCAGGTCGAGGAGGCGGCGCGCACCCACGGCGCAGCGGGCGTCGAGACGGTGACCCTGCGGGTGGGCGAACTCGCCGGGGTCGTCCCCGACGCACTGCGCTTCTCCTTCGCGCTCGCCTGCGAGGGCACCGTGCTGTCCGGCGCCGAGCTGGTGACCGACCAGGTGCCGGGACGCGCCCGTTGCACATCCTGCGCAGGCGAGTGGGAGACGGGGCAGCCCCCGCGGTTGGGCTGCCCGCGGTGTGCGGACGCGCGCACCGAGCTGCTGTCCGGCCGAGAGCTACAGATCGCCACCGTGCGGTGGGCCGAGGACCCGCGGCGCACCCGAGCCCTTGAGGAGCTGTGAAGCCATGTGCCGTGTCTCCGATCTGCGACAGGCCGTACTGGAGCGCAACGACACCCGGGCCGAACGGCTGCGCGCCGAACTGACGGCGCGCGGCACGGTCGTCGTCAATCTGCTCTCCAGCCCTGGCAGCGGCAAGACGGCGCTGCTGGAGACCGAGCTGCGGCTGGCCCGGGAGCGCGGCGTCACCGCGGCGGCGCTGACGGCGGATCTGGCCACCGAGAACGACGCCCGACGGCTGGCCCGGTCCGGAGTGCCGGTCAAGCAGGTACTGACCGACGGTCTGTGCCACCTGGAGGCCGACATGCTCGCCGGGCACCTGACCGGGTGGCTGCCCGAGGCCACCCGGCTGCTGTTCGTCGAGAACGTGGGCAACCTGGTCTGCCCCGCCTCCTACGACCTGGGCGAGTCGCTGCGTGTGGTGCTCGCCTCGGTCACCGAGGGCGAGGACAAGCCGCTGAAGTACCCCACCGCCTTCGGGCTCGCGCAGCTCGTGGTCGTCACCAAGCAGGACCTGGCGCAGGCGGCCGGGTTCGACCGGGAGGCGTTCCTGGCCAACGTCCGGCAGGTCAATCCCGGCGTGGAGGTCGTCGACACCTCGGTGCGCGACGGGCTGAACCCCGGTGTGCTGCTGGAGCGCGCACTGGCGGTGGGCGCCGGAGCCCCCGCGCACCGGCCGGTGATGGCGCGCCCCGCCGGCCACTCGCACGGCGGACCGCACACCCACGACGGACCGCACTCCCATGTCGGAGGCTGACCTCTCCGGGGCCGAGCGCAGCCGCGTGCTGATCCGCGGCGTGGTCCAGGGCGTGGGCTTCCGCCCGCACGTGTACGCGCTCGCCGGCCGGCTGGGGCTCTCCGGCCACGTCAGCAACACGGGCGAGGGCGTGGTGGCCGAGGTGGAGGGCGCCGGAGAGGCGGTCGCCGCCTTCCGGGAGCGGATCCGCGCCGAGGCTCCGCCGCTGGCCGTGATCGAATCGGTCAGCCACCAGCAGTTGCCCCCCGCGGGCGGTTCCGGCTTCCGCATCCTCGCCTCCCGTCCGGCCGCAGGGCGCCGCACCCTGGTGGCCCCGGACACCGCGACCTGCGACGCCTGTCTGCGCGAGCTGACCGACCCGGCGGACCGCCGCTACCGGCACCCGTTCATCACCTGCACGGACTGCGGACCGCGCTTCACCATCGTCACCGGGCTGCCCTACGACCGGGCCAACACCACGATGGCGCGGTTCCCGATGTGCGAGCGGTGCGCCCGCGAGTACCGGGACCCGGGCGACCGGCGCTTCCACGCGCAGCCCGTCGCCTGCCACGACTGCGGACCCCGCGTCCGGCTGCTGGGGCCCGCCACCTCGGCGTCGGGCCCGGCCGAACTCCCCGGCGAGCCGGTGGCCGCGGCCCGGCGGCTGCTGGCCGAGGGCGCGGTCGTCGCGGTGAAGGGACTGGGCGGCTACCACCTGGCCTGCGACGCGGCCGACGAACAGACGGTGGCGCTGCTGCGCCGCCGCAAGGCGCGCGGGGACAAGCCGTTCGCGGTGCTGGCCCGCGACGTGTCCGACATCGAACACCTCACCCACGTCGGTCCCGTCGAACGGGCGCTGCTGACCGGCGGACGCCGCCCCATCGTGCTGCTGCGCCGCCGCGCCGCCGCCGCGGCGGCCGGTCCGGCTCCGGCCCCCTCGGTCGCACCCGGCAGTCCCGACCTGGGGGTGCTGCTGGCCTACACCCCGCTGCACCACCTGCTCCTGGGCCTGCCGGGCGACCCGCCCGGGCCGCGGCTGCTGGTCCTGACCAGCGGCAACCTCGGCGGGGAGCCGATCGCCACCGGCGAGGAGGAGGCGCTGGAGCGGCTGGCGCACCTCGCCGACGCCTTTCTGACCCACGACCGGCCCATCCATGTGCCCTGCGAGGACTCGGTGGTGCGGGTGTGCGGCGGCGAGGAGCTGCCGGTGCGCCGCTCCCGCGGGTACGCGCCGCTGCCGCTGAGCCTGCCGGTGCCGGTCCGGCCCGCGCTGGCGGTCGGCGGCGACCTGAAGAACACCTGCTGCCTGGGCACGGGACGGCAGGCCTGGCTCTCGGCCCACGTCGGGGACATGGACGACCTCGCGACGCTGCGCGCGTTCGCCCGCGCCGAGCAGCAGCTCGAGGAGATCACGGGCGTCACCCCCGAGGTGCTGGCCGCCGACCGCCACCCCGGGTACCGGTCGACGGGGTGGGCCGGGCGGAACGCCGCGGGCCGGCCGCTGCGCCACGTCCAGCACCACCACGCCCATGTGGCCTCCGCGTTGGCCGAGCACGGGCTGGACGGCTCCACGCCGGTCCTGGGCGTCGCCTTCGACGGAACCGGGTACGGCGACGACGGGGCCGTGTGGGGCGGCGAGTTCCTGCTGGCCGACTACGACGGATTCATCCGGTACGCGCATCTGCGGTACACCCCGCTGCCCGGCGGCGACGCGGCGATCCGGCGTCCCTCCCGGACAGCCCTCGCCCACCTGTGGGCCGCCGGACTGCCCTGGGACGCCGGGCTGCCGCCCGTCGCGGCCTGCACGGACGCCGAGCTGCGGGTGCTGGAGCGGCAGTTGGAGCAGAACCTGGGCTGTGTGCCGACCTCCAGCATGGGGCGGCTCTTCGACGCGGTGTCCTCGCTGGCCGGGATGTGCCAGCGGGCCGGATACGAGGCACAGGCGGCCATCGAGCTGGAGGCGGCCGCGGCGGCCTGCCCGGAACCGGATCCGGGCGGCTACGACTTCCCGTTGCGCCCGGCCGCGGGGGACGGCGGCAGCGGCGCCGCCGACCCGCCCCGGCTCGCCGACCCGGCGCCGCTGCTGGCGGCCGTGGTCCAGGACCTGCGGTCGGGGGTGCCGCGCGAGGTGATCGCCGCGCGGTTCCACACGGCCGTCGCCGCCCTGGTCCGGAGCACCTGCGCGGCGGCACGCGAGCGGTACGGCGTGGCGACCGTGGCGCTGACCGGCGGGGTGTTCGCCAACGCGGTGCTCTCCCGCGCCTGCGCCGGCGCGCTGCGCGCCGACGGATTCACGGTGCTGCGGCACCGTCTCGTCCCGCCCGGGGACGGCGGGCTGGCGCTGGGCCAGCTCGTGGTCGCGGCCCGCGCAGGGGCGGGCGAGCCGACCATCCCGCCGCTGACCGGTTCCGCGGCGCACTGACCACCGTCGAACGAGGAGAGGCCATGTGTCTGGCGGTACCCGGAAAGGTCCTGCGGATCGAGGAGCGTGACGGCACCCGGATGGCGTCCGTCGACTTCGGCGGGGTGGTCAAGGAGGTGTGTCTGGAGTACGTGCCGGATCTGCGGGTCGGTGAGTACACGATCGTCCACGTCGGCTTCGCACTGCAGCGGCTGGACGAGGACTCGGCGCGCAGGACCCTCGAGCTGTTCGAGAATCTCGGACTGCTGGAGGAGGAGTTCGGCGACCCCTGGCAGGCCGCGGAGGCGGAGCAGCGCGCCGACGGCGTCCCGCAGCCCGGCGACGCGCAGCTCGGCGACGCGCAGCTCGGCGACGCGCAGCGGGAGGTGCGGCTGTGAAGTACATCGAGGAGTTCCAGGACCCGGAGCTGGCCGGGAAGCTGCTGGAGGACATCCACGCGACCGTCACCCGGCCCTGGGCGCTGATGGAGGTGTGCGGCGGGCAGACGCACTCCATCATCCGGCACGGCATCGACCAGTTGCTGCCCGAGGAGGTCGAGCTGATCCACGGGCCCGGCTGCCCGGTGTGCGTGACCCCGCTCGAACTGATCGACAAGGCGCTGGAGATCGCCTCCCGGCCGGGGGTGATCTTCTGCTCGTTCGGCGACATGCTGCGGGTGCCGGGCACCGGCCGGGACCTGTTCCAGGTCCGCGCGGAGGGCGGCGACGTCCGGGTCGTCTACTCGCCACTGGACGCGCTCGCGCTGGCCCGCGAGAACCCGGACCGCGAGGTGGTCTTCTTCGGCATCGGCTTCGAGACGACGGCCCCGCCCAACGCCATGGCCGTGCATCTGGCGGCGCGGGAGGGGCTGCGCAACTTCAGCCTGCTCGTCTCCCACGTGCGGGTACCGCCCGCGATCGAGGCCATCATGAACGCGCCGCACTGCCGGGTGCGCGCGTTCTTGGCGGCCGGGCACGTGTGCAGCGTCATGGGCACCGAGGAGTACCCGGAGCTGGCCGAGCGCCATCGGGTGCCGATCGTCGTCACCGGGTTCGAACCGCTGGACATCCTGGAGGGCATCCGCCGGGCGGTGCGGCAACTCGAGGCGGGCCGGGCGACGGTGGAGAACGCGTACCAACGCGCGGTCGTGCCGCAGGGCAACCCGGCTGCACGGGCGATGCTGGACGAGGTGTTCACGACGACCGACCGCGGCTGGCGCGGCATCGGCGTCATCCCGGACAGCGGCTGGCGGCTGGCGCCGCGCTTCGGGGAATTCGACGCGGAGCACCGGTTCAGCGTGACGGGCATCACGACCCGGGAGCCCGCGGCCTGCCGCAGCGGCGAGGTGCTGCAGGGGCTGCTGAAGCCGCACGAGTGCGAGGCGTTCGGCACCACCTGCACCCCCCGCACCCCGCTGGGCGCCACGATGGTCTCCAGCGAGGGTGCCTGCGCCGCCTACTACCTCTACCGCCGGCTCGGCGGGACCACGAGCGCACCCCTGGAGGCGAGCACCGTTGACTAGCATCGAGGCCGTCGGACCGACGGCCGGCCCGGGCCCCGGGGCCCCCGACGGCGACCGCGCCGCGCCGGACCCGTCCGGCTGGACGTGCCCGGCACCGCTGCGCGGCCACGAGCGGATCGTGATGGGCCACGGCGGGGGCGGTGCGCTCTCGGCGGAGTTGGTGGAGCAGGTCTTCGCGCCCGCGTTCGGCGGCCCCGCGCTCTCGTCGCTCGCCGACTCCGCGGCGCTGGAGATCGGCGGAGCCCGGCTGGCGTTCTCCACCGACTCCTTCGTGGTGCGGCCGCTGTTCTTCCCCGGCGGCAGCATCGGCGACCTGGCCGTCAACGGCACGGTCAACGATCTGGCGATGAGCGGCGCCCGGCCCGCCTACCTCTCCTGCGGGTTCATCCTGGAGGAGGGGGTGGAGCTGGAGCTGGTGGGGCGGATCGCGGAGGCGCTGGGGGCGGCGGCCCGGACGGCCGGTGTCGAGGTGGCCACCGGGGACACCAAGGTGGTGGAGGCGGGGCGCGGGGACGGGGTCTACCTCAACACCGCCGGGATCGGGCTGATCCCGGACGGGGTGGACATCCGCCCGCAGCGGGCGGCACCCGGCGACGTGGTCATCGTCAGCGGCGCGGTCGGCGCGCACGGGGTCGCGGTGCTGAGCCGGCGTGCGGGGCTGGGGTTCGAGGTCGGCATCGAGAGCGACTGCGCGGCCCTGAACTCCCTGGTGGCGGACATGCTGGCGGTCACCTCCGACCTGCACGTCCTCCGCGACCCGACCCGTGGCGGCGTCGCCGCCGCGCTCAACGAGATCGCGGCGGCCGCCTCGGTGGGTGTCGTCCTGAGGGAGCGGGCGGTCCCGGTGCCCGAACCGGTCGCCGCCGCCTGCTCCATGCTGGGTCTGGACCCGCTGTACGTGGCGAACGAGGGCAAGCTGCTGGCGTTCGTGCCCCGCGCGGAGGCGGACGCGGTACTCGCCGCGATGCGCGCGCATCCGCTGGGGGCGCAGGCCGCCGTGATCGGCGAGTGCGTCGAGGACCACGCCGGGATGGTCGTCGCCCGCACCGGGCTGGGCGGCACCCGGGTGGTCGATCCGCCGCTGGGCGAACAACTCCCGCGTATCTGCTGAGCCGTGTCCGCTCAGCCCCGCTGTGCTCGGCGCATCCGCCGCGACGGATCCGCCGGGCCGGACCCCGAAGCACCCCAACGAGCCATCACCAGGAGGTCGTGGTGCGGATCCTGCTCATCGCGAGCGCCTTCAACAGTCTGACCCAGCGTGTTCAGGCCGAACTGCGGGACGCCCGCCACACCGTCGCGACCGAGGTGGTCGGCGACGGCGACGACGTGCGGCGCGCGGTGGACCGGCACAGCCCCGAGCTGGTGGTCGCACCGATGCTGCGCACCGCGGTGCCCGCGGACGTGTGGTCCCGACTCACCTGTCTGATCGTGCATCCCGGCCCGCCCGGCGACCGCGGGCCCTCCTCGCTGGACCGGGCGGTCCACGCGGGCCGCACCCGCTGGGGGGTGACGGTGCTGCAGGCCGAGGCGGAACTGGACGCGGGCCCCGTCTGGGCCTCGGCGGAGTGCACCCTGCCGGAGGGGACCGGCAAGAGCGACCTGTACCGGGGGGAGGTGGCCGACGCCGCACTCGAAGCGCTCCGGAGCGCGGTGGCCCGGTTCGCCTCCGGCAGCCACCGACCGCATCCCCAGGACGGGGTGGAGCCGTCGGCGAGTCCGCGGATGCGGCAGACCGAGCGGCGGATCGACTGGCGGACCTTCCGGACGCTCGATGTGCTGCGCACCCTGCGGGCCGCCGACTCGCAGCCCGGGGTGCTGGACGAACTGCTGGGCGCGGAGTGGTTCCTGCACGGCGGACACGCCGAGGACCAGCTGTACGGCACCCCGGGCGAGATCCTCGCCACCCGGGCCGGCGCGATCTGCCGCGCGACGGTCGACGGCGCGGTGTGGATCCCGCAGCTGAGGCCGCGACGCGCCGCGGGCGGGCCGCGGACCTTCCGACTGCCCGCGACTCTGGCGCTGGGCGAGCGGCTGCCGGACGTACCGGAGCGTCCGGCGCCCCTGGAACTCGCGCCCGAACGGCACACCCACACGGAGATCCGCTACCGGGAACGGAACGGTGTCGGGTTCGTCCGCTTCTCCTTCCCGGGCGGGGCGATGAGCACGGTGCAGTGCCGGCGGCTGCTGGCCGCCTACCGGTACGCGTGCACCCGGCCGACCCGGGTGGTGGTGCTGGGCGGTACCCGGGACTTCTTCTCCAACGGCATCCATCTGGGGGTCATCGAGGCCGCCGCCGATCCGGCGGCGGAGGGCTGGGCGAACATCCAGGCTCTCGACGACGTGGTCGAGGCGGTGCTGACCACCACCGACCGGCTGGTCGTCGCCGCGCTGGGCGGCAACGCGGCGGCCGGGGGCGCGATGCTGGCCGCCGCCGCCGACGAGGTGTGGTGCAGGGCGGGCGCGGTGCTCAACCCGCACTACCGGCTGATGGGCCTGCCCGGCTCGGAGTTCTGGACGTACACCCTGCCGCGGCGCGTCGGGCCGGAGATCACCGAGGCGCTGATGCGGGACGCCGAACCGATGAGCGCCGCCACGGCGCGCCGGATCGGGCTGGTGGACCGGGTGCTGCCGACCTCGCCGAGCGGTTTCGCACCGCGGGTGGCGGAGCTCGCGGCGGCGCTGGCCGAGGATCCGGCCACCCACCAGCGGCTCGCGGTGAAGAAGACCAACCGGGCACGGGACGAGGCCACCGAGCCGCTGGCCGCCTACCGCGACCGGGAACTGGCGGCGATGCACCGGGTGCTGTTCGATCCGGCGGCCCCGCACCACGCGCTGCGCCGGGCCTTCCTGCGCAAGGAGTTCCCGCCCGGCGCCGGCCCGGCACTGCGCGAGTAGCGCGTCCGCGCCGATGCGCGCCCCGCGCCCTCGCACACCGGAACGCCCCGCCGTCGGCGGGGCGTTCCGGTGTGCTGGGAAACCGCGCGGGAACGGGAAGGCCCCGGCCGCGCGCCGGGCGGTGCCGCGTCAGTCGCTGACGCAGGCGTTGCCGAAGGCGGGGTTGAGCAGCGCGAGGATGTCGACGGTGTTGCCGCACAGTTGGACCGGAATGTGCACCGGGATCTGCACGACGTTGCCGGACAGCACTCCCGGCGAGTTCGCCGCGCCGCCCTGGGCGCCCGCGTCGGCGGACGCGGCCGTGGCCCCGCCGAGCACGGCGGTGGCGGCGAGACCGAAGGCGACAGCCGCGGTACGGATGCGCATGGTGATCCTCCCTGTGTTCGATGTGCCGGACGCGGACAAGAGTGCACCCGTGTGCGAACCGGGCATTCGTCGCCACGCCCACGCGACAGGCGCCCACTCGATCGGACGAGCTCACGGGCCAACGGCGCACCACCGCACCAGCCGTGGGCCCGGCAGCGGACGACCCGCCCTTCCGGCACGGCCTGCCGCACACCCGGCCCACCGTCGTCCGGCGGCCCGGCCCGCAATCCCCCGGAAGGGCGATCCAGCCTCGTTCGAATGACATCCGCACCCGGCGGCGGCCGCAGCAGGCGCCATCGCCGCGGATCAGAACATCTGTGCAGCGACTACCCGTTACAGCGGCCTGTTCAGGACCGTTTCTAGAGCACGTGTACCCCTCGCCCATCCGTCCGGAGGATGCCGTGTCATCTGTGCCTGTTCAGCCTTCCGAGCGACCCGTCGTCGAACAGCTCTCCCGTGTCGGTCCACCGACTCCAGCGGGGCGGCGCCGTGTTGACGGCGTCCTCGCGCCCTTCGCGCCCTTCGCGTGCCGCGGGGAGTGGTCGGCATGACCGGAAGCACTCAGCACCCCGGCGGCGACGGCACCGGCGACGGCGACAGCTCGGACACCGGCCGCGACCCGGCCGGCGGCGCATCCGGGCCGGACGGCACACCCGCCGAACGGACCGCGGCGCGGGCCGAGTCGCAGACCGCGGCCCCGCGCGCGTCCCCGGAGCCGCCACACGTGCCGCGGCAGGCACCGGGTGCGCAGCACTCCGCGGATCCGGAGATGCGGTACGTCGACCTGACCGGGAGCCGGGAGGCGGCCGGCCGGTCGATCAGGCTGCTCGACATGGCGCGGCGGCTGCCCCGGCTGGTGCACCGCTCGTTGGCCCTGGCCTGGCGGGTGGACCGGCCCACCACCGCCGGGCTCCTGGCCTGCCAGACCGTCTCGGGCCTACTCCAGGCGCTGGGACTGCTCGCGATCAGCGGGACGTTGACGGCGCTGCTGGCCGACGGCGACGTCTACCAACGGCTGCTGCACGCCTGGCCGTCCGTGGCGCTCCTCGCGGGCGCCGCCGGCGCACGGGCCGTGCTGGGGATCACCGTCAACTGGCTTTCTTCGCGGCTGGGTCCGCTGATGACCCGCGAGGCGGAGCGGATGCTGCTCGACGGCTGCACGGAAGTCGAACTGGCCGCGTACGACGAGCCGGACTTCAACCGCGACCGGGAAGCGGCCGAGCGGGGCGCTCAGGTCACCGGCGACCTCGTCGACGAGGGGCAGGACCTGATCGCCTCGTCCGCCTCGTTCGCGGCCGGAGCCGTGGTGCTGGCCGGGGTGCACCCGGTGCTGCTGCCGCTGCTGGTGGCCGCGAGCCTGCCGCAGGCCGTCTCGCAGGTCAGCGCAGCGCGGGTGCGCTATCTCGCCAACCTGCGCTCCAACGGCGACAACCGGATGCTCGCGGTGCTGCGCTGGCACATCTACACCCGGGACGCCGCCGACCAGATCCGGGCGGGAACCATGGCCCCCTTCCTCTCCGACCGGTACCGGCGCACGGTCGCGCGGATCAACCGCGAGGACCGCTCGGCAGCCGACCGCGGGGCGCGGTTCTCCCTCGTGGGCGCGGTGTGCGGAGGTGCGGGGTCGGCGCTGGTGTGGGCGGCGGTGGTGTGGCTGCTGGCGACCGGCCGCATCAGCGTGGGCAGCGCGGGAGCCGCGGTGTTCGCGCTGCAGACGGCGGGCCGGTCGGTCCGCGGACTGGTGGCCGTCGGCTCCCGGGCCGTGCGCACCGGACTGTACATGGACGACTGGACGCGGTTCCTCGACCGCGCCGGTGGGCACCGGGTGCGCCGCGGCAGCCATCGCCCCGGACCGCCGGGAACCATCGAGATCAGTTCGGTGACCCACCGCTACGCGGGCCAGGAGCGCGACGCGCTCAGCGGCGTCTCCCTCACGCTGCACCGCGGCGAGGTGACCGCGCTGGTGGGATTCAACGGCTCCGGCAAGACGACGCTCTCGAAGCTGGTAGCCGGCCTGTACCTGCCCACCGAGGGGCAGGTGCGGTGGGACGGAACCGCCACCGCGGACGCCGACGCGCAGGCGCTGTGGTCGCATGTGGCCCTCGTGCCGCAGGACTACGCGCACTGGCCGCTGACGGTGCGGGAGAACATCACGCTCGGGCAGCCCACGGTGCGCGGTGACGCGGCGGTGCTGGAGGCGTGCGAGGCCGCCGGTGCGGACGAGGTCGTCACCCGGTTGGGCTCCGGCCTGGACACCCTCCTCGCCCGGGAGTGGCTGGGCGGGGAGGAGTTGAGCGGCGGCCAGTGGCAGCGCATCGCTCTCGGCAGGGCCTTCTTCCGCCGGGCGGGGCTGCTGGTGCTGGACGAGCCGACCGCCAACCTGGATCCGCGGGCCGAGTACCGCATCTTCCAGCGGCTGCGGGGCCTGGCCCGGGAACGGGTCGTGCTGCTGGTGACCCACCGCCTCGCCAATCTGGCCGTCGCCGACCGCATCGTCGTCCTGGACGGCGGTCGGGTCGTCCAGGACGGCACCTACCAGGACCTCGCGGCACAGCCCGGCCTGTTCCGGGAGCTGCTGTCCTACCAGGTCACCTCGGAGACGGCCACGGCCCCCGGCCGGCCGGGGGCGCACCCATGACCTCGCCCGGTGCCTGCACCGGCGCCACCGGGCCGCGGCTGCCGCTCGCGTACCGGGGACCGGCCCCGCCGGCCGTCTCGTGGACCGGTCCGTCTCCGCCATCGGACACCGGTGGCGGGGGACGGTCGCCGTGCACGGCTTCCGCGGCTGTGGCCACAGAGGGGTGGCCACTGCGACGTGTCCCCTGCCGTGGCCCGCGCGGAGCGGCGGCCGCGGCGTCGCCCTGAGCCATTCGGGTCGGTTGTGCCGTGTCTTTCATATATTGCGCTGTAATGCACGGGGGTGTGGCGACGATGGACCGGTACTTGTTCTTTCGGACCTTCTCGGAGGTTTTCATGCGCACGCGCACCCTCACGCGTTCCCTCGCCGTCGGCCTGGCCACCCTCGGCCTGGCCGCTGCCGGCACCGCCTCGGCGGTGGCCGGGGGCCACGGGCACAACTGGGTTCACAAGGAGATCCACTGCAAGAAGGTCCACGTCAACATCTCGGACGACGACCACATCGTCAGCAACTCCGTGGGCTTCGTCTTCGGCCCGATGCAGAACGGCTGACGGCTGAGGGCCGGTCCGCAGCAGACCGGCCGTACCCGTGACGGGCGTGGAGAGGCCCACCCGCGAACCTCCAAGGACCGGGCCCCTCCACGCCTTTCGTCGTGCCCGGCCCGCTCAGCCGTCGGGGTGCCGCACACCCGCGTCCGGCTCCGGCACGGCGAGGCCGAGCGCGAAGCGGTCCGCGGAATCGGTCCACCACTGGCACAGCCGCATCCCGGCAGCGGCCAGCTCGGCACGGACGGACGCCCGGCGGAACTTCGCCGAGATCTCGGTACGCAGCTCCTCCCCCGGCCGGAAGTCGACGCTCAGGTCGACGGCGGGGAGCTTGGCGCTGAGCGCTCTGCGGGCCCGCAGCCGCATCTCGATCCACTCGTTCTCGCCGTCCCAGGCAGCCACGTGGGTGAAGTCGCCGGGATCGAAGTCCGCGCCCAGTTCGCGGTTGAGGACATGCAGCACGTTCTTGTTGAACTCCGCGGTGATCCCCTCCGCGTCGTCGTAGGCGGCGACGAGTACGGCGGGGTCCTTGACCAGGTCGGTCCCCAGCAGCAGGGCGTCCCGCGGTCCGAGCCGGGACCGCAGGGAGGCCAGGAAACGGGCCCGGTCGGCGGGCAGCAGATTGCCGACCGTGCCGCCGAGGAAGGCCACGACCTTCGGCTCCGGGCACTCGGGCAGCGGCAGCTCCTGCTGGAAGTCCGCGACCAACGCGTGCACGGTCACCCCGGGGTGGTCGGCGAGCAGCGCGTGTCCGGCCTCGGCCAGCGCGGACTCGCTGACGTCGACGGGCACGTAGGTCAGCGGGGCGCCGAGCGCGGTCAGCAGCAGCCGGGTCTTGTACGAGGAGCCGGAGCCGAGTTCGACCAGTGTGCGGGCCCCGGTGAGCCGGGCGATCCGCGGTGCCGCGTCCCGCAGGATCTCGGCCTCGGCGCGGGTGGGGTAGTAGGCGGACAGCTTGGTGATCTGCTCGAAGAGCTCGCTGCCCCGGGCGTCGTAGAACCACTTGGGCGGCAGGCTCTTCGGGGTGCGGGCCAGCCCCCGGGTGACGTCCGCCGCCAGCGCGGCCGCGGTCGCGTTCGCGGGCAGGGTACGGGTGAGGGTGAACCGGGACGGGGTCACGTGCGGAACTCCTTCAGGGCGGTCAGCTCGATGCCGCCCGGGTCGCCGGTGAGCAGATGGGTGTCGGGAACCGCCCGCCACCCCGGATCCGCGTCGTGCGGTTCGGAGGCGACGGTGAGGGACGTACCGGGGTCCAGCAGGTACCAGAGGGTGTCGCCGGAGGCGGTGGCGGCCAGGGTGCGGCCGTCGGTCAGCAGGAAGTTGAGCCGCGAGCCGGGCGCGGCGCCGGCGAGTTCGACCGCGGTGGCGGCCAGCGCGGCGCCGGGTGCCGTGCCCGCCCGCAGCCGGTGCCCCACCAGCGCCCAGGCCAGCGCCGAGTCGCAGCGGGCCTCCAGGCCCAGCAGTTCCTCCGGTGGCAGCCCGGCCGCCAGCGGCGCCAGGGAGCCGGGCCAGCCGGTCAGCGCGCCGTTGTGGCTGAAGAGCCACGGCCCGGCGGCGTAGGGTGCCGCGGCCGCCTCGCCCGCTGAGCAGCCACTGGTCGCGTCGCGTACCGCGGCGAGCAGCGCGCGGGTGCGCACGACCCGGCACAGGTCGGGGAAGAAGCCGTCCGCCCAGATCGGCCCGGATCTGCGGTAGCGGGCCGGCACCGGGTCGCCGTCGGCGTACCAGCCCACGCCGAAGCCGTCGGCGTTGACCGTGCCGTGCTCCTGGCGGCGCGGTGCCCACGACTGGCGGTGCAGCGAGTGGGGCGGCGCCAGCAGCAGCTCACCCACCGTGCGGGCGGGGCCCAGGTGGGCCAAGTGCCGGCACATCAGCGGTGCTCCGAGGGGTGGCCCGGCCGGCCTGCGGCGCTCACGCCGTCTCCTCCGGGGCCGGGGTGCGGGCGGTGCGGAACCCGGCGAAGATCTGCCGGCGCACCGGATGGTCCCAGTTGCGGAAGGTCGCGCGCGCCACCACCGGGTCGGTGCCGAAGCACCCGCCGCGCAGCACCTTGTAGGCGGGACCGAAGAAGACCTCCGAGTACTCCCGGTACGGGAACGCGGTGAAACCCGGGTAGGGGGCGAAGTCGCTGGAGGTCCACTCCCAGACGTCGCCCATGAGCTGCCGCACCCCGAGCGGAGAGGCCCCCCGGGGGTAGGCGCCGGCCGGCGCCGGGCCCAGGTGCCGCTGGCCCAGGTTCGCGCGGTCGGCTCCGGCCTCCGCCTCGCCCCAGGGGAACCGCAGGTCGCCACCGGTGCGGGGGTCGTGGCGGGCCGCTTTCTCCCACTCGGCCTCGGTGGGCAGCCGCCGCCCCGCCCAACGGGCGTAGGCGTCGGCCTCGTACCAGCTGACGTGCATCACCGGCTCCGCTTCCGGCACGGGTTCGCGCACCCCGAAGCGGCGCCGCCACCAGCCGCCGTGCTCCCGCTTCCAGAACAGCGGCGCCCGCAGCCCGTTGCGCCGTACATGGTCCCAGCCGGCCGCCGACCACCAGCGCCGGTCGGCGTAGCCGCCGTCCTCGACGAACCGCAGGTAGGCGGCGTTGCCGACCGGGACGGTGTCGATGCAGAAGGCCGGGACCTCCCGCCGGTGCGCGGGCCGTTCGTTGTCCAGCGCCCAGGGGTCGTCGTCGGTGCCCATGGTGAACGCTCCGGCCGGCACCAGCACTTCGCCGCGGAGCGGTCCGGAGCCGTCGGGAGGGGCGGGCGGCGGCGGTGCGCTCAGCGCGGCCGGGCCGCGCCGGAGCTGATGGGTGATGAGCATGGTCTCGGCGTGCTGCTGCTCATGCTGGGCGATCATGCCGAACGCGAAGCCGTCCGCCTCCAGCGGGCGCCCCGCCAGTTCCGCGCGCTCCAGCACCCGGAACGCGTGCCCGCGGACCTTCGCCAGGTAGCAGCGGGCCTCGTCCGGCGGCAGCAACGGCAGCGCGGGGCGCTCGGCGCGCGGGTGCTCGAACGCGTCGTAGAGCGAGTCGATCTCGGGCCGCAGCGGTGCCTGGCCGCCCACGGCACGCAGCAGCCACTGCTCCTCCTGGTTGCCGATGTGCGCCATGTCCCACACCAGCGGGGACATCAGCGGCGAGTGCTGGGCCGTCAGTTCGGCGTCCTCGACGCAGTCGGAGAGCGCCAGGGTGCGGGTGCGGGCCCGGGTGAGGGCGTCGTGGACGTGGGCGCGCAGCTCGGCGCGCCCCTGGTGGGCGGTCACCATGGTTCTCCCTGCTGGCCGGGGGCGGTCTCGGAGGTGCCGGGCCGGTGGCGGGTGCGCGCACGGTCGTCGCTGCCCGTAAGACGCTCGGTGCGCACACGGTCGTCGCTGGCCGTACGGTCGTCGGCGGGGCAGCGGCCGGGGCGGACGTAGCGGGCTTCGAAGTCCGCCACCGCGGCCCGTACCCGCCGGCCGGCGCCGAGTCGGGGCAGTGCCAGGCGGGCGAGCGCGAAGCAGTCGCGGGCCGCGGCGTGCAGTTCGGGGTCGGCCAGTCCGTCCCTGGCAGCGCGCTCCCACAGCGCGTTGCGGGGCGCCGGCCCCTCGGCGGTGAGTTCGGCCAGCGGCTTGACCACCCGGTAGGCGCTCTCGCTCGCCTCCGCGTCGTCGAACAGGGCCGTGGTCACCGCGAGCGGGACGATCCAGCCGTCCGGGCCCGGCTGCGCGTCGATCATCCGCAGCTCCAGATGGCCCCGGGGGCGCACGGGCGGGAAGAGGGTGGTCAGGTGGTAGACGAGATCGTCGAGCAGGGGCGCTCGGAGGGCGCCGGGTCCGGTTCCGGAGCGGCTGCTGCGCCGGATCCACTGCCGGAAGGTCATCCCGTCCGCCGGGACGGTCCACGGGCCCCGCGCGGAGCGGACGCAGAGCAGGGGCGCGTCCAGCACGTACCGCGCCCAGGCCTCCCGGGGGCTGTGTGCGCCCCCGGGAGGGGCGAGGTTGCGGTATCCGTCGAGCGCGGCCCAGACACCCTGCCGCGCGGAGCACCACCCGGCCCAGGGCCCCTCGGTGGCCGGGGAGTTGGCGAACGCCGCGGTGAGCACGGCACCCAGCAAATGTGCGAGCAGCCAGCGGCGGCCCATCCCGAACGGTCCCGGCTCGGCCGTACCGGCGTCCAGGCAGACCTGCACGGACGCGGTGGAGCACATCATCGCCCGACCGGCGGGGCCGGTGCGGTCGAAGTACGCCTCCATGGCACGGTACCGCCGGTCCTCCAGCAGCCGGAGCGGCGGGCGGGGGTCGAGTCCGTGGCCCACCAGCGCGATGCCGTGCCGGTGCAGCCGGGCACGGGCGGCGGTCAGATCCGCCGAGACCGTGCGGACGCAGGCGGCCAGTGAGGGCGCGGGCTGGGAGCTGAACTCCAGCTGTCCGCCGGGCTCGACGGAGATAGCGGAGGAGAGCGGCACCTCGCGCAGCGCGGTGGCGGCGGCGCGGAGGGCGGTTGCCCCCGACGCGGGCGGGGGCAGGTGGGGGGACCCGGCCTGCGGGGGCCGGTGGGGGTGCGGGGGCTGCGGCGCCCCGGGCCGATGGGCCGGGGCGGGGCCTGCGCCCCGGCCGGTGCGGAGTGCGGTGCGCGGGGCCCGGGGTCGCCGCCGGAAGCGGGCGGCAGCGGGCGGACGAGCCATTCGAGTTCGACCCCGACGCGGCGCGGCGGTCCGGTCTTGAAGCAGATGCCGTGCACATAGGCGAGCGCCGCCGCCTCACTGAGCGGTTCGGCCCGGTACGCGTGCCCCTCGCCGGTCATCCGCCACCCCTCGTCGAGCCGATGGTCTGCCGGGCGGAACGCGAGCAGCCCGCCTCCATCAGAGCCGGTCCCCATTCCCGTCCGGGGAAACACCTGCGCGGCCGCCGCACCGCACGAATCCGGCCGGGCCGCAACCGGTCGTGCCCGCACCGCCGGCGGTGCGGCCCGTCGGCGGAGTGCGAGGGTGCGGGGCCCGGCGGGGCCCGCGGCGCCGAACTCGGTGCGGGTGCGCAGAGTTGGCGGAAAGTCCCGCTCCCCCGGCCACCGCTCCCGCGGCGCCGCTGCGGCGGACGTACCCGGGCTCGCCCGTCCGGGCACCGGGCGCGGCACGGACAGCCCGTCGGGGCGGGGCGGGGTGTCCCGTGCGGAGCGGGTTTCCCCGGTGCGCGCGGGCCGGTCCGGCCGACGGGGCCCGGTCCGGCCGACGGCACCCTCCCGGCCGCGGCCGGGAGGGTGCGGTGCCGCTTCGCGCTGCATATGCCCTGCCACACTCCGCTGCGGTGCGAAGATCCGGGCCGCCGGGGCGCCCTCCCGGTCGCGCGGGCCCCCGGGAGGGGAATCTCCGCCGGTCACACACCCGGCCGCGCCGCCACGCGCCCAGGTGTGGTGCGATGTGCTGTACCGGAGACGGTCTCGGGGAATGTGGACCCCGGCACAGACCGTTGTCCGGTGCCAGGGCGCGGCCCGCCCTGACGCCCCCACCGCAGGAGACAGCATGAGCACCATCGAGCTGACCAAGGAAAACTTCGAGGAGACGGTCTCCGGGAACGACTTCGTCCTGATCGACTTCTGGGCGTCCTGGTGCGGCCCGTGCCGCAGCTTCGCGCCGGTCTACGAGGCCGCCGCGGAGCGGCACTCGGACCTGACGTTCGCCAAGGTGGACACGGAGGCCCAGCAGGAGATCGCCGCCGCCTTCGAGGTGCAGTCGATCCCGACCCTCGCGATCATCCGGGACCGCACCCTGGTGTTCTCGCAGCCCGGCGCGCTGCCCGAGGCCGCGCTGGAGGACCTGATCGGCCAGGCACGTGAGCTGGACATGGAAGAGGTGCGGCGCGCCGCCGAGGCCGAGGCCCAGACCGCGGAGGGCGGGGAGAGCCCCGGCGCCTGAGCCGCCGCGGAGCGCTTGAGGACGGCCGTCCGGTGATCGCCGGGCGGCCGTCCGCATGCGGTTCCTCCCCCGGTCGCTCACCGCCCGGACGGTGGCATCCGACGGCCGGACGGGCACCGGCCGGGGCGTCAGGCGGGCACGTGCCGGGAGGCCAGCCGGACGTCGTGGCGGACCGGGTGGCCGTCGCGGACGTGTATCCGGGCGACGGCGGCGAGCCGGTCGGGGCTGCTGGCGATGACGTTCACGTACTGGTCGGCGAGGCCGGCCGCCGCGTACTCGCCGCGGCCGTCGGTGATCGCGCGCATCAGCTCCCTGCCGTGGGCTCCGGTGACCGTGATGGCGACCCCGGCCAGTGGCCGCCCGTCCTCGTCGGTGACCTGCCCCGTCAGCCCGGGGTCCGGCAGGCCCAGCCGGTGGTGGTGCGGGGCGACGGCGCTGGGCTGCGGCAGTTCGAAGGCCGGGTCCTCGACCGGCGGCTCGGCGGGCTCGGTCTCCTCGGCGGCCTCCCGCGCCTCCTTGCGGGCCGCGCGGCGTTCCTTCCACGCGCCGAGGGCGATGAGGGCGGCCCCGGCGGCGACCCAGGCGCAGATGACCAGGGTGTGCCGCCAGATGTCCTTCCCGTCGAAGTAGAACAGGCCGCGGAGCGCCTCGATCAGGTTGCCCATCGGCATGACCGGATGCAGGGCCCGGAAGAAGCCGGGCACCATCTGGACGGGGATCGCGCCGCCGCTGGAGGGCATGCTGAGCAGGACGAACAGGCCCATCGCCACGCCGGGGAAGAACTGCTTGCAGAACGGGACGAGGCCGTAGGAGGTGAGGGCGACGGCCTGGGTCATCAGGAAGACCAGCGGAATGGCGAGCAGGTCGTCCGGTATCACGTCCATGGAGCGCGCCACGAGGAAGGCGACGACGCTCTCCACCACTCCGACGGTCACCAGGGTGAGGATCTTCTTGCCGCGCCCCAGCGTGGTGGCGCGCAGCAGCATCATGACGCTGATGTAGGACGGGATGGTGCAGGCGAGGACGAGGTAGAAGAGTCCGGTGCCCATTCCGTCGCCGGGTGCGGTGGGGGCCGCCTCGTGGATCCGGAGCGTGCCGCCACTGTGCTGCGCCACGCCGGTGAAGGTCTTCTGGAGGACCGCTTCGAGCGAGTAGCCGTCCGCCTTGGCGACGTAGAGCCGGGGGTGCTCGGCGTCGGGCACGAAGCCCGCCGTGGCCGCCCGGTCGGTGACCGCGTCGTGTGCCGCCTGCGCGTCGGCGACCTGGTGGATGTCGAACGCTCCGGGGCTCTGCTGTTCGAGGGCCTGTCCGAGCTGGTGGGCCGTCGGCCCGGCGACGGCCACGTCCACGTGGTGCGGCACCGGGTTGTGGAAGGGCAGCAGGTAGCAGACGAGGAAGCCGGTGAAGAAGAACGCCGGGAACCAGAGCGTCTCCGCCAGGGTGCGTACGGTCGCGCCGAGCGCCCGTGGGCTGCTGCCCGTGCGCTCCGGGTCCGCCTTGTGTTCCGCCATGGACAGGGTCCGCCTCCTCGTGCATACGGCGCGGCAAAATAAATGGCCTAGCCAATGATTAGAGAGGCTAACAGAAACATGCAGTGCTGCAAAAATGCACTACTGTAGAAAGCACCGCAGCACGGGCAGTGACCGGAATCAGCACGGGGAGCACAGATGGCCGCCCAGTCCGCCGGAGCCGACGCCCGAGGGCTCCGGGAGCGCAAGAAGCTGGAGACCCGCTCGGCGCTGCGCGCCGCGGCGGTACGGATGTATCTGGAGCGCGGGCCGGCAGCCGTGACCGTGCAGGACATCTGCGAGGCCGCCGGAGTCTCGCAGCGCACCTTCTTCAACTACTTCGAGACCAAGGACGACGCGGTCTTCGACTGGGACCGCCGGCTGGCCGGACAGCTCGTGGAACTGCTCACCGCGCGCCCCGCGAGCGAGCCCCCGCTGGAGGCCGTGCACCGGACACTCCGCACCGCCGTCCCGGCACTGGTCGCCGACGCCGGCTGGCGGGACCGCCGGCGGCTGCTGGGCACCTATCCGGAACTGGTGCCCAAGCTGCTGCACAGCAACAGCCATCTGGCGGAGGCCCTGGCCGCGGCGGTCGCCCAGCGCACCGGACTGCCCCCGGACGCCCTCTACCCGCGGCTGCTGGCCGGCGCCGGACTGACCGTGCTGCGCTCCTCGATCCGGGCCTGGGACCCGGAGTCCCCGGCCGAGGACCTGCTGGCCGTGCTCGACTCCTGCTTCGCCTCGCTGGCCGCCGGGCTGCCGCACCCCGAAGCCGACGACCCGGTGCACTCGGCGCGCTGACGCCCCGGGACACCCGCAGGCGCGACACCCCCGGCTGCCGCCCCGGCCGGCACCGGCCGGTGGCACCGCACGGCCCGAGGAGCGGCCCGAGACCTCAGCGGCCGCCCAGCGCCGCCTCCAGGTCGTAGTGCACCGGCTGCTCCAGCTGCTCGTACGTGCACGAGCGCGGGTCGCGGTCCGGGCGCCAGCGGCGGAAGAGCACCGTGTGCCGGAAGCGTTCGCCCTCCATGTGGTCGTAGGCCACCTCGCACACCCGCTCGGGCCGCAGCGGCACCCAGGAGGCGTCCTTGCCACCGCTCCACCTGCTGGGCGCGCCCGGCATCCTGCCCTCCTGCTGCGCTTCCTCCTCCGCCCAGCGAGCCCACGGGTGCTCCTCCGGGCGGTCCGTCCGCAGCGGTGCCAGCTCCCGCATCAGTTCGCGCCTGCGGGCGGCCGGGAACGAGGAGGAGGCACCGACGTACTGGAGCACGCCCGAGGCGTCGTGCAGCCCGAGCAGCAGGGACCCGAGCGCCTCGGGGCCGCTCTTGTGGGGACGCAGTCCGGCCAGCACGCAGTCGGCCGTGCGCTCGTGCTTGACCTTGAGCATCACCCGCTCCCCCGGCCGGTAGGGCAGCTCCGTCCGCTTGGCCACCACGCCGTCGAGTCCGGCGCCCTCGTACTGCGCGAACCACTCCCGCGCCAGCGCGCTGTCGTGGGTCACCGGCGCCAGGTGCAGCGGCGGGCGGCATCCCTCCAGCGCGGACTCCAGCATCCGGCGGCGCTCGGAGAGGGGCTCCCCCATGGCGTCGGTGTCGCCCAGGGCCAGCAGGTCGAAGGCGACGTAGGAGACGGGCGTCCGCTCGGCGAGCAGCCGCACCCGGGAGGCGGCCGGGTGGATGCGCTGCTGGAGCGCCTCGAAGTCCAGCTGCCCGCCCGCCGGCAGCACGATCTCGCCGTCCAGCACGCAGCGTTCGGGCAGCCGTTCCCGCAGCGCCGCGACGAGTTCGGGGAAGTAGCGGACCAGGGACTTGCCGGTCCGGCTGAGCAGCTCGACCTCGTCGCGGTCCCGGAAGACCAGGCAGCGGAAGCCGTCCCACTTGGCCTCGTACTGCATGCCCTCCGGGACGGCGGACACGGCCTTGGCGAGCATCGGGCGTACCGGGGGCATGACAGGCAGTCGCATACTCCGACTGTGCGGACCGGCAGCGGTTCCCGCGCGCCGGATGACCCCTTCCGGTGAGCACCGGCACCGCTCCGGCGGTCGGGTGGCACTGCGCACCCGAGGGGGGCCGTCGGATGAGCCGCACCGCTCGTCGGGCACCGCCCGGCGGCTCAAGAGCGCCGGCCGGCCGGGCGGTGGGCGGCCGGGCCTCGCCGGGCGTCGCGGGCTGCGGGACCCGCACGGGGCCCGCAGCTAGCCTGGAGGCCCGCGGTACCGGCGTGCGCGCGGACCCGCCGGCGGGTCCGCGCGACGGGTGGCCCCGGGGCCGGAACCTCCTTCGGCCAAGTCGTCCACGGCCCTCGTCCGGCCCTTCTCGCGAGGTGTGCCATGTTGCTCGCCGACATCGCGCGGACCTCCGCGCTGATCACCCGGGCCGCGGGCCGCAACGAGAAGGTGACGCTGCTCGCGGAACTGTTCGGGCGGGCCGAGCCGTCCGAGGCGCCCCTCGTCGTCACCTACCTCGCGGGGCGCCTTCCGCAGCGCCGTACCGGCATCGGGTGGCGCACCCTGCGCGAACTGCCGCCGCCTGCGGCCGAACCGTCGCTGACCGTCCCGGACGCGGACACCGCCTTCGACCGGATCGCGCAGGTGAGCGGGAAGGGCGCACAGGCCGAGCGCAAACGGCTGCTGGACGGGCTGCTGGCGGCGGCCACGGAGGAGGAACAGCAGTTCCTCGTCCGGCTGGTCGGCGGCGAACTGCGGCAGGGCGCGCTGGACGCGTTCGCGGTGGAGGGGCTGGCCGCGGCCGCAGACGCCGACCCGGGAGCGGTGCGGCGTGCGGTGATGCTCGGCGGGTCGCTCGGGGCGGTCGCCCGGGCACTGCTGGCCGAGGGCCCGGCGGCGCTGGCCGGGTTCACGCTGGAGGTGGGCAGGCCGGTGCTGCCGATGCTGGCGCAGTCCGCGAAGGACGTCGAGGAGGCGCTCGGCAGGCTCGGTCCGTGCGCGGTCGAGGAGAAGCTGGACGGCATCCGGGTGCAAGTGCACAAGGACGGCGGCGACGTCCGTGTCTACACCCGGACGCTGGAGGAGATCACCGACCGGCTGCCGGAGGCCGCGGCGGCCGCACGCAGGATCGGCGCCGCGCAGGCGGTCCTCGACGGTGAGGTGATCGCCCTGCGCCCGGACGGCCGGCCCCACCCCTTCCAGGACGTGTCCGGGCGGGTCGCCTCCCGGCTGGACGTCCCCGGGGCCAGCAGCGAACTGCCGCTGCACCCGGTCTTCTTCGACGTCCTGCTGCTGGACGGCCTGGATCTGCTCGACCAGCCGATCGTCCAGCGGCACGCGGCGCTGGCCCGGGTGCTGCCCGAGGAGCTGCGGGTGCGGCGGCTGCCGGTGCCCGATCCGGCCTCGGCCCGGGCGCGTGCCGCCGCGCGCGGTTTCGCCGAGGAGGTGCTGGCACGCGGGCACGAGGGAGTGGTGGTCAAGGCGCTCGACTCGGGATACAGCGCCGGGCGGCGCGGCGCCTCCTGGCTGAAGGTCAAACCGGTGCACACCCTCGATCTGGTGGTGCTCGGGGCCGAATGGGGGCACGGGCGGCGCACCGGCAGGCTGTCGAACCTGCACCTGGGGGCGCGCCGCCCGGACGGCAGCTTCGCGATGCTCGGCAAGACCTTCAAGGGGCTGACCGACACGCTGCTGGCCTGGCAGACCGTGCGGCTGCGGGAGCTGGCCGTCCGGGAGGAGCCCTGGGGCGTACTGGTGGCGCCCGAACTGGTGGTCGAGATCGCCTTCGACGGGGTGCAGCGCTCGACCCGCTACCCGGCGGGCGTCACCCTGCGGTTCGCCCGGGTGGTGCGCTACCGGGAGGACAAGCGCCCGCAGGAGGCCGACCCGGTCGAGGCGGTCACGGCGCTGCTGCGCTGAGCCGGCCTGCCGCGGCGCGCGGGCACCGGCACCGGCACCGGCACCGGCACCGGCACCGGGTCACAGCTCCGCGCGGACGCGTGCGGCCACGCGCCGGGCCTCGGACTCGTCGGGGTAGCTGCCGCGCGGCCAGAAGAACCCGCGCAGCCCGTCCTTGCGCCTGCGCGGCACGACGTGCATGTGCAGGTGCGGCACCGACTGGCTGACCCGGTTGTTCCCCGCCACGAACGAGCCCTCGGCCGCCATCGCCCGCTCCACCGCACCGGTGACCCGGCGGACGGCGCCGAAGTAGGGGCCTACCGACTCCTCGGGCAGGTCGGTCAGGGTCTCCACATGGCTGCGCGGCACCACCAGGGTGTGGCCGGGGAAGAGCGGACGCCGGTCGAGGAAGGCGACGACGGCGCCGTCCTCGTGCACCCGGAAGGCGGGGAGTTCGCCGTCGACGATCCGGCAGAAGACGCACCCGCTGCCGTCGGTGGGGTCGGCGGACACGCGTCAGTCCAGGGTGCGGGGGTCGGGGCCGACGCGGGTGCCGGTCTCCAGCCGCTGGATCTCGCGCAGGTCCTCGCCGTCCAGTTCGAAGTCGAAGACGTCGATGTTCTCCTTGATCCGCGAGGGGGTGACGGACTTCGGGATCACGACGTTGCCGAGCTGGATGTGCCAGCGCAGGACCACCTGGGCCGGCGTCTTGCCGTGCTTGGCGGCGGCCCGGCGGACCGCGGGGTCGTCCAGGACGCCGTTGCCGCGGCCCAGCGGGGACCATGCCTCGGTGGCGACGCGGTGCTCCGCGTCGAAGCGGCGCAGCTCCGGCTGCTGGAGGCGGGGGTGCAGTTCGATCTGGTTGACCGCGGGGGCGACTCCCGTCTCGTCCAGGAGCCGCTGGAGGTGGTCGGTCTCGAAGTTGGAGACGCCGATGGCCCGTGCCCGGCCGCTGTCGTGGATCTCGGCCAGCGCCCGCCAGGTCTGCACGTAGCGGTCCCGGCCGGGCGCGGGCCAGTGGATGAGATAGAGGTCGACGTAGTCGAGCCCCAGCCGCTCCAGCGAGTCGTCGAAGGCGCGCAGCGCGGTGTCGTGGCCCTGGTCGGTGTTCCAGAGCTTGGTCGTGACGAACAGCTCCTCGCGGGGGATGCCGGACTCGCGGAGCGCCTTGCCGGTGCCGCCTTCGTTGCCGTAGAGCGCGGCGGTGTCCACGCTGCGGTATCCGGACTCCAACGCGGTGGAGACGGTGGCCGTCGCCTCGTCGTCCGGCACCTGGTACACGCCGAACCCGAGCTGCGGCATCTCCGTTCCGCTGTTCAGCAGGAGGGTGGGGACCTGGGTGCTGCTCACTGTGGACCTCGGCTTCCTCGGAGAGGGCGTCGCGGGCGGCGGTCGGATGCCGCCCTGGACCGGGGTTTCCGCTCCGGCCCGCTCCATTCACGCATACCGCACCGGGCTCGCGGGGCTTCCTGCGCCCCGCGAGCCCGGTGCTGCGCCCTCCGGTCCCGGTTCGCCCCGGTCCGGGACGGGCGTCGCTTCAGTCCCGGTGCGTCCCGGCGGACGCCTCCTCGGTGCGGGGGGCGGGGACCGGCGCGGGTGCCGCGCCCTCGCGGGGCACGGGCAGCGCCGCGTGGAGCAGCGCGGCCAGCAGTGCGGTGGCGGCCCAGCCGAGCCCGTTCTCGCCGATCCAGGTGGAGACGAGGGGCCCGGTGAACCAGTCGCACTTGGTGAAGCCCAGGCCCAGCAGCAGCGCGACGCCCCAGGCTGTCATGGCCTGCCAGCAGTAGCCGCCGACGTACCAGTAGCGGCTGCTGCGCGAGGTGTCGAGCAGCCCGGCGGGGTCGTAGCGGACGGTCCGGTTGCGGCGCCGCAGCATGTCGATCCCGTAGACGCCGACCCAGGCGGAGAAGGAGACGGCGAGCAGCGACAGGAAGGAGATGAACGAGCCGTAGAAGCTCTTGGCGACCAGCATCAGCAGCAGCCCGCCGACCAGGCTGATGCCCGCGTTGATGCTCACGGCCCAGGCGCGCGGCAGCTTCACGCCCATCGTCTGCGCCGTGAAGCCGGCCGAGTACATGGAAAGGCTGTTGATCAGCACCATCCCGATGAGCGCGACGACCAGGTACGGCACGGCCAGCCACATCGGCAGCGCCTCACCGAGGAAGGAGACGGGGTCGTCGGTCTTGGCCAGTGCCGGGTCCTTGACCGACATCACGCCACCCATCAGCACCATCGGAACCAGCACCAGCAGGGCGCCGGAGAGGGTGGTGCCGAAGATCTTCCGCCCCTCGGCGCTGTGCGGCAGGTAACGGGCGAAGTCGGGTCCGGTGGGGATCCAGCTGATCCCGCCGGCCGCGATGGTGCCGATCCCCGCGATGAACATGGCGGTGCCCCCGGCGGGCCGGGAGAAGACCGCGCCCCAGTCCATGGTGGTGACCAGGTAGCCCAGGACCAGCACCGTGAAGAGCCCGAAAAGGTAGGTCGACCAGGTGTTGCAGAGGTTGAGGACCTTGCGGCCCATACCGCTGACCACGAAGGTCACCCCGACGAACAGCAGCAGTGTGACGGCGATCAGCGGGGTGCTGCTGCGGACGCCGAAGAGCAGGCGGAGCACCGTCAGGACGGCGTAGGCCCCGGTGACGGCGTTGATGGTCTCCCAGCCGAAGCGGGCCACCCACAGGATCATGCCGGGGAAGTAGTTGCCCCGGACACCGAAGGTGGCCCGGGAGAGCATGGCACCCGGTGCGCCGCCCCACTTGCCGGAGACGGACAGCAGCCCGACCAGGCCGAAGGAGATACCGCCCGCGATGGCGGCCGCGAGCAGGACCTGCCAGAAGTTGAGGCCGTTGAAGACCACCAGGCCGGCGCCCATGGTCAGCAGCAGGACGCTGATGTTGGCGGCCACCCAGGTGGGGAAGAGTTCGCGGACCCGGCCGCGCCGCTCATGGTCGGGGACGGGCTCGATGCCGCGGGTCTCGACGGTCCCGTCGAGCGCGCCGGCCGTCTCGGCGGCGGCCGGGGACGCGGGTGCTGGGGAGGGCGCCGAGGCGGCGCCGTCGGCGTCGGTGACGCCGGGGGAGACTGCCATGGGTGGGGCTCCGTGCGTGATTCTCTGGTGCGACGTGCGTCATTGCAGAGTCCTGACCAGGACTGGAAAGGACTCTACGCGCGTTGCACGGGGCCCTCCATCGTACAGAGTGCCACGATCGACCCCCTTGACCTCGGGTGATCCTCCAACGGGCCCGGAGCCGCGGTTTCGGCCCCGGCCGCCCGTTCGAGCGGCCCCGGCAGCGGAGCGGGCCGCGCGAGCGGACTCCTCCGCCCTTCCACGGCGGGGAGGGCAGCCACGGCGAGGAGGGCACCGGGTTCCGCGTGGCCGGCACCCGGGGCACGGGCCACCGCGCAGCGGCGCGACCCGCCGCGCAGGCTGCCCTGACACCGGTTCCGGAAGTGCGGGACGTCACGCACCCCGGGGACAGCCGTGCGGCGCCCCCGGGGAGGGGCCCCGGGGGCGCCGGCAGCGGTCAGGACGTCACGGCACGGGGATCAGCACCACCGAGCACTTCGCGTGGTGCAGCACCGCGTGCACCACCGGGCCCACCTGGAGGCTGAGGCGGCGGGCCTGGCGCCGCACCCCCAGCACGACCGTGTCGGCGCCCTCGCTCAGCTTGATCAGATGCTCGGCCGGCTGACCCTGGTGCTGCTCGGCACTCAGCGGCACCTGCGGGTACCGCTTCCGGAACGGCCGGAGGGTGTCCGCCACGAACTGCTCGGCGCGCTTGGTCTCCGTGGAGGGCTCCTGCGGCGACAGCCGCAGGGCCACCCCGGGCAGCATCGGATAGATCCAGCAGTGCGCCACCCGCACCGCCGCACCGGACCGCTGGGCCGCCTGGAACCCGTACTCCACCGGCTGCGTCGCGCTCCCCGACTTCACGCCGACGACCACATCGCCGGGGGCGGCGCCGGGCTCGGGCAGGGCGCCGCGCACGACCATCAGCGGCCCCGCGGCGTGCGCGGCCAGCCGCAGGCTGACGGAACCGAGCAGCAGACCGCGGAAGCCGCCGTGCCCGCGGGTCCCCACGACGGTCAGCTCCGCGGTACGGCTGCGGCCCACCAGCGCGTCGGCCGCGGGTTCGCTGACGCCGGTCGCCACGACCGTGAGCCCCGGCACCCGCTCGCGGGCCCGCTCCGCGGCGCTTTCGGCGACCTCACGGGTCGCCTGCCGCATCCGCTCCCGGTCGGCCTCCGTCTCGGGGTACGCACCGCGTCGCGCGGGCACCCCTCCGCAGAGCACCTCCAGTTCGGCGCCCCGCCGTTCGGCCTCGTCGGCAGCCCGGTCCAGCGCGCGCAGCGAGTGCGGGGAACCGTCGACCCCGACCACGACACGGCCGACTCCGTCGGCGGGCGCGGATATTCCTGCGGGGCGCTCGTTGCTCTCCGACATGTCCGTCCTCTCCTCGCGTCCTCGCCTCGATGCGTGGGTACCCCGCCAGTGTGGTGCACACGGGACGGATGCGGTAGAAGCTTCGGCAACCGGTCGTACCCGCCCTCCGGCGCCCGCCTGGGTGTCCGCCCGGACCGGCCTCCGAACCGGCCCGCACGAGGCGGCAGTTGGGTCCGGAACCCGCACTTCCGCGGCCCGGCACCGATTTCCGGAGTGCCCTCCTCCGCCGTTCCTCTCCACGCCCTGCACCGCTCCCCTTCGCCGCACCCTTACGCCGTCGCCGTTCCGGCTCACCGCCGGGGCGGTTCCCGTCGCGCGCGGTGCCGCCCGGGTGCCATCCCTCCGCGGCAAACCGCAGCCGATTCGGACGCACACAAACACAACCAGGATAGAAATTTAACTGAGTCACATTTTACTGTTACGGTCGCCCCATGAGCGAAAACGGCACCGGACTGCGCGCACGCAAGCGGCAACGCACCTACCGGGCGATCTCCGACGCGGCCGTCTCCCTCTTCCTGGAGAAGGGATTCGCCACCGTCTCCGTGTCCGAGATCGCCGAGGCCGCAGAGGTCTCCAAACCGACCCTCTTCCGCTACTTCCGCACCAAGGAGGACATGGCGCTCCACCGCTTCGCCGACCACGAGAACGAGGCCGCGCGCGTGGTGGCGGGGCGCCACGCGCACGAGTCGCCGCTCACCGCGCTGGAGAACCACTTCCTGGCCGGGCTCGAAGCCCGCGACCCGGTCACCGGACTGTGCGACGAGCCGGAGGTGCTCTCCTTCCACCGGCTGCTCTACGGCACCCCCGAACTGGTCGCACGGCTGCACTCCTACACCGCACGGTCGGAAGAAGCGCTGGCGGACGCGCTGGCGGCCGGTGCGGCCGACGGCGCCGCGGACGCGGGCACCGCACCGGGCCTGACGGCGCGGCTGGCGGCGGGGCAGCTCGTGACGTCCCAGCGGGTGCTCGCGACCGCCAACTGGCGGCGGATCGCGGACGGCGCGAGCGCGGACAGCGTGTCCGCCGCGGCCCGGGAGGACGCCCGCCGCGCCTTCGCGCTGCTGCGCACCGGACTGACGCCGTTCGCCTGAGCCGGGGCGAGCGGAACAGCGGGCGTACCCGCGCACCCCGCTCCCGGACAGCACCCGCACCCGCACCGGCACCGCCACCACGGGCCGGCTCCGCCCACCGACACGGCGGTCCCGGCCCACCGGAGCACCGAAACCGCCGGCCGCCACCTGCGCGCCGGACACCGAGCACCCCCTACGACACCCCTACCGAGCCCGATCAGGCAGTGGACCGGGCAGTGAGGAGCACCGCCCCATGCCGGGGGAAGACACCGCAGAGGAGAACGCGCTCCGGGCCGAACTGGCCGCCGAGCGCGCCTATATCGAGCTGTGCCGCGCCGCGCTCGGCACAGCGGAGAGCGCGGCCCGGGACCGGGTCCGGGAGGGCGCCGGAGTACTGACCGGGCAGCACTCGGGCGAGGCGGCCGCGGAGGGCGTGGCGGCCGACGGCGCGAGCGCCGAGGCCCTGGGCCGCCGGCTGCGCAGCCGGGCCGCGGAACTGCACACGGAGCCGGAGGGGCCGCCGTTCTTCGGACGGCTCGACTTCCTCGGCGCCGGGCGCGGCGGCGAGGAGGCCGGCGAACACCGGGGGCAGCGCTACTACATCGGCCGGCGGCGCGTCAGCGAACACCCTTCGGCGCCGCCGCTGGTACTGGACTGGCGCGCCCCGGTCTCCCGGGCCTTCTATCAGGCGACCGCCGTGCACCCGCAAGGAGTGGGATCCCGGCGCCGGTTCGGCTGGGCGCCGGAGGGTACCGGCACCCCGGCGGATCTGACCGGGCTGGAGGACGAACGGCTGACGGACCCGCTGCCGGAGGCTGCCGGCGAGGGGGCCCGGACCCCGGGAGCGGTGGCCGGGTCCGTCCTCGCCTCCCGGATCGTCGCCGGGGAGATCGAACGTCCGCGGGTCGGGCCGATGCGCGACATCGTCGCCACCATCCAGCCCGAGCAGGACGACCTGGTGCGCTCGGGCCCCGACAGCTCGATCTGCGTCCAGGGTGCGCCGGGCACGGGGAAGACCGCAGTCGGGCTGCATCGTGCCGCGTATCTGCTCCACACCCATCCCCGGCGGATCGAGCGGGGCGGCATGCTCGTCGTCGGCCCCAACCCGGCCTTCCTGGCCTACATCTCGGCCGTGCTGCCCGCGCTCGGCGAAGGCGGGGTACGCCAGTGCACCGTGCGGGACCTGCTGCCGGGGCTCCCGGTGCGGGCCGAGGACGCTCCGCGGGTCGTGGAGCTGAAGCACGGCGCCCGGATGGCCGAGGTGCTGCGACGGGCCCTCCTCGGGCGGGTACGGCTGCCGGACGGCCCGCTGGCGGTGCCGGACGGCTCCTATCGCTGGCGGCTGGACGAGGCCGAGCTGCGTGCGCTCGTCGAGGAGACGCTGGCGCAGCGGCCGCCCTTCGAGGTGGGGAGGGAGCGGGTGCGGGCCCGTGCGGCGGCGCTGCTGCGGGAGCAGGCCGAGCGCCGCGCCGGGCCGCCGGGCGATGCCTGGCTGCGGCGGATGGGCCGGACCAGGGCGCTGACCGGGTTCCTCGACTCGGTGTGGCCGCGGACGAGGCCGGAGGAGGTCGTCGCCGGCTTGCTGGGCGACGCGGAAGCGCTGGCCCGGGCCGCCGACGGGCTGCTGAGCGAGGAGGAGCAGCGGGCACTGCTGTGGCGGGGGCACCGCCCGCGGTCGCCGCGCGCGGCCCGCTGGTCGGAGGCGGATCTGCTGCTGCTGGACGAGGCTGCGGGGCTGATCGCCCGTCCCGGGGAGAGTTTCCGGCACGTGGTGGTGGACGAGGCCCAGGACCTCTCCCCCATGCAGTGCCGCGTCCTGGCGCGCCGGAGCCGTTTCGGCTCGCTGACCGTACTGGGCGACCTGGCACAGGGGACGACGCCCTGGGCGGCGCGCGACTGGCCGGAGCAGTTGGCGCATCTGGGCGCGCCCGGGGCGGCTGTCACTGCCCTGACCACCGGTTTCCGGGTACCGTCCGAACTGCTCGCGCCGGCCAACCGGTTGCTGGAGGCGCTGGAGGTGCCGGTGCCGCCCGCGCGTTCGCTGCGCACCGGGGGCGAGCTGTGTACGGTCCGGGTGGCGACGGCTGCCGAACTGTCCCGGGTGGTGCCGGAGCGGGTCGCCGCGGCTCTGGGGCGTGCGGGCTCGGTCGGGGTGCTCGCGGCCGGGTCACGGGCCGCGGGTGTGCGGGCGGCCCTGGAGGCGGCCGGGATCGCGACCGGCGCACCGGGAGGCGCGCCGGAGCGGGTCGTGGTGGTGGCGGCGGAACTCGCCAAGGGCCTGGAGTACGACCATGTGGTGCTGGTGGAACCGGCCGAACTGGCGGGCAGCGGCCCACTGGGGCCACGGCACCTCTACGTCGCGCTGACCCGCGCGGTGTCCCGGCTGGAGATCGTGCACTCCGCCGAACTACCGCAAGCTCTGCGGGGCTGATCCGGCGGGGGCGGCCAGGTCGCGGAGCCAGTCGGGCTGATCGGCGATCTCCAGCAGGAGAAGCAGCCGGGTGAGCGGGTGGTCGCAGCCTGGACCGTCGCCCGCCGGGCCGTCAGGGGTGGTGAATCGAGCGCCTGTTGTGGTCACGGAGGCTCCTGTGGACGGACGGAAGATCATGAACTCCATTGTCCGGTGGCGGAGTTGAGCCCACTGGGAACTCGGGCTCGGGTATGACGGGCATTGTCGTGGGTCCGCACTTACTTCTGCAAGTACATCTGCAAGTACATCTGCAAGCACGTCCAGCTGTGAGACGCTTCCGGACGTCGCAACCGCCACGGGGGACGCAAGTGACGTAGGGAGAGTCGTACATGCAGATCGAGAACGGCATCGAGGCCACGAAGATCGAGGGTGCCGCCTGGCGCAAGAGCCGCCGCAGCAACCCGAACGGCAACTGCGTGGAGGTCGCAACGCTTCCCGGGCAGGGAGTCGCCGTCCGCAACTCCCGGTTCCCCTCGGGACCCGCCCTGGTCTACACGCCCGCCGAGATCGCGGCGTTCGTCCAGGGCGCCAAGGACGGCGACTTCGACGACCTGCTGGACACCTAGGCCTCCGACCGGACCGGCGGCCGGGCCGGGGCGGGCGCGTGTGCCGGACCCGACGGGGTCGGCACGTTCCGCTCCGGACCGCGCCCGCGACCGCCGACCACCCGCATGGACACCGCCGCCACACGACACGGACGGGTGGCGGCGGTTCGCCTCCGGCGAAGCCACCGCACGGGGACGCGCGGCATCCGGCCCCGGCAGGTACGGCAGCAGGAGGGCCGCCGCGCGCCGACAGACAGGTCCCCGCCACCCGGCCGTCAAATCCGGCCGTACAACCTGTATGGCTGTACGCTCAGTCGACGGAATGGGACACTGAGCATCCGTGCAGTCACTCAGGGAAGCTAGGCGGGCGCGATGGAGGCACAGCCGCGACGCGAGGCGTCGCCCGGACGCATCCTGGACCACCCCAGGGGCGGACCGACGATCCTGCGTATCGTCCTGGGCACCCAACTGCGGCGGCTGCGCGAGGAGCAGGGCATCTCCCGGGAAGCCGCGGGCGAGGCGATCCGCGGCTCGCACGCCAAGATCAGCCGCCTGGAGCTGGGACGGGTCGGCTGCAAGGAGCGCGACGTCGCCGATCTGCTGACGCTGTACGAGGTGTGGGACCAGCGGCAGCGCGAGGAGTATCTGGAACTGGCCCGGCAGGCGGGCTCACCGGGCTGGTGGCAGAAGTACAGCGACGTGATGTCGCCGTGGTTCGACCGGCTGCTCGGCCTCGAGGAGGCCGCTTCCGTCATCCGCACCTACGAGGTGCAGTTCGTGCCCGGGCTCCTGCAGACCCGCGACTACGCCCGCGAGGTCATCCGGCTCGGTCACCCCCGCGACGACAGCCGGCGCAGCGAACGCCGCATCGAACTGCGCATGGAACGCCAGTCGATCCTCGGCCGGCCGCACTCCCCGCGGCTGTGGGCCGTGATGGACGAGGCCGCACTGCGCCGCCCGCTGGGCTCCCGCGAGGTGATGCGCGCCCAGCTCGAGCACCTGATCGACGTCGCCCGGCAGCCCAACATCACGCTGCAGATCGCCCCGTTCAGCATGGGCGGGCTCGCCGCCGCGGGCGGGCCGGTCACCATCCTGCGCTTCCTGGAGCCCGACCTCCCGGACATCGTCTACCTCGAACAGCTCACCTCGTCGCTCTATCTGGAGAAGCGGGACGAGGTGGAGGGCTACCTGGTGGTCATGGACCGGCTGTGCGCGATGGCCGAACCCCCGAACAGAACCACGGCGTTCCTGGAGAAGCTGCTGAGCGAGTACTGACCCGGCGGCGCCACCCCGCCGGGAGGGGCCGACCGCCGCGCCCCGCGGCGCTGCCCCGGCGTCCTTCGGCTTCCGCCGCGGGGATCGAGGCGCTGCCCAGGGCGCGTGACGCGACCTCCGCTTCGCACCGCGACAGCCCTCGCCGTGCGACATCATGCCCCGCGTCTCCTGCCGGCCGCCGGGCACGCCCGGCCCGCCCTCCGCCGCGACCGGATTCCACGACCCGGCACCCGGCACCCGGCACCACCCGGTGCGGCGCCCCGCGGCTCGCTCCCCACGGCTGCGCACGCTGCGCGGGCGACTGCCACTGCGTTCGCTTCGCGTTCACACCTGCCGGTCGGCCGCCTCGGGCTGCCTCGGGAGACCCCCTCGGGCCCACTCGCCGACACCCGGCGGGCCGCGGCCCGTCGGACGCCCAGGGGACGATTTCGCGCCGTATGCGGCGACCGGCGCCGGCCCGCCACGCACTCCCACCGGCCCTCCCCCGGAGGCTTCCCTGCCGCGCGGTGCGGCGTCGCGCAGCCGGGTCCGCCTGCGCTCCTCAGTCCCCGAACGGTCCCCGGATCCCGGCGGTCCAACCCTTCGCCACTTCACAGCGCACCCTTTGATCACAAGCCTGGAAGGAGACGTTTTTCCGCACAAGGCACTTCTTGACCGGGTTCTGAGTGACCTGTTAGAACACATGCCGTAATCGCGCATCGCCGTCGGCGGGGCGCCACAACGGGGGATCTTCACGGGGGAACTTGGGGGGTTTGAACCACGGGGATCTCCGGCCCCGGCAAGCCGGACACCAGGAACGGCAACCGCTTCCTGCGACGCCGCAGAGTCCTTGATCACTGCCGCACGGCGCTCCGATGTGCGGTGCGATCCTGCCTGGCGTATTTCTTTCGCACACCCACCGGCCGATGCCGGCGTGCGCCGCACGCCTGCCCGGCTGCCACCTCTGCCCTTCTCGGCCTACTGAACGGTGTGGACGTGAAAGCCTATTTGAGCATCTTACGTATCGGGGACTACCGGCTGCTCTGGTCGGCCCTGGTGCTCAACCTCCTCGGCGACGGCGCGACCTACGCGGCCCTCGCCTGGATCACGCTCGACAAGGCGGGCGCCGCCGGCCTGGGCGTGCTCGGCGTCTGCCTCACTCTTCCGGTGATCGTGGGCGGTGCCGTCGTCGGCCCCCTGCTCGACCGGTTCTCCCGGCGCAAACTCTTCATCTACGACTCGGTCTTCCGCGGCGCGGTCGTCGCCCTCGTCCCGGTGCTGGCCGTGACCGGTTCACTGCACGCCTGGCACCTGTACCTGGTGGCCCTCGTCTACGGTCTGCTGAAGATCATCCCGTTGGCCGGCACCCCCGCCGTACTGCCGGAGCTGGTCCCCGCCGACAAGCTCCAGGCGGCGTCCGGGCTGGAGGCCACCGCCATGGGCGCCGCGAACGTGCTGGGCCCGCCCATCGGCGCGGGGCTCATCGCCCTCTTCGGCGCCCCGAACGTGCTGCTGCTGGACGCCGCGACCTATCTGGTCTTCGCCCTGCTGATCAGCCGGATCAAGGCCCCGCTGGCCCGCCCCGAGCCGACGGCCGAACCGGGCGGCGGGATACGGAAGCCGGGCTGGGCCCCGGTGTTCCTGCTGATCGCGCGGGACCGGTTCCTGCTGGTGCTCACCCTCGCGTTCGGCGCCTTCAACGTCTCGGCCGGAGCGCTGGTGGTGGCGATCCCCTGGCTGACGAAGTACGAGTTCGCCAGCGGCCCCGGCGTACTCGGACTGATGCTGGCCGTGATGGCGGCCGGTGAGCTCATCGGCTCGCTGGTCTCCGGAGCCGTGGAGACCAGCGAGAAGCAGATGCTCCGCATCGGAGTGCTCCAACTGCTCTCCGGAGCCGTGCTGTTCCTGCTGATCCCCACCGCGCTGCCGTGGATCCTGCTGGGCCTCGCGCTCAACGGCATCCTCTCCGCACCGATGACCGTGCTCGGCGGAGTGGTCCGGATGACGCGGGTGCCCAACGAGATGCGGGGGCGCGCGATGACCCTGATGCGCACCGTCATGGCGGGTGCGCTGCCCGCCGGTTCGGCGCTCGGCGGAGTACTCCTGAGCGGCGGACACTACACCGGCCTGATCTTCGTGGTCGCCGCGCTGGCCACCGCGCCCGGACTGCTCACCGTGCTGCTCTTCCGCAACACCCCCTTCAGACTGGAGGTGACAGCAGCCGATGACCAGCACCCGCAGCGGGACTCCGACCCCGACGACGCCGGCACCGTCCCCGCAGCTTCCTGACGCCCCGCCCGCGACGGGCGGGGAGGCGGTACAGCTGATCAGCGATCTCCCCCGCACCCGGGAAGCGGCGCACGGCCCGTGGGACGTCGTCCGGCTCGCCGGGGCCCACGGCTCCGTGGACAGCGGACCGGCTCTGGCCGCCTTCGCCGTCGTGCTGCACCGCTGGACCGGACAGCGGCGGCTGCTGCTCGACACGGAGCTGTCCACGACCGGCGCGGGCGCCCTCACCGTCGAGGTCGCTCCGGACCGGCCGGTCGGCGCCTGCGCCGCGGCGGCATCCGCTGCGGCGGCAGAGCCGCGGGACCGGCCGGGTGCGACAGCCGTCCGGTTCGCGGACCGCCCCGTGTCCGACGAGGGAGTCCACGAACTCGCTCTCGCCGTGGACGGGCCCGACCTGCTGCTCGGCTACCGCGCCTCGCTCTTCACCCGGGAGACCGCACAGCGCCTCGGCCGGCATGTCGTACGGGTACTGCGCTGCCTGGCCCGGCGGCCGCACACCGCGGTACGGGACGTGGCACTGCTGGACGACGGCGAACGGGAGACGGTACTGCGCCGCTTCAACGACACCGCCCGGCCCTACCCCTCGGGCTCCACCGTCCACGCGCTGTTCCGGGAGCAGGCACGGCGTGCCCCACGGGCCCCGGCGGTGACCTGGCGGGACCGTACCGTCGGCTACGCGGAACTGGACGCGGCGACGGACCGGCTGGCCGACGCGCTGCTGGCGGCCGGGGCGCGCCCGGGCGACCGGGTCGGGCTGCACACCGGGCGCACACCGGAGCTGCTGGTGGGCGCACTCGGCATCCTGAAGGCGGGGTGCGCGTATCTGCCGTTGGACACCGGGTACCCGGCCGAGCGGACCGAGTGGCTGCTCGCCGACTCCGCCGTCCGGCTCCTGGTGGCCGCCGCGGACCTGCCCACCGCTTTCGCGTTCTCCGGGACGGTGCTCGACCCCTGGTGTGACACCGAGCGGCCCGGGCGCCGGTTACCGGGCTCCGGCGACGGATCCGACGGCCCCGGGGCGCCCGGTGGGCCCGGGCACCCCGGAGACCGCGGTGAGCCCGGAGATCTCGCGTACATCTGCTACACCTCCGGCACGACCGGGCACCCCAAGGGCGTGGAGGTGACCCACCGCAACGTGGTGCGGCTGGTGCGCGGCGCGGACTACGTGCGGTTCGGGCCGGAGATGAGCGTCATGCCGACGGGCTCCATCGCCTTCGACGCCAGCACGTTCGAACTGTGGGGCCCGCTGCTGAACGGCGGGCGGGTGCACCTGGCAGACGACGACACGCTCCTCGACGCCGGTCCGCTGGGCCGGGAGCTGGCCGCACGCGGCATCAGCACGCTGTGGCTGACCTCCCCGCTCTTCAACCAGCTGGCCGAGCAGGACGCCGCCGCCTTCCGTCCGCTGCGGGAACTCGTGGTCGGCGGGGACGCCCTCTCCGCGGCCCACGTGGCGAAGGTGATGACCGCCTGCCCCGAGCTGTCGCTGGTCAACGGCTACGGCCCGACGGAGAACACCACGTTCTCGGTCACCCACCGGCTCACGCGAGCCGACCTGGGGCGGATCCCGATCGGCCGGCCCGTGGCCAACTCCACGGCGTACGTGCTGGACGAGGCCGGAGAGCCCTGCCCGGTGGGGGTGCCCGGTGAGCTGCACCTGGGCGGGGACGGGGTGGCGCGGGGCTACCGCGGGCGCCCCGGACTCACCGCGGAGCGCTTCGTCGGGGACCCCTTCGCGCCCTTCCCCTCCCCCGGCGGCAACCGGCTCTACCGCAGCGGCGACCTGGCACGCTGGCGGTCCGACGGCGTCCTGGAGTTCCTCGGCCGCCGCGATCACCAGGTCAAGGTACGGGGCTTCCGGGTGGAGCCCGCCGAGATCGAGAGCGTCCTGCTCGGCCATCCGGGCGTGGCGGAGGCGGTCGTGACGGCCGGCTCGCGGCCGGGCCGGAGCGAGAAGCAGCTGTGCGGCTACTACACCGGCCCGGCCGGTACCCCGCCGCCCGCGCCGGAGGAACTGCGGGCCCTGCTCGCCAGGACACTGCCCGGCCACATGGTCCCCGCCCACCTGGTGCCGCTGCCCGGACTGCCCCTCAACCGCAACGGCAAGGTCGAACGCTCTCGTCTCCCCGCCCCGGACAGCGCCCACCTGCTGGCGGGGACGGCCTTCGTACCGCCGGCCGACGACGTCGAGCGCGTGCTGCTGGAACTGGCCGAGGCGGCCCTGGGCCTCAGCGGGATCGGCACGGCGCACGACCTGCGGGAGCTGGGCGCCGACTCGCTCACCGCGACGCTGCTGGCCGCCGGTGCGCGGGAGCGGCTGGGCCGCGAGTGCCCGGTCGGCGCCGTACTGCGCTGCGGTACCCCGGCCCGGCTCGCGGCGCTGCTGCGCACCGCCCCCGCGCACCGGACGGCGCCGATACCGCGCGCCCCGGCACGGGCCACCCATCCGCTCGCTCCGCAGCAGCGGCAGCTCTACTTCGAGCAGGCCAAGGACGCGGGCGCGGTGCACTACAACGTGCCGGTCACGCTGGTGCTGCCGGCCGGCACCGATCCGCAACGGCTCGTCGCGGCGCTCCGGCGGCTCGCGCTGCGCCATGACGCGCTGCGCACCTGCTTCGTCGCCCGGGACGGCGAGATCAGGCAGCGTGTCGAAGCCGACCCCGAGGTGTCCGTCACCGTCCACGAGGGACCGCCGGGGCCGCCGGAGGACTTCGTACGCCCCTTCGACCTGGGCCGGGCGCCGCTGTGGCGGGCCGGGATCCACCGGACCGCCGAGGCGGTGACACTCCGCCTCGATCTGCACCACATCGTGGTCGACGGCTTCTCCCTGGCACCGCTGTTCGCGGACCTGTCCGCGCTGTACGCGGGCGCGGAGCCACCACCCCCGCGCCTGGGGTACCGGGACTACGCGGAGTGGCTGGCCGGGCCCGCCGGTGCGGCGCTGCGTACCGCGCAGCGGCCCTACTGGCAGCGGACGTTCGCCGCTCCGCCGGATCCCGCGGACCTGCCCACCGACACGCCCCGGCCCGCGCTGCGGGTCCTGGACGGCGCGGTGGTCGCCTTCGACCTGGGCCGGGAGAGGACCGGCGAGCTGCGTGCGCTGGCCCGCCGTCAGGGCGTGACGCTCTTCGCCGTGCTGGCGTCCGCGTACAGCGTCCTGCTGTCCCGGCTCAAGCGGACCGAGGACGTGACGGTCGGCACGCCGGTATCCGGCCGCACGGCGCCGGGGCTGGAAGGGACCGTGGGCATGTGCGCCGGGACGGTGTGCCTGCGCACGGCACCCGAACCCGACCGGTCCGGGGCCGAGTTCCTGCGCAGCACCGCGCTGACCGCTCAGGAGGCCTTCGCCCACCAGGACTTCCCCTTCGAGGACGTGGTCGCCCTGGCGGCTCCGGTGCGGGACTACAGCCGGACACCGGTCTTCGACGCGCTCATCGCGCTGCACAGCGCGCGCTACCTGTCGGTGGACTTCCAGGGCACCAGGGTGCCGCTGCGGCTGGAGCAGACCGGCCAGGCCGTCTTCGACCTGAACATGCAGATCCACGAAGAGGCCGACACCCTCCGGGTCGCCTGGCAGTACGCCGCCCGCCTGCTGCGGCGGGAGACCGTCGAGGAGTGGCGCGACCATTTCGTGGCCCTGCTGGACGCGCTCGTCGCGGATCCTTCGGCTCCGCTCGGTTCACTCGCCTCCGACCGGGCCCCGGGCCCGCTGCCCGTGCCGCGATCCGCGCAGGGCCGTGGCCCCGATCCGGGCTTCGATTTCGACCTCTGAGGCGCCGACCGGCCCCACCCGGCCGCCGCCCCCTGTCCGCGCGCCACCCGCGCTCTCCGCTCTCCGCTCTCCGAGTCGACTTCTCACCACAAGTGCAGGAGACATCCATGCCTCTGCTCGAATCCGACGCGGCACCTTCCGGGCCGTCACCGCAGACCCCGCAGCTCACCTATTGGCGCTCCCGGCTGGCCTCGCTCGCGGAGACCTCCGGCTTCCCGGCCGACTTCCGCTCCCCCGCCGCAGGGGACCGCACAGCCGAGGAAGACCGGTCCGGCGACGGGATCCGGCGCGCAACCCGCACCCTGGACCTCGGTGGCCCGCTCACCGAACGGCTCGAGCGGATCAGCCGGGGCCGCCCCGACCAGCTCACCGTGCTGCTGGCCTCGGTGCTCGCCGCGCTGCTGGGCCGCAGCACCGGCCGGCCGGAGGCGGTCGTCGCACTGCCGAGGCAGGCGGGCTCCGCACGGTTCGCGGACGGCCCGCTGCTGGTGTGCACCGAGCCGACCGGCCCGCTGCGCGGGTTGCTGGCCCGAGTCGGGGCAGCGGTGCGGGAGGCCGAGGAGCACCAGGACTGCGACGTGGCCGCCGTGGCCGCCGCGGTGGGCCGCCCCGGCGCCTTCGACACCGGTGTGGCGCTCGCGGGGCACCACGCACCCGGATTCCGGGCGCCCGGGATCATGGTCACGGCCTTCCGGCAGGACTCCGGTCTGACGGTGGAGTTCGACTACGACGCCGACCGGTTCGCCGAGGACTCGGTGGACCGCCTCGGCGCTCACTACACGCTGCTGCTGGACGGCGCCACCGCGGATCCCGACCGCCCGGTGGAAGCGATCGACCTGTGGACGGCCGAGGACGAGAAGGTCGTCGCCGCGGCCAACGCCACCGCGCGGGAGTTCGACGAAGAGGCCACACTGCACGGCCTGTTCCGCCGGCAGGCCGCGCGCACACCGGACGCGCCCGCGCTGCTGAGCGCGAGCGGAACGGTCACCTACGGGGAACTCGACGCGTGGTCCGGCCGGCTGGCGCACACCCTGCGGGAACGCGGCATCGGCCGCGGCTCCGTGGTCGCGCTGATCACCGAGCGGTGCCCGGCGATGATGGCGGGCGTGCTCGCGGTGCTGAAGGCCGGCGCGGCCTATCTGCCCATCGACCCGTCCTGTCCGCAGGCGCGCATCGACCAGCTGCTCACCGACAGCGCGGCCGGGCTGGTACTGCACCGGAGCCGGTCCGGCCCGCCGGCGGGCGGTGTGCCGGCCCTGGACCTGGAGGACACCGCGTCGTACGCGTCCGCGGACGGGCCGCTCGGGGAGGGCGCCGGAGCCCGGGATGTCGCCTACGTCATCTACACCTCCGGTTCGACGGGCCGCCCCAAGGGGGTGCAGGTCGAGCACCGCAGCGCCGTCAACCGGCTGCTGTGGATGCAGGACGCGTATCCGATCGGTGCTGACGACGTCGTCCTGCAGAAGACCTCCGTCTCCTTCGACGTCTCGGTGTGGGAGCTGTTCTGGTGGTCGTTCACCGGCGCCGCGCTCGCCCTGCCCGCACCGGGCGCGGAGAAGGACCCGGCCGCGCTGCTCGCGGCCGTCGAGCGGCACGGGGTGACCACGATGCACTTCGTGCCCTCGATGCTCAGCATGTTCCTGGGCCATCTGGACC
Source organism: Streptomyces sp. AA1529 (assembly GCF_000280905.1). Taxonomy (GTDB): domain Bacteria; phylum Actinomycetota; class Actinomycetes; order Streptomycetales; family Streptomycetaceae; genus Streptomyces. Next base: position 35,893 of record NZ_ALAP01000041.1, on the reverse strand, counting down.
GGTTCGGCGGCGAAGGTGCCATCCGCACCCTCCGGCAGGTCTTCGCCAGCGGCGAGGCTCTTGCTCCGGACCGGGCGGCCCGGTTCGCCGAACTGGTGCCCGACGCCCGCCTCGTCAACCTCTACGGGCCCACCGAGGCGACCGTGGACGTCACCCACCAGCCCGTCGAAGGGCTCACCGGCCGGGCCCGGCTGCCCATCGGACGGCCGGTGGACAACCTCCGGCTGTACGTACTGGACGACCGGGGGCGGCAGGCCCCGGTCGGCATCCCGGGTGAACTGCACATCGCCGGAGTCGGGCTGGCGCGCGGCTACCTGGGCCGGCCCGAGCTGACGGCGGAGAGGTTCACCACCGGTGCCGCGGTACGCGCCGCAACCGGCGAGGACCGGCTCTACCGCACCGGTGACCGGGCGCGGCGGCTGCCGGACGGCAGCCTCGACTATCTGGGCCGGGTGGACGAGCAGGTGAAGGTGCGCGGCTTCCGCGTCGAGCCGGGCGAGATCGAGGAGCAGCTGCGCAGCCACCCCGCGGTGCGGGACGCGGCCGTCGTCGCCGTCGACGACGGCTGGCAGACCGCGCTGCGCGGCTTCGCCGTGCCCGCTGCCGGAGCGGCCGCGGAGGTGACCGAGGCCGGGCTGAAGGAGCATCTGGCGGCCGTTCTGCCCGCGTACATGGTGCCGGGCCGGGTTCTCGTGCTGGACGAACTGCCGCTCATGCCCAACGGCAAGCTGGACCGGGCGGCGCTGCGCGACCCGACCGCCCTGCGCCGGAGGACGCCGTCGCACACGGCCCCGCGCAACAGCACCGAGGAGGTGCTCGCGGGGATCTGGCGCGAGGTGCTGGGCCGGGAGCGGATCGGGGTGCACGACAACTTCTTCGCGCTCGGCGGCAACTCGATCCACTTCGTGCCGGTGCTGGCCAAGTCCCGCGAGGCCGGGCTGGACTTCACCTTCCAGCAGCTCTTCCGGCACCAGACGATCGCGCTGCTGGCGGCGTCGATGGCGGAGGAGTCCGGGCCGGCGCGGGGCGAGGAGGATGTCGCGGCCCGCGGCGCCTTCCGGCCGTTCGAGCTGGTTTCGGACGAGGACCGGGCGCTGCTGCCGGCGGACGCGGAGGACGCCTATCCGCTGTCGATGCTGCAGGCGGGGCTGATCTTCCAGACGGAGATCACCGGCGGCCTCGGCCAGTACCACGACGTGCTCAGCTACGGGGTGACCGGCGCGTTCGACACCGCGGCGTTCACCGAGGCGGTGCGGCTGCTGACCGGCCGGCACCCGATCCTGCGCACCACCTACCACCTGACGGGGTACAGCGAGTTCCTTCAGGTGGTGCACCGCGAGGTGGCGCCGCCGCTGACGGTCGAGGACCTGCGCCATCTGGACCCGGCCGCGCAGGAGGAGTGGCACGAGCGGTGGCTGGCCCGGGAGAAGGCGCGCAGGTTCGACTGGGAGGCGGGCGGCCTGGTCACCCTGCACATCCAGGTGCTCGACGACCAGCGGTACCGGTACACGGTCAGCCAGCACAACTCGGCGCTGGACGGCTGGTCGATCTCCCTGCTGCACACCCAGTTGTTCGAGCTGTACCACCAGGTGCGGGAGGGCGCGGACACCTCCCGGCCCGCGGTCGACAACCACCTGCGCAACTTCGTCGGGCTGGAGACCGAGGCGCTGCGCTCCGCGCAGTCGGCGGAGTTCTGGCGCGGGGTGCTGGCGGACCCGCACCCCGCCGACGTTCCGCCCCGGCCGGACGCGGTCGCCACCGACGACTTCCGCGTCGTGCTGCGGGACGTCGCGCTGCCCGCCGGGCTGACCCGGCGCGTCGAGGCGACGGCGGACGCGCTGTCGGTGCCCGTGAAGGACGTGCTGCTGGCAGCTCATATGAAGGTGCTCGGGCTGGTGTCCGGGCAGGAGACGGTGCTGACCGGCTACGAGCACAGCGGGCGTCCGGAGCTGCCGGACGCGGAGACCACGCTGGGCCTGCATCTGAACACCGTGCCGTTCCAGGTCCGGGTGGCGGGCGGCAGCTGGGCCGAGCTGGTGCGCCGCGTCTACCGTGCGGAGCTGGAGCTGCTGCCGCACCGGCGCTACCCGATGGCGCAGATGAAGCAGGACCTGGCCACCCGGCAGCAGCTGTTCAGCACCACCTTCAACTTCACCCACTTCTACCTGCTGAAGAACCTGCGGCGGCTGCCGGAGTTCTCGCTGCTGGAGATGCGGGTGGACTCCGAGACGGAGTTCCCGTTCCGTACCGAGTTCTCCCGCGACTTCCACGACGACGAACTGCGGCTGTGCCTGCACTACCACACGCACCTCTACGACGACGCCCGCATCGACCGGATCGGCTCCCTGTTCGTGCGCGTCCTGGAGCTGATGGCGAGCGAGCCGGACGCACCGCACGAGGCACAGCTGCCGGCGGCCGGGGACACGGAGGCGGGCGAGGCCGTCCGGCGGGACGGCGGTGCTCCGGCGGATGCGCGCCCGGCGCCGGCCGCACCGCCCGGCGCCGCGGCCTCGCCGGAGACTCTGGCGCGGGTCCGTGCGGCCTGGCAGCAGGTCCTCGACCTCCCGGCGGAGGAGCTCGGCGAGGCGGACGACTTCTTCGCGCTGGGCGGCAACTCGCTCTCGGCGCTGCGCGTCGTGCTGGAGCTGGACGGACTGATCACGCTCTCCGACCTGACCCGGGTCCCCCGGCTCGGCGAGCTGGCGGCGCTCGTCGACGGCGGCGCGGAGGGCCAGGGCACCGAGGAACTGCTGCAAATGCTCTCCCCCGGCGCCGAGGAGGCGCAGGCGGCGGTGCTGTGCGTGCCCTACCCGTGCGGGCACCCGGTCAACTTCAGGCCACTGGCGGAGGCCCTGCGGCAGCGCGCCCCGCACCTCGCGGTCTACGGGCTGGAGCCGCCGGGCCACGCTCCGGGCGGTGCGCGCGTGTTCACCGACGTGGCCGAGACGGTGGAGCGCACCGTCGCGGAGCTGGAGGGGAAGGGAGCGCTGCCCGACCTGCCGCTGATCCTGTGGGGCCACTGCGGCGGCGCCGCGGTGACGGTGGAGCTGGCCCGGGTCCTGGAGGAGCGCGGCTTCGACCTGCGGCGGGTCTTCGTCGGCTCGAAGCTGCTCCCGTCCGCGGCCGACATGCGCGAGTCGATCGCGATGATCGAGAGCTGGAACGACGAGGACATCATCACCTACATGGTCGAGGAGACCGGCTACTCGGAGATGGACGGACTCGACCGGCGCTACACCTCGTTCATGGGCGAGCTGTTCCGGCACGACGTGTGCGGCGGCTACCGCTACTTCATCGGGCTGACCGAGGCGGACCCGGGGTGGCGGATCGAGGCCCCGTTCACCGTGGTCGTCGCCGAGGACGACAAGGGCCTGGCGCACGCCGCCGAGGAGTACCGCTGCTGGGAGCGGGTGGCGCGCGAGGTGGACTTCCAGCGGCTCGGCTCCGGCGGCCACTACTTCGTCCGGGGCAACCCCGCCGGGACGGCGGAACTGATCGAGCGGGCCTGGGTGTCCGCGACCGAGAGGGAGGACTGAGATGCCGGTTCCCGTATCCGGACCGATCCCCGTGCTGTGCTTCCCGTTCGCGGGCGCGGGGGCGTCCGCCTTCCGCCGCTGTCAGGAGTACGGCAGCGACACCGTCCGGATCTGCCCGGTGCAACTGCCGGGCCGCGAGGAGCGGTTCGGGGAGCCGCTGTACACCGACGTCGCCCAGGCGGCGGACGGGCTGCTGCCCGGGATCCTGGACCAGCTCGCCGGGGAACCCACCGTGGCGCTGTTCGGGCACAGCCTCGGTGCCGTGGTGGCCTACGAGACGGCCCACCGGATCGCGGCGCTGGGCCACCCCGCGGTGGTCAAACTCTTCGTGAGCGGCTCCCCCGGGCCGTGGACGCGGCGCCGGATCCGCGCCACGGGACTGTCCGACGCGCTGTTCCTGGAGCGGGTGCGGGAGTTCGCCGGGTACACCCATCCGGCCCTCGAACATCCGGAGCTGCGGGAGATGCTGCTGCCGCCGCTGCGCGCGGACGTCGAGATGCACGAGAACTACCTGGCCCCGTCCGAGAAGCCGCTGGCCGTCCCGGTCGTCTCGATCCGCGGTGCGGAGGACGAACTGGTCTCCCGTGCCGAGGCGGTCGAGTGGGAGTCCGCCAGCACGGCGGGCTGCCGGCAGGTCGAGCTGCCGGGCGGACACATGTATCTGGTGGACGAGCCCGCCGCTCTGGTGCGGCTGCTCGACGCGGAGCTCGCCTCGCAGGGGGTGGCACGGTGAACGCGATGCTGGCCTCTCCCCCGCCCGCCCCCGCGGACGCCGCCGGGTCCCGGGGTGCGGCCACCGGGCAGCTGGCGGGCAAGGCGGCGCTCATCACGGGTGCGGCGCGCGGCATCGGACGGGCGTGTGCGGTGGCGTACGCCCGCGCCGGGGCGGAGCTGCTCCTGACCGACATCGGCCACGACCTGGCGGGCGTGCCCTATCCGCTGGGCAACGCGGACCAGTTGGCGCACACCGCGCGGCTGTGCCAGGAGCTGGCCCCGACCGCCGCGGTGGTCACGGCCGAGGCGGACGTACGCGACCTGGACGCCGTGCGGGAGGTGGTGGACGGGGCGCTGGACCGGTTCGGCCGGATCGACATCCTGCTCAACAACGCCGGTATCGCGGCGCCGTCGGGCAAGACGGTGCAGGACATCACGCCTTCCGAGTGGGAGCTGATGCTGGACGTCGACGTCTCGGGTGCCTGGCGGATGATCCGCGCCGCGGGCTCCGCGATGGCCGCACAGCGTGCGGGGAGCATCATCAACGTCTCCTCGACGGCCGGGCTGGTGGGCTACCGGCACTTCGCGGGGTACGTCACCGCGAAGCACGCGCTGATCGGGCTGACCAAGTCCGCGGCGCTGGACTTCGCCCCGTTCGGGGTCCGGGTGAACGCGCTGTGCCCCGGTTCGGTGCGGGACGACGGCGCCGCGGAGGGCCGGATGCTCAGCGAGATCGCCCGCTCGCTGGAGGTGCCGGTGGCCGAGCACGAGGAGACGTTCGTGGCCGCGCAGCCGATGAACCGTCTGATCGAGCCCGAGGACGTGGCGGGGGCCGCGCTGTGGCTCGGCTCCGACGGCTCCCGGCAGGTGACGGGCTCCACCGTCACCGTCGACGGCGGGTTCACCAGCCGATGAGCGGCGGCACAGGTCACCTCGGGCAGCACAGCGACAGCGGGGAGGGAAGGACGATGGACGACACCGGCCGGCTGTGCCAGGCGCTCGTCGTACGCCTGCACGCGGAAGCCGGCACCGGTCCGATGGAGCGGGCGCTCGCCCGCGCGGCGGACGGGGTACGGCTGTGGGTGCAGGACGTGCCCGGCGGCGCGGACGCGGAACTCGCCGCGGCACGGCGGGAGCGGGAGCTCTCCCGGCCCGCCGACCCGCGCACCGGGCCGGGGCTGCGGGCGGTGCTGCTGCGGTACGCCGACGGGGCGGCGGACCTGGTCGTGGTCGCCCACCGGGCGGTGCTGGCCGACCCCTGCGACCTGGCCCGGGCCCTGCTGGGCGAGGAGGTGGACCCGGCGGTCCGGACCGGGGACGCGGCAGCCGGGCCGGAGGCCCGGCTGCGCTCGGCGCTGCGGGACCTGGACCGCCGCCCGGCGCCGGAGTGGGGCCTGGGCGAGCCCGGGGCACCGACGGTGGGGCACCGCGGCTTCACCGTCCCGGCCCGCGGCCGGGCGGCGGACCCGGTCTCGCTGCGGGCGGCGCTCGGGCTGGTCCTCGCCCGCTGCACCGGGAGCTCCGAGGTCGAGGTGGGAGTGGACGCGGAGCGGCGGGTGGCCTTCTCGGCGGCTCCGGGCCGGACGGTGGCGGAGTATCTGGCGGAGGTCGGCCGTGCGGTACCCGCGCCCGGCCCCGCACCGGCCGTCGGGTTGACGGTCCTGCCGTCCGCCGAGGCGCTCGGCGGGGACGGGGTGAAGGCGGAACCGCTCGACGTGCGGCCGTTCCTCGCCCCCGTGCATCCGCTCTCGCTGTGGGTCGCCGACGACGGCTCCACCGCGCTGCGGGCCGGATGCGCCTACCGGCACGGCGTGTTCGGCGACGCGGCCGCGGAGTGGCTGACCGGCATGCTGGCGACCGCACACCGGACGCTGACCGCGGCGGACCCGGACGCCCCGGTGGGCGAACTGCCCCTGTTCGAGGAGGAGCGGCGGCAGGCGCTGGCCCGGCTGGGCGGGCTGGGCCGTACCCCCGAGGTGCCGGACGAGCGGATCGAGCAGGCCGTGGCACGCCGGGCCGCGAGGACACCGGATGCGCCGGCCCTCGTCTGCGAGGGGGAGACCCTGGGCTACCGGCAGTTGGACCGGCGCGCCGGCCGGTTCGCCGCGGGGCTGCGCCGCCTCGGGGTGGTGCCCGGTGACCGGGTGGGCGTGTGCCTGGAGCGCTCCATGGATCTGGTGGTGGTGCTGCTGGCGGTGCTCAAGGCGGGGGCCGCGTATGTGCCGATGGATCCGGCGTATCCGGCGGAGCGGCTCGCGTTCACCGTCGAGGACTCCGCTGTGCCCCTCGTCGTGACGGAGGCGGAGGACTTCCCGCAGCCGGAGGGGGTGCGCCTGGTCCGGCCGGCCGCGCTGGAGGAGGCGGCCCGTGACGGCGACGGGCGGCCCGGCCCGGCGCCGGACGCCGGTGGGCCGCGGGCGCTCTCCCCCGACGACGCGGCCTACGTCATCTACACGTCCGGCTCGACGGGCCGCCCGAAGGGTGTCGTGGTACCGCACCGCAATGTGGCGGCGCTGCTCGCGGCCACCGAGGGGGACTTCGGGCTGGGCGGGGAGGATGTGTGGACCCTCTTCCACTCCAGCGCGTTCGACTTCTCGGTCTGGGAGATCTGGGGCTGTCTGACGACGGGCGGCAAGCTGGTGGTGGTGCCGTACTGGGCGGCGCGCGAACCGGCCCGGTTCGCCGCGCTGCTGGCGGACGAGCAGGTGACGGTGCTCAGTCAGACGCCGAGCGCCTTCGCGCAGTTGAGCCAGGCCGACCGGGAGAGCCGGGTCGGCGACTCGGTGCGGCTGGTGGTCCTGGGCGGTGAGCCGCTGGACACCCGGCCGCTGCGGTCCTGGCTGGACCGGCATCCGGCGCGGGAGTGCCGTCTGGTGAACATGTTCGGCATCACGGAGACCACCGTGCATGTGACGGCGCAGACCGTCACCCGCGGCGCGGCGCTGTCGGGTTCGCGCTCGGTGGGCCGCCCGCTGCCCGGCTGGCATGTGTACGTCCTCGACCCCGAGGGCCGGGAGCTGCCGCCCGGGGTGCCGGGCGAGATCCACGTCGGCGGGGCCGGTGTGGCCGGCCGCTATCTCAACCGCCCGGAGCTGACCGCGCAGCGCTTCCTGCCCGATCCGCACGCGCCGGGCCCGATGTACCGCAGCGGGGACCGGGGGCGGCTGCTCCCGGACGGCAGGCTGGAGCATCTGGGGCGGCTGGACAACCAGGTGAAGCTGCGCGGATTCCGTATCGAGCTGGACGAGATCCGCGCGCGGCTGCTGGACGCGCCGGCGGTGACGGCGGCGGCCGTGGTGCTGCGCCCGGGTGCGGACGGCGACCCGGCCGGGGCCCGGCTGGACGCCTACGTCGTGCTGCGCGCGGACGGGGCGGCGGGCGACCGGGCCGCCGACGGCGAGGAGGTGCGGCAGCACACCGCCGGCTTTCTGCCCGCGCACATGGTGCCCGCCACCGTCACGGCGCTGCCCGCGCTGCCGCTGACCCCCAACGGGAAGGTGGACACGGCGCGGCTGCCGCTGCCGCTGACCGGGGCGGTCGCCGCCGAGGAGGACGGACCGGCCGGTGACGATGTCGAGTCGCGGCTCCGCGTGGCGTGGGAGCAGGTGTTCGGCTTCCGCGTCGGGCTGGACGACGACTTCTTCGCCCTCGGCGGCAACTCGCTGCTCGGGGTGCGGCTGCTGGCGGCCCTGAAGGCCGCGGGGCTCCCCGGCTTCCCGCTGCCGCAGCTCTATCTGCACCGCACCGTGCGCCGGCTCGCCCCGGTGCTGGAGTCCCAGGGGGTGCCCGCATGACGCTGCTGCTGATCGGTGCCGGGTCGCAGGTGTACCGCGAGTATCTGTTGGCCTCGGTCGCCGCCGTCCACGACGTCCATCTTCTGGCGGAGCGCGCCCCCGCCTGGGAGTCGGCGTATCTGGCCGGGCACACGGTGCTGGACACCACGGACGTGGCCGCGATGGCGGCGGTCGCCCGGCACTGCGCCGTCGAGGGGGTGCTCACGTGGGACGACACCAGAGTGGTGCAGACCGCTGAGCTCGCCGCGCGCCTGGGGCTGCCGGGCAGTACCCCGGAGGCGGCCCTGACCTGCCGGGACAAGCGGGCGACCCGAACGGCGCTGGACGCGGCGGGGGTGCCGCAGGCCCGTTCGGTGCCGGTGGCCTCGCTGCCGCAGGCGCGGGCCGCCGCGGCCCGGATCGGCTATCCGGTGGTGCTCAAACCGCGGGCGCTGAACGCCAGTGCCGGGGTGGTGCTGGTGGCCTCGGCGGACCGGCTGCCTGCCGGGTTCCGGCTGGCCAGGGGAGCCACGGCGCCCGGCGCTGTGGAGGTGGCGCCGGGGGACGTGCTGGTCGAGGAGTATCTGGACGGTCCGGAGATCAGCGTGGACGCGGCCTGGGTCCGGGGCCGGATGACGCCCGGGTTCGTGGCCCGCAAGGAGTGCGGGTTCGCGCCCTGCTTCGAGGAGGTCGGCCATCTGGTCGACGGCCGTGACCCGCTGCAGGACGACGCCGAGGTGCTGGAGGTGGTGGCACGGGCGCACGCCGCGGTCGGGTTCGGCACCGGGTGGACCCACACCGAGCTGCGGCTGACCGCCGAGGGCCCGAAGGTGGTCGAGATCAACGCCCGGATCGGCGGTGACCGCATACCCGACCTTGGGCGGCTGGCGCTGGGCACCGACGCGGCGCTGGCGGCGGCTCGGGTGGCCTGCGGCGCGGAACCGCCGGACCTCCGTCCCGGCCCCCGGCGGGTGGCGGGAGTCCGGTTCCGCTATCCGGAGGCCGACTGCCTGGCCCGCGCCGTGCGGGTGGACACGGCGGCGCTGCCGCCGGGGGTGAGCGAGGCACTCGCGATCGCCCTGCCGGGGCAGGAGCTGCGGCTGCCGCCGCACGGCGCGGTCGCGGGCCGGTACGGGCTGGTCACCGCCGTCGCGGAATCGGCTCAGGAGTGCCGTGCCGCCCTGGAGAAGGGTGCGGAGGCGGTACGGCTGGAGGTGCTCCGCCCGCTGGGGCCTCCGCGCGGGGGGCTCGGATAGCGGACCACCACCGCTGCCGGCCGGGGTCGGGAGGTGCCTGTGGCCCCGGACCGGCAGCGCGGGCGCCGGTCCGTCGTGGGCGGGTCGGCGCTCGTGCGGCGTTCCGCGGGTCGGCGGCCGGAGCCGGCGCGGTGCTACGGCTTCCGCGCCACGCCGCCGAACTCGAACCAGGTCTCGTCCTCCAGCCGGCGTGCGCACAGGTCGGAGTCGGGCCGCCAGTCGTTGACCTCGACCAGGCCGGGTTCCAGCACGTCGAGACCGGTGAAGTACGCCTCGACGTCGTGTGGTTCGCGGACCCGGCCCCACTGGCCGTTGGTGCTGCGGTCCATGAACCCGGTGACGAAGTCGCGGGTCTCCCGGTCGTGGCTGACGAGCTGGTTGAGGACGACGAAGCTGCCGGAGGGCACGCGCTCCAGGGCCCGGCGCACCACGGCGGCGGGGTCGGAGTGGTCGGGAATGCAGTGCATCACCGAGACGAAGAGCAGCGCCACCGGCCGGGAGAGGTCGATCAGGCGCTTCACCTCGGGGCTGTCGAAGATCTCGTCGGTGTCGCGCATGTCGGCCTGGATCACCGCGGTCTCGGCGTTCTCCTCCAGCAGTGCCCGGCCGTGGGCGAGCACGATGGGGTCGTTGTCCACGTAGACCGCGCGCGATCCGGGGGCCGCGCGCTGGGCGACCTGGTGGACGTTGTCCTGGGTGGGCAGCCCGGAACCGTGGTCGAGGAACTGGCGGATGCCGTAGTCGCGCACCAGGATGCGCACGACCCGCTGCAGGAAGCGGCGGTTGTTGCGGGCGAGATGGCGGGTGCGCGGCACCTTCTCGTCCAGCGCCGCGACGGCTTCCCGGTCCACGGCGTAGTTGTCCTTGCCGCCGAGGTAGTGGTCGTACATCCGGGCCACGCTCGGGACGTTGATGTCCACCGTGTGCTGCCCGGTTCCGGTCGTCTCGTCCCGCATACGCGCCCCAGTGTGTTCACCGGCACACCGCGCGCCGACCGCGCGGGCACCTGCCCTGGCGGGCAGCATGTCACGCCGGTCCGGTCCGGACCAACGTCAAGTGGCCTTGGTGCAGGGGAATTTGACCAGGTGGCCGGGACAGAACGGGAGGAGCCGGGAGGGTCGCGGCGCCCCGGGAGGGTCGGGACGCGGGGGCTGTTTCCGCACCGGGCGGCGCGCCATCGGCAGCCGCCGGGGGCCGGCCCCTACAGTGCGCCGTCGGCCGTGCCCAGTTCGGCCCACACCACGCGGCCGCACCGGCCGCCGTGCGCGGAGACGCCCCAGCGCTGCGCGAGGGCGCCGACGAGTTGCAGCCCCCGGCCGTTCACCTCTTCGGGGGCTGCGCTGCGCGGCTGCGGCGCACAGCTCTGGGTGCCCTCGTCGGTGACCTCTATCCGCAGGCGCTCGGCGTCCAGGTGGATGCGGCACGCTATCCGGACGGTGTCCGTGTGCAGGACGGCGTTGGTGACGAACTCGGAGATCACCAGTTGCGCCGTGTGGGCGAGCTCCTCGGGAAAGCCCCAGTGCTGCAGCCTTCCGCGGAGCCGGGCGCGGGCACGGGCGACCGACGAGGTGTGCGCGGGGAGCTCGAATCCCTCCTGCCGCGCTTCCTCGGCCGGCGCGGCCGACGGTGCGGGCAGGGAGAGCTGCGTGAGGGGATACGAGGAGGCCACGGGGGAACGCCTTCCGTCTACCTGTGAGGGGAGGGGACGGCTACCGGGGAGCAGTCCGCACCGGGCGCGAGCGGGCCCGCGCAGGCATCGGCCGACCGGGCCGCTGCGGGCCCTTCCGGCGGCAGCGATGCTGTGCGGCTCCGGTGCCGCAGTCTCATGAGCTGGGTCACGTTCTTCACTATGCCCAGCTTCTTTCACAGATGGCAAGAGGAGTTCTGCAATTCGCAGAATCGCAAGGGCAGTATGGCTGCTGCACACCAGCCATGGCACACTGCTTGACGCCAGGGTCCGCCAGGGGAGGCAGTCAGGGAGGCAGTAGTGGCCGAGGCTCGTTCCGCGCCGACTGTGGGGCAGATAGTGCTCGGCCTACGCCTTCGCGACCTCCGCGAGCGCGCCGGACACTCCTTCACCGACGCCGCGTACGCGCTCAGTGTCAACACCACGACGGTGCGTCGCATGGAGAAGGCCGAGGTGGGCCTCAAGCCGCCCTACGTGGAGAAGCTGCTGCGGATGTACGGCCTCTCCGACGAGGAGACGACCTCGTTCCTGGCCCTGGTGGACGAGGCGAACCGACCCGGCTGGTGGCACAGCTTCCGCGACGTGCTGCCGCCCTGGTTCAGCCTCTACGTGAGCCTGGAGGGCGAGGCCAGCCTCATCAGGGCGTACGAGCCGCACTGCGTACCGGGACTCCTCCAGACGGAGGAGTACGCGCGAGCCCTGCTGCGCACCGGCTTCCCCTCCGCCGAGGAGGAGGAACTGGACCGCCGGGTGCAGCTGCGCATGGGGCGCCAGCGACTCCTCCAGGACCCCGAGGCTCCGGTGCTGTGGGCCGTGCTGGACGAGCAGGTGCTGCGCCGCCACGTGGGCTCACCCTCCGTGATGCGCGGCCAGATCGACCGGCTGATCGAGCTGTCCCGGCAGCAGAACATCACGCTGCAGATCATTCAGTTCACCGCGGGTGCCCACCCCGGCATGTTCGGGCCCTTCCAGCTCTTCCGGTTCGAGATTCCGGAGCTCCCGGACATCGTCTACACCGAGAGCCTGACGGGCGCCACCTACCTGGACGAGCGTCCGGACACCGCCGCCTATCTGGAGGTGCTGGACCGCATGGGCGCGCAGGCCGCGCCAGTACCACACACCGAGACCGTACTCGGTGAGATCCGCAAGGAGTTCTGAACCATGGGTCATTCCGGCCACCCCCCACACATATACAACGGCATGCCCGCGAAACACCTCGGTACCGAGGGCTGGCAGAAGCCGTGGAGCGGCACCAACGGCGGCAGCTGCGTCGAGGCGATGAAGCTCGGCGACGGCCGGGTGGCTCTGCGGCAGTCGACCGACCCGGAAGGTCCGGCGCTGATCTACACCACCCACGAGTTCGAGACCTTCCTCAGAGGCGCCAAGCAGGGCGTGGCCGACTTCCTGCTGGCCTCCGACTGACCGCAACGCCATCACCCCGGACCCGGAGAACGGAGAGGCCGCATGACCGCAGAGGGCAACCCTCCCGGCATAGACACCACCAAGCCCCACTCGGCCCGGATGTACGACTACTACCTCGGAGGCAAGACCCACTACGAGGTGGACGTCCAGGCGGCCGAGGCGGTCATCGCGACCGTTCCGTTCGCCGGCGCGATGGCCCGCGCCAACCGCGACTTCATGACCAGGGCGACCCGCTGGCTGGCCGCCGAGGCGGGGGTGCGGCAGTTCCTGGACATCGGCAGCGGCATCCCCACCGAGCCCAACCTGCACCAGGTGGCCCAGTCGGTCGCCCCCGACGCCCGGGTCGTCTACACCGACAGCGATCCCATCGTGCTGCAGTACGCGCAGGCGCTGCTGCACAGCACACCCGAGGGCCGCACCACCTATCTGCAGGCCGACGCCGCCGAGCCGGAGTCCATCGCCGACTCCGACGAACTGCACGCCACGCTCGACCTGAGCCGCCCGGTGGCCCTCTCGGTCAACGCGCTCTTCCACTTCGTCCCCGACGAGTGGGGGCCCTACGAGATCCTCACCGGACTGCTGGACCGGCTGCCCTCCGGCAGCTATCTGTGCCTCTCGCACGCCACCGCGGACATCGACGACCCGGCCCTGGCCGCGCTGGGCCGCGAGGTCGAGGAGATCTACGCCAAGGGCGGCACCGCACTCCGGCTGCGGGACCGCAGCGAGGTCGGCAGGTTCTTCGAGGGGCTCGAACTGGTCGAGCCGGGCCTCGTGATGGCGCACGACTGGCGCCCGGAACCCGGCCAGGCGGACGAGCTCGAAGAAGGACAGCCCAGCATGCTCGCGGGCCTGGCCCGCAAACCCTGAACCACGGGGACCACGACAGGCACTACTGAGGGGGAGACCGCATGTCCGAGCAGGACGGACCACCGCCGGTCGACACGGCCACGCCGCACTCCGCGCGGATGTACGACTACTACCTCGGGGGGAAGACCCACTACGAGGCGGATGTGCGGGCGGCCGAGGCGGTGGTCGCCAGGCTGCCGGAGATCGTCACGGCGGCGCGCACCAACCGGGACTTCATGATCCGCGTCACCCGCGCCCTGGCGGCCGAGTACGGCGTGCGGCAGTTCCTGGACATCGGCAGCGGCATCCCCACCGAGCCCAACCTGCACCAGGTGGCCCAGTCGGTCGCCCCCGACGCCCGCGTCGTCTACACCGACAACGACCCGATCGTGCTGCAGTACGCGCAGGCGCTGCTGCACAGCACACCCGAGGGCCGCACCACCTATCTGCACGCCGACGCGACCCGGCCCGGGACCGTGCTGGACTCGCCCGAGCTGGGCAGGACCCTCGATCTGGACCGCCCGGTCGCCGTCTCGGTGAACGCGCTCGTCCACTTCATCCCGGACGAGCGGGCGCCGGAGGGGATCCTGCGCACGCTGCTCGACCGGCTCGCCCCGGGCAGCTTCCTGTCGCTGAGCCACGGGATCGCCGATGTACCCGACCGGGAGGGCTCCGAGCGGATCGACCACGTGGTCGACATCTACCGGCGCAGCGGCACGGCGCTCGTACCCCGGAGCCGGGAACAGGTCGCCCGGTTCTTCGACGGGTGGGAGCTGCTGGACCCGGGGCTGACCATGACGCATCTGTGGCGCCCGGACAACGGCCCCGACGGCGGGCTGCCCAAGGGCGCCCTGACCATGTACGCGGGGGTGGGCCGCAAGCGGTGACCGCGCGGGTCCGGTCCCGGGGGCGTTGACAGGGCCGACCGTCGGCGTGACCATAAGCAAGCGCTTAGAAACCGAGCGCCGCACGTCACTGCCGCCTGCTCGCCGCCTCCGGGATCGGACCGCCCTCATGCCCTCACCCTCGCTGCTGCTCTCCCGCCGCGACCTGGACTTCCAGCTCCACGACTGGCTGGACGTCGAGGCGCTGACCCGGCGCCCCCGCTACGCGGAGCACTCCCGGGAGACCTTCGACGACGCCCTGGAGCTGAGCGAGCGGATCGCCACCCGGCACTTCGCCCCGCACAACAAGAAGAACGACCAGGAGGAGCCCTGGTTCGACGGCGAGCGGGTGCACACCGTCGAGGAGGTCTCCGAGGCGCTCGGGGTGTTCGCCGAGTCCGGGCTGCTGGCGGCTGCCATGGACGAGGAGTTCGGCGGCATGGGCATGCCGCACACGGTCGCCACCGCCTGCTTCTCCTACTTCCAGGCGGCCAACGTCGGCACGTCCGCCTACCCGTTCCTCACCCTGGGCAACGCGCGCCTGCTGTGCGCCCACGGCAGCCGCGAACAGATCGACACCTATGTGCGGCCGATGCTCGAAGGGCGCTTCTTCGGCACCATGTGCCTGTCCGAACCGCAGGCCGGCTCCTCCCTCGCGGACGTCACCACCCGCGCCGAACCGCAGCCGGACGGCACCTACCGGCTCTTCGGCACCAAGATGTGGATCTCCGGCGGCGACCACGAACTGTCCGAGAACATCGTCCACCTGGTGCTCGCCCGGGTGCCCGGCGGACCGGCGGGCGTCAAGGGGCTGTCCCTGTTCGTCGTCCCCAAGTACCTGGTCGGGCCGGACGGCGGCCCGGGAGAGCGCAACGACGTGGTCCCGGCCGGGCTCAACCACAAGATGGGCTACCGGGGCACCACCAACACGCTGCTCAACTTCGGTGAGGGCGCACGCCACCGGCCCGGCGGAGCGCCCGGAGCCGTCGGACACCTGGTGGGCGAGGAGCACCGCGGGCTGGCGTACATGTTCCACATGATGAACGGCGCCCGCATCGGCGTCGGCGCGGGCGCGATGGCGCTGGGATACACCGGCTATCTCAAGTCCCTCGCCTACGCGCGCGAACGGCCGCAGGGGCGCGCGCTCGCGGCGGGCGGCAAGGACGCGGCGGCTCCGCAGGTGCCGATCGTGCGGCACCCGGACGTGCGGCGGATGCTGCTGGCGCAGAAGTCCTACGTGGAGGGCGCGCTGGGACTGCTGCTGTACTGCTCCATGCTGGTGGACGAGCAGCGTTCGGCCGCGGCCGAGGAGGACCGGGCCCGCGCCGGGCTGCTGCTGGACGTGCTGACGCCGATCGCCAAGAGCTGGCCCTCGCAGTGGTGCCTGGAGGCCAACAGCCTGGCCATCCAGGTGCACGGCGGCTACGGCTACACCCGCGAGTACGACGTGGAGCAGCACTATCGCGACAACCGCCTCAACCCCATCCACGAGGGCACGCACGGCATTCAGGGGCTCGACCTGCTGGGCCGCAAGGTGGTGCAGCACGGCGGCGCCGGGCTGCACGCGCTGGACGGCGCGGTGCGGGAGACGCTGCGGCACGCCGAGGCGGCCGGCGGCGAGGCCGCGGCGCTGGCCGGGACGCTGGGCGGCTACTGGGAGCGGGCCACCGCCGTGACGGCCCGGCTGTGGGAGAGCGGCGACCCGAAGACCGCGCTGGCGAACTCCTCGGTCTACCTGGAGGCGGTCGGGCACGTGGTGGTGGCGTGGATCTGGCTGGGCCAGTTCCTGGCCACGCTGTCAGCCGACCGCGCGGACGCGGGAGCCGAGGCGTTCCTGCGCGGCAAGCAGCAGGCAGCGCGGTACTTCTTCCGCGTCGAACTGCCCCGCACCGGCCCGCAGTTCGACCTGCTGGCCGCGCTGGACACCGTCGCGGCCGAGACCGATCCCGACTGGCTCTGAGTCCGGCCGACGCGGCTCAGTCCTCGCCCAGGTCGCGCGGGTCCAGGGGCCGGGTGGCCGGGCCCTGGAGCACGGAGCCGTCCGTGGCGAACCGCGAACCGTGGCAGGGACACTCCCAGGCGGTCTCCGCGTCGTTGAACCTGACCAGGCAGCCCAGGTGCGGGCAGCGCGGCGAGAGGGCACGCAGTTCGCCCTCGGTCGTCCGGTGCACCGCGCAGCGCCGCCCGCGCACCCGCACGAGGGCGCCGTCGCCCGGCAGGATCTCGTCCACCGAGTCCACATGGCTGGGGCGCAGCCGGTCGGCGACGAACCGCCGGGCCACCGTCGACTGCAGACGCAGCAGCGCGGGCGCCTCACCGGCCCGCAGCCGCACCGGGTCGTAGAGCTGCGCCCACGGCGGCAGCGGCGCGCCGGTGACACGGGCGGCGAGCAGCTGCCCGGCCAGCACCCCCGAACTCATCCCCCAGCCACCGAAGCCCGCGGCGACGTAGGTGTGCCGGGTCCCGGCGTGAAAGCGCCCGATGTAGGGCACCCGGTCGGTGGTCTCGTTGTCCTGGGTGGCCCAGCGGTGGGCGAGCCGGGCGCTGGGGAAGCGCTCGTAGGTCCAGGCGGCCAGCCGTTCGTAGCGGGCGCCGACGGAGCCGGTGCCGGGTGTTCCGGGGGCGAACTTCTCCCCCGTGACGATCAGCAGCCGCCGTCCGTCACCGAACGGATAGGGTGCGGTGCGCACCGACCGGCTGCCGCGTTCCGGCGAGACGTAGGTGCCGCCGGGGTCCTCCTCCTCGGGGAGCAGCGCGGAGATGACCAGTTCCCGGCGCGGTTGCAGCCGGGAGAACATCAGCGCCCGGTCGAAGACCGGGTAATGGGTGGCCACCACCACGTCCCGCGCGAGCACCTCTCCCCCGTTCTCGGCGCGGAGCAGGCAGGGCTCCCCCTCGTCGAGCGCCACGACGCGGGTGCGCTCGAAGAGCAGGCCGCCGTGCAGCCGGATGTCGTCGGCCAGCGCCAGCAGGTACTTGCGCGGGTGGAACTGCGCCTGGTTCTCCACCCGGACGGCGGCGCGCACCCGGAAGGGAAGTCCGGTGTCGGTGACGAACGAGGCGGCCAGTCCGGCCTCGGCGGCCGCCTCCGCCTCGGCGCGCACCTCGTCCACGTGCTCGGCCGACTCCACGTAGAGATGCGCCGGGACGCGCTCCAGTTCGCAGTCGACGCCCAGCCGCGCGGCGACGGCGGCCAGCCGGTCGACGGCGCCCTGCTGCGAGAGGGCGTAGTGCCGCGCCTCCTCGGCGCCGCGCTCGGCGCGGAGCCGGCTGTAGGTCAGTCCGTGCAGCGCGGAGAGTTTGGCCGTGGTGTGTCCGGTGACCCCGGCCGCCAGCCGGTCGGACTCCAGCACGGCGACGCTGCGGCCCGCACGGGCCAGCTCCCAGGCCGCCGAGAGGCCGGCGATGCCGCTGCCCACCACGGCCGCGTCCACCTCGATCCGGCTGTCGGGCGGCAGTTGGGGGCAGGCCTCCCCGGCCGCCGAGAGCATCCAGTAGGACTCGTATCCGACGGGCAGTGTGGTCACCGCCGCCTCCCTTCGGCCCCCGGGTCGTCCACTCTGTGGTTCCCGCTGGTATGGCGCTCACCCCCCACCGGCCACCGGCATATCACCGGGATTCGGCCGAAAAAAACGCTTCTCCGCGGGGTTTCCCGCAGCGGAATTCCCCCAACTCCTCCCGCACGAAGCGGTGGGAGCGCTACGGTGTGTGCGCGCGGGGACGGTCGGTTGTTTGCTGCACGCCGGGAGGGTTCCGCGATGAGCGACAGAGGGCACCTGACGCCTGCTCACCACCTCGAAGAGCTGCTGGCCCGCGCCCAGAACCCGTTCGACGTCCGCGACCCGGTCCTGGACCGACTACGCAGCGCTGTGATGTGCCAGGTGGAGCTGTACGGCTGGCGGCACCGCAACATCCCGGCACCGACCCTGCGGTGCAGCACTTTCCGCCATGTCTTCCTGCTCGCCGACGGCAGCAGCGTACTGCTGTGGGAACTGCGCTACGACAGCCCGGACGGGACGGGCGAACTGCACGAGGTGTACGACGACACGGAGGCACTGCGCCGTGCCGAACGCCGGGCGCACCGCCGGATGGGCGAGCGGAGCGAACCGGACCGCCCGGGCCGCACGGCCGCCGTGTTCGACTTCCTGGCCGGTTCTCCCGGGACGGCCTGCCCGCGGCGCGAGTACTCCGAGGGCGACTCGGCCGACCACGCCCGCAGGCTGCTGCGCCGGGCCGAGAACCGGGACCGGCCGGGCGAGGAGACGCTGCGGCTGCTCTCCTCGGCGCTGGGCCACCACATCCTGCACGTCCCCGGGCCCCGGGTACGGGCCGGGGACTGCCAGGTGTGGTGCTCGGTCTACGAACACGCCTTCCTGCTCGCCGACGGCAGCGAGATCAGCCTCTACGAGCTGGAGCACAACATGACGGGCAGCGGCCGGCTGGCGTGCGAGGTGTACCCGGACGAGTCCGTGGCCGGCCAGGCAGCACACCGCCTCGCCCGGGAGCGGGGCCTGGACCTGTAGATCCCGGCCACGGTCGCCCGTGGACCGCCGAGCATCGGAGGAACGGCCATGTCCGCTCACGGACGCCACCGCCGCCACCAGCCACGCGCCGTCTCCCGCGTCTCGTTACGGGTGACCGCCGGCGGCGCGGGGATCGCACTGCCCCTGGTCGGGGCGCAGACCGCGGACGCCGCGGCCGGGGACGTGTGGGAGAAGGTGGCCGCGTGCGAGAGCAGCGGCAACTGGAACAGCGCCACCGACAACGGCTATTTCGGGGGCCTCCAGTTCTCCAGCAGCACCTGGGAAGCGTACGGCGGTACCGCCTACGCGGCCCGGGCCGACCAGGCGACCAAGGACCAGCAGATCGCCGTCGCCGAGAAGGTGCTCGAGGGCCAGGGCCCCGGCGCCTGGCCCACTTGCGGGCCGCGCGCGGGTCTCACGCGCGGCGGCGCGGCTCCGGCCGCCGCCCGGCACGGCTCCGGCCGGCAGACGGACCCGGCCGGTACGACGCCCGCCGAGCGGACCGCGCAGGCGGCACAGACCAAGGCGGACCGGGCCAGAGCCGAGCGGGGCAAGAAGCTGACGACCTACCAGGTGGTCGGCGGCGACACGCTCTCCGGGATCGCCCAGGAGCACGAGGTGGCGGGTGGGTGGCACACCCTGTACGAGGGCAACCGCTCCACCATCGGAGCCGACCCCGACCTGATCCTGCCCGGCCAGCGGCTGAGCCTGACCGGCAGCCCGCGGCGCACCGGGCGCCCACCGTCCCAGGCCCGCGGCTCCGCGGACACCGCCGCGCCGCAGGCACCGCGGCAGCACGCCCAGAAGCGGCCCGCTCCGCAGAAGAAGCCGCAGCCGTCCCCGGAACAGCGGTCCCGCAAGGACACCCGGAAGCAGGCGGCGAAGCAGGCTCCCGCGCACCGGGACTCCCCCTCCGCGACCGCACCCGTCTCCGGCGTGGCGCCCAGCACCGCCTACCGTGCGGCGGGCGGCAGTTGGTCCTCGGGACACCACACCGGGGTCGACTTCCCCGTCGGCACCGGCACCAGCGTCGAGGCGGTCACCAGCGGCACGGTCGTCTCGGCGGGCTGGGGCGGCGCCTACGGATATCAGGTGGTGCTCCGGCACCGGGACGGCAAGTACAGCCAGTACGGCCATCTGTCCGCCATCTCGGTGCGCTCGGGACAGGCCGTGCGCACGGGGCAGCGGCTCGGCCGCTCCGGTGCGACGGGCAACGCGACCGGCCCGCACCTGCACTTCGAGGTCCGCACCGGGCCCGGCTACGGCAGCGACATCAATCCGCTGACGTATCTGCGGGGGCGCGGGGTGCGGATCTGACCTCCGCGCACTCCCGGGCTCCGGAGGCAGCGGCCAGCTCGACGGTGCGGTCGCACCAGCGCTCCAGCAACGGACGGTCGTGGCCGACGGCCAGCAGCGCCGCACCGGTGCGGCGCCGGTAGTCCTCCACCACGGCGACCAGCGCCGCCGTGGTGGAGGCGTCCAGCATGGCGGTCATCTCGTCGCAGACCAGCACCCGCGGACGCAGCACCAGCGCGCGTGCCACACAGGCGCGCTGGAGCTGCCCGTCGCTGACCGCGTGCGGGCGGCGGGCGAGCAGGTCGCCGCCGAGGCCGACGGCGCCCGCCAGTTCCGCGACCCGCGCGGCCGACTCGGCGCGGCGCCCGGTCGCCCGCAGCGGCTCGGCGATCAGCTCGGCGAGGGTGAGCCGGGGATCGGCGGCGAGCCGGGGCTGCTGGAAGACGACGCCCACCGCGGTGCGCTGGGCCCGCGGCGCCCGGTGCCGCCAGCCCCGGGCGGGCTCGCCGCCGAGGCGTACGGTGCCCGCCGCGGGCCGGTGCAGCAGAGCCGCGACCCTGGCCAGGGTCGACTTGCCGCAGCCGCTGGGCCCCAGCAGTCCCACCGCCTCCTCGTCGGCGATCCGCAGCGAGACGCCACGCACCACCGGGACGCGGCCGCGCCGGTCGTAGCCCGCGGTGATGCCGCACAGCTCCAGCGCCGGAGGCGGTGCCCCGGTCATGCGCCCCTCCCCGCGCACGGCGGTGCCGGAGCCGCGGCCGGATGGGCGTCCCGGGCGGGGTGGTGGCAGGCGACGCCGCCGTCCAGAACCGGCTGCCGGGTGCAGGCGGCGTCGGCCCGGGCACAGCGCGGGGCGAACGCGCAGCCCGCGGGCAGGTCGTCCAGTTCGGGGGGCATGCCGGGGACGGCGCGGAAAGCACGCTCGGGCAGGGCCGCGAGCAGTCCGCCGGCGTAGGGGTGGCGCGGGCCGGGGGCGCCGAAGAAGTCCGCCGCGGAGGCCAGTTCGACGATCCGGCCCGCGTACATCACCGCCACCCGGTCGGCCACCCGCTCGGCAGCGGTCAGGTCGTGCGTGATGAGCAGCAGGCCCCGGCCCCGGTCGGTGTGTGCGCGCAACTCGTCCGCGGTGCGCTCGACCAGGTCGCGGTCGAGCCCGGTGGTCGGCTCGTCGGCCAGCAGCAGCGGGGCGTCGCCGACCAGCGCCATCGCGGTGGCGGCCCGCTGGGCGAGCCCGCCGGAGAGCTGATGGGGATAGCGGTCCAGGTGCCCGGCGGGGAAGGCGGCGCGCTCGGCCGCGGCGAGGGTGGCCTCGGCCAGGGCCGGGCCGCGTGCTCCGGTCAGTTCCCGTACGGTCTCGGCGAGTTGGGAACCTACGGTCCGTACCGGGGTCAGATGGGCGGCCGGGCTCTGCGGGACGAGGCCGATGCGGCGGCCGCGGACCGTGCGGGCGAGGGTCGCCTCGTCGGCGGCGAGCAGATCCGGCCCGGCGTCCGGTCCCGGCCCGCCCAGCAGGGCGCTGCCGCCGACGCGCGCGTTGGCCGGGAGGAGCCCCAGCAACGCGGAGGCGAGGACCGACTTGCCGCAGCCGCTCTCCCCCACCAGCGCCAGGCATTCGCCGGCCGCAAGGTCGAAGGAGACGCCGCCGACGGCGGCGATCTCCTCGCCGCGGCGCCTCCGGAAGTGCACGCACAGGTCCCGTACCCGCAGCAGGGTGCGGGCATCGGCTGTTCCCTCGCTCACAGCATCAGCTCCGATCGCCGCCGCGGGTTGATCCGGTCCCGCCACACGCCCGCCAGCGAGGCGAGGGCGAGGGTGGGCACGATGAGGAAGAGGCCGGGGAAGAGGGTGGGCCACCAGTCGCCGGCCTGCAGGGTGCCGCGGGCGGCCTGGATCATGTTGCCGAGGCTGGCGCGGTGGGTGGGCAGCCCCAGCCCGAGGAAGGAGAGTGCCGACTCGTGCCAGATGGCGTGCGGCACCATCAGCACCGCGGCCAGGCCCGCCTTGGGCAGTACGCCGGGCAGCAGATGGCGTACGGCCACCCGCAGGCGCGAGGCGCCGCCGGAGACGGCGGCGTCGACGAAGTCGCGGGAGCGCAGCGAGAGCATCTCGGCCCGGACGATCCGTGCGGTGGACAGCCAGTGGGTGAGCCCGACGGAGGCGACGACGGGCCATACGCCGGGGCGGAACAGCGCGACGACGAAGATGCCCAGCAGAAGGTGCGGTACGGAGGAGAAGACGTCCACGGCCCGCATCACCAGCCGGTCGGTCCTGCCCCCCGCGGCTCCTGCGGCCGCGCCGACGGCCGTGCCGAGCACGGTCGCGGTCAGCGCGGCGACGACGCCGACCAGGAGCGAGACCCGCAGCCCGTAGACGCAGCGCAGCAGCACGTCGCGGCCGACGTCGTCGGTGCCGAACGGATGCGCCGGGGAGGGGGCGCGGAGCTTGCCGGCCAGGTCGACGGCCTGTTCGTCGAGCGGGACGAGCAACGGCACCAGCAGCACGGCGCCGAGCACGGCGACGACGACGGCGGCCGAGGAGCCCACCCGCAGGGCGCGGCCCGGCGGCACGGTCCGCGGCCCGCGCAGCGCACCGGTGGCGGTGGCGGTGGCGGTGGCGGTGGCGGTGGCGGTCTGCCGGCTCACATCTCCTCCAGGGGGACGCGCGGATCGGCCAGTCCGTACAGCAGGTCGGAGAGCAGGTTCCCGGCGAGCACCGCGACCGTGGCCAGGGTGGTCAGGGCCGCCAGGAGCGGGAAGTCGGTCGCGGTGGCGGCCTCGACGGTGGCCGAGGCGATGCCGGGCCAGCTGAAGACGGTCTCCACCAGCAGCGCCCCGGTGATCAGTTCCGGGACTCGCGATCCCAGCAGGGTCAGCAGCGGCAGCAGCCCGCTGCGCAGCGCGTGCCGCAGCAGCACGGTGCGCTCGGCCAGGCCGCGGGCACGTGCACCCCGCACGGCGTCCTCCTCCAGCGCGTCACCGACGCCCTGCCGGACGTAGAGCAGGAACCAGGGCACCTGCGAGAGCCCGAGGACGAGCGCGGGCAGCGCGAGGTGGCGCAGCAGCGCCCCCGCGGTGACCACGTCGCTGCCGGCGTCGGTGAGTCCGCCCGCCGGCAGGACGCCGAGCCGGACGGCGAACAGCCAGATGCCCAGCAGCCCGATCCAGAACGGCGGTGCGGCCTCCAGCGTGTAGGCCAGCGGGGTGACGATCCGGTCCAGGAGTCCGCCGCGGCGGCGGGCGGCGGCGACGCCGAGAGCCGTGCCGGCCGTCACGGCGAAGCAGAACCCCGCGGCGCACAGCAGGACCGACCAGCCGAGCCGTTCGCCGATGGCCTGTGCGACGGGCTGCCGCAGCGAGGTCGAGTCGCCCAGGTCGCCGCGCACCGCGCTGGTCAGCCACTCCCACCAGCGCTGCGGGAAGGGCGCGTCGAGGTCGAGGTTGGCGCGCAGTTGGTCGAGCGTCTCCTGCGAGGCGCTGAGTCCGGCCGCGTCCGCGTACTGCTGCACGGGGTCGAACGGGGAGGCGGCGGCCAGCGCGAAGACCCCGAACGTCACCGCCGCCAGCACCGGCACGGCGGCCAGCAGCCGCCGTGCCACCAGGCGCGCGGCCGGGGGGATGGCTGCGGCGCTCACTCCTCGGGCTGCCAGTCCTGCACGTTCCACCAGGGTCCGGCGCCGATGCCGTGGTCGTGCGGCTCGACCTGGGTGGTCAGCCCGCGCCACTTGTCGTCGATGACGTAGACGTGGTCGATGTGGGTGAGGAAGGTGTAGCCGGGGTTCTTCTCCAGCGCCGTCTGGACCTTGTCGTAGGCGGTCTTGCGCACCTCGGGGTCGCGGCTGCGGCGGGCGGTGTCGAGCTGCTCGTCGACGGTCTTGTCGTGGTAGTGGGCGAGGTTGTTCCAGCCGTCGCCGATCTGCGAGGAGTGCAGTGTGGGGTAGAGGTCGAAGTCGGGATCCGCGGGGAAGCCGTTGCCCATCAGCATGGCGTCGTGGTCGAGCCGGGGGCGGACGACCTCGCGGCTGCCGGCCCGGACGGTGACGTCGATTCCGGCCTTCTTGGCGTCGGCGGCGTAGGCGAGGGCATGGTCCTGGCGCAGCTTGTCCCCGGAGAAGTACCAGAGGGTGAAGGCGGCGCGCCTGCCGTGTTTCGTGCGGATGCCGTCCTTGCCCGGCTTCCAGCCGGCCTCGTCCAGCAGTTTCCGGGCCCGGGGCAGGTCGCGCGCCCGCCGGGTCCCCTCGGCGAACCAGGGGCTGTCGGTGGGCAGCGGGCCGTAGGCGGGCTTGCCTGCGCCGTTGAGGACGGAGGCGACGATGGCCTTGCGGTCGACGGCGAGGTCGAGGGCGCGGCGGACGGCTCTGTCCCCGGTGACGGGGTTGCCGCTGGGGAGGGTGACGGCGCGGTAGTCGGCGGTCTTGGCGCTGAAGGTGCGCTTGTCCTCGTCCTTCTCGAAGGTCTCGGCCAGGTCGGGGGGCAGGATGGCGCCGTCCAGGTCGCCGGAGCGCAGCCGGGTGGCCCGGACGTCGTCGTCCTCGATGACGGCAACGGTGAACCGTTCGACCTTCGGCTTGCCGCCCCAGTAGTGCGGGTTCGCCTTGAAGCTGAGCTTCTCGCCCTTGCGCCAACGGGTGAGGATGTACGGGCCGGTGCCCACCGGCTCGGTGTTGTACGACCCGGTGTTGACATCGGTGCGCGACGCCACGGCCCGGGAGGCGATGGGCAGCACGGTGCGCTCGGCGAACGCCGCGTACGGGTAGGACAGCCGGAAGACGACCCGGTGCCTGCCCTCGGCGGTGACACTCTTGACCGCGTCCAGTTCGCCCTTGGAGGGGTTGTTGGTCTTCTCGTCGAGGATCGTCTCGTAGGTGTAGACGACGTCCTCGGCGGTGAAGGGTCTGCCGTCGCTGAAGGTGACGCCCTTGCGCAGGTCGTAGGTGTAGGTGCGGCCGTCCTCGCTCACCTGTGGCAGCCGGGTGGCGAGTGCGGGCCGCAGGTTCATCCTGGCGTCGTGGGTGAGCAGTCCGTCGAATATCTTCGAGTTGCCCTCCTTGCCGTAGCCGAGCAGGGGGCTGAGGGTCTCCGGCTCCTGGGCGACGCCGACCGTGACCGTGTCCGTGCCGCCGCCCGAGCCGTCACCGCCGCCGGGCGCGGAGCAGGCCGCGGCCCCCGCGAGGACCACCGCGGCGGTTGCCGCAGCGGTGGCTGTCCGTACTGTCCGGGCAGTCATCTGTGGCACACTCCTTGTTCGACGTCGCCGGTTCTTGCAAACCTTTCGCAATTACTGCGATTAAATCACGAGCGGCGCGGTGCGCTATGCCCCGATACCTCCCGACGGAGCCGACCGCGCCCGGGCAAGATCCAGCCCCAGTAACGCTGTTTCCTTCCACGCGCCGCTCCTCGGTCAGTAGCCTCGTGGGCCCGACCGGAACTCCCCGGTGAACAAAGCGAGCTGGAGACCCATCGATGGAACGTCCCGCCTGGGCCCCGCAGGGCATCGATCTCACCGTGCCGAGCGTGTCGCGGATGTACGACTACTACCTGGGCGGTTCGCACAACTTCGAGGTCGACCGGGAGACGGCGCGCCGGGCGATCAGGGCATGGCCGGGACTGCCCAAGATCATGCAGGCGAACCGGGCCTTCATGCGCCGCGCGATCCGCTTCGCCGTCCGGGAGGGGATCACCCAGTTCCTCGACATCGGATCGGGCATCCCGACCTTCGGCAACGTCCACGAGGTGGCCCATGCGCTGGACCGCGGCGCACGCACCGTCTACGTCGACAACGACCCGGTCGCCGTCGCGCACAGCCGCGCGGTGCTGGGGGACGACAGCAGAGTGGGCATCGTCTCGGCCGACTTCCGCTCGCCCCAGGACATCATCGGGAGCCCCGAGGTGGAGGAACTGCTGGAGCTGGACAAGCCGGTGGTGGTGATGCTCGTCGCACTGCTGCACTTCGTCGGGGACCGCGACGAGCCGCGCAAGTGCGTGGCGGAACTGGCCCGCCGCCTGGCGCCCGGCAGTCTGCTGGTGATCTCCCACGGGTCCGGTGAGGGCGGCCCCGTGCGGGACGGCGGCGCCGCCCTCCGCGAGGTGTACAGCACCGCGAGCGCCCCGCTCGTGACCCGGTCCAAGGACGAGATCGCCCAGTTCTTCGAGGAGTTCGAGCTCGTGGAGCCGGGCCTGGTCGCGCTGCCGCACTGGCGCCCCGACAGCCCGCTGGAGCTGGAGGACCCGGTCGTCCTGGGCGGGTTCGCCGGGGTGGGCCGCAAGGTGGGACTCGGCGAGTGACTTCCCAGGACGGGCCCGAAAAACACCAGGGGCACACCAGCTGGGCATCCGGCCCGGCGGAGGACGGCACCGGGCAGGGGGGCGAGGACGGGCTGCGCCGCTTCGCCCGGATCTGGAGCCGTACGGTCTACCCGGCCACCCAGACCTCCCTCACCCGGGCCGAACTGGAGGACTTCCTGCACCCGTTGGCCGTCCGCCTGGGCGAGGCGCTGCACGCCTACCCGTTCAGCCCGGCGCCGGGCCGGGAGGTCGGCGAAGTGCTGGTGAACCAGGCGCACTGCACCAGCCCCGACGCGCTGCCGCACATCCTCGGGGTGATCGAGTCCTACCTCGTCCTCTACGCGGGCGCCCCGCGCGGCCTGGGCGTGGACGAGGCGCGGTCGCGCTGCGCCCGGCTCCAGCACGCCCTCGCGGCCGGGTTCACCCTCGCCGTGCGGGAGCGGACCCTGGCCGAGCAGGAGGCCCTCTCCCGCGCCGCGCTGGCCGCGCAGACCGCGGTCGAGGAGGCCCTGCACGCGTCCGAGACCCGGTTCCGGGCCGTCTTCAAGGACGCCACCCTCGGCATCGGGATCGCCGACATGAACGGCCGGCTGCGCGACGCCAACGGCGCCCTGGCCCGGATGTTCGGGCACTCCGAGGAGGAGATGCGGCGCCGCAACATCAACGACTGGGTGCACCCCGACGACGCCCCCGACGTGTGGCGGCTGCACCGCGAGCTGGCCGCCGGGCGGCGCGACCACTTCCGGGTGGAGAAGCCCTATCAGCGCCCCGACGGCACCGTGCTGTGGACCAATCTGACGGTCTCCCTGCTGCGGGACGCCGACGGCGAACCGCGCTACCAGCTCGCCCTCATGGAGGACATCACCGAGCGGCGACTGCTCCATCTGCGGCTCCGCTACGAGGCGACCCACGACGAACTGACCGGGCTGCCGAACCGCACCCTGTTCGCCGAGCGGCTGGACCGCATCCTGACCCCGGGCAACGGGGTGGCCCGGTTCGGGCTGTGCTATCTGGACATCGACGGCTTCAAGACGGTCAACGACAGCCTGGGGCACGCCGTGGGCGACCAGCTCCTCGTCGCGGTCGGGGAGCGCCTCCAGTCCTGCACGACCGCTCCCGCGCACCTCGTGGCCCGGATCGGGGGCGACGAGTTCGCCGTGCTGATGTCCGACCCGCAGGGCGCGGAGGAGATCACCGGCATGGCGCGGGCCCTGCTCGCCGCGCTGGCCACCCCCGTCTCGCTGGACGGTCGGGAGCTGTCGGTCCGGGCCAGCATCGGCATCGTCGAGGGTGCCGCCGGAGTGCTCGAACCCGCCGAGGTGCTGCGCAGCGCCGACATCACCATGTACCGGGCCAAGGACGCGGGCGGCAACCGCTACGAACTGGCCGACCCGGACTCCGAGGCACGGGCGATAGACCGGCACAGCCTCACCAACCGGCTGCCCGCGGCGCTGGAGCGGGACGAGTTCTTCCTGGAGTACCAGCCGCTGATCCGGATGAGCGACGGCCGGGTGGACGGCGCCGAGGCGCTGGTGCGCTGGAAGCACCCGGTGCACGGGAGGCTCGGTCCGGACCGGTTCATCCCGCTGGCCGAACACACGGGACTGATCGTGCCGTTGGGGCGCTGGGTGCTGGAGCAGGCCGTCGCGCAGAGCTGCGCCTGGGCGGGCGGGCAGCCACTGCGGGTCAACGTCAACCTCTCCCCGCGCCAGCTCCACCACCCGGACCTGGTGCCGGACACCGTCGCGGTGCTGGAGTCCGCGGGTGTGGCGCCCTCGTCGTTGTGTCTGGAGGTCACCGAGAGCGCCCTGATCAGTGCGGACGAGGACGAGCTCAAACCGCTGTGGCAGCTGGCCGAACTGGGCGTCGACATCGCGCTGGACGACTTCGGCACCGGCTACTCCAACCTCGCCAACCTCCGCAGACTCCCGGCCACCACGCTCAAGTTGGACCGTTCCTTCACCCAGGGCCTCCAGCGGCACCCGGCCGACCCGGTGGATCTCACCTTCGTGGAGGGCATCGTCTCGCTGGCGCACGCGCTCGGACTGGCCGTGACCGTCGAGGGAGTGGAGACCGAGAGCCAGGCCGACCAGCTGCGCGACCTGGGCTGCGACACGGCACAGGGCTGGTACTACGCGCGTCCGTCCTCGCCGGGCGAGTTCGCCAAGGACTGGGTGCCGGCCGGGTGAGGCCCGGTCAGGCCCCGGGGCCCGGCCGCTGCCGCGCCGCCCAGGAGGGGAGCCAGGCCGCCTCGGGGAGCCCCGGCAGGCCCGCCAGGTGGGTGAGGATGCCGCGCAGG
Source organism: Streptomyces sp. AA1529 (assembly GCF_000280905.1). Taxonomy (GTDB): domain Bacteria; phylum Actinomycetota; class Actinomycetes; order Streptomycetales; family Streptomycetaceae; genus Streptomyces. The sequence goes on along the minus strand of NZ_ALAP01000041.1, from coordinate 7,376 downwards.
CCCGGGTGCGGGCCCGTCGCGGGCAGCAGGAGCGAGATCGGATAGGCGAGGGTGGGATCCACCACGGGGATGCGGCGCAGGTCGTGACCCGCGGGCCACAGGTACCGGTCCCGTGCCCCGACGAGTGTGGCCACCTCGGCGGAGTCGGCGAGGATGTCCAGGAGCACCTCGTCCCCGAAGTGCGGGCCCGCCGCGTCGATGCGCAGGTCGAATGCGGCCGCGAGCTGATCGTAGAACTCCCCCCACTCGCTGCGGGGTGCGATGCCGGGCACCCATATCCGGTGTCCGCGCAGCTGGCGCGGCGACAGCCGCCGCGCGGAGGCGAGCGGGTGCGCCGGGCCGACCAGGAGTTCCAGCGGGGAGTGGAAGGCGGGGATCATCCGCACCCCGGGCGGCAGCGCGGCGTGGTCGGTCACGGTGCGGAACGAGGCGTCGATCTCCCCGGCGGCGACGGCGGCGACCGCCGTGCGCGGATCGGCGGCCCTGAGCGTCACCACGTCGAGTTCGGTCCCGGGGTGCGAGCGCCAGTAGTCGTGCAGCACGACCGCCTGCGCGCTGCGCAGGCCGAGCACGTCGATCCGCAGGGCGCGGGAGCCCGGCCTGACCGCGCCGACGGCCCGCTCGGCACCCGCGACGATGCCCCGCGCGTGCGGGAGGAACGCCTGCCCGTCGAGCGAGAGCTCGACTCCCCGGGGAGTACGCGAGAACAGCCGTACCCCCAGCTCGCGCTCCAGCACCGCAATCCGTCTGGAGACCGCCTGCTGGGTGACGCCCAGCTCGTCCGCCGTGTGCTGGAACTGTCCGAGCTCGGCCGCCCGGACGAACGATCGCAATGCCTCGGTGTCCACCGCTGCACTCTAGAGGCACACAACCGTGCGTTGTGGCGCGCCGCGGAGCGGTTGTTTGCTCCCGGCCGTGCGGCGCTGGTGTGCTGCGCGGCATCCACACCAGCGGTTGTCACGGGGGGCCACGTTGCACAGGAGACAGGGAACCGATCTCGGACGGCTGTGGACGGCCTACGCCGTCAGCACCTTCGGCACCTGGATCGCTTTCGGGGCCTTCCACCTGATCGCGGTCCGGGTGCTGCGGGTGTCGGCGTTCGCGGTCTCGCTGCTGGACGCCGCCGGTCTCGCCCTGGCCGCGTGCGTCGCGGTCCCGCTGGGGCCGTGGATCGAGTACCGGACCAAGCGTCCGGTCATGATCGCCACGGGTGTCGTGCGCTTCACCGCCCTGGCGAGTGTTCCGCTCGCGTACCTGGCCGGCGTGCTGTCCTACGGCCAGCTGCTGGCCGTCTCGGTCGTCTGCGGGACGGCGGGCATCGCGTTCACCGCCGCGTCCGGCGCGTATCTCAAGCACCTCGTCGACGCGGACCGGCTGCTCGCCGCGAACGGAAGGTTCGAGGGCACGAACTGGCTGGCGACCGCGACCGGTCCGCCGCTGGGCGGCATGCTCGTCGCGCTGCTCGGCCCGGTCGTCACCGTCGCCGCGGACGCCCTCGGCCATCTGCTCTCCGCGCTCGGCCTGCTGCGGATCCGCGGTACCGACACCGCCGCACCGCGCGCGGCGGCCGGCCGGCTGCGTGCGGCCGACCTGGCGAGCGGCTGGCGGTTCATCCTGCACGACCGCGTCCTGCGCCGCCTGTTCGTCAACTCCATGACGGTCAACGGGCTGATCATGGCCACCGGTCCGCTGCTGGCGGTCCTGCTGCTGGGCCGCTACCACTTCCCCGCCTGGCAGTACGGTCTGGCCTTCGGCGTCCCGGCGCTCGGCGGCTTCGTCGGCGCCCGGCTCTCCGCGCCCCTCGCCGCGCGCCACGGGCGGCATCGGGTGCTGCTCGTCTCCGGGTGGCTGCGCTCGCTCTTCCCGGTCGGGCTCGCACTGACCCGCCCCGGCGTGCCCGGCCTCCTCACGGTGCTCACCGTCGAGGCGCTGTTGATCTTCAGTGCGGGCGTCTTCAATCCGCTCAACACGACGGAGCGACTGCGACGCGCTCCCACCGGCCGCGTCGCCCAGGTCCTCAGCGCCTGGAGCATCAGCAGCAAACTCGCCCAGGCCGCCTTCATCCTGGCCTGGGGAGCCCTGGGGACGCTGACCGGCCCGCTGACCGCGATCACCGTCGCGGGGATGCTCCTGCTCGGAACCCCGCTGCTCCTCCCCCGGCGGATGTCCGGGCCCGAGGACCCGTCCGGGGCGGCCAGGGCGGCCGGGGCGGCCGGCGAAAGCGGGGAGGCCGACGAACTCCGTCCGGTATGACGCCTGCCGCGAGCCGCGGCGCGGGAGCGCCGCTATCCGCGGGCGGCCGCGTCCAGGTGGCGCTCGAACCACGCCAGCAGATCGGCCTCGACCTCGTCCCGGTTGGTCTCGTTGAGGATCTCGTGCCGGGCGCCCGGGTAGGCGCGCCAGCTCAGATCCCGGGTGCCCCGGTGACGGAAGTCCTCCAGCAGCTCGTGGACGAGCGTCAGCCCCTGATGGCAGGGGTCCTGGTCGCCGACGGCGACATGGACCGGCAGCTCGCGCGGGATCCGGGCGAACTGCCCCGGATCGTTGATCTTGCGGGAGCCGCGCACCCAGTCCAGGGACAGCCCCGCGCCGAAGGGGAAGCCGCAGCGCTCGTCCCCGGCGTAGCTCTCGACCTCGGCCGGATCGCGGGAGAGCCACTCGAAGCCCGTGCGATGCGTGAAGGGGTCGTTGAAGGAGCCGAAGAGCAGCGTGGTGAAGTCCGACGGGGCGTCTCTGCCCTCCTCGGCGACCTGCCGCTCCAGCCGCTGCACGGCGGCTTCGGGATCGCAGCCGGGCAGCGAGCGGAACGTGCCGGACAGCACCAGCCCGGAGAGGCCGCCGCCGTACTCCTGGGCGTAGTCGCGGGCGAGCTGCGAGCCCATGCTGTGGCCCAGCAGGAACAGCGGCGCACCGGAGGGCAGCCGGGACCGGGCCCGGTCGCCGACCTCCTTGAGATCGGCGACCGTGGCCCGCCAGCCCTCGGCGCCGGCAGCTCCGTAGCCGCCGGTGGCGGCAGCCGTGCGGCCGTGACCCCGGTGGTCCGAGGCCACCACCGCGTAGCCGCCCGCGGTCAGCCGGCGCGCGAACCGTTCGTAGCGCAGCGCGTGTTCGGCGGCGCCGTGCGCGATCTGGACCAGCGCGCGCACCTCGCCCTCCGGCCACCAGGTGTAGCTCGCCACCGGCGTCCCGTCCGCCGCGGCCGTGACCTCGTCCCGCCGTTCCGCCACGCTCGGCCCCTTTCCCCCCGGCCGTCCGCCGGGCCCTCGACGCGCACCGGCGCGCGGGTCACCGCACCGCGCGCAGGCGGTAACCGTAGCGGTAGGTGCGATCCGCGTGAAGAAGGTACTTCTCCAGCGGCGGAGCCCCCCACGAGTCGTTGCCGCCGACTCCCGTCTGCCGGTGGTTGACGCCGAGCACGGTCTCCTTCCCGGGGCCGAGTTCGTAGGGGTGGCCGGGGCCGTCCAGATCGGCCGGGGTGTACCGGAGCGCGTTGAGTTCCAGCTGGTCGCCGTCCTCGGTGGTGACCCGCAGCCCGGCACCGTGCCTGCCGGTCAGCTCGCCCCAGCGCACGCCGGTGACGTTGCCGCACTCCTGCGGGCGTACGTAGGGCGTGAACCGGTCCGCCACATCCGAGCGGTAGCGGCCCACGTGGGCGGCGGTCGCGCGGTCCTGGTAGTTCTCGTGCGGCCCGCGGCCGTACCAGCCGAACGAGGAGAGCTCCCCGGGCAGGGTGAACAGCGCACCGACCAGCGGCAGATCGGGGAGTCCGGAGCCGGGTTCCAGTGTGTGCGCCACCCGCACCTCCCCGTCGCCGCGCACCGTGAGGACGGTGGTGAAGGCGCTGCTCGCGGGCGAGGTCGGCAGGGTGCTGCGGACCTCCACGGCGAGCTGCGAGCGGCTCTTCCGGGTGACCCGCACGCTGTCGGTGGTGCGCCGGGCGCCCGCCTCCTTCCAGGTCCCGGCGGTGTTCTGGAATCCGCGGCCGCGGTCGTTGTCGGTGGGCGCGCGCCAGAAGTTGGGCACCGGACCTTCCGTGAGCAGCACCACGCCCCGGTGCCGGAAGTCGGTCAGGGTGCCGCGGTCCTTGTCGAGGGTGAGGGAGAAGTCTCGGCCGGTGACGGTGACCTGCTCGCCGGTCTCCTCGTACTCGACGGGCGGCAGTCCGGTCTCCCGCGGCTCCTCGGCGGCCGCCTGCCACTCCGTGAGCGGGAACTGCGCACCCGCGACCTCGTGCCCGGCCTCGGCCCAGGAGCTGCGCCGCCGCAGCACGAGCGAGAGGTTCAGCCAGTACTCGGCGCCCGGTACCGGCCGGGAGGGGCGTTCGAGGGGCAGCCGCAGGGTGCTCGTCCCGCCGGGACCGGTTCGCGGTGGCCGCACGGTGCCGTGCCCGGTGCGCTCCCCGTCCCGGGTGACCTCCCAGCGCAGTTCGTAGCCGTCCAGACCGGTGAACGCGTATTTGTTGGCGATCCCGACCTCGCCCCGCGCGGCCTTCCCGCCGGAGAAGGCGACCCGTTGGTAGACCCGTTTGACCTCGGCCATCGCGGGGTTGACCCGGCGGTCGGAGCGGACGACGCCGTTGCAGCAGAAGTTGCCGTCGCTCGGATAGCCGGGGACCCAGTCGCCGCCGTAGGACTGGTAGCTGCGGGAGGGATCGCCGGGCACCGGCTTCCGGATGGTCTGGTCCACCCAGTCCCAGATGAAACCGCCGTGCAGATTGGAGTACTTCTCGAAGAGGTCCCAGTACTCCTGGAGGTTGCCGGTGCTGTTGCCCATGGAGTGCGCGTACTCGCACAGCATGAACGGCTTCGTGTTGCCCGAGCTGCCATACCGCTCGACCTCGTCGGGTTTGGCGTACATCCGGCTCTCCACGTCGGCGACGGAGCTCATGCCCTCGTAGTGCACCGGCCGGGTGGGGTCGCGCCGGTGGAACCAGTCGGCCATGGTGCGGAAGTTCTCGCCGCTGCCCGCCTCGTTGCCGAGCGACCACAGCACCACGCACGGGTGGTTCTTGTCCCGTTCGACCATGCTGCGGGCCCGGTCCAGGCACGCCTCGGTCCACTCCGGGAGGGAGCCGGGGACGGTGTCGCGGACCCCGTGGGTCTCCAGGTTGGTCTCGCCGATGACGTACAGGCCGTACTCGTCGCACAGCTCCAGCCAGCGGGGCGAGTCCGGGTAGTGCGAGGTGCGGACGGCGTTGATGTTGTGCTGCTTCATCAGTTCGATGTCACGCAGCATCGTCTCCTCGGGCACGGCCTGGCCGTGCACGGGATCCGTCTCGTGCCGGTTGGTGCCCGCGAAGAGCAGCGGCCGGCCGTTGAGATGCAGTCTGCCGGGCCCGAACGTCACCTCGCGGAATCCGAAGCGCACCCGTTGGACCTCGCTGCGGTCGCCGCCCGGATCCCGCACGGTCAGCACCAGCGTGTAGAGGCTGGGGCTCTCCGCCGACCACAGCCGCGGCGCCCGCACCGTGCCGGTCAGCTCCAGGTCGGCGATGCCGCCGGCCGGGGGCTGTGCGCTGCCGGTGAGGGGGCCGGTGCGCACCCGGTGCCCGTCCGCGTCGTAGAGGACGCCGGAGACGGTGTACTTCCCGACCGTGCCGCCGGTCGTGTCGCGTATCCGGGCGCGGACGGTGAGCTCGGCGCCGGTGCGCGCGTCGTCGAGCGCGGTGCGGACCTCGGCGTCGTGGAGATGGACGCGGGGCACCGAGTACAGGTACACGTCGCGGAAGATCCCGGACAGGTCGATCATGTCCTGGTCCTCCAGCCAACTGCCGTCGGACCAGCGGTAGACCTGCACGGCCAGGGTGTTCTCGCCGTCCTGGAGCTGCTCGCCGATGTCGAACTCGGCCGGGGTGTAGCTGTCCTCGCTGTAGCCGACCCGCTCGCCGTTCACCCAGACGAAGAAGGCCGACTTCACCCCCTGGAAGGAGAGGAGGGTGCGCCTGCCGCGCCAGCCGCGGGGCACGCGGAAGGTCCGCCGGTAGGAGCCGACCGGGTTGAACTTCGCGGGGACGTCGGGGGGTTCGGGCTGCTCGTAGCCCGTCCAGGGGTACTTGATGTTGAGGTAGACCGGCTCCCGGTAGCCGTGCATCTCCCAGTTGGACGGGACGGGCAGCCGGTCCCAGTCCCCGTCGTCGAAGTCGGTGCGGTGGAACCCCTCCGGACGCTGCTCCGGGTTCTCGCACCAGTGGAAGCGCCAGTCGCCGTTCAGCGAACGGTGGTACGGGGAGTCCCCGGGCCTGTCCTTGAGTGCGGAGGCGCGGTCGCGGCAGGGGATGAGGGCCGCGCGCGCCGGTTCGCGGTTGACCTGGAAGACGGTGGGATCGGCGTCCCACTCCCGTCCGGCCTCCCGCCCGTTCGGTCCGGCCGGGCCCCGCCGCGCGGCGGCGAAGGCCGCCTTCTGTTCGCGGAAGGCGGCCCAGCCCGCCAGAGTGCCACCGGTCGTTGCCAGAAAGCTCCGTCGTGCCCATGGCTTCGGATTCATGACTCCACAAGACACCACAGAGCCACATCACTATCAACGCTTTCGCACAACTTCTTTCACCCAGAGGGTGCCGGCACTCGGGCGGGCCGACGAGCGGTCACCGAGCCGCGGCATCGGCTCGGGCGTCGCGCCCCGCACGTCGTACGCGTCGGGCGTCGGGCGTCGGGCGTCGGGCGTCGGGCGTCGGGCGTCGGGCGTCGGGCGTCGGGCGTCGGGCCGGAGTCTCACGTGTCCTGGCCGTGCCCGGCTCCCCGGTGGCCCCCGTGCCGAGCGGCGGGACCGCGAGACCCACCGGTCTGCGCCGCGGCTCCCGCCCCCGGGTCCGGGTCCGGGAGTCGGCCGGGGCCGGCCGGGTCGCCCTGCCGCGGAGCGGTCGCCGCTCCGGGTCCGTCCTCCCCGTCGGCGGGAGCGGCCTCGCCTCGGGGCCTGCCCGCGGGATCGTGCTCGGCGGCGGTGCGCTGCTGACCGTCGCGCCGGGGCAGCGGAGGACGCCCCGGCGTGCTCTGGGTGCCGTCGGGGTCCTCGGCCGGTGCGGACGGCGCGAAGGCCAGCGGGGCGGCGGGCCCGCGCTCCTTGCCGCGGGCCCGGGCCCGCGGCCGCGGATCCGCGGTGCCGCGGCCACCGGCCGGTGCGGCGGCCCCGGCCCCCGCCGGGTCCGCGGCGGTCCGCACCGCCGGTGCACGGGTGGCGACGTCGGCCGGGGCCGGAGCAGCCGCGGGGGCCGGGTCCGGATCCGCGGCAGGCCGGGGGCGGCGGGTCCCGGCGCCGGGGCGCGTTCCCGGACCCGGGGCCCCGGCCCGGCGGTGGGGGCCGTGCCCGGTCCCGGGGTCCGACCGCCCGAGCCGTCCACCGTTCCGGGGCCGGCCGCCGCGTGCCCGCTCCCGGCCCGGCGG
>NZ_ALAP01000040.1 GCF_000280905.1 Streptomyces sp. AA1529 | reverse complement strand
CGGGGCCTGCGGTCTCAGCCGCCGCTCGGCTCCCGCTCCAGGCGCCGCCTCCCGCGCGGTCGGTGAAGTCCGCACCGTCGGTGAAGTGACCGCCGTCGGTGAAGTCCGCGCCGTTCATCCGGGCATCGGCGCGCTTCCCCCGACGCGCTCCGGCCGGCGAGGGCGCCGCCGGGCAGCGCCCGCCCTCCGAAGGGACCGGGAGACGCTCACTCCGCCGGTCCGGAGTGCCGGCGCCGGTTGGCGTTGAAACGCGCCTTCTTCCGACGATTCCCGCACGTGTTCATGTCGCACCATTTGCGGGTGCGGCTCTGGCTGGCGTCGAAGAAGGCGGCCCGACAGGCCGGTGAGGCGCACAGGACCAGTTTCCCGTCGCGTTCACCGGCGATGATCTCGATCACATCGGCGGCGATCACGCTGAGGGCGTCCTCCACACGCGCATCCGGACCGAGCTGCCAGTGCCGCTTGCCCTCGGGCGTCAGAATCGCGGCGGCCCGCCGCTGAACGCTGCGGTCGTTGATGACCTGGACAGCGGGTGCGGGGAGAGCGTCCCCGAGGGCGGCCGCCGTCGCGGCGAGGTCGATCGACTCCCGCAGTTCCCGCGCGAGTTCGAGCTGGGCGTCGGCGCAGGAATCCACGACGAGGCCGTACACCGCCAGCCAGTCGACGAGCCGCTGCGGCGCGGGAATGCGCTCCACGGCCTCGCCATGACGCTCCGTCAGGGTCGCCGTGAAGCTGGTGGCCGGCACATTGCCGAGGCGGAGGTCAGGCAAGCCGGCACACATAGAACCACCATGGCCGGTTGCAACTCGACATGGCGCCATGCTAGAACCGTCTAAGCCGGTTCCGCAGTGACCAGGAGGTCCCATGTCCCGTCCGACCAGCGACGTCGAAGCAGTCGAAGCATTTGAAGCCCACGCACCTGAAGCCGACCTCGACGAACTGCGCACACGACTGGCCGCGGCGCGGCTGCCGGAAGCCGAGACCGTCCAGCGCTCCGCACCCGGCCCCGGCCGGTGGGACCAGGGAGTCCCCCTCGCCGACCTCGCCGATGTCGTGGACTACTGGCGCACCGGATACGACTGGAGAGCCTTCGAAACGCGCCTCAACCGGATCGGCCAGTTCCGCACGGCCATCGACGGTCTGCGCATCCATTTCCTGCACCGCCGCTCCCCACGCGCCGACGCCACACCACTGCTCCTGACGCACGGCTGGCCGGGCAGCATCGCCGAGTTCATCGACGTGGTGGACGAGTTGGCGGACCCGGAGAACCCGGACACACCGGCGTTCCACGTCGTGATCCCCTCGCTGCCGGGCTTCGGCTACAGCGACAAGCCGACCACCACCGGATGGGGCACCGAGAAGATCGCGGCAGCCTGGGTGCGGCTGATGGAAAGACTCGGCTACCGCACGTTCGCAGCCCACGGCGGCGACTGGGGAGGCAACATCACCACGGTCCTCGGCGGCAGGTTCCCGGAGCACGTCCTCGGCATCCACACGACATTCGCCGAGGCACCGCCCGGGCTGACGACGGACGGACTGACAACTGCCGAGCGCCAATGGACCGAGGAGACCCGCCACTTCTGGCGCCATCGCGGGGCCTACGCGAAGCAGCAGGCCACCCGGCCGCAGACCATCGGCTACTCGCTCGTCGACTCACCGGTCGGACTTCTCTCCTGGATCCTCGACAAGTTCGCCGAGTGGTCGGACACCGAGGACAGCCCCTTCGAGACCATCTCCCGGGACCGCGTCCTGGACGACGTCACCCTGTACTGGCTGACGCGGACCGGCGCCTCGGCTGCCCGTATCTACTACGAAAGCCACAACTCGCTCGATCCCGAACTCCGGGTCGACGTCCCGTCGGCGATCACCATGTATCCCCACGACACCGAGAAGAGCCCCCGCCCCTGGGCGCAGGAGCGGTACCGCCAGATCGTCCGCTGGAATGCACCCGAAAGCGGCGGGCACTTCCCGTCGCTGGAGGTTCCCGAGTACTTCGTCAAGGATCTGCAAGAAGGTCTCGCGGCAGTACTGGCCGCCACTCGGTGAACGCGGCCCGGCACCCCGGCGCACGATGACCGGTGACAGCGGCGGCGTGCGGCTGGAGACCGGGCCCGTCGGCCCGAAGATCACCGGCAGCGACGGCGCCGCGTCCGTGCCGGTCGGTCTGTCCCACGGCGGACACGGCCGGCGACCGGGCGCATCTGGCGGCCGGGCCCGGCCGCCGGATGCGCTCCAGCACCGTCCGGCGAAGACCGCCCCGACCGGCTTTCCGGGCACGCCACGGCCACGGAGGAGGATCCGACACCGCCGCCGCAGATCTCATCCGGCCCGCTGGTGACCGGGAAGACGACCGAGAAGACGGTGCCTGGCCGCCCGAGAACAGGTCAGGGGCCCGCCGACTTCCGCCGATGGGCCCCTGACCTGCATTTATGATGTGGGCACAACTGGGATCGAACCAGTGACATCCTGCTTGTAAGTCAAGTGCGCCCTCTTGCGGGAAAAGGGACTCACCCAGCCTGACCTGGAAAGATGAACGCAGCGCGTCCATTACCGTCCAAGGCGGTTCGGGCGGTGCTGCCCCAGATGGCTCCCTGTATGGCTCCCCATGGAGACTGTAGTCGCCAAGAGCTAGCCCAATGTCTCTCCCCTCCCCCCCCC
>NZ_ALAP01000039.1 GCF_000280905.1 Streptomyces sp. AA1529 | reverse complement strand
GAGTGACACGACTTCGGCGGTGTACTTGAGCCCCGCTACATTATCGGCGCGGAATCACTTGACCAGTGAGCTATTACGCACTCTTTCAAGGATGGCTGCTTCTAAGCCAACCTCCTGGTTGTCTCTGCGACTCCACATCCTTTCCCACTTAGCACACGCTTAGGGGCCTTAGTCGATGCTCTGGGCTGTTTCCCTCTCGACCATGGAGCTTATCCCCCACAGTCTCACTGCCGCGCTCTCACTTACCGGCATTCGGAGTTTGGCTAAGGTCAGTAACCCGGTAGGGCCCATCGCCTATCCAGTGCTCTACCTCCGGCAAGAAACACACGACGCTGCACCTAAATGCATTTCGGGGAGAACCAGCTATCACGGAGTTTGATTGGCCTTTCACCCCTAACCACAGGTCATCCCCCAGGTTTTCAACCCTGGTGGGTTCGGGCCTCCACACGGTCTTACCCGCGCTTCACCCTGCCCATGGCTAGATCACTCCGCTTCGGGTCTTGAACACGCTACTCAAACGCCCTCTTCGGACTCGCTTTCGCTACGGCTCCCCCACACGGGTTAACCTCGCAACATGCCGCAAACTCGCAGGCTCATTCTTCAAAAGGCACGCAGTCACGACGTGGAAACCGAAATTTCCACGCGACGCTCCCACGGCTTGTAGGCACACGGTTTCAGGTACTCTTTCACTCCGCTCCCGCGGTACTTTTC
>NZ_ALAP01000038.1 GCF_000280905.1 Streptomyces sp. AA1529 | reverse complement strand
CCTCCGCGGCGTCCGCGGCACGAGCGGCGGCGAGTTCGGCGCTGGCGTGCCGGTCGGCCAGCTCCCGGGCGCGCTCGCCGCTGCGCGCGGCCGCGTCCCGGGCGGAGTCGAACGCGGCGACCGCGCTCTTCTCCGCGTCGCCGGCCGCCAGCGCGGCGCGCGCCGGGTCGGACTCCGGGTCGCTGTCGTCGAGCCAGCCGGCCCGGACGGCCTGCTCCATCTCCGCTTCCACCTCGGCGCGGCGCTGCCGCAGGTGTTCGGCCTCGCTGCGGGCGCGCTCCCCCTCGGTGGCGGCTCCGGTGGCGTCCCGGTGCGCGGCCTCGCTCTCGTGCTGCAGCGCGGCGGAGCGCTCCTCCTGCTCACCGGCGATGCGTTCGCTGTCCCGGGCCGCGGTGTTGAGGGCGCCCACCAGCGCTCCGGCGGCCCGGGCGCGGGCCTCCAGCGCGGGCGCGGCGTCCCGTTCGGCCTCCTGGATGGCGGCGGCCACCCGGGCCGAGCGGTCGGCGGCCGTCCGGTGTGCGAGCACGGTCTCGGCCGCCTGCCAGGCGGAGTGCAGGGTGCGGGCCTCGCTCAGTTCACGCTTGTGCGCCGCCCCCGACTTCTCCGCGGCCGCCAGCGCCAGCGAGGCGTGCCGGTAGGCCAGTTCGGCGGCGGTCCGGGAGGCGCGGGTGCGCGCGTCCTCGGCGCCCGTCACCGACTCCTGCGCCTGCTGGAGCTGCTCGGCCAGCTCGGCGGCGCGGCCCCGCTCCCGGGAGCCGCGCGCCGCGAGGCGGCGGGCCAGCTGCCGGGTGCGGCGCTCGGCCCCGGCGTGGATCTCCCGGGCCCTGGCCCGGGCCTCGGCGGCCTCGGTGATGCGGTGCAGATGCTCCAGGGAACCGGCGGTGAAGTCGCGCTCGGCCGTCAGCTCGGCGCGGCGGCCGAGCTTGTGCGCGAAGCCGTGCACGAGGTCGGCGAGCCCGTCGGTGTCGCGGGTGTCGGTGACGGCGCGCAGCAGCAGGTCGGTGAAGTCCGAGTCGTTCTTGACGGCGAACAGTCCGGCGGCCTCGCCCTCGTCGGCGTTCATCTCGCGCTGGTAGCGGAAGAGTTCGGGGTCGAGGCCGAGCGTGGTCAGGTGCTCGTTCCAGCGTTCGTGGATCTCCTCCCAGGCCACGTCCAGGTTCGGGTACGCCTTGCCGGTCTCGGCCAGGACGTCGCGGAAGCCCTTCATGGTGCGCCGTCTGCCGCGTGCCGAGGAGGCGCCCTCGGCGCGCGGCCGCAGCGCCGCGGACTCGGCGACCGGGAGGGAGTCCAGGGACAGGCCGGGGCCCGGCCGGAAGGAGTACCACGCCTCGGCGAACTTGCGCGGGTCGCCGGAGACCTGGCGGCCGCGCCACTCGCTGACCTTGCCGACGACGACGGTCTCGCCGGTCCTGGTGTGCTGCCACTCCAGCGCGACGTGTCCGCAGTCGTCGGCGAGCAGGAACTTGCGCAGCACACCCGAGCTGGCGCCGCCCAGGGTGTTGCGGTGGCCGGGCAGCATCACCGAGAAGATCAGCTTGAGCAGGACGGACTTGCCGCCGCCGTTCTCCAGGAAGAGCACCCCGGCGGGAGCGGGCCGGCGCGGCGGGCCCTGCGGCTCCTCCTCGAAGAAGTCCGCCTGCGCCGGTGCGGGGCTGGGCACCGGCTCGCCCACCCCGCGCAGGTCCAGCACGGTGTCGGCGTAGCGCGCACCGGCGGGCCCGATGGAGTAGAGGCGGATCCGGGACAGCTCGTACATGGCGGCGGGGCTCTCGTTGGTGGGGCGGGCGGTGCCCGAAGGGGCGGGGCGGGTCAGGAGTGGAAGGGCAGTCCGGCGTCCGGAACCAGATCCGGATCGTCGTCCTGGGGCGGCAGCAGGCTGGCCGTGCCGTCCGAGACGGGTACGACGCCCAGTTCCAGCAGTTCGGCCATGGCGGCGCTGCCCGCCATGTCGCGGACCTGCAGCTGGTAGCGCGCGGTGGTGCGGTAGGTGCCGCCCGCGTCGTCCCCGGTGCGCTGGAGGAACCCGGAGTCGGCGAGGAAGGTGACGGCCTTGGCGATGATGCCGGTGGTGGAACCGGCGAGCCGCCGCGCGTCCTTGGTGGCGCCGGTCGCGCTGCGCCGGGCGTAGACCCGCCAGGCGGCCTCCAGTCCGGGAGCGTCGGTCGCCGGGTCGGTGTTCTCGCCGTCGGCCTCGGCGCGCTCCTCCAGCCTGCGGCACGCCTGCCGCACGAAGGAGTCGACGCCGTTGACGCTGATCCGGCCGATGTACCCGTCGTCGGCCAGGTCCTCCGGCCGCGGGAAGGCCATCGCGGCGCAGGCCAGATGGGCGAGGCCGTGCAGGAAGCGGTCCGCCGAGTCGGCGCCGGCCCGGCGCGCGTAGTCGCCCATGCGGACGGCGAAGACGGAGTCCTCGGCGGCGGCCAGCGCCATGCCGGCCCGGGTGGAGACCTCCAGCACGACCAGTCCCAGTCCGGTGGCCACGGCGTCGGCCAGCCGCGCGAAGGGCGGCTCGTCGCGGTAGCGGCGCAGGAGTTCGGTGTACTCGGCATCCCGGGCGGGCGCCAGCTTCGGTTGCAGGCCGAAGGAGACCAGGCGGGCCGCGTCGGCCGCGTCCGCGGGGGTCACCCGCGGCGTCGGCGCGGTGTCGGCGTGCCCGTCGGCGTGCTCGGGCTCCGGCGCGGGGTCAGTCATGGTCGCTCCAGTTCACAAGGGTGCCGGGCCGGGCAGCGGCGGGCAGCGGGCTCACGCGGCCTCCGTCCGGTCCGCGGCCATGCCCGCCGCGTCCAGCAGGGCCGTGCCCACGATCAGGTCGGCTCCGCCGAACTCGGGATCGTCGAGCTGCTCCCCGTCGTCGACGGCGAACAGCAGCCGCTGTTCGCCCTGCCGGTAGGCCGTGCCCACCGGTGGGCTCGCGGCGTGGACGGCGAGGAGGGCGATCAGATACGGCAGCTCCGGATCGCGTCGACGGGCGTCGGCCAGCAGGCCGGACAGCCGCCGGGGCGCGTCCGGCGGCAGCTCCAGCAGCTCGGTGGCCGCCGCGAACTGCTCCTCGCTGAAGCGGCTGTCGTCGGGGGTGGCGACCAGGTCGGGCTCGGGCATCTCGGCGCCGAGGTGCTCGCGCGGCGCCGGCGGGGTCAGCAGCAGGTCGGTGAGGTCGCCCAGCCGCACGGTGCCGGGCGTGCGCAGCCCGGCACCCCGGGCGAAGAAGGCGTCGGTCACCCGGGCCGCCTCCGACAGCGCCAGCGGCAGCACGGGCGCCAGGAGCTGGCCGTGGAGATCGAGTCCGGCGCGGGCCGCGGGCGGCGCGAAGGACTGCCGGTCCTGTTCGGCGCGGAAGAGCGGGCCGGCCTCCAGCAGCCGGGACTGCAGCTGGGTGTGGCGGCGGATGCAGTCCTTGACGATGTCGACCAGTTCGGCGGCGCGGCGCTTGTGGTCCGGTCCCCGTTCGGCGGCGGCCTCGTCGCGGGCCTTGCGGATGTTGGTGAGGATGGCGTTCTCGTGGCGGTAGCGGTCGGCGACGTGGTCGAGGGCTTCGTTGATCATGTCGGGGACGGCGCTCAGCCAGTCGACGGCCCGCACGTCGCGCCGGGTGGCCTCCAGGGTGCGCCGCAGCGTCTCCGCGTACTGGACCGTGCGGTAGCGGGCCTGTTCCGCGGCGAGCTGGGCGTCGGCGAGCCGGCCGCGGCTGACGAGGACCTCCAGCTTGACCTCGGCGGCGATCTGGGCGCTGGTGACATCCGTGTCCAGGGCGCCGACCAGGACGTTGACGGCCTCGTCGGTGGTGCGCAGATACACGCTGCCGCCGGGGCCCGGCACCTCTTCGACGAGCTTGAAGTCGTAGTCCCGGCGCACGTAGCTGCCGTCCGGGCCGAACGTGCCGTAGACGGCGCGGAAACCGCGGTCCACACTGCCGACGTTGATCATGTTCTCCAGCACCCAGCGGGCCACGCGTTCGTGCTCGGCGGTGGCGCGCCCGGGTGCCTGCGCCGCGACTCGCGGCAGCAGCTTGGCGACGACCTGGTCGTGGTCGGCGCCGGTGTCGAAGTCCATCTGGAGCGTGACCAGGTCGATGGCGGCCAGCGCCAGCTCGGCCATCTCGTAGGCGCGGTACTCGCCCGCGAGATTGGCCTTGCGGGTGTCGAGGTCGTGCAGCGGCGCGGTGCAGGCGAGCGCGCGCAGGCGGCGGGCCAGGCCCTCGTCGGCCGCGGGGCCGGGAGCCGGGGAGGGTGCGGCCGCACCGGTCCGTACCGGGGTGCTCGTCGTGGTGGCGCTCTCAGTCACGACGCACACATTATGCGGTCCCCCCGACAGGATCCGAAACGGCACGGTTGTCACGGTCCGGGCGGTTGCCGCACGCCGCGCGGCGGCCCGGCCCGGACGGCCCCGCCGGTGCCGCGCGGCGGCGCCGGCACCGGATCAGCCCAGCCGGCGGGCGTACGCCTCCGCGAGCTGCCGCCGGGAGTCGTCGAGGTAGTCGGCGAGCAGCAGCTCCGCACCCGGCCCGTCGCCGTCCCGGAGGGTGCGCAGGATCTGCTCGTTGCGCGGCAGGTAGGGCTCGTGGAAGCGGCGCGGGTCGTCCATCACCTGGAATACCAGCCGCAGTTCGGCCAGCACCCCACGCATCATCTCATCCGTCCGCGGGCTGCCGGCGAGCTGCACGAGGCCCTGGTGGAAGCGCATGTTGGCGGTCCCCAGGTCGCGCCACCGGTGCGCGGCCGCCGCGTCCCGCCCGGCCGCGACCGCCGCCGCCATCGCCGCAAGGGCCTCCTGCGGGCAGGGCGGCCCGGCCGGTTCGCGCAGCGCGGCGCACTCCAGGAGGCGGCGCACCCGGTAGAGGTCCGCCAGGTCCTCGACGGTGAGCTTGCGCACGAACATGCCCCGGTTGAGCTCGTGCACCAGCAGCCGCTCGTGGGTGAGCAGCCGGAAGGCCTCGCGCAGGGTGTTGCGGGACACCCCGAGCGCGCCGCCGATGTCCTCCTCCGCGAGCCGCATGCCCGGCAGGAAGCCGCCCTCGATGATCCGGGCGCGCAGGATGCCCGCGACCCGCTCCGCCGTGCTGGTGCGCTCCAACAGCTCACGTTCGGAGCGGAGTTGGTCCAGCACGTGATCGCTCATGGGGAAAGTGAACCGCACCGGCCGAAAGGGGACAACACGGGGGCGCCGGACCGGTCGGGTGCGCGACCGGCCGGCGGGCGCCGCGGGTCAGCCCGGCGGCGGGGTGCCGTAGCCGCCGCCACCGGGGGTGCGCAGCACCAGCACGTCCCCCGCCGCGAGTTCCGCCGTGTCGCACCCGGCCAGCGGGGTGCGGGTGCCGTCGGCGCGCTCCACCGCGTTGTCCCCGAGCGCGCCCGGCGAGCCGCCCGCCATGCCGTAGGGCGGCACCCGCCGGTGGCCGGTCAGCAGGGCCACGGTGACCGGTTCGAGGAAGCGCAGCCGCCGCACCACGCCGTCGCCGCCGTGCCGGCGTCCGGCGCCTCCGCTGCCGCGGCGGATGTGGAAGTCCTCCACCCGCACCGGACAGCAGGACTCCAGCACCTCGGGGTCGGTGAGCCGCGAGTTGGTCATGTGCGTCTGGACCGCGTCGGCACCGTCGAACCCCTCCCCCGCGCCCGCGCCGCTGGCGACGGTCTCGTAGTACTGGACGCGCGCGTTCCCGAAGGTGAGGTTGTTCATCGTCCCCGAGCCCTCGGCCTGCACGCCCAGCGCCGCGTAGAGCGCGCCGGTGACGGCCTGCGACGTCTCCACGTTGCCCGCGACGGTGGCCGCGGGGCGGACGGGGGCGAGCATCGACCCCGCCGGGATGCGCACCTCCAGCGGGGCCAGGCAGCCGCTGTTGAGCGGGATGTCCTCGGCCAGCAGCGTCCGCAGGACATAGAGCACGGCGGCCCGCACCACGGAGCTGGGCGCGTTGAGGTTGTCCTCGCGCTGCGCCGAGGTGCCGGTGAAGTCGAGCAGTGCGGAGCGGCCGGCCCGGTCCACGGTGACGGCCAGCCTGATCACGGCACCGCTGTCGGTCTCGTACGCGCAGGCGCCGTCGGGCAGTCGGGTGACGAGCCGGCGCACGGATTCCTCCGCGTTGTCCCGCACGTGCTGCATGTACGCCTGCACCACGTCGAGGCCGTACTGCCCGATCGTCGCGCGCAGCTCCGCGATGCCCTTCTCGTTCGCCGCGATCTGGGCGCGCAGGTCGGCGAGGTTGGCGTCCGGGTCCCGGGAGGGGTGGCGGGCGCCGGTGAGCAGCGCACGGGTCTCCTCGGTGCGCAGCCGCCCGTCGCGCACCAGCAGCCAGGTGTCGAACAGCACGCCCTCCTCGTCGACGGTGCGGCTGAAGGCGGGCATCGAGCCGGGCGTCAGGCCGCCGATCTCGGCGTGGTGGCCCCGCGAGGCCACCAGGAAGAGCAGCCGGTCGCCGTCCCGCTCGAAGACGGGGGTCACCACGGTGATGTCCGGCAGATGGGTGCCCCCGTGGTACGGGTCGTTGACGGCGTAGACGTCCCCCGGGCGCATCTCGCCGACCGTGCGCCGCAGCACCTCCTGGACGGTGTCGCCCATGGAGCCCAGGTGCACCGGAATGTGCGGCGCGTTGGCGACGAGGTTGCCCCCCGGGTCGAAGAGCGCGCAGGAGAAGTCGAGCCGCTCCTTGATGTTGACGGAGTGCGCCGTCTTCTCCAGGCTGGCGCCCATCTGTTCGGCGATGGCCATGAAGAGGTTGTTGAAGACCTCGAGCCGGACCGGGTCGACCCCGGTGCCCACCGCCGGCCCCGCCGCCCTGGCCCGGATCCGGGTGAGCACCAGGTGCCCGTGCGGATCGGCCGCGGCCGCCCAGCCCGGTTCCACCACGGTGGTGGCGTCGGGCTCCACCACGACGGCCGGTCCGGACACCCGCTGCCCGGGACGCAGTTCCTCGCGCCGGTGGAGCGGGACGTCCCGCCACCGCCCGCCCGTGAACATGCGCACCACGTCGTGCGGCTGTGCGGCCCCCCTGGCGGATCCGGACGCGGGCGCGGGCGCGGCGACCCGCCCGGCCCTGCCGGTCGCCTCCGCCACCGCGGTGGCGACCACCAGCGGCTTGTCCATGGTGAATCCGTAGCGCGACCGGTGCTGGTCCGCGAAGTCGCGGGCCATCCGCTCCGCGCCGGCCAGCGGGACGGTCAGCGCGGCGTCCGTTCCGGCGTACCGCAGCTGCAGCCGCGCGGTGGTGCCGATCGCCTCGTCGGGGATGCCGTCGTCGCGCAACTCCTCCCGCGTCTGCCGCTCCAGGCGGGCGCACAGGTCGCGGACCCGGGCGAGCCGCTCGGCGCCGAGCTCTTCCTCGACGGACTGCTCCCGCAGCACGGTGGCGTCCGCCACGCCGATCCCGTACGCGGACAGCACTCCGGCCATCGGGGGCACCACCACCGTGCCGATGCCCAGTTCGTCGGCGACCGCGCAGGCGTGCTGCCCGCCCGCGCCGCCGAAGCCGGCCAGCGCGTAGCGGGTGACGTCGTGGCCGCGCTGCACGGAGATCTTCTTGACCGCGTTGGCCATGTTGAGGACGGCGATCTCCAGGAATCCGGCCGCGACCTGCTCGGGGGTGCGGCCGTCGCCGGTCTGCGCGGCGAGCCGCCCGAAGCCCGCGCGGACCTCCGCCACGTCCGGCGGAAGGTCGCCGTCCGGGCCGAGGACGGCGGGGAAGTACGCGGGCTGGATGCGGCCCAGCATCACCTGCGCGTCGGTGACGGTCAGCGG
Source organism: Streptomyces sp. AA1529 (assembly GCF_000280905.1). Lineage (GTDB taxonomy): Bacteria > Actinomycetota > Actinomycetes > Streptomycetales > Streptomycetaceae > Streptomyces. Next base: position 132,306 of record NZ_ALAP01000038.1, on the reverse strand, counting down.
ACCGCCGCGGCGATAGCAGGCGGGGCCGGGAGCCGCGCCCGCCGAGTCGGGGCCGACGCGGTAGCGCGCGCCGTCGAAGTGCAGCACCGAGCCGCCCCCGGCCGCCACCGTGTGGATGTCCATCATGGGCGCCCGCATCCGCACCCCGGCCACCTGGGTACCGAACACCCGCTCCAGCGCGCCCGCGTAGTGCGACACGTCGGTGGAGGTGCCGCCCATGTCGAAGCCGATGACCCGCTCCTGTCCGATCTCCGCGCAGCTGCGGGACATGCCCACGACGCCGCCGGCCGGGCCGGAGAGCACGGCGTCCTTGCCCCGGAGGTGCCGTGCCTCCCGCAGCCCGCCGTTGGACTGCATGAACATCAGCCGCACACCGGGCAGCTCGTCCGCCACGTCCGCCACGTAGCGGCTCAGCACGGGCGAGAGGTAGGCGTCGGCGACGGTGGTGTCGCCGCGCGGCACCAGTTTGATCAACGGGCTGACCTCGTGCGAACAGCTCACCTGGGAGAAGCCCGCCGCGCGGGCGAGCCGCGCGACCGCACGTTCGTGCTCGGGATACCGGTAGGCGTGCAGCAGGACGACGGCGGCGCTGCGGAAACCCGCCTCGTGCGCCTCCCGGAGGGCGCGGTCCGCCGCCTCGCGGTCCAGCGGCAGCACCACGGTGCCGTCCGCGCCCAGCCGCTCCGGGATCTCCACGACGCGGTCGTGCAGTGCCTCGGGCAGCACGATGCGGCGGTCGAAGAGGCGGGGCCGGTTCTGGTAGGCGATGGTGAGGGCGTCCCGGAAGCCCCGGGTGATGACCAGGACCGTGGGCTCGCCCGTGCGTTCCAGCAGTGCGTTGGTGGCGACCGTGGTGCCCATCTTGACGACGTCGACCCGGTCCGCCGGGACCGGCTCGTGCGGCGGCACCTCCAGCAGCGCCCGGATGCCGGCCACCGCGGCGTCCCGGCCGGGCCGTGCCGGGTCGTGGGACAGCAGCTTGCGGCTCACGAGCGTGCCGTCGGGCCGTCGGCCGATCACGTCCGTGAACGTTCCGCCCCGGTCCACCCAGAACTCCCAGCGGCCATCCACCCCATCCATGGTGCCCGCGGCCCGCCCGGCCGCAAGGCGGCGAGGCGGCGAGGCCCGGTGCAGCCGCCCGGCCGTGCGGTGCCGAGGGGCGCCCGGGTCAGGCGGGCGGGGTGAGGCGGCCGCGCACGGCGGTCTGGACGCCCGCCTCCTCGGCCGGATCGGCGGCCAGCCTGCGCAGCCGCTCCACGACGCGCGCGTCGCCGGTGGCGGCGTGCTCGGCGGCGACCTCCCGGGTGGTCTCCTCGCAGTCCCACAGGCACTCGATGGCGAACCCGGCGGGGAAGGAGGGGTCGGTGGCGGCGAGGGAGCGGGCGGTGCGCCCGCGCAGCTGGGAGGAGGCGGTCTCCCGGTAGATGTGCCGCAGCACCGGTGCCGCGCAGCCGATGGTCAGCCGGCCGGCGCCGTCCACCAGCGGCCACAGTGCCGGGCTGTCGGGTCCTTCCAGGCGGATGGTGTGGCGCAGCGCCGCCAGGACGGTTTCGGCGTCCTGCTCACCGCCCCGGCAGGCCAGCATCTCGGCGGCGACGGTGGCGAGCCCGGGCGGCAGGGCGCCCTCGGGCGCGGCGGCCCACCGGCGGGCGCGCTCCAGCGCGGCCAGGGACCGCATCCGGGCGAAGGCGGAGGTGGCGGCGTCGGCGACGGTCTCGGCCGGGTCGGCGGCGGCCTCCTCGACGAGGTCGAGGATGTCGGGGTCGTTGCGGTCGGCCAGGTGCCGCAGTGCGGCGGCCCGCGCGGCCTCGTGGGGTCCGCGCGCCGCGGCCAGCAGCAGCGGGCGGTCCTCGGGCCCGGCCACGGCGGACAGGCAGCGGGCGGCGGGGGCCTCGCGGTGCTGGCGGGGGTGCTGGTCGTGGCCGTCCTGCGCCCAGTCCAGGATCTCCCGCACGCTCCAGCCGGGACGCGGTCCCGGGCTGCGGAGCTGGCGCTGCCAGCGGTCGAAGGAGCGGCACTCCCGGGCCCGGCGCAGCCGCTCGGCCTGCTCGGGATGCGCGGGGTCCTCCGCCCACAGCCGCCAGGGGCGGGGTTCGAAGGCGTCACGCGCGGCCTCGGCGAGCTCGGCGTCGCCCTCCGGGGTGCGGGGGAAGCGGGCCAGCACGGCCGGGCCCAGGGGGCGCAGCCCGGCGTCGGTGTCCCGTACGGCGAGCTCGTCCAGCGCCCACTGCCAGTTGGCGCCGGTGGTGGCATAGCGGCGCAGCAGCCGCAGTGGAGCGTTGTCCTGCGGGTTCCCGCGGTTCCCGCCCCGGGCCGCCGCGTAGGAGGCGAGGTGGCCGAGGACGGAGAGGGCGAGCCCGGTGCGGCTCTCGGCCTCTTCGGGGGCGCAGAGCAGGTCCGCGGGGTCGAAGAGGTGCGCGGCGATGTCGTCGAGCCCGGCGTCCAGCTCGCTGTGCAGCCGGGCGTAGTACAGCGAGCGGTGCTCGATCTGCCAGTCCCGCCTGGGGTCGTGCAGCACACAGTGCCGTAGCGCGCCGAGCGCCTCGGCGCGCGGTGCGGCGAGCGCGTGCAGCGTTCCGTCGCCGCGGCCCCTCTGGAGGAGGCCGAGCAGCGTACCGCTGGGCGCTATGTCTGAATCGACGGAATCGACGAACATAAGAGTCAGCATCCGGTGCGGGGTATTCGACTGGCAACGGGATTTCCGTTGCCGGGCATTCTTGCCGGTGACCGCGGTTCTACTCCTGGGTTTCACCTTTCGGAGCGGGGACACCCGGCCGGCAGCCGGAGCTTACCCGGAGTGACGCATTCCGCCGAGCCGGGTGGCGCGCGGCACCCGGACCGGACCGCCGGCCCGGGCCCCGGGCCGTCTACCGGGACATATGACGGCAGCACCACCGCATCGAGTGTGGCCGAATCCCTTACGGGGAGTCGCGAGCTGTGTCACAGTCGTAATCGACTCTCCCCCCGTATCGGAGTTCTCCATGGCCTCCCACCTCCATGCGGACCGCTCCGCACCGCAGCCCCCGGACCGCGGCACGCTGGACGCTCTGATCACCCAGGCACGCACCCTGCGGGGGCGCCTCGACGCCGTGCGCCGGGACGCGGACGAGGAGGGCGAACCGGACCCGGAGGCCGCCGGAGCGGATCCGCGCACGCGGTGGCGGCGCGCACTGTGCGAGTTGGCCGTGCACCAGCTCGACGACCTGGGCAGCCAGCTCGACCAGTTACGGGAGGGCATGCCCCCCGACACGCCCCGGGCCTGGCCGTCCGCCGACCAGCCGCCCGGAGCGGCCGCGGCGGACACCCCGGGCGCCGCCTACCCTGCGGCACGGCCCTCCGGAGAGCCCGCGCCCTCCCGGCGCGACCGGGTGGGCAGCGCCGAGTGGAACCTGCTGACGGACGAGGTGTCCTGGTCGCCGGAGCTGTACGGGATCTTCGGCAGGACCGGGCGGGACGGTCCGCTCTCGCTGGACGAACTGCCCTCCTGGGTGGACCCCGAGGACCAGCCCGCGCTCGCCACCGCGTTCACCGACTGCCTGGTGGACGGCAAGGCCATCGACCAGGAGTTCCGGCTGGTACGGCCGGACGGCTCCGTGGGCACGGTCCACATGGTCGGCGAGCCGGTGCTCGACGATGACGGGAGCACCGCGTCCATGTGGGCGGTGGTGCGGGACGTCAGCGCACTGCGCCGCAGCGAGCACACGGTGCGTCAGACCCGGGACTCGGTCCAGCACCAGCGGCACCTCGCCCGGACCGAGCACCGGCTGGCCGTCGAACTCCAGGAGGCCGTGCTGCCGCCCTGGCGCGGCTCGCTGCGGTTCCCGCAGGGCGACGACCGGACCGGCGCGCTCGATCTGGCAGCGCACTACCTGCCCTCCGCGTCCAGCTCGCTGATCGGCGGCGACTGGTACGACGCGATGGAACTGCCCGGCGGAGCGACGCTGCTGACGGCCGGCGACCTGACGGGGCACGGTGTCACCGCGACCTCGGGCATGGCCATGCTGCTGGGTGCCGTCCGCGGAATGGCGCTGGCCGGTGTCGGGCCGGGGGCGCTGATGGAGCATCTGAACCAGCTCTTGGACTCGACCGCCCAGCCGTCCCTGGGCAGCGCCCTGTGCTGCCGGTACGAGCCGCGTGCCCGCACCCTCACCTGGGCGCAGGCCGGCCACCCGGCGCCGCTGCTGTTCCGGGGCGGGGTGGGCAGTGTGCTGCCCCGCCCGGAGGGCGTGCTGCTGGGCGTCACCTCGGGTGCCGCCTATGGGCAGCGCACCGCGGAGCTGCAACCGGGCGATCTGCTGGTGCTGCACACCGACGGGCTGGCACCCGACGACCCGGTCCGGCCCTCCGGGCCCGGGCCCCGGTCGGCCGCTTCCGCTCCGCACGCGGGCGGCGCCCGCCTCCTGGCCCTCGCCGACCGGTTCACCGCGGCGCGCTCCGCACAGGAGTGCGTCCGGACCGTCGCCGAAGCGTTCGCCGACCGGGAGCGCGAGGACGACGCGTGCGTGCTGGTGGCCCGGGTGACGTCCTGACGGGCGGCGCCGCTCCCGACGGCCACATCCGGGAAGGGCCCGCCTCACCCCGGAACGGCCCCGGTGTGCCCGGCACCCTGCGGCCGGTGACCGCGGGGCGCCGGTGGTCCGGGCCGGTGCCCACGGGCTGCCGCCCGGCCATGCCCCGGTCCTCCGTCTCACACCGCCTCGGCCCCCTTCGCTCCGCGTACTCTGCGGATGTCGCCGGGGGCCCGCCGCAACTCTCCCGCGTCCTTGAGGCTCCTGCCGGTCCGTGACGGCTTCGGCGCCCGGGGAAGCGCCTCCTCGATCTCCGCACGCAGCTCCTGGACCTTGCCGTGACCGGCGTACTGCCCGGTGAGCCGGTACATCTCGCGCAACCGGTCCCAGGTGCGGTGCGAGGAGTTCTCGCTGATGGACAGCAGGGCGAGCCGGGCGTAGCGGTCCGCCTGCTCCGGATCGTCGGAGATGAAGCAGGCCGAGGCCACCGAGAGGTAGTCGAAGATCTGGGAGCGCCGACGCCCCTCGTCCCGGAGCGCGATCGCCCGCTTGGCGTGGTGTTCGGCGGTCTTGGCGGCGGCGGGTTCGTGGTCGGCGAGGGTGCGGAAGGCGAGCGCCTCCATGCCGTACAGATCGGCCTCGTCGAACATCTGCATCCAGCCGGGCGGTGCGGCATCACCCCGGTCCGAGGCGAACAGCTCCTCGGCCTGGCCCAGGGTGCGCCGCATCTCCTGCCCGCGACCCATGGATGCCTGCGCCCACGCCTCGATCGTGCGGAACATGGCGCGGGTGCGGGGCAGGGCCTCGTCGCCGGAGCCGGACCGGGCCAGCTTGACCAGGTCGAGTGCGTCGTCGGGGCGGCCCAGGTGCACCATCTGGCGGGCGGCGCGGGAGAGCGCTTCGCCGGCCCGCGGCCGGTCGCCGCCCTCCCGCGCCGCGTGTGCGGCGATGACGAAGTACTTCTGGGCCGTGGGCTCCAGGCCGACGTCGTGCGACATCCAGCCGGCGAGCACCGCGAGGTTGGCGGCGACGCCCCACAGCCGCTGCTGGAGCTGCTGCGGGTGGTGGTAGGAGAGCATCCCGCCCACCTCGTTGAGCTGGCCCACCACGGCCTTGCGCTGGAGGCCGCCGCCGCGCTCGGCGTCCCAGGCGCGGAAGACCTCCACGGAGTGCTCCAGCGCCTCGACCTCCTGCCGCCCGACCGGAGCGGCCTCGTAGCGGTCGTGGGTCGAGTGGCCGGCGGGGACCGCGTGGGCGGCCCCTCCGGTGCCCTGTGCGCGGGACGTCACCGGGTCGCTGCCGAGCCAGTTGTGCATGGCACTGGTGAGTGCCGATCCTGCGGCGAGCGCGGCGCCCGCGCCCACCATGCCGCGTCGGTTGAGCATGAGGTCCATTCCCGTGAATTCGGTGAGGACCGCGGCGACCTGGCCGGACGGCAGGGGCAGCCCGTCGACGGGCTCCGCCTGAGCTGTCTGCCCCGGCCCGGTGAACCCGAGGTCCTCGATGGTCACGACACGGCCGAGACGCTCGGTGAACAGGGACGCCAGCACCTTGGGCACCGGATCACGCGGAGTCTCCCCGGTGTCGATCCAGCGCCGCACCCGGGAGGTGTCCGTCGCCAACTGCGCGTACCCCATCGCCGCCGCCTGCCGGTTGACCAGCCGGGCGAGCTCGCCCTTCGACCATCCGGCGAGTGCGAAGAGGTCCGCGAGGCGCGCGTTGGGTCCCTTTGTCACGTCAAGCCCCCAGGTTCTCGGCTGAGTTGACAGTAGCTCCCGTACGCACGGGTAGGCCGGGCCCGAGAACATTCGCCAGGGTTCGCCAGGGTCCGCCAGATGGTGTGCCACCCGCGACCGGGTGTCGTGTAGGAACGCGCCACCCCGGTCGTTCCGCCCGGCCCCGCATTCCCCAGGGTGCTCAGGTCCGGACGGGCAGCCGGGGAGGTGCGGAAACCCGTCGGCACACGAAGGGATCTCGCGCGCCCATGTATTCAGCACCATCCCCCGTGTCCGTGCAGCGTCGGCCGCGTGCGGCCCCGGTGCCCCCGCCCCGCGGAAGGGGGCCGGCGGTACTGGCCCCCGATCCGGCACGCGATCCCACGCGGGCGCCCGGTCCGGTCGTCCCGCACCCCGGCGCCCGCCTGGATCTCCGCGCGCCCAGCACCGTGTCCCCACCCGTCAGCGGGAGGCTGGACTTGTCCGGCCCGCAAGGTACCCGGCTCCGTGCCGCCATCTCCTCGATCCACCGGATCTGCCCCGAGTTCACCCCTGTCCAACTGCTCCGCAGGCGCGGACGCTCGGTGCTGCTGGCCGGTACCGCCGGCCGGAACACCGTCATCGCCAAGTGCCTGCTGGACCACTCCTCCGCCTGGGCGGAGCGCTTCCGGCACGAAATAGCGGCCTACCGCGCCTTCGTACGGCACCGTCCGCCGGTACGGACCCCGCGGCTGATCGCCGCCGACCCGGAGGCCTGCACCCTGGTGATCGAGCGGGTTCCGGGGCGGGTGGCGGCGGCCCAGCGGCACCCGGTCGAGGCCCCGCCCCGGGCGGATCTGCGGGCGGTGATCGGCTCCTTCCGCCGGCTGAACGAGTGGGAGCCGCCCCCGTCGGCGTTCGAGCGCCCGCTCGACTACCCGGCACGGCTGACCCGCTTCCACGAGCAGGGTCTGCTGACGGACCGCGATCTGGGCGATCTGCAGAAGCTGCTGCACGGACTGGTGCAGTACCGCGGGCCGGGCGGCCGACGCGGGGTGCCCTGGCAGTTCTGCCACGGGGACGCACTGCTGACCAACGTCATGCTGGGCCCGGCCGGCCCGTCGCTGGTCGACTGGGAGCACGCGGGCTGGTATCTGCCCGGCTACGATCTGGCCTCCCTGTGGGCCGCGCTGGGCGACGCGCCGCTGGCACGCCGTCAGATCAGCCAGCTCGCCCAGGCGGCCGGTCCGGCGGCACGGGACGCCTTCCTGGTGAATCTGATGCTGATTCTCACCCGGGAGATCCGCACCTACGAGGCGGCCGTGCAGCGCACCATGCGGGACCCTTCGCCGCAGGTCGCGGCGGAGGCGGCTGCGGCGGTCCGGGCGGGTGGCATTCCGACGGGCGAGGAGCAGCGGCTGTTGCTGCGCAGGCTGCACGACGACTGCGCCACGGCGCGGCGGGCCGTACGCGCGGCGGTCGGCACCCGCTGAACCGGCGCCGGGGGCCGTTCGGGTCATCCGCCCGATGCGGCGCCGCGACGCGTGGGTCCCGGGGCTTCACCGGTCTGCACCGGTGACACCCCGGGCACGCACACTCCACCGGACCCACGACGAGGTGCGCGGACGGGTTCGGTGGTGTGGCGGCGAACTGACAGCCGCGCGGAATGATTGACGGATCGTCGGCCAATGGGTACGTCTGAGGACTGCTCGCGTCCGTGACCTCACGGCGCACTGTCCGAGGAGGCGGCATTGCCACGATCCTTCCGTGACCCAGACAGCGCACCCGCCGACGGCAGCGGTGCCGGACGCGGCCGCCGCGGCGGGAGACGCACCGGCCGGCGCGGCTCCCGCTCCGCGGTCGTCGCCGCGGCGGCCACCGCGCTGGTCGTCCCGCTGCTGACGGCGGGCAGCCCGGCGACGGCGGACCAGCCCGACGGCGGAACGCTCCAGCAGCAGTTCGCCGCTGCCGCGGACCGCTACGACGTGCCCGAGAAGGTCCTGCTCGGCGTCTCCTACCTGCAGTCGCGCTGGAACGCGCACCAGGGGTCGCCCAGTGTCTCCGGCGGGTACGGGCCGATGCACCTCACCGATGCGCGCACGGCCCTGGCCTCCTCCCGAACGCAGGGCCGCACCACCGCCGAGGACGCCCGCGGTGACAGCGCCCGCCCGCTCCGCGCCACCGCGCGGCCCGCTCGGCCGCAGCCGACGGAAAAGCTCCCGGCGCGGCTGCGGACGCTGGCGCGGGCGGCCGAGCTGACCGGGCTCGACGCGGACCGGCTGCGCTCCTCCACGGAAGCCAATCTGCGCGGCGGCGCCGCCCTCCTCGCGGACGCGCAGCGGCGGCTCGGCCACCCGCTGAGCGCCGATCCGGCGGACTGGTACGAGGCCGTGGCCGCCTATCCGGGCGGCGGACGCGGCGAGCCGAACGCCACGGCGTTCGCCGACGACGTGTTCGACGTGCTGCGCACGGGTGAGAGCCGGACCACCGACACCGGCGCCGCCGTCACCCTCCGCGCCACCCCCCGGCTGCGCTCCCCACAGGCGTCCAACCAGGCACACCGGCCCCGGGGCAGGGTGGAGTGCCCGCGGAGCGTGGACTGCGAGTGGTATCCGGCGGCGTACGAGAAGTGGACGGACGATTCGGGCGCCGAGGACTACGGCAACCACGACAAGACGCGGCGCCCCCGGTCGCAGAAGATCGACTACATCGTCGTCCACGACACCGAGGGGACGTACGAGACGACACTGGGCCTGGTGACCAACCCGAAGTACGTCTCCTGGAACTACACGCTCAGGTCGTCCGACGGGCACGTGGCCCAGCATGTGCGGGCCAAGGACGCCGCCTGGCACGCGGGCAACTGGTATGTGAACTCCAAGTCCGTCGGCCTGGAGCACGAAGGCTTCCTGACCGACCCGGACGCCTGGTACACCGAGGCGATGTACCGCAGCTCGGCGCGGCTGGTGAAGTACCTCGCCAAGCGGTACGACATCCCGCTGGACCGCCAGCACATCCTCGGCCACGACAACGTGCCGGGTCCGACCGCCTCCAGCGTCCCCGGCATGCACACCGACCCCGGTCCCTACTGGGACTGGCAGCACTACTTCACGCTGCTGGGCAAGCCCTTCACGCCCAAGGCCGGTCCGCGGTCGGGTGTGGTGACGATCCGGCCCGACTATGACGAGCACAAGCCGCTGTACACCGGCTGCGAGGGCGCGGGCAAGCCCTGCCCCGAGCACGGTTCGTCCGCCGTCCGGCTGCACCAGGCGCCGGACGCGTCCTCGCCGCTGGTCGAGGACATCGGGCTGCGGCCCGACGGCTCCCCGTCGACCACCGGGGTCAACGACACCGGCGCCCGGGCCACCACCGGCCAGCAGTACGCGGTCGCCGACCGGAAGAGCGACTGGACGGCCGTCTGGTACCTCGGCCAGAAGGCGTGGTTCCACAACCCCGCCGACGAGCGCACCGCCGTGCCCGGCCGGGGCACGCTGCTCACACCCCGCGAGGGGCGCACGGAGATCCCGGTGTACGGGCGTGCCTACCCCGAGGCGGACGCCTACCCTCAGGGCGTACCCGTGCAGGCCCTCTCGCCGCTGCCGTACAAGGTCGCCGCGGGTCAGCGCTACGTCGCGGGGCTGAAGACGCCGGGCGAGTATCTGTACGCCGTCACCTACGACCCCGATGCGGAGAACTTCCAGGTGGTCCGGGGCGAGCAGCGGTACTACCAGATCCAGCTCGGCCACCGGGTCGCGTTCGTGAAGGCGGCGGACGTGCGCGTGGTCCGCTGAGCGGGCCGTTGTCCGGCAGGGCGGGCACCGTCTCCGGCCCGGAGGCGGTGCCCGTCGGCCCTCGGGCCGGTGCCGGGGGCGCTACTGCTGGAACATCTCCGCGGGCAGCGGCTTGAGGAGCGCGTAGAGGTCGTTGGTGATGGGGCGGTCCCAGCTCGCGATGGTGACCAGCACCCCGTCGCTGCGGTCGAACTGGACGCAGGAGATCCGGTCTTCGGAGAGCTTGACCCGGCGGACGATCAGCAGGTTGTCCTCGTGCATGACCGGGTCGTCCTCGGTGCTGACGACCTCGACGTGCTCGTCGTTCTCCAGCGCGGCCAGCAGCTGCACCACCTCGAAGGGCGCCTCGTCGTCGGCGACCTCGCGCGCCGGGGAGCCCTCCGGGAGATTTCCGATGATCATCGCCGGGCCGCGGCCGCCGAACAGGTCGTACCGCAGGAAGACGCCCTGGCAGGTGCCGTCCGGGGCGGGCAGCAGTCCCGCGCCGAGATTCCCGGGCCAGTCGGACGGGTCCATGGCCAGGACATCGAAGTCCGGGCCCGCGGGCACGGCGGCGCTGCGGCGGCGGAGGAACGACATGCCGCAATAGTACGTGCCCCTCGGTGGTCGCCCTCGGTCAGTGCCCCGCCACCCGCCCGGCGTCGGTCCGCCCGGCGCCGGGACGGTCGCCTGCCGGTAACGGACGGGACGGGCCCGGGGCGCGGACCGGCGCCAGGTGCTCACCGTGCGCCCCTGCGCACTCGCGCTCCGGGGCGGTGCGGCGGACCGGCGAGTGGGCGAGTGGGCGAGTGGGCAGGGCCGGCGACCGGGGCGGGCGCGGCCGGACCGGCGGGCTGGACGGGGCCTCGGCGCCCCGCCGCATCCGGACGGCGCCTGCTCCGCTGCCCGGCGGCGCGGGCAGCGGCCCGGCGGGACGGCGCGCACGGTCCAGTCGGGCCCCCGCCCCGCCGCGGGCACGGTGGCCGGGGAACGGGGCCTGCGCGCCGGGGCCGCACGGCGCTCGGAGGAGCGGAACGCGGCGACCCGGACCTCAGGTCAGGTCGAACTCGCCCTCGCGCGCCCCGCGGACGAAGGCGCGCCACTCCCCCGGGTCGAAGATGAGCGCGGGCTTGTCGGGCTGGCGGCCGTGCCGCATCGCCACGAACCCCTCGACGAAGGCGATCTCGACATCGCCGGTGCCCCGGCTGCTCGACTGCCACTGCGCCCGGCTGAGGTCGAGTTCGGGCTGCCCGATGGTGCTGTCGGCCACGCTGGTGCTCCTCCCGGTCGTCGTACCGCCGGCGTCACCCTAACCAGCGGCGCGGTCGCCGGGACAGGGCGCGGCAGCGGGAAATCCAGGGGGGAGCTTCGAGGCCGAGGGGGCGCGCCGGGTGCTGCCCAGGCACCCGGCGCGCGGGTTGCAAGCTGCCCCGCAGCGTGGTGCTCGCCGCGCACCTCCAGCGGTCACCCGGCGGGAAGGCGGACCACTGCTGGGCCCGGCGGATCCTGCGGGAGCGGACGCACCCCGGGGGCCGCGGAGCGGCTGACCGGCAGCTGCCCGCGCGGCGGGCCCTGCGTGCTGCTCAGGATTCGGCCAGGAACTCCGGCACCGCCCCGGCGAACTCCATGGGGCGCGTCTCGTGGACGAGATGGCCCCGCTCGATGCCCAGCGCGTCCAGGAACCCGCGCAGGTCGCCGACGAAATCGTCCATGGCGTAGCTGCCGGGCCGGTCGCTCGCTCCGTGGCCGCGCAGGTCGAGCGCGTGGACCGGATGGCCGTCGGCCGGCGCCGCGATGAGCGGGCCGTGCCGGTCCTCACCGTCCGCACCGAGGCAGTGCAGCAGCACGGCGGGGACGCCGTCCCCGCCGCCCCGGGAGCGGTGGCCGAGCCGGACTCCGCCGGCGTGCACCGTCCGCAGTCCGTTTTCGCTCATCCGGGTGGCCGTACTCCGTCACTCGTCCCGTTTGCCGAACGAGCCGGGCCGGGTTTCGCCGGGCCGTACCGCCAGCTCGGACTTCCGGTAGGAGTAGCCGAAGTAGACGATCAGGCCGATGAGGAACCACACCACGAAGCGCACCCAGGTCTGCCAGTCGAGGTAGGTGGTCAGCCAGATCGAGAAGATGACGCCGAGCGCCGGTGTGACGGGCATGCCGGGGGCCCGGAAGGTGCGCGGCAGGTCCGGGCGCCGGTAGCGCAGCACGATGACCGCGACGCAGACCACCACGAAGGCCAGCAGGATGCCGATGTTGGTCAGCTCGGCGGCCTCCTGGATCGGCAGCAGGCCCGCGATGACGGCGGAGACGACGCCCACGATCCAGGTGACGCGCACCGGCACGTGGTGGACGGCGTCGGTCTTGGCGAACCACTTGGGCAGCAGCCCGTCCCGGCTCATGGAGAACCACACCCGGGTGACGCCGAGCATGAAGGTGAACATGACGGTCAGGATGCCGATGATGGCGCCGACGGCGATGACGTCGGCGATGCCGCTCAGCCCGACGGACTTGAACGCGGTGGAGAAGCCGCTGTCGGGGTCGATGTCCCGGTAGTTCTGCATACCGGTCAGCACCAGGCTGACGGCCACGTAGAGCACCATCGAGATGGCCAGCGAGTAGATGATCGCCTTGGGCATGTGCTTCTGGGCGTCCACCGACTCCTCGGCGGCCGTGCTCATCGCGTCGTAGCCGAAGACGGCGAAGAAGACCGTCGCCGCACCGGTGAAGGCGCCCGAGACACCGAAGGGGAAGAAGGGGTGCCAGTTGCCGGTCTTGATGTGGAAGACGCCGACGACGATCACCAGCAGGACCACCGCCACCTTGAGGCCCACGACGATCAGCTCGAAGCGGGCCGCGTTCTTGATGCCCCGGGTGAGCAGATAGGCGATCAGCAGGCAGAGCACCGCGGCGAACAGGTCGACGCGGTGCCCGGCGCCGGTTCCGGGCGCCCCCAGCATCCACGCCGGCAGGTCGAGACCGGTCTCGCCGAGCAGGAACGAGAAGTACCCGGAGATGCCGATCGCCACCACCGCGACGATGGCCGTGTACTCCAGCAGCAGATCCCAGCCGATGAACCAGCCGCCGAGTTCGCCCAGCACCGCGTAGCCGTAGGTGTAGGCGGAGCCCGCCTTCGGGATGAGCCCGGCGAACTCGGCGTAGGACAGGGCCGCACACGCGCTGGCCAGCCCGGCCACCAGGAAGGAGACCAGTACGGCGGGACCCGCCTTGCCGTTGGCGACCGTACCCGCGAGGCTGAAGACACCGGCCCCGATGATGCCGCCGACGCCGATCGCGGTCAGGTGCCGCAGGCCCAGGGTGCGGGAGAGCTGCTGTCCGGCTCCGCCCTCGGTCTCCTCGATGTGCTCGATCGGTTTGCGGCGCAGTACGCCTTCGCCGCTCCAGAGCCCGGCCATGGGTCCTCCTGCCATCGGTGCGTGTGACGGCGACGCCGCGGGCGCTGCCCACGACGCCCCGTCAGCATCATGGCCGGGCCGGGAAGAGGGGAAAAGTGGCCACGAGGCCCGCGCAGGCCATCGCCCCCAGACGTACCCGTCTGGCCCTGCGCCCCGGCCGCCGGTCACGGCCGCCGTGCCCGGTCCGCCCTCGACGACGGCCTTGACCTGCTCGCCCCGGTCCTCGTACGGCACGTCCGGGCGGTGACGTCAGGTCCGGCCGCGGGCGCCGCCCGGTCGCCGACATCCGCACGCGGCCTCTTCGACGCCCATACCGGTCCGTGTGCCTGCGCCTGCGGTCAGCGCCCGCGCGCCAGTTCGCGGTAGACCTCGTCCGCCTCGGAGCGGCGGCCCAGCCGCTCCAGGCAGTGCGCCTCCTCGTTCCGGCTGGCCACCGTCGCCGGGTCGGCGGAGCCGAGCGTCTGTGCGCGCACGCAGGCGAGCCGGCGGTGCTCCGCCAGCGCCTCCTCCCAGCGGCCGAGCCGGCCCAGCGCGCGTCCGAGTTCGTGCCGGACGGCGAGCGTGTCCGGGTGCTGCGGCCCGAGCAGCAGTTCCCGCTCGGCGGCGACCGCGCGGTGCACCTCGTACGCCTCTTCCCAACGACCGGCCCGGCCCAGCCGCAGCCCCGCGTCGCGCCGGTCGGCCAGGAGGGCGAGCCGTTCCTGCGGCAGGGCGCCCTGCGCGGAGACGCGCGCCGGGGCCGCGCGCGCGGCCGCGTGGGTGGTGTCCGCGGCACCGGACGGGGCGGAGACCCGCGCGGCGCCCCACGACGCCATCGGGCCGCGGCGGGCGGGCTCTCCGGGAACGGGCGGTGGTCCGAGGGACACCCGGGACCGCCGACCGGGACTCCCGCTCCACCACGCGGCGAGCCCACCGGCACCGACCGGCGCCCCGTCCGGGGGCGTGCCCGCCGGACGGCGGCCGGCGGCCGGCAGTCCGGCGTCCATCCCGCGGGTCCAGGGCGGCATCCACAGCGGCGCGATCCCGGCGGCCGCGGCCGGCGCGGCCGGAGCACCGGGAAAGGCCGTCGTGCCCCACCCGCCCGGGCCCGCACCGGACAGCTGGGCGCGGGCGGCGGCGAGTTCGCTCGCCAGCCCGGCCGCGGCGCCCGGTCGTTCGTCCGGCGCCTTGGCCAGCAGCCGCAGAATCGCGGTCGCCAGCGGCGGTGGCAGGTCGGGGCGGTGGACGCGCGGCGGTACGGGCGGGGTGTCCCGGTGGCCGACGAGCACCGCCCAGGAGTCGGCGCCCTCGAACGGGGGTGATCCGGTGGCGATCTCGTAGAGGACGCAGCCGAACGAGTAGAGGTCGCTGCGGTGGTCGACGGCGGAGTCCGCGATCTGCTCGGGGGACATGTAGTGCGGGGTGCCCATGGCCGTACCGCTGCCGGAGATCCGGGCGGTGAAGCCGATGTCGTGTGCCAGCCGGGCGATGCCGAAGTCGCAGATCTTCACGGCCCCGTCCGCGGAGCGCATCACGTTGGCCGGTTTCAGGTCCCGGTGCACGACGCCCTGGGCGTGGGTGTAGGCGAGAGCCGCCGCGACCTGTTCGGCCACGTCGAGGACCTCTGCCAGGGGGAGCGGCTGCCCTTTGTTGTCGGCCAGCAGCTGGCTGAGGTTGCGGCCCTCCAGCAACTCCATGACGAGGTAGAGCAGTCCGTCGTCGTCCCCGAAGTCGTGCACGACCGTCACACCCCGGTGCTGGAGCGAGGCGGCGACCCGCGCCTCCCGCCGGAAGCGTTCCCGCAGGACGCGGAGGAACCCCGCGTCCTCGCGCCGCCCCGGCGGCTTCAGACACTTGACGGCCACACGTCTGCCCAGCGACTCGTCGCGCGCCCGCCACACTTCACCCATGCCGCCACGACCCACAAGATCGAGCAGCCGGTACCGGCCATGGATCAGGGTGCTCTGCGCCATCCCCGTCTCTCGCCCCCGTCGTTGCCGCGTTCTTCCCTCCCCTGTCTGCCCAGTATGGCTGCCTCGTTCCTGCGCGTGTATGCCAACCGATGCCGAGGTGTACGCGTTTGACTGGTTCGATGTGTTACTGACATATACAGACGTTTTCGGTGTCGCGGGTGGGTCGGAAGTTTCCGCCAAAGGCGGACTTCTGCCCCGGTCGGACACCGGAGCGCGGGCTCAGCGCCGCACGCGCAGACGAGTCCCTGCGTGTTCCGCCAGAGGCGGAATGCCCGCCGTCGCCGTGCGGGGCACCGGATCCGGCGCGAGCGGCCGTCAGTCGGACTTCGGGCGCGGCGCCAGCCAGGCCAGGGCAGCGGTCACCAGGGCCCGGACGCCGGTGTCGAGGGTGGGCTGGACCACGGGCGCGAAGCGCGGACTGTGGTTGCCGGGGATGTCCTGGTCGACGGTTCCGGCGCGCTCCGCCCTGCGGTGGGCCGCCGGATCGGTACCGCCCAGCCCCCAGTAGGTGGCGGGGCAGCCGAGGCCGGCGGGCAGCTCGCCGAAGTCCTCGCCGGCCGGCAGCAGGCCGGCGGTCCGCGCACGCTCCCCGAAGTAGGCCCCGAAGGCGCTCGCGACCCGCTCGGTGGCCTCCGCGTCGTTCTCGGTCACGGAGGACGCTCCGATCGTCTCGAACTCCGCCGCGTCCGCGCCCGAGGCGGCGCACTCGCCCGCGACGATCCGGCGCACCGCGGCCAGCACCCGGGCACGGGTCTCCTCGCCGAAGGTGCGGATGCTGAGCTGGATCTCGGCGCGGTCGGGAATGCTGTTCGGACCGCTGCCCGCGTGGATCGCCCCGACGGTCACCACCGCGGGCGTGCTCGCGCCGGTCTCCCGGGCGACGACCGTCTGCAGCCGGACCACCGTCGAGGCGGCCAGCACCACGGGATCCACGGCCCGTTCGGGCGTGGAGCCGTGTGCGCCCCGCCCGTGGAAGGTGACCCGCAGGCTGTCGGACGCCGCCGTCATGACGCCGGCCCGGGTCAGCAGCGTCCCCGCCGGCGCGGGAAGCACATGCTGCCCCAGGGCGACGTCCGGACGGGGGATGCGCCGGGCGAGACCGTCCTCGATCATCGCCCGCGTTCCGGAGCGGTTCTCCTCGTTGGGCTGGAAGAGGACGACCAGGGTGCCGCGCCACGCATCGGTCCCGGCCGCCATCAGGCGCGCGGCACCCAGCAGGCAGATGACGTGGACGTCGTGGCCGCAGGCGTGCATCACCGGCTGCTCCGCGCCGTCCGGCCCGCCGGCGGTGTCGGTCGAGGCGTAGGGCAGTCCGGTCTGCTCGCGCACGGGCAGCGCGTCCATGTCGGCACGGAGCAGGACGGTGGGACCCGCCCCGTTGTGCAGCACGCCCACGACGCCGGTCCCGCCGACCCCTTCGGTGACCTCGTAGTCGCACTCGTTCAGGGCCTGGGCCACGTGGCCGGCCGTGCGGCGCTCCTGGAAGCCGAGTTCGGGGTGCTGGTGGAGGTCCTTGTAGCGGAATTCGAGGCTGTCGCGGATGTCGGGCAGCCCGGTGAGCACCGCGTCCGCGGCGACGGTCGTGGGATCCTTCTCGGTCATTCGGTCCTGGCCCTTCGGCGGTGCGGGCGGCGGTTCGGGGCGCGGGGCTTCCGCGTCGGCGCACCGGCCCGGGGCGCGCTGCGCGCCGGCCCGCGTCCGGGAGGGGAGGCAACGCTCCCGCGTCCGACGGGCCGCGATGTCCGACGAGGCGGCTGTGTCACCAGTGGCGCTTCCACCGGGAGCAGGCCGGCGACACGACCCGTTCGGGGGCGTTATTACACGAATCACCCACTTGCCAGCTTCATACGATACGTCCTATCTGTGAAGCTGGTGACACTCATGGTGACCGTCCCCTACATCAGGAGTACTGGTGATTCTCTCGATCTCGGGCGTCGTACTGCTTGGCCTGATCGTCTTCCTGTTCTTCCGCAAGGACAATCTCAAGGTCTCCCACGCGCTGGTGTGCGCGCTCTTCGGCTTCTACCTGGCGGGCACCGCCATGGCACCCAGCATCAAGGCGGGAGGCGAGAGCCTGGCCGGCCTGCTGGGCGGCCTCAAGTTCTAGCCGCCCCACCGTCAGCCGCCCCACCGTCAGCCGCACGGCGGCGGGCCGGACGACGGCGGACCGGGCGGCGGCAAGCCGGGCGCAGGGCCGACGGGCCGGGAGGCCGACAGGCCTGAGCATCAGTCAGCAGGCCGGGAGGAGCCGGGTGTGGGGCGGTGGGCGGTACCGTCACGGCGGCACGCACGCAAGGCCGTGCGTGCCGGTGCCGACGGGGCGCTCGACGTGCTGCATCCGCTGCTCGTGCTCGGCAGGGGGGCCTGCCGGCTGGCCGCGAAGAGCCGGAACTGGTGGCTGGACACGGCCCGGGAACGGCGGGGTCCCACGCTGTTCGCCCTCGCCGCGTGCGGGGTGCTGCTCTGGCTGCTGCCCTACGGGCCGGTGCTGGCCGGATGCGCACTGCTGGGCTCGACCGCCTGGTACGGGCGGCGGCAGGCCGGACCCACCCCGCCTCGTGCGGCTCCCACGGCCCCGCAGCGGGCGCGACTGCAGGCGCTGTACGAGGCGCTGGTGCCGTACTTCGCGCCGCCGGGCGGCGCGCCCGGGGAGCCGCTGTACGCACCGGACGGCGGCTGGGAGCGCGCGTTCGAGGAGTTCGCCTTCCGGGACGGGCGGATCAGCGGCCTGCTGCTGCGCTATCCGACCTCGTTCCGCGACAGCGAACCCGCCGAGCGGCTGCGGCTGGAACACCTGCTGGCGGCCAAGACGGGCCGCGGTCGCGAGTACCGCTTCTGCTGGGACGAGGAGTGCAACCTGCTGGAGATGACGGCGCTGGAACCGCTGCCCGGCGGAATCCGTGCCCAGCCGTTCGGCACCGCACCCGACGAGACGGTCCTCGGCTTCACGGACGGCGACGAGACCGGCAGGACGGTGCCCGTCCGCTTCCCGGGCGAGAACCGGGACGACGAGGTACCGGCGGTGGTCTGGCGCACCGGCCCGCGCTCGACCGAGCCGCACCTGCTGGCCGTCGGCACACCCGGCGCAGGCACCAGCACCCTGCTGCGCTCACTCGCCCTCCAGGCACTCGGCCGCGGCGAGGTGCTGCTGGTGGACGGCGACGGGAACGGCGAGTTCGCCGCCTTCGCGGCGCGGCGCGGAGTGCTGGGAGTGGAGTCCACCCTGCCGGGGGCACTCGCCGCGCTGGAGTGGGCGGCGCGCGAGACGGAACGCCGGCTGCTGGCCGCGAGCCGCTCGCGGCAGCACGGTGCGCACTCCGCGGGAGCGGCGCCCCGGCCGCTGTGCGTGCTGGTGGACCGGCCCGCCGTCCTCAGCCATCTCGCCCGCTGCCGGGGCCTGGCCGACCCGCAGGAGCTGCTGCGGACCCCGCTGCGCCACGGCCGCGCCACGGGGGTGGCCGTGGCGGTCGCCGAGCAGTTCGACGGCCTGGACGAGCTGACCGGAGCAGTCCTCGCCTGCACCCGCGCCCGGGTGGTGCTGGGCGCCGTCACCCCCGGACAGGCGGGCGGGGTGCTGGGCCGGGCGCCGCAGACGGGACCGGCCGCCGAGGTGCCGCGGGGCCGGGGCTTCGCCCGGCTCGGCGACGGCCCGGTGCTGCGGCTCCAGGTGCCCGCGACCCCCGACCCGCGGGACGAGACCGCGGACGAGGCCGAGCGGACCGCCGTCCGGGGCCTGCTCCCGGCATCGGTGCGTATCCCCGTGCGGGAACCGGCGGCGGGCCCCGCGGCCGCCGAGGCGGCGGGCCCCGCGTACGACGGCCCGCGGGGGCCCGGCGGCGCGGTGCCGCTCCCGCCCGCCGGTCCCCTCGCGCAGGACGGGAGGGCAGGTCCGCCGACGGGCCGTCAGGCCACGTAGGAGCGCGGTACGTCGGAGGGGGTGGGCGCCCCGGAGCGGACCAGTTCGGCGGCGGCGGCCAGCCGCGTGGCCGCCTCCCGGGCCAGGGGTTCGGCGATGGTGAAGGGCAGCCGCACGAATCCCTCGAAAGCACCGTCCACCCCGAACCGCGGCCCGGAGGGCACCCGCACTCCGAGCCGTTCACCGGCCTCGGCGATCCGGGACCCGGAGAGGCCGCCGGTGCGCACCCACAGGGTGAGGCCGCCGTGCGGGACGGCGAACTCCCAGTCGGGCAGATGGTCGCGCAGCGCGGCCGTCAGCGACTCGCGATTCTCCCGGGCCCGGGTCCGGCGTTCGGTGACGGCCTGCTCCCAGCCAGGCCCGTTCAGCAGTTCGGCCACGGCGAGCTGTTCGAGCACGGGGCTGCCCAGATCGACGTAGGCGCGCGCGGCGGTGAGGCTGCGGATCACCTCGGGTGCGGCCCGGATCCAGCCGATCCGCATCCCGGCCCAGATCGACTTGCTCACGGAGCCGACCGTGATGACGGCCGAGCCGCCCGGGTCGAAGGCGGCCATCGGCCGCGGCATCTCCAGCCCCGGGGAGCCGGTGCTCGGCGTGCCGGTGGCGCCGGGCGGGCCCAGCGGCAGGTCGGTCATGGTCTCGTCGGCGATCAGCACCGTCCCCGAGGCACGGGCCGCCGCGACCAGTTCGCGGCGCTGCTCGGTGCCGGCCAGCGCTCCGGTGGGGTTGTGGAAGTCGGCGATGACGTACGCGAGCCGGGGTGCGGACTCCCGCAGTGTGCGGTGCCAGGAGGGCAGGTCCCAGCCCGCCAGGTCGTCGGCCATGGGGACCGGGACGAGGCGGCCGCCGGTCTCGCGCAGGAGCTGCAGGACGTTGGCGTACGAGGGGTGTTCGACGGCGATGCGCTCGCCGCGCGGCACCAGCATCCGGGTCAGGGCGCCGACGCCGCCCAGCGCACCGGTGGTGACCATGATCTGCTGCGGCATCGTGGGCACGCCGAGTGCCGTGTAGCGCTCGGCGAGGGCCTCGCGGAGCACGGGCAGCCCGGCCGGGTAGTCGCCGTGGGTGTGCGCGTACGGCGGGAGCGCCTCCAGGGCGCTGCCGAACGCCTCGTTCATCACCGGCTGGGCGGGCAGCGCGGCACAGCCCAGGTCGATGACGGTGCCCTCGTTCTCCGGCGGCAGGGGGTGGAGGCCGCGGGTGGGCAGCGGGTTGCCCGCCGGCACGGTCGTCCAGCTCCCCGAGCCGCGGCGGGACTCCAGGAACCCGTCCGAGCGCAGCGCCTCGAAGGCGGCGGCCACGGTGGTGCGGCTGACCGAGAGGGCCGCGGCCAGTTCCCGCTCGGCGGGCAGCCGGGTGGCGACGGGGATGCGCCCCTCCAGGACGAGCATCCGCAGCCCCTCGGCGAGCGAACGGTAGGCGGGCAGCTTCCTGACCGCCGGTGCCGGGTGCGCACCGGTGCCCCCGCCCGCGGCCGCGGCGGTGGCTGCCGGGTCCGCCGCGGCCGGGTGCGGCCGGGCAGCTCCGGGGCTCTCCCCTCGCACGCTGTGCTGCGAGCCGAGGAGCCGCGCGAGCTGAGCGGCCCCCACGGCGGAGTTCCAGTGCGCCATATTGCAGTCCACCTTTCCTGGATTGGCCGTTCACATGACCTGCTTCCATGCCACAGGGTGCCACGAGACAGTCCAATGACACGAGAAGGGGTAGATCTTTGTCCCATTCGAGGGGTTCTGACAGGCATCTGGTCCGCCGGCTCACCCAGCTGTACGTGGGCCTGGTGCTGTACGGGGCGAGTGCGGCGCTGATGGTGCGCGCGGGGCTGGGGCTGGACCCCTGGGACGTCCTCCACCAGGGCGTCGCCGAGCGCACCGGACTGTCCATCGGCACCGTGGCGATCATCGCGGGGGCCGCGGTGCTGCTGCTGTGGTGGCCGCTGCGCGAGCGCCCGGGCCTGGGCACCGTCTCCAACGTCTTCCTGGTGGGCCTATCCATGGACGCCACGCTGTGGCTGCTCCCGCACCCGGAGGCACTGGCCTACCGGATCCCGCTCCTGGTGGGCGGCGTGGTGCTGAACGGCGCTGCGACCGGGCTCTACATCTCGGCCCGGTTCGGACCGGGACCGCGCGACGGCCTGATGACCGGGCTGCACAAGGTGACCGGCCGCTCGATCCGGCTGGCACGGACGGCGATCGAGATCGTGGTCCTGGTCGTCGGCATCCTGCTGGGCGGCTCGGCCGGAGCGGGCACCGTGCTGTACGCGCTGGCGATCGGCCCTCTCGCGCAGTTCTTCCTGCGCCTGTTCGCCGTGCCGGGCGGCGCCGGGGGCTCGCACGTGGTGGCCGGGGGCGGCCGGCAGGAAGCGCGCGGCGGTGCCCCGGCCGACCGGAGGCGGTGAGCGGGCGGCGGATCGGCGCGACTGCGGCGATACTGCCGCGGTGACGAGAGCGAGAGATCCCCGCGGCCACCCCGGCCACCCCGGCCACCCCTTCCTGGACTCGGCGGTGCCGCTGGCCTTCGCACACCGCGGCGGCGCGGCGGCCGGCCTGGAGAACACCCACGCAGCCTTCGCCCGTGCGGCGGAGCTGGGCTACCGCTATCTGGAGACGGATGTGCACAGCACGGCGGACGGCGCCCTGGTGGCCTTCCACGACACCACCCTGGACCGCACCACCGGCAGCGGCGGCCGCCTCGCGGAACTCAGCTGGGCCGAGGTGAGCCGGGCGCGCGTGGCCGGGCGCGAGCCGGTCCCGCTCTTCGCCGACCTGCTGCGCTCGTTCCCCGGCGCGCGCTGGAACATCGACGTGAAGACCGACGCCGCGCTCGTCCCGCTGCTGGAGCTGCTGGCCGCCGAGAACGCCTGGGACCGGGTGTGCGTGGGCGCGTTCGCCGAGGCGCGGGTGGCCCGGGCGCGGGCACTGGCGGGGCCGCGGCTGCTGACCTCGCTGGGCACCCGCGGAGTGCTGGCGCTGCGGCTGCGCTCCCGCCGGCTGCCCTGGCGGCTGCCGTCCGGCGCCGGATGCGCACAGGTGCCCGAACGGCACGGGCCGGTCCGCGTGGTGGACCGCGCCTTCGTCCGGGCGGCGCACGCGCGGGGGCTGCGGGTGCACGTCTGGACGGTGAACGACCCCGCCCGCGCCGCGGCCCTGCTGGACCTGGGCGTGGACGGGATCATGACCGACGAACTGGAGATGCTGCGCGAGGTGCTGGACGCACGGGGCTCCTGGCCACCGGACTGAACCGCCGCCCGGACGGCACCGGCCCGCACCCCGCCCACGGCCCGCGTCCGTGCCCGGCGGCACAACGGGCCGCCGACGGCGGACTGTAGTCTCCCGGCACCGGCCGTGCGGGCGTTCGACTCCCGGCCGGTCACGAACCGCACAGCGGGCCGACGGGGAGGAACGGGGATGGGAACGGCCGCACCGGACGCGCCGCGGGCGCCGCAGGAGGGGGCGGGATCCGGGAACCGGACCCCGCTCCGGGAGCGCCGCCGCGAGCAGCGCGGCTGGTACTTCTACGACTGGGCGAACTCCGTCTTCTCCACCAGTGTGCTGACCGTCTTCCTCGGCCCGTATCTGACCTCGGTCACCGAGGCCGCCGCGGACGCGGACGGTTATGTGCATCCGCTGGGCATCCCGGTGCGGGCGGGCGCCTTCTTCCCCTACGCGGTCTCGGCCTCCGTGCTGCTGTCGGTGCTGGTGATGCCGCTGGCGGCGGCCTTCGCCGACCGCACGGGGCGCAAGAAGCCGCTGCTGGGCGCCGCGGCCTATCTGGGAGCCGGGGCGACCACCGGGATGTACTTCCTGGACGGCGACCGCTATCTGCTGGGCGGCGTGCTGCTGGTGGTGGCGAACGTCAGCTACGCGGTCTCCATCGTGCTCTACCACGCCTTCCTGCCGCAGATAGCCCCACCCGAGGAGCGCGACGCGGTCTCCTCGCGCGGCTGGGCCTTCGGCTACGGGTCGGGCGCACTGGTCCTGGTCGCGAACCTCGGGCTGTTCCTGGGGCACGAGTCGCTCGGTGTCGCGGAGTCGACGGCGGTGCGGATCTGCCTGTCCTCGGCCGGTGTGTGGTGGGCCGTCTTCACGGTCGTACCGCTGCTGCGGCTGCGGGAGCGCCCGGCGGCGCACCCGGCGGCGGGCGCCGGGCGCACCGGTCCCGGGCAGGGGTTCCGCCAGTTGGCCGGAACGTTCCGCCAGTTGCGCCGCCATCCGCTCACGCTGCTGTTCCTGCTGGCCTACCTGCTCTACAACGACGGCATCCAGACCGTGATCACCCAGGCGTCGGTCTACGGCTCGGAGGCGCTGGGCCTGGACCAGACGACGCTGATCGGCGCCATCCTGCTGGTGCAGGTCCTGGCGGTGGCGGGCGCACTGCTGCTGGGCCGGCTCGCCGCCCGCTACGGAGCCAAGCGCACGATCCTGGGGTCACTGGTGGCGTGGACCGCGACCGTGGGCGGAGGGTACTTCCTGCCGCGGGAGGATCCGCTGTGGTTCTACGCGCTGGCGGCGGGCATCGGCCTGGTGCTGGGCGGCAGCCAGGCGCTGTCCCGCTCGCTCTTCTCGCATCTCGTGCCGGCCGGCAAGGAGGCGGAGTACTTCGCGCTGTACGAGATCAGCGACCGCGGCACCAGTTGGCTGGGACCGCTGGTGTTCGGACTGACATACCAGCTCTCGGGGGACTACCGGAACGCGATCCTGTCGCTGGTGGTCTTCTTCGCGCTCGGTTTCGTACTGCTGCTGCGGGTACCCGTACAGCGAGCGGCGGCGGCAGTGGGCAACGTCGCTCCGGACCGGATTTAGACGTGCGGGTGCCGGACCGGTAGTGTACGCCTTTGGCCCACCGGGATGGACGGTCACTGCACGCCGAAGAGATGCGAACAGTGGGTGACATTCTCTATCAATTGTGACAAACCGGTCACCGGCGGGTACCGCAGATCAACGAAGCGGCGGCACGAAGCAGCGGCGCGCAGCCTTCCGTCAGGTTGGAAGTGCGGAAAGGTGGGTGATCTCCCGATTGCGGGAATCTTCACCGGCAGCCGGACGTTGACCGGATGACGACGACAGCGACACCTGTCCTGTGGGCGACCAGCCCGGGAGGCACGAATTCATGAGTGAGCGAGCTCTCCGCGGCACGCGACTCGTGGTGACCAGCTACGAGACCGACCGCGGCATCGACCTGGCCCCGCGCCAGGCCGTGGAGTACGCATGCGAGAACGGACATCGTTTCGAGATGCCGTTCTCGGTAGAGGCCGAGATTCCGTCCGAGTGGGAGTGCAAGGTGTGCGGTGCACAGGCGCTCCTGGTGGACGGCGAGGGGCCGGAGGAGAAGAAGGGCAAGCCCGCGCGCACGCACTGGGACATGCTCATGGAGCGGCGTACCCGTGAGGAGCTCGAGGAAGTCCTCGCCGAGCGGCTCGCCGTGCTGCGCTCCGGCACCATGAACCTCGCGGTGCACCCCCGCGACGACGGCGGGAACAAGCGCAAGTCCGCCTGACGATCCTGCGCTCCTGAGAGTTCCGGAGCGCAGCAGGAGGGCCCCGGCCACGCATTTCACAGCGTGACCGGGGCCCTCTTGCGCGTTCACCGGGAGAGTCCCCGGGACGGCCGGGCCGTCCCGGGCGTCCGAGCGGCTTCCCGCACGCCCCGGGACTCCTGCGCGCTCCCACGGGCCACGCGGGCACCGGCGCATGCCTGGCGAACGGTTGTCCGGCGAACGGGGCGCGCGGGCGGCGCTCAGCTTCCGCTCTGCCCGCCTTCGCGCTCCTGTGGCTCGTCGTCGCGGACGACCTCGCCCGGGACGACCTTGCCGTCCGGGCGGTGCATCCGCACCTGCTGCTCGGCCGTGCGCGCCTGCTGGTAGGCGTCGCCCAGGGTGCCCGGCGCAAAGCCGCTGCGGCGGTCCAGGGAGCGCTGCACCGCGCCGCGCAGCAGCCTCCCCGTCGGCGGGAGTGCCAGCAGCAGCCCGACCGCGTCCGAGAGCAGCCCGGGAATCATCAGCAGCAGCCCGCCCAGCATGGCCGTCCCGTTGCCGCCGCGGCTCTCCGCGGCGTCCTCGCCGGAGGACCCGGCTCCGGTGCGGGCCTGCTCCTGGGCGCGCTGGACCGTCTCGGCGAGATTGCGCCAGGCGCGGCGCCCGGCTCGCTTGATCACCGCGGCGCCGAGCACGAAGCCGCCGGCCAGCACCAGGAAGACCGTGAACCCGCCGGCGGCCTGGCCGAGCAGAGTCAGCAGCCAGATCTCCAGTACCGCCCACAGCGCGACCGCCAGCGG
Organism: Streptomyces sp. AA1529; assembly: GCF_000280905.1. GTDB lineage: Bacteria > Actinomycetota > Actinomycetes > Streptomycetales > Streptomycetaceae > Streptomyces. The sequence goes on along the minus strand of NZ_ALAP01000038.1, from coordinate 106,796 downwards.
CAGCAGAGTGCGGCCCCTGGGCCGGTTCCGCCGGGGCGGGGAGTCTCCCTCGGAGCGCGTCCCGGTACCCGGGCCGCCCGGTTCCTGCGGAAGTCCGTGGGGGAAGGGTGCGCGCGTCGTCATGCCTCCAGTGTGCCTGCTACCGCGTAGGCCCGGGATCAGCTCGGCGGGCGGCCGTCCCCGCCGCCGTCCTTGCGGTGCTCCGCGCGGCCGAGGACCTTCCTGACCCGTCCCTCGACCCCCCAGACGGCGATCCGCCAGAGCGCCTCGGCCATGATGTCCCGGCTCATCTTGGAGTCGCCGCGCTCGCGCTCGACGAAGGTGATCGGGACCTCCACCACGTGGTAGCCGGCGTGCACCGTGCGGCGGGTGAGGTCGACCTGGAAGCAGTAGCCCTGGGAGGCGATGGAGTCCAGGCCGATGCCCTCCAGGGTCTCCTTGCGGAAGGCCCGGAAGCCCGCCGTCACATCCCGTACGTCGACGTCCAGGAGCAGCCGCGAGTAGGTGCTGGCGCCGCGGGAGAGGAACTCCCGGGACTTGGGCCAGTTGACGATCCGGCCGCCGGGCACCCAGCGGGAGCCGATCACCAGGTCGGCGCCGCCCAGCGCGGTCAGCAGCCGGGGCAGTTCCTCGGGCGGGTGGGAGCCGTCCGCGTCCATCTCGATCAGGACGCCGTAGCCGTTGTCGATGCCCCAGCGGAAGCCCGCCAGATAGGCCGCGCCGAGTCCTTCCTTGCCCTTGCGGTGCAGGACGTGGACGTGGCCGTCCTCGGCCGCCAGCTCGTCGGCGATCTTCCCGGTGCCGTCGGGGCTGTTGTCGTCCGCGACGAGGACGTGCGCCTCGGGCACCGCCTCGCGCACCCGGGAGACGACGGGCCGGATGTTGTCGGCCTCGTCGTAGGTCGGGATGATGACCAGGGCCGTTCCCAGCGGGCCGTACCGCCGTCGTCCGCCGTCCGTCACTGGTGCTGCCCCTCCGCTTGAGCCTGTCGGTCCTGCCTGTCGGTGCCGTCCCCGGCACCGGCCGTGTCCGGCGCGGTACGGGTCCGGGCACCGGTGCCGCTCCGTCTGCGGCCCAGGATCCACGCCCCGGCGCAGGCGAGCACGCCCACGATAGCGATCGCCCATTCGGGAGCGGCACCGACGCGGTCGGCGAGGGTGATCTCGTCGCGCAGCGGGAGCTCCCCGGTGAGCACGTCCTGGGTGAACTCCTCCGTACGCTGCTGGACGGTGCCGTCCGGCGCGACGATGGCGCTGATGCCGCTGGTCGCCGCGGTGACCACGGCACGGCCGTGCTCGACGGCACGCAGCCTGGACATCGCCAGCTGCTGCTCGGGCTGCCCGGTCCGGCCGTAGGTGGCGTTGTTGGTCTGGACGACGAGCGCGCGGGCCCCGTCCTTGACGGTGTCCCTGGGGATCTCGTCGTAGGCGACCTCGAAGCAGATCACATCGCCGAGGCGCGCGGGACCGGTCTGCAGGACACCGGTGTGGTCGCCCGGGTAGAAGTCGCGGGGCACCTGCTGGAGCCGGGTGATGACCTTGCTCAGCTGGTCGCGGAAGGGCACGTACTCGCCGAAGGGGACCGGGTGCTGCTTGGTGTAGGACGCGCCGGGCCCCTTCTCCGGGTCCCAGACGATGCCCTGGTTCTCGACGTAGCCCTCCTTGGTCGGGTGGTCGACCAGGGCACCGACCAGCACGGGGACGCCGACGGCCTTGACCGCCCGGTCGATGCGGTCGCCCGCCTCCGGGTACTTGTAGGGGTCCAGGTCGGAGGAGTTCTCCGGCCAGATGACCAGGTCGGGCCGGGGCTCCTTGCCCTGCTCGATCCGCTTCGCCAGGTCGAGGGTGGCCTCGGCGTGGTTGTTGAGGATCTGCATCGGGCGGCCCAGGAAGTGCATGCCGGGCTGCTGCACGTTCCCCTGCACGACGGCGACCCGTACGGTGTCGGCCGCCTTCGTCGGCACCGGTACCGCGAGACCGGCGACGGTGGCGGCGCCGGCGAGCACGAGCGCGCCGGCGCAGGTGGCGTAGGCGCGGCCGGTACGGGCCGCGGCGGACCGCAGTCGCAGGCCCCGCAGCGCGGCGGCGGCCAGCAGGGTGCCGGTGAGGGCCACCGCGAAGGACACCAGCGGGGCTCCGCCGAGCGCGGCCAGCGGGGTGTAGGGGGAATCGGTGTTGGCGAAGGCCAGCCGCCCCCAGGAGAAGCCGCCGAACGGCAGCCGGTCGCGCAGGAATTCCTCGGTCAGCCACAGGCAGGCGCCCCACAGGGGCCACAGCGGCAGCCGCGCGGTGACCGCCAGCCCGGCTCCGAGCCCGAGCACGAACAGGCTCTGCAGAAAGGCGAGTCCGATGACCGCGTCCCAGCCGACGACGTGCAGCCACTTGAGCAGCACGATGAAGAAGGGCCAGCCGAACGCGAATCCGAGCCAGGCGCCCTGGCGGCCGGTCCGGCCGCGGGTGAGCAGGCTGAGCGCGGCGACGGCCAACAGCGAGAGCGGCCAGAGCCCGTAGGGCGGGAAGGCGAACGCCAGGGCGACACCGCCGAGTGCGGCCAGCGCGGACCGGCCGGCCTCGCGCCGCGCGAGCGCGGCCAGCCGGCGCATCCGGCCCGGACGGGGCGCCCTGGTCCCGGGGGGCTCGGAGACGTCGGGCGGAACGTCACTGCCCGTGTCGGCGCTGCTCGCGCGCGTGGGCCCCTCCGGGGCGCCGGGCTGCGCGGCGGGTGCCGCCTTCCGCTCCCGGGAGCCGTCCGGGGCGGAGGCGGAGGTGGTGTCGGGGCCCGATGCCAAGGTCGCGGCCTTCCTAGCAGGTCGTGCGGTGGTGTGTGGTGACGGTACAACGCGCGGGGGGCTGCGCGGGGCGCGGGACCGTAAAGCGGCGGAAAAGCAGGAGAACGCGGCTGCGGGCGGCCAGGAGGAGCACGGGACGGTAGCCGCCGCGTCGCGGAGCGTCACCGGCGGGCGGGCGCGCCCCGGTTCGGGGCGCTGTCTGCGGATCGGGGCCCGGTGCCCTTCGGGCCGACCTGGGACCCGCTGGCTGCGGATCGTCCGAAAGCCGTTGTCTACTGAGCGTCCGGGCCCCGTCCCGGGTCACACCCGCCGACCGGCGGAAACCATCTGTCCCCGTGCCGCGGGCGCTGGACCTGGCTCGCAGTGGTGGTGCGCCGGTGCGGTACACCACCCCGTGGCCCAGCGGCGTTCGACGACAGCGCGGAAGCTCCCCGGTCGGACGTCCTGTGGTGGACGCCGCCGAACCTACCGGGCTCCGGGCAATCATTGTCAACAGCCGAGTTACCTGGGGTGTTTCGGTGAAATCCCAGGTCAGTGCGGAGGCAACGGCGTCCCGGTGACCGGCGGAGGGGGTCTCGTTCGGCCGTATCGCCCTTCCCTATGTCACTCGTCCGGCCGTGCGTGGACCTCGCGTCCGCCCACCACCGTCCGCAGGCAGACGGGGACTTGACCGCCCGGCGTCAGGTCGGGCAGTCCCGGCGTACCGGAGCGCGGGTCGGTGGACCAGTTCGCGACGCGGGTGTCGGGAGCCTGGACGACCAGCGGACCGGTGCGCCAGAGCGCGTAGTCCGCGGGGGCGCCCGGGACGAGCACACCGGCGTCGTCCGTGCCGAGCGCCCGCCAGCCGCCGCGGGTGTGCGCGGTGAAGGCGCCGCGGACGGAGATCCGGTGGTCGTGGGTGCGGTGGAAGGCCGCGGCGCGGACGGCCTCCCAGGGCCCGAGCGGGGTGACCGGGCTGTCGGAGCCGAGCGCGAGCGGGACCCCGGCCCGCAGCAGCGCCGCGTAGGGGTTGAGCGTGGCGGCGCGCTCGGCCCCCAGACGGCGCGCGTACATTCCGTCCGCGCCGCCCCAGGCCGCGTCGAACCCGGGCTGCACCGAGGCGGTGAGCGCGAGGTCCGCGAAGTCCGCGATGGTGCGGGCGGTGAGCATCTCGGCGTGCTCGACGCGGTGCCGGGCCGCGCGGACCCGGGCGATGCCGACCTGCTCGGCGGCCCGCCGCACCCCGTCGGTGACGGCCTGGACGGCGGCGTCCCCGATGGCGTGGAACCCGGCCTGGATCCCCGCCTCGGTGCAGGCGGCGACGTGGACCGCCACCGCTTCGGCGTCCAGCAGGGCGCTGCCGCGGGTGTCCGGCGCGTCCGCGTAGGGGGCGCACAGGTGCGCCGTGTGCGAGCCCAGGGACCCGTCGGCGAACAGGTCGCCCGCGGCACCGATCGCGCCGAGCTCCCGGACGCGGGCGGCCTCCTTTGCCGAAGTGACGAGTTCGGCCCAGTATCCGTGTACGCGGGGACCGGGTTCCTCGGCGGCCAGCGCGAGCAGCCCGCGCAGATCCTCCTCGCCGGAGATGTCCGGGCCCGCGCACTCGTGCAGCGAACCGATGCCGAGGGACGCGGCGCGGGCGCGGGCCGCGCGCTGGGCCTCGGTGCGCTGCCGGGCGGTGAGCGTGCCGTGCGCCGCCTCCCGCACGGCATGGTGCGCGGCACCGGTCAGCGGGGCGTCGGGCCGGTAGCCCTCGCGGGTGGTGATGCCGGGAACCAGGTCCAGCATGGCCGTGCTGGCGAGTGCGGAGTGCACGTCGACCCGGGTCAGGTACAGCGGACGCCCGCCGCTCGCCTCGTCGAGCTCGGCACGGCGCGGGTGGCGCTGCTCGGGCCAGGCGTGCGCGTCCCAGCCGGTGCCCAGCAGCACCCGGTCGTCCGGCCGCGCCCGCGCGTACGCGCGCACCCGGGCCAGCGCGTCGGCCAGCGTGGGCGCTCCCGACAGGTCGAGCCCGGTCAGCGCGAGACCGGTCGCGGTGGTGTGCACGTGCGCGTCGGTGAAGGCCGGGGTGACCAGTGCGCCGTCGAGGTGCACCACCTCGTCGACGCCCTCGGCGAACGAGTCGGCGGCCCCTTCCGAGCCGACCCAGGCGATGCGGTCGCCCTCGACGACCATCGCGGTCGCGAACGGGTCGGCGGGGCTGTGCACCTCGCCCTCGCGCAGCAGGACGGTACGGGGCCGGGAAGGGGTCGTGCGCTCGGTCATGGGGACAGTCTCCCGCTTCGCGGCGGCTGCCCGGCGCGCGGGGGCCGGGAGCGCCTCCCGGGCGCCCGCCGCATGGGGGCCGCCTCCCGCCAGGGGTCCCGGACCCGGCCGCCCTCGGGGGATTCCGGGCCCGGGGGCGGTTCAGATGCGGGGCGGACGCGCCTCGTAGGGGGTGGACAGCACGACGGTGGTGCGGGTGGAGACGCCCGCCAGGCTCCGGATCCTGGCCAGCAGGTGTTCCAGCTCGATCGGCGTGGCCACGCGCACCTTGAGGATGTAGTTCTCGTCCCCCGCCACGCTGTGGCACGCCTCGATCTCGGGCACGTCCGCGAGCCGGTCCGCGATGTCGTCGGGGGCGCTGGGGTCGAAGGGTTTGACCGAGATGAACGCCGTCATCGGCAGGCCGACCGCCTCGGAGTCCACCAGCGCGGCATAGCCGCGGATGACGCCGCGCTGTTCGAGCCGGCGCACCCGTTGGTGCACGGCCGAGGTGGACAGGCCGGTGGCCTTGCCCAGGTCGGTGTAGCTCATCCGCCCGTCCTTGACGAGCAGTTCCACGATCTGTCGGTCGAGTTCCTCCACAGCGGATCACCGTACTGCCCTCGCGCGCCCGCCGCAGCGGAAAAAGCTCCGGCGCCCGCATACGGCGCACCGGGCCCGGTGGACACCGCGGCGAATCCCCGAATGCTAAGTATGTGACCAAGGCCACACTTATGCATCCGCGTGCTCCCGTGCAGAGTGATTATGCGCGTGGCACGACGGGAAGTGCTTGCTGTGGCCGGAGCCCAGTCGCCCGGCCGTTCCATCAAGGGGGATCACATGCGCACGACGAAATCCGCCCAGTCCGCCCGCCCGCGAAGCGCTCTCCGGAGCGAGGCGCACCGGGACGAGGCGCGACCGACCGCAGCGGCCGCTTCCCCGGACGGCCCCGACACCCCCACCGACCCGTCCGGACCGGTCGCCGAGGACGAGATGTACGAAGGTCTCCGCGTCAAGTGCCCCGAATGCCGCCAGGCGATCGCGGTGTTCGCGCAGGAGGAGAAGCTGCCGCGGCACGGGCTGTGCGCCTCCCCCTGGGACCCGTTCGGCCTGACGGTGTGCCAGGGATCCGGCCGCCCGGTGGGCGAGGCCGCCCCCTGGGACAGCGAGACCCGCGGCCGCGCGGTCAGCGAACTGCTCACGCTTCCCGAGGGATTGGACTGGCGCACCCAGCCCTTCTCGCACGCGGGGCGCCCGGACCGCCGGCCGGTTCCGGTCGGCGCCGAGTGACCGGCCGGCCCACGGAGGCACGGAGCGGGGCGGCCCGGCACACGCCGGCAGCCCCCGCCGCCGGGGCGCCGACTCCCCGCTGAACGGCCGGGCCCGCGCCGGTCGTCCGCACCTCACCCGTCGAGCCCGCGTCCGGCCGCCGTCGCCGCCGGACGCGAACACGCCCGGCCGGCGGTGCCGTTCGACTGCCGTCCGGCGTCGCCCCGCATCGGAGCCGCAGACCGCGCCGCAGAGCCGGCGGGCATCTCCGCGCCGGAGCGGCACGCCTGCGCACGACACGTCCGGCGCACGGCCCGCGGCCGCCGTACCGGTACCGCCCGGGCCACGGCCCTCCCCACCGCTCCCCTCCGCCGAGGGGGCCGTCCGGTGCGGCCCGACCCCTGACGCGGCGGGTCGTCCCACCGTGCGGGAGGACGACGCAGCGGGACGCTGCGACGCGCTGCCCCCGGCCGCAGCACCCCGGTCGTGTTCCGTACCCACACGTGCGGCCCGGGCCCGCACCGGCGCCCCGCACGGGCCCGGCGTGGATCCCGCACGGCTGGGAACCTCGGGGGGCCGAGGAGGCATCATGGCGAACACGCGCACAAAGAGCAGGACAGCCGCGACCACCCCGCGCAGCGAACGGGCCCAGCAGCAGGCCGTGGTGCGGGAGCTGCTGCGACGGCACGGCACCACCTACGCGGAAGACGCCGGTATCACACTGCGTGACACTCCGCAGCCGCTCTACCGTCTACTCGTGCTCTCCCTGCTGCTGAGCGCCCGCATCCGCGCGGACATCGCGGTGGCCGCCGCGCGGGCGCTGTCGCGGGCCGGGATGCGGGACCCGCGGCGGATGGCGGACGCCGGCTGGCAGCAGCGGGTCGACGCACTCGGCGAGGGCGGCTACCGGCGCTACGACGAGCGCACCGCCACCCAGCTCGGCCGGGGGGCGGAACTGCTGCTGGACCGCTGGGGCGGCGATCTGCGCAGGATGCGGCGGAGCGGCGACGTCGCCGCCGCGCTGCGCGAGGTCCCCGGCATCGGCCCGCTGGGGGTGTCGATCTTCCTGCGCGAGGCCCAGGCGGTGTGGCCCGAGTACCGGCCCTGGCTGGACCAGAAGGCGCTGCAGGGCGCGGAGCGGCTGGGACTGCCGGCGTCCGCCGAGGAGCTGGCCGGCCTGGTGCGGGAGGACGAGCTGGCGCCGCTGGCCGCCGGGCTGGTGCGGGTCGCGCTCGGCAAGGACGTCGCCGAGGACGTCTGGGACGCGGCGCGCGGATGAGGAGCACCGCACCCGGCGGCGGTCGGCCCGGCGGAGGTGCCCGGCGACCGCCGCCGTCGGTGACCGGTCCGCGGGTGACGCCCCGTTCGCCCCGGAGCCGGAAGCAACACGTTCCGGGTCCGGGGGCCGGAGCGGGGCGGAAGGCCGGGGTACCGGTCTTCCGCGCGCGGCCCCCGCGCCGGGCCGGTCCCGCTCAGCTCCTGCGTTCCGGGCCCGCCACGTGCCGGGCGATGACCATGCGCTGGATCTGGTTGGTGCCCTCCACGATCTGGAGGACCTTGGCCTCGCGCATGTACCGCTCGGCGGGGAAGTCCGTGGTGTAGCCGTACCCGCCGAGGAGTTGCACCGCGTCGGTGGTGACTGCCATGGCGGCGTCCGTGCAGAACAGCTTGGCCATCGCCGCCTGCCGGGCGAACGGCTGCCCCGCGTCCCGCCGCCGGGCCGCCGCCAGGTAGAGGGCGCGCCCGGCCTCGATCCGGGTCGCCATGTCGGCGAGCATGAAGCGCAGCCCCTGGAAGTCCGCGAGCGGGCGGCCGAACTGCTCGCGTTCCGCCGTGTAGGCCAGCGCCTCGTCGAGCGCGGCCTGGGCGACGCCGACGGCGCAGGCCGCGATCCCCAGGCGGCCCGAGTCGAGGGAGGAGAGGGCGACCGCGAAGCCCTGGCCCTCGTCGCCGAGCCGGCGGGTGTCGGGGACGCGCACCTCGTCGAAGTGGACCTGTGCCGTGGGAGAGCCGTTCAGCCCCATCTTGTGCTCGGGTGCCGCCGCGTTCAGCCCCTGGGCGTCGGCGGGGACGAGGAAGGCGGTGATACCGCCCGCCCCCTCGGCGCCGGTCCGGGCGAGCACGGTGTAGAAGTCGGCGACGCCGCCGTGGGTGATCCAGGCCTTGGTGCCGTTGAGCACCCAGTCGTCACCGTCGCGGACGGCCCGGGTGCGCAGCGCGGCGGCGTCCGAGCCGGAGGACGGTTCGGAGAGGCAGTAGGCGCCCAGCAGACCGCCGCCGAGCATGTCGGGCAGCCACTCGGTGCGCTGCTCCTTGCTGCCGAAGTGCGCCAGGCCGTGGCAGGAGAGCGAGTGCACGCTGGTGCCGAGCCCCACGGTGAGACGTGCGGCGGCGAGTTCCTCGAGGACCTGGAGGTAGACCTGGTACGGCTGGCTCCCGCCGCCGTACTCCTCGGGGTGGGGCAGGCCCAGGAGTCCCGCCTCGGAGAGCAGCCGGAAGGTCTCGCGGGGGAAGACGCCCGCGGCCTCCTGCTCCGCGGCGACGGGCTTGATCTCCCGCTGCACCAGGTCGCGGACGAGGCCCAGCAGGTCGCGTGACTCGTCCGTGGGCAGTTCACGTTCCACCGGCTGTGGACCGTCCTTGGGCATGACGCGCTCTCCTTCGGGTCAGGAATCGCGGCGACCGACGCCGGGGTGTGGCGGGTCGCCGAGGGACACCGGCCCGCTGGCGGACCGGGGGTGCCGCTGCCCCTGCCGTGATACTGCACCGTCGGGTCGCGAGGGTGGCTGACCAGCGGCTGCGGCGAGTTGGAGTATGCCCGATCGAGCGCCGCACGTCACCGGCGTAGGGGTGTGAACCGCCCGGTGAGCGCGAAGGGGGCGCCGGGCGCGGCCCCGGGCACCGGAATTGGTCCGAACCATTGACTGACTGGTCTAGTCCATCTACATTCCCGGAACGTACGACCGGTGCCACCCCCCACACCCTCCGCACCCCACACGCGAGGTGACCATGCTCGGATCGGACAGCCAGCACTCCCCACGCACCAAACACTCCCGCCCCTCCCGCCGCCGCGGACTCATCGCCTTCCTGGGTGCCCTGTGCGCGGCCCTGCTGACCACGACGCTGCTCTCGGCCACGGCCTCCGCCGGTCCCCGTCCGACGGTGGACGCGAACCGCCAGGGTTCCGTCGCGGCGCCGTCGGCAGCCGGTGGAAAGACGGTCGGGTACTTCACCAACTGGGGCGTCTATCAGCGCAATTACCACGTCAAGAACATCGAGACCTCGGGCTCGGCGGACAAGCTCACGCACATCAACTACGCCTTCGGCAACGTCCAGGGCGGCAAGTGCACCGTCGGCGACAGCTACGCCGACTACGAGAAGTCCTACACCGCCGCCCAGAGCGTCGACGGCAAGGCCGACACCTGGGACCAGCCGCTGCGCGGCAACTTCAACCAGCTGCTGAAGCTCAAGCAGAAGCACCCGGACCTGAAGGTGCTGTGGTCGTTCGGCGGCTGGACCTGGTCCGGCGGCTTCGGCCAGGCGGCCCAGAACCCGGCAGCCTTCGCCGAGTCCTGCTACAACCTGCTCAACGACTCACGCTGGAAGGGGCTCTTCGACGGCATCGACATCGACTGGGAGTACCCCAACGCCTGCGGACTGAGCTGCGACACCAGCGGCCGGAATGCCTTCGCGAACCTGATGAAGGCGCTGCGCGCCAAGTTCGGCGACAAGCTGGTGACCGCCGCCATCACCGCCGACGCCTCCCCCGGCGGCAAGCTGGAGGCCACGGACTACAAGACGGCCGCCCAGTACGTCGACTGGTACATGCCGATGACCTACGACTACTTCGGCGCCTGGGACGCGAAGGGCCCCACGGCACCGCACTCGCCGCTGAGCTCCTACTCGGGCATCCCCAAGGAGGGCTTCAACACCCAGGCCACCATCGCCAAGCTCAAGGGCATGGGCATACCCGGCAGCAAGCTGCTGTACGGCCTCGGCTTCTACGGCCGCGGCTGGACCGGGGTGACGCAGTCGGAGCCCGGCGGCACGGCGACCGGCCCGGCCCCCGGCACCTATGAGCAGGGCATCGAGGACTACAAGGTCCTCAAGAGCAAGTGCCCGACCACCGGCACCGTCGGCGGTACCGCCTACGCCCACTGCGGCAACCAGTGGTGGAGCTACGACACCCCGCAGACGATCGGCGCCAAGGGCGACTGGGCCGCGCAGCAGGGTCTCGCCGGCTCCTTCTTCTGGGAGCTGAGCGGCGACACCGCGAACGGAGAGCTGATCAAGGCCATCCGGTAGCGCGCAGCCGTCCGGTGGCGCGTACGACGCGCCCGGCAGAGCACCAGGGGCCCCGCGGCGCACCACCGCGGGGCTCCTGGCCTCGGCCGGCAGCCCGGCAGCGGTCGCCGAGCACCCGGGCGACGGCGCCGGTGGCGGACCACCGCCGGGCTCCTGGTCGCACCCGCCGTCCGCGGCCCCGGACCGCTCCGGGGCCGCGGACGGCGCTGCGGGGCTCTCTAGCGCTGCACGCGTCTGCCGGCGCGCGCCCGGTCCAGCGCACCGACGCCGACCGCGGCGAGGGCGACCTGGATGAGCAGCTCGATCCAGTCGAATCCGCGGGTGTCGGCGACACCCAGACCGCTGGCGATTCCGGTGCCGACGAACGCGGCGGCGATGCCCACCACCACCGTCCACAGCAGGCCGATCCGCTGCCTGCCCGGCAGCACCAGCCGACCGAGCGCGCCGATGACGACGCCGACGACGAGCGCACTGATGATTGCGGATATGGCCATGGCCGCCTCCCGGACCCGAGGACACTCCTGGTGGAACGAGTGTCCCGGAACCGCGCGGATCATGCGGAGCCCGGCACGGCAGCGGCCGCCGGCCGCGCGGGCAGCGGCTACCGGCGGTCGGCGCCGGGGGGCACCGTGCCTTCGAGCCGCGCGACGGTCTCCAGCGTGGCCCGCAGCGTGCGGGAGAGCAGCTCGCACAGCGCCTCGGAGGAGAGCTCCTGCCCGCGCGCGAGCCAGTCCAGGGTGGCGCCCTCCACCGAGGAGAGCCACCCCACCAGGGCGGCTCGGGCGAGCGGCCGGAGGCGGGTGCGGCCCCAGGAGCCCTCGGCGATCACGCCCAGCAACTGCTCGCGCACCCGGTCGCGGATCTCCAGCACCTGCGCGTCGTGGCCCACTCCCCCGGTGACGACCGTGCGGTACGCGGCCTGGTTCTGCTGGGCGTAGCGCAGACAGCCCTCGATGGTGCGCCGGGCGCGTTCGGCGCGGGGCAGGTCGCGGCAGCTGGTCGCGCGGAGCACCAGTTCGGCTGCGGCGTCCTCGACGACGGCGAGGTAGTAGCCGCGTTTGCTGGTGAAGTAGTAGTAGACCAGCCCCTTGGCCACGCCCGCGCTGTGCGCGATGTCGTCCATGGACAGGGCGTCGTAGGACGTGTCGGCGAAGAGGGTGCGCCCCGTCGCCAGCAACTCGGCGCGACGCGCCTGGGAGCGCTCGGTACCGCGGGGGCCGGGGAGCCGGCGCGCCTCGTGCGCCCGGACGTCAGCCACCGAGCGCCCGTTTCTCCAAGTGGGTTGGCATGGCGGGAGTATGACACTCCCTCACCTGCTTCCGCCGCCGGTTTTCGCCGAGCGGGGGCACCCGCACCGCGGCTGCCCCCGCCGCTCGTGCGCGGACGGCGGCCGACACGGTCCGGCGGCATTGTCGGAGGCGGCTGGGAGACTCCCGGCATGGACGACAGGACGGGGGGCACGGGAGACGGGCACCGCACGCGGGAGGCACCGGACCGCGGCAGATGGGCGCTGGCACCGGCGGGCGGCACCCGGGTGCGGGTGTGCCCGCTGGACGCGCGCGGCCGGGCGGCGGGTGCCGCGCGCACGGAGGAGTCGGCGGCGGCTGCCGTGCGGGCCCGCCCGGAGGTGGCCCGGTGGGTGTGGCGGGCCACCCCGCAGGTGCAGTCGGAGCTGCTGGCCGCCGGGGTGCGGGTGGCGCGGTGCTATGACGTGGAGACGGCCGAGGCGCTGCTGCTCGGGCACGAGGGCCGCGCGGGCGATCCCCGTTCGCTGCCCGCCGCGTGGGCCCGGCTGCACGGACGTCCGGTGCCCCCGGACCGGCCCCCGGAGCACCTGGAGTCCGACGTCCCGCCGTCGCTGTTCGAGACGGGCCCGGTACCGCTGCCGGACGGCGTGGATCCGCTGGAGGCGCTGCTGGAGGTGTACGCGGCACAGCTGGACCGCACCGCGCGGGCGCAGCATCCGGACCGGATGCGGCTCCTGCTGGCCGGGGAGTCCGCCGGGACGCTGGTGGCCGGGGAGATGACACGGGCGGGGCTGCCCTGGAGCGCGGAGATCCACCGGGAGCTGCTGGCGGAGCTGCTGGGCGAGCGGTACGCGGGCAACGGGCTGCCGAGGCGGCTGGTGGAGCTGGAGGAGGAGATCTCGCAGGCGTTCGGCCCGGGCGAGCGGGTGCGCCCCGACCTGGCCGCGGAAGTGCTCCAGGCGTTCGCCCGCGCGGGGATCCGGCTGGGGTCCACACGGGCCTGGGAGCTGCGGAAGGTGGACCACCCGGCGGTCGAGCCGCTGCTGCGCTACAAGAAGCTGTACCGCCTCTACACCGCGCACGGCTGGGGCTGGCTGCGCTCCTGGGTGCGGGACGGCCGCTTCCACGCCGCGTATGTGCCCGGCGGCGCGGCCTCCGGCCGCTGGACCACCAACGGGGGCGGTGCGCTGCAGATCCCGAAGGTGGTGCGGCGCGCCGTGGTCGCCGATCCGGGGCATCTGCTGGTGGTGGCCGACGCCGACCAGCTGGAGCCGCGGGTGCTCGCGGCCGTCTCCCGGGACCCGGGACTGATGACGGCGGCGAGCAGCGGGCAGGACCTGTACACGGTGCTGTCGCAGCGGGCCTTCGCGGGCGACCGCGACCGCGCCAAGCTCGCGGTGCTGGGCGCGGTCTACGGCCAGACCAGCGGTGACGGGCTGCGCCATCTCGCCGCGCTGCGGAAGCGGTTCCCGGCCGCGGTCTCCTATGTGGACGACGCGGCCCGCGCCGGAGAGGAGGGCCGGCTCGTCCGCACCCATCTGGGCCGCACCTCCCCGCCCGTGGGCCGCGGCGGAGAGGAGGGTGCAGAGGAGGAAGCGGGCGGCACCGGCCCCGAGGCGGGCACGGGGGTCTCCGGGCCGCCCGAGGGTGCTCCCGGGAGCGCGGCGGGCGCCGCACGGGCCCGGGGCCGCTTCACCCGGAACTTCGTGGTCCAGGGCAGCGCGGCGGACTGGGCGGTACTGATGCTCGCGGCGCTGCGCCGGAGACTCCTTCCCCTCGCTGCCGAACTGGTGTTCTTCCAGCACGACGAGGTCATCGTGCACTGCCCCGCCGAGGAGGCGCCCCGGGTCCGGGAGGCGATCGCGGAGGCCGCCGAGGAGGCCGGCGTCGCCGCGTTCGGGCCGACTCCCGTGCGCTTCGGGTTCACCACCGCCGCGGTGGAGTGCTACGCCGACGCCAAATGACGGGGCAGGACCGGACGGCGCGGGCCGCGGCAGCGAGCGCCGGGGCACATGTCGGGAGACGATCGAGGGGCGGCCGGGCCGGTCGGCGCGGGAACCCCGGGCCGGCGCTCCCGGCCCGCGGAGGTTTCCCCGTCCGAAAGGTGTGACCATGACAGCGTCGGCGCGGATCGGTGTCACCGGATTGGCCGTCATGGGGCGCAATCTCGCCCGCAACTTCGCCCGGAACGGCTTCACGGTCGCCCTGCACAACCGCACCGAGGCACGGACCAGGGAGCTGATGGACGCGTTCGGCCACGAGGGCGACTTCGTGCCGGCCGGCTCCGCGCGGGAGTGCGTGGCGGCCCTGCGGCGGCCCCGCTGCCTGGTGGTGATGGTCAAGGCGGGCGAGCCGACGGACGCGGTCCTGGAGGAGTTCGCCGAACTGCTGGAGCCCGGCGACATCCTCGTCGACGGAGGGAACGCGCACTTCGAGGACACCCGCCGGCGGGAGGCCGCGCTGCGCGAGCGCGGCCTCCACTTCGTGGGCACGGGCATCTCCGGCGGCGAGGAGGGTGCCCTGCTGGGCCCCAGCATCATGCCGGGCGGCTCGGACGAGTCCTGGGAAGCGCTGGGCCCGCTGCTGGAGCGGATCGCGGCGCGGGCTCCGGACGGCGCCCCGTGCACCGCGCACATCGGGCCGGACGGGGCGGGCCACTTCGTGAAGATGGTGCACAACGGTATCGAGTACGCCGACATGCAACTCATCGCGGAGGCGTACGACCTGCTGCGGAAGGTCGCGGGCCGGTCCCCCGCCGAGATCGCCGAGATCTTCCGGCGCTGGAACGAGGGGCGGCTGGACTCCTACCTGATCGAGATCACCGCACAGGTGCTCACCCACACCGACGCGGAGACCGGCCGGCCGTTCCTCGACGTCGTCGCCGACCGCGCGGAGCAGAAGGGCACCGGCCGCTGGACCGTGCAGACCGCTCTCGACCTGGGGGTTCCGGTACCCGGCATCGCCGAGGCCGTCTTCGCCCGCTCGGTCTCCGGGCACGCGGACCTGCGCGCCGCCTCCCGCCACCTGGCAGGACCCGCCGCGCGCACCCTCGGCGAGGGCGAGGCGACCGCGTTCACCGACCGCGTCGAGCAGGCCCTGTACGCGTCGAAGATCGTCTCCTACACCCAGGGCTTCGACGAGATCGCCGCCGGCAGCGAGCAGTACGGCTGGCACATCGACCTCGGAGAGGTCGCCGCGATCTGGCGCGGCGGCTGCATCATCAGAGCCGCCTTCCTCGACCGGATCACCAGGGCCTACGCCGCACAGCCCGGACTGCCCAGCCTGCTCACCGACGAGGGGTTCGCAGCCGAGATCGCCGCCGCACAGGACGACTGGCGGGCGGTCGTCGCCACAGCCGCCACTCAGGGCGTCCCCATCCCGGGCTTCGCCTCCGCCCTGGCCTACTACGACTCCCTGCGCGCCGACCGCCTTCCGGCCGCACTCACCCAGGGGCAGCGCGACTACTTCGGGGCACACACCTACCGCCGTACCGACCGCGAGGGCGTCTTCCACACCCTCTGGGGCGGCGACGGCTCCGAAGTCGAAGCCTGACCCCTCGCCCTCCCCGGTCCGGAGAGTCCGGACGCCCCGGTCGACCCTGGTGCATGCGGGCCCGGGGCGCCTGGCGGGATCCCGTCGCCGCCGCCGGGCGCGGAGTACCACTTCCGGAGGTCTGGCGCCGCTTCCAGCGGCGGACCGGATCTCGGCCCCCCCTTGTCACAGGGCCGTCCCCGGACCGTCGCGGCACGGTACCGGGGGCACCTGTGCGCGGCCCTGCTCGCGTCCTTCCGGGCAAGACCACCGAACGGAACGAAGGCGAGGGATCCGCGATGGCTGCCGGCTGCCGGGACTGCGCGAGCTGCACCAGGTCCGGACTGGGAAAACTGCTGCAGGCGGCGGGAGTCGGCCTGGTGTACGTGTGCACGGCGGGCATCGGGTACGTGCTCAAGCGGGCGCTGCGGCGCCACTGCCCGCTGTGCGGGCACCTGCTGGCCCGGCACGCGCGGCGCGCGGACGGTTCGTTCCGCGACTGAGTCCGTCGCGGCCGGCACCGGGGGTGCGGACCGCCGGGCGCACGTCCGACCCCCGCGGGGCGCGGCGGCGGCTACCGTGCGGGGATGGCTGAAGTACTGCACATCACCGAGCGGGTTCTGTGGGACGAAGCCTGCGCCCGGGGGACGTACGAGATGTCCACGCGCGGCCGGACGCTGAGCGAGGTCGGGTTCATCCATCTCTCGCTGCGGCACCAACTCCCCGCCGTGGCGGCCGCGCTCTACGGCGACCAGGTGGCACCGGAGCGGCTGGTCGTCCTCGTCGTCGACACCGAGCGGCTCTCCTCCCCCGTCCGCCACGAGCCGGCCGCGCCCGGCGGCGAGGAGTTCCCGCACCTCTACGGGCCGCTTCCGGTGTCGGCGGTCGTGGCGACCGAGCCCTGGACCGGCGGGACCTGAAGAGGCAGCACGGCCCGGGAGGAACCGGCGCGACGCGGCGCCCTGCCGGTGAACGGCACCGGATAGCGGACGTGAACGCACGGACAACGGACCGTTTCCGGCCAAACCCTTGATGCGCTCCTGACAGGAGCTCGCCCCGAGTGGCAGTCTGCGACTGGCCGCTCGCACCACTGCACGAACGACGAGCGGTAGTTCCCCACACGCGGTGCTGGTCGTTCCGGTGGCCGCACCAGCAACACCGTTCCACCAGCTCGCGTTTGCTCCGCCTTGCTCTGCCGAGATCCGCCGGACGGTCGTCCGCCGCCCGGTCTCCCAGGCCGCACGACCGTGCGGCCAGCAGAAGGAGCCAGTCTTGCGAAGATCAACCTCCCACAGAGGCACCACCGCCACCTCCCACAGACGCCTCCTGCCGCCGAAGGCTTCGGCGGGCGTCGCACTCGGCGCCGTTGCCGCCCTGCTCTCGGTCGCCGTCCAGACCGGTCCGGCCGCGGCCGACGACCAGAGCCACGACAGCGCGGCGGCAGCCGCCAAGGGCGCCGACACCGGGGCCCTGCCCGTCAAGCTCTCGCCCGCCCAACGCGACGCGCTGCTGCGGAAGGCGGACAGCAAGAAGGCCGCCACCGCCGACAAGCTCGGCCTGGGCGCCAAGGAGAAGCTGGTCGTCCGCGACGTGCTCAAGGACCGCGACGGCACCGTCCACACGCGCTACGAGCGCACGTACCGCGGAATGCCCGTGCTCGGCGGTGACCTCGTGGTGGAGACCACCGCGAAGGGCGCCACCAAGGAGGTCGGCCGGGCCTCCAAGCACGCGCTCAAGAACCTCTCCGCCAAGGCGGGCGTGCGGCCCGGCACGGCGGAACGGCAGGCGCTCAAGGCCGCCGACGCCGCGGGGTCGAAGAAGACCGACGCCGACCGCGGACCGCGCAAGGTCGTCTGGCTGGCCGAGGGCAAGCCCACCCTCGCCTTCGAGACGGTCGTCGGCGGACTGCAGCACGACGGCACGCCCAACGAGCTGCACGTCGTCACCGACGCGCGCACCGGCAAGAAGCTCAGCCAGTGGCAGGGCATCGAGACCGGCATCGGCAACACCCAGTACAGCGGCCAGGTCGATCTCAGCACCGCGCAGTCGGGCTCGAACTACACGCTCACCGACAACGACCGCGGCGGCCACAAGACCTACAACCTGAACCACGGGACCTCCGGCACCGGATCCCTCTTCTCCCAGTCCTCGGACACCTGGGGGAACGGCAGCCCGTCCAACGCCGCCACCGCGGGTGCGGACGCGCACTTCGGCGCCGCGGAGACCTGGGACTACTACAAGGAGGTCTACGGCCGCTCCGGCATCCGCGGTGACGGCCAGGCCGCCTACTCCCGGGTCCACTACGGCAACAGCTACGTCAACGCGTTCTGGAGCGACTCCTGCTTCTGCATGACGTACGGCGACGGCTCGGGCAACAGCAAGCCGCTGACCTCGCTGGACGTGGCAGGACACGAGATGACCCACGGCGTCACCTCGGCCACCGCCGGCCTGATCTACAGCGGCGAGTCCGGCGGCCTCAACGAGGCGACCTCGGACATCTTCGGCACGGCCGTGGAGTTCCACGCCGCCAACTCGACCGACAAGGGCGACTACCTCGTCGGCGAGAAGATCGACATCAACGGTGACGGCTCCCCGCTGCGCTACATGGACAAGCCCAGCCGGGACGGCGCCTCCAAGGACTACTGGTACTCGGGTATCGGGAACAGCGACGTGCACTACTCGTCGGGTCCCGCCAACCACTGGTTCTACCTGCTGAGCGAGGGCAGCGGCGCCAAGGTCATCAACGGTGTCAGCTACGACTCGCCCACCTCCGACGGTCTCCCGGTCACCGGGATCGGCCGCGAGAAGGCCGCGCTGATCTGGTACAAGGCGCTCACCACCAAGTTCACCTCCACCACCAACTACGCCGGGGCACGCGCCGGCACCCTCGCGGTGGCCGGTGACCTGTACGGCACCGACAGCGCCGAGTACAAGTCGGTGGCGGACGCCTGGGCGGGTGTCAACGTCGGCGAACGCCCCGGCGGCGACCCCGACCCCGGCGACGGCAAGACGTTCACCAACGACACGGACGTCTCCATCCCGGACTACCCCGGCTCCGCGGTGACCTCCAAGATCACCACCACCGGTCTGAGCGGCAAGGCCCCCGGCAACCTCAAGGTGGGCGTGAACATCGTGCACACCTACAGCGGTGACCTGCAGGTCGACCTGGTGGGCCCGAGCGGCAGGTCGTACCGCCTGCACAGCTCCTCCGGCGACTCGACGCCGAACATCGACACCACCTACACCGTCAACGCCTCGTCCGAGAACGCCAACGGTGTCTGGAAGCTGAAGGTCCGGGACAGGGGGTACTTCGACACCGGATACATCAACAGCTTCAAGCTCACCTTCCCGTAACCCTCCGCAGCACCGGCCGGCGTGCTGCGCGCCGGACCGCCGCGGCACCGTGTGCGCCGTGCCGGGAGCCACCGCTCCCGGCACGGCGCACACGCGCGTGGTCGTACACGTTCCGTTGGATTCCCGGTCCGTCGAGTGCTCCGGTCCGGGGACGGTGCGGGTGCCGGCCCGTCAGTCCCGGCGGGCGAAGTGTCCGTGCAGCATTCCGGTCGCCTGACCGACCTCGATCAGATAGCCGTCGGGATCGCGCAGATAGCAGCGCAGTTCGGCCTCCCGGTCGAGAGGTGGGGTGAGGAATTCGGCTCCCTTGGCCGTCCACTCCTCGTACACGGCCTGGATGTCGGCCACCCGCAGGTTCATGAAGCTGGAGACCGTGTCGCGGCTCTCGGGGGCCCGCAGCGTCACCCCGGGTTTGTCGGGGGTGGGCCCGCCGCCGGGGTTCATGATGACCCAGCTGTTGGCGAGCCGGATGGTGCAGGGGTTCTCCTCCAGAACGACCTCGCCGCCCAGCACCTCGCTGTAGAACCGGCGCGAGCGCGCCACATCGTGCACGGTGAGGAAGACGGTCACCGCCATTCCCTCGCTGGGCGCGGGGAAGGCGTTGCCGCTCGATCGGCTCTCGGGCATGGCACGCGCTCCTTCGCTGGGGGCAGCCGCACACCGGTGGAGAGCACCGGCGGGCTCCGCGGCCCGACGCGCACCCGGCCGGCGGCCGGGGCGTCCGCATGTGCTTCGAGCCTAGGCGACCGGGGCCATGCGGGCATCCCGGGCGCTTCACCGCCCGGCGGGCGGAAAGCACCGGGGAATACCACCGACCGCGAGGGTGCTGCTGTTCGACGGAAATTCCGACCGGAGCAGAATGCGGGCCACCGAGAATTCACCGGCCGCACGGACAGCATTTCGACACGGGCGTCCGCAGCCGGCACAAGAGGGCCGGCAACCGTTGGTGACCTTCAGAAATCCCTGGCCGAGAGGGTAGGCTCACCACTTGTGCCGCACATCCGAGCACTTCGCGCCAGCTCGGTCCGGATAGCGGCCAGAGCAATTCTTCTTTCACACAGTCGACCGCCGGAATTCACTGCCAGTTCACCGTCCCGCCCACTTCACGCTCTCTCCTGGATCACATATGCCCAAACTCTCCGTCATCGTGCCGTGCCACAATGTGCAGGAATTCGCGGAAGACACCCTGAGGAGCCTCGCCAACAACGCGGGGCCGGCAACGGAGTTCATCCTGGTCGACGACTGCTCCACGGACGCCACCCCGGAGATCCTGGACCGGTGGGAGCACCGTCTCCCCGGCTCCACCGTCATCCGGCACGAGGAGAACCGGGGCATCGCCCGCAGCCGCAACGCCGGGATCGAGGCGGCCCGCGGCGACTATCTGACCTTCCTGGACGGTGACGACTGGTACGGCCCCGGCCACCTCGACGAACTCGTCCGTGTCATCGAGCGGTTGGACTGCGACTTCGTGCGCACCGACCACGTGCAGAGCACCGGCACCAAGCGCGTCGTGCGCCGCGCGCCCGCGCCGGTCCGCGACACGGTGCTGCACCCGCGCGAGGTGATCGCTCCTCCGCAGGCGGAGACGATGGTGGACTACCCGTTCGTCTGGGCCGGCGTCTACCGCCGCACCCTGTTCGAGGACGGCGCGCTGCGGTTCGCCGCCGACCTGCGCACCGCCGAGGACCGGCTGTGGACCTGGCGGCTGCACCTGGCGGCCCGCTCGTTCGCCGTCACGGGCCTGCTCGGAGTGTTCTACCGGCGCGGGGTGACCACCTCGCTCACCCAGATCCGCGACGCCCGGCAACTGGACTTCATCCCCGCCCACGACGCGCTCCTCGCCGACCTGGCCGCCGATCCGGAAGGGGACCGCTTCCTGCCCAAGGCGGTGCGGACCTACTGCGCGCTCATCGCCTTCCATCTGGCCAACATCCGGCGCTACCACGCCCCGGTGGCACGGCAGCTGAAGAAGAAGGCGGCCGCCGCGCTGCAGCACATGCCGCAGGACGTGCTCGACCGGACGCTGGCGGGAATGGACCACGCACGCGCCGACAGACTGCAGCGCATGCGCGCGACCGGAAGGGCGGCCTGACCGATGCCGGATCCCCGTGGAAGTGCGCAGCAGCGCGGCACCGACCAGCCCTCCGCCCGCCCCGTCCAGATCTTCGAGGTCTCCACGCTCTACGGAGCCGCGACCCTGGCCGCCTCCGTGGACGCGGGGCAGTTCGGGCAGCCGGACGCGGCCCGCCGCATCCTCCTGATCTCCAACAACGCCGCCACTCCGGAGGCGGCCACCCGCCTCCCCGCGATGAACGGTTTCGAGCGGCTGGCGGCGCGGTTCGACGAGATCGTCGACTGGAACGAGGCCATCCAGCCGTACCACCCCAGTACCTGGGCCCCGCTGCGGGACGAGGCACCGGTGTGGGAGCGGATGTTCCGGCACGCCTGGGGGCTGGGCAGCGCGCCGGTGGAGCTGGTGGTCGAATCCGTCCACGTCAGTCCGGCCAAAGCGCTGGCCACCGTGTTCAGCGGCAGTGCGGTGCACGTCTACGCCGACGGTCTGATGAGCTACGGCCCGACCCGGGAGCGACTCCCCCAGTGGCTGGGCTGCCGCGTCCGGCGGCTGCTGCACCTCGACCTGGTGCCCGGCCTGCGCCCGCTGCTGCTGGCGGAGCACACCGTCGTGCCCGAGGCGGTGCCCGACGAGGCGTTCCTGAAGGTGCTCGGCGAACTGGGGGAGGCCGCCGCCGGGGAGCCGGAGCTGGCCCGCGTCGCACGGGACCGCCCGAGCGCCGTGCTGCTGGGGCAGTACCTGGCGGCACTGGGCATCCTCACGCCCGAGGAGGAGGAAGAACTGCACGCGCGGATGCTGCGCGGGGCGGTGGCCGCGGGCCACTCGTGTGTGGTGTTCAAGCCCCATCCCACCGCTCCGGCGCGCTACTCCCGCGTCCTGGAGCAGGAAGCCGCCCGGGCGGGAGTGCGGCTGCACGTCCTGGAAGGCCCCGTGCTGGCCGAGGCCGTGTACGACCGCTGCCGTCCCGGCCTGGTCGTCGGCTGCTTCTCCACCGCGCTGCTGACCGCGGCCGCCTACTACGGCATCGCGATCGCCAGGGTGGGCACGGAGACGCTGCTGGAGCGGCTGACGCCCTACCAGAACAGCAACCGCGTTCCCGTCACGATCGTCGACTTCGCGGTGCCCGAGCTGGCCGACCGCACGGAGGACGCCCCGACCGTCGCCGAGCGGGCCGGCGAACTCGGCGCGCTGGTGCGGACCGTGGGCTACTGCATGCAGGCCAAGCTCCATCCGGAGCTGCGCCAGGAGGCCGCCGCCTGGCTGGAGGACCACCTCGGCGAAGGCACCGAACGCTACTTCAAGCGCCGCCGGCTGACCGCGCTCGCCCTTCCGGGAGGCGGTACGTCGGTCCGGGCCAGGCTGCTGCGGACCAGCCCGTCGGCGCGCTGGGCCGCCCGCCGGATCCGCGCGGCACAGGCAGCGGTACGGGGATGACGCACGGAGGGAGGGCCGGTGCCGGACAGTTGTTCCGGCACCGGCCCTCCCTCCGTCGGACCGCGGCGGCGGTCGCCCGGTGGCGGCCGCCTACCCCAGGTAGCGCCGCAGCTTGAACCGCCCCCACAGCAGGCTCAGGCCGAAGGACGGCACCACCGTGACGACCGTCAGCGCGGCCGCCGCCCCCGCCGCGCCCAGCCATCCGCGGTCGGCGGAGACGAACGCGGGCGAGATCGTCTTCAGCAGCAGCACATGGAACATGAACGCCCCCAGTCCGGCGTCCGTCAGCTTGGTCAGCGTCGGACGCATCCGCTCCGGGATCCGCACCCCGTTGGCGGCGAACAGGACGCAGACGCTGAGCGCGGCGACGAAGATGCTGGCGTTGGGGATCACGAAGTGGATGCGGTCCTGCGACCAGAGCACCAGGCCCAGGGCCGCCACAGCGCCCGCGAGCCACCAGCCGCGGTGCCTGCGCCGGGTGGCGGGCAGGCTGAGCAGC
This sequence comes from Streptomyces sp. AA1529, assembly GCF_000280905.1. Taxonomy (GTDB): domain Bacteria; phylum Actinomycetota; class Actinomycetes; order Streptomycetales; family Streptomycetaceae; genus Streptomyces. Next base: position 84,072 of record NZ_ALAP01000038.1, on the reverse strand, counting down.
AGGGCTCCGAGCACGGCGTAGACGAGTGAGTAGCTGCCGACCTGCCAGCCGAAGCGCGGCACGTCCCAGCCGGTGAGCCGGGCCAGATCGCTGAAGGCCGTGGGGCCCGCCGAGATCACCACGAGTGCGGCCACCACGCCCCAGGGGCGCTTGCCCGCCTTGAGCAGCATCACGAAACCCAGGATCAGGATGAGCGGCACGTGCGCGTAGAAGTACCAGAGGTGGAAGGCCGGCTGGACGGTGCCGAAGAGCGCGTCCAGCGCCAGCTTCGAGGTCGGTCCGCCGTTCGTGTCCCGCAACCGCCCCCACAGCAGATAGACCGCCGACCAGATGCCCACCGGGATGATCATGCGCAGCGAACGCTTGCGCAGCGTGCCGCCGTTCCGCGGCGGCGCCCCCACCAGCACCGCCCAGCCGGCGATCGCGAAGTACATCGGAACGGCCCAGCTGGTCACGGAGTCGAGGAAGAGACCCGTCCAGTAGACGGCCCGGCCGTTCTCCGCGCTCTTGCCGACCGCCAGCATGCACTCGCCGCCGACGTGCCCGGTGATGACCGCGCAGGCGCAGATCACCCGCAGCAGGTCGATGTCGAAGCGGTGTTCGCGGCGCACCGGTGGTGCCTGCCCGGAGGCGGTCGGCCCGCCGGGGGCGGCCTCGGTGACGGCGGTGCCGGCAGCCGGCTCCGCGGGAGGAACCGCCGGACGCGCGGGCGGAGTCACCGGGCCCGCGGAAACTTCATCAGTTGACATGCCCAGCCTTGAGAGGACGAGGATTTCCTGTGCCAGCTCGCCGGTCACCGGCGAGCAGACCCGCAAGAGCGTGCCAGCCGCCCGGGCCCGCAACCTGTACGCAAGGGGAACAGCAGCGGAACTCCTCCGCCGGGCCCGTGCCGCGCCCGCCGGACAGCGGCGGTCGCCATGTTCGGGCGGCGGGGTGCCGGGTACGCGCGCAGAGGGCCGTCGGCATCCTCGGCGCGAGAGGGCGCGGTTGCCGGGGTGTCCGACGTCATCCGGCCGTCCCGTTGCAGGAGGTTCCCGCAGGTGTCCGAGTCCACGTCCACGACCGCCTCCGCCGACGGCGGCGAACCCGGCCCGCACCGGCTCGCGGGCACGCCCCGGCCGCCGGACCGGGAGACGCCCTCGCGGCCGCTGATCGTGCAGTTCGGCCACGAGGAGCTGGTGATCCGCCGGCGGTACGCCACCGCGAGCATCGTCAACGACATCCTCATCGCGGTCTGGTTCATCGTCGGCAGCGTGATGTTCTTCTCCGAGGCGTGGACCGTGCCGGGCACCTGGTGCTTCCTCATAGGGAGCGTCGAACTCCTCGTCCGCCCGGTCATCCGGCTCGGCCGGCACGTCCACCTCCGGCGGGTGGGCGGCAGCACGGAGGCGGCGCACCTGGCGTCCTCGCAGGACTACTGACCGGCGGGACGCCGACGACGGGGGCCGGGGCTCCTCCGTGCCCTGCGGCGAACGAGGGGCGCGGCAGCCCGGGCGTCGGCACCCGCCGCCCCGGGCACGGTCACCCGCTCCCGAGGGAGCGCGGCCCCTGTCCCGCAGGCCCGGGGCGGTGCGGCCTCCCGCGGGCGCCGGTTTTCGCGCCCGATGCGAGAGTCCGCTTTCCGCTGATCGACTTCACGCACATCGCTTTCCAGCGCATATTTCCACGCACGAAAAATGCGCAGCCCGCCGCAGGACCGAGGGCTACCGAGATCCCTTGTTCACATATCGTCAGTACAGCTATATCGAACTCCATCACTTTGCATAAGACAATGCATTTACCGCACCTCTGCGAGATTTTCGTCAGGTCTTCGAACCGCCGTACCCCTCCCCGGGCGCCACGGGACCGCTCCGAGCGGCGCCGCACCCGGGACGCCCCGCACGTCACCCGCCTCCTGTCACAGTCGTGGAGCCCCGCGGCGTCGCCCGGAGCGGCCGAACTGCCCGTCACCCCCGATTCGGGGCAATGAGGACGCCGGATGGGCCGGGCCGCCACTCATCACCCAAAAGCAGTGATCGCGCCCCACCCCGTTGACATCTCCGCCCGCCGTGCACCCCCCGGAGCGGAGCGCCGGAGTTTGCCGCGCACCCCCGCCACACCCTCGCCGACCTGCGAATGCTTCGCTGCCCGCAATTCTCTTGCAAACTATGCGCAACAGGTACGCAACGCCCACAATCACACTCCGCGGGACACCGTTCCCCAGACTTCCGGACACACACCGGAACCGAATTACCAGTGATTGCGAAATTCAGTGCTTTACTTCTGCTTGCCCTGCGGAGCACAGGAGAGAGGCGATGCGCCGATCGGCTCCGCGGACTTCTCTCCGCCCAGCGGATCGCCGTGACCGAGGTACTGACCGGGCTGATCAGCCGGCAGCAGTCACGCCTTCGACCCGATGCCGGCGGCCGACCGGAAGGACCCCATGAGAAACCGTTCATCCACCCGCAGGTTCCGCCTGCCCGACGGAAGGGCGTTCGACCGCGCCCTGGTCACGACAGGCGTCGGGATCCTGGCGACCGCCGCCGCCGTGACCGGACTCGCGCCGGGCACCAGCGCGGCGTCCAGCCACCGGGAGGCCCCGCTCATCTCGGGCGACCCCCGTGCGGACAACACGGACGTCTACGCGTTCACCAGCCCGGACAAGCCCGACACCGTCACGCTGGTGGCCAACTGGATCCCCTTCGAGGAGCCGAACGGCGGGCCGAACTTCTACCCGTTCGCCGAGGACGCCCGCTACCACATCAAGATCGACAGTGACGGCGACGGCCGCCCGGACACCACGTACACCTGGGCCTTCCGGAACCGCACCAAGGAAGCCGGCAGCCAGTTCCTGTACAACAAGGGCGTCGTCACCGGCTTCGACGACCCGGACCTGCTGTTCAAGCAGACCTACGACCTGCGCGTCACCCGCGCCGACGGCCGCACCCGCACCCTGCTGCACGATGCGCCCGTGGCCCCGTCCCGCGTGGGTCCCGCCTCGATGCCGGACTACGGCAAACTCCGCGACCAGGCCGTACGCCGGCTGCCGGGCGGCGGCAAGGCCTTCAGCGGCCAGGCCGACGACTCCTTCTTCCTCGACCTCCGGGTCTTCGACCTGCTCTACGGCGGGGACCTGAGCGAGCGGGGCAAGGACACGCTGGCCGGCTACAACGTCAACACGCTCGCCGTGCAGGTGCCCAAGAAGCACCTGGCGCTGGAGGGCGACGCCAAGCGCAACCCCGTCATCGGCGTGTGGTCCACCACCGACCGCAAGGGAGCCGGCGTCCTCGAGGGCCGGGAGGCAAAGCGGCACCACCGCTGGCGCCAGGTCTCCCGACTGGGCAATCCCCTGGTCAACGAGGTGGTGGTGCCCCGCAAGTACAAGGACGCCTTCAACGGCCTCTCCCCCGACCAGGACCGCACCGTGCAGCCGGTCGTCGACAAGGTCTACGACCCGATCCTGCCCAGGACCATCGAGAAGGTCTACGGCGTCCCCGCGCCCGAGACCCCGCGCGAGGACCTGGCGGAGATCTATCTGACCGGTATCTGCAAGGCGTGCGGTCCCATCAAGGCCGACCTCAACGCCCACCGCCTCAACAAGGACGCCGACCGGGACCGGATCGTCCCCGCGGAAGAGCTGCGACTGAACATGGGCGTCGCCCCGGCCGGAAAGCCCGACCGCCTCGGGGTGCTGGGCGGCGACCTGGCAGGCTTCCCCAACGGCAGGAGGCTGACGGACGACGTGGTCGACATCTCCCTGCAGGCGGTCGAAGGCGCAGCCCAGACGGGCAAGCTGGTCGAGGCGCTGGCGGACGGCGACCAGGTGGATGCGAACGACCGCGCCTTCGGGAAGACCTTCCCCTACGTGGCGCTGCCGCACACCAAGAGCGTGAACGAAGCCGGTTCCGGTGGCGGAGCACGGCAGTCCGCCGCCGGGGGTGACCGGGCGGCCTTCCTCGGCGTGCCGCAGGAAGCGGCCGCCCCGGCCGGGCTCGCCGCGCTCGGCGCACTGCTGCTGGGCGCCGGCGGTCTGCGCCTCCGGCGCCGCAGGTCCGGACGGGAGCACCGCACCACCGCGTGACCCGAACGCCCACCACGGACGGCCTGCGGACATCCGGTACCCGACCGGGACACGCAGGCCGTCCGTCCCCGCTGCCCCACCCCGCCACTGCCGACCTCCGGGGGTTCCGTGACCGCCGCACCACCGCACCGTCCCACCGACAGCGCCCCTCCCGCCCCGCAGGCCCCGGGGCGGCGAGCACGGCGCCGGCACCTGCGCAGAACCGGTGCCGTCCTCGCCCTGGGAACCGCGCTGTTCGCCGCAGGCGCCCTGGGACTCGCTCCGGACCGGGCCGACCCGCCCACGGGCGGGAGACGCGCCCCCGCCGCCTCCTCCGAGGACACCGCCCAGCGCCGGATCGAGGCGCTGCGGCAGCAGATCCGCCGCACCGGGAAGAACCCCCGGGCATGGGCCGAGCTGGGACTGGAGTACGTGCAGCAGGCCAAGACGACGGCCGATCCCGCCTACTACCCGAAAGCCGGGAAGTCGCTGCGCAGATCACTGGACCTGCAGCCGCGGGACAACTTCACCGCGGAAGTGGGGCTGGGGGCGCTGGCGGCGGGCCGCCACGAGTTCCGCGACGCACTGCGGTGGGCCCGCCGCGCGACGCGGACCAATCCGGCCAACGCGGCTGCCCGGGGAGTGCTGGGTGACGCGTACACCCAACTCGGCCGATACCGCGAATCCTTCCAGGCCGTCCAGAAGATGGTCGACCTCCAGCCCGGCACTCCCTCGCTCGCCCGCGCCTCCTACACATGGGAGCTGCGCGGCGAGACGGACCGGGCACGCGCCCTGATGCGCCGGGCGCTGAAGGCGGCGTCAGACCCCGGGGACACCGCCTTCGCGCGCTACCACCTGGCCGGGTTGGCCCTGCGGTCCGGTGCGCCCTCCACCGCGTTGCGGGAGGCGAACGCAGGACTGCGCAGTGTTCCGGACAATCCCGACCTCCTCGAAGTGCGGGCACGGGCCCGCACCGCACTCGGCCGGCCGGCCGCGGCCGTGGACGACTTCGAGCAGGCGATCGCCCACGTACCCCAACCGGCCTACGTGATCGCGCTGGGCGAGCTCCAGCAGGCACGGGGACACCTGGGGAAGGCACGTCGGCAATACGCCCTGTACCGGGCCCAGGAGCGGCTTCTGCAGCAGGCCGGGGTCCGGGACGACGCCGAGGCGGTGCTCTTCGAAGCCGACCACGGCGACGCCGACCGCGCGGTCGGGCTCGGGCGCCGGGCGGTGCACAGCCGCCCGTTCCTCGCCAGTCACGACGCCTACGCCTGGGCACTGCACCGGGCGGGCCGCGACCGCGAGGCGCTCTCGCACGCCGAGCAGGCCCTGCGCCTGGGGACCCGCAGCGCCCTCTACCTCTACCACCGCGGCATGATCCACCACGCTCTCGGGGACCACGCGGCCGCACGCACCGATCTGCGGGCGGCGCTGCGGACCGACCCGCACTTCCACCCGCTCCACGCACCGGCCGCACGCCGGACACTCACCAGGATCGGAGCCGAGGCATGAACGGCCGTACGCGGCGCGGGACTCCCCTGCAGGCCGGCGCGCGGGCGGTGGTCCTCGCCACCTCGGCGGCGCTGCTGCTCCTGGGCGGCGCGCCGACGGCGCAGGCCCATCCGCTGGGCAACTTCACCGTCAACCACTACTCCGGGTTCACGCTCTTCCCCGACCGGATCGACGTCACGGCCGTCGTCGACCGGGCCGAGATCGCGGCGGCCCAGGAGCTGCCGGCCGTCGACGCCGACGCCGACGGACGGACCTCCGCAGCCGAACGGACCAGGTACGCCCGCCGGCAGTGCGCCGAGCTGGCGCGGAAGGTCACCGCGCAGGTCGGCGACCGGAGAGTCCACTGGCGCGTGCGCGACAGCGCCTTCACCCGCCGTCCCGGACAGGCCGGGCTGCGGACCAGCCGGCTGCACTGCGACCTCACCGGCCCGGCCGACCTCTCCTCCCCCGCGCGGGTCGAGGTCACCGACTCCTTCGCGGGGACGAGCGTCGGCTGGCACGAGATGACCGCCGAAGGCAGCGGAGTGCGGCTGTCCTCGTCTCCGCTGCCGACGTCCTCCGCGACCGACGAGCTGCGGCACTACCCGGCGGACCTGCTCGCCGACCCCCTCGACCAGCGCTCGGCGACGCTGCGGACCGAACCGGGCGCCGGGGACGACGCTCCCGCCCTGCCCGCCGAACTGCCGGGCGCCGGGCCGCTGACCGCGGCGCTGACCCGGGTCACCGGCCTCTTCGACTCCCTCGTCGGCGCCGACACCCTGACCCTGCCGGTGGGACTGCTGGCACTGGCCCTCTCCCTGGTGCTCGGCGCGTCGCACGCGGCCATGCCCGGCCACGGGAAGACCATCATGGCGGCGTATCTGGCCGGACGGCGCGGCAGCGTGCGGGACGCGGTGACCGTCGGTGCGACAGTCACCTTCACCCACACCGCCGGTGTCCTGGTCCTCGGCTTCGCCCTTCCCCTGACGACCCGTCTGGCGGGCGAGTCGGTGCTGGGGTGGCTGGGAGTCGCCAGCGGACTGCTGGTCACCGGCATCGGTCTGGCGCTGCTGAAAGGGGCGTTGCGCAGCGGCGGCGACGGAATCGGCCACTTCCACGGGCACAGCCACGGGCACGGGCATGAGCACGGGCACGGGCATGAGCACGGGCACGGGCATGAGCACGGGCATGAGCACTCGCACTCCCACAGCCACGAGCACGGGCACGGGCACTCCCACAGCCACGGGCAGCACACGCCCGGACACCCGCACCCGGGTCAGCCGTACGCCGAGGGGACATCACACGGTGGTGTCGCCGTGCTGGCCCCCGCCACGGAGGACACCGAGCCCGACACGGACGCCGGGGCCCGCCCCGGCGCCGCTCCCCGGCCCGCCCGCGCCCACGCCCGGCGCGGCCTGATCGGTGTCGGGATCGCGGGCGGACTCGTCCCCAGCCCCTCCGCGCTCGTCGTACTGCTCGGGGCCGTGGCCCTGGGACGTACCGCCTTCGGCGTGCTGCTCGTACTCGGCTACGGGCTCGGCATGGCGCTCACCCTGACCGCGGCAGGTGTCGCGCTGGTGAAGTTCCGCGACGCCCTGACCGGCTCACAGCGCCTCTCCCGGCTGGCGTCCTCCCGGGTGGTCACCCGCCTCGGCCGCCGGGGCCCGGCGCTCACGGCCGGACTCGTGGTGGCTGTCGGCCTCGGGCTGACGGCCCGCGCCTTCTTCGGCGGGCCGTGAACGAGCGCAGAGGTGGTACGCGAAGCGGTTCCTGCTCGAGGCCCATCGTGCGCCCGGGAAGGTTCTTCAGCGCCCGCGCCATGCCCGCCGGGCGGCAGACGGATGTCCCGGGCGCGGAATCCGTTCGCCCCCTCTAGGGTGAAATGAGTGGATACAGCGTAGACACTCCGAGGTGCGACATGCGGGAGCGCGGCGAGAACGACGCTGAGCCGGATGAGCCGGACACGGGCGAGGACGAGCGTGACGTCTCCTCCGACGACGGCGAGCCTGAGGACGAGGAAGCGACTGACGCGGAGTGGGCCGAGGAGGACGAGGAGGAGCCTCTGGAAGGCGAACTCGCGGAATCCCCGTCGTCACAGTCGGCCGGCAGGTCCGACGACCCGGACGTTCTGCTGGACGTACCGCAACTGCAGGTCGAGGAGATCGATCTGCAGGTCGAGGATCTGCAGGCCCGGGTCTCGCTGCAAGCTGAAGTCCTGGACCTCCTCAAGCTCAACGTCGGCGCCGATGTGTCACTCGGCCGCGTCGAACTGGACATCAAAGGCGTGGAGGCCCAGGCCCTGCTCAAGGTTCGGCTCGACAACGTCGCGGCGATCGTGGGCAGGGTGCTGTCCACCATCGACCGCAACCCCCAGATCCTGGAGCAGATCACCTCCGGTGTCGGCTCCGCGGCGGAGAGCCTGGGCAGCGGCGCCGGGAAGGCGGTCGGCGAGCTGGGAGAAGGGGCCGGCGAAGCCGTCGAGGATGTGGGCAAGGGCGCGAGCAAGGCGGTAGAAGACGTCGGTCAGGGCGCAGGCGGAGCGGTGGAGGACGTCGGCAAGGGGGCGGGCGGCGCCGTCGAGGAGGTCGGCAAGGGCGCCGGGAAGGCCGCGGAAGACGTCGGCGAAGGCGCCGGAGAGGCGGTGGAAGAGGTGGGAGGCACGGCCTCCGAGACCGCTGGGGCGGCCGGGCGTGCGCTGAAGAGTTCCACGGGCGGACAGTCCGGCAGGAGCTCGGGGCGCGGATCGGGGGCCGAGAGCCGGACCACGAAGAAGAGCTCCGGCTCCAGGAGCAGAGACGAATCCGCCGGGCGGACGTCGCACAAGGGCAAGTCCTCGTTCCGCGGCCGGGAGCGGGAACGGCCGCCATGAACGTCGGCCCCGGACATCGAGGCCGCCTCCGAGGTGGAGGCCGACCGATGTTCCCGAGGTTCTGGTGGGCCGGAGAGGTGCCCGGGAGCGGCGCGGCACCGGACGTCGGTCTTCCGCGCGGTGCGCCGGCGCCTGTCGCACAATCCACCGGCGTAGAGGGGACCGCGCACCGCGTGCCGTCTGAGCGCCCGGCGGTCCGCAGTCCCCACGACCGCGGGCTCCCGCGCCCGTGGGCTGTCGAGCCCGGTCTCCCGGTCTCTTGCCAGCCGTCAACGCTTGCCCGTGGCGTTGCGGTACACGCCCTGGGAGAAGTTCGCCTCGACCGCGGCCAGGCGCAGGGCCTCGATGGTGTCGATCTGTCCCAGGGCTCGCTCGAGCAGCTGACCGATCCGGTCCTCGTCCAGCGCGTCTTCATGCTGTGCCACCCGTAGCAGGGTGCGCCAGAGCAGAGTCTTGCCCTCGACCCCCAGCCTCAACGTCTCCAGTTCCATGAGGCTGCTCAGCCCGGATGTGCTGTGCAGCACGCCGTTGGGCTTCAGGCGCTCCAACAGCTCGGCCGCCCCGCCGCCGTAGATCTTGTAGCGGCGGGCGGGCAGGCCGAGAGCGCCCATGATCGTCAGCAGGGACTTCCGGTCGTCCGCGATCTGTTCGGCGAGGTGCTCCAACTCGGCACCGTGCACCCCGCTCCGGCCCCGGCGGGAGATCCGACGCGCGAGTCCGGTACCGAAGGTCGCGCCGGCCAGATGGTCGTTGAGGTAGATCGCCAGCTTGTCGGCATGCATTGTGACCCTTCCCAGGCTGTTGTGGGATCTCCAGGAGCATGCACACTTCGACGGCCGGCCTGTGGGGCGCCTCGGAGCCGTGGTGACCGGCCGCCTGCTGCCGCGGGCCCCCGGCCGGGTCGCGAGGCGGAGCCGGCAACCGACACCGGCAACCGACAGGGCGGCCCCGGATCGTGGACCCGCGCCTCCGGCCCCTGCAGCGCCACACCGGCTCGGGAGGCCGGGCATCGGCGATGGCCGGTTCCGGCGAACGGTGGGGAGCACGTGCAGAGGGACGGCCGCCCCCTACCGCCGACCCTCGTCCTCTTCCTCGCCGTCCTCTTCCTCGCCATCCTCTTCCTCGCCGTCGTCCTCGTCGCTCTCCTCGTTCGCACCCGGTTCTTCGTCCCCGCTGTCCTGCTCCTGCTGCTCCTCCTGCACCACCTGGTCATGACTGCGGACGACCTCGCCGTCGCGGATCTCGCAGCGCCAGCCCTCCACTTCTTCGGCCTGAAGGGTGACATAGCGCTGGAAGTGCTTGAGGTCGAGCCGAAGGCGGCGGCCCTGAGCCCGCCAGATGTTGCCGAGCTTCTCGAAGAAGCCGGAAGGGTAGTACTCCACGACCACCGTGACGCGCGTCAGATTCTCGTCGAGGCGGTGGAAACTGACCGCACCGCTGGTGGTTCCCTTGGATCCCTCAGATGTCCACACGATCCGCTCGTCCGGCACCATCTCCAGGGTGGTGGCCTTCCAACTGCGGGTGGACGGCCAGACGCGGACCTTCCAGTCGGTAGTGGTCTCGTCCTCGTCGTCCACCGACACGTTGCTGACCCCGTTGGTAAAGATGCCGAAGTCCTCGAACTGCGAGAAGTGGTTGTAGACGACGCGGAGCGGACGGCCGATGTCCACGTGCTCGATGATGTTGATGGCCTTGAGGTCGCCTGCTTCGCTGCTGCCGCCGTCCATACCGACCGCTTCCTTGGCCTTCCCCACCGCCTTGTCCTTGGCGCCTTCGGCCTTCTCCTTGACGACGGCCTTGACCGGGTTCTCACCCTTGGCCGCGGCCTCCGCGGCGCCGGCGAGGGCGCCACCGCCCTCGCCGCCCGACAGCAGCTTGCCGAGCCCACCGCCTCCGTCCGCCACGCTCTCCAGCCTGTCCGTGACTTTGCTGACGGCCTGCTTGCCCATCGCCCCCAGGAACTCCAGGAACTGTTCACGAAGCTGGTCGAGAGGAGAGGGGCCACCCTCCTCCGGCTTCGCCTTCTCCGACTGTCCGGCCACACCACTCACCTCCTGCGGCTCGAACGGGCGGCGGACTTCTTGTTCGATGCGCCGGCGGTCTTCTTGACGGACGAGCTCTCCGTCCTCCGTCTGCTCGACCGGGCGGACGGCGTCTGCTTGTCGGTGCCGGAGCTCCTCGCCGGCCGACGGGTGCCGCCGACCGATTTGGCGGGCGCCTTCCTCGCAGGCTTGCGCCGCGGCTCCTCGGGCTCTTCCTCCGGCTCTTCCTCGGGCTCCTCGTCCCGGTCTTCCTCGTCCTCGCCGCTCTCCTCCTCACCGTCCGCCTCCTCCTTGGCGCCCAGGCTCGCGGTGCGGCCGCGGAGCGACTCGGTGAACGACTCGATGCGCCTGTTGGTGACCGCGCTGAGGGCCGTGCGCGCGCTGCCCACCAATTCCTCCTGCACCTGCTCGGTGAGGGCCGCGAACTGCGGAGTCTCGGAGACCTTCCGTACGCCCTTGCTCACCAGTTCCTGCGGGTCGAATCCCAGCCGGCGCCCGGCAACCACGGAGCCGAGGACGAGCGCGAGCTTCGCCTTCCTCGTCCTGCCGAGCAGGTATCCACCGGCGACGGCGGCGATGACCGCCTTTTTGCAACTGTCTTCCATAGCTGATTCCTCGGGCTCGTTCGGCTGGTACCCCATGCCTTCGCGGGTCTCGGAACGGTTCGGAAAGGCGCTGCACCAGTGGCGAAGCGGATCACCGCCGCGGGTGTCCGCTCTCCCGGGAAGCGGGGGACGCACTGCGTCCCCCGCACCGGTCCGGCGTCCTCGCGGAACGGCTCTGCTGAACGCTGAGCCGCGGCGGGCGGGCCTGCGGACGGCGCCGGAATGTGCCGCGCGATCGGTCCCGTACGCGTGTACGCGCGCCCACCGGAACGGCGTAGCCCGCGGCGAAGCGTCTGGTGCTGCCGGAGCCGGTTCACACCTCGATCACACTGAGGGCCAGGCATATGCCTATTGTGTGCATATACCCTTCTCGGCCGCATATCGTGGTGTGCATAGGGGTCACAGGCCCGCACCTCCGCGACTCGAGGCAGGCCGAAGGCGTCCGCCGGGGTCGCGGGACAGCCGGCTGGAAAGGGCGCCCGCACGTCCCGCGCGGCCGAGGGGGCAAGGGTGGCTCGTCGCCGGATCCGCGCTTCCGCCGCGTCTAACGCAACGAACGTCCGACCGCCGCGCCGCTCTCCTCGCCGCCCTCTTCGTCCTGCTCGTCCTCCTGGAACGCGACATCGGGGATGACGATGTTCACCTCCGCGACCTCGAAACCGGTGGTCTTCTCCACCGCGGAGATCACGTGCTCCCGGACACGCTGGGCGACACGGTGGACCGGCTCGCCGTACTCCACGACGACGCTCAGGTCTATCGCAGCCTGCTGCTCACCGGTCTCGACGGACACACCCTGCTGAGCAGCGCTGCCCTGGCCCCCGATACGCCGGCGCACCGCGCCGGTGGCACGCGACCCTGCTCCACCGAGGGCGTGGACGCCTGACACTTCACGGGCGGTGATACCGGCCGTCTTCGCAACCACCGTGTCGGAGACGGTGGTGGTGCCCCGGTCCTTCGGGTCCTTCTGGATACCGTCAGCCATGATGCACCTCCAAGGGCCGGATCGCCGGGGCCCCGTCGGCCGGGTGCATTGCGTCCGTCCCGGCTGATCGGCCACACTCCCCACCTTCCGCCCGCGACGGCATGAACGCCAATCCAGGTCCGACAGCCCGTCTCCACCCGAAAAGACTCCGCCGAACTGCAGTGATACCTCGCCGGTGCCGTCTCGGCTGATCCGCGCCTCTCCTGGGCAGGCCAGCCACCGGAAACGCGGCCGCCTCTCCCCTGCCGAGCCGTCCGGCCCCGTCGTCGGACATGTACACAACGCAACCGCGGGTGCACAGAGCCCACCCCATGCGTGCGTACGCCCGGGTGGAAGTTGCCGTCGAGGGGGATGCGCCGCGCTCCTCGTCGGCGCACCGCAGGGACGGAACATCAGAAGGCCGCCAGCGGGTTCGTCCGCGCACAGCACCGGGCCGTCCCGCACGGACGTTGCGGGACGGCCCGGGCGCCGGGGTGTGCCGTGCCGGCGCGGTTCGACGACGGGGACGCAGGCCATGCGGAGCCGCTCCCCCACCGTGAGGAGGCGTCACGCGGCAGTCGGTGGCGTCCTACCTCGCACTCAGCACTCGCCGCGCCACACGACCTTCTGGACGACGAGCGTGCGGTAGGCGGTCCATTTGTACTGGCCGGGACCGGGGTTGTAGTGGAAGCAGGAGGTGGCGGTCCCTTCGTACCAGTAGGTCATGTCGACGTGATCGGCGCCGGGGTAGGCGTAGCCGTTGTTGAACACGGACCTGAAGGCGACGCTGCCGCTCCAGTTGCCCGCCGTCCTGAGCACCAGGGAACCGGTCTGGTCCGGCCCGCTCCAGGCGCAGAAGTAGCCCTTGGGGCAGCCGGGCGGGCTGGCCTCGGCGGAGGCGGTGGGCGCCAGGCCGATGATGCCGGCTAACGCGCCGGAGGCGGTGAGAGCTGCGACGGTCGACTTGCGCATCGGATGTCCTTCCGGGACTGATTCGGGAGTGCGCGCCGGTCGGTGGCGCTGTGCGGTCGATACCCGGTCACCATGGTTCGTCCCTTCCCCTCGGTACACGCGGCGCGCAGCAGCCTCCGCGGGGCAGAGCCGAACACTCGTCAGGGCCCGTCGGCCCCTCAGTTGGACACTCGGCAGCTCTCCGGGGTTGTGCTTCCGCGCCGGGTCCGAACCGCTTCCTTGCGTCGCCCCCGGGCAGGCGTCCGGGGCCGTCAGTCCGCCGGGTGGGAGCCCGGGGTGTGCCCGAAGGTGCGCCGGAAGACGTCGATGAACGCGCTGGTCGACGACCAGCCGCAGCGGTGGGCCACCGCGGTGACCGGCTCCTTCTCGGCCAGCAGGACCAGGGCCTGTTGGAGCCGCAGTTGGGTGCGCCACTGCGGGAAGGTCATGCCGAGGTCGCCGCGGAACAGCCGGGAGAGGGTGCGCTCGCTCGCGCCGACCTGGCGGCCGAGTTCGGCGAGGGTGCGGTCGTCGGCCGGATCGGCGCGCAGGATCCCGCACAGTGCGCGCAGTGCGGGTGCGGACGGGGCCGGCAGATGCAGCGGCTGTTGCGGGGAGGCGCGCAACTGGTCGAGCAGCACCGCGCGGAGCCGGGCGCGTTCGGGGCTCTCGTCGTCGGGTGCGCGGGTGTAGGCGATGATCAGCTCACGCAGCAGCGGGCCCACGGCGAGCACCGTGGGGGCGTCCAGGTGGAGCGGGTTGTCGGTCGCGGGCAGCCCCACCAGGTGCAGATCGAGCTCCCCCCGGGCCTCGTGGGCGTGCACCGTGCCGGCCGGCACCCAGATGGCCCGGTTCCCCGGGGCGACCCAGGAGCCGGAGCCGGTCGTGACGAGCAGCACCCCGCGCCCGGCGTAGACGATCTGGTGGTCGTCGTGCCGGTGCGGGTCGATCGCGCCACCGGAGGCGAGTCGCCGGGTGTGCGTCGGAGCGATCGGTGTATGGCGGGTCTCCGTCATTGTTCGGCAGATTATCGGAAGTCCGACAGCCGCGCCGACCCGGAGCATGGCGCTGTGCGAAGAAACCTCTCGATCACTCTGCTGTCCGTCGGGCACGCCTGCGTCGACGTCTACCAGGGGGCTGTCGCGTCCCTGGTCCCGTTCTTCGTCGCCGAGCGCGCCTACGGCTACGCCACCGTCTCCGGCCTGGTGCTGGCCGCCTCCCTGCTGTCCTCGGTGGTGCAGCCGGCGTTCGGCGCCCTGACCGACCGCTGGTCGATGCCGTGGCTCCTGCCCGTCAGCACACTGGTGGGCGGCGCGGGCATCGCGCTGAGCGGAACCAGCGGCTCCTACGGTGCGACCGTGCTGTTCGTGGCCGTCTCCGGGATCGGTGTGGCCGCCTATCATCCCGAGTCCGCCCGGATCGCCCGGATCGCGTCCCGCGGCAGCCACAGCGCCATGGGGTGGTTCTCCACGGGCGGCAACCTCGGCTTCGCCCTCGCCCCGCTGCTGGCCGGCGCGGTGGTGGGCGCCGGCGGACTGCGCCTGACTCCGCTGCTGGTGCTGCCCGCGCTCGCCGGGAGCGTGCTGTGCCTGCCGGTGCTGCGCGCGCTGGGACGACGGCACACTGCCGGGGTCTCCGCGGCGCGGACGGACGGAGGCGACGACAGGGCCGCGTTCGTGCGGCTGTCGCTGGCCGTGGTGTGCCGCTCGATCGTCTTCGTGGGACTGAGCACCTTCCTCTCCCTGTACGCGCAGCAGCGGATGGGCGGCGGGTCCGCGGCGGGCACGGCGGCCCTGTTCGTGCTCTACCTCGGCGGCGCGGCCGGCTCCGTGCTGGGCGGCACCCTGGCGGGACGCTGGGGGCGGGTCACCGTCGCCCGCCGGTCCTACCTCCTCGCGACGGGCGCGGTCGCGGGTGTGCTGGTGGTGCCGGGTCCGGCCCTGTACCTGTGCGTGGCGCTCACGTCGGTCGGTCTCTACGTGCCCTTCTCGCTGCAGGTCACCCTGGGCCAGGACTACCTGCCCTCGCGGGTCGGCACCGCGGGCGGGATCACGCTCGGACTCGCCGTCAGCGTCGGCGGCCTGGCCGGTCCCCCGCTGGGCGCCCTCGCCGACGCGACTTCACTGCGGACCGCACTGTCCCCGCTCGTCCTGATGCCGGTGCTGTGCTGGCTGCTGTTCCGCACACTGCCGGAACCGGACGCACCGCTCCCGGCATCCGGACCGCCCGGGGACCCGGACGCCACGGAGGCGGGGCCGGGCGCGAGGGAGGCGGGCGCGGCGGAGGCGGGCGCGGCGGAGGCGGAGCCCGGTCGGCGGTCCGGCCTGAGCTGAGCCGAGCCGCTCCCGTTCGGCAGGGGCGCCGCGGAGGAGCGCACCTGAGCTGCCCCGGCCGCGCTCAGCGACGGCGGGCGGGGCTCTCAGGGTCTCTACGACCGCGTCGGCCGGACCAGTGCCTGGGCGACGACGGCGTTCTCCCCGTCGAAAGTGACAGCGAACTCCGTGGTGGACGCCGGGCGGGCGGCTGGTCAGTGACTGCCGTTCAGCTGCCCGGCAAGCTGCTCGTGCATGGTGGCGCTCGGCTCGTTCAGGCCGATGATCGTGACCTGCTTGCCGCGCTCGGCGTACTTGGTCTCCACGGCGTCGAGAGCGGCGACGGAGGAGGCGTCCCAGATGTGTGCGTCGGACAGGTCGATGACGACGTCGTCCGGGTCGTCCTTGTAGTCGAACTGGTAGACGAGGTCGTTGGAGGAGGCGAAGAACAGCTCGCCGGTGACGGCGTAGACGACCTGCGTGCCCTCGGGGTCGACGACGCCGGTGACTTCGGCGAGGTGGGCGACCCGCTTGGCGAAGATCACCATGGCGGTGACCGAGCCGACGACGACGCCGATGGCGAGGTTCCCGGTGGCGACGACCACGATGACCGTGATGGCCATGACCGCGATCTCGCCGGCCGGCATGCGCCTGAGGGTCTTGGGCTGGATCGAGTGCCAGTCGAAGGTGCCGACGGCCACCAGGACCATGACCGCGACGAGCGCTGCCATCGGGATGTCGGAGACCACGGGACCGAAGGCGATGCACAGCACGAGCAGGAAGGCCCCGGCCAGGAAGGTGGACAGGCGGGTGCGCGCGCCGGACGTCTTCACGTTGATCATGGTCTGGCCGATCATGGCGCAGCCGCCCATCCCGCCGAAGAAGCCCGTGACGATGTTGGCGACGCCCTGGCCCACCGACTCGCGGGTCTTGTTGGAGTGGGTGTCGGTGATGTCGTCGACCAGCTTGGCCGTCATCAGGGACTCCATGAGCCCGACCAGCGCGAGCGCGAGGGCGTAGGGGGCGACGACGGTGAGCGTGTGCAGGGTGAGGGGCACATCGGGCAGGCCGGGGACGGGAAGGGAGCCGGGCAGCTTGCCCTTGTCGCCGACCGTGGGGACGGCGATACCCGCGGCAAGGGTGATCACCGTGAGGATGATGATGGACACAAGCGGTGCGGGCACCGTCCTGGTGAGCTTCGGGAAGAGGACCATCAGCAGCAGTCCGGCCGCGATCAGCGGGTAGACGGGCCATGGCACGTGCGTCATCTCCGGCACCTGGGCCATGAAGATCATGATGGCCAGGGCATTGACGAAGCCCACCATCACGCTGCGGGGGACGAACCGCATCAGCTTGGCGACGCCGAGAGCCCCGAGGATCACCTGGAAGACACCGCCGAGGATGACGGCGGCGATCAGGTAGCCCAGCCCGTACTCGTGGTTCAGCGGTGCGACGACAAGGGCGACGGCGCCGGTGGCGGCCGAGATCATCGCCTTGCGGCCGCCGACGAAGGAAATGACCACGGCCATGACACAGGCGGCATACAGGCCGACCTTCGGGTCGACGCCGGCGATGATCGAGAAGGAGATCGCCTCGGGGATCAGCGCGAGGGCCACCACCAGACCGGCCAGCACCTCGGTGCGCAGCACCTTGGGCGAGGCGAGCCATTCCGGCTTGGACAGGCGCAGCTTGGCAGCTGCGGGCAGCGGTGAGGACATGCAACCGTTTCTGTTCAGGCGTGCGTCCAGGCCGTGGACGCACGCGCGTCGTTCTGGCTCCGCAAGGAGTGGGATCCCCCGGCGGCCCGGCCGCCTCGGCGGGGTCGCCGGACCGGGGCGGCAACCGCGCGGTTGCCGATCGGGCATCATTGCCCGGAAGACTCGGGCGCCGCCGGGCCCCCGCCGGGGCCTTCGCTACGGCGAGATCACCTCTTACCGTGTACGGGACGGCGGAGGCGAACACCTCGAAACTCTACTCTGACGTGAGGGCAGAGTGCGACCCGTGGGCTGTGAATTGCAGGTGGAACCCCCTCAAGATCCTGTGATTCATCTCACGCACACGCGAAGTCGCCCCGTCTTCGAAAACAGCGAATGACAGAAGGAGAAGACGCGGCCATGAGTGAGCGGCAGATGCAGATCGGTGAGGTCGCCGAACGGACCGGTTTGTCGCTGCGCACCATCCGCCACTACGAGGAAGTCGGCCTCGTCATCCCCTCCGCCCGCAGCAAGGGCGGGTTCCGGCTCTACACCGAGGCAGATGTCGAGCGCCTGATGGTCATCCGCCGGATGAAACCGCTGGACTTCTCCCTGGAAGAGATGCGGGACCTGCTGGAGATCACCGACCGGTTCGCCGCCACGGACGACCCACCCGCCGACGAGGAGCGCGAGCGGCTCCGCGAACGGCTCGACGCGTACCACAAGATGGCTGACGCACGCTGCGAGACGCTGCGCGCCCGCCTGGAGATGGCCGAGGAATTCGCCTCCACCCTGCGCCGCCTGGGTTCGTAGAGCCGCAGGGTGAGCGGGCACGGCGGGCTGGTCCGGCCGGGGCCCCGGCTGCGGGTCAGCGCCTCTCCCGGGCCGGGCGGGGGCGGTTGAGGGCTTCGGCGCCGGACGCGTCGGTGGCACGTGCCCCCGTGCACGCCGCCGGCTCTGCGGCGCGAGCGGGCCACCGCCTGACGGCAACGCGCTGCCGTCAGGCGGTGGCCGTGGTGTACGCCGACCACCTGCCCGACCGGCTCAGCACACTCCGTGCTTGCGCAGCACCCGCCGCTGGGCGCCGGTCAGCTTCGTCGGGAAGTAGAGGTAGCAGATGCCGCCGGTGCCGCCGACGACCTTGCCGTCGGCGTTCTTGCGCTTGGTCCGCAGCCAGATGTTCTCGAACTGCCGCCGCTGGTAGACGTGCCGGACCGAGGGGTCGTCCGGTGAGTTGGGGTCGTTGGCGATGACGTCGCCGGAGGCGGTGAAGCCGATGACGGTCATCAGGTGGCCCGAGGTGCCGTATCCGGCGCCGTCCAGTTCGGACTCGAGGAAGGACTGGGAGGTGATCAGCGGGATGCCCGCCGCGACGAGTTCCTCGGCCTCGTTCAGCGAGTTCATGCGGGTGACGACCGCGTTCATGTCCCGGTAGGTACTGGCGTAGGCGCCGTTGAAGGGCCAGTTGCCGCAGCCTTCGTACCGGTAGTCGAAGGTGTACCGGGCGGCGTGGCAGACCTGCGGGTCGGCGTAGTCGGGGTTGACCCAGGCCAGGTCCTCGGCGCTGGGTTCGCGGCCCCAGTACTCGATGATCATCTGCGAGGAGGTGGGGCTGCACCACGCCTCTCCCCCGTTGTCGTACTCGGGGTACTGGCCCTTGTGGATCTCCTGCGAGTAGCGCGGCACCTTCAGCTCGACGGCCCTGCCGAGGCCCGGCTCGGAGGCGGGGACCTCGAAGCGGTCGGGCACGTCGGAGCACATCGCGCCGGCCCGCCAGACGGTGGGGGTGGCGCGGCTGCCCGGGGCCCGGTAGAGGGTCAGGCGGAGCCGGTAGGACGTCAGGCGGAGCCCGGTGGCGGGGTCGTCCACGGCGAAGGTGTCGGTGTAGATGGTGCTCTTGCCGTCCTTCTGGCTGCCGACCGAGGTGCGGCGCGGTACGTCGTCGCCGTCGCCCGAGGTCCAGATGCCCATGGTGTACCAGGGCGTGTGCCCGCCGTCGGAGTAGCTGCCGCGCAGCTCGACGCGGATCCAGGTGCCCTCGGGGGTGTGGGCGTTCCAGGAGGCGATGGCCTCGCTCGCGGGGACGGCGCAGGTGTGGCGCGGCGAGGTCCAGGTGGCGTACTCCCAGTCGGCCTTCCTGCCGGTGTGCGGATCGGTGTAGGAGGTGGTGCCCGCGGGGTCCCCGAGCACGATGCCGGGGCGCCTGCCCGACCGCACCCGGGTGCCGTCGGCGGCGCCCGCGGCCCAGTCGCGCCGGGCGGCCCAGTCGTGGAACTCCACCTGTCCCGCCTTCCCGGGTCGGCCCGGCCGGGGCGGGCGGCCGGGGTGCGGCGCGCCGGTGGTTCCACTCGTCCGGGCGTCGGCTGCCAGAGCGGTGGGGACCGCGCCCGCCGAGGCGGCCACGGCGACGGCGGCGGCCAGGACGGTACGGCGGTTGGCGGATCTGCTGGTCATGCGAAGTGCCCCCAGTCGTGGGTCGGTGCGGTGGTGCCTCACGGTGGTGCTCGGCGTCGTACGCGGTCCTGCCCTGCGGTCCGGTCCGGGCCGTACCCGGAAGCCAACTATCGCGGCTCGGCGGGGCGCGTGCCAGGGCTTCGGCCGCTCGGCATGCCGCCGTCATTGGCCGAGACCAGTGACACACCGTGGCCGCCCGTCAGGCGCGGGCGCGTTCCGCACAGCTGTGTGAACCGGGACGTACGCTGGGAGGATGCCTGCTCCGCTCCCGCTCGACGCGCTCGCCGGCCGGCTCGCCGCGCTGCCCGCCTCGTGCGGGCCGGTGCGGCTGGTCGGTGTGGACGGGCATGCCGGGTCGGGCAAGACGACCCTGGCCCGGGAGCTGGCGGAGCTGCTGGGCGGGGCGCCGGTGCTGCATCTGGACGACCTGGCCTGCCACGAGGGACTGTTCGACTGGACGGAGCGGCTGACCCGGCAGGTCCTCGAACCGCTGGAGCGGGGGGTGCGCGCACGCTACGTGGTCTACGACTGGGTGGCGGGCGCGTTCACGGCGGAGGCCGGGCTGACGCCCGCGCCGGTCGTCCTCGTCGAGGGCGTGGGGGCGGGACGGGCAGCGTTGCGGCCCCGGCTGGCTTCGCTGCTGTGGGTCGAGATGGCGGCCGCGGACGCGTGGCGGCGCGGGCGGCACCGCGACGGCCCGGCGCAGCGGGACTTCTGGGCGCGGTGGATCCCCGCGGAGCGCGCGCACTTCGCGGCCGACCCGTCGCGCCCGTTCGCGGACTTCCTGGTCCGCGAAACGGGCCGGGGACGCACGGGGTACGAGGTGCGGGAGAGGCGTGGCGAGACGCCGGGCCCGCCGCTGAATATGACGCTCCGTATAAGCGACGGCCGTTGAGGGCATGCTGTCGGTACGGTGTGCAACCGAGCGGCTTGACCATCGGCGCGGGACCGATTAGTTTTCCAACAGGCGGTCTGCGCAGGCCGTCTTCAGACGCGAAGCCCCCGGTTGTTCCCCCGTGACCGGGGGCTTCGTTCTGCCTCGGAATACCCGAAGCGGAACAAGAGACTCACATTTCTCTCACCCTCTGTATCGGTTCTACGGTTACCCTTCCGCGCCGGATCCCCCCTCGCATCCCGCCGCGACAGGCCGTTCCGCGCGCCCGGAAGCCGGGTAGACCGCCCTTCGACAGCGCCCTGAGCACGGGTACGATGCGGAACAGCGTGGGAACCCCGGGTGATAACCGGCAGATGACGGGGGACATTTCGTGGGGGACGTGATGAACTTCGGCACGCAGGACCCCCAGGGCCTGCACGCCCCGGCCGAACTCGCCTGGCTGCGCGGGGTGGACGCGTACACCATCGGCGGATACGCGCAGGCCGAGGAGGAGTTCCGCACCGCGGTGCGGCTCGATCCGGGGATGGCCGACGCCTGGCTGGGCCTGCACGCACTGCGCGCCGACACCGCGACCGCGCTGCTGCGGATGCACCACCACCGGGAACGCTTCGGCGAGCAGCGCGCCCGGCACGGGCGCACCCTCAACTCCTGGTACTGGCTGGGCTGGTGGGTGCAGCCGGTGCTGGAGTACGAGCGGGACCTGCTGCTGGCGCACGCCTCGCACTGGCTGGACGGGCGCCACGTCGCCGAACTCGACCGCGCCCTGGCGGGCTGCCCCCCGGTGGACGCCGACCCGCAGGTGCGGTTCCTGCACGCCTGCCGGGCCTACCTGGCCAAGGACTGGGAAGGGCTGGTCGCGCACACCGAACCGCTGGTGGACGATCCCCTGCTGGGCATCGAGGCCGGGCTGTTCGCGGGCATGGCCCGGGTCCGGCTGGAGATGTACGGGCAGGCCGAACCGCTGCTCGCGGCCGCACTGATGCGCTGCCGCAGCGAGCAGCCGCAGCGCAAGGAGCTGCGCTACTGGCTGGCCCGCGCCCGGGAGGGCACCGGGCGCAGCGCGGCGGCACTGCCGCTCTACCGCGCGGTCCACCGGATCGACCCGACGTTCATGGACACGGCGGCCCGGCTGACGACGATCGCGGACAGCGACGGTGGCGGCGGCACGGCGGAGGATCTGGCGGCCGCCGTGCTCTCCGGCTCGCTGGGCGGCCCGGACCGGACCGCGGCCCCGGAGCTGTTCGACAGAGGCGCCGAGCCGACCGGCGACCCGGCACAGCCCGCCGATCCGGCGGATCCCACCGACGGGGCCGCAGCCGAGGACGGCCGCTCCCTCGGGGGCTCGGGGTTCCAGGACGGCAGCGCACGCCGCAAGGACCCGGGCGGGCCGCCGGGCACCGGCGGCGGGGAGCCGGAGGCGGCGGACGACGCCGGGGCCGCCGACCCGCTGATGGACCCGGAGGCGGACGCGCTGCGCCTGGAGGACTCCGGCGACCCGGCCGAACCGGTCCGCGTCGACGCGGGCGTGCTGCGCGGGCGGGCGGCCGCCGGGGACGGCAGAGTACCGGCCGGGCCCTCGGACCCGGTGCTGCTGGCGCAGGCCCTGGAGGAGCTGGAGCGGATGGTCGGCCTGGAGCCGGTCAAGCGCCAGGTCCGGGCGCTCTCCGCGCAGTTGCACATGGCGCGGCTGCGGGCCGGTCAGGGGTTGCCCGTCCAGCCGCCGAAACGGCACTTCGTCTTCTCCGGCCCCTCCGGGACCGGCAAGACCACGGTGGCGCGCATCCTGGGCCGGGCCTTCTACGCGCTGGGGCTGCTGGGCGGCGACCATCTGGTCGAGGCGCAGCGGGCCGATCTGGTGGGCGAGTTCCTGGGGCAGACGGCGGTCAAGGCCAACGAGCTGATCGACTCGGCGCTGGGCGGCGTGCTGTTCGTCGACGAGGCGTACGCCCTCTCCAACTCGGGTTACTCCAAGGGCGACGCGTACGGCGACGAGGCGCTGCAGGTGCTGCTCAAGCGGGCGGAGGACAACCGGGACCAGCTGGTGGTGATCCTGGCGGGCTACCCGGAGGGGATGGACCGGCTGCTGGCGGCCAACCCGGGGCTCTCCTCCCGATTCACGACCCGGGTGGACTTCCCCAGCTACCGGCCGCTGGAACTGACGGCGATCGGTGAGGTGCTGGCCGCCGACAACGGCGATGTCTGGGACGAGGAGGCGCTGGAGGAGCTGCGCAGCATCAGCGGGCACGTCGTCGACCAGGGCTGGATCGACGAGCTGGGCAACGGCCGTTTTCTGCGCACCCTCTACGAGAAGAGCTGCGCCTACCGGGATCTGCGGCTGTCCGGCTACGCGGGCACCCCGTCCCGCGACGATCTGGCGACACTCCGGCTGCCCGACCTCATGCAGGCGTACGGCGAGGTGCTGTCGGGGCGGGGGCCGGACGGCTCTCCGCCGGGTGCGCAGCCGCCGCCGGGTTGACGACGCCCTCCGCGCCGCCGCTCCGGGCGTCCGGGAGCTGCCGGGCACCCGGCAGGGCACCTCCGGCGCCGGCGGACGGCGCGGGGGCCGGGCCGGACCCGGGGCCGCCCTGGTCGGCGTGGGCGGGATCGTGCACCTCGCCGACCAGGATCTCCAGCACGTCCTCCAGCGCGGCCACTCCCAGCACCCGCCCGGCGGCGTCGGCGACGGCGGCCAGGTGCGAGGCACCGGCCCGCATGGCGGTCAGCGCGTCGTCCAGCGGCAGCTCGCCGCGCAGCGTGGCGATCGGGCGCCACAGCCGCTGCGGCACGGCCCGGTCGGCTTCCTCCAGATCGAGCACGTCCTTGACGTGCAGATACCCCAGGAAGCCGGCGTCCTCGGCACGCACCGGGAAGCGGGAGTAGCCGGTGCGCACCGTCAGCTCCTCCACCTGGCGGGGGGTGACGTCGGTGCCGACGGTGACCAGCTCGGTGCGGCCCAGCAGGACATCGGTCAGCGGCCGGGAGCCGAGTTCCAGCGCGTCGGCCAGCCGCTCGTGTTCGTCCGGTTCCAGCAGGCCTGCCTGGCGGGAGTCGTCCACCAGCTGGTTGAGCTGTTCACTGGTGAAGGCGGCCGCCACCTCGTCCTTGGGCTCGACGCGGAAGAGCCGCAGGACGAGGGTGGCGCACGCCCCGAGCGCGGCGGTGACCGGCCGGGTCAGCCGTGCGAAGGCGACCAGTGCGGGGCCCAGCCACAGCGCGGTGCGCTCGGGCGCCGCCATCGCCAGGTTCTTGGGCACCATCTCGCCCACGACCAGGTGGAAGAAGACCACCACGGCCAGCGCGAGCACATAGCCCACCGGGTGCACGAGCGCCTCGGGGAGCCGGGCGGCGTGGAAGGCGGGCTCCAGCAGGTGGGCCAGCGTCGGTTCGGCCACCGCTCCCAGCGTCAGCGAGCAGACGGTGATCCCGAACTGCGCGGCGGCCATCATCTGCGGCAGCGTCTCCAGCCCGCGCAGCACGCGCCGGGCGCGCACCGATCCGCCGGCCGCGAGCGGCTCGATCTGGCTGCGGCGCACCGAGACCAGCGCGAACTCGGCACCGACGAAGAAGCCGTTGGCGAGCACCAGCAGTGCGGCGAAGAGGAGTTGCAGCACACTCATGACGCCACCGCCTGCACGCTCCGGGCCGGCTGCCGGGATGCGCCGTCGGCCGGGCCGGCCGGAGCGGCGGGGCGGGTGGCGGCGCGGGAGTCGGGAGCCACGATCCGGACGCGTTCGGCGCGGTGGTGCGCCACGTGCCGTACTCGCAGCTGCCACTCCGGACCGTCCTGGCCGGCCCGCGGCTGCGGCACCCGCAGCCGGGCGGTGTCGCCCGGCACCGGGATGCGGCCCAAGAGGTCGGCGACGAGTCCGGCGACGGTCTCGTAGGGGCCCTCGGGGACCTCCAGGCCGATGCCGCGCAGGGCGCCCACCCGGCAGCCGCCGTCCGCCTCCCAGGCCGGGCGGCCCTCCGCTTCGGCCGGTGCCGGGGCCAGTTCGGGCAGTTCGTCGTAGAGCTGTCCGTCGTGTTCGTCGCGCACCTCGCCGACGATCTCCTCGACGATGTCCTCCAGCGTGACGACCCCGGCCGTCCCGCCGTATTCGTCCACGACCACGGCGATGGGCTGCTCGCTGCGCAGCCGCGCCAGCAGCGGGCGGACGGGGAGCGTCTGGGGGACGAGCAGCGCCGGGAGGGCGATCCGGGCGGCGGGGGTGTGCAGCCGCCGGTGCGCGGGCACGGCGAGCGCGTCCTTGAGGTGCACCATGCCCACCACCTCGTCCAGGGTGTCCTGGTAGACGGGGAAGCGGGAGAGGCCGGTGGCACGGGTGAGGTTGAGGACGTCCTCCGCGGTCGCCGCGGCCTGCAGTGCGCCGACCCGGACCCGGGGCGTCATCACGTGCTGGGCCGTCAGCCCGCCCAGCGCCAGGGTGCGCACGAACAGGTCGGCGGTGTCCTGTTCGAGGGCCCCGGCACGGGCCGAGTGGTGGGCGAGGGAGACGAGTTCACCGGGGGTGCGCGCGGAGGCCAGTTCCTCGGCCGGCTGGACTCCGAAGAGCCGCACCAGGCGGTTGGCCGCCGCGTTCAGGCCCGCGATGACCGGCCGGAACGTGCGGGAGAAGAGGCGCTGCGGACCGGCGACGAACCGGGCGACCGCCAGTGGCCGGGAGACGGCCCAGTTCTTGGGCACCAGTTCGCCGACGACCATCTGGACCGCGGAGGCGGTCAGCATCCCGATGACGACGGCGATTCCGCCGACGGCGCCGGCCGGTGTCCCGAGCGCGCCCAGCGGTCCGCTCAGCAGCCGGGCCAGCGCGGGCTCGGCCAGCATGCCGGTGACCAGGGAGGTGAGGGTGATGCCGAGCTGGGTGCCGGAGAGCTGGAAGGAGAGCTCGCGCAGCGCCAGGACGACACCGCGCGCCTTGCGGTCGCCCTCGGCGGCGGCGCGTTCGGCTTCGGGTCTCTCGACGGTGACGAGCCCGAACTCGGCCGCGACGAAGAAGCCGTTGGCGAGTACGAGCAGGAACGCCACACCGAGCAGGACGAGCGGGAGGGTCATGCCACGCCCCCGTGGAGACGGGACGCGGCGCATGTACTACAGGACGATCCGTCCATCGCTGGAGGGTCTCACTCCTCGGTTCGCAGGTGCCCGCGCGAGCGCGGGGCGGCTCACGCCGGTGTGCTCCAGAGTAGACACTGGGCCGCACCTCGCGAAGACGCGCGGCGCCGCGCCGGGGTTGCCGCCAGAGGCGGCCGGGCCGCTACTTTCCGGCCTCGGGCCCCGTCCCGCCCGCGGCATCGCCCGGTACTCCGTTCGGGGCGGCGTCGGGGACGCCCTTGAGGTCGACCAGTGCCCGCAGGGCTCGCGCGTCGGCGAGGGCCTGCTGCTTGGCGATGCCCGGCTGGATGCCCATCGCGGGCAGGCTGGTGCCGTCGGCCAGATCGAGCGAGACCCAGGGGTCGCCGGGCCGCAGATGGACGGCGAGCACCTGCGCCCATTCGAGGCGCCGCTTGGTGGTGAGGTTGACGACCGTCACCGCGTCCTCGTCCGCGGTCACCCGGGGGCGGCTCAGCAGCACCAGCACGCCGAGGAAGAGCGCGGCGGTGCAGATGAAACTGGCCCGCTCGCCGCCGCCGAGCTGGAGCATCAGCGAGATCGCGGTGATGACGACGAACGCGGCGAGCCCGGCGCTCAGCAGCACCGCGCGGGTGCGGGTGGGCCGGAAGGTGACGGGAAGCGCGGGCACCCGGGGGCTGTCGGTCATGAGCGTGCTCCGGTGGCGGTCACAGGCGGCAGGCGTGGATGCCCGTGGTGAGGATGGCGCGGGCGCCCAGGTCGTAGAGGTCGTCCATGATCCGCTGCGCCTCGGTGGTGCGCACCATGGAACGGACGGCCACCCAGCCCTGGTCGTGCAGCGGGGAGATCGTCGGGGACTCCAGTCCGGGGGTGAGCGCGACGGCCTGCTCCAGGTGCTCGGCCCGGATGTCGTAGTCCATCATCACGTAACTGCGGGCCACCAGGACGCCCTGGAGACGGCGCAGGAACTGCTGCACCTTGGGCCCGTGCGGATCGGCTCCGGTCCGGCGGATCACGACGGCCTCGGACTCCAGGATCGGCTCTCCGGCGATCTCCAGGCCCGCGTTCCGCAGCGAGGTCCCGGTCTCCACGACATCCGCGATGACCTGGGCCACACCCAGCTCGATGGCCGTCTCCACCGCGCCGTCCAGGTGGACGACCGAGGCGTCGATGCCCTTGTCCGCCAGGTGTTTGGCGACGATGCCCTCGTAGGAGGTGGCGACCGTCAGCCCGGCGAGGTCGTCGAGGGTGCCGACGGTGCCGGGCTTGGCCGCGTAGCGGAAGGTGGAGCGGGCGAAGCCGAGCGGGAGCACCTCCTCGGCCCGCGCCCCGGAGTCCAGCAGCAGGTCGCGGCCGGTGATGCCGATGTCCAGCCGCCCGGAGCTGACGTAGATCGCGATGTCGCGGGGGCGCAGGTAGAAGAACTCGACGTCGTTCTCCGGGTCCACCAGCACGAGTTCCTTGCTGGCCTTGCGCTGCTGGTACCCGGCCTCATGCAGCATCTCCCCCGCAGGTCCGGAGAGGGAACCCTTGTTGGGGACGGCGATGCGCAGCATGCGGGAGCTTCCTTTGTTCGTGCGGCGGCGGAGAGCGTGCGGTCTCAGAGGTGAGCGTATACGTCGTCGAGGGAGAGGCCCTTGGCGGCCATGAGCACCTGCAGATGGTAGAGGAGCTGCGAGATCTCCTCCGCGGTGCGCGCGTCGCCCTCGTGCTCGGCGGCCATCCAGACCTCGGCGGCCTCCTCCACGATCTTCTTGCCGATGGCGTGCACGCCCTGCGCGGCCAGCTCGGCGGTACGGGAGGTGCCGGGGTCGCCGGTGGCGGCCTTGTGCTGCAGCTCGGCGAAGAGCTGCTCGAATGTCTTGTTCGCCATGGTGCCTCTCACCCTACGCGGTGGCGGGGAGCGCTCAGCGCCAGGGCTCCGCGACGGTGCGCAGCGTCGCGGCGGTCGCCACGGCGGCCGTCACCGCTTCGTGCCCCTTGTCCTCGCTGGAGCCGGGAAGTCCCGCGCGGGCCACGGCCTGCTCCTCGTCGTCGCAGGTCAGCACGCCGAAGCCGATCGGGACGCCGGTGCGCACCGACACCTCGGTGAGCCCCTGGGTGACGCCCTGGCAGACGTAGTCGAAGTGCGGGGTGCCGCCCCGGACGACGACGCCGAGCGCCACGATCGCGTCGTAGCCGCGGTCGGCCAGGACCTTGGCGACGACGGGCAGCTCGAAGCTGCCCGGGACGCGCAGCAGGGTGGGCTCGTCGATGCCCAGTTCGCGCAGCGCGCGCAGGGCGCCGTCGACGAGGCCGTCCATGACCTGCCGGTGCCACTGCGCGGCGACCACGGCCACCCGCAGGTCCTGGCAGTTCTTGACGGTCAGTTCGGGTGCGCCCTTGCCGCTCACGGTGCTCCTCGTGCGTGTGTCGTGTGCTGTGTGGTGGTGGTGCTGCCGGTGTCCCGCGATCCGCGCGGACGGGGAGCCCACGCGGATCCGGGTCCGCGCGGCTACTGGGTGCCGCAGGGTGAGCTGCGCTCGGCGTCCAGCCAGGGCAGGTCGTGGCCCATCCGGTCGCGCTTGGTGCGCAGGTAGCGCAGGTTGTGCTCGCCCGCCTGCACGGGCATCGGCTCCCGTCCCGTGACGCGCAGACCGTGCCGCTCCATCGCGGCCGTCTTCTCCGGGTTGTTCGTCATCAGCCGCAGGGACCGCACTCCCAGGTCGGTGAGGATCTGCGCGGCGGCCGCGTAGTCGCGGGCGTCGGCCGGAAGCCCCAGTTCGAGGTTGGCGTCGAGGGTGTCGCGGCCCCGCTCCTGCAGTTCGTAGGCGCGCAGCTTGGACAGCAGCCCGATGCCCCGGCCCTCGTGGCCGCGCAGGTAGAGCACCACACCGCGGCCCTCCTGCTGGACGCGTTCCAGGGACGCCTCCAACTGGGGCCCGCAGTCGCACCGCTGGGAGCCGAAGACATCGCCCGTCAGGCACTCGGAATGCACTCGTACGAGCACGTCCTCGCCGTCGGCGGGGTGCCCGGGGTCACCCGGGCCGGTGAGGTCACCGGCGACGAGCGCGATGTGCTCCACCCCGTCGACGACGGAGCGGTAGCCGTAGGCGCGGAAGTCGCCGTGCCGGGTGGGCAGCCGGGTCGTCGCCTCGCGCCGCACGGTGGGCTCGGCGGAGCGGCGGTAGGCGATCAGGTCCTCGATGGAGATGATCCGCAGCCCGTGCTTGCGTGCGAACGGGACCAGTTCGGGCAGCCGCAGCATGGTGCCGTCCTCGCCGGCGATCTCCACGATGGCGGCGGCCGGGCGCAGCCCGGCCAGCCGGGCCAGGTCGACGCCCGCCTCGGTGTGCCCGGCGCGGGCGAGCACACCACCGGGCCTGGCCCGCAGCGGGAAGGCGTGCCCGGGGCGGACGAAGTCGGCCGGTACGGTGCCGGGGTCGGCGAGCAGCCGGATGGTGGCGGCGCGGTCGGCGGCGGAGATGCCGGTGGTGACGCCGTGCGCGCCGGTGGCGTCGACCGAGACGGTGAAGGCGGTGCCCATGGACTCGGTGTTCTCGGCGACCATCTGGGGCAGCGCGAGCCGGTCGAGGTCGGCCCCTTCCATGGGGGTGCAGATCAGGCCGCGGCACTCGCTCATCATGAAGGCGACGGTCTCGGCCGTGATCAGCTCGGCGGCGACCACCAGGTCGCCCTCGTTCTCCCGGCTCTCGTCGTCGACGACCACGACCGGGCGGCCCTCGGCGATGTCGCGGACCGCTTCCTCGACGGGGTCGAGCGCGAGCCCGAACACCGCCCCGGGGTCGGCCGGTTCCGCCTCGGACGGGGGACGCGGGGCGGGAGGCGCGTCGTACCAGTTCGGCAGCGCGGTCATGAGCGTGCTCCTTCCTTGCGGTGCGCCCGGGCGGCGGGGGACGGCGCGTTCACAGTGCGGCTCCGGCCGAGTGCAGCGCGTGCTCGGGGCGGGCGGCGGCCCGCGCGCCCGCCTCCTCGCGGGAGCGCTGCCACCAGGCACGCAGCCCCCACAGGACGAGGGCGAGATAGACGACGTAGACGAGCCCGGAGAAGGCCAGGCCGCTGCTGAAGGCGAGCGGCACCCCGACCACGTCCACCAGCAGCCAGGCGAGCCAGAACTCCACCAGCCCGCGGGCCTGGGCCACCATCGCGGCCAGGGTGCCGACGAAGATGTAGGCGTCGGCCCAGGGGCTCCAGGAGAGGGCGGGCACCAGGGTGAAGAGGGTGCCGACGGCGGCCGTGCCCAGTGCGGTGCCCAGGGCGAGCAGTCCCCGCTCCCGCCAGGTGGCGAACCGTACGGCGATGGAACCGTCCTGCGCCTGCCGCCGGCCGCGTCCCCACTGCCGCCAGCCCCACAGCGCCACTCCGATGACCAGGAGCTGCTTGCCGACGCCGCCCGCCAGCTGCGCCGAGGCGAAGGCGCCCACGAGGATCAGCCCGGACAGCAGCTGCACGGGCCAGGTGGCTATGGAGCGCCGCCAGCCCAGTGCGAGTCCGAGCAGCCCCATCAGGTTGCCGAGCATGTCGGACCAGATGACGTGCTGCCCGAAGGCGGCGAACGCCTCCTGGTTCAGCCAGTGCAGGCCGCTCATCGCGCCGCCCCGCTCTGCTGTGCGGCGCCGCCCTGCGGCGAGGGTGCCGCACCGCCGGGGGGCGGCGGCTGCGGGATGCCCTGCGCGGTCGGGCCCAGCAGCCGCTCCACGTACTTGGCGAGGACGTCGACCTCCAGGTTGACCGGGTCGCCCGGCTGCTTGGTGCCGAGCGTGGTGAGGGCGAGCGTGGTGGGGATCAGGGAGACCGTGAAGTACGCGTCGGTGGCCTCCACGACCGTGAGGCTGATGCCGTCGACGGTGATGGACCCCTTCTCGACCAGGTAGCGGCCCAGCCCTTCGGGCAGCCCGATGGTGAGGTCGGTGCCGCTGTCCGCGTCCTGCCGTGCGGTGAGGGTGCCGGTGCCGTCGACGTGCCCCTGGACGAGGTGGCCGTCGAGCCGCCCGCCCAGCGCCATGGGGCGCTCCAGGTTGACCGGCGAGCCCGCGGTGAGGGCGCCGAGGCTGGAGCGCTCCAGCGTCTCGGCGATGACGTCGGCCGTGAACTCGCCGTCGCGGGTCTCCACGACGGTCAGGCACACGCCGTTGACGGCGATCGAGTCGCCGTGCCGCGCGTCGGCGGTGACACGCGGCCCGCGCAGCCGCAGCCGTGCGGAGCCGCCCCGGTCCTCGACGGCGACGACCTCGCCCAGTTCTTCCACGATTCCGGTGAACACTCAGGACTCCTCGGTCTGCTCGGGCTGCCCGGCGACGGCGGCGGACGGGCCGGTGGTCGGGTGCGCGGTGCTGCCGACCGCGGTGACCCGCAGGTCGGGGCCGATGCGCAGGGTGTCGCTCACGGTGAGCCGCAACGCCTGCGCGATCGTGCTGATTCCGGCGTTCCCCAGGACGGGCGGCCCCGCGCCCAGCAGGACGGGGGCGAGGTAGCCGACGACCCGGTCGACCAGCCCGGCGGCGACGAAGGCGGCGGCGAGAGTGGCGCCGCCCTCCAGCAGGACCGCGCGCACGTCGCGGGTGTGCAGGGCGGTCAGCAGGGCGTCCAGGTCGAGTCCGGCCCGGTCGCCGGCCGCCCGCGGCAGCCGCAGCACCTCGACCGGGCTGCCGTCGGCTGCGGACTCCAGCTCTGCGGTGTCCGCGTCCCGGGCGACGGCGATCAGGGTGGGCGCGGCGCCGTCGAGGACGCGGGCTCCGGCGCGTACGGCGGTGGCCTCGGTGTCGACGACGACGCGGAGCGGCTGGGTGGCGCCGGGCACTCCGCGCACGGCCAGGTGCGGGTCGTCGGCGCGGGCCGTTCCGGAGCCGACGAGGACGGCGTCGGACTCGGCGCGCAGCCGGTGCACGTCGGCGCGGGCCTCGGCGGAGGTGATCCAGCGGCTGGAGCCGTCGGCGGCGGCGGTGCGGCCGTCGAGCGAGGCGGCGTACTTCCAGGTGACGTAGGGGCGGCCGTGCAGGACGGAGGTCAGCCAGGCCGCGTTGCCGGCCGCCGCCTCGTCGGCCAGCAGGCCTCCTTCGACCTCGACACCGGCGGCGGCGAGGGTCGAGGCGCCGCCTGCCGAGCCGGGGCCGGGGTCGGGCACCGCGTAGACGACGCGGGAGATCCCGGCGTCGATGAGGGCGCGGGAGCAGGGGCCGGTGCGCCCGGTGTGGTCGCAGGGTTCGAGCGTGACGACGGCGGTGCCGCCGCGGGCGTCCTCGCCCGCTTCGGCCAGCGCGTGGACCTCCGCGTGCGGGCCGCCGGCCCGCTGGTGCCAGCCCTCCCCGACCTGGCGTCCCACGTGGTCGAGGACGACGCAGCCGACGACGGGATTGGGGCTGGTGGAGCCGAGTCCCCGCGCGGCGAGCGCGATGGCACGGCGCATCGCGTCGCGCTCGGCCTGCGGCGCGAGCGGCGCCTGGGGGTGGGGGGCCACCGGGTCCTCCTGCCTCTTCGGGCACGGACTCCGGGGCTGCGGGACTGTGTGACGGACGCGCGTCGGGACGACCTGCCGGAACGGGAGGGTCCGCTCCGGTCCGGCCGCAGCCTCCGGAACGGGACCGCCGGCCGGCGGCGCACCGATCGCGTCCGCCGCGCACTGCCTCCCATCCGGACTTTCACCGTCGGTCCAGGAATCTCACCTGGTCAACCGACCGCTGGAGGCGGCCGGGTCGCGGACTGTAACCGCCGGTTCGGACTTTCACCGACCCCGGAGTGCGCTGACGTCACTGGTACTCCCCCAGCTGTCGGCCGGGGGTACTCCCAGTCTGCCACGCGGGCAGGGGTGCCATGCGGGCGGCTGCTGTGCGGTGACTCACAGCAGCCCCGGGACAGCACGTGCGCCCCCCGTGTCCACGGGTGTTCGAGGGAGGACCGAGCGGGGCACGATCAGCGTCGTGGGCCGCGCGGACCCGCCGCCGGGCGGCGGTACGGACGCGCCGGAGGGCGGTGTCGGAACGTACGGCGGAGGGCGGTGTCGGAACGTGCGGCGGGGAGACGGGATGCGTACGGATGTGCCCGGACCCGATCCGGGTGCCGGGTCGGGGACCGGTACGGGGGCGGGAACCGGCCCGCAGCCGGATGCCGGCCCGGAACGGGATGCCGGTGGGGAGCCGGGGGTCGGTGCCGGGCGGCCGGCCACGCGGACGGGCGAGCCCCGGAGCGGGCCCGGAGCACGGGCCGCGCAGCACGCGCGCGCCGGGCGGGCGGCGGTCTCGGTGGTCTTCGCCGTGCACGGGACGGCCAGCGGCACGTTCGCCACCCGGATCCCCTGGCTGCGCGAGCATCTCGGGCTGAGCCCCGGCTGGCTGGGGCTGGCGCTGGTCTTCATGACGGCCGGGGCCTCCGCGGCCATGCCGCTCGCCGCTCGCGCGGCGCACCGCCACGGCCCGCGCCGGGCGCTGGCCGCGGTCTCGCTGGCCTGCTGCGCCGGGCTGGTGCTGCCGCCGCTCGCCCCGGCCCTGGGGTGGCTGTGCCCGGCGCTGTTCCTGTACGGCTGCGGGCTCGGGCTGATGGACGTGGCGATGAACGCCCAGGGGGTGCGGGTCGAGGCGGAGTACGGGCGGTCGGTGATGTCCTCGCTGCACGGGCTGTGGAGCGTGGGGACGCTGGTGGGCGGGGCGGGTGGCGTGCTCGCCGCGCACGCGGGGCTGGACGCGCGGGTGCATCTGGGGCTGGCGGCTCCCCTGCTGGCCGCGGCCGCGGTGGTCGCGGCCCGGTGGACCCCGGACCGGGAGCCACCCGGACAACCGGAGAGCGCTCGGGAGGGCGCCCGCGAGGACGAGGCGCCGCCGCGCTTCGCGCTGCCCACCCGCGGGGTCGTGGCGATCGGACTGCTCGGCTTCTGCGCGGTCTTCGCCGAAGGCGCCTCGATGGACTGGTCCGGCATCTACCTGGCGGACGTGACGGGGGCCGGGCCCGGGCTCGCCGCCTCCGCCTACACGGCGTTCGCCTGCACGATGGCGCTGGCCCGGCTGTCGGGCGACGCGGTGGTGCGGCGGTTCGGGCCGGTGGCCACCGTACGCGCGGGTGGGGCGCTGGCGGCGGCGGGCGGCGCCCTGGTGGTCGCGGCACACACGCCGCCCGCGGCCGTCGTCGGGTTCGCACTGATCGGGGTGGGGATCGCCGTGGTGGTCCCGCTGTGCTTCGCCGCCGCGGGCCGCACCGCGGCGGCAGCCCCCGGGCAGGCCATCGCGGGGGTGGCCACCCTGGCCTATGCGTCCGGCCTGGCGGCGCCCGCCGCCGTCGGCTGGATCGCCGAGTCGACCACCCTGTCGGCCTCCTTCGGCGTGGTGACCGTTCTGCTGCTGGGGCTGGTGGCGGGAGCGCGGGTGCTGCGCACCTGAGATCCGGGCGGATCCGGCGCGGTGCGGCGCCCGTTCCCGGGGGCGCCGAGGGAGGACAGAGGCACCGCACTGGTCGAACTAGTATGTGGGCCGATCAGAATCAGCCAGGCAGCGAGCGGGAGTGAACACATGGGCGGCGGGCTCGGCGTGCGGTGGAAGGTGCACGGCGACGGTCGGGTACCGGCGCCCGGCGCGGTGGTACGGCCCGACGAACGGCTCTCCTGGCCGCGGACGGCGGGCCTGGGCGCCCAGCACGTGGTGGCCATGTTCGGCGCCAGCTTCGTGGCGCCGGTCCTCATGGGGCTGGACCCGAACCTGGCGATCATGATGTCCGGCCTGGCCACGATGCTCTTCCTGCTGGCCACCCGCGGCCGGGTACCGAGCTATCTGGGGTGCAGCCTCTCCTTCGTCGGGGTGGCCGCCGCCATCCGCGGCCAGGGCGGCGACAGCGCCACCGTGACCGGGGCGATCCTGGTGGTCGGGGCCGTGCTGCTGCTCGTCGGGCTCGCCGTGCAGAAGTTCGGCGCGCGGATCATCCACGCGGTGATGCCGCCCGTGGTGACCGGCGCGGTCGTCATGCTGATCGGCTTCAACCTGGCGCCCGTCACCGCCTCGACGTACTGGCCCCAGGACCAGTGGACGGCGCTGCTGACCATGCTGCTGACCGGACTCGCGGTGGTGTGCCTGCGCGGCTTCTGGTCCCGGATCGCGATCTTCCTCGGCCTGGTCGCCGGCTATCTGATGTCCTGGACGTTCGACACCGTGTTCGGCCGGATCCACTCGCCGGACGCCGGCGGCAAGACGGTCGACCACTGGCGGCTGGACCTGTCCGGCGTGGGCCGGGCCGACTGGTTCGGGCTGCCGACCGTGCACGGCCCCGACTTCTCCTGGTCGCCGGTGCTGGTGGCGCTTCCGGTGGTGATCGCGCTGGTGGCCGAGAACGCGGGGCACGTCAAGGCGGTCGGCGAGATGACCGGCGATCCGCTGGACGACAAGCTGGGCACCGCGATCGCCGCGGACGGCGCGGGCAGCGTCCTGTCGACGGCCTTCGGCGGTCCGGCGACGACGACGTACTCGGAGAACATCGGCGTCATGGCCGCGACCCGGGTGTACTCCACGGCCGCGTACTGGGCCGCGGCCTGCTTCGCGCTGCTCTTCGGGCTGTGCCCCAAGTTCGGTGCCGTCGTCGCGGCGATCCCCGGCGGAGTGCTCGGCGGCATCACCGTGATCCTCTACGGCATGATCGGCCTGCTGGGGGCGCAGATCTGGATCAGCAACGCCGTCGACATGCGCAATCCGCTCAACCTCGTCCCGGTCGCGGCGGGCATCATCATCGGCGTCGGCGGCGTCACCCTGAAGGTCTCCGACGACTTCGAACTCGGTGGCATCGCGCTGGGCACCATCGTCGTCCTCACCGGCTACCACGCGCTCAAGGCGCTGGCCCCGCCGCACCTCAAGGCCCAGCAGCCGCTGCTGGACGAGGGCACCAGCGGCTACGACGAGCCGAGCTGACCCGCGCCGGGAGCCGTGGCCCGACCGCCGGGAGCGGTCGTGCGTCCGCCGGGTGCCGGGCGTCCGCCGGGGGCCGTCGCCGCGAAGTACCGCACCCGGTGGTCCTGTCCCACCGGCCGCATCCCGGCCGCCGCCATCACGTGCTGCGAGGCCAGGTTGTCCAGGTCGGCGTCGGCCTCGACCCGGACGACGCCCTGTGACCAGGCGAAGGCCAGCAGCGCGCGCAGCGCCTCGGCGGCATACCCCTGGCCGCGTGCCGAGGCGTTGAGGCCGTACCCGACGGTGACGGCATCCGCCGCACCTGCCGCCCGGTCGAGGCCGATGCCGCCGATGGCGCGGCCGTCGTCGCGCCGCCGGATCTCGTAGTTGCCGACCGGCCGGTGATCGCCGTCGGTGCCGGACGCCGCCAGCAGGACCTGGGCGCCCCGCACATCCATCGCATCCGGGTACCCGGGCCCCCACCGGTCCCCGGGACCGGGCCTGCGCCGCACGACCCGTTCGGCCTCCTCCCGGGTCATGGGGTGCAGCACGAGCCGCTCGGTGTGCAGGTCGGCCCTCTCGGAGGTCATGGGCGGAGTATCCCGCCATCCCGTCCGCGGCGCACCCGAGTTGAACGAGGGGCGCTCGTCCTCCGTCCGGGGGCTGCCGGGGCCGTGCTGCCCGCGGCGCGGCCCTGCGGCTGTCAGGCTGCCCGGCATGACCTCCATCGAGCAGGTGCCGGCGCAGCGCGCGGCAACGGCCGCGCCCATCGCCGATGTGACGGCCCGGATGCGCGAGATCGGCGCCATACTGCCCAGGCAGGACGGGGTGGCCGTGTTCAACCGGGTGTACCTGTCGGTGACCGAGGAGCTCGAACGGCGGCTGGCCACCGGGCACTTCCGGGACCGGGCCGCCACCGGGGAGCTGGGCAGCCGGTTCGCGCAGCGCTTCCTGGACGCGGTGGACGCCGAGGCGGCCGGGCTGCGGATGCCCGCGTGCTGGCGGCCGCTCTTCCGCTTCCGGCGCCACCCCTCCGTCCATCCGCTGCAGTTCGCGCTAGCCGGCATCAA
Source organism: Streptomyces sp. AA1529 (assembly GCF_000280905.1). GTDB lineage: Bacteria > Actinomycetota > Actinomycetes > Streptomycetales > Streptomycetaceae > Streptomyces. The sequence continues at coordinate 47,758 of NZ_ALAP01000038.1, read as the reverse complement.
CGCGCACATCGGCCACGATCTGCCGCTGGCGCTGGTGGACACCTGCCGGGCGCTGCACGCCGAGCCCGAGGAACTGGAGGCGGACTTCGAGCGGATCGGCGAGCTGCTGACGGGACTGGAGGAGCGCATCCGGGAGGACCTGATGCCGGGCCCGGACCTGCTGGACGTGGCCGATCCGCTCACCCACCTGGTCGGTTCCTGGAGTCTGGAGCGGGCCCGCGCGGGCGCCTGGGTGTCGTTCCGTGCGCTGTGGGGGCTGCGGAGGTGCGGCGAACTGCTGGCGGAGACGGCCGAGGGGATCGACGCGACCGTCGGCATCGCGGGCCGCTGCCTGCTGACGCCGCTGTGGCACGGCTGACCGCGGCCGCACCGGGATCACCGGGGGGGGGCGGCATTGCCCGGCGCGCGCGCATCGCGTATGCAGGGACGCTCCGGTACCAGGGTGCCGGAGGTGAACTGCCGGGAACCGGCGGGCAGATGGAGAGCTACGGAGGCGACATGGCGCTGCGACTGGGGCTGGGGCTGCCGCAGACCGGCACGTACGACCTGACGGCCGACGTGACGGAGGTGGCACGGGCGGCCGAAGAACTGGGGTACGACAGCGTCTGGGTGCTGGAGCGGCTCATGCGCCCCGAGGAACCGCTGGACGACATGTACCTGGTACCGGGGATGCGGTGGGCGGACTACTTCCGGTCCGTCGCCGACCCGCTGGTCACCCTGTCGCTGGCCGCCGCCGTCACCGAACGGGTGCGGCTGGGCACGGCGGTGCTGGTCGGCCCGCTGCACCAGCCGCTGCTGCTGGCCCGCGCCCTCGCCTCGCTGGACGCGGCCGGCGGCGGCCGGCTCGTCGCGGGGCTGGGCACCGGCTGGTCCCGGGACGAGTACGCCGCGGCCGGCGCCGAGCACGCCGCCCGCGGGGCGGCCCTGGACGAACTGCTGGACGTGTGCGCCGCGGTGTGGGGGCCGGACCCGGCCGCCTACGAGGGCCGGCGGACCCGGTTCTCCCCCTCGGCGATCGGCCCCAAGCCCGCCCGCCCGATCCCCGTGCTGCTGGCGGGCGGCACGGACAAGGCCCTGCGCCGCCTGGTGCGGCGGGCCGACGGGTGGCTGCCCTCGATGCTCTCGAACGAGCAGATCGCCACCACCCGGTCGCGGATCGCGGAGCTGGCCGGAGAGGCGGGCCGGGACCCGGCGGAACTGTCGACCACCGTACGGGCGGCGGTCCAGCTCACCGACCGGCCGGTGGAGGGCAGGCGCCGTCCGCACCACGGCAACGTCGAGCAGATCGTCTCGGACCTGACCGGCGCGGTGCGGGCGGGCGTCCAGGAGGTCCTGCTGGACGCCCAGTTGACGTGCCGCGACGCGCAGGAGCTGATCGGGACGGCGAAGGTGCTGCGGGAGGCGGTGACCGAAGCGGGCCTGTGAGGCGGGGCCGGCGCCGCCGGGCTGCGCCGTCCCGCCCCCGGCCGCCGGTCAGTCCTCCGGAAGCCGCACCGGCTCGATCTCCTCGAACACGTCCCCCGGGCCGGGGTTGGCGGGGTCGGTGGTGCCGCCCAGCTGGTGCATGACGCCCCACACGGCGTTGAGCGCGGTCTGCACGGCGCCCTCGGCCCAGCCCGCGGTCCAGGAGATGTCGTCCCCGGCGAGGAAGAGGCCGCGCCGGTCGGCGGGCAGCGTCTCCTGCATGAAGTGGGTGAACAGCCGCCGCTGGTAGCGGTAGTGGCCCGGCAGGTTGGCCTTGAACGCGCCGAGGAAGTACGGCTCGTCCTCCCAGGAGACGGTGAGCGGGTTGCCGGTGATGTGCTTGCGGATGTCGACGCCGGGATAGATCTCGCCGAGGGACTTGAGCATCACCTCCATCCGCTCCTCGGCGTCCAGCGGCAGCCACTTGAGGCTGTCGTCGCACCACGTGTACGACAGGCAGATCACGGCCGGCTTGTCGGGGCCGTCGTCCAGCAGGTAGGTGCCGCGCGTCATCCGGTCGGTGAGGGTCATGCTCATCGTGTCCCGGCCGGTCTCCGGGTCCTTGTCGAGCCAGAACGGCCGGTCGACGGGCACGAACAGCTTGGAGGACTCCATGTAGTGGGTGCGCTCCACCGCGGTCCAGTGGTCGATGGGCAGCAGCGCGTCGTCGCAGTCGATCCGGCTCAGCAGCAGCCAGGACTGGGCGGTGAAGACCGCCGCACGGTAGGTGCGGATGTCCCCGTCCGCGTCGGTGACCGTCACCCGGTTCCCGGCCGTGCGGTGCAGCCTGGTGACGGCGGGGCGGTGCGCCCCGCCGGGGTGCAGTGAGCTGAGGCTGGTGCCCTGCGGCCAGTGGACGAGCTTGTCCGGCTGGTGTTCCCACAGCCGCAGCGGAAGCTGCTGGCAGCCGCCGACGATGCCGCGGTGGTCGTCGTCCGCGCCGGTGTAGACGACGCGCAGGATCTCCAGGATGGAGTTGGGGAAGTCGGTGTCCCAGCCGCCGGTGCCGAATCCGACCTGTCCGAAGATCTCCCGGTGCCGGAAGGAGGAGAAGGCAGCGGAGTCGCACAGGAAGCCGTAGAAGGTCTGGTTGTCCAGCTTCTCCACCAGCCGGGACCAGATCCCCCGGATCCGGGGGACGTCCCGCTCGCGTATCGCCTCCTGCATCGCGGAGAAGTCGGCGCCCTCCTCCAGGCAGGCGTTCCACGCCTCCATCACCTGGTGGTAGACGGGCGGCAGGTCCTCCAGGGTGCGCGCGTAGTGCGGCTCGCCCTTGAGGTCGACCACGGTGGAGGGGGTGTCGGGAGCCAGCGGGTTGGGGAACGGCTCGGTCTCCAGGCCCATCAGATCGATGTAGTGCTGGAAAGCGGTCGAGGACGGCGGGAAGCGCATGGCGCCCATCTCGGCGCGCAGCGACGGGTCGCCGCCGTCGAACGTCGCCGTACGCAGCCGGCCGCCGAGCTGGTCGGCCTCGTGGACGACCGGCTTGAGCCCCATCTTCATCAGTTCGTACGCCGCCACCAGGCCCGAGAGGCCGCCGCCGATCACCGCGACCTCGGTGCCGTGCTCGGTCGGCGGAACGGCCCCCAGGCCCGTCGGGTGCGCGAGGAAGTCGTCGTAGGCGAACGGGAAGTCGGGGCCGAACATGGTCAGCGGGCCCTGGGGCGGCTGCTGTGCGGTGTCGCGCTGCTCGTCGTGGTCGTGGGCGGCGGTGGGCACGGTGGAGGTCATGCGGGGTCGCTCCTGGGAGTACGGGCCGGCCGCGCGGGGCGCGCGGCCGGCCTGGAGGGGGTCAGTGCGCGTAGAGCTCGGGGCGGCGGTCGGCCAGATACGGGTTGCGGTCGCGGGAGGCCCGCAGCGCCCCGGGGTCGACGTCGGCGACCAGCAGCGCGGCCGTCCGGCCGTCGGCCCGCACCGGCACGGTGCCGTCGGGCGCGGCCAGACAGCTCAGCCCGGCGAAGTCGAACGCGCCTTCGGGGCCGACGCGGTCGGCGTAGGCGACGTAGAGCTGGCTCTCCACCGCGCGCGCCGGGACGAGGGTCGTGGCGACGGTGTCGTAGGGCCGCATCAGCGCGGTGGGCACCAGCAGCAGGTCGGTACCGGCCAGGGCGTGGGCGCGGACGGCCTCCGGGAACTCCACGTCGTAGCAGATCAGCAGGCCCAGCCGGAGCCCGTCGAGGTCGGCCTGGACGGGCAGCCGGGTGCCGGGGGTGTAGTGCTCGGCCTCGTAGGGGCCGTACAGGTGCGTCTTGCGGTAGTCGGCGAGTGCCGCACCGTCCGGGCCGACCAGGCGGACCGCGTTGTGCACGGCACCGTCCTCGCCCGCCTCGGGGTACCCGTAGACGAGGGCGATCCCGTGCTCGCGGGCGATGCGCGAGACGGCCGCCGCGGCGGGTCCGCCGGCCGGCTCCGCGACCTCGGCCGGGTCCTCCAGCGCATAGCCGGTGAGCGAGAGTTCCGGGGTGACCAGCAGCCGGGCGCCGCGTGCCGCGGCGTCCCGCGCGGCGGCGTCGAGCGCGGCCGGCCCGCGGGAACCGGGCTGGTCCTGGGTCTGGAGGAGAGCGATACGCACGCATCCGAAGCTACGGGCGCGCCCGGTGCGCCACAAGCAGCGGATCTTGCGGAGAGACCCGCACTCCGTTGCGTGCTTCTGCCCGGAATCGTCGATGTGTTGCGCCGGGTGTCCTGGCTCACAGCCTGGACACCCGGTTCACAGCGGAGGCCCGGCCGTGTAGCGCCGGAGCAGCGGGGAGAGCACCAGGACCGACTTCGTCCGCTCGACGAACGGCTCCCCCGCGATCCGCTCCAGCACGGCTTCGAAATGCCGCATGTCCGCGGCGAAGACCTGCACGAGCGCATCGGCCTCGCCGGTGACGGTGGAGGCCGCCGCCACCTCGGAATAGTGCGCCAGCGCCCGGTGGATGTCCTCCGGCGAGGTGCGGGAGCGGCAGTACATCTCGATGAATCCCTCCGTCTGCCAACCCAGCGCCGAGGGGTCGACCCGCACCGTGAACCCGGTGATGGCACCCCGCTCCCGCAGCCGGTCCACCCGGCGTTTGACGGCGGGAGCCGACAGGCCGACCTCGGCCCCGATGTCGGCGTACGTACGGCGGGCGTCCTCGGCGAGGGCGTGGACGATGCGTTCGTCGAGATCGTTCAGTGGCACGGCGACAGTAGAACACGGCGCGGCGGGCGGTCCGGCGCGGCGGATACGGCGGGCGCCGCGCAGCCGCGCCCGGGAGCGCCGGCCCCGGTCAGGGCCACCGGTGGCTGCGGGGCGCGCACCGTCCGCGGCGCGGCGGGCGCCCCGGGGCCGCGCCGCGCGGTCCGGCCGGTGCCAGGAGGCGGCACGCTGCCGCGGGGCGGGCACCGGCGCGGACGGGCGGGCTCACCAACTGGCGTGCAGGGGCTTGCCCTCCGCGTAGCCGGCGGCGCTCTGCACGCCGACGACGGCGTTCCCGGCGAGCTCCTCCAGCGTCGCCGCGCCCGCGTAGGTGCACGCCGAGCGCAGGCCCGCGATGACCGAGTCGATCAGGTCCTCGACACCGGGGCGGGCCGGGTCCAGGAACATCCGGGAGGTGGAGATGCCCTCCTCGAACAGGCCCTTGCGGGCCCGGTCGTAGGCGGACTCCTCGGCGGTCCGGTTGCGCACGGCGCGTGCCGAGGCCATCCCGAACGACTCCTTGTAGAACCGCCCGTCGGCGGACTGCTGGAGGTCGCCGGGGGACTCGTGGGTGCCGGCGAACCAGGAGCCGATCATCACGTTGGAGGCTCCGGCGGCCAGCGCCATCGCGACGTCGCGGGGGTGCCGCACCCCGCCGTCGGCCCATACGTGCTTGCCGAATCTGCGGGCCTCGGCGGCGCACTCCAGGACGGCCGAGAACTGCGGCCTGCCGACGCCGGTCATCATGCGGGTGGTGCACATGGCGCCGGGGCCGACGCCGACCTTGACGATGTCCGCGCCCGCCTCGACCAGATCGCGCACGCCACGGGCGGCCACCACGTTGCCGGCCGCGATCGGCACGGCCGGGTCCAGCGCGCGGACCGCCCGCAGCGCCTCGAGCATGCCCTCCTGGTGGCCGTGCGCGGTGTCCACCACCAGGGTGTCGACCCCCGCTGCCAGCAGGGCCTCGGCCCGGGCCGCGACCTCCCCGTTGATGCCGACGGCGGCGGCGATCCGCAGCGCTCCGCCGGAGTCGACGGCGGGGGTGTAGAGCGTGGCGCGCAGCGCGCCCTTGCGGGTGAGGATGCCCACGAGCCGGCCGTCGGAGTCGACGGCGGGCGCGAACTTGCGGTGGGCGGCGTCGAGCCTGTTGAACGCCTCGCGCGGGTCGATGTCCGCGTCGAGCACCGTCGGCTCGGCCGTCATGACCTCGGAGAGCTGGGTGAAGCGGTCGACGCCGGTCAGGTCGGACTCGGTGACGACGCCGACGGGCCGGCCGTCGCGGCAGACGACGCCCGCGCCGTGCGCCCGCTTGGGCAGCAGCGAGAGCGCGTCGGCCACCGTCTGGGTGGGCGCGAGGGTGATGGGGGTGTCGAGGACGTGGTGCCGCTGCTTGACCCAGCCGATGACCTCGGTGACGACGTCGATCGGGATGTCCTGCGGGATCACCACGAGCCCGCCGCGGCGGGCCACGGTCTCGGCCATCCGGCGCCCGGCGATGGCGGTCATGTTGGCGACCACCAGCGGGATGGTGGTACCCGTCCCGTCGGGCGAGGAGAGGTCGACGGCCTGCCGGGAGCCGACCGCGGAGCGGTTGGGCACCATGAAGACGTCGTCGTACGTCAGGTCGTACGGGGGCCGCTGATCATTGAGAAAACGCACGTACTTCAGTCTCCCATGTCCGCACACCCATGCGAGTGCGGACGATCCACCGGAGTAGCGGGATCCGGCTGGTGGGATCGTACGAGGCCGTGACGGGGAGCGGGGCGGCCCCGCACGGAGAGTGAGCACGCCGGGGGCCCGTGGAGGGTGGCTCGGTCACGAGGGATGCCCGGTGCCGCCGACCGGGTCCGGCAGGCCCTCGGCGTCCGGGACCGCCGCCTCGCGGCGCACCGCGTCGGTGCCGGCCGGCTCCCGGCGGGTACGGCGGGCGTCCATCAGCCGTTTGAGGCCGCGTACGGCCGGTTCGGTCCAGCGGGCGGTCAGCGGGCCGAGGATCACCATGATCATCACGTAGGAGGTGGCCAGCGGGGTGATCCGGGGATCCGTGCTCGCGGCGAGCCCCGCGATGACGATGGAGAACTCGCCGCGCGCCACCAGCGCCCCGCCGGCCCGCAGCCTGCCCCTGCTGCCCACACCGGCCCGGCCCGCCGCGTACCAGCCGGTGAGCGCCTTGGTCACGACGGTGACCGCGGCCAGCGCCAGCGCGGGAAGCAGCACCGGGGGGATCTCGGCGGGTGCGGTGTTGAGCCCGAAGAAGACGAAGAAGACGGCCGCGAACAGGTCGCGCAGCGGGGTGAGCAGGCTGCGCGCGTTCTCCGCCGTCTCGCCGGAGAGCGCGATGCCCACCAGGAAGGCGCCGACGGCGGCCGAGACCTGGAGCTTCGCGGCGATCCCGGCGATCAGCAGGGTCAGTCCGAGGACGACGAGCAGCAGCATCTCGGGCGTGTCGGAGCTGACGGCGCGGCTGATGTGGCGGCCGAACCGCAGCGCCGCGAAGAGCACGATGCCCACGGTCCCGACCGCGACGATCATCGCGAGGCTGGTCCCGGCCAGGCCGAGCCCGGCCACCAGCGCCGTGAGCAGCGGCAGGTAGAGGGCCATGGACAGGTCCTCGATCACCAGGACGCCCAGGATCACCGGTGTCTCCCGGTTGCCGAGCCTGCCCAGGTCGGTGAGGACCTTGGCGATGACTCCCGACGAGGAGATCCAGGTGACGCCCGCCAGCGCCACGGCCGCGACCGGCCCCCAGCCCAGCAGCAGGGCGGCCACGGCGCCCGGCACCGCGTTCAGCGCGAAATCCACCATCCCGGACGGGTACTGCGTCTTCAGACTCGTCACCAGTTCCGAGGCGCTGTACTCCAGGCCGAGCAGCAGCAGGAGCAGGATCACCCCGATCTCCGCGCCGACCTCGATGAACTCCTCGCTGGCGGTCAGCGGGAACAGACCGCCCTGCCCGAACGCCAGGCCGCCCAGCAGATACAGCGGGATCGGGGAGAGACCGATGCGGCCCGCGAAGCGGCCGACCAGTCCCAGGCCCAGGATGACGGCGCCGAGTTCGATCAGCAGGACGGTGGTGTCGTGCACAGAGGGCCTTTCAGTCGTCCGGCGGCTGTCCGTGGTCGGGCGGCTGTCCGGGGCGGCGCACGGCCCCGGCGGGACCGGACCGCGCGAGCGGTGCTGCTCAGGTACCGGCGATGATCCGGGTCAGTTCGTCCACGCCTTCCCTGGTGCCGACCGCGACCAGGGTGTCGCCCGCCTCCAGCCGGAAGTCGGGGGTCGGCGAGGGCACCGCGCCGGTCCGCCGCAGCACCGCGACGATGGACGCGCCGGTACGGGTCCGTGCCTGCGTCGCCCCCAGCGGCTCCCCGCTGTAGGGGGACTGGCCCGACATCGGGATCCGGACGGTGACCAGGTCGATCTCCATCTCGCAGCTCCCCAGCCGCGGGCTCTCCCCCGGGGCGAGGATCTCCGCGAGGGAGGCGGCCTCCTCGTTGTCGAGCTGCACCGTGGCCTGGCAGGCGTCCGGGTCGTCCTCGCGGTAGAAGCCGAGGAACCTGCGGCCGTCCTGGTGGGCCACCACCGAGATGTGCCGGCCGTTCCGGGTGGTGATGTCGTACTGCTTGCCCAGCCCCGGCAGCTTGGTGCTCTTGGTCGTCATGGCTGGCCGCCTTTCGCGAACCTACTGTGATGCGGCGGTACTGTCCGGGTCCGTACGTTCCAACGCGGGGCGCGGCCCCGGTTGTTCCTCGTTCAACAGCCAGTCGGCGGCCGCCGTGTCGGTGACCAGGCTGGTGACCAGTCCGGAGCGCAGCACGGCCCCGATGGCCGCGGCCTTGCGGTGCCCCCCGGCGATGGCGACGACCTCGGGGATCCGGCGCAGCCGCTCGGCCTCCACGGTGATGCAGCGCTCCCCCAGGTCCCGGCCGATCCGCCGGCCCTGCGCGTCGAAGAGGTGCGCCGACATCTCCGCGGCCACCCCCAGCGACGAGTAGTGGTCCCGCTCCTGCGCGCTGAGCATGTCGTGCACCGTGGAGATCCCCGGCTCCCAGGAGCCGATGGAGACGGCGGCCACGGTGACCTTGTCGAAGTACTCGAAGGCCCGGGCGATGCCCGTCTGGTTGCGCAGCGCGGCAGCGGTGGCACTGTCCGGCAGCAGCATCGGCGCGTAGACCGGGTGCGCCTCACCGCCGGCCACCTCGGCCGCCCGCCGTACGGCCTCCACCGAGCCGCGGTCGGCCGTACCGGCGTCGTAGACCCCGGTCAGCTGCACGACGGTGCAGGGCGGCAACTGGCGTAGCGCGGTCGCCATGTGGATGGTGGAACGGCCCCAGGCCAGTCCCAGCACATCGCCGTCGGTGACCAGTTCGCCGAGCAGGTCCGCGGCGACCTCGCCGAGGTTCTCCGGATCCGCCGCGTCGTCCACGGCCTCGGTGGGCGACTCGACGACCACCGCGTGCCGCAGACCGAAGCGGGCGCGGAGCGCGTCCGAGCGCTCGGCGTCCAGCTCGGCCGGGACCCGGATCTCGATCCGCACCAGGTCACGTTCGAGCGCGGTCTCCAGGACCCGGGCCACCTTGAAGCGGCTCACCCCGAACTCGTCGGCAATCTGGATCTTGGATTTGCCCTCCAGGTAGAAGCGGCGCGCCATCGCCGCGGCCTGCATGAGTTCGGCGGGTCCCATTCGCGTGGATCGCCCCGACGACACCGCTCTCACCTCACTGTCTTGCTGTGTCCGCGCTGCCGGCGCTCACGCGCCGCGCGTTCATCCTTGCAGATCCCCGGCCCATGGTGACCGTCCTCACTCCCGGCCCTCCCCGGCGGGCCCCGCCGCCGCTGCCGCCTGTCGCCGCAGCGCCCGCACGGCCGCCGCCGGATCCTCGGCCCCGTAGACGGCCGAACCGGCGACGAACACGTCGGCGCCCGCCTCCGCGCACCGCTCGATGGTGGCGGCCGAGACGCCGCCGTCCACCTGGAGCCACATCTGCAGCCCGTGCTTGTCGATGAGCTGCCGGGTCCGGCGGATCTTCGGCAGCATGATGTCCAGGAACGCCTGCCCGCCGAAGCCCGGCTCCACCGTCATGACCAGCAGCATGTCCAGCTCCGGCAGCAGGTCCTCGTACGGCTCGATCGGAGTGGCCGGCTTCAGCGCCATGGAGGCGCGGGCGCCCTTGGCCCGGATCTCGCGGGCCAGCCGCACCGGTGCCGCCGCGGCCTCCGCGTGGAAGGTGACCGAGCCGGCGCCGGCCTCCACGTAGGCGGGCGCCCAGCGGTCCGGCTCCTCGATCATCAGATGGCAGTCCAGCGGGATGTCCGCGGCCCGGCCCAGCGACTCGACCACCGGCGTGCCCAGGGTCAGATTGGGCACGAAGTGGTTGTCCATCACATCGACGTGGAGCCAGTCGGCGCCCTCCGCGCCTCCGACCCGCCGCGCCTCCTCCGCGAGGCGCGCGAAGTCTGCCGACAGGATGCTGGGGTTGATCTGAGCCATGACTACCAGTATTCCGTGTGTGCGTTCGAGGTGATCACGCGGTGCGGCGCAGCAGCGCCAGATACATCGCGTCGGTGCCGTGCAGATGCGGCCAGAGCTGGATGTCGGGGCCCGCGCCCAGGTCCGGGACGCCGGGCAACAGGGGGCGCGCGTCCAGCCGCTCCGCGGCCGTCGCGCCCTCCTTGGCCAGCTCCCGCAGGACGTCGTCCACCACGGCACGGGTCTCGGCCAGGTGCGGCGAGCAGGTCACATACGCGACGACGCCGCCGACCCGGGCCGCCTCGAGCGCCTGGCGCAGCAGCGCGCGCTGCAACGGTGCGAAGCCTGCCAGGTCCTCCGGACGCCGCCGCCAGCGCGCCTCGGGCCGGCGCCGCAGCGCCCCCAGCCCGGTGCAGGGCACGTCGACCAGTACCCGGTCGAAGCTCCCGGGCCGCCAGGCGGGGCGGGTGCCGTCCGCGGCGACCACGGCCCACGGGCCCGGATTGCCCCGCAGGGCGCGCTCCACGAGCCGGGCGCGGTGCGGCTGCTTCTCGGCCGCCAGCAGCGCGGCCCCCCGCTCGGCCGCCAGCGCGCCCAGCAGCGCCGCCTTGCCGCCGGGGCCCGCGCAGACATCCAGCCAGCGCGCGTCGGCGCCTTCCACCGGCGCCTCGGCCAGGGCCAGCGCGACGAGCTGGCTGCCCTCGTCCTGGACTCCGGCCCGGCCCTCGGCCACGGCCTCCAGCGCACCGGGCTCGCCGCCCTCGGCCAGCCGGACCGCGTGCGGCGACCAGCGGCCGGGCACCGCCTCGCCGGTGGCCCGCGCAGCGTCGTGCAGCTCCTCGGTGGTGGCCCGCCCGGGCCGGGCCACCAGGGTGACCTCGGGCCGTTCGTTGTCCGCCGCCAGCAGCGCGGTGATCTCCTCGCGTCCGCCGCCCAGCGCGTCCCACAGTGCGGAGACCACCCAGCGGGGGTGCGCGTACCGCAGTGCGAGGTGCTCCTCCGGGTCCTCGTCGTAGGGCGGTGCGACGCGCTCCAGCCAGCCGTCGAGGTCGTGCGCGGTCAGCCGCCGCAGCACCGCGTTGACGAACTTCGCCCGGCCGTCGCCCAGCACCACCCGGGCCAGCTCGACGGTGGCGCTCACGGCCGCGTGCTGCGGAATGCGGGTGCCGAGCAACTGGTGGGCGCCCAGGGAGAGGACGTCCAGCACCGGCGGGTCGACCTCGCGCAGCGGCCGGTCGACGCACTCGGCGATGATCGCGTCGTAGGTGCCCTGGCGGCGCAGCGTCCCGTATACCAGTTCGGTGGCCAGCGCGGCGTCCCGCGCGTCCAGTCCGCCCTGTGCCGGGTCCTTCTCCCGGGCCTTGCGCAGCAGCGGCGGCAGGACGAGATTCGCGTAGGCGTCCCGCTCGTCCACCGCGCGCAGCGCCTCGAAGGCGAGGATGCGGACGGGGTCCTTGCGCGGGCGCCGGTAGCGGTCGCCGCCCCGGCGGGGTCGAGTGCTCACAGGTGAAGGTGCTCCGCAAGATCAGGGTGTCGAGACCCCCACCCTACGGCCCGGCCGGGGAAAGGCCACGACGGGTCGTGCGCGGCCCCGGGCCGCCCGGTTCAGGAGTCCGGGGTCTCCGGGGCGTCGAAGCGGGCGCCCTGTTCGATGCGGGTGCCGCGGGCCCAGTCGGCGGCCCGCATCGGCTTCTTGCCCTGCGGCTGCACCCACTCCAGCTCCACGGGGTGCGAGCCCGTCCCGACGTGCACGGCGTTCTTGCCGACCAGCAGTTCGCCGGGGGCGGCGGTCGCGGAGCCGGCACCGCTGTCGGGCAGCAGCGAACGGACCTTCAGCCGCTCGCCGCGGAAGGCGGTCCAGGCGCCGGGCGCGGGCGAGCAGGCGCGCACCACCCGGTCGACGCGGAGTGCGGGCGCCGCCCAGTCGATCCGGGCGTCCTCCACGGAGATCTTCGGCGCCAGCGAGACGCCTTCCTGCGGCTGCGGCACCGCCTGCAGCGTGCCGTCCTCGATCCCGTCCATGGTGGCGGCCAGCAGGCCGGCGCCGGCGAAGGCGAGCCGGGTCAGCAGGTCGCCGCTGGTGTCGCGGGACCGCACCTCCTCGGTCACCACGCCGTAGACCGGCCCCGAGTCCAGTCCTTCCTCGATGAGGAAGGTGCTGGCGCCGCTCATCCCGTCGCCGGCGAGCAGCGCGTGCTGCACGGGCGCGGCGCCGCGCCAGGCGGGCAGCAGCGAGAAGTGCAGGTTGACCCAGCCGCGGGCGGGCACGTCCAGCGCCACCCTGGGCAGCAGCGCGCCGTAGGCGACGACGGGGCAGCAGTCCGGCCCGATCTCGCGCAGCCTGGCCAGGAAGTCCTCGTCCCGGGGGCGGGCGGGCTTCAGCACCTCGATGCCCTCCTCCTCGGCGCGCTGGGCCACCGGGCTGGGCACCAGCTTCCGGCCCCGTCCGGCGCGCGCGTCGGGCCGGGTGACGACGGCGGCGACCTCGTGCCGTGCGGAGGCGATCAGGGTGTCGAGCGCGGGGACGGCGACCTCGGGAGTGCCGGCGAAGACGAGCCTCATCAGTGGCGAACCACCTCTCACATGGGGAAAGACGGCACAGTTTACGGTCAGCGCGAGCGTGGCGCCCTGGGGGGCGTGCGGGCTTCCGCGCGCCCTGCCGGTACGACCTCCGCGCCCCCGGAGCGTGACCAGAGAGCCCATCGCGGCGTTGGTCAAGTCAGATTGACCGAACCGAGCGCCGCCCCGCCACCGTGCCGCGGCCTCGCTCCCCCCTCTTCCGCACAGCAAGCCATCCTATCCAGCTCCTCAGCTGAACACCCCCATGCCAACAGGTCCGAGAGGCTTCTTCATGGCCGACCACGCAACCCACGACGCCCAGGCGCGGGCCAGCCTGCATCTCCTGGTGCGGGACATCGAGCGGGTCCGCCGGCAGGTGGACGCGCTGCGCACGCTCACCGCGCAGTTGGGCAACGTCTACCGTCCGCGCCGCACCGGCCCGGCCGCGGGCTTCGTCGTCTACGGCCGCGCACCCGCGCCGACCGTCCGGCTCGCCCAGGAACTACGCGACAGCGTCGAGACCCTGGTGACGGCGGCGGTGGACTTCGACCGCTCACTCGGCTTCTCCTGGGACGCCGTGGGCTCGGCCCTGGGCGTCACCAAGCAGGCCGTGCACCGCCGGTACGGCTCCAACCGGCGCGGCCCCACGGCCGGCGCCCCGGAGAACGCCGAGACTCCCGCGACATCCCCTGCGTCCCCCTCGCCGGTGCCCCGGCAGTCCGAGGCCGTGCCCGCCGCCGCCCGGTCACTCCCGACGGCGCCAGGCGGCCCTCCGGCGCACCGGCCCGCGCCGGTCCCCGCGGCCCGCTCGATCCCGCCGCAGCAGCCCCCCGCGCAGCAGCCGTACGAGGCCCGCCACGAACCGCGGCACGACGGACGCCAGGACGGCCGTCAGGACTCCTACCGGGACCTGCGGCAGGAGCCGCGTACGGGGGCGCTGCCCGCTCCCCGCAACGGCTGACCAGGACCAGGCGACGGGCCGAGCCAGTACGCGCGCCGCCCCCGCGCGCCCGCGCCCTGTCTCGGTCCGGTCGCTCCCGGTTCCGGTTCCGGTCCCGGTTCCATCGGGAGGTCTTCGCAGCCCCGCAGCACATCCGTACCCGCCGCTGTCCGGTGCCGCCCGTACCGGACAGCGCGCCATGTCCGCACCGGTGTGCCGCCGCCGGGCCCCAGCAGCGGCGCGGCGCACGGGCGGCGCGGCGCACGGGCGTCCGACCGGCTGACCGGCGCCGCGGCCCCCCGCCCGGCGTCACCCGATGTCCAGCGGATCGATCCGCACCTGGGCGATCGGCCCCTCCCTGCGGGTCAGCCGGCCCACCTGCGCCGTCTTCAACGCCGCGGCCAGTGCCGCCCCACTGCCGCGCGGCACCCGCACCAGCGCCCGCTCCCACTGCTCCCCCGGCGGCGGGTCCCCCGGGTTGCGGCGCCTTCCGGGCTCCAGCACCGGAAGCGGCACCGGCCCGAGCACCTGAGCACCTTCCGGCAGCCCGGTGTCCTCGGCCGCGGCCAGCAGCCCGGCCACGGCCTCGGGCGGACCGGTGACCGCCGCCATCCGGGAAACCGGCGGAAAGCCCAGCTCAGCACGGTCGGCCAGCTCGCGCAGCGCGTGTCCTGCGGGGTCCCAGCGCACCAGTGCCTGCACCGGCCGCACGGACTCCTCCGCGACCACCACCACCGTCCCGCCCTCACCCTGCGGCCGGACCAGCGAGGCGGCACCCAGCCAGCGGCGCAGGGCCTCCTCGCCCGCACGGAGATCGGGGCGGCTCAGCAGCGCCCAGCCGTCGAGCAGCAGCGCGGCCGCGTACCCCGCGCCGCCCTCCGGCACGGGCTCCGCGCCGGGGGTGGCGACGACCAGCGCGGGACGCCCCGGCACCGACTCCAGCACGTGGCTGCCGCCCGAGGTCCGCACCGGCACCGCGGGGAACGCGCGGCCCAGCTCCTCCGCCGTACGGCGGGCGCCGATCACACTGCCGCGCAGCCGCGTCCCGGAGCACATCGGACAGCGCCACTGCGGGGTCTCCCGGGCACACCAGCCGCAGCGCAGCGCCGTGCCCTCCGCGGCCGCCTCCAGCGGACCCGAGCAGTGCGCGCACCGGGCCGGCTCGCGGCACCGCTCGCAGACCAGCCGCGGAACATAGCCCCGGCGGGGCACCTGGACCAGCACCGGGCCGTGCGCCAGCCCGTCCCGCGCGGCGCGCCAGGCCAGGCTCGGCAGCCGGGCGCTGCGGGCTGCCGGATCGCGGCCGGCGTCGCCCTCGGCCGCCGTACGGACCCGGGGCATGACGGCCCGCACGGTGTCCCGGTCGGCTGCCAGCGGCCGCGCGAAGCCCGATTCCACGAGCTGCGCGGCCTCCACCGTGCAGCCGTGCGCACCGAGCAGGAACGCCGCCTGCTCGGTCACCGCACGCTGGAGCAGCACCTCGCGGGCGTGCGGCTGCGGGGCCCGCTCCTCGCTGTGGTTGCTGTCGCCGTCCTCCCAGACGGCGGCGAGCCCCAGGCGGTGCACCGGAGCGAACATCGCCGCCCGGGTTCCGACGACGGCGCGCACCGCTCCGCGGCTGACCGCGAGCCACCGCCGGTAGCGCGGCTCGGGTCCGGCATCCGCGGTCAGCAGCACATGCTGCCCCTCGCCCACGAGCGCGGTCAGCGCCGCGTCCACCCGGGCCGCCGCCTTCCCGTCGGGCAGCACCGCGAGCGCCCCCCGGCCCGCTGCCAGGGCGGTGGCCATGGCGCGGGCCAGCTCGTCCGCCCAGCTCTGCGGGCCGGGCAGCGCGGTCCACACCGCACGGGGTGCGGCTTTCTCGGCGACGGCCCGCAGGAACGCGGGCCCCTCGGGGTAGCGCGCCCACCCGCCGGGCTCCGGCGCCGCGGGTGCGGCCGGAGGGCGCGGCGAGGGCTGCTTCTCCGCCCTGGCGCGGCGCGGCGGGACGGCGAGCTGGACCACGTCGGCGAGCGATCCCGCGTACCGGTCGGCGACCGCCCGGCACAGCCCGAGCAGTTCGGGCGTGAGCACCGGCTCGGGCGAGAGCACCTGGGCGATCGGGGCGAGCCGCCCGGTGAAGTCGGTGTCGGCCCGGCGCTCGACGACGAACCCGTTGATGAGGCCGCCCCCCTCGCGGCGGCCCTCCCGCTCCCCCGCGCCGAAGCGCACCCGGACCCGCACACCGGGCTGGGCCTCCTCGTCCATCGCGGCGGGAACGGCATAGTCGAAGAACCGGTCGAGGTGCACCGGCCCCTTGTCGACCAGCACCCGCGCCACGGGCAGCCGCTCCGCCGGCTCGGCACCCCGCCAGGTGCGCGGTCGGGCTCTCGGCTGCCTGGCCTTGCGCTCCCGCACCGTCTCCCGGATCAGCGCGAGCTGCTCCGGCGCATGCGGCGGACGCTCCCCTTCATCGTTGCCGTCACCCCTGCTCACCGCCTCAGTCTCGCAAACGGCCCGGACAGCCGCCGCCCACCCGGCCGGGCCCGCACCGCCTCGGCCCGGCGGGGCGGCGGACGGGCCCCGCGGGGTGAAGGCCCCGGCTCCGGCCCGGACTGCCCGGACGGGTGACGGCGAGGGGCCGGAGCCGCGCCCCGGCAGGGGTCCGGACACGCCGGAGGCCCGGCACCCCGCCAGCATGGGGTGCCGGGCCTCCGACGGTCGAACGGAGGGATTACTGACGATACCGACGCGGCGGTGGGCTGCTAGAGCCCGGCCGCCTTGCGCAGGGCGTCGACCCGGTCGGTGCGCTCCCAGGTGAAGTCGGGAAGCGCCCGGCCGAAGTGGCCGTAGGCGGCCGTCTGCGAGTAGATGGGGCGCAGCAGGTCGAGGTCGCGGATGATCGCGGCCGGACGGAGGTCGAAGACCTCGGAGATGGCCTGCTCGATCTTCTCGTGGTCCACCGCGGCGGTGCCGAAGGTCTCCACGAAGAGACCGACCGGCTCGGCCTTGCCGATGGCGTAGGCGACCTGCACCTCGCAGCGGGTGGCGAGGCGGGCGGCCACCACGTTCTTGGCGACCCAGCGCATCGCGTAGGCGGCGGAGCGGTCGACCTTGGACGGGTCCTTGCCGGAGAAGGCGCCGCCACCGTGGCGGGCCATACCGCCGTAGGTGTCGATGATGATCTTCCGGCCGGTGAGTCCGGCGTCACCCATCGGGCCGCCGATCTCGAAGCGTCCGGTCGGGTTGACCAGCAGCCGGTAGCCCTCGGTCTCCAGCTTGATGCCCTCGTCCACCAGGGCCTTCAGCTCGGGCTCGACGACGAACTCGCGGATGTCGGGTGCGAGCAGCGAGTCGAGGTCGATGTCGGCCGCGTGCTGCGAGGAGACCACGACGGTGTCCAGCCGCACGGCCTTGTCGCCGTCGTACTCGATGGTCACCTGCGTCTTCCCGTCCGGGCGCAGGTAGGGGATCGTGCCGTTCTTGCGGACGGCGGAGAGCCGCTCCGAGAGCCGGTGCGCCAGGGTGATCGGCAGCGGCATGAACTCGGCGGTCTCGTCGCAGGCGTAGCCGAACATCAGGCCCTGGTCGCCGGCGCCCTGCTCGTCGAGCTCGTCCTCGTCGCCCTCGACGCGCTTCTCGTAGGCGGTGTCGACGCCCTGCGCGATGTCGGGCGACTGGGCGCCGATCGACTCCGAGACGCCGCAGGAGGCGCCGTCGAAGCCCTTCTTGGAGGAGTCGTAACCGATTTCGAGGACCTTGTTGCGCACGAGCGTCGAAATCGGGGCGTAGGCCTTGGTCGTCACCTCGCCGGCCACGTGCACGAGGCCGGTGGTGATCAGTGTCTCGACGGCGACCCTGGAGTGCGGGTCTTCCTTGAGGAGGGCGTCGAGGATGGTGTCGCTGATCTGGTCAGCGATCTTGTCAGGGTGACCCTCGGTCACAGATTCCGAGGTGAACAAGCGGCGCGACACATCGCTCCCTGGGGTTGCAGCGGCTGCTGGCTGAGCATGGGCGGACCGGTCGGGGGCTGCGCCCAAGCACGGTCCGCGGCCAGTTTATCCATCTCCACCCGCATCCAATCACGGACTCTCGAACTACGAGACGACCATGACCTGCTCGATCCGAACTCCAGGAGCACCGGAAGGGTGCGGGAGATCCGGATATGTCAGGGCGTGTCGGATAGCGAAGTCGCTGGTCAAGAGCGCCGTTCCAGCCGTGTTCGACGGCTTCCGGCCCACTCGGTCACCCTGTCGACATTTTCGGTCCCCCCGCGGCGGAAGCACTGATTCCGCGTCCACTCCTCGGGACGGCTGCCGCGCCGTACCGGACCGGGCGCCCCGGCTCAGTCCTGGGGGAGCTCCGGGAGCCGCTCGGCGATCAGGTCCCAGACCGTGTCCGCGAGCGCCTCCTTCGGCCCGTGCGGAACCGGCGTCTCACTACCGTCGGTGCCCAGCACCACGGCCTCGTTCTCCTCCGAGCCGAAGGTCCTGCTCTCCCCCACCTCGTTGACGACCAGCAGATCGCAGCCCTTGGCTGCGAGCTTGGCGCGGCCGTGCTCCAGCACCCGGTCCGTCTCGGCCGCGAAGCCGACCACCACCTGGCCCGGGCGGAGGCGATCCGCGGCGAGCCCGGCGAGGATGTCGGGGTTCCGGGCCAGTGCCAGCGGCTCGGGCTCCTGGCCGGCCCTCTTCTTGATCTTCCCGGTGGCGTAGGCGGCCGGGCGGAAGTCGGCGACCGCCGCGGCCATCACCACCGCATCCGCGTCGGCGGCGGCCGCGGTCACGGCGGTCCGCAGCTCCTCGGCGCTGCCCACCCGCACCAGGTCCACGCCCGCCGGGTCCGGCAGCGCACTGTTGGCGGAGACGAGCGTGACCCGCGCCCCGCGCGCCGCGGCGGTCCGGGCGAGCGCGTACCCCTGCTTGCCGGAGGAGCGGTTGCCCAGAAAACGCACCGGGTCGAGCGGCTCGCGGGTGCCGCCCGCGCTGACGACGACATGGCGCCCCGCGAGGTCGGGGCCGGCTCCGGCCGCTCCGCGCCGCAGCACCCGCCGGCACACCTCGAAGAGCGCCTCCGGGTCCGGCAGCCGTCCCTTGCCGGTGTCCTTCCCGGTCAGCCGCCCGACGGCGGGCTCGACGACCAGCGCACCGCGGCGCCGCAGCGTGGCGACGTTCTCCCGGGTGGCGGGGTGCTCCCACATCTCGGTGTGCATCGCGGGGGCGAAGACGACGGGGCAGCGCGCGGTGAGCAGGGTGTTGGTGAGCAGGTCGTCGGCGAGTCCGTGCGCGGCCTTGGCCAGCAGGTCCGCGGTAGCGGGGGCGACGACGACGAGGTCGGCACCCTGGCCGATCCGTACGTGCGGCACCTCGTGCACCGTGTCCCACACCTCTGTGGCCACCGGGTGGCCGGTCAGCGCCGACCAGGTGGCGGCGCCGACGAAGTGCAGCGCGGAGGCGGTGGGCACCGCCCGCACGTCGTGCCCGCTCTCGGTGAGCCGCCGGGCCAGCTCGCAGGCTTTGTAGGCGGCGATGCCGCCGCTCACTCCCAGCACCACCCTCGGCTTGCCGGCTGCCGTCCGGCCGTCCCGCTGCTGCGTCACTCGTCTCTCCCCACATGCCCGTACACGTGCCGTTGTGCCCTTATGACACGCCAGGGGCCCGGCAGCCGCGCTGCCGGGCCCCTGGCGGAAGTGGTGCCGACCGGCTACGGGACGACCGGCGGAGCCTCCACGGGCTCGGAGGTGAGAAGTCCGGCGTTGATCTCGCGGAGCGCGATGGACAGCGGCTTCTCGTGCACGTGGGTGTCCACCAGCGGGCCGACGTACTCGAGGAGGCCCTCACCGAGCTGGGAGTAGTACGCGTTGATCTGACGCGCGCGCTTGGCGGCGTAGATGACGAGGCTGTACTTCGAGTCGGTGGCCTCGAGCAGCTCATCAATCGGCGGGTTGATGATGCCCTCGGGCGTGGTGATGGAAGAGGACACTCTCTGCCTTCCGAAGGGTGGATGGAGCGGGAATCGACGCACGGGCAGCGCGCAGGGCGCACTGGAGGTCAGCCGATACGCATCAAGGCTAGCAGCTCGGCGCTTACCTCCTCGACGGAGGTGTTGACCAGGGTCCGGTCGAACTCGGCCTCGGCCGCCAGCTCGGTGCGGGCCGCCTCCAGCCGCCGCTCGATGACCTCGGGCGCCTCGGTGCCCCGGCCGGTCAGCCTCCTGACCAGCTCCTCCCAGCTCGGAGGGGCCAGGAAGACGAGCTGCGCCTCGGGCATGGACTGCTGGACGAGCCGGGCGCCCTGCAGGTCGATCTCCAGCAGCACGGGCTCCCCCCGTTCGAGGTGCTCCAATACCGCACCCCGGGGGGTGCCGTAGCGGTTGCCCGCGAACTCCGCCCATTCGAGCAGGTCGCCGTTGGCGATCAGCTTGTCGAACTCCTCGTCGTCCACGAAGAAGTACTGCACGCCGTGCCGCTCGCCCGGACGGGGCCTGCGGGTGGTGGCGGAGACGGAGAGCCAGACCTCTGGGTGCGCCTTGCGCAGGTGTGCGACGACCGTGCTCTTGCCGACCCCGGAGGGGCCGGAGAGCACGGTCAGTCGCGATGTGCCGACCGGGGGTGCCGGGGTCTCCCCCCGGGGAACTGCAGAACTCATGCAGCGATTATCCCGGTTTCCGGGAGTGCCCGGGACCTCAGGCGTTGGCGCCGCCGAACTCGCGCTCCAGCGCGGCGATCTGGTTGGACCCCAGACCGCGCACCCGGCGGCTCTCGGAGATCCCCAGCCGCTCCATGATCTGCTTGGCGCGGACCTTGCCGACGCCGGGCAGGGACTCCAGGAGCGCGGAGACCTTCATCTTGCCGATCACGTCGTTTTCCTGGCCCTGCTTGATGACCTCGTGCAGGGATGCGCCGGAGTGCTTGAGCCGGTTCTTGACCTCGGCGCGCTCCCGGCGAGCCGCGGCGGCCTTTTCGAGCGCGGCTGCGCGCTGTTCAGGGGTAAGGGGCGGAAGGGCCACGCCTGCGTCACCTCGGATGTCGAACTGTCGGATACGGATCGGTGAGGAACCTAGTAGGCCCACACCTGCGGAGCAACGAGCAACGCGCCTGTTGGCGGTGCTCTGGACGGAGACTAGCGGGCATGAGCCCCGGAGTCAGCGAGAACAGACGAAAAGTCCAGGTCAGCCTCTGCCGACCTGGACTTTTCGGGACATATTTGGTGCGTTTTCAGCTCTCAGCGTGGGATCTTGGACGCCGCGCGACCCACAGCGGACCCGGACCCGGCACGGAAAGCGACGCGATCCGGCGCGCGGACGGCCCCGGAACCACGACGGCTCAGGTCACGGCGGTGCGGACCGCGTCCGCGAACGCCGTCGCGGAATCTCTCAGTCCGGTTTCGTCGGGACCGTGTCGGAGCACCCCGCGGCTGACGCTCGGCACCACGTTGCGGACCGCGTCCCCGAAGACCGCGGGCAGGTCCGCCGGGGTCGCCCCCTGCGCCCCGATGCCCGGCGCGAGCAGCGGGCCGTTCACCGCCAGATCGAACGCCGACAGATCCCCGAGCGTGGCACCGACGACCGCGCCGAAGGAGCCCAGCGGCTCGGCACCCGCGTTCCGCTCCGCCAATCGGCGCAGCACCGTCGCCGCGACCGTGGCGCCGCCCTCGCCGACCGCACGCTGCACCTCCCGCCCCTCCGGGTTGGAGGTGAGCGCCAGCACGAAGAGGCCCGCGCCGCTCGCCGCGGCCGCCTCGGCGGCCGGCGCGAGCGCGTCGAAGCCCAGGTAGGGGCTCACGGTGAGCGCGTCGGAGAAGAGCGGGCCGCCCGGGTCGAGGTAGGCGGCGGCGTAGGCGTCCATGGTGGAGCCGATGTCGCCGCGCTTGGCGTCCATCACGACCAGCGCCCCGGCGTCCCGGGCCTCGGTCACCGTGCGCTCCAGCACGGCGACGCCGCGCGAGCCGAAGCGCTCGTAGAACGCCGACTGCGGCTTGAGCACGGCCACCCGGTCGGCCAGCGCCGCCACGACGGTGCGGCTGAACCGCTCCAGCCCGGCGACGTCGTCGGCCAGGCCCCAGGCGTGCAGCAGGGAGGCGTGCGGATCGATCCCCACGCACAGCGGCCCCCGGGCGTCCATGGCGCGGCGCAGCCGCGCCCCGAAGGGCTCCGGGGTCCCGAAGCGCTCCGCGGTCCCTCGCTGAGCTGTCATGCGGCGCCCTCCTGGCTGCGGTGTTCGGCGCCGACGGCCTCGGCGAGGGTGGCGTACGGGCTGGCCGCCAGCAGCCGGGCCAGTCCCCGGTGCATCCGGCGCATCCAGAACGGGCCCTCGTACAGGAACGCCGTGTACCCCTGCACCAGGGTGGCGCCCGCCAGGATGCGGCGCCAGGCGTCCTCGGCGGTGCCGACACCGCCGACGCCGACCAGCACGAGCCGGTCGCCGACCCGCGCGTACAGCCGCCGCAGCACCTCAAGCGAGCGGTCGGCGACCGGTGCGCCGGACAGCCCGCCGGTCTCGGCCGCCAGCTCCGGGGCGCAGGTGAGGCCGAGTCCGTCCCGGGCGACGGTGGTGTTGGTCGCGATGATCCCGTCCAGGCCCAGCTCGACCGCCAGGTCGGCGACGGCGTCGACGTCCTCGTCCGCCAGGTCGGGCGCGATCTTGACCAGGAGCGGGACGCGGCCCGCCGGCACGGCGCGGTCGGCCGCCTCCCGTACGGCGGTCAGCAGCGGCCGCAGGTGTTCGGTGGCCTGGAGGTCGCGCAGGCCGGGGGTGTTGGGCGAGGAGACGTTGACGACCAGGTAGTCGGCGTGCGGCGCCAGCGCCTCGGTGGAGGTGACGTAGTCGGCGACCGCCTCGGACTCCGGCACGGCCTTCGTCTTCCCGATGTTGACGCCCAGGGTCGGGCGGAAGACGGGCTGCCGGGCGGCCAGCCGCGCCGCGACGGCGGCTGCGCCCTCGTTGTTGAAGCCCATCCGGTTGATCAGCGCGCGGTCCTCGACCAGGCGGAACAGCCGCTTCTTCGGGTTTCCGGGCTGGGCGCTGCCGGTGACGGTACCGACCTCGACGTGGTCGAAGCCGAGCATGGCGAGCCCGTCGATCCCCTCCGCGTTCTTGTCGAACCCGGCGGCGAGGCCGAACGGGCCGTGCATGCGGCGGCCCAGCGCCTCGACGCGGAGGCGCCGGTCGCGCGGGGCGAGAGCCGCTGCCGCGAAGGTGCGGAGCACGGGGGTGGCCGCCGCCCTGCGGATCCAGGAGAAGGCCAGGTGGTGGGCCCGCTCGGGGTCCATGCGGCAGAAGACGGTACGGAAGAGGAGTCTGTACATGTGGGAGGGGTTCCTGTGAGGGGAGCCGGCCGGCCCGCCCGTCCCGCCCCGGGGCCGTGCGGGCGCCGCCGCCGGGCCGCCCGGACGCGGGGGTCCGGGCGGGGTCCGGCTCGGCGGGCGCCGCCGGGGGCTCCGGGGGGCTCCGGAGGGGGACGGGACGGGCGGGGCGGGGTCAGCTCCTGCGGGAGGCGACCAGGTGCCGGGCGTGCTCCTGCAGCGAGCGCACGCTGACCTCGTCGCGGGCCATCGCGTCGATGCCCTGCACGGCGGCGGCCAGCGCCTGCACGGTCGTCAGGCAGGGAACCGCCCGGGCGACGGCCGCCGTGCGGATGTCGTAGCCGTCCAGCCGGCCGCCCGTGCCGTACGGGGTGTTGACGATCAGGTCCACCTCGCCGTCGTGGATGAGCTGCACGATGGTCGGCTCCCCGGCCGGGCCCGTGCCCTGGCTCTGCTTGCGGACGACGGTGGCATTGATCCCGTTGCGCTTGAGGACCTCCGCGGTACCGGAGGTCGCCAGCAGCTCGAAGCCCATGGCCACCAACTCCCGCGCCGGGAAGATCAGCGAGCGCTTGTCCCGGTTGGCGACCGAGACGAACGCCCGTCCCTTGCCCGGCAGGGCCCCGTACGCGGCGGCCTGGGACTTGGCGTAGGCGGTGCCGAACACCGAGTCGATGCCCATCACCTCGCCGGTCGAGCGCATCTCCGGGCCCAGCACGGTGTCCACGCCGCGGCCCTGCACATCGCGGAACCTGCTCCAGGGCATGACCGCCTCCTTGACGGAGATCGGCGCGTCCAGCGGCAGGTCGCCGCCGTCGCCCTCGGCCGGCAGCAGGCCCTCGGCGCGCAGCTCGGCGAGGGTGGCGCCCAGCGACACCCGGGCCGCGGCCTTCGCGAGCGGAACGGCGGTGGCCTTGGAGGTGAACGGCACCGTGCGGGAGGCGCGCGGATTGGCCTCCAGCACGTAGAGGATGTCGCCGGCCATCGCGAACTGGATGTTGATCAGTCCCCGCACCCCGACGCCGCGGGCGATGGCCTCGGTCGAGGCGCGCAGCCGCTTGACGTCGTAGCCGCCGAGGGTGATCGGGGGCAGCGCGCAGGCGGAGTCGCCGGAGTGGATGCCGGCCTCCTCGATGTGCTCCATGACGCCGCCGAGGTAGAGCTCGTGGCCGTCGTAGAGGGCGTCCACGTCGATCTCGATGGCGTCGTCGAGGAACCGGTCGATGAGGACCGGATGCTGCTCGATCAGCCCGGCGTGCCGCTCCAGGTAGGACTCCAGCGACGCCTCGTCGTAGACGATCTCCATGCCGCGGCCGCCCAGCACGTAGGAGGGGCGGACCATGACGGGGTAGCCGATCTCGGCGGCGATGCCCTTGGCCTGCTCGAAGGAGAAGGCCGTGCCGTACTTGGGGGCGGGCAGCCCGGCCTCGGTGAGCACCCGGCCGAACGCGCCGCGCTCCTCGGCCAGCTCGATGGCCTCCGGCGAGGTGCCGACGATGGGCACACCGTTGTCCTTGAGCGCCTGGGCGAGACCCAGCGGGGTCTGGCCGCCCAGCTGGACGAGCACTCCGGCGACCGGGCCCGCCTGCTGCTCGGCGTGGACGACCTCCAGGACGTCCTCCAGGGTGAGCGGCTCGAAGTAGAGCCGGTCGGAGGTGTCGTAGTCGGTGGAGACGGTCTCCGGGTTGCAGTTGACCATCACGGTCTCGTACCCGGCGTCGCCCAGCGCGAAGGAGGCGTGGACGCACGAGTAGTCGAACTCGATGCCCTGGCCGATGCGGTTGGGCCCGGAGCCGAGGATGATCACCGCGGGCTTCTCGCGGGGTGCGACCTCGCTCTCCTCGTCGTAGGAGGAGTAGAAGTACGGCGTCCGGGCGGCGAACTCGGCCGCGCAGGTGTCCACGGTCTTGTAGACCGGGCGGATGCCCAGCGCGTGCCGCACCTCGCGCACCACGTCCTCGCGGAGCGAGCGGACGGCGCCGATCTGCGCGTCCGAGAAGCCGTGCCGCTTCGCCTCTGCGAACATCGCCGGGCTCAGTTCGGGAGCCGCGGCGATCTCGTCGGCCGTCTCCTTGACGAGGAAGAGCTGGTCGATGAACCAGGGGTCGATCTTCGTCGCGTCGAAGACCTCCTGCGGGGTGGCGCCGGCCCGGATGGCGGCCATCACGGTGTTGATCCGGCCGTCGGTGGGACGCTCGGCCTCGACGAGCAGCTCGGCCTTGTCGCCGAGCTCGGCGACCGGGGTGGCGAAGTCGAACTGGCTGTCCTTCTTCTCCAGCGAGCGCAGCGCCTTGTTCAGCGCCTCGGTGAAGTTCCGGCCGATGGCCATGGCCTCGCCGACCGACTTCATGGTGGTGGTCAGCCGGGAGTCCGCGGCGGGGAACTTCTCGAAGGCGAACCGGGGGGCCTTGACCACGACGTAGTCGAGCGTGGGCTCGAAGGAGGCCGGGGTCTCCTCGGTGATGTCGTTGGGGATCTCGTCCAGCGTGTAGCCCACCGCGAGCTTCGCGGCGATCTTCGCGATGGGGAATCCGGTGGCCTTGGAGGCGAGCGCCGAGGACCGGGAGACCCGCGGGTTCATCTCGATGACGACGATGCGGCCGTCGGCGGGGTTGACGGCGAACTGGATGTTGCAGCCGCCGGTGTCCACGCCGACCTCGCGGATGACCGCGATCCCGATGTCCCGGAGGATCTGGTACTCGCGGTCGGTGAGCGTCATGGCGGGCGCGACCGTGATCGAGTCGCCGGTGTGCACACCCATCGGGTCGAAGTTCTCGATGGAGCAGACGACCACGACGTTGTCGTTGTGGTCGCGCATCAGCTCCAGCTCGTACTCCTTCCAGCCGAGGATGGACTCCTCCAGGAGCACCTCGGTGGTGGGCGAGAGGGTCAGGCCCTGCCCGGCGATGCGGCGCAGTTCCTCCTCGTCGTGGGCGAAGCCGGAGCCGGCGCCGCCCATGGTGAAGGAGGGGCGTACGACGACCGGGTAGCCGCCGAGCTCCTCGACGCCGCTCAGCACGTCGTCCATCGAGTGGCAGATGTAGGAGCGCGCGGACTCGCCGTGCCCGATCTTGCCGCGGACGGCCTCGACGACCTCCTTGAACCGGTCGCGGTCCTCGCCCTTGTTGATGGCCTCGACGTTGGCGCCGATCAGCTCGACACCGTGGGCGTCCAGGGTGCCCGCCTCGTGCAGGGAGATCGCGGTGTTGAGCGCCGTCTGGCCGCCGAGGGTGGGCAGCAGCGCGTCGGGGCGCTCCTTGGCGATGATCTTCTCGACGAAGTCGGGAGTGATCGGCTCGACGTAGGTGGCGTCGGCGATCTCCGGGTCGGTCATGATCGTGGCCGGGTTGGAGTTGACCAGGATCACGCGCAGGCCCTCGGCCTTGAGCACGCGGCACGCCTGGGTGCCGGAGTAGTCGAACTCGGCGGCCTGCCCGATGACGATCGGTCCTGAGCCGATGACCAGGACGGACTGGATATCGGTGCGCTTAGGCACGCTGGTCCTCCATGAGCTTGACGAAGCGGTCGAACAGGTAGGCGGCGTCGTGCGGTCCCGCTGCCGCTTCGGGGTGGTACTGGACGCTGAAGACGGGCTTGTCCAGGAGCCGCAGCCCCTCGACCACGTCGTCGTTCAGGCAGACGTGCGAGACCTCGGCACGTCCGTAGGGGGTCTCGGTGACACGGTCGAGCGGCGCGTCCACGGCGAAGCCGTGGTTGTGCGCGGTGACCTCGACCTTGCCGGTCGTACGGTCCTGCACGGGCTGGTTGATCCCGCGGTGGCCGTACTTGAGTTTGAACGTGCCGAACCCGAGGGCGCGGCCGAGGATCTGGTTGCCGAAGCAGATGCCGAACAGCGGGGTGCCGCGGTCCAGGACCTCCCGCATCAGGGCCACCGGGTGCTCGGCGGTGGCCGGGTCGCCGGGGCCGTTGGAGAAGAAGACGCCGTCGGGCGCCACGGCGTAGACGTCCTCGGCCGTGGCGGTGGCGGGGAGCACGTGCACCTCCGCACCGCGCTCGGCCATCCGGTGCGGGGTCATGCCCTTGATGCCGAGGTCGACCGCCGCCACGGTGAAGCGCTTCTCGCCGACCGCGGGGACCACGTACGCCTGCCGGGTCGCGACCTCACCCGCGAGGTCGGCGCCCTGCATCGCGGGGGCCTCCCGCACCCGGGACAGCAGCTTCTCCTCGCCCTCCGCGCAGGCTCCGCCGGAGAAGATCCCGACCCGCATGGCGCCGCGCTCGCGCAGATGGCGGGTGAGGGCGCGGGTGTCGACACCGCTGATGCCCACCACGCCCTGGTCGCGCAGCTCCTGGTCCAGGGTGCGGGTGGCACGCCAGTTGGAGGGGGTGCGCGCGGGGTCGCGGACGACGTAGCCGGCCACCCAGATGCGGGCCGACTCGGGGTCCTCGTCGTTGACGCCGGTGTTGCCGACGTGCGGTGCCGTCATGACGACGACCTGGCGGTGGTAGGAGGGGTCGGTGAGGGTCTCCTGGTACCCGGTCATCCCGGTGGAGAACACGGCTTCGCCGAAGGTCTCGCCCACGGCCCCGTAGGCGCGCCCGCGGAAGGTGCGGCCGTCCTCCAGGACGAGAAGGGCGGGTTCCGCCGTGGTTCCGGTCGCTCCCCTGGTGGAGGTCGTCATCATGCGCCTTCCTTGTGCTGCTGCATTGCCGCGACGCCGTTGTCGCCGCACATTGCGTTGATCTTCTCGACCCATCGGGCCTGGTCGGCGGAGTGGTCGAGGCGGAATCCGGAGTCCAGTCGGCGTCCTCCGTGCTCCCAGGTGACGACCAGCAGGCCGCCCTCGGTGAGCACCTTGCCGGCGATACCGGTGTCGAGGCGGGCGCCGCGCAGCCGGTCGGCGGGGACGAAGAAGTCCTGCGCCGCGGGCCGGTGGGCGTCCAGGCCCCGCGCGGTGAGCGTCAGCTCGGCACGGCTGCGGGTGCCCAGGCCGTGCGCGACGATCCGGTCGAGCCACTGGCCCGCGCTCGTGGAGCCGTGGTAGCGGCCGGTGCCGGTCAGCAGCGGCTCGCCGGTGTCCTCGGGGCGCTGCGGCAGCTCCGGCAGGTCGCCCTGGAGGGTGCCGCGCCACTTCCAGCCCTGCCGCATCAGCCAGTAGAGGAGCGCGATGAACAGGACGAGACCCACGACCCAGCCGATCCGGGCGGCCCAGTCGGTTACCTGCTGTGACTTCTGCTCGGCGGCGAGGCCGAGAAGGGGGAGGTTGGTTGTTGCACTCACACCGCTCACACTGCTCACACGAGTTTCCCGTCAACGACCGTCGGCCGACCCCGCAGCCAGCTGCGGATGACGCGGCCGGGCAGCTCACGACCCTGGTAGGGGGTGTTGGCGCTGCGGGAGGCGAAGCCCGCGGGGTCCACCTGCCCACGGTAGTCCGCGTCCAGCAGAACCAGGTTCGCCGGCTCACCGGGTGAGACGGGGCGGCCGTGACCCGCCAGGCGGCCGATCTCCGCGGGCCGGTGGGACATCCGGTCGGCGACCTGCGCCCAGTCCAGCAGCCCGGTGTCGACCATGGTGTGCTGCACCACGGACAGCGCGGTCTCCAGGCCGACCATGCCCATGGCGGCCGCGCCCCACTCGCAGTCCTTGTCCTCGTGCGGGTGCGGCGCGTGATCGGTGGCGACGCAGTCGATGGTGCCGTCGGCCAGCGCCTCGCGGAGCGCCAGTACGTCGTCCTCGGTGCGCAGCGGCGGGTTGACCTTGTAGACCGGGTTGTAGGACCGGACGAGCTCGTCGGTGAGCAGCAGGTGGTGCGGGGTGACCTCGGCGGTCACGTTCCAGCCCTTGGACTTGGCCCAGCGCACGATCTCCACGGAGCCGGCGGTCGACAGGTGGCAGATGTGCACCCGCGAGCCGACGTGCGCGGCGAGCAGCACGTCCCGGGCGATGATCGACTCCTCGGCGACGGCGGGCCAGCCCTGCAGACCCAGCTCGGCCGAGACGATGCCCTCGTTCATCTGGGCACCGGCGGTCAGCCGCGGCTCCTGGGCGTGCTGGGCGACGACGCCGTCGAACGCCTTCACGTACTCCAGCGCGCGCCGCATGATCACCGCGTCGTCGACGCACTTGCCGTCGTCCGAGAAGACCCGCACCCCCGCGGCGGAGTCGTGCATGGCCCCCAGCTCGGCGAGCTGCTTGCCCTCCAGGCCGACGGTGACGGCTCCGACGGGGCGCACGTCGCAGTAGCCGTACTCGTTGCCCAGCCGCCACACCTGCTCGACCACACCGGCGGTGTCGGCGACGGGGAAGGTGTTGGCCATGGCGTGCACGGCGGTGTAGCCGCCCCTGGCGGCGGCCCGGGTGCCCGTCAGCACGGTCTCGGAATCCTCGCGGCCGGGCTCGCGCAGATGGGTGTGCAGGTCGACCAGACCGGGCAGCAGCACGGCGCCGCCGGTCTCGACCACCTCCGCGCCGGCCACCGCCAGCCCCGGTCCGACACCGGCGATCAGCGTGCCCTCGATCAGGACGTCCTGCGGCTCGCCGCCGAGGACCTTGGCACCGCGCAGCAGCGTCTTCTTCTGCTCAGTCATCTCAGTTGTCCTCCTCGGTACGGGCTGCCCCGGTGCGGGCTGCCGCGGTGGATGCGGCCTCGGCGGGCGCGGTCTCGGCGCGGCTCTCCTCGGACCGGGAGAGGGCCGGCTCGGCGCCGCCGAGCAGCAGGTACATCACGGCCATCCGGATGCTGACGCCGTTGGCGACCTGCTCGACGGCGGTGCAGCGGGGCGAGTCGGCCACCCCGGCGGTGATCTCCATACCGCGGTTCATCGGTCCGGGGTGCATCACCACGGCGTGCTCGGGCATCCGCGCCATGCGCTCGCCGTCGAGGCCGTAGCGGCGGGCGTACTCACGCTCGGTGGGGAAGAAGGCCGCGTTCATCCGCTCCCGCTGGACACGCAGCATCATCACGGCGTCGGACTTGGCCAGCACGGCGTCCAGGTCGTAGGAGACCTCGCACGGCCAGCGCTCCACGCCGATGGGCAGCAGGGTGGGCGGCGCGACGAGCGTGACGTGGGCGCCCAGGGCGCTGAGCAGATGGACGTTGGAGCGGGCGACCCGGCTGTGCAGGATGTCGCCCACGATCGTGATCCGCCGGCCGTCGAGGGCGGCCCCCTCCCGGCCCACCAGCCGGCGGCGCACGGTGAAGGCGTCCAGCAGCGCCTGGGTGGGGTGCTCGTGGGTGCCGTCGCCCGCGTTGATGACGGAGCCGCCGATCCACTCGGAGGTGGCCAGCCGGTGCGGGGCCCCGGACTCGTGGTGCCGGATGACCACGGCGTCGGCCCCCATGGCCTCCAGGGTCAGCGCGGTGTCCTTGAGGGACTCGCCCTTGGAGACGGAGGAGCCCTTGGCGGAGAAGTTGATGACGTCGGCGGACAGCCGCTTGGCGGCCGCCTCGAAGGAGATCCGGGTGCGGGTGGAGTCCTCGAAGAAGAGGTTGACGATGGTGCGGCCGCGCAGGGTGGGCAGCTTCTTGATCGGCCGGTCGGCGAACCGGGCCATCTCCTCGGCGGTGTCGAGGATGAGGACGGCGTCGTCGCGGGTGAGGTCGGCGGCCGAGATGAGGTGACGCTTCATCTGTTGCCTTGGGCCTTCCGTGGGTGGGATGTGAGGTCGTCGCGAGAGCTCGCGCGCGGGCGCGCCGGGGCAGCGTGCGCGTGCGGGCAGACCGGGAGAGCGTGCGCCGGGGCGTGCGGTGGTGTGCCGCGCGCGGCGGCATGCGCACCGCGCGGGCGCGTGCGGCGGTGGTGGGGCGGGCGCTAGCCCGCCGGGGCGTTACCGGGGCGGCCTGCTGCCGTTCTCCCGGCGCCGGACACCGCCTCGGACTCCGCGCCGGACGCCTCGGATGCGGGGAGACGGGTGCCGAGCAGGACGCCGTCGTGCCCGTCCTCCTCGGTGAGCTGGACCTTGACGGTCTCGCGCTGCGAGGTGGGCAGGTTCTTGCCCACGTAGTCGGCGCGGATCGGAAGCTCGCGGTGACCGCGGTCCACGAGGACGGCGAGTTGCACCGCACGCGGACGGCCGATGTCACCCAGGGCATCCAGAGCGGCACGAATGGTGCGGCCGGAATAGAGCACGTCGTCGACGAGCACGACGAGTCGTCCGTCGACCCCGTCGGCCGGGATCTCGGTGTGCGCGAGGGCCCGCGCGGGGCCGAGGCGGAGATCGTCCCGGTACATCGTGATGTCGAGCGAGCCGACCGGGATCGCGCTGCCGGTGATCTCCTGGAGCTTGGCCGCCAGCCGCCGGGCGAGGAAGACGCCGCGGGTGGGAATGCCGAGAAGTACCACGTCGTCGGCGCCCTTGGCGCGCTCGACGATCTCGTGGGCGATGCGGGTGAGCACCCGCATGATGTCCGGGGCCTCCAGCACGGGGCGTGCCGGATGCAGGCTCGGAGTGTGGTCGTCCATGAAGAATCGGACCCCCTTCCCCGCCTCACGGGACGGGCCTTAAAGGACGTCTTGCTGTTGCCCGTCAACGCTACCAGGACCCGCTCACCGGTCCGTGCGAGGGGGCGGAGCCAGCCGTTCGGCCCCCCTCGGCTTGACGCGGCACATTACGCTGCGTAACCTCACAGTGAGTTACGAAGCGCGCGGCGCAGCGAACCGCATGGCGCAGCCGCTCAGCGAAACAGCGTCCGGGGAGCCATATGTCCAGCGAATACGCCAAACAGCTCGGAGCCAAGCTCCGCGCCATCCGCACCCAGCAGGGCCTCTCCCTCCACGGTGTCGAGGAGAAGTCCCAGGGCCGCTGGAAGGCGGTCGTGGTGGGCTCGTACGAGCGCGGCGACCGGGCCGTGACCGTGCAGCGCCTCGCCGAGCTGGCCGACTTCTACGGAGTGCCGGTGCAGGAGCTGCTGCCGGGCACCACTCCGGGCGGGGCCGCCGAGCCGCCGCCGAAGCTGGTGCTCGACCTGGAGCGCCTGGCCCACGTCCCGGCCGACAAGGCGGGTCCGCTCCAGCGGTACGCGGCGACGATCCAGTCGCAGCGCGGGGACTACAACGGCAAGGTCCTCTCCATCCGCCAGGACGACCTGCGGACCCTGGCCGTCATCTACGACCAGTCGCCCTCCGTGCTGACGGAGCAGCTCATCGGCTGGGGCGTGCTCGACGCGGACGCCCGCCGGGCCGTCTCGCACGAAGAGGTCTGACCCGCTCGCCGGGGAGGCGCCCCTCGTCCCGTCGGGGGGCCGGCCCCGGCGCCGGGCAGCACATCCGTCGCGTCGGCGCCGGGCTCCGTGCCCGCCGCGCGGCGGCGATCCGCTCCGCGGCGCAGACCGGCGGTGCCGGACCGCCCCACCCGTTCTCGGACGGGTCGTGGTCGGTCCGGCACCGCCGGTTCCGTCTGTGCTGCGGCCGGTCCCGGGCGCCGCAGCCGTGCTCCCCGGTCGCCGGACCGGGACACCCGCTGCCACCGGACCGGGACACCCCTGCCGGCGGGAAGAGCGGAAACCTCTCCCCGCCGCGGCGGGCGGGTGTCAGCGCAGGAGCGTCGGCTTGAGCTCCTTCAACCGGCCGAGCAGGCCGTTGACGAAGCCCGGCGACTCGTCCGTCGAGAACTCCTTGGCGAGCTGGACGGCCTCGTCGATGGCGACCGCGTCGGGCACCTCGTCCACCCACAGCAGCTCGTAGAGACCCAGCCGCAGGATGCCCCGGTCCACGTCGGGCATCCGGTCCAGCGTCCAGTCGACCGCGTAGGTGGACAGCAGCTCGTCGATACGCGCGGCGTTGCCCGCGTATCCCTCGACGAGGGTCATCGTGTACTCGGAGACCGGCGGCTGCCGGGAATCCGTCCGGGCGAGCCGCAACCAGTCCGCGAGCACGGTGCGCACGTCGGCACCGCGCTGGTCGGCCTCGAAGAGGATCTGGAAGGCGCGCTTGCGGGCCTTGTTGCGTGCGGCCACGGTTAGTTGTTCACCCGGCCGAGGTACTCGCCGGAGCGCGTGTCGACCTTGATCTTCTCATCGGTCGTGATGAAGAGCGGCACCTGGATGCTGTAGCCGGTCTCCAGCTCGGCGGGCTTGGAGCCGCCGGTGGAGCGGTCGCCCTGGACACCCGGTTCGGTGTGCTTGATCTTGAGCTCGACAGCGGCGGGCAGCTCGACGTAGAGCACCTCGCCCTCGTGCTGCGCGACGGTGGCGTCGAAGCCCTCGATCAGGTAGTTGGCCGCGTCACCGACGGTCTTGCGGTCGATGTGGAGCTGGTCGAAGGTCTGCATGTCCATGAAGACGAAGTAGTCGCCGTCCATGTACGAGAACTGCATGTCCCGTCGGTCCACGGTGGCCGTCTCGACCTTGGTGCCCGCGTTGAACGTCTTGTCGACGATCTTGCCGGAGAGGACGTTCTTCAGCTTCGTACGGACAAAAGCCGGCCCCTTGCCGGGCTTGACGTGCTGGAACTCGACAACGGACCAGAGTTGGCCGCCGTCGAGCTTGAGCACCATGCCGTTCTTGAGGTCGTTCGTGGATGCCACGGTTGCGGAATCTCCTGAGACTGCTGCGGAGACCAGGGCGACTGCCACGCCTCCGACGGCCCGTGGGCTGAGCCCCCGCGGGGGCTAGAGGGCGAGCAGCTCCTTGGTCGTGATGGTGAGTAGCTCGGGTCCGCCGTCCGCCTGCGGGCGGACGACGAGTGTGTCGTCGATCCGGACACCGCCCCGGCCCGGGAGATGGACCCCCGGTTCGACGGTGACCGGCACACAAGCGTCCAGTTTACCCACGGCCTCGGGCGACAGCCGAGGGTCCTCACCGATTTCCAGGCCGACCCCGTGCCCCGTCGACTCCCCCAGCGCCGCGCCGTGCCCCGCCGCCGCCAGCACCTGGCGCGCGGCGCGGTCCACCTCACGGCACTCGGTACCCGGCCCCAGCGACTCCCTGGCAGCCCGCTGAGCGGCGAAGACGGTGTCGTAGAGCTCGATCTGCCAGGTCTCGGGCGCGGTGCCGATGACGAAGGTGCGGCCGATCTGGCAGCCGTATCCGCGGTAGCGGGCACCCAGCCGCACGGAGAGGAAATCCCCCTCCTCCACCCGCCGGTCGGTCGGCCGGTGGCCGGGCAGCCCGGAGTTGGGGCCGGCCGCGACCGAGGTGGGCAGTGCGGCGCCCTCGGCGCCGTGATCGATGAGCCGGCGCTCCAGCTCCAGCGCGAGATGCCGTTCGGTACGCCCCACCAGGATCGACTCCAGCAGCTCGCCGAGAGCCTGATCGGTGATCTCGGCGGCGACCCGCAGCGCGGAGATCTCCTCCTCGTCCTTGATCACCCGCTGCTGTTCCACCGCCAGCCCGAGGTCCGCGAGCCGCACCGAGGGGGCGACGGCCGCCAGTGCCCGGTGCCGAGCGACGGTCAGATGGTGCTCCTCCACGGCCAGCGCACCGGCACCGCTCCGCTCGGCGATCCCGGCGGCGGCCACGGCGGCGTCGTACCCGGCAGCGCCGAGCGCCTCGGCGGAATCCGTCCCGCTCGGCACCTCCAGCGTGAGCTCGCGCAGGTCGTCGGCCGGGTGGGCGCCGTTGGCCGGGCCCTCCCCCGCAGCCGACACCAGGGTGTCGGCGCCGTCCGGCCCCAGCAGCAGGACGCTGCCGGGTGCGGCGCGGCCGGTCAGATACCGGACATTGGCGGGTCGGGAGATCAGCACCGCGTCGGCGGGGCCGTCGTGGGCGGTGCTCGCCGCGCAGCGGTCACGCAGCCGGGCACGGCGGGACACATGCACCTCGGACATATGCCGAGGGTACGCAGCGCCCGGCCGGACGGCCGCCCGGACACGGCCGTGCGGGCGATCCGGGAACGATCGTCAGCTCAGCTGCCGGACGGCGGTGCGGCCGGTGCCGGAGCCCCGGGCCGCCCCGGGGCCCGGCGGGCGCCCGGGAAACACCCTCGAGAGGGCACCCGGAACAGCGCTGCCGCCGCCGGTCACCAGCTCACCGGGCTGGCCAGGCTGCGGGCGACCACGTTGTCCAGCATGCGTGCGGTGCTGGCCACGTCCTGGCGCGAGTTGTCGATGATCGGCAGCCCGGAGCTGTACCAGCCCGCCATCCGGCCGTGGATGTGCGCCACCTCCTCGTCGGAGAGCCGTCTGTTGCCGGTGCGCTCCGCGTTCCGTTCCAGGACGATGTCCAGCCCGGGCAGCAGCACCACGGGGATGAGGCCGGGGCCCACGTGCCGCTTCCAGCCGCCGAGCCCGATGACGGGCCAGTCCGGGAAGACCGCGTCGTCCAGGATGCAGGAGATGCCGTTGGCCAGGAAGTTGCGGGCCGCGAAGCCGCAGGTCCGCCGGGCCAGCCGGTACTGGGCCTCGGAGTTCTCGTTCCAGCCCGTCTGCGGGTCGGCGAAGCCCGAGTGGACCCACTCGCGTACGTCGTCGAGGCTGATGTGGGCCGTGGGGACCGCCCGGTGCCCGGCCCAGTAGCGGGCGACCGTGGTCTTGCCCGCACCGGCCGGCCCGATCAGCAGGACGGCGACCGCGGCCCGGGTGGCGTCCAGCTGGGCCGGGGTGGCGCCGGGGGCCGGGACCTCGACCGGCGCACCCGGAGGGAGCTTGACGTGGCCCGTCGCCTCTCCCCCGGGCGGAGCGCTGCCGGGCTGCGGGGGTGCGCCCGCGGGGGGCGCGGGCGGCGCGGGGTCGGACGGAGTCCCGTCCGGGACGGGATGCGGATGCTGCTGAGGCGGCTGCGCAGGATGCGGCGGTTGAGTCGGCGGGGGGGCCGGCGCGTGCGGGCGGGGCGGCTGCGGCGGAGGTGCCTGGTGGTGCGGGCGCGGCGGTGGCGGCTGCGGCTGGGGGTGCTGCGGCGCCGGTTCCGGCGCCGAACGGGCACCGGGGGCCGGCGGGGGTGCGGACCACTGCGCCCCGAAGCCTCCGTAGGCGCCTCGGGCACCGTTGTGCTGCATCCGGACCCCAACTCCGTCCCGCGTGTGAAGGCGCTGCGGCGCAACGCCGAGTGTTGTGCGAATACTGACGGTACCTTCCCCGTCCGTCTCCGTGTGAACGGCCGGATCCGCTCCCGAGTGCCCGACGCACGCGCCGGGCACCCCGGTTCCCACGCGACCGGCCGCCCCGGCCGCCCCCGCCGGGCGGGCGGGGGCCGGAGCCCGGGCGGCAGGGGTGTCAGGCGGCGATCTCGGCGTGCGCGGCCAGCAGCATCGCGGGGTCGGGGCTCTCCAGGACGGCCGGCTTGGCCAGCCCCTCCAGCACGATGAAGCGCAGCCGGTCGCCGCGTGACTTCTTGTCGACCTTCATGGTGTCCAGCAGCTTGGGCCACTGGTCGCCGCGGTAGCTGACGGGCAGCCCCACCGATTCCAGCACCGCGCGGTGCCGGTCGGCCGTCGCGTCGTCGAGGCGGCCGGCGATCCGGCCGAGTTCGGCCGCGAAGACCATGCCGACCGAGACGGCCGCACCGTGTCGCCAGTCGTAGCGCTCGTTCTTCTCGATCGCATGGCCGAGCGTGTGCCCGTAGTTGAGGATCTCGCGGCGGCCCGACTCCTTCAGGTCCTCGGAGACCACCTCCGCCTTCACCCTGATCGAGCGTTCGATCAGCTCCGCGGTGTGCGGGCCCTGCGGAGTCCGCGCGGCCGCCGGATCGGACTCGATGAGCTCCAGGATGGCCGGGTCGGCGATGAAACCCGCCTTGATGATCTCCGCGAGGCCGCTGACGTAGTCGTGCACCCCCAGCGACTCCAGCGCCGCGAGGTCGCACAGCACCCCGGCGGGCGGATGGAAGGCGCCCACCAGGTTCTTGCCCTCGGCGGTGTTGATACCCGTCTTGCCGCCCACCGCGGCGTCCACCATGCCCAGCACGGTGGTCGGCACCGCGATCCAGCGCACCCCGCGCAACCAGGTGGCCGCGACGAAACCGGCCACGTCGGTGGTGGCCCCGCCGCCGACGCCGACGATCACATCGGTGCGGGTGAATCCGGTCTGCCCCAGCGCCTTCCAGCAGTAGGCCGCGACCTCCGCGGTCTTGGACTCCTCGGCGTTGGGCAGCTGGACGGCGATGGCCTCGTACCCCTGTTCCGCCAGATCGTCGCGCAGCGCCTCCCCGGTCGAGGCCAGCGCCTCGGGGTGCAGGACGGCGACCCGCCGCGCGTCGGCGCCGATCAGACCGGGGAGTTCGCCGAGCAGTTGCCGCCCCACGAGCACCTCGTAGGGGTCGGTGCCCGCGGTGCCGCCGACGGCGATCCGGGTGACGGCGGAGTCCTGGGTTGTCATTGCTGCTTCTCCGGCTGGGTGGACGGTGGCTGAAGGGCGGTGAGGATCTCGTCGGCGACCTGGTCGGGCGTGCGGTCCTCGGTGCTGACCACGACGCGGGCCACCTCGGTGTACAGCGGCCTGCGCTCCTCCATCAGCCTGCGCCACTGCTGCCGCGGGTTGATGACGAGCAGGGGGCGCGGAGCGTCCAGCCCGACGCGCTTGACGGCCTCGGTCAGTCCCATCTCCAGGAACACCACCGGCCGCCCGGTCAGCAACGCCCTGGTCTCCTCCGCGAGGACGGCGCCGCCGCCGAGGGCGAGCACTCCGCGGTGCTCGCGCAGCGCGGCGGCCACGGCCGTCCGCTCCAGCTCGCGGAAGTGCGGCTCACCCTCCTCCAGAAAGATGTCCGAGACGGACTTGCCCGCCTGCTCCGCGACATCCTGGTCGGTGTCGCGGCAGGTCACACCGAGCCGCTCGGCGAGGAGCGCGCCGACGGTGGATTTGCCGACCCCCATCGGGCCGACCAGCACGACGAGGGGGCCGGTCACCGGATCTCCAGGTTGTCGAGGAAGCCACGGACGTTGCGGCGGGTCTCGGTGACGCTGTCCCCGCCGAACTTCTCGGCCACCGCGTCCGCCAGCACCAGCGCCACCATGGCCTCGGCCACGATGCCCGCCGCCGGCACGGCACACACATCGGACCGCTGGTGGTGCGCCGTGTCGGCTTCGCCGGTGCGTACGTCGACGGTGGCCAGGGCCCGCGGCACGGTCGCGATCGGCTTCATCGCGGCGCGGACCCGCAGCAGCTCACCGGTGGACAGCCCGCCCTCGGTTCCGCCGCTGCGCCCGGAGGAGCGGCGGATGCCGTCCGGGCCCGGGACGATCTCGTCGTGCGCCTGGGAGCCGGGCACCCGGGCCAGGGCGAAGCCGTCGCCCAACTCCACGCCCTTGATGGCCTGGATCCCCATGAGCGCCCCGGCCAGCCGCGCGTCCAGCCGCCGGTCCCCGTGCACGTGCGAGCCCAGTCCGACGGGTACGCCGTGCGCCACGACCTCGACGACGCCGCCGAGGGTGTCGCCGTCCTTGTGCGCCTGGTCGATCTGCGCGACCATCGCCTCGCTCGCCGCGGCGTCCAGGCAGCGCACCGGGTCGGCGTCCAGCCGGGCCACATCGCCGGGTTCGGGGACGGTGCCGTACGGCGCCTGCGCCGCGCCCAGTTCCACCACGTGCGAGACGATCTCGACGCCGGTGGTCTCCCGCAGGTACGAGCGTGCGACCGTGCCGAGTGCGACACGGGCCGCGGTCTCGCGGGCCGAGGCGCGCTCCAGGACCGGCCGGGCCTCGTCGAAGCCGTACTTCTGCATGCCCGCCAGGTCCGCGTGGCCGGGCCGCGGCCGGGTGAGGGGGGCGTTGCGGGCCGACTGCTCCAGTTCCGCGGGGTCGACCGGATCGGCCGCCATCACCTGCTGCCACTTGGGCCACTCGGTGTTCCCCACCATGACCGCGACCGGGGAGCCGAGGCTGAGTCCGTGCCGTACGCCGCCGAGGAAGGTGACCTCGTCCCGCTCGAACTTCATCCGGGCGCCGCGGCCGTAGCCCAGGCGGCGCCGGGCCAGCTCGTCGGCGACCATGTCGGTGGTCACCGGCACACCGGAGGGCAGCCCCTCCAGGGTCGCCACGAGTGCGGGGCCGTGCGACTCCCCCGCGGTCAGCCAGCGCAACCTGCTCAACGGTGCTCCTCTCGGCCGCTTCGCGGCCCGTCCACGTTCCTGCGCACGATCCTCCCATGCCGCCGGGGAGGCGCTTGCCCCAAGCCCGCACCGTCCCGCCATGTGAACAGCACCCCGGAGCGCTGACCGGCCCGCCGGGCCCGGCGGGAGCCGGCCGGGCGGCCGCAGGGTCACCCCGCGCGGGCCGCCAGTTCCGCCTCGCCGGCCGCCCGCATGGCGGCGAGTGGTGCGGGGCTGCGGCCGGTCATCAGCTCCACCTGGAGCACGGCCTGGTGCACCAGCAGGTCGAGACCGCCCAGTACCGGGCCGTGCCAGGCGGCGGCCAGCGCGGTGGGCCACGGGTCGTAGAGGACGTCGAAGAGGGTGCCGCCCGCGGCGGGCGCGGCGGCGGCGAGTCCGTCGGTGGCGCCCGCGGGAGTGGTGGAGACGACCAGCGGGGCCGCCAGCCCCTCGGCGGCCCGTGCCCAGTCGGCCGTGCGTACGGGTACGCCGAGCCGCTCCCCCCAGCCCCGCATCTCACGGGCCCGCTCCGCGCTGCGCACATAGACGGTGATCTCGCCGGTCCCGCCGGTCCCGCCGGTCCCACTGCCGTCGCCGCTGCCGTCCGCGCGGATCCGCGCGAGGGCGGCCAGTGCCGAGGACGCG
Organism: Streptomyces sp. AA1529; assembly: GCF_000280905.1. Taxonomy (GTDB): domain Bacteria; phylum Actinomycetota; class Actinomycetes; order Streptomycetales; family Streptomycetaceae; genus Streptomyces. Next base: position 8,309 of record NZ_ALAP01000038.1, on the reverse strand, counting down.
GTGGCGCCCGCGCCCAGCACGGTGGCGCTCTCCACGGAGCGGATGCCCCGCTCCCGGAGCGCGGCGACCATGCCCGGGACATCGGTGTTGTCCCCGGTGCGGCGCCCGTCCTCGGTGAAGAGCACGGTGTTGACGGCTTCCACGGAGGCGGCCGTCGGGCTGATCCCGTCGAGCAGCGGGATGACGGCCCGCTTCAGCGGCATGGTCAGGGACAGCCCCGCCCAGCGGCCCGCCCCGTCGTCCAGGCCGGCGAGGAAGCCGCCGAGGCCCTGCTCGTCCACCTGGTACCGGCCGTAGGTCCAGTTGCCGAGGCCCAGCTCGGCGTAGGCGGCCCGGTGCAGGACCGGCGAGAGCGAGTGGGCGACCGGTGATCCGAGGACGGCTGCGCGCCTGGCCTCCTGTCCGGTGGTGGCCGGCATCAGCCCCCGTCCTCCTTCTTCTTGCGCTGTTCCTCGTTGAAGTCTTCGACGTTCTTCTGGTGTTCCCGCGCGCTGTCGGTGAAGCGCGTGTCGCCGGGCTTGACCGTGACGAAGTACAGCCAGTCGCCCTCGGTCGGCTCCAGCGCCGCTTCGATCGCCTGGTGCCCGGGATTGCCGATCGGGCCCGGCGGGAGTCCCTTGTGCAGGTAGGTGTTGTACGGCGAGGGGTACTTGGTGTCCGCGACCGAGGTGTTCAGGGTCGAGCGCCCCATCGCGTAGTTGATGGTGGAGTCGAAGCCCAGCCGCATGTCCTTCTCGAGACGGTTGTGGATCACGCGGGAGACCTTGCCGAACTCGTGGTCCTGCTGGGCCTCCGCCTGGACGAGCGAGGCGACGGTGAGGACCTCCTTCGGCGTCTTGCCGCTCTTCTCGGCCTTCTCCTCCAGCCCGGTCCTGGCGTACTCGGACTCGGCCCGCTTGACCATCTTGCGCAGCACGTCCCGCGGCTTGCTCGCCTTGCCGATGCTGTACTTGGAGGGGAAGAGGAAACCTTCCGGCTTGCCGTCCGCCCAGTCGGGCAGGCCGATGTCGCCGGACTCGGCGGCCTTCTTCGTGGTCCCCTCCGCCACGTCCAGCTTCTTGTCGATCTCGGCGTAGATCTTCGAGGCCCGCCAGCCCTCCGCGACGATGAGGCCGTTCTGGCTGGCCGGGTCGAGCATCATCGCCACGGCGTCCGCGCCGGACATCCGCTTGCGGAGCGTGTAGGTACCGGCCTGGATGCTCTGCGCCTTGGCGTTGGCGTCGGCTGCTTCCACGAAGGCACCGGGGCTCTTGACCACGCCCCCCTTCTCGAGGACCTGCCCCATCTCGGCGAGCGAGGCGCCCTCCGGGATGTCGACCATCACCTCGCCGGAACCGCTGCCCGAGTAGTCGGGCGCCGCACCGAAGTGGCTCTGGTAGAAGTCGTGGCCGACATACCCGACGACCCCCACCCCGGCCACGAGGGCGACGGCGATGACCAGCCCGCAGCCGCGCCGGCCCTTGGTCCTGCCGCCGCGCTCCCGGCCCCGGCGGCCCCGGTCGCCGCGCTCGTCGTGGTCCCCGAAGTCGCCGTCTTCGTCGTAGTCCTCGTCCCGGTCCGCGAAGAAGGCGTGCTCGCCCTGGTCGGGGCCCGGGTCCCAGCCCGTCTCCGGGTCCGGTTCCGGCGCCTCCCGCGGCCGGGGCACCGGCTGCTGCTGCGGGTCGGCGGGAGCGGGCGGATAGCCGCCCTGCCCCCCGTAGTGGCCGGTCCGCGGGTCGGCCGGATACTCGCCTGTGTGGTACTCGCCGGTGTGGAATTCACCGGCGTGGTATTCACCGGTCGGGTACTCGCCGGTGTGGTGGCCCCCGGGGTACGGGCCGGAGGGGTACCCGCCCGTCGCGTACGGATCGCCCGGGTACTGCGGATGCGGGCCGACAGGGTATCCGCCCGTGCCGTGGCCCGCTTCGGGGTGGGCACCGGCCGGATACCCGGGCTGATACCCGCCGGTGGCGTACTCGCCGGTCGGGTACTCGCCCGTGGAGTGGCCACCGGTGCCGTAGCCGTCCGCGGCGTACGGGTCCGCGTAGTGCCCGGCGTACGGCGGCGCCGGGTGGCCGGGATCGTATCCGGCACCGCCGGCGGGGACCTGCTGACCGGTGCCGTCCCAGCCGCCGGGGGCGTACTGCTGCGGGTGGTACTGCTGCTCGGCGTGCGGGGGCCCGGGGTGGCCGGAGTACTGCCCCTGCTGCGGAACCTGCTGCCAGCCGCCCTGGTACCCGGCCTGCTGGGCCGCGTGCCACTCCTGGTCCCCGTAGAGGGGGTCGTCAGGGTGCCACGGTTGGGAGCCATGGCCCTGGTCGTACTCAGTCATCGATCCCCTTGCCACGCGAGAGCGGCAGCCGTGACGCCCCGAAGCTGCCCCGGGGGCCTCGCACGGACGAACCGGATGCGGGACGCGCCGGGAGGGTGCAGCGGCGGCTGCCGTGTCGCGCGGAACGTTACCGTACAGCGATCAGACAACCACTTCGACGCACTGCCCCGGCGGCCGGCCGGAGGTCCGCTCGGTCTCCAGCGCGCTCTGCAGGATCACCACGGCGGCCGCCTGGTCGATCCGTGAACGTCCCTTTTTGGCACCGACACCGGAGGCCCGCATCCCCTGCGCGGCCGTGACCGTCGACAGCCGTTCGTCGACGAGCCGGACCGGAACCGGTGTGATGTTTTTCGCCAACTCCTGCGCGAAATCACGGACCTTGGCGGCCGCCGGGCCCTCGCCGCCGTGCAGCGAACGGGGCAGCCCGACGACGACCTCCAACGGCTCGTACTCCGCGACCAGCGACGCCAGCCGGCGCCGGGCGGCCGGGACGTCCCGCCCCGGAACCGTCTCCACCGGAGTGGCCAGAACCCCGTCGGGGTCGCTGGAGGCGACCCCGATCCTGGCGTCCCCGACGTCCACGGCGAGCCGCCGGCCGCGCCGGAAGGGCGCCGCCTCCTCGGACGGCACGGCGCCGGGGACCATCAGGCGTTGCCTCCGGCCTCGGCGACCAGCCGCTCGACCGCCGCCACGGCCTCGTCCACGGCCTCCGGGTTCTGCCCGCCGCCCTGGGCGACGTCCGGCTTGCCGCCGCCACCGCCGCCGAGCGTCTTGGCGGCCGCACGCACCAGATCACCGGCGCGCAGCCCGGACTCCCGGGCCGCCTCGTTGGTGGCGATGACGGTGAGCGGACGCCCGCCCGTGACGGCGAACAGCGCGACCACGCCAGGGCGGCTGCCGAGCCGCTGGCGGACATCCAGCACCAGGGTGCGCAGGTCGTCGGCGGTGGTGCCGTCCGGCACCCGGGCCGCGGCCAGCGCGGTGCCCCGCACGTCCTTGGCTTCCCCGGCGATCCCCGCGGCGGCCTGCAGCACCTTCTCGGCGCGGAACCGCTCGATCTCCTTCTCGGCGTCCTTCAGCCTGCCCAGCATCCCGGAGACCCGCTCGGGCAGGTCCTCGGAGCGGCCCTTGAGCAGCTCGGTCAGCTGCGAGACGACGGTGTGCTCGCGGGCGAGGAACTTGTAGGCGTCCACCCCGACCAGCGCCTCGACGCGGCGCACGCCCGAGCCGATGGACGACTCGCCCAGCAGCTTGACCAGGCCGAGCTGCGCGGTGTTGTGCACGTGCGTGCCGCCGCACAGCTCCTTGGAGAAGTCTCCGATGGTGACCACGCGCACGGTCTGCCCGTACTTCTCGCCGAACTCGGCCAGCGCGCCCTGCTTCTTGGCGTCGTCGATGCCCATGTACTCGGCGTGCACGTCCAGCTCGCGGGCCAGCACCTCGTTGATCTTCTGCTCGACGTCGGTGAGCACCGTGCCGGGTACGGCGGCGGGCGAACCGAAGTCGAAGCGGAACCGGCCCGGGGCGTTCTCCGAACCGGCCTGCGCGGCCGTCGGACCGAGCGCGTCGCGCAGCGCCTGGTGGGTGAGGTGGGTGGCGCTGTGCGCCCGGGCGATGGAGCGGCGCCGGTCCCCGTCGATCTCCGCGTAGGCGGACGCGCCGACGGTGACCTCGCCGACCTGGACGGAACCCTTGTGCACGCTGACACCGGGCACCGGCTGCTGGACGTCGCGCACCCGGACGACGGCGCCGCCCTCCAGCCGGATGCGGCCGGTGTCGGCGAGCTGGCCGCCGCCCTCGGCGTAGAACGGGGTGCGGTCCAGGACGACCTCGACCTCGTCGCCCTCGCCGGCGGCGGGTGCGGAGACTCCGTCGACCAGCAGGCCGACGACCGTGGCCTCACCGGAGGTGCCGGCGTAGCCGGTGAAGTCGGTGGAGCCGGCGGTGTCGGCGATCTCGCGGTAGGCCGACAGGTCGGCGTGGCCGGTCTTCTTCGCCCTGGCATCGGCCTTGGCGCGCTCCCGCTGCTCCTTCATCAGCCGGCGGAAGCCCTGCTCGTCCACCGACAGCCCCTGCTCGGCGGCCATCTCCAGGGTGAGGTCGATGGGGAAGCCCCAGGTGTCGTGGAGCTGGAAGGCCTTGTCGCCGGGCAGCACGGTGCTGCCCGCGTTCCGGGTCTCGGTGACGGCGGTGTCGAGGATGTTGGTACCGGCCCTCAGCGTCTTGAGGAAGGCGGCCTCCTCGGCGAGCGCGACGGCCTCGATGCGCTTCCGGTCGGTGATCAGTTCCGGGTACTGCCGGCCCATCGTCGTGATGACGACGTCGATCAGGTCCTCGACGACCGGGCCGGTGGCGCCCAGGATGCGCATGTTGCGGATGGCGCGGCGCATGATGCGGCGCAGCACGTAGCCGCGGCCCTCGTTGCCGGGGGTGACCCCGTCGCCGATGAGCATGACGGAGGTGCGGATGTGGTCGCAGACCACGCGCAGCGACACGTCGGTGTCCTCGGCGGCGCCGTAGGCGACCCCGGTCAGCGCGGTGGCCTTGTCGATGACGGCGCGCGAGGTGTCGATCTCGTACATGTTGTGCACGCCCTGCAGGACCATCGCCAGGCGCTCCAGGCCGAGCCCGGTGTCGATGTTCTTGCTGGGCAGCTCGCCGAGGATCTCGAAGTCGGTCTTGGTGGTGCCCTCGCCGCGCTCGTACTGCATGAACACGAGGTTCCACAGCTCGACGTACCGCTCGTCGTTGACGGCGGGGCCGCCCTCGGGGCCGAACTCGGGGCCGCGGTCGTAGTTGATCTCCGAGCACGGCCCGCACGGGCCGGGTACGCCCATGGACCAGTAGTTCTCCTCCATGCCCAGGCGCTGGATGCGCTCGGGGGGCACGCCGACGACCTCGCGCCAGATGCGCTCGGCCTCGTCGTCCTGCTCGTAGACGGTGATCCACAGCCGCTCGGGGTCGAGCCCGTAGCCGCCCTGCTCCGGCGAGGAGGTCAGCAGCTCCCAGGCGAGCTTCGCGGCCCCCTCCTTGAAGTAGTCGCCGAAGGAGAAGTTGCCGCACATCTGGAAGAAGGTGCCGTGCCGGGTGGTCTTGCCGACCTCTTCGATGTCCGGCGTCCGCACGCACTTCTGCACGCTGGTGGCCCGCTGCCAGGGCGGGGTGACCTCGCCCAGGAAGTACGGCTTGAACGGCACCATGCCGGCAGGGACCAGCAGCAGCGTCGGGTCGTCCGCGATCAGCGACGCCGATGGCACCACATGGTGCCCCCGCTCCTCGAAGAAGCGCAGCCAGCGGCGGCGGATTTCAGCCGACTCCATCAGTGGTCCTCATTCCGGTCGTTCGGGTGGTCGGGGGTGGACTGGTGGTCCTGGTGGTCCGGTTGGGCGGGGAGCGCACCACCGGGCGGCCGGGCGGCCTGCCCGCGCAGCACCGTCCGCTCCTGCTGCCGCGGGAGCGGGGCGGCCGGGCCGGCCGGGAGCTCCCGGTGCCGGTCGGCCTCCTCGGCTGCCGACAGGCCGAGCGCGTCCTTGAGTTCGCCCTCCCGCTGGGCCATGCCCGCGCGCACGTCGAGTGCGAACTCCCTGAGCCGGTGGCCGCCTTCGACGGCCTTGTCGGCGGCGCGCAGCGCCAGCGCGTCCGGCGCGAGGCTGCGGATCTTGCGCTGGACCTTGGTGGTGGCCCAGACACCGGCTGCGGCGCCGGTGGTGAACCAGAAGGCTCGGCGGATCATCCGGGCTCAGCCCCTTCCACGCTTGCGGCCGCCGCGGCGGCCGGCGGGTACGGTACGGCCGACGACCACACCGCGGCCCGCGCGCGCCTCCCGCTCCGGTCCGTCCTTGCGCCCCAGGGCGCGGCGCACGCCGTAGCCGAAGGCGGCGACCTTGACGAGCGGGCCGCCGAAGGTGGTCGAGACGGTGGAGGAGAGCGCCGAGGCGTTGGAGGTGACCTCCTGGACGTCCGTCGCGATGGCGTCGACGCGGTCGAGCTGGGTCTGCGCGGAACGGACGGTCGCCGACGCCTCTCCCAGGAGGGGGACCGCCTGTTCCGTCACACCTGTCACCAGCTTGGTCGCCGCCCTGAGCGTCTGCGCGAGCCTCACCAGCACGACGGCGAGGAACGACACCAGGATCGCCCAGAAGACGGCCACGAGGAGGCCGGCCACTTCTCCACCGGACACGCTGCACCGCTTCCCTTGAGGTCATGGGGGTCGGCCGCCGCTCGCCGGGTGGCCGACCGCGGCGGCGTACGCGGTACCGACCTTATCGCGCCGGACCGCCGCGTCCGTACCGCATTCCGGTGCGGCGCGGGCGCACCGCACCGGCGCGTACGCGCCGCGGAGCGCCCGGGAACGCCGCAGCCCGCCGTGCCCTTGCCGGAGGGAACCGGCGTCGGGCAGGCGGGCTGGCGGGGCCGGCCGCAGCGGGACGGTCAGCGGGCGTAGTACTCGACCACGAGCTGCTCGTCGCAGATCACCGGGATCTCCTTGCGGTTGGGGTCCCGGTCCAGACGGAAGGCGAGCGCCTGCAGGTTGACCTGGAGGTAGCGCGGGGTCTCGCCCTCGCCGGCGTAGCCGCCCTCGCGGGCGACCTGGAAGGGGTACTTGGTGCGGCTGCGTTCGCGGACCATCACCACGTCGTCGGGACGGACGCGGAAGGAGGGCTTGTCGACCTTGCGGTCGTTGACCGCGATGTGGCCGTGCACCACCATCTGCCGGGCCTGGTAGATCGTGCGGGCCAGGCCGGAGCGGAGCACGAGGGCGTCCAGCCGCCGCTCCAGCTCGATGACCAGGGCCTCACCCGTCTTGGCTCCGGTCTTGCGGGCGCGCTCGTAGGCGCGGCGCATCTGGCTCTCGCTGATGTCGTACTGGGCGCGCAGCCGCTGCTTCTCCAGCAGCCGGACCTTGTAGTCACTGTTCTGCTTGCGGCCCCGGCCGTGCTCCCCGGGCGGGTACGGGCGCTGTTCGAAGTACTTGACGGCCTTCGGGGTCAGCGCGACGCCCAGGGCACGCGACTTCTTGACCTTGGGACGCGACTGGTTCACGTTGAACGGACCTCCGTGTAAGTTAGGTGAGCCTTACCTTAGCTGAGGAGCACGCATGTTTCGACCTGGGATCCCCCTGCCCGGCACCGACGCCGAGGAGGAACAGCCGCGTCCCGTGGAAGACGCCCGGCAGCCGACCGCCGCCGAACGTGTACGAACCCTCGCACAATCCAGCGTATCCGCCCTGCTGACCATTCCCGGAGCCGAGCCCGACCTGCGGGAACCCGGCTCCGGGATCCCCCAGGCCCACACCGTCACCCCCGAGGGCGACATCCTGCTGCTGGTCGCCGCGGACTCACCGGAGGCCCGGATGAGCGCGTACGCACAGGACGACGACCTCACCGCGGTGATGGAGATCACGGATGTGGCACCCGTCTCCGTGCCGCACCGGGTGCGGGGCCGCGCCTGGATCGCCGGCTGGCTCACCCCGGTACGCGGCGAGGACCGCGCGGTCTGCGCCCGGCTGCTCGCCGAAGCCGCACCCGCGGCCCCGGTCGCGGGGACCTCGCGGCGGATGCTGCGGCTGGAGGTCGGCGAGTGCTGGATCGACGACCTGTGGGGCGCCGAGTCCGTGGAGCCCGACGCCTTCGCCGCCGCCGCGCCCGACCCGCTCGCCGGCCACGAGGCGGAGCTGCTGCAGCACCTGGCCGCCGCCCACCGGGAGCAGGTGCACGGGCTGTGCGCCTGCCAGGGGTGGGAGCAGGCGGTCCCGGTGGCGCTCGACCGGTTCGGGCTGCGGGTGCGCGGCTGGAGCGCGCAAGGAGCCTGCGCCGACGCTCGCTTCGACTTCGCCGAGCCGGTCGGCACGGTGGCGGAGCTGCGCCGCGCGATGCACGGCCTGTTCGCCGCGGGCGGCTGACGGACCCGCCCGCGGGCCCGGAGAGCGGCCCGGCGGCCACCGCGGGCCACGCGGCGGCCGGGGCCGTCGCGGCGCGGCAGGTGTCCGGGCCCGGAG
>NZ_ALAP01000037.1 GCF_000280905.1 Streptomyces sp. AA1529 | reverse complement strand
GTTCGGCCACCACACCCGGTGCGTTCTGCTCCCAGCTGACCGCGCGGGCCCGGTACCGCTCGTCGCAGAAGAAGTTGATGATGCAGTTCTCCTGCGCGTCCATGCCCATCACCAGTTGCGCCGACGCGTTGAGCCCGACGGCGCTGAAGTACGGGTCCATGATGTGCGCGGGATACGGCATCCAGCTGTCCATCAGCCGCTGCATCCCCGCGCACAGGTAGTCGGGGTCGTACTCCGACTCGGGCAGCGGCGGGTTGAGTCCGGCCAGCACGTACAGGTGCCGCCGCTCGGCGGGGCTCATCCGCAGCACCCGCGCCACCGCGTCGAGGACCTGCGGCGAGACGGTGATGTCCCGGCCCTGCTCCAGCCACTGGTACCAGGAGGCGCCCACTCCGGCGAGGACCGCCACCTCCTCCCGGCGCAGCCCCGGTGTCCGGCGCCGGGCACCACCGTCGGGCAGCCCCGACTCGGCGGGCGAGATCCGGGCTCTGCGCGAGCGCAGGAACGTGCGCAACTCCTGGCCGCGCCGGAGTCTCTCCGGCGGGCTCCCTCCAGCACTGGCCACCTGTTCCCCTCCCTGAGTGGTGGTGCGACCACCACCATAAACAGCAGCTCCCCACGGTCTGTTCCGCGCCAGCAGGCTGTGATCATGCCAACGACCGCTTCTGCACCGGAGACGGCCGCACCCGCGTCCGCACCGGTCTCCCCTCCCGCCACCCACCGTTTCACCCCGCGCGAGATCCTGCTGCTCGTGGTGCTCTGCGCCTCGCAGTTCCTCGTCGCGCTCGACTTCTCCGTCCTGAACGTCGCCCTGCCCGTCCTCGGGCCGGACCTGGGCCTGGGGGAGGCGGGGCTGCAGTGGGCCGTGACCGCTTTCGCACTGCCCACCGGCAGCTTCCTGCTGCTCTTCGGGCGGCTGGGCGACCAGCTCGGCCGCCGCCGCACCTTCCTGACCGGTCTGGCGCTCTTCACCGGCGCTTCGGTGCTGGCGGCACTCGCGCCCGCCGCACCGCTGTTCCTGGCGGGCCGCGCGCTGCAGGGGCTCGGCGCCGCCGCGCTGGTCCCCACCGGGATGGCCCTGATCACCACCTCGTTCGCCGAGGGGCCCAAGCGCACCAAGGCGCTGAGCATCAACGGCTCGCTGATGGCGCTGGGTTTCACCGTCGGCATGGTCGTCGGCGGTGTGCTGACCGACACGCTCGGCTGGCGCTCCACCATGGGCCTGCTCGGTGTCGGCGGCCTCCTGGTGCTGCTGGTGGCGCCCCGGCTGCTGACCGAGAGCCGGGGGGCGCGCACCCGGCTGGACGTGCCCGGTGCGCTCACGGTGACCGGCGGGCTGTTCGGCGTCGTCTACGGGCTCTCCACCGCCGCCGAGGAGGGCTTCGGCCGCCCGGACGTGCTGGGTGCGATCGTCGCCGGAGTGCTGCTGCTCGTGCTGTTCGTCCGGGTGGAGGCGCGCAGCGCCGAGCCGCTGCTGCCGCTGTCGCTGCTGCGGCGTCCCACTGTCGCCTTCGGCAACCTGGCCGGGCTCGCCACCGTCTCCATGATGACCGCCGTGGTCTTCCTGATGACGCTCTACCTGCAGGAGCTGCTGGACGTCTCCCCGCTGGTCTCCGGGCTCGTCTTCGGCGTGCAGGGCCTCGCCTCCGTCGCCGGCGGCGCCCTCGCACCCCGGCTGGCCCGCAGGCTCGGTGCGCCGCGCACCCTCGCGCTCGGGCTGCTCGGCCAGGGCGTGCTGACGGCCGCGCTGCTGGGGCTGGGCACCGAGGGCGGGCTGTGGCTGGTGGTGATCGCCATCTCACTGGCCAGCGGACTGCATCTGGTGGCCGTCGTCACCTACGGCGTCACCGCCACCTCGGGCCTCGACGACGCGGACCAGGGCCGGGCCACCTCCCTGGTCACCAGCGCCATGCAGCTCGGGCTGGCGCTCGGCATCCCGCTGCTGAGCGCGCTGTCGGTCGGCCGGGCCGCGGCGCTGCGGGACGCCGGTACGCCCGCTGCCGAGGCCGCGCTGGGCGGCATCAGGCTGGGCCTCGCCGCCGACGCGGCCGTGCTGCTGGCCGTCGGAGCACTGGTGGCCCTCGTGCTGGGCCGCGCACGGGCCTCGCGCGCCCGGCGGGAGCCGGTCTGACCGGGCCTGCCCGCTGCGACCGCTCAGTCGGCCTGCTCGGGCGGGACGGTCGGGCTGGGCGTGCGCCCGGCCGTCACCTCCGTCAGCCGCTCGGCGGCCGCCTCGGCCGCGCGGCGGGCGAGCCCCGTGTCGCCGTCGCCGACGGAGAGCAGGGCCACTCCGGACGTGGACTGCTTCACCCGCGACAGCACCAGGTCGAGGGTGAGCTGCTGCCCGTCGGCCGGGCCGCCCCGGGCGGTGCCGCGCAGCCGGGCGCACGCGCTGTCCCCGCCGGGTCCGGCCGTCAGCCGGGAGACGGTGAAGTCGACGGTGACCGCGTCGTTCTCGGCGGTGAACGTCCGGCAGCTCGCACGCACACTCCGGAAGGTGCTCAGCGCCCGCTTCGAGCCGTCGCCGCCCGCGCTGTCGTAGGAGGCGACCTCGCTGGAGAGATAGGGGCCGTCCGCGCTCCCGCGGTAGCCGCGGGACGCGGCGGTCCGCGCCTCGTGCTTGTCCGCGTCGCCGCGGAGCACGTCGAACAGCCGCCGGCAGTTGCGGTCGTCGGTCCGCAGTTCCTCGGGGGCGGCTCCCGCGGGTGCGGCGTCGGCCAGGTCCGCGTGCCGCCATCCGGCGGGCAGGTTACCCTCGGCCAGCAGCGCGGTCCGGGCCTGCTGCTCGCTGAGCGGCCCGGCCACCGCCGAGGGCGAACCGGTCGGGGTGGCGCCGGACTTCGACGGCGGCGGCGAGGGCGAGGAGGTCTCGGCCGACTCCGCGGCCCCGTCCCCGCCGCACCCCGCCAGGGACAGCACGGCGACGACGGCGGCGGTGGCGGCGAGGCGGGAGCAGCGGGCAGCGGGCATGGGAGCGCCTTTCGGGACGGCCTGCCTCCAACCCACCAGCACCGGCCCCCGCCCGCGATCCGGCGGCGGCCGAACAGGTGACCGCGGCGCTGCCCCGGGACGGGTCAGTCCCGGCCCAGCCGCTGCCGCTCCCGGCGCGGCAGTCCGGCCACCACCAGGTCGTAGGAGTCCTCGACCATCTCCCGCACGGTCCGGTCCGGCAGGCTCCCGTCCAGCTCGACGGTGTTCCAGTGCCGCTTGTTCAGGTGCCACCCCGGCCGCACCGCCGGGGTGGCGGCGCGCAGCCGCACCGCGTTCTCCGGATCGCACTTGAGGCTCACCCGCAGCGGGTCCTCGTCCAGCCCGCTGAAGGCGAAGACCTTCGCGCCGACCTTGAAGGCGGACAGGCCCGGGTTCGCGGGGAAGGGGCGGTCCTCCCACGCCCCGTTCTGCTCCAGGCAGCAGGCTCTGAGCTGGTCCGGCGTCATGGTCTCAGCGTAGGTCAGCGCAGGCGTCCTGCCCTCGGCGCAGGGGGCGCCGCCCGGGCCCGGCCTCAGCCCTCGCTGAGCGCGGTGCTCTCCTCGGTGTCCGGGTGCACCGGCTCGCGGACCGGCTCGACGAGCACCGTCACGATCTTGTTGCGGCGCCCGGCCGGGGACTCGGCCGTCAGCCGCAGACCCGTCAGGGCGGGGTCGGAGTGGTCCTCGGTGACGTCGACCGTGCTGGCCGCACCGGCGATCGGCACCCGGCCCAGCGACTTGGCCAGCAGTCCGCCCACCGTCTCCACGTCCTCGTCGTCCAGGCCCGTCAGCCCGTACAGCTCTCCCAGATCGCCGATGTCCAGGCGGGCGGTGACCCGGTAGCGGTCCTCGCCCAGCTCCTCGACCGGCGGCAGTTCGCGGTCGTACTCGTCGGCGATCTCCCCGACGATCTCCTCCAGGATGTCCTCGATGGTGACGATCCCGGCCGTGCCGCCGTACTCGTCGATGACCACGGAGACGTGGATCCGGTCCTGCTGCATCTCCCGCAGCAGGTCGCCCGCGTTCTTGGTGTCGGGGACGAAGGTCGCGGGCCGCATCGCGGTGGAGACCAGTTCGGTCTCCGCGTCCCGGCTGATGTGCACCTTCCGCGCCAGGTCCTTGAGGTAGACGATGCCCACCACGTCGTCCTCGCTCTCGCCGACCACCGGGATCCGCGAGAACCCCGAACGCAGTGCCAGGGTGAGCGCCTGCCGGATGGTCTTGAACCGCTCGATCGTGATCAGGTCGGTGCGCGGCACCATCACCTCGCGCACCAGCCGGTCGCCGAGCTGGAAGACGGAGTGCACCATCTTCCGCTCCTCGGCCTCGATCAGCGACTCCTGTTCGGCCAGGTCCACCATCGCGCGCAGCTCCGCCTCGCTGGCGAACGGTCCCTTTCGGAAGCCCTTGCCCGGGGTGAGCGCGTTGCCCAGCAGGATCAGCAACTGCGGTACCGGGCCCAGGATGCGCGCCAGCGGCAGCAGCACATACGACGCGGCCGTCGCCGTGTTCAGCGGATGCTGGCGGCCGATGGTGCGCGGCGAGACGCCGATGGCGACGTAGCTGACGAAGACCATCACCGCGATGGCGACGGCCAGTGCCTGCCAGGTCCCCTCGACGGCCCGCAGGCACGCGTAGGTCACCAGGGCGCCGGCGGCCACCTCGCAGGCCACCCGCAGCAGCAGGGCAAGGTTGAGGTAGCGGGTCGGGTCGGCGGCCACCGCGGCCAGTTTCGCGCTGCCGCGCCTGCCTTGGCGCACCGCCTCCTCGGCCCGGTAGCTGGTGGTACGGGCCAGTCCGGCCTCGGCGCACGCCGCCAGCCACGCCACGACGACCAGCAGGACGGCGGCGGCGACCAGAGGCGTGCTCACGAGGTCGTCGTCGGGGCCGGAGAGGGCCCGGACAGGCCGCGCTCGGCACGCCAGCCGTCGACGATCGCGGACTGCAGGCCGAACATCTCGGCCCGCTCCCCGGGCTCCTCGTGGTCGTAGCCCAGCAGGTGCAGCACCCCGTGCACGGTGAGCAGTTGCAGCTCCTCGTCCATGGAGTGCCGCGTCGGCGCGTCGGCGCCCTGCTTCTCGGCGACCTCCGGGCACAGCACGATGTCACCGAGGAGGCCCTGCGGGGGCTCCTCCTCGTCCCGGGCGGGCGGGCGCAGCTCGTCCATCGGGAAGGACATCACGTCCGTGGGCCCCGGCAGATCCATCCACTGCCGGTGCAACTGCTCGATGGTGCCCGCGTCGACGGCGATCACCGACAGTTCGGAGAGCGGATGGATGCGCATCCGGGTCAGGGCGTAGCGGGCGATGTCGAGCACCGCCTCCTCGTCGACCCGGCGGCCGGACTCGTTGTTGACGTCGATCGACATGGTGGGTGCCGGTTACTTCCTCTTGCGGTGGCCGCGGTTCGCGTTCGGCTGCGGGGCCGCGGTGTCGCCCTCTGCCGGGGCCGGATCGGCCTGCTGCCGGGCGTCGTCGTAGCGCTCGTACGCGTCGACGATACGGCCCACCAGCTTGTGCCGGACCACGTCGGTGCTCGTCAACTGCGAGAAGTGGACGTCCTCGACGCCCTGCAGGATGTCCCGCACCTGGCGCAGCCCGCTCTTCGTCCCGCCGGGCAGGTCGATCTGGGTGACGTCCCCCGTGATCACGATCTTCGAGTCGAAGCCGAGCCGGGTGAGGAACATCTTCATCTGCTCGGGGCTGGTGTTCTGCGCCTCGTCCAGAATGATGAACGCGTCGTTCAGCGTGTTGTGCGTGAGCAGGTAGTCCTGAGTGACGTAGAGCGAGTCCTCGGCCGCCACCTGGATGCACACGCACTCCTCGCGGCCTGCGGGTTCGATGGAGTCGACGAACCGCATGGGGCGACCGCCGCCTCCAGCCGCGTGGTACGTGTCGCGCTTGCGGGCCAGGCGGAAGGGCTCGATGCCTTCGGGGAGGCGGATGTCGAGGACGTGGGAGTCGTGCCGGTGGGCAGCCCGGGCGCTGCTCCGGCTGCGTCCCGCAGCCGGCCGTCGCCGTGTGCAGGCCGTCCCGCCCAGCGACTGGACGAGCGTGATCACGTCGTCCCGCAGAAGAATCGATGTCGTCGAGAACTGGATGCGGCAGGTGCGGTCGGGCTGTGTGACGGGTGCGCCGTCCGCGTCCAACAGCCCCTGCAGGAGGGCGGTCCGGACCTCGGCCGAGTTGTGGAGGTATACGTCCGGGACGAGCTTTGTGTGCGAGCGTGTGCCGAGCAGATCGAGAGTTCGCAGCGCCCCGGTGACCGGGTTCTCCGTTCGCACGGACTCGCCCGGGCGTCGTACACGGTTGAGCACGTAGTCCACGCCGCCCTTGTGCCGCATGGTGGTGCCGGGCAGCGCGCCCTCCAGGGCGGTTACGAGTTCCGGGTCCGCGGTTGCGAACGACGGGGTTGTCTTCCCCGTGATACAGCCGTCTCCGAGTAGCAGCCCGAGCGCGTACGGGTCCATCGGGACCTCGCGCGCCGGGTGACAGACCGGTGCGGTGAGCATCGGCAGCTCATACCGGCGGGCATGCGCCGCCCGGAGGTTGCCGATCATCTCTTGGGTCTCCATGACCCGCCACGGCTTGTTGCGGCGCTTGTCCGAAGCGGTACGGACCGTCCACAGGTGTTCGCCGCAGGCCAGAGTCCAGGCGCCGTCCTGGGCCGAGACGCGGTAGACGTCCTTCTCGCCCTGCGGGTAGACGCCGAGGACGGGTGTCGGCTCGCCGTTGGAACCGATCACCAGGTCACCGACGGCGAGGTCACCGATGGGCCGCCAGCCGGCTGGCGTCATGACCTGCGTGAACGTTGGCATCGCACGGCCGCGCATGTACGCCAGCGGCGCCACCTCGATCGTCCCGGCCGCCATCAGGCGGGGGATCGAGTCGGGGTCGAGCATGTCGTGCAGCGCGTCGTAGAGCGGCCGCAGATACGGGTCGATCTTCTCGTAGAGCGTGCCGGGCAGGAAGCCGAGCCGCTCGCCCGCCTCGACCGCGGGCCGGGTCAGGATGATCCGGGTGACCTGCTTGGCCTGGAGCGCCTGCACCGCCTTGGCCATGGCCAGATAGGTCTTGCCGGTGCCGGCCGGGCCGATGCCGAAGACGACGGTGTGCGAGTCGATCGCGTCCACGTAGCGCTTCTGGTTGAGCGTCTTGGGGCGGATCGTACGGCCCCGGTTGGAGAGGATGTTCTGGGTGAGCACCTCGGCGGGCGTCTCGTCGACGTCACCTGTGCCGTTCTCCTGCGCGCGCAGCATGGAGATCGAGCGCTCCACGGCGTCCTCCGTCATCGGCTGACCGGTGCGCAGCACCAGCATCATCTCGTCGAAAAGGCGCTGGACAAGGGCGACCTCCGCGGCGTTGCCGGTCGCGCTGATCTCGTTGCCCCGGACGTGGATGTCCGTACCGGGGAACGCGTTCTCGATCACGCGCAGCAGGGAGTCGCCTGAACCCAGCACCGTCACCATGGGGTGCGTGGGCGGCACGGTGAAGCGGGCTGTCTCCTGCCCGGATCCGGCCTGGGATGGGGTTGTCTGCGTCATGGGCGGCCTCTGGGCCTGCTCATCTCCCTCACTGCGGCGTTCTTCCACTACGGCTCCAGGGTACGACGCCCCCGCGGCCGGGGGCGGCCGGTTTTCCCGCGCGCAGGTGAGGGCGCCCCCCGGTGCCCGGCGGCGCGCGAAGCCCTCCCGGCGCGGTCCGCGGAGCCCGGCCCGCTGCCGGGGGCCGGGCGGACCCGGCGCACGTCCCCGCGCCGCGCTCAGCCGCGGTCCGCGGGCGGTGCGGCGGCGCCCTCCGGTTCGGGAGCCGGGTCCGGTGCGGGCTCCGCGGGGGCGGGTTCCGTGTGCAGTACGTCGCGGGCCTGCTCCATGGCGCGGGCGAGGCTCTCGGCGACGAAGTCGAGGAAGCGGGCGGTGTTCTCCAGGCGGACGGCGGCCGGGGTGCCGGAGCCCAGGACGTGGACGCCCCGCCGTGAGATCTCGACCTGCTGTTCCAGGGCCCGGACGCTGGCGGCCATCGACTGGTACCAGAGGCCCTCGTCGACGATGTAGCGCTCGCGGCGGCGCTCGTCGCGCTCTCTGCGGATCAGGGACTGGCTCTCCAGGAAGGCGACGGATTTGGAGACGGAGGCCGGGCTGACCTGGAGGCGCCGGACCAGCTCGGCCGCGGTCATGCTGCCGGAGTCGGCGGTCAGGAGGCAGACCAGGATCCGCGCCATCATCCGGTTGGACAGTCCCGACTGCATCAGCACGTCGGTGAGCTGCTCCTCGTACTCGGCCACGGCCTCGGGGTCGCGTCCGTGCGGCTGGGCGACCGGCTCCGGCTGCCGGGAGGTGCCGGACGAGCGCCGCTGGGCGCGGCGCTCGGTGGCCCGGTGCGCGGGCTCCGCGCGGTAGTCGGAAGGACCGCCGTTGCGCAGCACCTCCCGTGTGATCGTCGAGGTGGGACGCTCCAGCTGCCGGGCGATCTCGGCGTAGGGGAGGCCGCCGGCCAGCCCCTGGGCGATCTGCTGGCGGTCCTTGCGGGTGAGTCTGCCTCCCGGCATCGCTGCCTCCTCCGTGTCGTCGTGCGCGGCTCCCAGAGTAGCGTTCATCTTCAATCCATTGCAACGTCGGGACGAGTGCCGTTGCATTACCTCTCAGGGTCGCCGCAACGATATTGCCTGCTTGAGCTGCACATTCGTGTTTCATGAAAGAAAATAGCGTTGTGAGATCTGTGAACGCAACGTAGCTTTTCCATTGTTCGAAACAGCGATCCGCAAGGAGAACACGATGCAGACCTTCGACACCCCCGCCCCGATCGCCGCCGTCCTGGACGTCCCCGCCGGACGCGTCCAGATCATCGCCGCCGACCGCGTCGACACCGTGGTCGACATCCGCCCCTCGAACGCCTCGAAGAGCCGCGACGTGCAGGCCGCGGAGCGGGCCACGACCGAGTACGCCGACGGCGTCCTGCGGATCGGGCTCCCGGACGAGAAGCAGTACTTCGGCCCCTCCGGGTCCGTCGAGGTCACCGTCCAACTGCCCGCCGGGTCCCGGGCCGAGGTGCAGGCGGCGAGCACCGAGTTCCGGGCCGTCGGCCGGCTGGGCGACATCGACTTCGACGGCGCGTACCGCCGGATCAAGATCGACGAAGCGGCGGCGGTCCGCCTCACCGCGGTCGACGGCGACGTCGAGATCGGCCGGCTGGGCGGCCCCGCGGAGATCACTACCGCGAGAGGCGACATCCGGATCGCCGAGGCCGCGCGCGGCAAGGTCGTGCTCCGCACCCAGCAGGGCGACATCTCGATCGGCGCCGCCACCGGCGTCTCCGCCGCACTGGAGGCCTCCTCCTGGGGCAGCGTCAGCAACTCCCTCAAGAACGACGGCACCGTCGAGCTCGACATCCACGCGACCACCTCCCAGGGCGCCATCGCCGCCCGCAGCCTCTGACCCGCAGCTCTCGAAGGAGTACCTGTCATGACCAGCTTGGCCATCGCGGCGCAGGGGCTGCGCAAGTCCTACGGCGACAAGGTCGTGCTCGACGGCATCGACCTGTCGGTGCCCACCGGAACGGTCTTCTCCCTGCTCGGACCGAACGGCGCCGGCAAGACCACCGCCGTCAAGATCCTCTCCACCCTCGTCGCCCCGGACGGCGGAGAGCTGCGCGTCGGCGGCCACGACCTGGCCGCCGCACCGCAGGCGGTGCGGGCCGCGATCGGGGTCACCGGGCAGTTCTCCGCGGTCGACGGGCTGATCACCGGCGAGGAGAACATGCTCCTGATAGCGGACCTGCACCATCTCTCCAAGCGCGAGGGCCGCCGGACGGTGGGCGAGTTGCTGGAGCGTTTCGACCTGGTGGAGGCCGCGAAGAAGCCCGCGGCCGGCTACCCGGGCGGCATGAAGCGCCGCCTGGACATCGCCATGACACTCGTGGGCGGCCCGCGGATCATCTTCCTCGACGAGCCGACCACCGGCCTCGACCCGCGCAGCCGCCACACCATGTGGCAGATCATCCGCGAACTCGTCTCCGACGGGGTGACCGTCTTCCTCACCACCCAGTACCTGGAGGAGGCCGACGAACTCGCCGACCGCATCGCGGTGCTCGACAACGGCACGCTCGCCGCCGAAGGGAGCGCGGAGGAGCTCAAGCGGCTCATCCCCGGCGGACACGTCCGGCTCCGCTTCACCGATCCGGCGGCCTACCGGTCGGCGGCCGCCGCGCTGCGCGAGACGGTCCGGGACGACGAGGCGCTGGCGCTGCAGATCCCCAGCGACGGCAGCCAGCGCGAACTGCGCTCCCTCCTGGACTGGCTGGACTCGGCCGGTGTCGAGGCCGACGAGCTGACCGTGCACACCCCCGACCTCGACGACGTGTTCTTCGCCCTGACCGGCTCCACCACCGTGCCCGCCCAGAACCACCAGACCGAGGAGGCAGCGCGATGAGCGCACTCGCCCTCGCCGTACGCGACTCGTCCACCATGCTGCGCCGCAACCTGCTGCACGTGCGCCGCTACCCGTCGCTGACGCTCAACCTGCTGCTCACCCCGGTGATGCTGCTGCTCCTGTTCGTCTACATCTTCGGGGACGCGATGAGCGCCGGGATCGCCGGCGGCGGCGAC
This sequence comes from Streptomyces sp. AA1529, assembly GCF_000280905.1. Taxonomy (GTDB): domain Bacteria; phylum Actinomycetota; class Actinomycetes; order Streptomycetales; family Streptomycetaceae; genus Streptomyces. Next base: position 131,665 of record NZ_ALAP01000037.1, on the reverse strand, counting down.
CGCTCCGCCTACCTCGCCTACATCGTCCCGGGCATCCTGCTGATGACCATCGGCAGCACCGTCGTCGGCGCCGCGGTCTCCGTGGCCACCGACATGTCCGAGGGCATCGTCGCCCGCTTCCGCACCATGGCCATCCACCGCGGGTCCATGCTCATCGGGCACGTCGTCGGCAGCGTGATCCAGTCGATCGCCAGCGTCGTGCTGGTCGGTGCCGTCGGTGTGGCCATCGGCTTCCGCTCCACGGACGCCACCGTCCTGGAATGGCTGGCCGCGTTCGGCTTCCTGACACTGTTCGCCGCGGCCGTCACCTGGATCGCGGTCGGGATGGGAACGGCCAGCCCGAACGCGGAGGCCGCCAGCAACATGGCGGTGCCGCTGTTCCTGCTGCCGCTCATCTCCAGCGCCTTCACCCCGATCGAATCGATGCCGGGCTGGTTCCAGCCGATCGCCGAGTACCAGCCCTTCACCCCGGCCATCGAGACCCTGCGCGGGCTGCTGCTCGGCACCGAGATCGGCCACAACGGGTGGCTGGCGCTCGCCTGGTGCCTGGTGCTCGGCGCCCTCGGCTACCGCTGGTCGACCTCGGCCTTCAGGCGGGACCCCGCGTAGCCCGCGTGCAGCCGCGTCCCGCCCTCCGCGCATTCCGCACCGCGTCCCACCCGGGGCGGCGCCCACCGGCAGCACGCCGCAGGCGCCGCCCCGTCGGTGTGCCGGGGGCGGGGCCGCCCGCCGCGCCACCGCACGACCCGTACCGGGCGGCGGGCGGGCGCCGCCGGTCGCCGGTCTCAGTCGTCGTCGCCGGTGCGGCGGAATCCGAGCGTGGGGACGGCGCGCCGCGGAGGCGCCGAGGCCGCGCAGTCGGTGAGGATGCGGTCCAGGAAGGCGTAGTGGCCGCAGTCGGCCTCCTGGCAGCCCACCCGGCGCCACCAGGCGGCGATCTCGGGCCAGCCGGGTGCCGACAGCGAGCCGCCGAACTCCTGGACGGACAGTGCCGCGGTCAGCCCGGCGAAGGCGAGCCGGTCGGCCAGCGGCCACCCGGCGAGGCTGCCGGTGACGAACCCGGCCACGAACACGTCCCCGGCGCCGGTGGTGTCCAGCGCCTCCACGGTGATCGCCGGCACGGTGGCCGTCTCCCCGCTGCGCGCGTCCACCGCGTAGGCGCCGTCCGCTCCCATCGTCACCACGGCCACCGGTACGTGCTCGGCCAGGGCGTGCGCGGCGGCCTGCGGGGTCTCGGTGCGGGTGTAGCGCATCGCCTCGGCCGCGTTGGGCAGGAACGCCTCGCAGTCGGGCAGTTCGGCCAGCGCCGCCGGGTCCCAGCGGCCGGTCTCGTCCCAGCCGACGTCGGCGAAGATGCGGCTGCCGCGCCGCGCGGCGGTCCCGATCCACTCCTGGGGGCGGCCCGGTACCAGCGAGGAGACGCAGGCGGTGGCCGGGGGCGGGCACTCGGGCGCGTCCGGATCGTAGGCGGTCGCGGCACTCTTCGGCGGCGCCTCGTGGCCGTGCGAGATCATCGTGCGCTCGCCCTCGTACGCCATCGAGACGGTGACGGGGGAGTGCCAGCCGGGGACGGTGTGCGACAGCGACAGGTCGATGCCCTCACCCGCCTCCAGTTCTTCCCGGCAGTAGTCGCCGTACATGTCGTCGCCGAACGCGGCGGCCAGCGAGGTGCGCAGCCCCAGCCGGGCGAGCGCCGTCGCCATGTTGGCGATGCCGCCGGGCGAGGAGCCCATGCCGCGGGCCCAGGACTCGGTGCCGCGCACCGGCGCGGAGTCGAGCCCGGTGAAGATGATGTCCAGGAAGACGGTGCCGGTCAGATAGACGTCCCAGCGCGGTGCGTCGGCCGGCCGGACGGCGGCCAGCGGGTCGAAGAGCGGGCGGGAGAGGGCGGCGCGGTGCGGCTGCCGGGGGTGCCCGTGCGAGGGGTGCGGACGGACCGGGTGGACGAGGCCGGGTCCCGGCCGGCCGGGCAGGGGCGGACCGGCCCCGGGGCTCCCGCGCGTGCTCACCGTGCTCACCGTGCCTTCCCCGTCGATCCCCGTCGCCGCCTGTTGATGCCTGCCGATGCCCGTCGAGTGCTGCCGCTGCCCCGGCCTGCGGGGACGCCCGGTCGGGCGGACCGGGCCCGCGGTTCGTCCCCGACCATAGTGCCTCCCGGGCCCGGACCGGTGCCCGCGCCGGGAGCGGTCCGCCGCGGGGCTTCCGGGGCCGGTGCCGTGGGCAGGTTTTGCGAAGCATTGAATCTTCGCGCGTAGAAGAGGTGCCGGGCGCGCTGCTAGGTTCCCCGAGTTCTCATGTCCCTGCCAACATGCCGCGAGGAGCCGTGCAATGCCCCGACCTCTCCGTTCCGTTCTGCCGCTCGTGGCCGTCGCCGCCGTCGCGGGCACGGCCTTCTTCGGCGTCGGCCAGGCCACGGCGGAGCACGCCGTGCCCAGGACCGACAAGGAGATCCCCAACCTCGACCAGGTGAAGACGAAGATCGAGGCGTACTACGGCGACATCGAGACCCCGGACGGCGAGCACCACGCCTCGCCCCGCAGCAACTACGCCGAGCAGACCCGCCGCATCGCCGCGAAGGCCCGCAAGGACCTCACCCGGGACCTGCGCCGGTACGAGGGGCACGGATCCCGGCACGGCTCCGGCGACAAGCCGGCCCTCGTCGTCGACGTGGACGACACCACCCTGCTCACCTACAACTTCGAGCGGCGGATCGGCTACCACTACACACCGCAGGCGCAGGACGACTATCTGCGCACCACGGACATGGCCCCGGTCTTCGGCATGCGCAAGCTCGTCAACTGGGCGCACGGCAAGGGCATCACCGTCTTCCTGGTGACCGGACGCAAGGAGTACCAGCGCGACTGGAGCGTCCGGAACCTCAAGAGGGCCGGCTACCGCACCCCGGTCGACAAGAAGCACTTCTTCCTCAAGGACGAGGAGCACCCGCCGCCCTACCTCACGTGCGGCAGCGAGTGCACGACGATCGAGTACAAGTCGGGCACCCGCGAGCACATCGAGGCGCAGGGCTACGACATCCTCGCCAACTTCGGCGACCAGTACAGCGACCTCAAGGGCGGACACTCCGGCCGCACGGTCAAGATGCCCAACCCCATGTACTACCTGCCCTGACGGGGTACTACCTGCCCTGACGGGACCCGGCCGGCGCGGGGCCGGAGCGGAGACCGGGCAGGGGCGGCCGGACCCGCGCGACCGGACCGCTCACGCGCCCTCCTTGAGCACCTTTCTCACCAGTGCCGACTGCGCCTCGGTGAGCTTCGGGTCGGCGAAGTGAGCGGAGGCGGCCGACTGGTCGGTCGCCACGTCGACCTCGTAGTGGAACCCGTCGGGCACGCCCGTCGGCGCCTCGCTGAGGCCCTCGCGCACCGCCTGGTCGGCGAGCTGTGCGAGTTCCTCGGCGTCGGGCCGGTCGGCGGTCTCGACGGTGGCCCGACGGGTGAGCCCGGCGAAGCCGCCTGTGCGGATGACAGTGATACGCATGGCTCCATCCTCCCCGCCCGGCGGCCGCACGGTAAGGGCCGGACGGGCGGGTTCGGGCGGACGGTGTCAGCCGGCTGCCGCCGCGGTCACTCTGTCGTCACACCCACCTCGGACCAGCACTTGCGCACCGCCTCGTGCTCGTCGCTGCCGTCGCCGTAGCGGGCCGAGGCGGCCTCGGTGGTCGCCGAGGCGAACGCGGCGAAGTCCGTGTCGGGCTGCAGCGAACCACCCGTGAGGGTGTCGTACCAGATCTGGCCCGCGCGCTCCCAGGCGTTGCCGCCCAGGTCCACGGCGAGCCGGTAGAAGGCGTGGTTGGGGATGCCGGAGTTGATGTGCACCCCGCCGTTGTCGGCGCCGGTGGAGACGTAGTCCTCCATCGTCGCCGGCTGCGGGTCCTTGCCGAGCACATCGTCGTCGTAGGCCGTGCCGGGCGCCTTCATGGAGCGCAGCGCCGCGCCCTCCACCCGGTCGGTGAACAGCCCGGAGCCGATCAGCCAGTCGGCCTCCTGTGCGCTCTGGCCCAGGCTGTGCTGCTTGATGAGGGCGCCGAAGACATCGGAGACCGACTCGTTGAGCGCCCCGGACTGGCCGTAGTACTCCAGGTTGGCGCTGTACTGCGTCACGCCGTGGGTCAGCTCGTGCCCGATGACGTCCACCGGCAGGGTGAAGTCGCGGAAGATCTCGCCGTCGCCGTCGCCGAAGACCATCCGCTCGCCGTCCCAGAAGGCGTTGGCGTACTCCTCGCCGTAGTGCACCGTCGCGTCCAGGGGCAGCCCGGCGCCGTCGATGGAGTAGCGGTCGTAGACGCTCAGATAGAGCTCGAAGGTGGCGCCCAGGCCGGCGTAGGCCCGGTTGACCGAGGCGTCCTGCACGGGCTCGCTGCCCTCGGCGCGGACCTCCTCGCCGGGCAGCCGCTCCTTGTTGTCCGCGTCGGAGATGGTGCGCTGCGGGGTGCGCTCGGCGGGGTCGATGTCCGGTGCGACCGGTGCACCCGCGAGCAGGCCGTGACGCACAGTAGTGATTTGGCGCCGGGTTCGCTGGGTCGCGTCCTGCTCCAGAGTGCGCCGCGCGGGCCGGGAGAGAAGATCGTCGCTGTTCCTGGACACCTGGTCGAGGAGGTGCGGGGGCACGATCGTGCAGAAGACGGGATGGGTCTGCGATGAGTGCGCGCGAGGTGCGTTCATACACAGCAATGTGGCACTGAGTCACCGAACTGTCACCGGTTGCGGCGATGATTCGCACAAAACGGTGTTGCACGCGGCGCCGCTTCGTCCTGGTTCGCCCGGTACGCTGCCCGGCCCCGCTCCCGTGCGGGTCGCCACGGCGCGCTCCGCCGGGCCCCGCCGCGCGGCATCCCGCATGCTGATACGCCCCACGGATACCGCGCGGTCCTCGGCTATGCTGCCGACATCATGCGTTTCGGGCTGCTTCTTCTTAGCTGCCGCGGCGAGGGTCTGTAGCCACCGCAAGGCCGACCCCCTCCCCGCGGAGTTCAGTGCTGTCGTCGGTCTTCGAGCAGTCACCTCACAGGAGCCTGTACGCATGACACCCCAGCAGCAGGACCGGTCCGCCCGCTCGACGCAGGCCCCCGTGGGCCGCGCCACCCCCCTCACCGCCGCCACCACGCGCCAGCGCCCCTCGGGGATGCCGTTCCACCGCTACGGGCAGTACGAGGCCGTCGACCTGCCCGACCGCACCTGGCCCGGCAACCGGATCACCGCGGCGCCCCGCTGGCTCTCGACCGACCTGCGGGACGGCAACCAGGCGCTGATCGACCCGATGTCCCCCGCCCGCAAGCGCGAGATGTTCGACCTGCTGGTGCGGATGGGCTACAAGGAGATCGAGGTCGGCTTCCCCTCCTCGGGCCAGACCGACTTCGACTTCGTGCGCTCCATCATCGAGGAGGGCGCGATCCCCGAGGACGTGACGATCTCCGTCCTCACCCAGGCCCGCGAAGAGCTGATCGAGCGGACGGTGGAGTCCCTCAAGGGCGCCCACCACGCCACGGTGCACCTGTACAACGCGACGGCCCCGGTCTTCCGCGAGGTCGTCTTCCGCGGCACCCGCGACCAGGTCAGGCAGATCGCCGTGGACGGCACCCGGCTGGTGGTGGAGTACGCGGAGAAGCTGCTGGACGAGCGGACCGTCTTCGGCTACCAGTACAGCCCGGAGATCTTCACCGACACCGAGCTGGACTTCGCGCTGGAGGTCTGCGAGAGCGTCATGGACGTGTGGCAGCCGGAGGACGGCCGCGAGATCATCCTCAACCTGCCCGCGACCGTCGAGCGCTCCACCCCCAGCACCCACGCCGACCGCTTCGAGTGGATGGGGCGGCACCTCTCCCGCCGCGAGCACGTCTGCCTGTCCGTGCACCCGCACAACGACCGCGGCACCGCCGTGGCCGCCGCCGAGCTGGCCGTGATGGCGGGCGCCGACCGCGTCGAGGGCTGCCTGTTCGGACAGGGCGAGCGCACCGGGAACGTCGACCTGGTCACCCTGGGGATGAACCTGTTCAGCCAGGGAGTCGACCCGATGATCGACTTCTCGCAGATCGACGAGATCCGGCGCACCTACGAGTACTGCAACCAGATGGAGGTCCACCCGCGCCACCCGTACGTGGGCGACCTGGTCTACACCTCCTTCTCCGGCTCCCACCAGGACGCCATCAAGAAGGGCTTCGACGCCATGGAGGCCCGGGCGGCCCAGGCGGGCCGGGCGGTGGGGGACATCGAGTGGGCCGTCCCCTACCTGCCCATCGACCCCAAGGACGTGGGCCGCTCCTACGAGGCCGTCATCCGCGTCAACTCGCAGTCCGGCAAGGGCGGTGTCGCCTACGTCCTCAAGGGTGAGCACAGCCTGGACCTGCCCCGCCGGATGCAGGTGGAGTTCTCCAGGATCATCCAGGAGAAGACCGACGCGGACGGCGGCGAGGTCACGCCCGCCGACATCTGGGACGTCTTCCAGGACGAGTACCTGCCGACCCCCGGGAAGAGCTGGGGCCGCATCGCGCTGCGCGGTGCGCAGACCTCCACCACCAGCGAGGGCGCCGACGCGCTCACGGTGGAGGCCGTCGTCGACGGTGCGCCCGTGACGCTGAGCGGCACCGGCAACGGCCCGCTGGCGGCCTTCTTCGACGCGCTGCACGCCGTCGACGTGGACGTGCGGCTGCTCGACTACGTGGAGCACACCATGAGCGAGGGCGTCGGCGCCCAGGCCGCCGCCTACATCGAGTGCGCCATCGGCGGGCAGGTCCTGTGGGGCGTGGGCATCGACGCGAACATCGTGCGGGCCTCCATCAAGGCCGCCGTCTCGGCCGTGAACCGCGCCGCCAGGTGACGACGGGGACCGGCACCCGCCGCCGCGGGCCGCAGGCACCCGACACCCGGAGGGACCGAAATCCCTCCGGGGGGTGTCTCCGGCGCCCCGGCTGTGGTTAATATCACGTCACCCGGCGACGTTGCCGAATCGTGATGGAGGTGCGAGGCCCATGCGCCAACGACCCTTCCGTGTATGCCTGGCAGGGGTCCGCACGAGCTGGCGCACCCTCGACGACGGCGACTTCTTCTGCCCCGGCTGCGGCGGAGACCGCCGCTACCGCAGGCGCAGCGGACGGCGCAGATTCGTCGTCCTCAACATTCCGCTGATCCCGCGCGGTACGGCCGGACCGGTGGTCGAATGCGTCGCCTGCCGCGGCCATTTCGGCCCCGAGGTGCTCGAGCGGCCCACCACCGCGCGGCTCGCCGCCATGCTGCGCGAGGCGGTGCACAGCGTGGCGCTCGCCGTGCTGGCCGCCGGCGGCTCGGACGCGCGTGCCGCCCGCGAGACGGCCGCGGAGACCGTGCGGGCCGCCGGGTTCCCCGGGTGCGCCGAGGAGGAGCTGACCGCGCTGCTCGCCGCCGTCACCGCGGAGAGCAGGCAGCGCGGCCGGAGCATCTCCCTGGAGATCGAGCTGCACGAGGTGCTCGCGCCGCTCACCCCGCATCTGGCCGTGCCCGGCCGCGAGAGCCTGCTGCTCCAGGGCGCGCGGATCGCGCTCGCCGACGGCATGTACTGCTCGGCGGAGCGCGAGGTGCTCGCCACCGTCGGGCGGGCGCTGCGGATCGGCGCCGACGACGTGGACCGGCTGCTGCTCCAGGCCCGCACCCCCTCCTGACCGGCCGGGGTCCTCCGCGGGGCCGGTGCTCCGGGTGCGGTGGCCCGTCCGGGCTGCCCATGGCGTGGACCAAAAGCCGTGCAGCGCAGGGGTCTTGACTCGGCAGGCACCCGCTGGTGGGCTCCGGGGATGACGAGTCATCAGTCGTTGCCCGCCTTCCCCGACGGGTTCCTGTGGGGCGTGTCGACCTCCGCCTTCCAGATCGAAGGCGCGCTCGACGAGGACGGGCGCGGCCCCTCGGCCTGGGACGCCTTCGTCCGGCAGGAGGGCCGGATCAAGGACGGCAGCGACGCCTCGGTCACCACCGACCACTACCACCGCTGGCCCGAGGACATCGCCCTGCTGCGCGAACTCGGCGTCGGTGCCTACCGGTTCTCCGTCTCCTGGCCCCGCGTCCTGCCCTCCGGCGCCGGCCGGGTCAACGGGCCCGGACTCGACTTCTACGACCGGCTCGTCGACGCCCTGTGCGAGGCCGGCATCCAGCCCGTACCGACCCTCTTCCACTGGGACACCCCGCTCGCGCTGGAGGAGCGCGGCGGCTGGCTGCGGCGCGACACCGCGCAGCGGTTCGCCGACTACGCCGACACGGTCGCCGCCCGCCTCGGGGACCGCGTCGCGCACTGGATCACCCTGAACGAGCCCGCCGAACTGACGCTGCTGGGCTACGGCCTCGGTGCGCATGCGCCCGGTGAGCGGCTGCTGTTCGACGCGTTGCCGGTCGCGCACCACCAACTGCTCGGCCACGGGCTGGCGGTCCGGGCGCTGCGGGCGCGCGGCGTCCGCTCCATCGGCATCGCCAACTCGCACGGCCCGGTGCGGCCCCGGACGGACAGCGGGGCGGACGCCGAAGCGGCGGACCTCTACGACACCCTGACCAACCGGCTGTTCGCCGATCCGCTGCTGCTGGGCCGCTATCCGGACGAGGGACTGGCGGCGCTGCTGCCGGGCCCGGTCGACGAGGACCTGAAGGCCATCAGCGAGCCCCTCGACCGGTACGGCGTCAACTACTACCAGCCCACCCTGGTCGGCGCCCCCGAACCGCGGCCCGCGGCGGACGCCGGACCGGCGGGCGCCGGGTTCGCGGGCGTCGAGCTACCCGCCGAACTCCCCTTCACGCTGCACGAGATGCCGGGAAGGGAGCGCACCGGCTTCGGCTGGGCGGTCGTCCCCGAGGGGCTGCCGGAGACGCTGCACATCCTCCGGGACCGGTACGGCGACCGGCTGCCCCCGGTCCTGGTCACCGAGAACGGCTGCGCCTATCCGGACCGCACCCGCGACGCGCGCCGCATCGCCTTCCACGACGCCCATCTGCGCGCCCTGCACCGGGGAATCGGCGAGGGCCTCGACGTCCGCGGCTACTTCGTCTGGTCGCTGCTGGACAACTTCGAGTGGGCCGAGGGCTGTGCGCAGCGCTTCGGCCTGGTCCACGTGGACTACGCGACATCGGAGCGCACCCCGAAGGACTCCTTCCACTGGCTCCGCCGCGCCCTGTGCGAGCAGCGCGGCGAGCAGCGCACCGGCCCGCCGGCCCGGTGACCCGCCGCTCCCGGCGGAGTACGACCGGGGGCGGCGACCGGTGCGAGCGCTCGGTGTGCGTCCGCGCGCACTCGGTGAGCGCCCCCCCCGCGTGCCGGGCCTCATCACCCCGGGAGCCGCCGGCTGACACCGGGGTGCGGGACAATGCCGTCATGTGCTGCACCCGGAACGCGTCGGTGATCGCGTGAGCCTCTTCCGCGACGACGGCATCGTCCTGCGCACCCAGAAGCTGGGCGAGGCCGACCGCATCATCACGCTGCTCACCCGCGGCCACGGGCGGGTGCGGGCCGTGGCGCGGGGGGTGCGGCGGACGAAGTCGAAGTTCGGGGCCCGGCTGGAGCCGTTCTGCCATGTGGACGTGCAGTTCTTCGCACGGGGCAGCGAGCTGGTGGGCCGGGGTCTGCCGCTGTGCACGCAGACGGAGACGATCGCCCCCTACGGCCAGGGCATCGTGGCGGACTACGACCGCTACACCGCCGGTACGGCCATGCTGGAGACCGCCGAGCGGTTCACCGACCACGAGGGCGAGCCGAACGTGCAGCAGTACCTGCTGCTGGTCGGCGGTCTGCGCACGCTGGCGTCGGGCGAGCACGGTGCGGGGCTGGTGCTGGACGCCTTCCTGCTGCGCTCCCTGGCGATGGGCGGCTATGCGCCCAGCTTCGCGGACTGCGCCAAGTGCGGTCTGCCCGGACCGAACCGGTTCTTCTCCGTCGCGTCCGGCGGCGTGGTGTGCCACGACTGCCGGGTGCCGGGCAGCGTGGTGCCCTCCCCGGAGGCGCTGCGGCTGCTGGGTGCGCTGCTGACCGGCGACTGGGAGACGGCGGACGCCTCGGAGCACCGGCACCGCCGGGAGGGCTCGGGGCTGGTCTCGGCGTATCTGCACTGGCACCTGGAGCGCGGGCTGCGCTCCCTGCGGTACATCCGGCAGGCGTCCAGCGGCCAGGATCTCCTGGCCGGGTCGGCGGGGCTGCCGCGTCCGGCCGGATCCGCGGGGACCGGGCCGGACGGCGGCCCGGGGAGCGGTTAGGCTCGGGCGGTCAGCACTGTCCCCCTGTCCCGCCCGCTGGAGATGAGTAGCGATGGCACGCCGCGGAATGCTGCCCTGGTCGCAGCAGCGCGAGTACGAGGCGCCCGAGCCGCACCCCTCGGGTGCCCGGCCGCCCAAGATCCCGGGCGAGCTGGTCCCGAACCATGTGGCGGTCGTCATGGACGGCAACGGCCGGTGGGCCAAGCAGCGGGGGCTGCCGCGCACGGAGGGCCACAAGGTCGGTGAGGGCGTCGTGATGGACGTGCTCAAGGGGTGCATCGAGATGGGTGTGAAGAACCTGTCGCTGTACGCCTTCTCGACCGAGAACTGGAAGCGCTCGCCCGAGGAGGTGCGCTTCCTGATGAACTTCAACCGGGACGTGATCCGCCGCCGCCGCGACGAGATGGACGCACTGGGCATCCGCATCCGCTGGGTGGGCCGGATGCCCAAGCTGTGGAAGTCCGTCGTCCAGGAGCTCCAGGTCGCCCAGGAGCAGACCAAGGACAACGACGCGATGACGCTCTACTTCTGCGTCAACTACGGCGGCCGTGCCGAGATCGCGGACGCGGCGCGGGCCGTCGCCGAGGAGGTCGCGGCGGGGCGGCTGGATCCGGCCAAGATCAGCGAGAAGACGTTCGCCAAGTACCTGTACTACCGCGACATGCCGGACGTCGACCTGTTCCTGCGTCCCTCGGGCGAGCAGCGCACCTCCAACTACCTGATCTGGCAGAGCGCCTACGCGGAGATGGTCTACCAGGACGTGCTGTGGCCGGACTTCGACCGGCGCGACCTGTGGGAGGCCTGCCTGCAGTACGCCCGGCGCGACCGCCGCTTCGGCGGTGCGCGGGACGAGCAGGGCGGAAGCGGCGAGCAGGACACCGCGGCCGGCTGAGGCGCGCGGGCAGCCGGCCGCCGCGGCCGCCGGGCGGAGGAGTGCTCCGGCGGAGGAGTGTTCCGGTCAGCCGGTGAAGTTCCAGGAGACGGTGCCGTTCGCGGTCATCAGCACGGCCAGCACGAGCAGGTCGGCGGCGCCGAGGGCGGTGCCCAGCAGCGCGCGCCCGCGGCGGGTGGTGCCGCGGGCCAGGGCCAGTCCGCCCAGGACCAGCGCGCAGGGGCCGAGGACGACGTTGAAGACCAGCAGTCCGACCAGGCCCATGACGAACGAGGCCACGGCCATGTCGTCGGCGTCGCCCAGCCGGGTGCGGCCCTTGCGCAGCGGCGTGGTGAGCGGGCGGTTCTCGGTGGCGTCGGCGGTGGTCGTGGTCACGGTCAGCTCCTCTGCCGGTGGCGGCGGATGCGCTCGCGGGCGGTGAAGACGAGCAGCCAGGCGGCGATCACCGCGGCTGCCGGGACGGTCACCTCGGGCGGGAGTTGGGCCGGTGGGCCCACCAGGACTCCCAGCAGGAGGAACGCGGCGACCAGGAAGATCATGTGTCCTTCCCTCCCCATGCGTCGGCTTGTCGGCGGTCGTCGGGTGCGTGCACTGTTCAGTGAACATGTGTGGTGACAACTGTTCACTGAGTTGGAGACTACAGCATTGCGGCGTTCGGCGCACAACTGTTTACTGAAGCCATGAGCAGCCGCACCCCTCACACGCAGCGGGACCTCCAGAAGGCCCGGACCCGCCGCGCACTCCTGGACGCGGGCCTGGCGCTGCTGGAGGAGCAGAGCCTCAGCAGCATCGGGCTGCGGGAGATCACCCGTGCCGTGGGCATCTCGCCCGCCGCCTTCTACCGGCACTTCCGCGACGTGGCCGACCTGGGCGTCACGCTGGTCGAGGAGTCGCTGGGCAGCCTGCACACGGTGATACGGGCCGGGCTGACCGAGCGCAGCGACGACGGCGAGCGCATCGACCACCTCGTCGACGCCATCGCCCGCTTCGTACGCGAACATCCCGAGCACATCCGCTTCGTGGTGCGCGAGCGGCACGGCGGGGTGGCCGCCGTGCGGACCGCCATCGGCGCCCAGCTCGACCGGTTCGCGCAGGAGGTGGCCGAGGTGCTCGCCCGCGACGAGGTCTCCCGGGGCTGGAGCCAGGAGGACCTGCGGATGCTGGGCGAGACCTACGTCGACCACATGGTGATGACCGCCTCCGCCTTCCTGGAGGCCGCGCTGGGCGAGGGGCCGCCGGAGGACGTCGTCGCGGGCACCGCGCGCCGCCAGCTCCGCCTCATCAGCCTGGGCCGCCGCCACTGGACCTCGGACCGGGCGCTCCCCGCCTCGTAGGAGCGCTCAGCCGGTGCGCCGGCGGAACAGCACCGCGCACAGCGGCAGTGCCACCGCCAGCAGCCCCAGGCACCAGGCGAGCGCCAGCCAGGGGCTGTGGCCGGTGGGCTGGTCCAGCAGCAGGCCGCGCAGGGACTCGATGACGGGGGTCACCGGCTGGTGGTCGGCGAAGCCGTGCAGCCACTCCGGCATGGTGTCGATCGGGACGAACGCGCTGCTGGGGTAGGGCAGGAAGAGCATCCCGAAGGTGAACCCGCTCGCGGCCTCCGGGGTCCTGGCCAGCAGGCCCGCCGCAGCACCCAGCCAGGAGAGCGTGGTGATGTAGAGCAGCAGGATGCCGATGGCCGCCAGCCACTCCGCCGGTCCCGCGTGCGGCCGGAACCCGATCGCGAAGGCCACGGCCAGCACGGCCGCCGTGGCTGCCGCGTTGCGCGCGACGCTCGCCGCGACATGGCCGCTCAGTACGGCGGTGGGCCCCGTGTCCATCGAGCGGAAGCGGTCGATGATGCCGCCGGTCATGTCGTCCGAGACGGTGGTCGCCGTCATCGAGGCGCCGTATCCCGCGCACAGGATCAGCACCCCGGGCGCCACGTACGTCACATACTTCCCGGTGTTCGTCTCGATGGCACCGCCGAAGAAGTAGACGAACACCAGCATCAGCAGTACCGGCAACACCAGTGCCGTGATCACGGCGTCCGGGTTGCGCCGGGTCAGCCGGACGGACCGCCCGGCCAGCACGGTGCAGTCGGCGAGATCACTCATGGGTCAGCTCCAGGAAGACGTCGTCCAGGGTGGCGCTGTGCAGCGAAAAGTGCGCGACCTGCGCACGCGTGGGATCCAACTCGTCCAGCAGCGCCCGGACATGCGCGGCGCTGCCGTCGGTCGCCACTCCCAGCACCAGCTCCTCGGGTGCCCGGTGCAGTGCGCGCTCGCCGAGCTGTCCGGCCAGCTCCGCATAGGCCGAGCGGCCGGTCATCGTCAGGTCGAGCCGCTGGGCTGCGACCGTCTTCTTCAACTCCTCGGGAGTGCCCTCCGCCCGCACCCGGCCGCCGTCCAGCACGGCGACGTGGTCGGCCAGCCGGTCGGCCTCCTCCAGGTACTGCGTGGTGAGGAAGACGGTCACACCCGCCCGGGTCAGCGAGCCGATCGTCTCCCACATCGTGCGCCGGCTGCGCGGGTCGAGCCCCGTCGTCGGCTCGTCCAGGAAGACCACCTGCGGGTCGGTGACCAGTCCGGCTGCGATGTCCAGCCTGCGCCGCATCCCGCCCGAGTAGGTCGACACGCGCCGTCGGCCGGCCTCGGTCAGCGCGAACCGCTCCAGCAGTTCGGTGGCACGGTTGCGGGCCGCCGACCGTGAGTGGCCGCGCAGACGCGCCATCATCCGCAGGTTCTCCTCTCCCGTCTGCTCCTCGTCCAGCGCCGCGTACTGCCCGGTGAGGCTGATGGCGCGGCGTACCCGGGACCGTGCGGCGGTCACGTCGTGCCCGGCCACGACGGCCTGCCCCGCGTCGGCGCGGGTGAGTGTCGCCAGGATCCGGACGGTGGTGGTCTTGCCCGCCCCGTTCGGTCCCAGCAGTGCGAAGACACTGCCGCGCCGCACCCGCAGGTCGAGCCCCGCGAGTACGTGGACGGAGCCGTACGCCTTGCTCAGCCCGCGCGTCTCGATCGCCCAATCCGCTTCTGCCGCTGGATGCATGGCACTTCCCCCTCATCCTGTGTATCTGATACACGGAACTGCGTATCTCGTAAACCTTACTGCGTATGCTATACACGAACCGGGTGTGCAACGGCAACCCCGAAGGGCGGAGAGGAAGGGTGGAGAGGCGGGAGATGGCGAAGCGGGAGCAGGCGCCGGCACCGGACGGCCTGCCGGCCGGTGTGGCCGCCGCCTGGGGGCTGCGCGAGCGGCCCGGCAGAGGTCCGGCGCGCGGACTGGACGTGCGGCGCATCGTCGCCGCCGCGATCGGCGTCGCCGACGCCGAGGGGCTCGCCGCGCTCTCGATGAGCCGCGTCGCCGCCGAGGTCGGCGTCTCGACCATGGCGCTCTACCGCTATGTCGCAGGCAAGGACGACCTGCTGATCCTCATGGAGGACGCGGCGATCGGCACCCCGCCGCCGGGACCGGAGACCTCGCCGGAGGGCTGGCGGGCCGGACTGGAGCACTGGGCCCGCGCCTACCGCGACGTCCTGCTGCGCCACCTGTGGATCGTCCGGATCCCCATCGGTACCCCGCCGCTGTCCCCGCACGGCGTGGAGTGGATGGAGCAGGCACTCGCCCACCTGCGGGGCACCGGGCTGGACGCCGAGCGGAAGCTGGGGGCGCTGATCACCCTGAGCGGCTACATCCGCAGCAGCGTCGCCCTGCTCGCGGACATCGCGGAGGCGAGTCGGCAGCAGGGCTCGGGCTGGGAGGACGCGGAGCGCCGCTACTGGCGTCTGCTGAGCGAACTCACCGCAACCGGCGGCTTCCCTGCCGTCCGGGAGCTGCTGGCCTCCGGCGAGGTGCACCAGACCGCCCCCGGTGACACCGAGGGCACGGCGGACTTCGCCTACGGCCTGGGCATCGTGCTGGACGGAGTCGGTGCCAGGATCGCCGCCTGTTCGCCCGGCGACGGAGGGTGACCGCGGGTCCGCGGGACGTTCTCCGCGGGTGCCGCGGCGGGCCGGTGCTGCTCGGCGACGTGAACGGGGCCGGGGGCCCTCTCAAGTGCGGCGGCGGGCGTCCGCGGCACCGCCGCCGCGCCGGGCCCGCGGGCTACCCCGCGGCCGCGCAGTCCCCGCAGGTGCCGAAGATCTCCACCGTGTGCCCCACGTTCACGAAGCCGTGCTCGGCCGCGACGGCGGCCGCCCACTTCTCCACCACCGGGCCCTCGACCTCCACGGCCTTGCCGCAGGCGCGGCAGACCAGATGATGGTGGTGGTCGTCGCTGTGGCAGCGCCGGTAGACGGCCTCACCGTCGTCCGTGCGCAGCACGTCCACCTCACCGGCGTCGGCGAGGGACTGGAGGGTGCGGTAGACCGTGGTGAGCCCCACCGAGTCGCCGCGGTGCTTGAGCATGTCGTGCAGTTCCTGCGCGCTGCGGAATTCCTCGACCTCGGCGAGTGCCGCCGACACGGCGGCGCGCTGCCGGGTCGACCGGCCGCGTACGGGGGGACCTGCGGTGGTCACGCTCTGGCTCCTTAACGTTCGTCGGCTCCGGGGAGGCGCCGGGGCGGCTCCGGGTCGGCGCGGCGTTCGCGGCCCCCCATTGTGCCAGGCGCCCCCGGTGGGCGGGTATTACACCCTGCGCGGGTGATCCACCGGCCCGGTGCCGCCGTCCGCCTGCGCGCTCCCGTCCGCTACCAGAGTGCCCTCTTCCTGCCCTCCGGCGACAGCCCCGCCCCCGCTGCGGAATCTGCGCCGCGCCAGGGGAGCGGCCAGCGCGGTGACGATCCCGAAGAGCAGGATCGCCAGCACGACGATGCTCGCCCCGGGCGGTACGTCGGCGAAGTAGGAGGTCACCGTGCCGGACAGGGTGACGGCGACACCGAAGCCCACGGCCAGCCCCAGCGTGGCGGCGAAGCCGCGGGTGGCCTGCTGGGCTGCGGCGACCGGGATCACCATCAGCGCGCTGACCAGGAGCAGTCCGACCACCCGCATCGCCACCGTGACGGTGACTGCGGCCGTCACGGCCAGCAGCAGGTTCAGCAGCCGCACCGGCAGCCCGGTCACCCGCGCGAACTCCTCGTCCTGGCAGACGGCGAACAGCTGCCGCCGCAGTCCGAGGGAGACGAGCAGCACGAAGGCGGACAGCCCCACGATGGCGACCAGGTCCTCGGCGGAGACGGTGGTGATGGAGCCGAAGAGGTAGGTGGTGAGGTTCGCGTTGGAGCCGTTCGGCGACAAGTTGATGATCATGACGCCGCCCGCCATGCCGCCGTAGAACAGCATCGCCAGCGCGACGTCGCCCCGCGCCTTGCCGTACCAGCGGATCAGCTCCATGGAGATCGCGCCGAGCGAGGCGACCAGCACCGCCATCCACACCGGATTGGTGCTCAGCAGGAAGCCGAGCGCGACGCCGGTGAGCGCGACATGGCCGATCCCGTCGCCCATGATCGCCTGGCGGCGCTGGACGAGGTAGATCCCCACGGCGGGTGCCGCGATGCCGACCAGCAGCGCGGCCAGCAGCGCGCGCTGCATGAACGCGAAGTCCAGCATCTCGATCATGAGAGAAATCCCGTTCCGATCTTGGACGCCGGCTCGGCGGCGGACGCGGAGTCGTGCGGATGGCAGGCCGGGTCGTGCAGCGTGGCAGGGTCCGCCACCCGCTCGACCACGCCGTCCCGCAGGACCACCGCACGGTCGATCAGCGGGGCGAGCGGGCCGAGTTCGTGCAGCACGAGCAGTACGGAGGCGCCCTGCTCCACCTGCCGGCGCAGGGTCTCGGCCAGCACGTCCTGGCTGCTGACATCCACCCCGGCCAGCGGCTCGTCCATGATCAGCAGTTCGGGTTCGGCGGCCAGCGCCCGCGCGATCAGCACCCGCTGGTGCTGGCCTCCGGAGAGCGCGTCGACCGGGTCGCGCATCCGGTCCGCCATCCCGACGAGTTCGAGGGCGTGCCGCACCGCGGCCTTGTCCTCGCGGCCCAGCGGGCGGAAGCGCCGCCGGGCCAGCCGCCCGGCCGAGACGACCTCCCGCACGGTGGCCGGCACCCCGGCCGCCGCCGTGGAGCGCTGCGGCACATAGCCCAGCCGCCGCCAGTCCCGGAACCGGGCCGCCGGGGTGCCGAACAGTTCCAGTTCACCCCCGGTGAGCGGTACCTGCCCCAGCACGGCGCGGATGGTGGTGGACTTGCCCGAGCCGTTGGCTCCCAGGAGTGCCACGGTCTCGCCGCGCTCCACGGTCAGCCCCACGCCGCGCAGCACGGGCCGCCCGCCCAGCGAGGCGGTGGCTTCGCGCAGCGCCACAGCGGGTGCTCCGTCGGCTGTGGCGGCGCCGTCCCGGGCCGCGGTCGTCCTCGTCATGCCTCACGCCCTCACTGCGCGCCGAGCGCGGTCTCGAGTGCGGTCAGGTTCTGGTGCATCACCGAGAAGTAGTCCTGCTTCTTCGGGTCCTTGAGGCTCTCCAGCGGGCTGAGCACCGAGGTCTTCAGCCGGAGGTCGTCCGCCAGCGTCCTGGCGGTCTTGTCGCTGGCGTTGTTCTCGAAGAAGACGGTGTCCACGTCCTCCTTCTTCGCGATCTTGTGCAGCTCCTTCATCCGGGCCCCGCTGGGCTCGGACTCCGGGTTGATGCCGGCGACCGCCGCCTGGCGCAGCCCGTACCGCTCGGCGAGGTAGCCGAAGGCGGCGTGCGTGGTGATGAAGGTGTCGGACTTCCGGTCCCGGAGACCGTCCTCGAAGTCCCCGTCGAGGGTCTTGAGGCGGGAGACGAGGTCCTCGGTGTTCTTCCGGTAGTCGTCCTCGTGGTCGGGGTCCGCCTTCTGGAGCTGCTTGCCGACCCCCTCGGCCACCTCGGCGTAGCGCACGGGGTCGAGCCAGATGTGCGGGTCGCCCGCCGTGTCGTGGTCGTGTCCCTCGTGCTCGTCGTGGCCCTCCTCGCCGTGCTCGTGGTCGCCGTGCCCGCCGTGGCCCTCCTCGCCGTGCACATCGGTGCCGTGGTCCTCCAGGGTGGTGAAGGAGGAGGCCTCGGCCAGATTCTCGACGCCCGACTGCTCGACGGCCTCGTCGACCGCGGGCTGGAGCCCCTTGAGGTAGACGATCAGGTCCATCTCGCTGAGCTGCCCGGTCTGCTTGGGGCTCAGCTCCAGGTCGTGCGGCTCGGTGCCGGGCTTGGTCAGGTTGCTGACCTCGACGTGGTCGCCGCCGATCTGCTGGGCGAGGTACGCCATGGGGTAGAAGGACGCGGCCACCTGTACCTTCCCGCTGTCGCCGCTGTCGCTGCCGCAGGCGGCGAGGGTGAGGGAGGTGAGCCCGAGGACGCTCAGGGCTGCGCTGGTACGTATGAGCCGACGGGGGCGGTGGCCGATGTTCATGACACTCATTTTCATCGCAACTGGAAACGATTGTCAACTAAAGCTTCGCGCTCCGTGATCACGGTGCGCTGCCGGAAGGGATCTTCCGGGGCGGTCCCGATGACTCCGGACAAGAGGTCCCGATGCGAGCCGGAACCGATTTGCCGCGCCCCCTACGGCCCCCAGTAATCTGAGGTATTCCGTCTCGCCGTCAATGAAGAGAGCACCGTGGCCGCCGACAAGATCGACACAATTGTCAGCCTCAGCAAGCGCCGTGGCTTCGTCTACCCGTGCAGTGAGATCTACGGTGGTCAGCGTGCCGCCTGGGACTACGGGCCGCTGGGCGTGGAGCTGAAGGAGAACATCAAGCGTCAGTGGTGGCGCTCCATGGTCACCTCCCGCGACGACGTGGTGGGCATCGACTCGTCGGTGATTCTGGCCCCCGAGGTCTGGGAGGCGTCGGGCCATGTCTCCACCTTCACCGATCCGCTCACCGAGTGCACCTCGTGCCACAAGCGCTACCGCGCCGACCACCTGACCGAGGCGTACGAGGCCAAGCACGGCCGCGAGCCGGAGAACGGCCTGGCCGACATCAACTGCCCGCACTGCGGCAACAAGGGCGGTTTCACCGAGCCCAAGCAGTTCTCCGGGCTGCTCTCCACCCACCTGGGCCCCACCCAGGACTCCGGCTCGGTCACCTACCTGCGTCCCGAGACCGCGCAGGGCATCTTCACCAACTTCGCGAACGTCCAGCAGACCTCGCGCAGGAAGCCGCCGTTCGGCATCGCACAGACGGGCAAGTCCTTCCGGAACGAGATCACGCCGGGCAACTTCATCTTCCGCACCCGCGAGTTCGAGCAGATGGAGATGGAGTTCTTCGTCAAGCCGGGCGAGGACGAGGAGTGGCACCAGTACTGGATGGACCAGCGCTGGGCCTGGTACCGGGACCTCGGCATCCGCGAGGAGAACATCCGCTGGTACGAGCACCCGAAGGAGAAGCTCTCCCACTACTCGAAGCGCACCGCCGACATCGAGTACCGCTTCAACTTCGGCGGCAGCGAGTTCTCCGAGCTGGAGGGCGTCGCCAACCGCACCGACTTCGACCTCACGGCCCACTCCAAGGCGTCCGGCCAGGACCTGTCGTACTTCGACCAGGAGGCCGGCGAGCGCTGGGTCCCGTATGTCATCGAGCCGGCCGCCGGTGTCAACCGCGCGATGCTCGCCTTCATGCTGGACGCCTACATCGAGGACGAGGCGCCCAACGCCAAGGGCAAGATGGAGAAGCGCACCGTGATGCGCCTCGACCCCCGGCTCTCCCCGGTCAAGGTCGCCGTGCTGCCGCTCTCCCGGAACGAGCAGCTCTCCCCCAAGGCCCGCGGCCTGTCCGAGACGCTGCGCAAGCACTGGAACATCGACTTCGACGACGCGGGCGCCATCGGCCGCCGCTACCGCCGCCAGGACGAGATCGGCACCCCGTTCTGCGTCACCGTCGACTTCGACACCCTCGACGACAACGCCGTCACGGTGCGTGAGCGCGACACCATGAAGCAGGAGCGCGTCTCCCTCGACCAGATCGAGGGCTACCTGGCCGGCCGCCTCCTCGGCTGCTGACCGCCGCACTCCCTGTCCGTCGTGGCCCGGCACCCCGCGCGGGGTGCCGGGCCACGACGCTGCCGCCGGCCGGGTCTCACCCGGGTGTGCGGCGCAGCAGCAGGCACACGAAGCCGAAGCTCTCCCGATATCCGCGCAGCCACTCCTCCCGGTGTTCGGCCGCCGCGCGCAGGGCTTCCCCGCTGTCCGGATGGCCGGGGTGGTCCAGTGCCCAGCGGGCGAGGGAACCGGTCCAGTTCCACTCGTAGTCGTCCAGCTCGTGCCGGGTCGAGACGTGTGCGTACACCGGGGTCCAGCCCTCCGCGGTGACCTTCCCGACCGTTCCCGCCAGGTCCTCGTACGCGCCCAGGATCTCCCGCGCCCGCGCGCTCGGCTCGCGCTCCCAGTACGCGTCCCCGACCAGCACCGCGCCGCCGGGCGCCAGCAGCCGCCGCGCGCCCTCCAGCGTGGGCAGCAGCCCGCCGAACGCGTGCGCGGCGCCCACGCTCAGCACCACGTCGCCGGGCCGCTCGGCGGAGAACGCCGCGGCCTCCTCCTGGCGCAGTGCCAGCCGCCCCGCGACCCCCGCCTCCTCCGCGCCGCGCCGGGCCCGCTGCAGCGCCTCCGCGGAGAGGTCGACCCCCTCCCCGGTGACCTCCGGATACGCTCGCAGGACACGCAGCAGCCACGCACCTTCGCCGCAGCCGAGGTCGATCACGTGTTCGTCGCCGCGGAGAATCGCCCGGGAGAGCAGTCGGTCCACCGAGAAGTCGTCGAGCGGCGCCGCGACGGGGTGGTCGGCGTGCGCGAGCAGGGAGCGTGTCTGTCGGTCCATGCCGGAACTCTGGCAGGTCCGACTTGCGCCGCGCCCCTGGTTTATTCTCCTTCCGCCTCCTTGCCCGGCATGGCGCCGAAGCCCGCAGTGTCGATGTCGCAATCGAACGGTGAAGGCAGGTGCACGATGTCGCCGAACTCGTAGGTGCGGCGTTCTGCGTATCCCAGGGGCGTCGGGGAGGCGAAAACGGAGAGGGTCAACTCCTGCATGTCGAGGAGCAGATACACCGGGACACTTGCCTTGGCGTAGGCCGGTAGCTTGTCGGTCCAGTCCACGGTGCGTGTCGAATCCGAGGTCAACTCGGCGACGAGCGTGAGCGCTTCACCGTCGATGTACCGATCATGCGTCCGGAACGCGTCGCGTGCCGCCACGTAGATGTCCGGTCCGTAGGCCCGCTCCTGCCCCGACAGGGCGAAGAGGAATGGGGCGTAGGAGACGCGCTGCCCCTCCGGCAGCCTCGGCATGAGCTGCTCGACGAGTGCGTCCATCACGTCGAGGTAGTACCCCTTCGACCACGGCGACATGACGATGTTTCCCCCGATGATCTCCGCCCGGTATCCCTCGGGCACCTCCATGGTCAAGAGTGTCCGGAACAGCGCCTGGTAGCGCGGTGGTCCCTCGGGGGTCTCTATGGGCGTCATGGGTGTCGTCCTGGCGGTCGGTCGTTCCAGCGTCTCCGTCATGATGCGCTCTCCAGGTGCTGTGAGCCAGTTGCCACGCACCGTAGCCGGATGGACCGACAATGTGAGCGGATCCCTCGACGGGGCCCTCGAAAGGGTGGGTTTCAGCTCGCTGCCGCGCGCAGTACCGCGTCGAGCAGGCCCGGGAAGCGGGCCTCAAGGTCGGCGCGGCGCAGGCAGCTGATCTTCGCGGTGCCGCGGTAGCACTGCTTGATCACGCCCGCCTCGCGCAGCACCCGGAAGTGGTGGGTCGCGGTCGAGGCGGAGACCGGCAGCTCGACCTGGGAGCAGGCGGCGCCGGCCCCGTCGCCTTCGCCATGGGCGCCCAGCGCGGTGGCGATGCGCAGCCTGATCGGATCGGACAGCGCGTGCAGCACCGTCTCCAGGCGGATCTCCTCCGGTGCGGGGTGCGGGAGTTCGCGTACGGCGGTCGTGGTCGGCACAGGTCCATAGTACGGCAGTCATCGAAATTTGACAGGTCTCGTAGTACGGCGGGTATCGTACTAAGGCCGTTGTGCCGGCAACGGCTCCCACCCCGATTGGAGAGCGCCGTGAGCGCACTGTTCGAGCCCTTCGACCTGCGGTCGGTGACCGTGCCCAACCGCGTCTGGATGGCACCGATGTGCCAGTACTCGGCCGCGCCGGACGGCCCCGACCAGGGCGCGCCCACCGACTGGCACCTCGCGCACCTGGGTGCGCGCGCCGCTGGGGGAGTCGGGCTGGCGCTGGTCGAGGCCACGGCCGTCACCCCCGAGGGCCGGATCAGCCCCTACGACCTGGGCCTGTGGAACGACCGCCAGCAGGAGGCGTTCACCCGCCTCACCCGGTTCCTCTCCGAGCAGGGCACCGTCCCCGGCATCCAGCTCGCACACGCGGGCCGCAAGGCGTCCACCGAGCGCACCTGGGTCGACCGCGGCGCACCCCTGGCACCCGGCGTGAACCACGGCTGGCAGCCGCTGGGCCCCAGCCCGATGCCCTTCACGGACGGGCACACCATCCCCGACGAACTCTCCCGGGAGCAGATAGCCGAGCTGGTGCGGCAGTTCGCGGACAGCGCCCGCCGCGCCCACGAGGCCGGATTCCGCGTCGTGGAGGTGCACGGCGCGCACGGTTACCTGATCAACGAGTTCCTGTCGCCCTACACCAACCACCGCACCGACGAGTACGGCGGCTCCTTCGAGGGCCGGACCCGGTTCGCACTGGAGGTCGTCGAGGCCGTCCGCGCGGTGTGGCCCGAGGAACTGCCGCTGTTCTTCCGGACCTCCGCGACCGACTGGCTGAGCGAGAACACCGAGGACGACCGCGAGGGCTGGACCGGCGACGACACGGTCCGCCTCGCGAAGGAACTGCACGCCCGCGGCGTCGACCTGCTCGACACCTCGACCGGCGGCAACGCGCCCGACGCCCGCATCCAGGCCCTCCCCGGCTTCCAGGTGCCGTTCGCCGAGCGGGTCCGCAAGGAGACCGACCTGCCCGTCGCCGCCGTCGGCCTGATCACCGAACCCCGGCAGGCGGAGCAGATCGTCGCCTCGGGCCAGGCCGACGCGGTCCTCCTCGGCCGCGAGTTGCTGCGCCGCCCGTACTGGGCGAACGAGGCCGCGGTGGAACTGGACGCCGAGCCGCGCCGCCCGGTCCAGTACCACCGGGCGTAGCCGGGCCGGTCAGGTCAACCGGGCGGGTCCGCGCCCGCGCGCAGTCGGCCCGGGCCCGGGCAGTCGGGCCCGGGCCGAGTCGTGCGGTTCGGCTTCGAGCCGCCCGGGCGCGCGCCCGCGGCCCGGTTCTATTCGGTCGACGCGGAGCCGGTCCGCCGGATATCACAGGACCGCACCGCGCACGCTGCGGTGCCGTACCTGTGGAGGAGAGGTGGCCGGGTGACCGCGCGTGCGGATTGGGCCGTGCTGGAGGTTCCGCAGTGGCAGGGATCGGGGTCGGTCTCGGCACCCCGCCTGGTGCAGGGGGCGCGCGCGACGGCGGACCTGTTCCCCGCCGCGCCACGGACGCGTGTGCCAGTGGACGTCCGGGCCGCGGCGACGGGCCCGGTGGACGGAGTCCGTGCGCTCGACGTGCTGGCCGCGAACTTGAGCGCCGTGCGTTTCGCGCTGGACCGACTGCCCGACCGGACCGTCGTGACGACCGGCGGCGACTGCGGGGTGGAACTCGCACCCGTCGAACGCGCGCACCGCCGGTACGGCGACAGACTGGCGCTCGTATGGTTCGACGCACACGGCGACCTCAACACTCCTGACACCTCGCCCTCCGGCGCGTTCCACGGCATGGTGCTGCGCACGCTGCTCGGTGACGGCCCCGCCGAACTGAGCACCGGCGTGCCGCTCGCGCCCGGGCAGGTCGTACTGGCCGGGGTGCGCTCCCTCGACCCCGCCGAGCGCCGGTACGTCGACCGGCACGCGGTCCGCCACCTCCCCCCGGCCGAGTTGGCCGACCCGTCCGCTCTGGTCGGGGCAGTCGCGCAGACGGGTGCGGAAGCGGTGTATGTCCACCTCGATCTCGATGTGCTCGATCCGGGCCAGTTCTCCTCCGTGGGGGTACCCGAGCCGGACGGCCTCTCCGCCTACCGACTCGCTTCCGCGATACGGGCCCTGGCCCGGAACTTCACCCTCGCCGGTCTCGGCGTCACCGAACACCAGCCGCCCGACGAGGGCCGTACGGCCGACGCCTCGGTCCTCGACCAGCTCGCCCGCACCCTGACCGACACGTTCGCCGGAAGCCCTCCCGAGGAGGTACGGCGTATCGAGCGGCACGCGCTGGCGGCCTGGCCCGCCCCCGTCACCCGGACCGCCGACGGCTGGCTGCTGCGCCACACCCCGGGCGTGCGGCGGCTGCGTTCTGACAACACCGCCCTGCCGCTGTCGCCACCGGCGACGGAACCGGCCGGTGATCCGGCGGCGGCCCTGTCCACGGTCGAGGACTTCTACGCCGGACGCGGCCTGCCCGCCGCTGTCCAGATCGGACCGGGGGCCGAACACCTGGCTCTGGACGCGTCCCTGGCCGCCCGCGGCTACCGACTCCGCAGCCGGGTGCACGTACTGACCGCCTCCGTCCGGACGGTCGCCGACGGCCCGGCCCCCCTCGCGGGCCGACGGACCCGGTTGAGCTCCGCGCCCACCGCGGAGTGGCTGCGGGCCTTCGTCGAGCTGGACGCGCAGCAGGACAGCCGACAGGTCGCCGACCAGGTCATCGCCGGTATCGCCGCCCCGCTGGCCTGCGTCGCGGTCTTCCCGGACGACGCCGGGAGCGATACCGGAACCCCGGCGGGCATCGGACTGTTCGTCGGCGGTGACGACGACTGGGCCGGCGTCTACTGTGTGATCACCCACCCGGCACACCGTCGGCGCAAGGTCGCCGCGACGGTCCTGCGCGCGGGGGCCGCGTGGGCCGCCTCCGAGGGCGTGCGCGGCCTCTATCTCCAGGTGGGCCGCGCCAACACGCCCGCTCAGGCCCTCTACACCGGCCTGGGCTTCCGCTACGCCTACAGCTACCACTACCGGCTGCGGGAGGAGTCTCCCGGCGCCCCCGCGCCCCGACGCTGACGCCGGAGCCCGGTCCTGCTCCCGCCCGGACGGCGATGGACGGAAGCGAGCGCCTCCGGCCCGCTCCGGCCGTACCTCCGCGGCTACCACCGACAGCTACCACCGACCCCGACGGGCCCACCGGTCCGGTCAGGAGTGAGCGATGCCCCTCGTCGAAGTGACCTGCGCGCCGGGCGTGCCCGAGCACACGCTCCGCGAACTGGGCGCGGTGCTGCCGCACCTGGTCTCGGTGGCGGTCGAGTGCCCCGAGGAGCCCTACGACGGCGACCTGCAACCCGGCGACGTGGAGCTCCGCTTCCGGCAACTCGGACCCCTCGACCGCTGCGGCCTGGACATCGTGATCGAGGTGCGGTCCAAGTGGTTCGAGAGCCGGGCCGCCGACCGTCAGCAGCGCGTGGACCGGCTCCACGAGAGCATCGCCGAGGCGACCGGCCTCGACGATTTCGGCGTCTACCTGGCGCTCCCGGTCGCCGCCTGGTCCCAAGGGGAGTGAGACACCCGCGGGGGCGCGGCTCAGTCCAACTGGTGCACGAACGCCACCAGGAACAGCGCGGCAGCCGCGCAGCTCAGCAGCACCGTCGGCAGTACCCACGCGGGTCGGTGCTCGCCGCGCAGCGGGGCCGTCATCCGCCGGTGCAGCGCGGCCAGGCCGTACAGCAGCCCGACCGCGGCGCCGCAGATCGGTACGCTCACCCCGAAGTGCGCCAGCCAGGCCCCGGTCCTGCTCGGGCCGCCCCAGGAGTCGTCGTAGGGGCCGCTGTCCACGAAGCCGTAGAACAGTCCGCGCGCGATGCCCAGGGCGAGTATCCCGGCCAGGATCAGCGCCAGGACGCCGAGCAGCACGGTCAGTAGCGCTTGTGTCAGTACTCGTGGACTGCTCGTTCCGGGGTCCGCGCGCAGCACCCTGCGTGCGGACCCGCTCTGTCCGCCGAGTCCCGCGAGCAGGGCGAACAGCCCGAGCGGGAAGAGCGCGACGGCCCCTCCCAGCCGCCGCCCGAACCGCCGCGAGGCCGAGGGTGCGGAGGAGGAAGGCGCTGTGGTGGTCCGGGAAGCGTTCATGAGCGGGAAGCTATGGCGCCTGATACGTCGCGCGGGAGCTACCGCGGAGCCACATGTGCGTGGCCGCCCCCTACCGCGGTAGGGGGCGGCCACGCTTGTCCTGGGCTCAGCCGGCCTCCGGGCCCCTGCCCAGCGCGCTGACGAATGCCTGCCAGGCTTGGGCCCCGAAGTACGCCGTTCCCCGCGCGGGGTCCTTGCTGTCGCGGACCGCGCGCCCGCCGGCCGCTGTGTGGGCGACCTCCACGCACTCGTGGTTCGGGTCGGAGCCCGAGTAGCTCGACTTGAAGAAGGGGGTGACCGGCTCGTCGCTCACGTTCACTGACTCTCCTCGGCTATGGCGGCCAGCGTGTCCGCGATGAATCCCTGGCTGTCGGCCGGATTCAGCGCTACCGAGCGTAGCTGGTCGAAGGAGTGTGCGTAGGCTGCGATTTCGGTCTCGTCTTCCGTGATGGCCACGTTGCGGTGTGTCTCCTGTCCCACGGCGGAAGGCGACCACTCGCCGTCGAAGGAGAGCATGACGAAGGTGGGCGCGGACCGCGCGGCGGCCCACTCGGTGGTCGGCAGCACCTGGAAGGTGACGTTCGGGCGAGCAGCGGTTTCCAGCAGATCTGCGAGTTGATTCCTGTGCACCTCGCGGGAGGGCATGGGGTTGGAGAGGGCGGGCTCCCAGACCACGGCGCTGTAGCGCGCCCCGGACTCCTCGAACCTGCGGCGACGCTCCTGCCGCATCTTGACTGCCTGCTCCACGACGTCGGGTTCCGTCACGGAGGGATTGCTTTCTACCAACGTCCGGGTGTAGTCGGCCGTTTGCAAGAGTCCTGGGACCAGCACTGTCTGCCAGGTGCGGACGAACGTCGCGTCGTGCTCCAGGGCGATGTAGTCGCTCAGCTCCGGCGAGATGCGATAGTCGAGCCACCACCCTCGTTTGTTGGCATCCCGCGCCAACTGCTCGTAGTGGCGGAACGTCTCCGGGTCCTGGATTCCGTAGAGCTCCAGCAGTAACCGGACGTCGCCGGGGCGCGCCGCTACCTGGCCCGACTCGATGCGGCTGACTTTCGCTTTCGAGCCCGCGATGTACTCGGCTGCCTGCTGCTGGTCGAGCCGTGCCACCTCGCGGAGACGACGGAGAGCCGACCCGAGACGACGGCTGCGCATCGTGGGGCGTCCACCTGCGGGCATCTTCTTCCTCTCTGCGTGTGCCGCTCGCACGGCAACGCACGGTACACGGGCATTCGTTGCTGCGGCAGCGTCATGCAAATTCTCGATAGTGAGGAGTTGCAGTGACCCGCGGGGGCCGCATAACGTGAGTCACCTCACCCAGCGCACCCATATGCGCACCAGGGGTGAATGAATCGACCTGCTCAGCCGCGGGAGGCCCCATGTCCGGGCGTACGAACATCGCAAGGTTCCGTCTCAGCAAGGCGTCCGTGCCAAGGGCGCGGGAGCATGTGCGGCTGGTGCTCAGAGAGTGGAAACTCGGCCACCTCTGCGACGAAGCGGCGCTCGTTGTGAGCGAGTTGACGACCAACGCGGTCACCCATGCCGCGCAGGGGATCGGCGACCAGTTGGAACTCGTGCTCCGCCGCCGGGGCGGGGTCCTCGTCCTGGAGGTCTCCGACGCCTACCGAGGCGCTTGGCGGGAGTGCCCCGTCCTTGAGGGCGGGGGTGACATTGCCCCATGGCGGCGGCCCGCTCAGTCGGGCCGCTTCTGCTGTTCGATGTAGTCCTTGACCAGGTGGAGGGGTGCGCCGCCGACCGATCCGGCGAAGCATGAGGGTGACCGGAAGTGTCCGTGTATGACGGCGCGGTTGACCCGGCCGGTGTACTCGGCGCGCGGACGCCGGGCGGAGACGCCCTTGAGTGAGTTCACCAGTCCGGACAGGGTGATCTTCGGCGGGTAGTGCACGAGGAGGTGTACGTGGTCGGCTTCGCCGTTGAACCCGGTGAGCGTGGCGCCGAAGTCGTCGCCCACCTTGCGCATGGTCTCTTCGCAGCGTGTCAGCATCTCGTCGTCCATGGCGCCCCGCCGGTACTTGGTGACGAAGACCAGGTGCGCGTGCAGGTTGTGGACGACCGTACGGCGCCTGCGGATATCGGGATTTGGGTCCCGTCGTGGTGGCATAGGCCAATAAGGTGATCTCATGCAGCTGCGGTACAGCTTCCGCTTGTACCCGGGCGCCGGTCAGCGCATGGCGTTGGCGAGGGCGTTCGGGTGTGCGCGGGTCGTCTTCAACGACGCATTGCGCGTCCGAGAGGAGGCCCGCACAGCGGGGCTGCCGTTCGTCTCCTCGGGCGAGCTGTCGAAGCGGCTCACCGCGTCGAAGAAGACACCGGAGCGGGCCTGGCTCGGCGAGGTGTCCTCGGTGATCCTCCAGCAGTCCCTCCGGGACCTGGACACCGCGTACAGGAACTTCTTCGACGGCCTCGAGGGCAAGCGCCCGAAGGTGGGGCCGCCCCGGTACAAGTCCCGCAAGGACAGCCGGCAGACCGTCCGCTTCACCGCGAACGCGTCGTGGCGGATCACGGCGGGCGGGAAGCTGCGCCTGCCGAAGGTCGGCGACGTGCCCGTTCGCTGGTCCCGCGCCCTGCCGTCCGTCCCGTCCACCGTGACGGTCCTGATGGACGCCGCAGGCCGGTACTTCGCGAGCTTCGTCGTCGAGACGGACGCCTCCGAGGTGCTGCCGGAGACGACGCCTGAAGTCGGCATCGACCTCGGGCTCGGGCACTTCGCGATCCTCTCCGACGGCACGAAGGTCGACAGCCCGCGCTTCCTGCGCCGGGCCGGGAAGCGGCTGAAGAAGGCACAGCGGGACCTGTCCCGCAAGCAGAAGGGCTCCGCGAACCGGGGCAAGGCCAGGGTGAAGGTCGCTCGCGCTCACGCGCGGGTGGCCGACGCGCGCCGCGAGTTCCACCACCAGCTCTCCACCCGGCTGATCCGCGAGAACCAAGCGGTCGCTGTGGAAGACCTGGCGGTGAAGGGACTCGCCCGTACGCGCCTGGCCAAGTCCGTGCACGACGCCGGATGGTCGGCGTTCGTGAACATGCTGGAGTACAAGGCCGCACGGTACGGGCGCACCTTCGTGAGGATCGGACGGTTCGAGCCCACCAGTCAGGTGTGCTCGCAGTGCGGCGTCAAGGACGGCCCCAAGCCCCTGCGCGTCCGGGAGTGGACGTGCCGGGAGTGCGGGGCCGTCCTCGACCGGGACGTGAACGCGGCGGTCAACGTCGCGAAGGCGGCCGGACTGGCCGTTGCGGCCTGTGGAGCGCAGGTAAGACCGGTACCCGTACCGGCGCAGCGCGTTGAAGCAGGAACCCACCGAGGCCCGCAGACGCGGGCAGTAGGAATCCCGGTCCTTTAGGGCCGGGAGGATGTCAACAGTGGGAGATGCCCGAACTCCGCAAACCGGCACCGGAGGGGACCTCCGGGCGCGGATTACTCCTGGTCGACGCCCTGTCCCAGGCATGGGGCGTACGCCCCCGCACGGGTGCGGGCAAAACGGTGTGGGTGCACCTCGCGGTGCGCCACGAGGGAGAGGAGTAGCGCCGGGTCGGGCAACGTTCACCCTGCCGGCGACGGCGCGGCGGCGCGTCGGCGCCGGTCGTCGGCGTGGCCGGTGCCGTCGAACATGGGCAGGAAGCGTTGATGCGGCCCTAGCCGCGATGCAGGATCTCATCGTCCGCGTGCGGGCCGAACTCGTCGACGCGTACCTCCGCGATGTGCTCGTACCGGCTGACGTGGTCGGTCCACTCCGCCTCGACGCCGAACGCCACCTGCGCGAAGCCCACCTGTCGGACGGCCTCGGCCAGGCCCGGGTCGCCGGGTGCCAGCAGTCGCACCGGCGTGTCGAGCGCCACGGTGTGCGGCGGCACGAAGTACTCGTCCGGCACATCGGTGCGCGCATGGACGAGCGCGCCGACGGCGACCACCGTGCCTGCCCCCAGATGTGCGCGCTGCAGGACCGTCGCCGAGGTCGCCACGTAGACGCATCTGCCGACCTCGCAGCCCAGCAGGGTGGCGTGCGGTCCCACGAAGACGTGATCGGCGACGAGCACCGGCTGATCGCCGGCGACCGCAGACCCGCGCAACACCGCGTTCTCGCAGATCACCGCCGCCTCCCCGATCTCGATCCGGGACCCCTCGGCATCGAGCACCGCGCCGTACATCACCCGCGCCCTCGGCCCCACGCGGACATCGCCGACGAGCGTGGCCGTCGGGGCGACGTAGGCGGTGGGATGGACCTGCGGCTCGTACCCGCGGTGCCGGATGCGGATTCCCCGCGTTTCAGCGCTCATGAGCGGATGCTCGCCCGGCCGACCGTGAGCGTGCTGGCGGGTTTCCGACGTCGCGGTCGCCGAGACCTGTGCCACGGCGATCCGAGGCACCACAGGGCGAACGCCGACCGGTAGGGCACCAGGCCCTGTCCGGCGGGTCGAGGGCGAAGCCGGACGAGTCTGCGCAGGTCACCCGCCGAAATTCTGGCTGCGCCGGATGGGCGGCTGTGACAGGCTCCGAATATGCCGAACGCTGTCGTGTCCCCCGAGGTGTCCATCGCGTACGAGAGCTTCGGCGATCCGGGCGACCCTCCGGTCCTGCTGGTGATGGGTTTCGGCGCACAGTTGCTCGGCTGGCACGAGGACTTCTGCAGGGCGCTGGCCGGGCGCGGCCGTTATGTGATCCGGTACGACAATCGTGACTGCGGGCTGTCCACGAAGTTCGACGATCACCCCGTGGACGTGGGCGAGTTCATGGCAACCGTCAGCTCGGGGGACATTCCGCCGCCCTCGAGATGGTTCCCTACCGGCTGGTCGACATGGCCGACGACGGACTCGGCTTGCTCACCGAGCTCGGTATCGAACGTGCCCACGTGGTCGGCGCGTCGATGGGAGGGATGATCGCCCAGACGATGGCGCACTCCCGTCCGGAGCGGGTGCTGACCTTGACGTCGATGATGTCCTCGACCGGCGAGAGTGAATACGGCCGGCCCAGCCCGCAGGCCCAGGCGGTGCTGTTCGGCCCCAAGCCCGCGGACCGCGAGGGGTACGTCGCGGCGGCGGAGAAGGAACTGGTGTGGGCCTCCAAGCGATACGGCAGCGGCGCGGTGCTGCGTGAGCTGGCCGCCGCGAGCTACGACCGCGCCTACTACCCCGCGGGGATCGGGCGGCAGCTCGGCGCGATGATCCTCAGCGGTTCCCGCGCGGACGACCTGCGTGAACTGCGGGTGCCGACGCTGGTGATCCACGGCCTGGACGACACGCTGATCGATCCCAGCGGCGGTGAGCGCACTGCGGAGCTGGTGCCCGGCGCCGGACTCCTGCTGGTCCCCGACATGGGCCACGACCGCCCGCGTGAACTCTGGCCCCAGCTCATCGATGCCGTGGTGGCCCACACCGGTTGAGGCGCGGATGCGGTCGACGGGAACCAACCGACGGGGCCGTCGCTCCTCATCGGCCAGGACGGCTGCGAGGACGCCCACCGGCCCTCCCGTTTCCCGGACTTCGGCAGATGCGGCTCCGACCGGGTCCGTTCCTCGCTCGTGAGGTCACATGACCCGCAGGACAGGGCCTAACCGTTCTGCGACAGTGTGCGGACCGTCGCCACCGCTTCGCGGACATCCGGGTGCGGGTCGGCGGCGAGTCCGTCCAGCAACTCGGCCACTCCCGGCGTGGACCAGCGGGCGACGGCCCACACGAACTCTTCCCGCACGCCGGGATCGGGGTGCGCTGCGAGGTGGCCGAGTTGAGCGAGCGGGCCGCGGCGGCGCTTGCCGAACCAGTGCAGGGTCTCCCGGAGTGCGGCCGGGTCTCCGGGGGTGCCGGCCGCGGCGATCCGTGCGAGCAGCACCCTGGCGGGCGGCGGCGGACCGTCCAGCGGATGCGGCAACCGCTCGCGCAGCCGCCGGGATCCGTACTCGCCGCGTACCCGGCAGCCGTCGCAGGTGCAGGGCCGCACACCGTGCGCCTCGGGCCAGTAGCGCCAGCCCACCGCCTGGGGTGCGGTGCGGATCCGGTGCACCTCGCGCGGCCGGACCGCCCGGGGGACGAACACCTCCCAGCCGCGCGGATCCTCCAGAGCCGCGATGCGCCGCACCGCCTCGGCCGCGGGAACGGCGGCCTGCTCGCGTGCGTAGCGACCCACCCGCACCTCCTGGTTGTCGTCCAGCCGCACATGGACAGCCACCAGACCTCCCCGGCTGCCGGTACGGGCCAGCTCGCGCAGCCACTGGTGGGTGAGGGTGTAGGAGGGCAGCACCGGAAAGCAGTACACCCCGCGCGCACCGTCCTGCCCGCGGGAGGCCGCGCGGATGCCGGACCGCCGGATGCGCGGTGCGTTCGCCGCCGATGTAAGGTGCACGAACATGGCCATGACCAGCATGCTAGTGCTGTGTTCGCAGAGAACCGGCGGGAAGGCTGGGGCGTCCGAGCCGAGTCCTGGGCGCACGGTGGCCGAGCCCGGCCAGGGAGCGGTCCGATCGGTCAGAAGGTGCAACGGCTGCGGCCGGTCACCGCGGCGCGCTCCCCGGGGCACCGGGCGGAGAGAACGTGCGACACCGCCGCGCTCGGTACCTGTTTCGGGCGGGGACGTTCGCCGAGCCCGGCCCCCGACGGCCGCTGTAGCCTGGCGCCGCTGTGACGACGGGGGGAGCTGGCCGTGGAGAACATTGTGTCCGTGGCCGTCGGGGCCGCAATCGGCCTCATAGGGGTCGTGTTCGGTGCGTGGTTCACCGCGCGCAGGCAGGACCGCATGTGGCTCCGCGAGCAGAAGCTGAAAGCCGGGATCGGCTTCAACACGGCCGTGGTGCAACTGCTGGACCACTTGAAAGGAACACGGCTGAGTGATGACGGCCCGGGCGCCGACGACTTGGTGAACCGGATGCAGGAAGCACGCTCAGCCCTCTACCTGCTCTGCAGCGGTGAAACCGTCGATCTCGCCGATGCTCTCGCGCGTCGGGTCTGGAGCACCCGGCCCACCGACGGGAGGGACGATCGCCGGGCCGAGTTCCAGGAGACGCTGGATCTGCTGCGTCGGTTCACCGGCCGGCTGCGGGAAGAGATCGCCGGATCGCAGTCCGCCTCTGGACGATCGGGACCGTAGAGTCAGGAGACCGGGCCGACAGGTCGTCGGGGTCGGTGGTCGGCGGAAGGTGCCGTCGCGGAGTCAGCCGGTTTCCTGGCGCCGCCGAGCGCTCCGAAGACACCCGGCGGCGAGGTATCGGCTGCGAAGTCCTCCTGACAGACATGTACGTGCCTCCGACGGCGAAATCCGGGGGCGCACCTCGCCGACCCGCGGGATCATGAGGCATGAGCCCGGACGACTGGCATCTCACCGAGGACGTCGGCGCTTTTCTCGCTCGCGCCAGGACCTTCCTGCGCTTGCGTCCTGCTCTGCACACTCTCCCGCTGACGGTGACCGACACACTGCGGACGCGCGGGGCGGACGCGTACGGCGCCGACACCCCGGTTCTCGGCCTGCTGGAGCGGGCGGGCGAGGTCCGTGCTGTCTTTTTCCGTACCCCGCCCCGCCGCCTGACACTCACCCCGCTGAACCCGGGGGAGACCGACAGTCTCGCCGCCTGCCTGGCGGGCCTCGGTCATCAACTCCCCGGTGTGCACGCCGACCAGGACACCGCCGCGTCGTTCGCCCGGGCCTGGCAGCGGCACACGGGTGCGGTGCCGACGCTGCAGGAGCGGCAGCGTCTCTACCGACTGGGCACGCTCACGCCACCGGAGCCGCTCCCCGAGGGCCGGGGGCGGGTCGCGGGTGAGGAGGACCGTGAGCGGCTGATGCTCTGGCACCGCGAGTTCGTCACCGACGTCGGAGGGACTCCCGCTGCGGGCGACAGCTCATGGGCGGACACCCGTATCGCCGACCAACGCGTCATGCTCTGGGAGACTCCGGACGGCACCCCCGTCTCCATGGCGGGCAGGACCCTCATGGTCGCGGGCCAGATCCGGGTAGCGCCCGTCTACACCCCGGCCCCGCTGCGTGGCCGCGGTTACGCGGGTGCCGCGACAGCCGCGGTGAGCTGGGCCGCGTCGGCCGCGGGCGCGTCGGAGGTCGTGCTGTTCGCGGACCTGGCCAACCCCACCAGTAACGGCCTTTATCGGCGGATCGGGTACCGCCCGGTCGCCGACTTCGCGGCGTACGACTTCTAGTCCGCCGCGCCCGGTACCCGCCGAGGAGCTCCGAAAGGGCTCGCAGCGGGACCCCGCGGGTGCTCGGCCCTCAGCCCATCGTGCGGGGCATCCGCACCCCCGTCACCACCAGAGTCAGCAGCCCGCATGCCTGGAGGGCCAGGACGGCCGCCAAGGCTTCGCGCATGCCGTACTGCGGCGTCAGAGCGAGGAAGAGGGAGCCCAGGGCGGCGACGCCGAGGGCGAAGCCGGCCTGCTGGGCGGTGGCGGCCAGGCCACTGCCCGCGCCGGCTCTGGCGGCGGGAACGCCGGAGAGCAGGACGCGGTAGTACGTGGGCAACTGGAGTCCCTGGCCCAGTCCGCACAGCAGCAGGGCGGGCGCCAGCGCCACCGGCGGCAGTCCGGGCCACTGCGTGAACAGTGCCAGCAGCAGGGCACCCAAGCCCGTGCCCTGGGCGACGGCGCTCAGCACCAGCACTCCTCCCGCGCCGAACCGTTCGGTCAGCCGTGGGGCCCGCACGGAGGCGGCGAACTGCGCCAGGCCCATCGGCACCAGGGTGAGCCCCGCCTTGAGCGCGCCGTACCGCAGCCCCTGTTGCAGCAGCAGTGCGCTCTCGAACATGAAACTGCTGAAGCCGAGGAAGACGGGGGCGCCGATGAGCAGTCCGCGCCGGACGCCGGGCTCCCGCAGCAGTGAGGGCGGCAGCAGCGGGCTGCGGCCCGCGCGCTCCTCGCGGCGTTCGACGGCGAAGAAGGAATACGCCAGCAGGGCCGCCGCCCCCAGCAGGGCGATGGACCACCAGGGCCAGCCTGCCGCGCGCCCTTCCGTCAGGGGCAGCAGCAGGGCGATCAGCCCGCAGGCCAGCAGCACTGTTCCGGCGGTGTCTCCGCGTGCGGGCGACTCCGAGCGGCTCTCGGGCACCGTGCGGGCGCCGATGGCGAGTATGACCAGCACCACCGGGACGTTGATCAGGAAGATGGCCCGCCAGCCGGTGCCGCCCAGGTCGGCGGCGACCAGCACGCCACCCAGCACCTGCCCGGTGACGACGGAGATCCCGCCGACCGAGCCGAACAGGCCGATGGCCCGGGACCGCGCCCGTCCTTCGCTCGTGGCCTGGATGGTGGCGAGCACCTGCGGGAACATCATCGCCGAGGCGGCTCCCTGTGCTGCCCTGGCGGCGGTCAGCCACCACACTCCGGGGGCGAATCCGCAGGCCAGCGAGGTGGCTCCGAAGGCGGCGACGCCCCACAGGAAGAGCCGTCGGCGGCCGAGGGCGTCGCCCAGCCGGCCGCCCAGGACGAGCAGCGAGGCATAGGCGACGGCGTATCCGGCGACGACCATCTCCAGCGCTGCCGGGGAGGCGCCGAGGTCGTTCTCGATGCTCGGGAAGGCGACGTTGACGACGAAGAAATCGATCATGGGTAGTGCGGCGCCCAGCAGCAGCGTGACCAGGCCGGAAGGGTGCAGCGCCGGCGGGGCCTGCGGCACCGGCGGTCCGGGTGCCGGGTACGGGCCGTGTTTCCGGTCGGAAGGGTTTCGCTTCCGGTCGCAGTGGTCCGGCTTCCGGTCGGGGGCCGGCCGCGCGGCGGTGGGGATGTCGTGACTCATGAGGACGAGCCTCGGCCCCCTGTCTGCCTGGTACCAGGCGGTCCTCATCCTGGTACCAGGACTACCCGGCACCAGGATGCGGCGTGCGCCATCCTGGTGCCATGAGCCTCAGCACTCCCGGAGCGGCCCGCTTCGGATCGGCAGGCCCCGCACCGGGATCGCCCGCACCGGAACCGGCGGCTCTCACACCGGCACCGGCCGCACCCGCCGACAGCGTCCGCCGCCAGGAACTCGCGGCGTTCCTGCGCAGCAGGCGCGAGCGGATCCCGCCCGAGCGGGTGGGGCTGCCCAGGGGGCCGCGCCGCCGGACACCGGGGCTGCGCCGCGAGGAGGTGGCGCATCTGTCGACCGTGGGCGTGACCTGGTACACGTGGCTGGAGCAGGGCCGTGCCATCCAGGTCTCGGCGCAGGTGCTGGACGCGCTCGCCCGGGCGCTGATGCTCGACTCCAGCGAGCGCGCTCATCTGTTCGCGCTCGGCGGGACGGCCGATCCGACGCCCGCCGCCGAGACGCCCGTGCTGCCGGAGGGCATCCGCAAGGTGCTCGACCGGCTCGAACCCTTTCCGGCCTGCGTGCAGAACGCGCGCTACGACATCGTGGCCTACAACCGGGTCTACGGCTGTCTGCTGGGCGATCTGGACGCGCATCCGCCCGAGGACCGCAACTGCATGTGGCTGGCCTTCACCGACCCGGACTGGGCCGCCGCGATGCCGGACCGGGAGGAGGCGATCCGGCTGATGGTGGCCCGCTTCCGCTCCCGGATGGCCGAGCATCTGGCGGAGCCCGCGTGGAAGGCGCTGCTGGCGCGGATGCGTACCTCCGCGGAGTTCCGCGCGCTGTGGGAGCGGCACGAGGTGGTCCGTGCCGCGGACCACACCAAGCGCTTCCGCAACCCGCGGGTCGGGATGGTCTCCTTCACCTACCACGGGCTGTGGCTCGGCCCGGCCGAGGGCGCGCGCCTGGGGACGTACGTGCCGCGCGACGAGGAGACCCAGGCGCGGGTGGAGCGGCTGCTCGGCCTGGTCGCCGGCGGTCGGTGAGCGGGACGGAGACCGACCTGCGGTGTCCGTCGCCGGATGGGGGACAATGGGAAGCTGTTCGCCACGCCGGACAACGCCGAACAACGACGAACAACGACGAACGAGCCGAGGAACCCCTGCCGTATGAGCCCGTCGATCCAGCCGCTGCACA
This sequence comes from Streptomyces sp. AA1529, assembly GCF_000280905.1. Taxonomy (GTDB): domain Bacteria; phylum Actinomycetota; class Actinomycetes; order Streptomycetales; family Streptomycetaceae; genus Streptomyces. The sequence goes on along the minus strand of NZ_ALAP01000037.1, from coordinate 94,590 downwards.
TCGGAGAGCACGCTGTCCAGCCGCCGGTCGTGCTGGCGCCGATGGCCGGGATCACCAACGCGCCGTTCCGGACGCTGTGCCGGGAGTTCTCCGGCGGCCGGGGCCTGTTCGTCAGTGAGATGATCACCACGCGGGCGCTGGTGGAGCGCAACGAGAAGACGATGCAGCTCGTGCACTTCGACGCGAGCGAGAAGCCGCGCTCCATCCAGCTCTACGGCGTCGACCCGGTGACCGTCGGCAAGGCGGTGCGCATGATCGCCGACGAGGACCTCGCCGACCACATCGACCTCAACTTCGGCTGCCCCGTCCCGAAGGTGACCCGCAAGGGCGGCGGCTCCGCGCTGCCGTACAAGCGACCGCTGCTGCGGGCCATCCTGCACGAGGCGGTGCACAACGCGGGCGGCCGGCCGGTGACGATGAAGATGCGCAAGGGCATCGACGACGATCATCTGACCTTCCTGGACGCCGGGCGGATCGCGGTGCAGGAGGGTGTCACCGCCATCGCCCTGCATGGCCGTACGGCGGCGCAGCACTACGGCGGGACCGCCGACTGGGACGCCATCGCGCGCCTCAAGGACGCCGTCCCCGAGATCCCGGTGCTGGGCAACGGCGACATCTGGTCGGCCGACGACGCGCTGCGCATGATGCGCCGGACCGGCTGCGACGGCGTCGTGGTCGGGCGCGGCTGCCTGGGGCGGCCCTGGCTGTTCGCCGACCTGGTGGCCGCGCTCGGCGGCGAGGACACCGGGGCCCGCGCCCGGCCGACGCTGGGCGAGGTCGCCGACGTCATGGTGCGGCACGCCGGGCTGCTGGGGGAGTGGTTGGGGGACGAGGCGCGGGGCGTCATCGACTTCCGCAAGCACGTCGCCTGGTACACCAAGGGCTTCTCGGTCGGGTCCGAGATGCGCAAGCAGCTCGCCGTCGCGGCCTCGCTGGCCGAACTGCGTTCCCTGCTGGACGGGCTCGACCTGTCCCAGGAGTGGCCGGAGGGGGCCGACGGTCCGCGCGGGCGGACCCACTCGCGCAACAAGGTCGTCCTGCCGGACGGCTGGCTGGACGATCCGTACGCGTGCGACACCGGCATCGGCGCGGACGCCGAGCTGGCCACCTCCGGCGGCTGACGCCCGGCACGGCGGCTCCCCCGGCGGCGTTCAGCGGTCCGGGTGCCCGCCCCGGTGCCGCGCCGTGGCGGCCGCCTCCAGCCGCGCCGTGGCGGCGGCCTCCAGCCGGGCCGCGTAGCCCGCCAGTCGCCGGGCCGCGAAGACGTCCGCCGACCAGTCCTCCGCGGCGACCTGGTCCGGCGCCGCCCAGACGTACGTCCAGATCCGGCCGGGCACGGAGCAGCGGCTGTCCGCCGTCCCGCCGGCTGCCGCGGGAGGCCCCTGTTCCGCGGCAGGCACTCGCTCCGCCCCGGGCTCCCGCTCCGCGGTGAGGCGGCGCAGCTGGTACGCGTCGTCCTCGAAGTCGTCCAGCGCGCGCCACTCGGCAGGGCTCAGTCCGGTCAGCAGCAGCCCGGTGGCCGTGTGTCCGGGGGACGGGACGAGCCCTGGATAGGGGCGGTCCGCGAGTGCCGCGGTGCGCCAGCCGGGCGCGGTGGCCGGGAGGCCGGGCGGGACGCGGCCGAGCAGGGCGGCCAGGATGCGGTCGAAGCGCAGCGTGCCGTAGACGAACAGGGCGTCCGCCGCGGTGTCGACGGGGGCGAGGCGGGCGTGCCGGGCGGCCGGATTCTCAGCGGTGTGCGGATCGGTCACCACGGCAATCTACTGCGGCCCACACCTCGTCCGGATGGTGAGACGTTCACCCGTTCAGCCGCGTGATTCGCGCCACCTTGATCAGGGGTGCGCTCAGATGAGCGCTCAGATGTGAGCTGTACATCTCCAAGGAGCGGGTCGCGGTTTTACCGACCCTTGGTTCCCGGGTTGTAGGTGGCCGTTACTCTGTGTCGGTTATTTCGGCTGATTCTTTCAGCTCAGCGTAGTAATCAATTCGAGGTTTGAATGGTATGACCAATTAGCTCATACGGTCCTCCGCTTTCGATCTCTCGGCACACGGGTGGTTACAGCCGTGTGACGTGCTGTTGGACGTACTCGTAAGCCTTCGATCTGGGTACGCTCCCCGCCGTCAGGGCAGCCGACCACGAGGAGCCGAGTCCGGTGCCGGTTCACGCGAAGAACACAGAGTCCGCGAACGCAGAGTCCGCAGTAGGCGCGTCGCAGCAGCAGTCGCAGCAGCGGAAGTTCGTCTATGACTTCAGTGAGGGCAACAAGGACCTCAAGGACCTCCTCGGCGGGAAGGGAGCCAACCTCGCCGAGATGACCAACCTCGGTCTGCCCGTCCCTCCGGGCTTCACCATCACCACCGAGGCCTGCAAGGCGTACCTGGACTCCGGAGCGGCCCCCGCGGCCCTCCGCGACGAGGTGAGCGGACATCTGGCCGCGCTCGAGGAGCGCATGGCCAAGAAGCTCGGCCAGGCCGACGACCCGCTGCTGGTCTCCGTGCGCTCCGGCGCCAAGTTCTCCATGCCCGGCATGATGGACACCGTCCTCAACATTGGGCTCTCCGACGAGTCCGTGCACGGACTCGCGGCCCAGTCCGGCGACGAGCGCTTCGCCTGGGACTCCTACCGCCGCCTCATCCAGATGTTCGGCGACACCGTGCTCGGCATCGACGGCGAGCGCTTCTCCGAGACCCTGGACGAGGCCAAGAGCGCACGCGGCGTCGTGACCGACGTGGACCTGACCGCGGACGACCTCAAGGAACTGGTCCAGAAGTTCAAGTCCATCGTCTCCGAGGAGACCGGCCGCGACTTCCCCCAGAACCCCCGCGAGCAGATGGACCTGGCCGTCCGCGCGGTCTTCGACTCGTGGAACGGCGCCCGCGCCCGCCTCTACCGACGGCAGGAGCGCATCCCGCACGACCTGGGAACGGCCGTCAACATCTGCTCGATGGTCTTCGGCAACCTCGGCCCCGACTCCGGCACCGGCGTCGCCTTCACCCGCGACCCGGCCAGCGGCCAGCAGGGCGTCTACGGCGACTACCTGCAGAACGCCCAGGGCGAGGACGTCGTCGCCGGTATCCGCAACACCGTGCCGCTCGCCGACCTCGAACAGCTCGACAAGGCGTCGTACGACCAGCTCATGCAGATCATGGAGACCCTGGAGAACCACTACCGGGATCTGTGCGACATCGAGTTCACCATCGAGCGCGGCAAGCTGTGGATGCTGCAGACCCGCGTCGGCAAGCGCACCGCGGCGGCCGCCTTCCGCATCGCCACCCAGCTCGTCGACCAGGGCCTGATCGACGAGGCCGAGGCGCTGCAGCGGGTCAACGGGACCCAGCTCGCACAGCTGATGTTCCCCCGCTTCGACAGCAATGGCGGTCTCGAGGGCGCCGACCAGATCGGCTGGGGCATCGCCGCGTCGCCCGGCGCCGCGGTCGGCAAGGCGGTCTTCGACTCCTACACCGCCATCAAGTGGTCGCGCTCGGGCGAGAAGGTCATCCTCATCCGCCGCGAGACCAACCCCGACGACCTGGACGGGATGCTCGCCGCCGAGGGCATCCTCACCTCGCGCGGCGGCAAGACCTCGCACGCGGCCGTGGTCGCCCGCGGCATGGGCAAGACCTGCGTGTGCGGCGCCGAGGAGCTGGAGGTCGACACCAAGCGGCGCTGCCTCAAGAGCCAGGACGGGCGGATCGTCGAGGAGGGCGACGTCGTCTCCATCGACGGCTCCACCGGCAAGGTCTACGCCGGTGAGGTGCCGGTCGTCCCCTCGCCGGTCGTGGAGTACTTCGAGGGCCGCACGCACGCGGGGGCCGACGAGGCCGACGAGCTGGTCCAGGCCGTCCACCGGATCATGGCGTACGCCGACCGGGTACGCCGGCTGCGGGTGAGGGCCAACGCCGACAACGCCGAGGACGCCGCGCGGGCCCGCCGGTTCGGCGCCCAGGGGATCGGCCTGTGCCGCACCGAGCACATGTTCCTCGGGGAGCGGCGCGAACTGGTGGAGCGGCTCATCCTCGCCGACACCGAGGAGGAGCGCGAGCGGGCGCTGGGCGCCCTGCTCCCGCTCCAGCAGGGCGACTTCGTCGAGCTGTTCGAGTCGATGGACGGACTGCCGGTGACGGTGCGGCTGCTGGACCCGCCGCTGCACGAGTTCCTGCCCGACATCACCGAGCTGTCGGTCCGGGTCGCGCTCGCCGAGTCCCGCAAGGACGCCAACGAGAACGATCTGCGGCTGCTGCAGGCCGTGCACCGGCTGCACGAGCAGAACCCCATGCTGGGGCTGCGCGGCGTCCGCCTGGGCCTGGTCATCCCCGGCCTGTTCACCATGCAGATCCGCGCCATCGCCGAAGCGGCCGCCGCACGGAAGGCCGGCGGCGGCGACCCGCGGGCCGAGATCATGATTCCGCTGGTGGGCACCGTGCAGGAGCTGGAACTCGTCCGCGAGGAGGCCGAGCAGGTCATCACGGAGGTCGAGCAGCGGCACGACGTGGAGCTGGGGCTCACCCTCGGCACCATGATCGAGCTGCCGCGCGCCGCGCTCACCGCCGACCAGCTCGCCGAGTGCGCCGACTTCTTCTCCTTCGGCACCAACGACCTGACCCAGACGGTGTGGGCGTTCAGCCGCGACGACGTGGAGGCCAGCTTCTTCACGGCCTACCTGGAGAAGGGCATCTTCGGCGTCTCCCCGTTCGAGACCATCGACAAGGACGGCGTGGGCTCCCTGGTCCGCAGCGCCGCGGAGGCGGGCCGGGCCACCCGGCCCGACCTCAAGCTCGGTGTCTGCGGCGAGCACGGCGGCGACCCCGAGTCGGTGCACTTCTTCCACGAGGTGGGCCTCGACTACGTCTCCTGCTCGCCGTTCCGCATCCCGGTGGCCCGGCTGGAGGCGGGCCGGGCGGCCGCGGCCCAGCAGCACGCGACCGCGTGACCCGAGCCATCCCGCTCCCGGGCTCCCCGTCCGCACCGACCCTCACCGCGGACGGGGAACCCGGCCCGGGAGGCGGCACCCGTGCGGGGGTGCCGCCTCCTCCTTCTTCTTCTTCTTCTTCGCCCCCGGCCCCGGCGCTCCCGGCTGTCGGATCATGGTCTTCCGCGCTGCGTCCGCCGAAGTCGCCGCGGCGCCGGGCGGGTTCGTCGGTGCTCGGCGAGCACGGTGGTGGCACCGGCCGGGCGTGAGTGCCCTTACAGTGATGCCGTCATGTGCGCTTCAGCGCACGTCAGGCCAGCACCTCAACGGGGAACACTCATGTCCGCACCACCGCCGTACCAGTACCAGTACCAGCAGCCCCAGGGCCCTCCGCCGCAGTACCAGCAATACCAGGCTCCCCCGCCGCCCCGCGGCCCGCAGCGCCCCCAGCAGGGCGGCCCGTTGCGCGGCCTGATCGCCGCCGTCCTCGTCCTGGCGGTGTTCGGCGGCGTCGGCTGGTACGTGTACGACTACAACACCGACCCCGACGGCGGTAAGGCCAAGGCGGAGGCGTCGCGGTCCGCGCGGATCGAGGAGCAGAAGACCCACGACCCGCAGCAGGGCGACTGCGTGAAGATCGAGGGCACCGACGACGACCCGCTGCCCACCATCGTCGACTGCGGTTCCCCGGAGGCCGAGTACCGGACCGGGGAGCGGCTCTTCGGGCCGGACAAGGAGTGCCCGGCCCAGTACGACTACGGCATCCAGTACTCCAGCAACCGCGGTGGCGACCACACCATGTGCTTCACCGAGGTCTGACCCAGAGACGGCGAACGGGCCGCCCGCCGCACCTCACATCCGGTGGTAGCGGCGCTCGGGGCGGCCCGTGGTGCCGTACCGCAGGGTGACCCGCGCCGCCCCGGTCGCCACGAAGTGCTCCAGGTAGCGGCGGGCGCTCACCCGGGACAGACCGCTGTGCTCGGCGCACTCCGAGGCCGACACACCCGTCGCCCGCGGACCCGCCCGGAGGGCCGCACGGACCAGGGCCGCGGTCTGCTCGGTCAGCCCCTTGGGCAGCGGCTGCGCCCGGACGGCCACCCCGGCGCCGTCCGGCAGCTGCGTGGTCCCGCGCGCCGTCGCGGCTCCCGGGGGCTCCGCGGTCGCACCGCCGCCGGAGTGCCCGAAGACCCGGTCCAGCTCCTCCTGGCCGGGGGCCGTCAGCGACTCCAGGTCCCGCCGCTCCCGCGCGTACCGCTCCAGCCGTTCGCTCAGCAGCCGCCCCTCGAACGGTTTGACGACGTACTGCACGGCCCCGCCGTGCCGTGCGGCCCGCACGCTCGCCGCGTCCCGCGCCGCCGTGATCACCAGCACGTCCGGGCCGCCGCCCGGCGCGCCGTCGCCGCGCAACTGCTGCAATACCTCCAGCCCGCTGATGTCGGGCAGATACAGGTCCAGCAGCACCAGGTCCGGCGCGGTCCCGCGCACCGCCGCGAGCGCTTCCGCACCGCTGTGCGCCACCGCGGCGATCTCGAACCCGGGCACCCGGGAGACCAGGGTGCTGTGCAGCCGGGCCACCATGAAGTCGTCGTCGACCACGACCGCCCGGATCACGAGGGAACCCCGTAGGCGACCCCCGTCAACTGCTCGGAGGCCGCCCACAGCCGCTCGGCCGCCACGTCGCTGAGGGTCCAGGGCGCCCGCCAGGACGGCGCCGGAGCACCGCGCCAGCCCAGCAGCCGCGGCCCGGTGAACGAGTCCGGCGCCACCCCCGGAGCGGTCGCCGCGTACAGCGTCGGCAGGGCGCCCGCGTCGGCGGACTGCCCCAGCACGCGGGTGCCCAGCGCCATCACCCGCTCGGCGGTCTTCCGGCCCTCCATACGGGCTCCGGCGGTCTGCAGGTTGGTGGCCGCATAGCCGGGGTGCGCGGCGGCGGCGATCAGCGGGGTGCCGGCCAGCAGCCGGGCCAGCTCGTGGGTGAAGAGCAGATTGGCGGTCTTGGACCGGCCGTAGGCGATCCAGCGCCGGTAGGAGTGCTCGCTGTTGAGGTCCGCGATGTCGATGTTGGCCAGTAGGTGCAGCCCGCTGGACAGCGTCACGACGCGGGGTGCCGGGGCCGCCAGCAGCCGCTCCAGCAGCAGCCCGGTGAGGGCGAAGTGCCCCAGGTGGTTGACGCCGAACTGCCGCTCGAAGCCGTCCGCCGTCCGGCCGTAGGGCAGCGCCATCACTCCCGCGTTGTTGACGAGGAGATCCACCCGCTCGTCCGGCAGCTCCTTGGCGAAAGCGCGCACCGACGCCAGGTCGCCCAGATCGAGCCGGCGCAGCTCGGTGCGCGGCCCCGCCTCGGGCAGCTCCTGCACGAGCGCGTCCCGGGCCCGGCCGCCCCGCTCCTCGTCCCGGCAGGCGAGCACCACCCGCGCGCCGCGCCGTGCCAGCTCCCGGGCCGTCACGAAGCCGAGCCCGCTGTTGGCGCCGGTCACGACCGCCGTACGGCCGCTCTGGTCCGGAATGTTCCGCGCTGTCCAGCCCATCGCCCGCCCTGCTCCTCGCTCGTTCAGCGATTCTCTCCTGTGGAGGCTAGCGGCAGGCCTCCGGGCGGTCGAGGTCAGCCGCGCCACGACCGGTGCCGCACCGCGTGCCCCGCCGCGGCCGCAGCGGATCCGGCGGCCGGCACGGGCCGCCGCGCTCTAGGCTGCCCCCATGAACGCGAACTCCGCCGCAGCCGGGCCGCCCTCCGCGAGGCCGCGTGTGCTGCTCCTGCACGGCCCCAACCTCGACCTGCTCGGCGAACGCGACCGGGCGACCTACGGCAGCACCACCCTGCGGGACGTCGAGGAGCGGGTCACGGCGCTCGGCGCCGAGCTGGGCGCCGAGGTGCGCTGCGCGCAGAGCAACAGCGAGGGCGCGCTGATCGACCTGATCCACGCCACCCGGGGCGGCGACAGCGGCATCGTCTTCAACCCCGGCGCCTACGCGCACTACAGCTACGCGCTGCGGGACGCCGTCGAGGTGGTGGCCGCGCTCGGCATCCCCTGCGTCGAGGTGCACATCTCCAACGTGCACGCCCGCGAGCCCTTCCGGCACACCTCGGTCACCGCGCCGGTGTGCCAGGGCATGGTCTCCGGGCACGGCGTCTTCGGCTACGAGCTGGCGCTGCGCTCCGTGCTGCACCGCGTCGCGGAGTGGGGCGCCGTCGACGGCGCCTGAGCGCCGCCCGCCGGCCCGTCAGTCGGTACCCGTCACCGCCGTCAGGACGAACACGCTGTCCTCCAGTGCGAGCACGCCGTGCCGCAGGTGCGGAACCCGCTGGATCTGCCCGGCGGCGACATCCTGGTCGGCGCTGCCCTCGGTGAGCCGGATGCGGCCCCGGAGGACGTGGACGCTCGACGCCGGCGGCGTGTTGTGCTCCTCCAGCGACGACCCCTCCGTCAGCGCGATGACGGACTGCCGCAGCGGCCCGTCGTGCAGGAAGAGGTACGCACTGCGGCCGTGCGGGTCTTTCCGTGCCAGCGCCAGGTGCTCGGTTGCCAGGGCGGTCACATCGTCCATGCGTCCATCGTGCCCCGCACGGCACGCGACGCAACCGGGCCACCGCGGGCGCGGCGGATTCGCCTGCGGCCCCCGCGGCGCGCGGCCGCCCGCGCTGCTCTCCCGTGCTGCGCCCCTCGCTCCCGCCCGGCGGCGCCTCGCCGCGGTGCGTCCCGCGCCCGCCCGCAGCGTGCCGGGGCGCGTCCTCAGGGCCGCCACGCCCCACGCCGCACCGCCTCGCGGGCGGCGTCGCGGACGTCCCGCGCCGGGCGGCCCAGCACCTCCTGCACGCCGTCCGTGACGGAGGCGTTGCGCCCGTCCAGCAGCTGTGCGAACAGTTCACCCAGGAAGGCCACCAGCTCCGGCGGCAGCCCCTGCCCGGCCAGCTCTCCGGCGTACTCCCGCGCGGTCACGGGCACGTACCGCACGGCGGGGCCGCCGGCCGCGGTCACCTCCGCCGCCGCCTCCCCGAAAGTGAGCAGCCGCGGCCCGGTCAGCTCGTGCACGCGCGCGTGGTGGCCCTCCTCGGTCAGTGCGGCGGCGGCCACCTCCGCGATGTCGTCCGCGTCGATGAACGGTTCGCGCACCTCGCCGGCCGGGAAGGGGAGTTCGCCCGCCAGCACGGAGGGCAGCAGGACGCCCTCGCTGAAGTTCTGGAAGAACCAGCTCGTGCGCAGGATCGTCCACTCCGTGCCCGCGTCCCGGACCGCCTGCTCGGTCGGGCGGGCGAGCTCCTCGCCGCGCGCCGAGAGCAGCACCAGCCGCCGCACGCCGGCCGCCGCCGCGCGGGCGCCGAACGCCCGTACCGCGCCGGCGACACCGGGGGCGCCCACGTCCGGCTGGCAGACGACGAAGACGGCGCCCACCCCCGCCAGCGCGGCGTCCCAGGTACCGGGGTCCTCCCAGTCGAACGCCGGCTCCCCGGTGCGGGAGCCCACGCGCACCGGGTGCCCGCGGGCGTGCAGTCGCTCGACGACCCGGGAGCCGTTCCTGCCGGTGCCGCACAGCACCAGAACCGGGTCCTGTGCGTGCTGCCGCTCCGCCGCGTGCTCACTCTTCCGCTGTGTCATGCCGCAAGCCAACGCCGGCGGGGCTCCCGGGGACATCGTCGGGCGGCTCAGCCGCATGTCCGTGCGTCTAGGCTGCTGCCGTGACAACGGTCGCGGCGCGGGGCGCCGAACAGGACGGGCGGTCCGGCCGGGCCGCGGGGGCGTGGCGGACGGGCGGCGCCGACGGGCTGACCGAGGCGCTGACCGACGTGCTCGGCGGCGCCCGGGCGCGCGGCGGACTCTTCCACCGTGCGGTACTCGCACCCCCGTGGGGCGTGCGGGTGCAGGACGGCGCGCCGCTGTCGCTGGCTTCCATGCTGCGCGGCACCGGCTGGGTCCGGCACTCCGGGGCGCCGGAGCCGGTGCGGCTGACGCCCGGCGCTGTGGCGGTGCTGCGCGGACCGGCCCCCTATGTGCTCGCCGACGACCCGGAGACCGAACCGGGGCTGCTGATCCAGCCGGGTGACTGCTGCACCACCGTGGACGGGACCGACATGTGCGAGGAGCTCGCGCTGGGGGTGCGGACCTGGGGCCGCAGCTTCGACGATCCCGCCGTCCTGCTGAGCGGCAACTACCAGTTGCACGGCGATCTCAGCGCCCGGCTGCTGGACGCGCTGCCGCCGCTGCTGGTGCTGGATGCGGCCGAGTGGGACGCGGACCTGATGCGGCTGGTCGCCGCGGAGGTCGTCAAGGACGCGCCGGGCCAGCAGATGGTGCTCGACCGGCTGCTGGACCTGCTGCTGGTCTCCGTGCTGCGCGCCTGGTTCGCACGGCCCGAGGCGGACGTGCCCGCCTGGTACCGCGCGCAGAGCGACCCGGTGGTGGGGGTGGCGCTGCGGCTGCTGCACGAGCAGCCCGGGCACGCCTGGACCGTGGCGGCGCTGGCGGCCGGAGCCGGGGTGTCCCGCGCGAGCCTGGCCCGCCGCTTCTCCGAACTGGTCGGCGAGCCGCCCATGTCCTATCTCGCGCAGTGGCGCATCGATCTGGCGGCCCGGCTGCTGCGGGAGCGGGGCGCCACGCTGGGCGCCGTCGCCCGCCGGGTGGGCTATGGGGACGGCTTCGCGCTGAGCGCGGCCTTCAAGCGGCTGCGCGGCGTCAGCCCCACGGCGTACCTGGCGGGCAGCGACCCGGACTGAGCCCCGGTGCGGCCCTCCGCCGGGTTCGGCGGCCGGGCTGTCGGTGGCCGGGTGCACCCTGGGGCCATGTACGAGGAGCGGACGTCCCGGCTGCGGGGCGCGGTGTGCTGGACCCGCGCCGCCGTGCCCCCGGGCACCACCGGGCGGGTGCTGCCGGACGGCTGCATGGACCTGCTGCTGTGGAACGGCGAGCTGGTCGTCGCGGGCCCGGACACCCGCGCGCATCTGGCGACCGAGCGCGCCGGACTCCCGGCGTACGGCCTGCGGCTGCCGCCGGGCACCGGCCCGCGGGTCTTCGGCCCGCCGGCCTGGGAGCTGCGGGACCGGCGCACGCCGCTGGCCGACCTGTGGCCCGCCGGCCGGGTGCGGGAGCTGACCGAGCGGGTCGCCGGTGCCCGGGACCCGCTGGCGGCGCTGGAGCAGGTCGCGGCGGAGCGGCTGGCGGCGCCGGAGCGCACGGCCGCCGAACGGCGCGCCGCCGCGCAGGAGGAAGCCGTCGTCGCGGCGCTGCGCGAGGGGGCCGGGGTGGCGCGCACGGCCCGCGGCGTGGGCCTGAGCGAACGCCAGCTCCACCGCCGGTGCCGCGCCGCGTTCGGGTACGGGCCCAAGACCCTCGCCCGGGTGCTGCGGATGCAGCGGGCGCTGCACCTGGCCCGGTCCGGCACCGCGCTCGCCGGGGCGGCGCAGCTGGCCGGGTACGCCGATCAGGCGCACCTCTCCCGCGAGGTCCGCGCCCTGGCGGGTGCTCCGCTGACCGCGCTGGTGCCCGCGGCCGGCCGCCGGGCCGGTCAGTCGTTCGGCGCGAACAGGTCGACGCCGTTGCCGTCCGGGTCCAGGACGACGGCGTAGCGCTGCCCCCACACGGCGTCCCACGGGGCGTGGTGGCCCGGGTGACCCGCGGCGGTCAGCTCGCCGTACACCCGGTCTACCTCGGCGGGCGAGTCGCACCGGAAGGCGAGCCCGATCCGGCCGCCGCCCGCCGGAGCCGTCCATTCCGGTTCGAAGGAGCGGACGACCTCCTCGGTGTCCCAGGCCAGCCGCACGCCGCCCGGGCCGACGTGCTCCACGTGCGGCTGTGCGTCCGCTTCCGCGGGGAGATCGAGCCCCAGCCGCCGGTAGAAGGCGAGCGAGGCGGCCATGTCGGAGGTGACGATGCCGATGAGGTCGAAGCGCGGTGTCATACGGCCACGCTAGGGCGCCGCGTCCAGGCCGTCTTGAACGTTTCGGCCCCCGTCGCCCCGTCGCCCCGTCGCCCCGTCGCCCCGTCGCCCCGTCGCCCCGTCGCCCCGTCGCCCCCGGTGTCCCGGACCCCGCCCGGACAGGCGCCTCCGCTGTCCCGCCCGGAGCCTCCGCCGTCCGCACCCGCCCGGACGTCTCGCCGTCCGCGCCCGCCGCGACGGCACCTGGCGCGGCTGCGCGCGGTGGCTACGCTGTCCGGATGGCCGAGATCCTCACCGTACTGACGACGACCGCCTCGCAGGAGCAGGCCCAGACGCTCGCCGCCGGAGCGATCACCCGGCGGGTGGCGGCGTGCGCCCAGCTCAACGGCCCCGTCACCGCCGTCTACCGGTGGGAGGGCGCGGTGCAGACGGACTCCGAGTGGCAGGTGCTGTTCAAGACCTGCGCCGACCGCTACGGCGCGCTGGAGGAGTATCTCCGCGAGGCCCATCCCTACGAGGTGCCGGAGATCATCGCCACGGCCGTGGTGCGCGGCAGCGCGGACTATCTGCGGTGGGTGGAGGAGGAGACGCGGCCCTCCCCGCAGCCGTGAGCCCGGGCCCTGCGGTTACGGTCGGTCCATGGAACCCTCCTCCGCGGCTGCGGGCGGCGCCCCCGCGACGCCGCGCTACGGTCCCGCCGACCTCGAGCGCTGGGTGCCGGAGCCGGACAAGCGGCCCGGGCGCACCGCCTTCCAGCGCGACCGCGCCCGGGTTCTGCACTCCGCCGCGCTGCGCAGGCTGGCGGGCAAGACGCAGCTGGTCGCACCGGGCAGCGCCAGCCCCGCCTGGGACGCGACACCGCGCACCCGGCTGACCCACTCCCTGGAGTGCGCCCAGGTGGGCCGGGAGCTGGGTGCCGCGCTGGGCTGCGACCCCGATCTGGTCGAGACGGCCTGCCTCGCCCACGATCTGGGGCACCCGCCGTTCGGGCACAACGGCGAGGCCGTGCTGGCCGAGATCGCCGCACCGGCGGGCGGCTTCGAGGGCAACGCGCAGTCGCTGCGGCTGCTCACCCGGCTGGAGCCCAAGCGGTTCTCCGCGCACCTGGACGGCCAGGGCTATGTCGGGCTCAACGCGACACGGGCCGCCCTGGACGCAGCGACCAAGTACCCGTGGCGGCGCGGCGGCCATCCGGACGACCCCGCCTCGCCCAAGTTCGGCGTCTACGAGGACGACCTGCCGGTCTTCGGCTGGCTGCGCAAAGGCGCGCCGGAGGGCCGCACCTGCTTCGAGGCGCAGGTCATGGACTGGTCGGACGACGTGGCCTACTCGGTGCACGACCTGGAGGACGGGATCAGGGCCGGGCATCTGGACCCGCGCATCCTGCGGTCCGGACCCGAGCGCGGCGACGTGTTCGAGGTGGCCGCGGAGCGCTACGCGCCGGGAGCCGGGGAGGGCGAGCTGGCCGCCGCGCTCGACCGGCTCCTGGAGCGGGACTGGTGGCCGCACTCCTACGACGGCACCGCGCACGCCCAGGCCCGCCTCAAGGACGCCACCAGCCAGCTCATCGGCCGCTTCTGCCTGGCCGCCGAGGCCGCGACCCGGGCCGCGCACGGCTCGGGCCCGCTGACCCGGTACGCCGCCGAACTGATCGTCCCGCAGTCCGCGCAGTTGGAGTGCGCCGTCCTCAAGGCGGTCGCCGACCGCTATGTGATGCAGCGGCCCGACCTGGAGCGGCTGCGCCGCGAGCAGCGGGTGGTCCTGCGCGAGCTGGCCGAGGCGCTGCTGGCCAGAGCGCCGGAGGGGCTGGATCCGCAGTACGCGGACCTGTACGCGGAGGCCGCGCTCGCTGCCGACCCGGACACGGCGCGGCTGCGGGTGGTCGTCGACCAGATCTCCACGCTCACCGACGCCGCCGCCCGTGCCCTGCACCGCGCGCTGGCGATGCGCGGGCAGCAGGGATGAGGTGCGCGGCGCTCCGGGCGGGACGCGTGGCCGACCGGGGCCGCGTCCGCGCCGGGTCGGCCGGGCCCGCGGGGCGCGCACCGGGCCCGGCGCCCGGTGCCGTCCGGCGCCTCGGAACTCGTCGCGCGGCTCATACGTCCCATCCATGCCCCCTGCCTCTTCCCGGGCCCGCCCCGATGCGGGACGCTCACGTGTGGACGACGGGGGACAGCACGGCCCGCAGGGGGCAGCGTCTTCGAGGAGGAGGCTTCAAGTGGTCGACGCACACCGGACGTTCGTCATCGTCGGCGGAGGGCTGGCGGGGGCGAAAGCCGCCGAGACCCTGCGCGCGGAAGGGTTCACCGGCCGCGTCATCCTGATCGGCGACGAGCGCGACCATCCCTACGAGCGCCCTCCGCTCTCCAAGGGCTACCTCGCCGGTTCGGACGAACGGGACAGCGTCTTCGTGCACGAGCCCGCCTGGTACGCGGGCGCCGACATCGAGCTCCATCTGGGGCAGCCCGCGGTGCAGCTGGACCGGGCGGGCAGGTCGGTCCGGCTGGGCGACGGCACGCGCATCCACTACGACAAGCTGCTGCTGGCCACCGGCGCCGAGCCGCGCCGGCTGGACATCCCGGGGACCGACCTGGCCGGTGTGCACCACCTGCGCCGGCTGGCGCACGCCGAACGGCTGCGCGGGGTGCTGAGCGCGCTGGGCCAGGAGAACGGCCATCTGGTGATCGCCGGGGCGGGCTGGATCGGCCTGGAGGTGGCCGCGGCGGCGCGGACCTACGGCGCGGAGGTCACCGTCGTCGAGCCGGAGCCCACACCGCTGCACGGCGCACTCGGCCCGGAGCTGGGCGCGCTCTTCGCGGACCTGCACCGCGAGCACGGGGTCCGCTTCCACTTCGGCGCCCGGCTGACCGAGATCACCGGTACCGACGGCATGGTGCAGAGCGTGCGCACCGACGACGGCGACGAGCACCCCGCGCACGACGTGCTGGCCGCCATCGGCGCCGCGCCGCGCACCGCGCTGGCCGAGAGCGCGGGTCTGGAGCTGGCGCCCGGCCCGGGCGGCGGCATCGCCGTGGACGCCTCGCTGCGCACCAGCGACCCGGACATCTACGCCACCGGCGACGCCGCCGCCGTCGCGCACCCGCTGCTGGGCGACCGGCTGCGGGTGGAGCACTGGGCCAACGCCCTCAACGGCGGTCCGGCGGCGGCCCGGGCCATGCTCGGCGCGCAGGTGTCCTACGACCGGGTGCCGTACTTCTTCTCGGACCAGTACGACCTGGGCATGGAGTACTCCGGGCACGCCCCGCCCGGCTCCTACGACCAGGTGGTGTGCCGGGGGGATGTGGCCAAGCGCGAGTTCATCGCCTTCTGGCTGCGGGACAACCGGGTGCTGGCCGGGCTGAACGCCAACGTCTGGGACGTGACCGGGGCGGTGCAGGACCTGATCAGGTCCGGCGCCGCGGTGGATCCCGACGCGCTGGCCGACCCGGGTGTGCCGCTGGAGTCGCTGGGCACCGCCGGTCCGGCCTGAGCCCCACCGCGAGCCCGGTCCCGCCGGGTCCGTACCGGTGGACCGCCCCGCGCGGGGCGGTCCACCGGCAGGCCGGTCCGCCGCGGTGGGGTGCCGCTGTCCGGGCCCGCGCCGCGCCGGTACGGGAGATTCACGTGATGCTTGAGCGGCGGACGGGGAATACGTTCGGCGGAAGAGAGCGACACCCCGTACCGCCGCCCTCCCGTGGCGCGGCGAGCGAAGGACGAGTGAACGATGGCGAAGCAGACGGTGGCCGAGCAGTTCGTCGACACGCTGGTGCGCTGCGGGGTGGAGCGCCTCTACGGCGTGGTGGGGGACAGCCTCAACCCGGTGGTCGACGCCATTCGGCGGACTCCCGCCATCGACTGGATCCAGGTCCGCCACGAGGAGACCGCCGCTTTCGCGGCCGGTGCCGAGGCGCAGCTCACCGGGAAGCTCGCCGCGTGCGCCGGCTCCTGCGGCCCCGGCAATCTGCACCTGATCAACGGGCTCTACGACGCGCACCGCTCGATGGCGCCCGTCCTCGCGCTGGCCTCGCACATCCCCAGCAGCGAGATCGGCACCAGCTTCTTCCAGGAGACCCACCCCGACCGGCTCTTCGCCGAGTGCAGCCACTACAGCGAGCTGATCTCCAGCGAGCAGCAGATGCCGCGGGTGCTGCAGACGGCCATCCAGCACGCCGTCGGACAGCAGGGGGTCAGCGTCGTCGCGCTCCCCGGCGACCTGGCGTCCGAGGAGGCGCCCGCCAGCCCGGAAGAGCATGCGCTGGTCACCTCGCGCCCCACCGTGCGCCCCGGGGACGCGGAGATCGACGCGCTGGTGCACCTGATCGACGACGCGGAGAAGATCACGCTGTTCTGCGGCGCCGGCACCGCGGGCGCGCACGGCGAGGTCATGGAGTTCGCCGAGCGGCTCAAGACCCCGGTGGGGCACGCGCTGCGCGGCAAGGAGTGGATCCAGTACGACAACCCCTATGACGTGGGCATGAGCGGACTGCTCGGCTACGGCGCCGCCTACGAGGCCACCCACGAGTGCGATCTGCTGATCCTGCTGGGGACCGACTTCCCGTACAACGCGTTCCTGCCCAAGGACTGCCGGATCGTCCAGGTCGACGTGCGTCCCGAGCACCTGGGCCGGCGCACCGCCCTCGACCTCGCGGTGTGGGGCGACGTGCGCGAGACGCTCCGCTGCCTCACGCCGCGGGTGCGGGCCAGGACCGACCGCCGGTTCCTGGACCGGATGCTGCGCAAGCACGCCGAGACGCTGGAGGGCGTCGTCAAGGCGTACACCCGCAAGGTGGAGAAGCACACCCCCATCCACCCCGAGTACGCGGCCTCGGTGCTGGACGAGGAGGCGGCCGACGACGCCGTCTTCACCGTGGACACCGGGATGTGCAACGTGTGGGCGGCGCGCTATCTCACGCCGAACGGGCGGCGCCGGGTGATCGGCTCCTTCAGCCACGGCTCGATGGCCAACGCGCTGCCGCAGGCCATCGGCGCGCAGTTCCTCGACCGGAGCCGGCAGGTGGTCTCGCTCTCCGGGGACGGCGGCTTCACCATGCTGATGGGCGACTTCCTCACGCTGGTCCAGTACGACCTGCCGGTCAAGGTCGTGCTGTTCAACAACTCCTCGCTGGGGATGGTCGAGCTGGAGATGATGGTCGACGGGATGCCCGCCTACGGCACCCACAACCGCAACCCGGACTTCGCGGCCCTCGCCGAGGCCGCGGGCGCGCACGCCGTACGGGTCGAGAAGCCCAAGCAGCTGCGCGGCGCCCTGCGGGACGTGCTCTCGCACGACGGGCCCGCGCTGCTCGACATCGTGACCGACCCGCACGCGCTCTCCCTGCCGCCGAAGATCACCCGGGAGCAGGTGAGCGGCTTCGCGCTCTCCGCCGGCCGGACCGTGCTGGACGGGGGAGTGGGGCGGATGGTCCAGATGGCGCGGTCGAATCTGCGCAACATCCCGCGGCCCTGAGCCGCGCCGCCGCACCGGGGTCGGGGAGTGTCACCGGGCGGCCGTAGACTTCCCACGTGGCTGGAAGGATCAACGACGAGGACGTGAAGGCGGTCCGGGACGCGGTCCCGATCGACTCCGTGGTGTCCGAGTACCTCCAGCTCCGCAACGCGGGCGGCGGCAACCTCAAGGGACTGTGCCCGTTCCATGACGAGAAGTCCCCTTCGTTCCACGTCAGCCCGAGCAAGGGGTTCTACCACTGCTTCGGCTGCCAGGAGGGCGGGGACACCCTCGACTTCGTGATGAAGGTCGACCACCTGTCCTTCTCCGAGTCCGTCGAGCGGCTCGCCGCCCGCGCCGGGATCACCCTGCGCTACGAGGAGGGCGGCTACGGCCGCGCCTCGCAGCAGGGTGAGCGCACCCGGCTGGTGGAGGCGCACCGGATCGCGGCCCGCTTCTACGCCGAGCAGCTCGACGGCCCCGAGGCGGAGATCGGCCGCCGCTTCCTCGCCGACCGGGGATTCGACCAGGAGGCCGCCCGGCACTTCGGCATCGGCTACTCCCCGGCCGGCTGGGACCACCTGGTGCGCTATCTGCGCGGGCAGGGCTTCACCGACAAGGAGCTCACGCTCTCCGGCCTCGCCCAGGAGGCGCGCAACGGCCGTCCCATCGACCGCTTCCGCGGCCGTCTGATGTGGCCGATCCGCGACATCACCGGCGACGTCGTCGGCTTCGGCGCCCGCAAGCTGCGCGAGGACGACCAGGGGCCGAAATACCTCAACACGCCGGAGACCCCCCTCTACCGCAAGTCGCAGGTGCTCTACGGCATCGACCTGGCCAAGCGGGAGATCGCCAAGGCCAACCGCGCCGTCGTCGTGGAGGGCTACACCGACGTCATGGCCTGCCACCTGGCGGGCGTGACCACGGCCATCGCCACCTGCGGCACCGCCTTCGGCGGTGAGCATGTGAAGATCCTGCGCCGGGTGCTGATGGACAATGCCCAGTCGGAGGTCGTCTTCACCTTCGACGGCGACGCGGCCGGGCAGAAGGCCGCGCTCCGTGCCTTCGAGGACGACCAGAAGTTCGCGGCCCGCACCTGGATCGCGCTGACGCCCGGCGGCATGGACCCGTGCGATCTGCGGCTCGCGCACGGCGACGAGGCCGTGGCCGAGGTGATCGAGGACCGTGCCCCGCTCTTCGACTTCGCCATCCGCTCCATCGTGGACCGGCACAACATCGACACCGCCGAGGGGCGGTCCGCCGCGCTGGAGGAGGGCGCGCCGGTCGTCACCCAGATCAAGGACCCCTCCATCCGGCGCGGCTACGCGGTACGGCTGGCCGGGCTGCTGGGCATCGTGGACGAGGAGTTCGTCGTCCGCCGCGTCGCCCAGCTCTCCCGGTGGGCGCGCGAGCGCGGGCAGGCGCCGCCGCGGGGCGCGGGGCGCGGCTCACGCGCGCAGGAGAGCCCGGCCGTGCAGGCGCCCTTCGTGCCCCGCGGCCCGGATCTGAACCTGCGCAGCCCTGCCCACCGGGTCGAGCGCGAGCTGCTCAAGCTGGCGCTCCAGCGGCCGGAACTGGTCTCGCCCGCCTTCGACGCCTACGGGACCGACGAGTTCACCGCGCCGCCGTACGCCGTGGTGCGGCAGGCGGTGGAGGCCGGGGGCGGCGCCGAGGCCGGGGTCGGGGACAGCGGCTACCTGGGACGGGTGCGGGACGCGGCACCGGACGACACGGTGCGCTCCCTGGTCACCGAGCTGGCCGTCGAGCCGCTGCGCAGCGCCCGCAACCGGGAGGTCGACGAGGCGTACGCGGGCGAGCAGCTGGTCGCGGTGCGCCGCGCCGCCGTCAATGCCCGCATCGCCGAACTGGAGGGTGCGGCGCGGCGCCTGGAGGCGCGCCAGGAGTACGAGCAGTCGGCCGGTGTGCGCCGGCAGATCTGGACGCTCCAGCAGTACGGCATCGCCCTGCGCGAGCGGGGTGCCGCGGCGCTCTGACGCCGAACGGGACCGTCCGGCGGCCGGGAGCGGTCGGCTGCGGAGGCCGTCCGGCGGTGGGAGCGCGGCCGGCCGCGGCGCCCGGCCGTGCGGGGCCGACTCGCGCCCGGCCGCGGTGTGTTGGTGCCGCCCCGCCCGGTCCGGCTGCCTGTGACGCCGGCGGTGGGTGCCCGCGGCGGGCGTGCGGCGGCGCGCCGGGCGCACGTTTTCGGGCTTGCCGCGCTGCGGGCGCTTGCGGACACCACCCGCGGGCCCGGTGAGCGCCTCGGGGCGGCCGGCGGGGCACGCCCCGGGAGCCGCGAAGCGGCCGCTGCCGGTGCCACAGGAGGAACAGCTGCCTCCGCGACCCCGGGAGTGCGTAGTGGATCGTGCGCTGAGGGTGACGTTTGGCGGAAAAACTGCCCGCACGCCTCTCGTGGCGGGCATGTGTCGTACCCCACACTGGTGAGCGGTGCCTGAGTCCTCGGAGCGGGGCGGTGCTGGCCGGAACGGGCCAAAGTCCCCCGCGGAACCGCACGTTCCGTACGGGATGGAGCGCGGCCCGGCCGCGGCCGTTCCCCTCCCGCACGCCGCCCCCGAACCGGCAGCGATCACACTGGAGGTCGCCCCCGTGCAGACCCGGACCCGGAATGCGGCGCCCCGCGCCGCCTCGACCGCCCCGCTGGACGCGCACTCCGCGCCGTCGGCGCCCCCGGCGCTGGTGCCCGTCGCCGAGTCGCCCCTGGTAGCCGCCCCGGCCGCGGCCCTCCTCGGCCCGCCGGCCCAGGCGCCCCTCGCGGAGCCCGGTTCCCCGGGCGGCGTGCCCGGTGTTCCGGAGCCCGGCGGGACCGTGCCGGAGCAGCGCGGGGCGCCCCGGGCCGAGGAGGAGGCCGAGCCCGCGGTACCGCAGCCGGAGGCGCCCGCGACCGGCGCCTCGGCGGATCTCTTCCGCCAGTACCTGCGCGAGATCGGCCGCATCCCCCTGCTCACCGCCGCCGAGGAGGTGGAGCTGGCCCGGAGCGTGGAGGCGGGGCTCTTCGCCGAGGAGAAGCTCGTCGACTCGCCCACCCTGGACGGGGAGCTGGCGCTCGACCTCGACCGCCTGGTGGTGCGCGGCAGACTGGCCAAGCGCCGCCTCATCGAGGCGAACCTGCGGCTGGTGGTGTCCGTCGCCAAGCGCTACGTGGGCCGCGGCCTGACCATGCTCGACCTCGTCCAGGAGGGCAACCTCGGGCTGATCCGCGCGGTGGAGAAGTTCGACTACGCGCGCGGCTACAAGTTCTCCACCTACGCGACCTGGTGGATCCGCCAGGCCATGTCCCGGGCCCTGGCCGACCAGGCCCGGACGATCCGGGTGCCGGTGCACGTGGTCGAGCTGATCAACCGGGTGGTGCGGGTGCAGCGCCGGATGCTCCAGGAGCGCGGGTACGAGCCCGCGGCCGAGGAGGTCGCGGCCCAGTTGGACCTGACCGAGGAGCGGGTGACCGAGGTGCTGCGGCTCGCCCAGGAGCCCGTATCCCTGCATGCGCCGGTCGGCGAGGAGGAGGACGTCAACCTCGGCGACCTGATCGAGGACGGGGACGCGCCCTCGCCGGTGGAGTCGGCCGCCTTCCTGCTGCTGCGGGAGCATCTGGAGGCGGTGCTCTCCACGCTCGGTGAGCGCGAACGCAAGGTCGTGCAGCTCCGGTACGGGCTGATCGACGGCAGGCCGCGCACGCTGGAGGAGATCGGCCGGCTCTTCGGCGTCACCCGGGAGCGGATACGGCAGATCGAGTCCAAGACCCTCGCCAAGCTGCGGGACCACACCTTCGCGGACCAGCTTCGGGGCTATCTGCACTGACGCCCGTCGATGCGCCCGCCGCCGCGCGGCACCGCCCACCCGGTCCGGTCCGGCCCGGATTCACCCGGCGCCCGGCGGCGAGGAGCGGCCCGCACGCCGGCGGGGGCGGGTCAGTCCACCTCCGCCACCGCCTCGGCGAACTGCGAACGGTACAGCCGCGCGTAGGCACCGCCCGCGGACAGCAGCTCCTCGTGACTGCCCTGTTCGACGATGGCGCCGTTCTCCATCACCAGGATCACGTCCGCGTCCCTGATGGTGGAGAGCCGGTGCGCGATCACGAAGCTGGTCCGCTCCGCTGCCAGCCGCTCCATCGCCTGCTGGATCAGCACTTCGGTGCGGGTGTCCACCGAACTGGTGGCCTCGTCCAGGACCAGGATCACCGGGTCGGAGAGGAAGGCGCGGGCAATGGTGATCAACTGCTTCTCGCCCGCGCTGACGCTGTCGCCCTCGGCGTCCAGGACCGTGTCGTAGCCGTCCGGCAGGGTGCGGATGAACCGGTCGGCGTGCGCGGCCCGCGCGGCCTCCTCGACCTGTGCGCGGGTGGCCCCCTGCGCCCCGTAGGCGATGTTGTCCGCGATGGTGCCGCCGAACAGCCAGGTGTCCTGCAGCACCATGCCGATGCCCGCCCGCAGGTCCTCGCGGGACATGGCGGCGATGTCCGCGCCGTCCAGCAGGATCCGGCCGCCCCGCACCTCGTAGAACCGCAGCAGCAGGTTGACCAGCGTGGTCTTCCCGGCACCGGTGGGGCCGACGATCGCCACCGTCCGCCCGGGGTCGACCGAGAGCGACAGATCTTCGATCAGCGGGGTGTCCTCCGCGTAGCGGAAGGAGACGTGCTGCATCTCCACCCGCCCCCGTGCCGCCGCCGGCCGCACGGCGTGCTTTTCG
Source organism: Streptomyces sp. AA1529 (assembly GCF_000280905.1). Classification (GTDB taxonomy): domain Bacteria; phylum Actinomycetota; class Actinomycetes; order Streptomycetales; family Streptomycetaceae; genus Streptomyces. The sequence goes on along the minus strand of NZ_ALAP01000037.1, from coordinate 72,663 downwards.
TCCGGGTCGGGTGACTGCTCCTCGGCGTCGAGGATCTCGAAGACCCGCTCGGCCGAGGCCACCCCGGACTGCACGAGGTTGGCCATCGAGGCGACCTGGGTGAGCGGCTGGCTGAACTGCCGCGAGTACTGCACGAACGCCTGCACGTCCCCGATGGACAGGGCTCCGGAGGCCACCCGCAGTCCGCCGACCACCGCCACCAGCACGTAGTTGAGGTTCCCGACGAACATCATCGCGGGCTGCATGATCCCGCTGATGAACTGGGCCTTGAAACCGGAGCGGTACAGTGCCTCGTTCTGCTCCGCGAAGACCTCGGCCGACTCGCGCTGCCGCCCGAAGACCTTCACCAGCGCGTGCCCGGTGTACATCTCCTCGACGTGCGCGTTCAGCGTGCCGGTCGACTTCCACTGGGCGACGAACTGCGGCTGCGCCCGCTTCCCCACCCGCGTGGCGACCAGCGCCGACAGCGGCACCGTCAGCAGCGCGACCAGCGCCAGCAGCGGCGAGATCCAGAACATCACCGTCAGCACGCCGACGATCGTCAGCAGCGAGTTGATGAGCTGGCCCATGGTCTGCTGCAGCGTCTGGCCGAGGTTGTCGATGTCGTTGGTGACCCGGGAGAGCACCTCGCCGCGCGACTGGCCGTCCAGGTAGGACAGCGGCAGCCTGCCCAGCTTCTCCTCCACCCGCTCCCGCAGCCGGAAGACAGTACGGGTGATGACCCGGACGGATATTCGTCCCGACCACAGCATCAGCAGCCCGGCCGCGGCGTACACGGCGGCCACACCCAGCAGCACCGCGCCCACGGCGCCGAAGTCGATGCCCTGGCCGGGGGTGAAGTCCATCCCGGAGAGCATGTCGGCCACCCCGTCGTCACCGTGCTGCCGCAGGTTCTCCAGCGCCTGCTCCTTGGTCAGCCCGGCGGGCAGCTTCCGGCCGACGAAGCCGCCGAAGACCAGGTCCGTCGCAAGTCCGAGGAGCTTGGGACCGATGACGCTCAGCGTGACGCTGACGACGAGCACCCCGAGCATCATCAGCAGCGGGCCCCGCTCCGGCCGGAACTGCCGCAGCAGACGCTTGCCGGACCCGGCGAAGTCCATGGATCGTCGAGGCGGCCTTCCGGCCATGCCCCCGGGCCCGCTCATGGTGTGTCCTTCCCGCTCGCCGCCACGCGCGCACGGTGCACGGGACCGGTCGTCCCCGCTGTCCGCGGCCGGGCGGTGGTGTGTGCCCCGCTCACGCGGCCTCGCTCTCGGTCAACTGGGAGAGCACGATCTCCCGGTAGGTCTCGTTGCTCTCCATCAGCTCGTGGTGCCGCCCCGTTCCCACGGCCCGGCCCTCGTCCAGGACGACGATCCGGTCGGCGTCCCGGATGGTCGCCACCCGCTGCGCGACGATGACCACCGTGGCCTCCCCCGTCTCCCGCGCGAGCGCCGCCCGCAGTGCCGCGTCCGTCGCGTAGTCCAGCGCGGAGAAGGAGTCGTCGAACAGGTAGATCTCCGGCCGGTGCACCAGCACCCGTGCGATGGCCAGCCGCTGCCGCTGCCCGCCGGAGACGTTGCTGCCGCCCTGTGCGACGGAGGCCTCCAGACCGCCCTCCATCCGCTCCACGAAGTCCTTGGCCTGCGCGACCTCCAGGGCGTGCCACAGTTCGTCGTCGCTCGCGTCGGGCCGTCCGTAGCGCAGGTTGGAGGCGATCGTCCCGGAGAAGAGGTACGGGCGCTGCGGCACGAGCCCCACGGTGCCCGCCAGGAGCGCCGGGTCCAGCGCACGTACGTCCTCCCCGTCCACCAGGACCTCGCCCGCCGTGGCGTCGAACAGCCGGGGCACCAGGCCCAGCAGGGTGGACTTGCCGCTGCCCGTGGAGCCGATGACGGCGGTGGTCTCGCCGGGGCGCGCCACCAGGTCGATGGCGTGCAGCACCGGGGCCTCGGCTCCCGGGTACCCGAACCCGGCGCCGCGCAGCTCCAGATGGCCGTGCCGCCGCAGTGCCGTGACCGGCGCGGCGGGAGGTACGACGCTGGAGTCGGTCGTCAGCACCTCCTGGATCCGCTCGGCGCACACCTCGGCGCGGGGCACCATCATGAACATGAAGGTGGCCATCATCACCGACATCACGATCTGCATCAGATACGCGAGGAACGCGGTCAGTGCGCCGATCTCCATGTCGCCGCCGCTGATGCGGTGCGCGCCGAACCAGACCACCACCACGCTGGAGATGTTCACCACCGTCATCACCACGGGGAACATCAGCGCCATCAACCGACCGGTGCGCAACTGCATGTCGGTCAGCTCGGTGTTGGCCGCGTGGAAGCGGCGGCGCTCGTAGGCGTCCTGGACGAAGGCCCGGATGACGCGGACACCGGTGATCTGCTCGCGCAGGATCCGGTTGACGTGGTCGAGCCGCTCCTGCATGGAGCGGAACAGCGGCCGCATCCGGCGCACGATCAGCCCGACCGTGATGCCCAGCACCGGCACGACGCCCAGCAGCACGGCCGACAGCGGCACATCCTGGCCCAGCGCCATGAAGATGCCGCCGAAGCACATGATCGGAGCGGTGACCATCAGGGTGAACGCCATCAGCGTCACCGTCTGCACCTGCTGCACGTCATTGGTGGTGCGCGTGATCAGCGAGGGTGCGCCGAACCGGCCGACCTCGCGGGCCGAGAAGGACTGCACGCGGTCGAAGACGCCCGCGCGGATGTCGCGGCCCACCGCGGCCGCGGTCCGCGCGCCCAGGTAGACGGCACCGATGTTGCACACCACCTGCACCACCGAGACCGCCAGCATGAGGCTGCCGTGGCGCAGGATGTAGCCGGTGTCGCCGAGAACGACACCGTTGTCGATGATGTCGGCGTTCAGAGTGGGCAGATACAGCGTGGCGCTCGTCTGCACGAGTTGCAGCAGCACGAGAAGCGCGATCGGCCGCTGGTACGGACGCAGCCGGGCGCGGAGGAGGCGGATCAGCACACGGATTTCCTCGGTCGGTCAGATCGGGAGAACGGAGGGCGCAAGTGATCGAGCGTACAAGCGTCCGGTACGGGGCCGCCTCCGGTTTTGGACGGTCCCGGTGCCCGCACGACCGGCCCTCGACGCGCGCCGCCGGACACCCGTCCCCCGCCCGCGCCCCGGACCTGCCGCTCCCGGCGCACCGGTGCCGCGCGGGGGCGCGGGGCGCCCGTGTACCGCGGGGGTCAGACTCCCAGCGCCCCCGGATACATCTCCTCGCGCACCGTGGCGTACTGCTGCCGCACCGCCTGCCCGACGGCCCGCTGCTCGCCCGCCTCGAACACCTGGCAGGCCGCGGCGGGCCACTGCGGGGGACTGCCGGACCCGGAGAGCGCCCACGCCGCCTGCCGCGCCGCGCCGATCGCCGCGTAGTCGGCCGGCTCGGGCACCACGACCTGCGCGTCCAGCAGTGCGGGCGCCGCCTCCCGGACCGCGCCCAGCCCCGCCGCCTGGCCCAGCAGGAAGACCCGCCGCACCTGCACCCCGCGGGCGCGCAGCACCTCCAGCGCGTCCGCCAGCCCGCACAGCATGCCCTCCACAGCGGCCCGCGCCAGGAACTCCGGCCGCATGCTCTCGCGCCGCAGCCCGTGCAGCGAGCCCGCGGTGTGCGGCAGCTGCGGCGTCTGCTCGCCCTCCAGGTAGGGCAGCAGCACCAGCCCCGAGGAGCCGGGAGTGGAGGAGAGCGCCAGCTCGGAGAGGCCCTCCAGATCGGTGCCGAGCATCCCGGCGGCCCCGCGCAGCACCCGCGTCGCGTTCAGGGTGCGCACGACCGGCAGATGCCTGCCGGTGGCGTCCGCGTAGGAGGTGATGGTTCCGGAAGGATCGGCCAGCGCCTCGTGATGGACGGCGCACACCGAGCCGGTCGCGCCGAGCGAGATCACCACATCGCCGGGACCCAGGCCCAGGCCGAACGCGGCGGCCATCGTCTGGCCGGTACCGGCGGAGATCAGCAGCCCCTCCGGGGTGTGCCCGGCGGGCTCCGCCGGACCGGCCACCTCCGGCAGCCCCACCTGGTGTCCGAGTGCCAGCTCGACCAGGTCCGGCCGGTAGGACTCGGTCGCCGCCGACCAGTAGCCGGTGCCCGAGGCGTCCCCGCGGTCGGTCACCCGCCGCGCCGGGCGGCCCAGCAACTGCCACACCAGCCAGTCGTGCGGCTGCATGGCCTCGGCGGTCCGCCGCGCCGCCGCCGGCTGTTCGCGGGCCAGCCAGCGCAGCTTGGACACCGGGTGCGCGGCCTGCGGGACGCTGCCGACGGCCGCCGCCCACGCCGCACGCCCGCCGAACGCCTCCACCAGGTCCGCCGCGGCCGTCTGCACCCGCTGGTCGTTGCCCAGCAGCGCGGCGCCGACCGGTTCGCCCGTGCCGTCCAGCGCGACGAGGCCCTGCTGCTGCGCCGAGACACCGATCGCCTGCACGTCGGCGAGCTGCCCGCCACCCGCGGCCGTGCCGAGGGAGCGCAGCCAGGACTGCGGATCGTCGCGCTCACCGGGGTGCTCGGCGTGCCCGTGCCGGACGACCGCACCCGTTTCGGTGTCGCAGACGACGATGCTCGTGTACTCGGCTGAACTGTCCAGGCCGGCGACTATCCCCATGGCCGGAATGATGCCTCATAGCCACCCGTACCGGGCCGGGCACCCCGCCCCGGCACCCCGCACCGGTGACGGACGCCGCACCTCCGCCGGCCCGGGCACCGCACAGGAACGATTCACCAACACGACCCGCAGGCACCACTCACAGGCACCACTCACAGGCACCACGACCGGAAGGAGCACCGTTGCCGAACCCCCTGCGCACGCTGAGCCTGGAGGAACTGCGCCGCCGCACGAGCATGAAGTGGCGCGCCTACGACCCCGATGTGCTACCCGCGTGGGTGGCGGAGATGGACGTCCTGCCGGCGGAGCCGGTCGCCGAGGCGATCCGCGAGGCGGTCCGGACGGGCGACACCGGCTACCCCGCGGGCACCGGCTACGCGGACGCGTGGGACGACTTCGCGCGCCGCCGCTGGGGCTGGCGGATCCCGGCGGAGCGCACCGCGCTGGTGCCGGACGTGATGCTCGGCGTCGTCGAGGTGCTCAAGCTGGTCACCGGCCCCGGTGACGCGGTGGTGGTCAATCCGCCCGTCTACCCGCCCTTCTACCAGTTCGTCGCGCACCTGGACCGCCGCGTCGTGGAGGCCCCGCTGGACCCGGCCGGACGGCTGGACCCGGAGGCGCTGGAGGCGGCTTTCGCGCGGGCCGCGGAGGGCGGGCGGCGGGCCGCCTTCCTGCTGTGCAGCCCGCACAACCCCACCGGCACGGTGCACACCGCCGAGGAGCTGGCGGATGTCGCAGCGCTCGCCGCCGCGTACGGGGTGCGGGTGGTCGCCGACGAGATCCACGCGCCGTTGGTGCTGCCGGGAGCCAGGCAGGTGCCGTATCTGTCGGTGCCGGGCAGCCAGGACGCGTTCTGTCTGCTGTCCGCGTCCAAGGCGTGGAACCTGGCCGGACTCAAGGCGGGCCTGGCGGTCGCGGGCAGCGCGGCAGCCGACGAGCTGGCCGCGATGCCGGAGGAGGTCGGCCACGGGCCCAGTCACCTGGGCGTGATCGCGCACTCGGCGGCGCTGCGGCAGGCCACCGGCTGGCTCGACGACCTGCTGGCCGGCCTGGACGAGAACCGGCGGCTGCTGGGGGAGCTGCTCTCCGGGGAACTGCCCGGGGTCGCCCACCGGGAGCCCCAGGGCACCTTCCTCGCCTGGCTCGACTGCCGGGCGCTGGGGCTGGGCGAGGACCCGGCCGCGGTGTTCCTGCGGCGCGGCCGGGTCGCCCTCAATCCCGGGCCCGCTTTCGGTACCGGGGGAGCGGGGCACGTCCGGCTGAACCTGGCGACCTCGCCGGAGATCCTGGCGGAGGTGGTGCGCCGGATGGCCTCGGTGCTGTGAACTCCCCCGCTGCGGCTCGGGTGGTCAGCGGCCGGACAGGGTCAGCAGCGCTTGGAGGAGTAGGCGTAGTTCTTGCTCTCGCCGGGCACCGTCACGGCGCCGCGCGCAGCGGTGCAGTGGCGCACGGTGTCCGCCGGGTAGGACCAGAACTCCGCGGCGGAGGTGTGGCGCCAGATGCGCAGCCCGACCAGCTTCTTGGCGTGGAAGTCGTACACGCCGACGTTCGTCGCGTAGTTCCGGTGGTGGTCGCGGAAACTCTTCCACACCCACAGGTAGCCGTAGTTGCGGTTGCACTTCTTCGAGTAGAACTGCTTGACCGAGCCGATCGTGTAGCCCTTGCGCTTGATGTAGCCGGTCGAGCCGATCTGGTGGGCGTCGCTGCACATGTGCGCGGACATGGCGGACCGGTCGGCGGACATGCCGGCCTCGTCGGCCGCCGGGGCGCTCTCGGGCAGGCCGGCGGATGCCGCCGCCGAGCCGGCCCGGGCCTCGGTGGGGGCCGGCGCCGTGGCGTCGGCCTGGGCGGCGCCGGCGGGCAGCAGCGCCATCGCGCAGGCGGCGGCGGTGAGGGCGCCCTTGACGGGCGAGACGCCCTTGAAGGCGGACGGAGTGCGCATGAATCTCCTCCTGATGGGAGTACGGGATTTTCCGGTCATAACGGTCAGACCAGAACCTCACAGTACGAGGCGGTGATGCCCGTGGCGGGGATTCGTGCGCGCGGCGGCGGGTCGTGGGAAGGGGGTGCGAGCGGCGCGGAAGGGGCCCGGCGCCACCGGCAAAGCGGCGCCGGGCCCCGGCTCTTGCGCATCCCCTCCGGCCGTCGTGGGCCGGTCGGGTGCGTTGCTCAGCAGCGCTTCTGGGAGTACGCCTGGTAGCTCTGCGGCGCGCCGGCCGGGCGCAGGCTGCCCACGCCGGAGGTGCAGTGGTCGACGGTGTTTGCCCCGTCCGTCCAGAACTCCTGCTGTTTGGTGGACTTCCACGCCTTGGCGGCGTGCACCGAGTCGTCGCTGTAGCTGTAGACGCCGGCGGTGATGTCGTAGGGCGCGGCTGTCTTGCGGAAGCTCTCCCAGACCCACACGTAGCCGTAGTTCTCGTTGCATTTCTTCGAGTAGAACTGCTTGACCGAGGCGATCGTCTCCGAGCCCCGCTTGATCAGTCCGCGGGTGCCGATCGGCACGGCGTCGTCGCAGACCCCCGCCGCCCGGGCCGCCCGGCTCGCCGGGTTCCCCTCGGGGGAGGGGGCCGTGCTGCGGGTCAGCTTCTGCGGGTGCGCCGGGGGAGTGGCCGGGCCGCTGCCGGCATAGGCGGCCCCGGCGGGCAGGAGTACCAGCGCGGAGGTCGCGGCAGCGGCCAGTGCGCCCTTGGAGAAGCGGGTGGAGCGGGTGGAACCGGTGGAACGCATCGTGATTTTTCCCCCTCTTCGGTGAAGAAGCAGTCGTATACGTGCTTTCCGTGGCATCGCCGGAATGGGAGCGATGCGCGGGATACCCAGTACGACACGTCGCCGCCTCGGGGGGTTGTACGTCATCACCCGGCTCTGTGCGGGCAGTTGCCCCCTACCGAGCCACCGGTGCCCCTCCCGTCACCGGAGCCTCAGAGGTCCCGGTCACGTGCGCCCCGGAGGTCTCCTCACGAGGTCGCCGCCGTCCGCAGGTCGTCGAGCACCAGTTCGTGCACCACCGCCGGTTCCACGCCGAGCCGCGTGAACACCGCGACGGAGATGTTGTCCTCCGACCCCAGCACGCCGAGCAGTACGTGTGCGGTCCCGATCTCCCGGTCCCCGCGCGCCGACGCCTCGCGCAGCGCCCGCTTCAGCGCCCCCTTCGCGCGTGCGGCGAACGGGATGTGCCGCGGGGCGGTGCCACTGCCGCGCCCCGTACGACCGGACCCCGGGGCCGAGTCGAGCGCGCCCGCGCCGAAGGACTCCTCCGCACGCCTGCGGACCTCCGCCAGGTCGATCCCGAGGGTGCGCAGCGCCTCCGCGTCCTGCGGGCCGAGGTCCTCGCGGGACCCGGCGACCACTCCCGCGACCGCCGCCCGGCACGACGCCGCGCTCACGCCCAGCCGGTGCAGGGTCGCGGCGCCCGTCCGCCCGGGCCGCCGCAATGCGCCCAGCAGCAGATGCTCGGTGCCGATCCGGTCGTGCCCGAGGGAGCGTGCCTCCTCCTGAGCGCCGATCACCACGTCCCGCGCCTCCTCGGTGAACCTTTCGAACATCGTTCCTACCTCCCGGTGCGCTTCGAGTGCTTCTTGTGCACGGCCTGCCTGCTGACTCCGAGGGCCGCGCCGATCTCGTCCCAGGACCACCCCTGGCGGCGCGCGCTGTCGACCTGGAGCGCCTCCAGGCGCTCGGCGAGCCGCCGCAGCGCGGCGACGGCCCGCAGCCCCACGGCCGGGTCGCCGTCCAGGGCGGCCTGTGCGGTGCGGACCGCCTCGTCCGCTCCTGCTGCTTCCGTTCCTGCCATGCATGTCAACTTAGGGTGACGCGAGACTGCTGTCAACCAATATTGACGGCTCTTCCGGTGGCGGCGCGGTGTGGAGGGTGCGATCCGGGGCGCGGGGGAGAGCCGTCCCGGATGCCGTTGGACGGAGTCGCGGGCGGGACGCTTCCACAGAGGTGCCGAAGAGCGGGGGCGCCCGGACGGCGCAGGGAGGTGCGGGCGCTGTTCCGGAGGACTCGCACGGCTCGCACGGCTCGCACGGCTCGCACGGCTTTCGCGGAGCGCGCGGTCCGACCGGGCGGAGGGGCTCTTCGAAGACCTGGACGGGGGTGCCCTGGACGGGTGACGGGGGCAGCTGCCCGGCGCAGAGGTCAACGGCCGCCGGAGGGCACGCGGAACGGGGCGCCCGTTCCCGGAATGCTCCGGCCGAGGTCCAGCTCGGAACGTTTCTGCGCGGTTGTACTGAGGTGGGGCGGGTGGGACTCGAACCCACGGCCGACGGATTATGAGTCCGCTGCTCTAACCGGCTGAGCTACCGCCCCGTAACGGCGCGCCGCGCACATCTGTGCGCGCCGTCTGCCGCAGCATAACCGTTCATAGGATCTGCCGCCCGCGCCGGGGGAGATCTACGCAGGTGAGGACCCCGAACCAAGGGTGATTGGTTCCAGTTCGCGGCCAACTTCGTTGTGAAGCACGGAAGAACGCCCCTTGTGCCGGGCCTCGGACGCAGTGGTGGCACACGAAAAGGGCCCCTGGAGAGGGGCCCTTTCGAGTGGTGCTCCCGCGACTGGACTCGAACCAGTAACCTGCCGGTTAACAGCCGGCTGCTCTGCCGATTGAGCTACACGGGACCGTCGCGTCGGTCGCACTCCGGATCCCCGGGGCGCTCCCTTGCGGTGGGGAATACATTAGCGCATGCCAGGGGGTGCTCCGAAATCGGTATTGCCGCCGCCCGAACGCGGTACCCCTGAGGCACCCCGGTGGCTGCCGCAGTCCCCGGGTACGGCAGCAGGACCACCAGCCGAGAGAAGGGGCAAGCTATGCGCTACCGGCTCACATTCGTGTCCGGACTGGCCATCGGCTACGTGCTCGGCGCCCGCGCGGGACGCGAGCGCTACGAGCAGATCAGGAAGGGCGTGCGGAGGATCGCGGAGAACCCGGCGGTGCGCAACGCGGGGGAGGCGGCGGCGCTCAGCAGCCGGCAGGCCGCCGCGAAGGCCGCCGACGCCGTCCAGGACCGGCTCCCCTCCTCGGTGGCCGACCGGGTCCGCACGGCTCGCGACTACCGTGCCCGCGCGGGCAGCGACTGGGGCGCGGAAGCGCACTGAGACCGGTCGGCGGGCTCTTCGGGAGGCCGCCACGGAAGCCGTCCGGGGGAGGGCGGAGCGACCTCGGCCGCTCCACCCTCCCGCCCCGGCGCGCGGGCGGAGCCCCCCGGGCGGTGTGCGCACGACGCTACGCCGGGATGCGGCCCCGGCCGCTCCCGGCGGCGCTCTCCAGCAGTGGGGCCAGCAGGTCGCCGTACTCCTCGATCCGCTGCGGCAGCTCGGTGCCGAGGAAGACCAGGTCCTCCGGCCGGTCGGCAGCGGCCAGCTCGGCCCACGTCAGCGGGGTCGAGGCGGTCGGACGCTGCTTGGCGCGCAGCGTGTAGGGCGCTGCCGTGGTCTTGGCCTGGTTGTTCTGCGACCAGTCGACGAAGACCTTCCCCGGCCGCAGATCCTTGGCCATCTTGCTGACCGCATGGTCGGGAAGCTCCGCCTCGGCCTGCTGGGCGAGCCGCTTCGCGTATGCCGAGACCCGGTCGGAGGGCGTGTGCTCGATCGCCGCGATCAGGTGCAGGCCCTTGGAGCCGGAGGTCTTGGGCAGCAGGGCGATCCCGTCGTCGGCCACCCGTTCGCGCAGCCAGTCGGCGAGCCTGCGGCAGTCCAGGATGTCGGCACCCTCACCGGGATCGAGGTCGAAGACCAGCCGGTCCGCCTCGGCCTGGTGGTCCGACTGCCACTGCGGGGTGTGCAGCTCCAGGGCCGCCAGATTGGCCGCCCAGACCAGCGTGGCCTCGTCCTGGATGAGGACCTGGTTCAGCGGCGTCCTGCTCACCACCGTGATCTTGCGTGTCGTCACCCAGTCGGGGGTGCCCGGCGGAACGTGCTTGGTGAAGAACTTCTCGCCCTCCACGCCGTCCGGGAAACGCAGAAAGGAGAGGGGGCGTCCGTCGAGGTGGGGCAGCAGGACATCGGCGACGGCGGCGTAGTAGCGGATCGCCTCGCCCTTGGTGAACCCCGTCGCCGGATAGAGCACCTTGTCGAGGTTGCTGAGGGCCAGACGGTGGCCCCCGATCTCCGTGTGCGGCATAACCTGAGAGTCCCATAGAAGGGACAAAGTATGCGTTCAATCTGGAAAGGGACCATTTCGTTCGGGCTGGTCTCGATCCCGATCAAGGTGGTGGCGGCCACCGAGAACCACAGCGTCTCCTTCCACCAGGTCCACACGGCCGACCAGGGCCGCATCCGGTACCGCAAGGTGTGCGAGCTGGACGAGGAGGAAGTGCCGCGTGAGGAGATCGGCCGGGGCTTCGAGACCGAAGAGGGCCGCACCGTGCTGCTGACCGACGACGACATGGCGGCCCTCCCCCTGCCCACCGCCAAGACCGTGGAGATCCTCGGCTTCGTGCCCGCCGAGGAGATCGACCCCATCCAGCTCGACCGCTCCTACTATCTGGCAGCCGACGGCAAGCGCGCCGACAAGCCGTACGTCCTGCTGCGTGAGGCCCTCAAGCGCTCCGGCAAGGTCGCCGTCGCCAAGCTGGCCCTGCGGGCCCGGGAGAGCCTCGGGATGCTGCGCGTCTACGAGGACGCGCTGGCGCTGCACACGATGCTGTGGCCCGACGAGATCCGCTCGGTCGGCGGCGTCGCACCCGAGGAGGAGGTCACGGTGCGGGACGCCGAACTCGACCTCGCGGACACCCTCATGGAGACCCTCGGCGAGCTGGACTGGGGCGACCTGCGGGACGAGTACCGGGAGGCGCTGGAAGAGCTCGTCCGGGCGAAGGCGGAGGGCGCCGAGCCGCCGTCCGAGGAACTGCGCCGGCGTGCCGAGGCGGGCGGCGGCAAGCTGGTGGATCTGATGTCCGTGCTGGAGCGCAGCGTCCAGGAGGCCAGGAGCGGGCGCCAGGAGGGCGAGGCGACCGTCCACGAGCTGTCGGACCGCAGGAAGGAGACGGCCGGGCGGGCGGCGTCCGGGCGGAGCGGCGGCGAAGGGGGTGGCAGGTCCGGAGCCGCGGGGTCCGGCGCGAAGCCGGCCGCCGGGAAGAGTCCGGCGAAGAAGTCCGCGGCGAAGAAGACCGCGGCGAAGAAGACCACCGCCAAGAAGACCGCGGCCAAGAAGACCGGCACCGGGAAGGCCGCTGCCAAGAAGTCGGCAGGTGCGACCGGCAAGACCGGGGCGAAGAAGACCACCGCGGGCAGGTCCGCCGCGAAGAAGTCCGCACGGCCCCGCAAGACCGCCTGACCGGAGGCACCCCCGTGGGCTCGGCCGCCGGGCGGGCCCACGGGGGCCGCGAGGCACCGGACGGGGCCGGCGGTCCGACCGCAGGTGCCTTCCGTGCGCCCCGCATCCTGCCCCGGTGCGGGGGCGTCGTGCGGGGGCGCCGGACCGGCCGGTCGGGGTCGCGAGCCGCGGGCGCGGCAGGCACCGGACGGCGGTCAGCGGACGACGTCGAACACGTTCTTCTGCAGGCCGTTGGCGTAGGCGTCGTGCTCGACCAGCTTCAGCTTCTGGGTGTCCTTGTCCGTGGTGCTGAACAGCCGCTTGCCCGCGCCGAGCAGCAGCGGGAAGACGAGCAGGTGGTAGCGGTCGATCAGGTCGGCGTCCGAGAGCGCCTGGTTCAGGGAGGCGCTCCCGTGCAGGATGATCGGGCCGCCCTCGGTCCGCTTCAGCGCGGCGACGTCGTCGAGCGAGCGCAGGATCGTCGTCTCGCCCCAGTTCTCCACCAGGTCCTCCTCGCCCAGCGTGGTGGAGACGACGTACTTCGGCAGCAGCTTGTAGTCGGCGAAGTCCGCCATGTCCGGCCACACCGGGCTGAACGCCTCGTAGCTGGTCCGCCCCATCAGCATGGCGGCGGCCTCCTTCTGCTCCCGGCCCTTGATGTCGAAGGCCTCGGGGACGAACTCGATGTCCTTGAAGGTCCACCCGGCGTTCCGGTAGCCGGGCTCCCCGCCCGGGGCCTCCACGACGCCGTCGAGCGATATGAAGGCGGTGCTGATCAGAGTGCGCATCTCAGGTCCTCGGTGTCTCGTGTCGGTTCTCGGCGGATCGGTGCGAGGCCCTCACCGCTCGCGGCTGCTGCCACACCGTTCATGGATCCAGACCGCCGTCTGCGGAGAAACTTATCGGCCTGTCGCGCATCCTTTTCCGTGAATTTCGGTGACCCGGTCTCCTGGGCGGCATGCCGTCTCCGGCCCCCGGTGCCGATTGCCCGCGTCCGGTGCGCCGGATGCCGTGCTCCCGGTCGGCACGCCGTCGCTCACCACCCGGTGCGACGCTCCATGCGGGTCCCCGCGATCCGCGAGAACGTCATGATGTCGCTGGGTTCCTCGACGGTGATGCGGTGCCAGCGCCCGCGCGGGATGACGCAGGCGGTGCCCGGGCCCAGCCGGGCCGCCGGCTCCCCGTCCGGGTCCCGCGGATCGGTCTCGCTGCGGAAGTGGACCCGCACCGTGCCGGTCAGCACGCACATCACCTCCTCACCGTCGGGGTGGCACTCCCACGACTCGGGGTGTGCGTCCGCGCCGCTGTCGACATGCAGCGTCACCACCGTCCAGCCGTCGAGGTCCGGGGACATCCGGCGCTCCTCGGCCCGGGCATCGCCGTCGGGTCCGAGCCGGATCATGGAGGAGAACAGGTCTACCGCGGGCATGGTGGCCACCTCTTCATCAAGTACGGTGTACGTGATGACAGTGGAACACGTACGGCGTACGTGGTCAAGGGAAGGCCGGAACGGCCAGTGGCCGGAGGACGGCCGGGAAGGCGGACGCCCGTGCCCGCACCGAAGAAGTTCAGCAGGGACCAACTCGCCTCGGCGGCTCTGGAGCTGGCCGACGACAAAGGGCTGGACGCCCTCTCGATGCGTGCTCTCGCCGCGCGGCTGGGCACCGGCCCGATGACGCTCTACAACTACGTGGACGGCCGGGACGGGCTGGAGTCGCTGGTGATCGAGGCCGTCGTCCGGCACGCCGCCTACCCGGTGGAGCCCGCCGAGGACTGGCGCGAGGAGGTGCGGGTCCTCGCCGAGTCCTACTGGGCGACCGTCCGCCGCCATCCCCAGGTCGTACCGCTGATCGTGGCGCGCCGCACGACGGACGAGCCGACGCTGGCCTTCGGGGAGCGGATGCTGGAGGCGCTCGCCCGAGGTGGCCGGTCGGGGCGGGATCTGCTGGTGGCCTTCCGGCTGGTGGTCGGGTTCGTCATCGGCTTCGCGCAGAGCGAGTCGGGAGCCGCCTCGCTGCGCCTGTCGGGCGGCTCGGCCGACGAGGTGATCGAGCGCGGGCGGACCCTTCCGGAGGGCCGCTATCCGCGGGTGGTGGAGATCGCCACGGCCTCGGCCCAGGGCGACCGTTCGGAGGAGTTCCGGGCGGGGCTCGACCTGCTGGTGGCCGGGCTCAGTGCGCGGTCCCGCCCAGCATCCGCCTGAGCAGATCGCGCAGCATTCTGCGTTCGGCCGGCGTCAGCTCCTGGAGGGGTTCCCCCGCGAAGTCCAGGTCGCCGCGCAGCCGGGTCGCGGTGGCGCGGCCCTCCTCGGTGGTGGCGGCGACCTTGACCCGGCGGTCGGCCGGGTCTGGTCTGCGCTCGACCAGGCCTCTCGCCTCCAGCCGGTCGACTATCCCCGTCACGTTCGACGGCTCGCACTTGAGGTGGCGGGCGAGCTGCCGCATCGGAGTGGGCCGGTGCGACAGCAGGGTGAGGACCCGCGCCTGCGCGCCGGTCAGCGCGTGCTCGGCGGCGGCCAGCTCGTATTCCTCGTGGTAGCGCGCGACCACCGTGCCGATCAGCTCGGCGACCTCGACGCTGAGCGCGTCCGGGGCGCGACCGTCTCCTGCTGCCATGCGACCAGCCTAGCGGGCGATGCTTGACAACATGAAATATCCGCCCGCATGGTTGTTTCAGTACCTGAAGCAATTCTGGAGGCGACAGCGTGACCTCATCCGTATCCCCCGACTCCGCCGAGAACCGGATCCCGGCCAGCGGGCGTGCCTGGCACCTGACCGCCCGGCCGCAGGGCTGGCCCACCGCGGACGACTTCGCGCTGCGGGAGGAGCCGGTCCGGGCTCCGGCCGAGGGGCAGATCCTGGTGCGCAACATCCACCTGTCCGTGGACCCGTACATGCGCGGCAGGATGAGCTCGGCGAAGTCCTATGCCGACCCCTACAAGCTGAACGAGCCCATGACCGGCGGCGCCATCGGTGTCGTCCTCGCCTCCGAGGACCCCGCCTTCACCCCCGGCGACCACGTGCTGCACGACCTGGGCTGGCGCGAGTACGCCACGCTCCGGGCCAAGTACGCCACCAAGGTCGACCCCCAGGCTGCTCCGCTCTCCACCTACCTCGGGGTGCTGGGCATGCCGGGCCTGACGGCCTACGCGGGTCTGCTGCGGGTGGCCGGTTTCCAGCCCGGCGACGCCGTCTTCGTCTCCGGCGCGGCGGGTGCGGTCGGCAGCGAGGTGGGCCAGCTCGCCCGGCTGAAGGGCGCCTCCCGGGTGATCGGCTCGGCCGGCTCCGACGAGAAGGTCAAGGTCCTCACCGACGAGTACGGCTTCGACGCGGCCTTCAACTACAAGCACGGCCCGGTCGCCGAGCAGCTCAGGGAGGCGGCGCCGAGCGGAATCGACGTCTACTTCGACAACGTCGGCGGCGAGCACCTGGAGGCCGCCATCGACGCCATGAACCTGCACGGCCGGATCGCGGTGTGCGGGATGATCTCGCAGTACAACGCCACCGAACCGACCCCGGCGCCGCGCAATCTGGCCCAGATCATCGCCAAGCGGTTCCGGATGGAGGGGCTGCTGGTCATGGACCACTTCGACCTCCAGCAGCAGTTCGTGGACGAGGTGGCCCCCTGGGTCCGCTCCGGGGAGCTGAAGTACCGGGAGACCGTGGTCGAGGGCATCGAGAACAACCTGGAGGCCTTCCTGGGCCTGCTGCGTGGGGAGAACGTCGGCAAGATGATCGTCAATCTCGACGGCTGAAACGCCGAGCACGGGCGGGCCGGGTCCGGCCGGGCTCCCCGCCCGGGCCCGGTCCGGCCGGGCTCCCTGCACCGCCCTCGGAGCGAGCGCCTACGCTGGGCACCGCACCGGAGGGAGCCTGGGCGCGAGTTCCCCCGGTCGTGCCATCAACAGGAGGAAATCCATGGCGATACAGCCGATCGACGTCAAGTACACCGCCGTCGCCACCGCGGAGAACGGCCGCGACGGCCGCGTGGCCAGCGATGACGGCCAGCTCGACGTCGTCGTCAACCCGCCGCGCGCGATGGGCGGCAGCGGCGCGGGCACCAACCCCGAGCAGCTCTTCGCCGCGGGGTACAGCGCCTGCTTCCAGGGAGCGCTCGGTGTCGTGGCCCGCAAGGAGGGCGCGGACATCTCCGGCTCGACCGTGACCGCCGAGGTCGGCATAGGCAACACCCCCGAGGGCGGCTTCGGCCTCACCGTGAGCCTGCGGGCCACCATCCCGAACGTGGACGAGGCCACGGCCGAGGACCTGCTCGAGAAGGCCCACCAGGTCTGCCCGTACTCCAACGCCACGCGCGGCAACATCGAGGTCACCCTGCAGACCGCCTGATCCCGCGGTCGGGCTGCGGGGCGCTGCCGAACCGGCGGTACCCCGCAGCCCGGACGGACCCGAACCCGGGAATGCCGCCCGCCTTCCGGCCGGACCGCGCGCCTCAGCCGGCGGGACGCCGTGCGGTGATCTCCTCGTACGCCAGTTGCGCCAGGCTGTGCTGGCCCTTCTTGCTGGGGTGGAACCAGTCCCAGTTGCTCAGCTCGGCCTCGGTGAAGCGGTAGTCGAAGACGGCGCCGTTGTCGTAGCGGCAGCGCAGGTCCTTGGCGCACTCCTGTTTGAGCACGGTGTTGTAGGCCATCACCCGGTCCTGGACCTCCTGCCGCCGCTCCCGGTCGGCGGCAGCCATCGACTGCGGGTCCTTGAGCATCGACTGGCAGATGCCCAGCCCCCACACCCGTTGCCCTATCGGGCTCTTTCTGCCCTCCTGCCACAGCCGCTTGAGGTTGGGCACGCTGGATACGTAGACCTGCGCCTCGGGTGCGTCGGCGCGCAGCGCGTGCAGCCCCGCGCGGAAGTCGGTGCGGAAGTCCGCGACCGGGGTCATCCGCTCGGTCGTGCTGCGGCAGGCGTCGTTGGCGCCGCTCAGCACGGTCACCAGGTCCGGCTTCCGGGCGGCGGCCCGGCGCATCTGCCCGGGCAGGTCGGCCATCACGGCACCGCTGGCCGCGTAGTTCCAGCTCGTCCCCTCGGGGTCGCCCAGCAGCCGCCGCGCGAGGCTGTCGACGCCGGGTGCCGTGCCGGTGGCCCAGGAGACCTCGGTGCAGTCGGCCAGCAGCGAACAGGCGTCGAAGCCGCGGGTGATGGAGTCGCCGACCGCCGCCAGGGACTCCGGCTCGCGGTTCCAGATCTTCCGCGGAGTGGGCGAGGAATGGGGGCGTGAGGAGTCCTTGGCGCGCTGCGCGCCGCGCTCGTCGCCTCCACCCGAGGAGTCGCCGCACGACACGGCGAGTACCAGACCCGCTACGGTGATCAGTACGAAAGCGCAGATGGCGACGGTACGGGACCGTTTGCGTGCGGCGGGCCGGGTAGGCGCCGAATGCGCGTTCCCCGGTTCGTGGCTCTCCGTCATCCGCCCCCCTGTTTCATCCGTGCCCGACCGACGGTACGTCACCCACCACGTGCCGCCTCGCGATAGCTTGTGCCGTGGTCGATGAGCGGTGGGTCGATCGGCACGGCGACTGGTAAATATTACCTCGCGTCACTTCCTGTCCCTTTCAGGGAGAATTGAGCGCAATGGTGTTTACTATTCGTAACCTCGGGAGCTGGTAGGGAAGTGACCGGTGGTGCAAAATGTCAGGCGCTTTCCCGGCGCGTGACCGGTAGGTGATCGAGGCCGCCCGGTGGCGACCCTCGGAGCGCACTGGAGGTCCCGGTGACGACACGTGGAGTTCTGTACGTCCACTCGGCGCCCCGCGCCCTGTGCCCGCACGTCGAGTGGGCGGTCGCGGGTGTGCTGGGCGCGCGCGTCAACCTCGACTGGATCAGACAGCCCGCCTCTCCCGGCACCTGGCGGGCCGAGTTCTCCTGGCAGGGGGATCCCGGCACCGCCTCCAAACTGGCCTCCGCGCTGCGCGGCTGGCACCTGCTGCGGTTCGAGGTGACGGCCGAGCCATGTGCGACGGCCGAGGGGGAGCGCTACAGCGCCACCCCCGACCTCGGCATCTTCCACGCGGTCACCGGCATGCACGGCGACATCCTCATCCCCGAGGACCGGCTGCGCGCGGCCGTCGCCCGCGCGGGGCGCGGGGAGAGCGACCTGCAAGCGGAGATCTCCCGACTGCTGGGCAAGCCCTGGGACGACGAGCTGGAGCCGTTCCGCTACGCCGGCGAGGGCGCTCCGGTCCGCTGGCTGCACCAGGTGGTCTGACCCGGGCCGTGCCCTCCGCGGCGGGCCGCGGGGCGCCGGCAGGGGCGCCGCGCGCGCCGTTCGCCGGAAGCCGGGCGCCGCGCATGCGCGCCGCTTGCCCTCGTGCCCGCTCGAACGCCTACCGTTCCGGCATGTCGTACGAAACCTCTGTCGCGGTGCTCGGCACCGGCACCATGGGGGCCGCCATGGCCCGCAACCTGTCCTCGGCCGGGCTCACGGTCCGCGCCTGGAACCGCACCCGCGGCCGGGCCGAGCCGCTGGCCGCGCACGGCGTCGGCATCGCGGAGGAGGCGGCCGAGGCGGTGCGCGGCGCCGGGACCGTCCTGACCTCCCTGCACGACGGCCCCGCCGTGCTGGAGGCCATGCGCGCCGCCGCCCAGGGCCTGTCCGAAGGCACCGTGTGGCTCCAGACCAGCACCGTCGGGCCGGACGGGCTGGAACCGCTGGTCGGGTTCGCCCGGGCGCACGGGCTGCGCTTCCTGGACGCACCCGTGCTCGGCACCAAGGCACCCGCCGAGGCGGGGGAGCTGACCGTGCTGGTGTCCGGCGCCTCGGACGACCCCGAGGTGCGCGAGCGCGCGGCTCCGGTCCTCGACGCCATCGGCGCCCGGACGCTGTGGCTCGGGGCGGAGCCCGGTGCCGCCAGCCGCCTCAAGCTCGTGGTCAACAACTGGGTTCTCACCCTCATCAACGGCACCGCCGAGACCCTCGCGCTCGCCGAGGGCCTCGGTGTCGACCCCGACGCCTTCCTCGGCGCCGTCGCGGGCGGCCCGTTGGACGCCCCGTATCTGCAGGCGAAGGCCCGGCTGGTGCTGGAGGGCGGCTACGAGGCGAGCTTCCCGCTCTCCGGCGCCCGCAAGGACGCCGAGCTCATCGCCCGGGCGGCCCGGGAGAGCGGGGTGCGGCTCGACGCGGCTCCCGCGGTGGCCGAGCGGCTGCGGCGCGCCGAGGCGCAGGGGCACGGCGGGGACGACGCGGTCGCCTCGTACTTCGCCAGCTACGAGGCGTCCGACTACGGCAGGGGCGATGCCCGGGGCTCGGCGTAGCGGCCTTGCCGCCCCGGCTTTCGCCGCCCGGCGTCCGCTGCCGCTGTGCCCCCGGCGGCCGGGCGGCGCCGCCGGCGGGCGCGCACCGGGGACGGAACAGCGGTGAGGGGCGGCCTCCGGGAGGCCGCCCCTCATTCCTGTCGCGACAGGCCGCGGTGCGGATCGCGGTCCGGGACACGGTCCGCGCGCGGGATCACACCGTGCGGAACGCCAGCACCACGTTGTGGCCGCCGAATCCGAAGGAGTTGTTCAGCGCCGTGATCCGGCCCTCGGCCGGGAGCTCGCGGGCGGCGTCGCGCACGATGTCACCGTCCACCTCCGGGTCGAGATTGTCGATGTTGATCGTCGGCGGTGCGATGCGGTTGTGCAGCGCCAGCAGCGTGGCCACCGTCTCGACACCGCCCGCGCCGCCGAGCAGATGCCCGGTCATCGACTTGGTCGCCGAGATGCTCATGTGATCGACGTCGTCGCCGAACACCTTGCGCAGCGCCTTCAGCTCCGCCAGGTCGCCCTGCGGGGTCGAGGTCGCGTGTGCGTTGATGTGCATGACCTCGGCCGGGTCCAGGTCGGTGTTGGCGGCGAGGTGCTGCAGCGCGTGCGCGATGCCGTTGCCCGAGGGCTCCGGCTGCACGATGTCGTGGCTGTCGGCGGAGATGCCCTGGCCCACCGCCTCGGCGTAGACCCGGGCTCCGCGGCGCCTGGCGTGCTCGGCCGACTCCAGCACGATCACCCCGGCGCCCTCGCCGAGCACGAACCCGTTGCGGTCCACGTCGAAGGGGCGGGAGGCGCCCTGCGGGTCCTCGTTGTTCTTGGACATCGCCATCATGTTGCCGAAGGCGACGATCGGCAGCGGGTGGATGGCCGCCTCGGTACCGCCCGCGATCACGATGTCGGCGCGGCCGGTGCGGATCATCTCGATCGCGTACCCGACCGCCTCGGAGCCGGAGGCGCAGGCGCTGACCGGGGTGTGCACCCCGGCCCTGGCGTTGACCTCCAGGCCCACGTTGGCCGAGGGGCCGTTCGGCATCAGCATCGGCACCGTGTGCGGCGAGACGCGGCGGACGCCCTTCTCGCGCAGCACGTCGTACTGGTCCAGCAGCGTGGTCACGCCGCCGATCCCGGACGCCACCACGGCGCCCAGCCGGTCCGGGTTGACGGAGGCGTCCTCGCCGGCCCGGGCGGTGAAGCCCGCGTCGGCCCACGCCTCGCGGGCCGCGATCAGCGCGAACTGCGCCGAGCGGTCCAGCCGCCTGGCCTGGGGGCGGGGGATGACCTCGCTCGGGTCGACCGCGGCCCGGGCCGCGATCCGTACCGGCAGGTCGGCGGCCCACTCCTCCTCGAGGAGCGCCGCGCCCGAGCGCCCGGCGACGAGCCCTTCCCAGGTCGATGCGCTGTCGCCACCCAGCGGTGTGGTTGCGCCGATACCGGTGACGACCACGGAGTGATTGGTCGCGTTCACTGGAATTCTCTCCACGGTAGGGGGTGACTCGTTTGAGCCACCCGCATGCGGGGTGGCGACAAACGCGTCAACGAATGTTTCAGGGCTGGTGCTTGAGGATGTAGTCGGTCGCGTCGCCGACGGTCTTGAGGTTCTTGACGTCGTCGTCCGGGATCTTCACGTCGAAGCGCTCCTCCGCGGCGACGACCACCTCGACCATGGACAGCGAGTCCACGTCCAGGTCGTCCGTGAAGGACTTCTCGAGCTTGACGTCCTCGGCCGGGATACCGGCGATCTCGTTCACGATCTCGGCGAGGCCCGAGACGATCTCTTCCTGAGTGGCGGCCATTGCGGCGCTCCTTCGTGTTGCGGTGAGTCCGCAGCGCCCGACCCTGTCGTACGGGGCTGCTTGGATCTTGACTAGGGGAGGGTAACGACCGTGGCGGCGTAGACGAGACCCGCCCCGAAGCCGATGACGAGGGCGGTGTCGCCGCTCTTCGCCCTCCCGGTCGCCAGCAGCCGCTCCATCGCCAGCGGGATGGAGGCAGCCGAGGTGTTGCCCGTGGTCTCCACGTCCCGGGCGACCGTGACGTGTTCGGGCAGTTTGAGAGTCTTCACCATCGAGTCGATGATCCGCATGTTGGCCTGGTGCGGGATGAAGACGTCCAGGTCCTCGGGCGTTATCCCGGCGGCGTCCAGGGCCTGCTGCGCGACCTTGGCCATCTCGAAGACGGCCCAGCGGAAGACCGTCTGGCCCTCCTGGCGCAGGGCGGGGAACTTCACCGAGCCGTCCTCGCTCAGCGGAAGCTGCGCGACGTCGCCGACCCGGAAGCCGTCCCAGGGGACGGTCTGCGAGATGACGTCCCGCTTGTCGCCCTCCGAACCCCAGATCGAGGGGCCGAAACCGGGCTCTTCCGAGGGGCCGACGACGACGGCTCCGGCGCCGTCCCCGAACAGGAACGCCGTGGAGCGGTCGGTCAGGTCGGTCAGGTCGGAGAGCCGCTCGGCGCCGACCACCAGCACATGCCGCGCGCTGCCCTCGACGATCAGGCTCTTGGCCAGGGTGAGGCCGTAGCCGAAGCCGGCGCAGCCCGCGTTGATGTCGAAGGCCGCCGCCTTGCCCGCGCCCATCCGGTCGGCGATCTCGGTGGCGACCGCCGGGGTCTGCTTGAAGTGCGAGACGGTCGAGATGATGACCGCGTCCACCTGGTCGGGAGTGACTCCGGCGTCCGCGACGGCCTTGCCCGCGGCCTCCAGGGTCATCTCGGCGACCGTCTCCTCCGGTCCCGCCCAGTGCCGGGTCGCGATGCCCGAACGGGAGCGGATCCACTCGTCGGAGGAGTCGATGTGCTTGAGGATCTCCTCGTTCGGTACCACCCGGGTCGGCCGGTATCCGCCGACGCCGAGAATGCGCGCATACGGCGAGCCCTGCGCGGGCTTGATCTTCGCGGTCATGCTTCTCGGGCTCCTTGGAGGTCAGGCGGACGTGTGAGCGGCGACGAGGTCCCGTGCCGCGGCGAGGTCGTCGGGCGACTTCAGCGCCAGCGTCCGTACATCCGGCAGGGCGCGCTTGGCCAGGCCGGTCAGGGTGCCGCCGGGGCACAGCTCGATCAGCGCGGTGGCGCCCAGCCGCTGGAACGTCTCCATGCACAGGTCCCAGCGCACCGGCGCCGAGATCTGGTGCACCAGCCGGCGTACGACGTCCGGGCCCGACTCCACGACCGCACCGTCGAGGTTGGAGACATAGCGGGTGACGGGGGCGCCCGGTGCCACGTCCGCCACGGCCGCCTCCATGGCGGGCAGTGCGCTCGCCATGTGGTCGGTGTGGAAGGCCCCCGCCACCTTCAGCGGGATGACCCGCGCCTTCTCGGGGCGGTCGGCGGAGAGCGCCGCGAGCTGTTCGGCGGTACCGGCGGCCACGACCTGGCCCGCGCCGTTCATGTTCGCGGGGGTCAGCCCGAGCTTCTCCAGGTGCCCGGCGACCACGTCCGAATCCCCGCCCAGCACGGCGGACATCCCGGTCTCGGCAGCGGCGGCGGCCTCGGCCATCGCCGCCCCCCGGGCGCGGACGATGCGCAGCGCCTCCAGCGGGGTGAGCACTCCGCTCAGCGCCGCGGCGGCCAGTTCGCCGACGCTGTGCCCGGCGAAGGCACCGACGGTGGCGGCCCGGGCGGGCGCGTCCTCCGCGGAGCCGGCCGTCAGCAGTGCGTCGCCGGACAGCAGGGCGGTGGCCACCAGCAGCGGCTGGGCCACTGACGTGTCCCGGATCGCGTCGGCGTCGGCCTCGGTGCCGTAGTGCACCAGGTCGAGGTCGATGGCGGCGGACCACTGGGCCAGCCGGTCGGCGGCGCCGGGGAGTTCGAGCCAGGGGGTCAGCAGGCCAGGCTTCTGGGCGCCTTGGCCGGGAGCGACGAGTACGAGCACTCTTTCACTCTCTCCTGTGGACACGGGTCTCGGCCGGTGGGGACCGAGACGAAGAACGGGGAGGGTAATTGTGGACCCTCGACAAAAGGTGCCCGCCAGCTTACGGCTGACCTCCGAAGTCGGCGAGACGCCCCAGGATCAGGGCGACACGCAGAGTGAATGCCGAGCGGACATCGGACGGCGACCACCCGGTGACGTCCGTCACACGTCGTAGCCGGTAGCGGACGGTGTTGGGATGCACGAACAGCATCCGTGCGGCGCCCTCCAGGCTACTCGCCTGCTCCAGATAGACGCTGAGCGTTTCCAGCAGCGCCGACCCGGCCTCCTCCAAAGGTCTGTAGATCTCCTCCACCAGCAGCTCTCGAGCGACCGGGTCGCCCGCCATCGCGCGCTCCGGCAGCAGGTCGTCCGCGAGGACCGGCCGGGGGGCGTCGGGCCAGGCGGCGCACGCTTTCAGGCCCGCCATCGCCGCCTGTGCCGAGCGGGTCGCGGCCAGCAGGTCGCCCACCACGGGCCCCGCGACCACCGGGCCCGCCGCGAACGGCCCGATCAGCGACTTGGCGGCCTTCAGCGGATCGTCCGACCCTCCGGCGATCACCACCAGGCGGCTGCCGAGCACCCCGGTGAGCACCTGCAGCTTCGCCTGCCGGGAGGCGCGCCGAATGGCCTCGACGGTCAGTTCGCTGTCGCCGTCCGGCGCGGTGCCCAGGACCACGGCCACATGTTCGGGGGAGTTCCAGCCCAGCGCCGCGGCCCGGGAGACGGCGCCCTCGTCCGCCTCCCCGGAGAGCACCGCGTTGACGACGAGCGACTCCAGGCGGGCGTCCCACGCGCCGCGCGCCTCGGCGGCCTGCGCGTAGACCTGCGCGGTCGCGAAAGCGATCTCCCGCGCGTACACCAGCAGCGCCTCGCGCAGCACCGCCTCGTCGCCGGGCGCCGCCACCTCGTCGATCGCCGCCTCGACGACCTCGATCGTGGTGCGCACCATCTCCACGGTCTGCCGCAGGGTGATCGCGCGCGTCAGTTCCCGCGGTGCGGTGCCGAACACGTCGGTGCTGATGGCCTGCGGCGTCTCCGGGTGCCGGAACCACTCGGTGAAGGCCGCGATGCCCGCCTGCGCGACCAGTCCGATCCAGGAGCGGTTCTCCGGCGGCATCGCGCGGTACCAGGGGAGCTGCTCGTCCATCCGCGTGATGGCGGCGGCGGCGAGTTTCCCGGAGGACTGTTCCAGGCGGCGAAGGGTGGCCAGATGGGGGTGCTGGGGTGGTGGATCTGAGGCTTCGGGCACGGGACAAGCCTGCCTTACCGGATGCCCGTGCCGGGCGCGGGGCGCGAGGGGGCCCTTCGAGGGGCCGGGATCGGACCCTCGACATCAACCCCGGTCGCGGGGTATGGCGGGGGCGCCCGCGGACCGGCGGACGGCGCGCCGGGCCGTCCGCGCGCCGGTCGGGGGCCGTGCCCCGCCCCCCGGCTCCGCGGCTACCGTGGGGCGCATGGCACAGGTTGTGTGGCGGGCCGAGGACAGGTACCCGGGCGGTGACCCGGGCGCCGGGATCGACACCCGGCACGCCTTCTCCTTCTCCGGTTTCTACGATCCCGGCAACACCGGCTTCGGACTGCTGGTGGCCTGCAACGAGGAGCGGCTCGCACCCGGCGCCGGATTCGACACCCACCCGCACCGCGATGTGGAGATCGTCACCTGGGTCGTCGAGGGCGAGCTGGAGCACACCGATTCCACCGGGCACGCCACCGTGGTGCGCCCCGGGGACGTGCAGCGGCTCGGCGCCGGCAGCGGTGTGCGGCACAGCGAGCGCAATGCGGGCACCGCTGAACTGCGTTTCGTCCAGATGTGGCTGGTTCCGGGCGTGTTCGGCACCGCACCCGAGTACGAGGTGGTGCGGGGCATCGCGGACAGCACCCCGTTCGCGCTGCCCCGCACCGAGGCCGTGCTGCACGTGCGCCGCCTCGCCGACGGGGAGCGCGCGGCGATCCCCGACGCCGCGTACTGCTACGTCCAGGTCGTGCGCGGCCGGGTGCTGCTGGAGGACACGGCACCGGACGGCACGGCGCTGGGTGCGGGCGACGCGGCGCGGCTGACCGGGCAGCAGGAGGGCCGGGAGCTGCGTGCCGAGGGCGGGGCCGAACTGCTGCTGTGGGAGATGCACGCGGAACCCGCCTACGGCTGAGCCCCGGCCCGCCCGCCACCCGGGTCCCGGCCCCACGGCGTGCGGCCTCCGCGCCGTGCACGCCGCTTCGCGCACACCGCCCGGTGTCTGCGTCTCAGCCCGCCAGCTCCGCCAGCTCCGCCAGCACCGCGTCCGTGAACGGCGTCCACGCCTCCACGGCCCAGGGGCCGAAGTCCCGGTCGGTCAGCACCACGCAGGCCGCGCCGGCCCGCGGGTCGACCCACAGGAACGTGCCGGACTGGCCGAAGTGCCCGAAGGTGTCGGGCGCGGACGTCTCGCCCGTCCAGTGCGGGGACTTGGTGCCGCGGATCTCGAACCCCAGGCCCCAGTCGTTCGGCTTCTGGTGGCCGTAGCCGGGCAGCACCCCGCTGAGCCCGGGGAAGACCACCGAGGCCGCCTGCCGCACCGTCGAGGGGTCCAGCAGCGCGGGGGACTGCAGTTCGGCGGCGAACCGGGTCAGGTCGGCCAGGGTGGAGAAGCCGTCCTTGGCGGCCGAGCCGTCCAGTTCGGTGCCCGTCATGCCCAGCGGACCGAGCACGCCCTCGCGCAAGTACTGCGCGAAGGGCATCTCGGTCGCCTTGGCCAGATGGTCGGCCAGCGCCTCGAAACCCGCGTTCGAGTAGATCCGGCGGGTGCCGGGCTCGGCCATGGTCCGGTGCTCGTCGAAGGCGAGCCCCGAGGTGTGCGCCAGCAGATGCCGCACCGTCGAACCCTCGGGCCCGGCAGGCTCGTCCAGTTCGACGGCGCCCTCCTCCAGCGCCATCAGTGCCGCGTAGGCGGTCAGCGGCTTGGTGACCGAGGCCAGCGCGAAGCGCTGCGCGGCCGGGCCGCGCGTCCCGGCCACGGTCCCGTCGGCGCGTACGACGGCCGCCGCGGCGGTGGGCACCGGCCAGGTCTCGATCATCCGCAGGCTGTCCATGGCCCCGAGCCTAACGGCACCGAAGTGCCGACGATTTCCCCCCTTGCTTCGAGCGCACTCGAAGTCCGTAGCGTTCACTTGTGACCATGACGCAGCCGGAGAATCCGCCGACATCGCAGCCCCGGGCACCGGCGCGGTGCGCCGAGGCGCCCTGCACCGGCCGACGGCCCGAGGGGCAGCACCGCTACACCATCAGCGAGGCCGCTGAACTGAGCGGACTGAGCGCGCACACCCTGCGCTGGTACGAGCGGATCGGCCTGATGCCGCACGTGGACAGGTCCCACACCGGCCAGCGCCGCTTCTCCGACCGGGACCTGAACTGGCTGGACCTCGTCGGCAAACTCCGGCTGACCGGGATGCCCGTGGCGGACATGGTGCGCTACGCGGAGATGGTGCGCCAGGGCGAGCAGACGTTCGGCGAACGCAAGGCCCTCCTGGAGGCCACCCGCGAGGATGTGCTGGCCCGGATCGCCGAGCTGCACGACACGCTCGAGGTCCTCGACTACAAGATCGACCACTACTCGCGCAGCACCGGCGATCTCCCGGCGACCCGCGCGGTCATGGCCCCGGCCGCCTCCGACGCCACCGCCGAGCACCGCTCCCCGCACTCGGCCTCGGGCGCATAGCCGGGGAAGCCGGCCACCTCGGTGCCGGGTGGTGGAACGCGCTCCCGGCGCGCCCCGCGCCCCGCGCCCCGCGCCCGGCGCCCGGCGCCCGGCGTCCGGCGTCCGGCGCCCGCGCCAGGCGTGCCCCGGGTCAGGTGCGTCCCGTCCGCCTCGTCCGCCGCCCGGCCGTCCACCCTCCCGGCGCCTGCCCCGGCGCGTGCACCATCCGCCCGCGACCCGCTCGGCGCGCGCACCTCAGCGGACCGCGGCGCACTCCCGGGAGGCGGGGGCGCACCGGACCGATCCGTAGGCACGCAGCGCGATCGCGGCGAAGTTGTCCAGCGAGTCGGTGCCCGGCTTCAGATAGCCACTGTGCCCGTCGGCGCCGGCCGCGGTGACGACACGCGCTCCGAATCCGGGGTCGGTGGGGTCGGTGCCGTGCCCCAGGCCCAGCAGCCGCACGTGCGGCACGCGGCCGATCCAGTCCTCCGCGGCCCGTGCCGCCCACACCGGCACCCGGGTGTGCAGGTCCGCCACCGAGTCGGCCCGCATCCCGGGGGAGCCGAAGACAATCAGCCCGGCGGCCTCGGACGGGTCGAGCCGGGATGCGGCCCGGCCGCACACGACCGACCCGTAGCTGTGGCACAGCACCGCGGGAGCCGGAGTCCCGCTCTGCGCCAGCCCGTCCAGGAAGCGCACCAGCCGCGGGGCTCCGGCGTCGGCGAGCTTCCCCGTCGCGGCGTCCGGGCCCAGACCGACCGGTGTGGTGTAGCCGACCCAGGCGACGACTGCGCTGCGGGTGTGCGGGGCGCGCCGCACCATCCGGTCGTGCAGCGCGGCCGCCATCCCGGCGGGCCTGCCGTAACGGTTCCCGCCGCCGCGGTCGAAGTCGGCCAGGTCGATGTCGGAGCCGGGTACGACGACCGCGGTCCTGGTCGCGTGCGCGAGGTCCCCGAAGACCTCGGCGACCTGGCCCCGGCCGCGCGGATCGAAGGCCAGGATCCGCCGTCCGGGGGCCAGCAGCCGGGCGTACCGCCTGACCTTCCTCCGGGCCTCCCGGTGGTCCTCCCGGGTCAGCCCCTCCGCCCGTGCCCGCGCCGACTGCACCCGCTGCTCCCGCTTGAGCGCCAGCCGGTTCGCCTGATACCTCACACGCAGGGGGACGCCGTCCAGATTCCCCACCGTCATCGCATGGCGCCGCACCAGCCCCCGCCGCTCGCTCGCACTCAGCTCCGCGAAGAATCCGGCGACCCGTTCGGGGCTCGCCGTCGCGGGGTCCGGCAGCGTGCGCCCCAGCGCACGGTCCGCGCGCCAGGCGGCGGCGCCCGGCGCGGGCCCGGTCACCGGGGTCTGCTCCGTTCCGCTGGTCACCCCCACCGTGGTGGCGAGCACCGCTCCGACGAGCGGGGCGACGAGCAGAACACGCGTACGGCGGCGCTTCATGGGCCTGTCCCTCCTCCCGCCGCCCGCGGCGTCTCCGGAGGCGGCAGCAGGAGCGTGCGGCTCCGGCCGTACGCGGGGCGTCACACTGCGGAGCCAACCGTCGGGTGCTACCGGGGTAGGGGGTGGCGCAGGGCGCGCGGGATCCGCGCCCTGCGCACCGCGGAGGCCCCCGGGCCGGTGAGACGGTGGACCGGCGGAGCCCCGGACCGGCGGGGTCGGCGGAGCCCTGGACCGGCGGAGCCCTGGACCGGTGGAGCCCCGGACGGTCGGGGCCGAGGACCGCCGGGGCCCGGGCCGCAAGTGGCATCGGCCCGCGCGGCCGCGCGGGCCGGCGGAGCTAGTGGTCGCCCGGCGCGACCAGCCCCGACTCGTAGGCGAAGACGACGGCCTGGGCCCGGTCGCGCAGCCCCAGCTTGGCGAAGACGCGGCTCACATGGGTCTTCACCGTCTGCTCGGCCAGCACGAGGATCTCGGCGATCTCGGTGTTGGACCGTCCGCGGGCCACGAGCTCCAGCACCTCGGTCTCCCGTTCGGTGAGTGTCTTGAGCCGTAGTCCGGACGCCTGGGCCCGCCCCCGCAGCGGGCCGTTCCCGGCCCGCTGCCGGGCGAACTCGGCGATCAGCCGCCGGGTCACCGAGGGCGCCAGCAGGGCCTCGCCCTCGGCGACCACCCGCACCGCGGCGATCAGGTCGGCCGGCGGCGCGTCCTTGAGCAGGAAGCCGCTCGCGCCCAGCCGCAGCGCCTCGTACACATAGTCGTCCACGTCGAACGTCGTCAGCATCAGCACCTTGGGACGGTGGGTGACGCCCGGCGGCGGGTCGAGGAGCTGCTCGGCCGCCTCCAGGCCGTCCAGGCGCGGCATCCGCACGTCCATCAGCACCACGTCGGGGTGGACCCGGCGGCACAGCTCGACGCCCGCCGCGCCGTCGGGGGCCTCGCCCACCACGTCGATGTCGCTCTGGGCGGCCAGCAGCGCGGCGAATCCCGCCCGGACCATGGCCTGGTCGTCGACGATGACCAGGCGGGTCACCCGGCCGGTCGGGGGAACGCCGGACGTGCCGATGCCGTTCATGCGGGGGAGCGCCTTCCAGACGGTCGGATCATACGGTCGGGGTGGAGCCGGTGTGCCGCGGGTCGGGTGCGTGCTCGCAGGCCCGGTCCCGCTCCGCGTCCCGCACGTCGGCCCCGGGAGAGGCCTCGTCGTGCGGTCCGGACGGAGCGGCGGGGGGCGGGTGCAGCGGCAGTCGGGCCGCGACCCGGAATCCGCCGTCGGGCAGTGCACCGACCTGCAGGCTCCCGCCGACCAGCCGCACCCGTTCCCGCATCCCCACCAGGCCGTGCCCGGTGCCGGTCGTCTCCAGCGGGGCCGCTTCCGGTTCCGGCGAGGCGCCGTTGACGACCACCACGGACAGCCAGCCCTCGTCCGGAACCGTCACCGAGACGCGGGTCCGGGCGCCGGGTGCGTGCCGCACGACGTTGGCGAGCGCCTCCTGGACGATCCGGTACGCCGAGAGCGTCACGGTCGGCGCAGGAGCGTCCGCACCCGCCGCACCGGTCCCGTCCCCCCTCTCGGCCCCGTCCTCCCTCCCGGCACCGTCCCCTGCCTCGGGCCCGTTCTCCGCACCGGGCAGTGCGAGGTCCAGCTCGGTGGGCACTCCGGCGCGTACGGTCGCCTCCACGAGCTGCTCCAGCCGCTCCAGGCCGGGCTGGGGGGCTCGTTCACCGCGGGTGGTCTCGCTGCGCAGGACGCCGAGCAGGCGGCGCATCTCGGTCAGCGACTCGCGTGCGGCCGCGGCGATGGAGCCGAACTCCTCGCGCGCCTCCTGCGGCATCTCCGCGATCCGGTAGGGCGCGCTGTCGGCCTGGACGGTGATGACGGACATGTGGTGCGCGACCACGTCGTGCAGTTCCCGGGCGATCCGGGCGCGCTCCTCCAGCAGGGTGCGGCGGGCGCGTTCGGCCTCGCTGATGTGCTCCTGCTCCGCCAGTCGGCGCTGCGCCTCGGCCCGCTCCCGCAAGGTGGCACCGAGCAGCAGTACGGCGCCGCTCAGCACGATCAGCAGCACGTTCGTCCCCTCGCTGCGCTCGGGCGCGGTGAACCCCAGCGCGAGCGAGGCGGACACCGTCACGAGCCAGACCGCGAGCAGCGTGCGGCGGCTCTCGCGCAGCGCCAGCGCCAGATACAGCACCAGGCAGCCCACGATCACCATCGGCGGCCACGGCCAGGGCCGTCCGGCGCCTCCGCCCGTCACCAGCAGCACCAGGGCGCCGGCCAGGTCCGCACCGAAGACGATCCACCAGGCGGGCAGCGGCCGGGTCACCGCCAGGAGCAGGGGCGCGGTCTGCGCCACGCTCAGCACACCGGCCCAGCCGCCGGGCACCGCGAAGTCGTGCGAGAGCACCTGTGCGGTCACCGGGAGGAGCACGATCGTGAAGCCGGACGCCAGCACATAGGGCAGCAGCCGCACGGTGCGGGAGGCCGCGTGGCCCAGCAGCGGTTCACGCGAGGCGGCGGGGGTGGCCAGGGCGGCGGCGAGCGAGCGCAGTTGGCCCCACAGGGGGGAGAGCGCGGATCCCGGGGTCACAGCTCCGCCAGCAGCTCCGCCTTCTTGGCGGTGAACTCGTGGTCGGTCAGCAGCCCGGCGTCGTGCAGTTCGCCGAGGTGCCGGATGCGTTCGGCCACATCCGCCGGGTCCGAACGGGGCGGCTGCGGTGCGGGCGCCGAGCAGACACTCCCGGTCTCCCGCACCGGCCCGGCCGCCCGTACCGCCTCCAGGACCGAGGCGGCGAAGGGCAGGGACTCGTAGACGGGTCCGTAGCCGAGTCCGAACACCACGGAGGCCGGGTCCTGGTCGGCCTCCGCGAGGATCTCCGCTCCGCGTGGGCGCAGCCGCAGATGGCCGCCGGGCCCCTCCGGTGAGCACCACTCGACGCTCTCCAGCTCACCGACCGGGAAGTACTGGTCGCCGGCCTTCCATTTGGCCGTCGAGGCCCCCGTCCAGAACCACCGGAAGCCGACTCCCGTGCCGTCGAAGGACGCCTTGCCGTCGTACGCCTTGAAGCTCTGCGGGGCGGAGGGTGCGGCGACGAGGTGGTCCTGGGCCGGTTTGGCCGCCTCCGGGGGCAGCGCCGCCCGCAGTTCGGCGGCGTAGCGGTCCGCGAGCGGCTCGCGCTCGGCGGGCAGCACCAACCGGTAGGGGTCGCTGCTCTCCTTGAGCTGTCCGGCTGCCGCTTCCAGCAGCGGGTCCGCGCCCTCCCGGGGCACGGCGCGCAGCACGACGGTGCCGCGCTTGCCGCCCGGGGCCAGCTCGACGGTGCTCAGCGCCTCGTACGGGATACGCCGTTCCCCGAGCACCTGGAAGAGCTTCGGCGTGCGAATCCCCCGTTCGAAGCGGATGAGCACGGAGTCCGCTGTGAACTCCCAGGCGGAGTGAATTCCAGCCAGTACGTCACCCATGTGGGCCATCGTATGCGGCGGTCCGCCGTCCGTCCCCCCTCCGCCGCTCTCCGTGGTGCTACGCGCGCAGATTCGGCGGGCTGCGTACGGCCCGGCGGAGTGCCGCAGGCCCCGGATGCGCTGTCAGGAGGCGCCCGGGAGGAGGGAGCATTCCGGATCGGAGGAGTCGCAGACGACGTCCTGGTAGGCGCCGGTGCCGATCGCGGCGAAGTTGGCGAGGCTGCCGGTGTGCGGCACGAAGTAGCCGGTGTGGCCGACGGCGCCGCGAGCCGACAGCTGCCGGGCACCGAATCCGTCGGCCACCGGGTCCGCACCGTGTCCGAGCCCTCCGACATCCAGGTGGGGGACATCGGCGATCCAGTCGTCGTCGTCCCGCATCGCCCAGACGTGGGCGCGGGTGCCGAGGTGCGCCGCGTTGTCGGCGCGCATCCCCGGGCTGCCCGCGACGGCGATGTCGGTGACGCTGTCCGGCAGCCGGCGCGCCGCCACCCCGCAGACCACCGATCCGTAGCTGTGGCAGAACAGCGCGACCTCGGGGGCGGCAGCGGCCGAGGTGGCGGGCAGGGAGCGCACCAGGTCGTCCAGCCGTACCGCGCCGGACTCGGCGTCTCCGCCCGAGGCGGCGTCCACGCCGAGTCCGGCGGGTGCGGTGTAGTCGGCCCAGGCGATGGTCGCCGTGCGCACGCCGGGGCGGGTGGTGTGCTGCTGCTGTTGCAGCGCGTCGGCCATGCCGACCGGCGCCGAGTACTGCCGCGCCGACTTCTCGAAGGTCAGCAGTTCGGTGTCGACGCCGGGGACGACCACCGAGACCCGCCGGGCGTCGCGCAGGTCGCCGAAGACCTCGGCGGCCCGGCCGCGTCCTGTCGGGTCGAAGGCGAGGATCTGCCGCTGCGGGCCGAGCATCGAGGTGAAGCGGTGCATCCGGTGCTTCGCCCGGCTGCGGCCCTCCTCGGTCAGCCGCTCGTCCCGCATCCGCTTGCGCTCGGTGTCGCGGGCCTGGAGCAGCGCGGTGTGGTTCGCCCGGTAGCGCAGTTCCAGCGGCGCGCCGCCGAGGTTGCCCACGACGAGCGGGAAGCGGG
This sequence comes from Streptomyces sp. AA1529, assembly GCF_000280905.1. Taxonomy (GTDB): domain Bacteria; phylum Actinomycetota; class Actinomycetes; order Streptomycetales; family Streptomycetaceae; genus Streptomyces. The sequence continues at coordinate 39,997 of NZ_ALAP01000037.1, read as the reverse complement.
TGGCGAGGTCGCGCTGCTGGGCCCGGCTCAGTCCGGCGAAGTAGCGGGCGATGCTGCCGGGCGGGGCGTCGGGGGCGGGCAGGGGGCGCCCGGCGAGGGATGCCTTCTTCCAGGCGTGCACGGCCGCTGCGCGCGGCCCGTCCTCCGCCTGGTGCTTGCGCACCGCCGTCCAGCCGGATGTCGCCAGCAGGACGAGGACGACGGCCAGGGCGAGCACCGCGCGCCAGACCGTGATGCCCGGGGCGCCTGGTGCGGGGACGCCGAGTCCGGACAACGGGTTGCCTGGTGCGGGGAAGTAAGTCACTGGGGCGACACCCTAGGAGATGCCGCTGAGCGGTCCCGCATTCAGGAAGCCCGGGTGAGTCATCTCACGTTTCGCACTGCGCGGTCGGGTGCGGGTGGCGTGTCCGTACCGTGCGGCAGTCACGGTGGGCAACTGCCGTGCGGGGCGCGGCGATCGGGATCAGCTCCGCCGTCCCCAGTCGGAGGCGAGTGCGGGGCCCAGTTGCGCGATGTAGTCGCGGGTGACCTCGCGTGCCGTCTCCAGCGAGGCGTCGTTGCGCATGCTCCACTGCCGGGCGGCGGTGCGCATCACCCCGGTGAACGCGGCGACCAGCACCCGCGGCCGCGGGTCCCGGTCGGCGTCCACCCCGGTGCGCCGGGCGACCTCCTGGACGAGCTTCTCCTCCATCAGCAGCGAGTGCCGCAGATGTGCGGCCAGCAGGGGCGGAGTCACCTCGATGACCTGGCACATCTTCAGGTGGAGGGGGAGCGGGGTGATCTCCTCGACGGCCACTCCGACGTCGTCCCACACGTCGTCGAGGGTGCTGCGCAGGCACTCCAGCGGCGGCTCGGCCACCGGGCGGGCGCACACGGCCTCGTAGTAGATGCGCTCCACCATGTTCTGCAGGAAGAGCGCGACCTCCTCCTTGTTCGCGAAGTAGCGGAAGAAGGTGCGCTGGGAGACGTCGACGGCCTCGGCGATCTGGTCGACGGTGGTGGTCTCGTAGCCCTGCGTGACGAAGAGTTCGTGGGCGGCCACGATCAGCGCGTCTCTTGTGCGCTGTTTCTTCCGTTCACGCAGCCCCGTCAATGCCGCTTCCTCTCTCCGGCGAGGCGTTCACGATGTGTGAGCGCCTACTGTCATTTACCGACTAATAATTTAGTTTGTCAATTGTCAGCAGCTGTCATTATCCTCCGGCCATGACCACCCAGACCAGCACCGTCGCGGACGACGCGCCGGATCCAGCACCCGCCGACGGCGGCGGCCCGGAGCCCCGCAGCGGGCTGCGGGGACACCCGTGGCTGACCCTCGTCACCGTCGCCTTCGGGGTCGCGATGGTCGCCCTCGACGGGACGATCGTCGCCATCGCCAACCCCGCCATCCAGCACGACCTCGACGCCTCCCTGGCCGATGTCCAGTGGATCACCAACGGCTATCTGCTCGCGCTCGCGGTCTCGCTGATCACCGCCGGCAAGCTGGGCGACCGCTTCGGGCACCGGCAGACCTTCCTCGGCGGCGTGGTCGGCTTCGCCGCCGCCTCCGCCGCCATCGGCCTGTCCGGCAGCGTGGCGCTCGTCATCACCTTCCGGGTGCTCCAGGGCATGTGCGGTGCGCTGCTGATGCCGGCCGCGCTGGGTCTGCTGCGTGCCTCCTTCCCCGCCGAGCGGCTGAACGCGGCCATCGGCATCTGGGGAGCGGTCATCGGCGCCTCGACGGCGGCCGGGCCGATCGTCGGGGGGCTGCTGGTCGAGCACAAGGGCTGGGAGTCGGTCTTCTTCATCAACATCCCGGTCGGCGCGCTCGCACTGGTGATGGGGCTCGTCCTGCTGCTGGACCGGCGGTCGAAGGACGCTCCCCGGTCCTTCGACCTGCTCGGCATCCTCCTGCTGTCCGGCGCCATGTTCTGCCTCGTCTGGGCCATCATCAAGGCGCCCGACTGGCACTGGGGCGACCCCAGGACCCTCGGATTCCTGGCCGTCTCCCTGCTGGCCTTCGCCGTCTTCGGTTTCTGGGAGACCAGGGTCGCGGAACCGCTGCTGCCGATGAGCATGTTCCGCTCGGTACCGCTGACCGCCGGAACCGTGCTGATGGTGCTCATGGCCTTCGGCTTCATGGGCGGCATCTTCTTCGTCACCTTCTACCTGCAGAACGTCAACGGCCTCTCGCCGGTGGACAGCGGGCTGCGTCTGCTGCCGCTCACCGCGATGATGATCGTCGCCTCACCGCTGGCGGGCGCGGTCATCACCAAGGTCGGCCCTCGCGTGCCGCTGGCCGGCGCCATGATTCTGGCGGCCGTCGCCATGTTCGGACTCTCCACCCTGGAGGCGGACAGCGGCATGGGCGTCACCTCCCTGTGGTTCGCCCTGCTGGGCCTCGGGCTCGCACCGGTGATGGTCGGCGCCACCGAAGTGATCGTCGGCAACGCGCCGCTGCAGCACGCCGGTGTCGCGGGCGGGCTCCAGCAGGCCGCCATGCAGGTGGGCGGCAGCCTCGGCACGGCCGTGCTCGGGGCGGTGATGGCTTCCCGGGTCGGCAGCGAACTGCCTCGCAAGTGGGCCGAGGCCAAGCTGCCCCCGCTGTCGGGTGAGAAGGAGGCTGCCCTCAAGGACGCGGCCGAGGTGGGCATTGCACCCGTGCCGAAGGGGACGCCGGAACGGGTGGCGGAGGCGATCGAGCACGCGGTGCACGGCGCCTTCGTCTCGGGCATGGGCCTGGCGTTCGTCTGTGCGGGCATCGTCTCGGTCCTGGCCGCCGGCGTGGCCGTCTTCACCAGTCGCGGCAAGAACGACGCCGGGCCCTCCGTGCACGTCTGAGGAGAGTCCCTGCCCGAAGGGCCGCACACAAGGCCCTTCGGGAACGGCCTGCCGGAGCCGGCCGCCGGATGCGGGGTACGGAACGGCTCCCGGGCCGAAGCTGCCGACGCTGTCGGCCCGGTGACGGGAAGCCGTGGCTCCCCGTGCCGGCGCGTCCCGGCTCCGGCGCGTTCCGGGCTCCGGTGCGTTCCCGGCTCGGTGGACCCGCTCTCGACACGCCTCACCGCTGCCTCCGGCCGCTGCCCCGTACTGACCGGACACAGCGTGGCGCACCGGACCTCTTCCCGGCCCGGTGTCGCCGGTGACGGTGGATAACTCGCGAGTTGTGGACAACTCCGCCACCTGTCCCGGTGAACCCGGCCGCTTGCTCTTGGCTGTCCTTCCGCGGCGCGGACATGCTGGTCACACGCCGGGCGGCGACGTGCCCGGCCTTCAGCGGGGGAGTGATCAGCCGTGCAAGGCATGTTCGGACGAGGTCCGAGGAGGGCGGCCGGAGTCCTGGCCGTGACCACGCTGGCGGTGGCGATGACAGCCGCCGCACAGCCGGTGGGGGCGCAGACCCAGCAGCGGGCGGCGCGGGGCTACGCCGTGCCCCACCAGCCCCATCACCAGGCCGCCGGGAGGAAGGCCGCGCCCAGGCTGGGAGAGTGCGGACCGGGGGAGCTGTGCCTGTGGGAGCGTACGGAGTTCAAGGGCACACCGCGCGTCCATGAGCTGCGCGGTATCGACATCGAGAGCTGTACGCCGCTGACGGGCGGCGCCTCGGCCACCTCGGCGGCCAACCGCACCGGCCGGCCCGTCACCCTCTACCAGAGCGAGGAGTGCGCGGAGACGGCCGAGTTCCACACCCATCCCTCGGGGTCCTGGACGCCCGAGCTGCCCTATCGGGTGCGGGCCTTCAAGGTATGGGAGCACTGAGGTGCGCACCGGGCACGCGGGGCACCCGACCGCGTTCCGCGGCCCGGTGGCCGGGTGCGGTCCGTTCCTGGACCGCACCCGGCCACCGGGGCCGGGCCGGCAGCCTGCGGGCTCCCGGCCGAGGGCATCCGGCTCAGGCGTCGCCCCCGGCGGTGCCCGGGTCGGCCGCCGCGACCTCCAGCAACCGGTAGCGGTCGATGGCCTGCTTCAACGCGGAGCGGTCCACCTTCCCCTCCTTCGCCAGTTCGGTCAGTACGCCCAGCACGATCGACTGTGCGTCGATGTGGAAGAAGCGGCGCGCGGCACCCCGGGTGTCGGCGAAGCCGAACCCGTCGGCGCCCAGCGACTGGTAAGTGCCCGGCACCCAGCGCGAGATCTGGTCGGGCACGGCCCGCATCCAGTCCGAGACCGCCACCTTGGGGCCCTCGGCCCCCTGCAATTTGGTCGTGACGTAGGGGACGCGCAGTTCCTCGTCGGGGTGCAGGAGGTTGTGCTCCTCCACCTCCACGGCCTCGCGCCGCAGTTCGTTCCAGGACGTCGCCGACCACACATCGGCCTTCACGTCCCACTCCTCGGCGAGGATCCGCTGCGCCTCCAGCGCCCACGGCAGGGCCACACCGGAGGCCAGGATCTGCGCGGCATGAGTGCCCCGCTCGGCCGCACGGTAGCGGTAGAGGCCCTTGAGGATCCCCTCCACATCCACGTTCTCCGGCTCGGCCGGCTGCTGGATGGGCTCGTTGTAGACCGTCAGGTAGTAGAAGACGTCCTCGCCCTGCGGATGCTCTGCGCTGGAGCCGTACATCCGGCGCAGTCCGTCCCGGACGATGTGGGCGATCTCGAACCCGAAGGCCGGGTCGTAGGCGACCACCGCGGGGTTGGTCGAGGCCAGCAACTGAGAGTGGCCGTCGGCGTGCTGGAGACCCTCGCCGGTGAGCGTGGTGCGCCCCGCGGTCGCGCCCAGTACGAAACCCCGCGCCATCTGGTCGGCCATCTGCCAGAACTGGTCGCCGGTCCGCTGGAAGCCGAACATCGAGTAGAAGACGTAGATCGGGATCATCGGTTCGCCGTGGGTGGCGTAGGCAGAGCCCGCGGCGATGGTGGCGGCGGTGCAGCCGGCCTCGGAGATGCCGTCGTGCAGCATCTGCCCGGTCGGCGACTCCTTGTAGGCCAGCAGGAGCTCCCGGTCCACGGACTCGTAGAGCTGCCCCAGCGGGTTGTAGATCTTGGCCGAGGGGAAGAAGGAGTCCATTCCGAAGGTGCGGTACTCATCGGGTGCGATCGGCACGAAGCGCTTGCCGATCTCCTTGTCCCGCATCAGGTCCTTCAGCAGCCGCACGAACGCCATCGTGGTGGCGATCTGCTGGTGCCCGGAGCCCTTCTTCAGCGTGGCGTAGGCCTTCTCGTCCGGAAGGCGCAGCGGCTTGGACCGGTTGACCCGGGTCGGCACATAGCCGCCGCACTCCTTGCGGCGGTCGTGCATGTACTGGATCTCCTCGGAGTCGCGGCCGGGGTGGTAGTAGGGCGGCAGGCCCGACTCCAGCTCGCTGTCCGGGATCGGCAGATGCAGCCGGTCGCGGAACCCCTTCAGATCGTCGACCGTCAGTTTCTTCATCTGATGGGTCGCGTTGCGGCCCTCGAAGTTCGGGCCGAGCGTCCAGCCCTTGATCGTCTGCGCCAGGATGACGGTCGGCTGCCCCTTGTGCTCGGCCGCCGCCTTGTAGGTCGCATACACCTTGCGATGGTCGTGGCCTCCGCGGCCCAGGTGCAGCAGCTGGTCGTCGGTCATGCCCTCGACCATCTTGCGCAGCCGCTGGTCGCCGCCGAAGAAGTGCTCCCGGATGTAGGAGCCGCTCTCGGTCGCATAGGTCTGGAACTGGCCGTCCGGTGTCGTGTTCAGCTTGTTGACCAGCACACCGTCCCGGTCCTGTGCCAGCAGCGGGTCCCAGGAGCGGTCCCACACCAGCTTGATCACGTTCCAGCCGGCACCGCGGAAGTAGGACTCCAGCTCCTGGATGACCTTCCCGTTGCCCCGGACCGGCCCGTCCAGCCGCTGCAGATTGCAGTTGATGACGAAGGTGAGGTTGTCCAGCCCCTCGCGGGCGGCCAGGGAGAGCTGGCCGAGGGACTCGGGCTCGTCCATCTCGCCGTCGCCGAGGAAGGCCCACACCCGGGATTTGGAGGTGTCGGCGATACCGCGGGACTCCATGTAGCGGTTCATCCGCGCCTGGTGGATCGCGCCGATCGGGCCCAGGCCCATGGAGACGGTGGGGAACTCCCAGAAGTCCGGCATCAGCCGGGGGTGCGGATAGCTGGGCAGTCCGTGCGGCGCCTTGCTCTTCTCCTGCCGGAAGCCGTCGAGCTGGGCTTCGCTGAGCCGGTCGAGCAGGTAGGCGCGGGCGTAGATACCGGGAGAGGCGTGGCCCTGGAAGAAGATCTGGTCCCCGCCGTCGCCCTCGTCCTTGCCGCGGAAGAAGTGGTTGAAGCCCACGTCGTAGAGCGAGGCGGAGGAGGCGAAGGTGGCGATGTGGCCGCCGACCCCGATCCCGGGCCGCTGGGCACGCGAGACCATGACGGCCGCGTTCCACCGGGTCGCGTTGAGGATCTTGCGCTCGATCTCCTCGTTGCCGGGGAAGAACGGCTCGTCCCTGGTCGCGATGGTGTTCACATAGTCGGTGCTGCGCATCTCCGGGACGGCGACGCGCTTCTCGCGGGCGCGCTCGATGAGCCGGAGCATGAGGTAGCGGGCGCGTTCCCGTCCGCGCTCGTCGACGGCTGCGTCGAGCGAGTCGAGCCATTCCTGGGTCTCTTCAGGATCGAAATCCGGGACCTGGCTGGGAAGGCCGCCAATGATGATCGGGTTGCGATCGGATCCGGAAGCCACGCTGTTCCTTCGCTGTATCGGTCGGATGGTGCTTGGGGGCCGGGCGGCGGCGGACGCCCTGGATCGTGCTCAGCGGAGCGGCGCGCCGCCTCCATCGTGGACCGCCGCTGCTGTGACGTCATCTCTACCGATAAGTAACCCAGCGCCTTTCGAGGCGGGCCGGAAGGGGGTGTACGCAGGTGCAACGACGCGGTCGACCTGCCACCTTACGCCCGTTCCGGGAGGAGGTCCGCGCTCCGCACCGATCACCCCAAACGTGCGTTCGGTCCTCCGGGTGCCCTTACGGCTCCCCCGGGTCAGCCGGGGCAAACCTGGCAGATCCTGGCGGCCGCAATGTGGCCTGAATCACTCTCGATCAGGCATTGTGGTATGAGACGTCAACGTTTGGGCGGGATGGGAGGCCGGGTACTTGCGTGATCCGGCCCGCCCGTGTGGACTACGGCCCATGCCTCGCGTACGCGCGGGGTCGCAACCCCATATTCGCAAAACATGACTGGAGGCAATCCGTGAGCGCGACCGCGGACCACGCGGAGGAGCGGACCAACCCCGCCGCAAGGCTGGGTTTCCAGCCCGGACAGGTGGTCCAGGAGATCGGCTACGACGACGACGTAGACCAGGAGCTCCGCGAGTCCATCGAGGAGATCACCGGCGCGGAACTGGTCGACGAGGAATACGGCGATGTGGCCGACGCCGTGGTGCTGTGGTTCCGCGACGAGGACGGCGACCTGACGGACGCGCTGGTGGACGCCACCACGATGATCGACGAAGGTGCCCCCGTCTGGCTGCTGACCCCCAAGACGGGCCGCGAGGGCTACGTGGAGCCCAGCGACATCGGTGAGGCCTCCCAGACCGCCGGGCTCTCCCAGACCAAGAGCTTCAACGCGGCCAAGGACTGGACGGGCAGCCGCCTGGTCACCCCGAAGGGATCCCCCAACAAGCGCTGACCGGCGCTTGCGCCCCGCATCGGTACACCACGGACGGTGCTGCGCGAGGGACGGCGCCCCCTTCGGGCCTTCCTTCTGCGTCGTCTGCCGCCCCATACCGCCTCATGACCGCCTCCGGTGCGTGTCCGACGCGTTCCGACGCGAACGAACCGAGCCCCTGACCGGCCCCCGGCCGGCAGGGGCTCGGTGCATAGGGTGGGGGCGACCGTTTCCGCCCACCGAAGGGAACCCGCCATGGCGATCGAGGCCGGTACCAAGGCACCCGACATCGAGCTCAAGGACCAGCACGGCCAGACCGTGCGGCTCTCGGACTACCAGGGCGAGAAGAACGTCGTCCTGCTCTTCTACCCGTTCGCCTTCACCGGTGTGTGCACCGGGGAGCTGTGCGCTCTGCGGGACGAGCTTCCCCGCTTCGTCAACGACGACGTGCAGTTGCTGGCGGTCTCCAACGACTCGCCGTTCGCGCTGCGCGTCTTCGCCGAGCAGGAGGGGCTGGAGTACCCGCTGCTGTCCGACTTCTGGCCGCACGGTGCGGCGTCGCGCGCCTACGGAGTGTTCGACGAGGAGAAGGGCTGCGCGGTGCGTGGCACCTTCATCATCGACAAGGAGGGCACCGTGCGCTGGACCGTCGTCAACGGGCTGCCCGACGCGCGGGACCTCAAGGAGTACGAGCGGGAGCTCGAGAAGCTCTGACGGCCGGCCGGGCCGTCGCGCCGGGGCGCGCCTCCGAGCGCTCCGGCAACGCTCGGGACACCCCCGATTCCGCTCGGTAAGAGGGCTGTGTCCCGGGGAACCGCTCACTAGGATCGAATCGTTGATCCGACGGCATTCGAAAAACGGGGGCACGCGGTGTCCTCACGAAACAACTGACCAGGAGGACTCGTGGGAGTCAGCCTCAGCAAGGGCGGCAACGTCTCGCTGACCAAGGAAGCGCCCAACCTGACCGCGGTCATCGTCGGTCTCGGCTGGGACGCCCGTACGACCACCGGCAGCGACTTCGACCTCGACGCGAGCGCCCTGCTGACGAACGCGGAGGGCAAGGTCGCCAACGACCAGAACTTCGTGTTCTTCAACAACCTCAAGAGCCCCGACGGCTCCGTCGAGCACACCGGTGACAACCTCACCGGCGAGGGCGAAGGCGACGACGAGGTCATCAAGGTGAACCTCGCCGGGGTACCGGCCGATGTCGAGAAGATCGTCTTCCCCGTCTCGATCTACGAGGCGGAGAGCCGCCAGCAGAGCTTCGGCCAGGTGCGGAACGCCTACATCCGCGTCGTCAACCAGGCCGACAACGCCGAGCTGGCGCGCTACGACCTCAGCGAGGACGCGTCAACCGAGACGGCGATGGTCTTCGGTGAGCTCTACCGGCACGGTGCGGAGTGGAAGTTCCGTGCCATCGGCCAGGGCTACGCCTCGGGCCTGCGCGGCATCGCGCAGGACTTCGGCGTGAACGTCTGAGGGAATCCGCAGGGCATGCGCCCACCGGCCCGGTCGACGGGCCGACGGGGCGCCCCTGCCGGAGACCGGCAGCCACGGGCGCCGCAGACTTCCGTGCCCCGGAGGTGTGCGGCGCCCGGTGGTACGGAGAGACTGGACGCACTGTGGCGCGGGCCGCATGGCCGAGCCACCAGCCGGGGAGAGGACCAGAAACATGAGCGTCACGCTCGCCAAAGGGGGAAACGTCTCCCTCTCGAAGGCCGCACCGAACCTGACCCAGGCGCGGGTCGGTCTGGGCTGGAAGGCCCGGTCCACCACGGGCGCCGACTTCGACCTCGACGCCAGCGCACTGCTGTGCTCCGGCGGCCGGGTTCTCGGCGACGAATACTTCATCTTCTACAACAACCTCAAGAGCCCGGACGGCTCCGTCGAGCACACCGGCGACGAGCTGGTGGGCGGCACCGGCAGTGACGACGACGAGACGGTCCTGGTGGACCTTCCGCTGGTGCCGGCGCAGGTGGACAAGATCGTCTTCGCCGTCTCGATCTACGAGGCCGAGAGCCGGCACCAGACCTTCGGCCAGGTCGCCGAGGCCTACATCCGCGTCGTCAACCAGGAGGACGGCATCGAGCTGGCCCGCTACGACCTCACCGAGGACGCCTCCTCCGAGACAGCGATGATCTTCGGAGAGCTTTACCGTTACAGCGGGGAGTGGAAGTTCCGAGCCGTGGGCCAGGGGTATGCGTCGGGCCTGCGGGGCATCGCTCTAGACTTCGGCGTCAATGTCGCCTAGACGACTTCGAGGTCGCAGTCGTCAAAGGGCTTTCGCCCTGATGTGAACCTATGCAGACCGGACAGCGGATTGGGAAGCCAGTGCTCCTGAAAACCTTTGGCTGGTCCTTCGGCGTCACCGCCGTCGGACTGGCCGCAGCGGCGTTCTTCTGGGGGTGGGAGGCGTTCGCCCTCGTGGCGATCCTTTCCGTCCTGGAGATCTCCCTGTCGTTCGACAACGCGGTCGTCAACGCCGGCGTGCTGAAGAAGATGAATGCCTTCTGGCAGAAGATCTTCCTCACCGTCGGCATTCTGATCGCGGTATTCGGCATGCGGCTGGTCTTCCCGGTCATCATTGTCGCCATCAGCGCGCAGGTCGATCCGATCGAGGCCGTACGGGTCGCGCTGGACAACCCCGACCGCTACGAGCAGTTGGTCACGGACGCGCATCCGGCCATCGCGGCGTTCGGCGGGATGTTCCTGCTGATGATCTTCCTCGACTTCATCCTCGAGGAGCGGGAGGAGACCTGGGTCGGCTGGCTGGAGCGCCCGCTCGCCCGGCTCTCCAAGATCGACGGGCTCTCCGTCGGGATCGCCCTGATCGCCCTGCTGGTCACGGCGACCACGCTGGCCACCACCGCGCACCAGCACGCCGGGCACGCCGACAAGTCGGGCACGGTGCTCCTCTCGGGTGTCGCCGGACTCATCACCTATCTGATCGTCAACGGACTCTCCGGCCACTTCGAGGACAAACTCGAAGAGGAGGAGGAGCGCGAGCAGGAGGAGGAAGAGCAGGCCGAGAAGGCGGGGAAGCGGCCCTCGGCCGTCGGACTGGCCGGCAAGGCGGCCTTCTTCATGTTCCTCTACCTCGAGGTCCTGGACGCGTCGTTCTCCTTCGACGGCGTCATCGGCGCCTTCGCGGTCACCAACCAGATCTTCTGGATGGCGCTCGGTCTGGGCATCGGCGCGATGTACGTCCGGTCGCTCACGGTCTACCTGGTGCGCCAGGGCACTCTGGACGACTACATCTACCTGGAGCACGGCGCGCACTACGCCATCGGCGCCCTCTCGGTGATCCTGCTCGTCACCGTCAAGTACCAGATCAACGAAGTGATCACCGGCCTGGTCGGCGTCGTGCTGATCGCGCTCTCCTTCTGGTCCTCGCTGCGCCGCAACCGCGCCATCGAGGCGGCCGGGGGCGACGGGGACGGCGGGAGCGACGGGGAGGATCCACAGCAATCCGAGGTCACCGCGCGCGTGTGACCGGCTGCTGATTGAGGAACGCTCCCAGCGGGGCGGCTTCCGTGACGGTGCGGACCGAAGGGGTCCGCGCGGCCGCCCCGGAGCCGCCCCGCTGCGGTGGGACGGGGCCCGAGCGCGAGTGGGGGTGCGGGATGGTCTCCCTGTGGGAGAACTGGCGGCGGGGTGTGGGCATGTCCCGGCGCGGACCGAAGTTCGACACGGTCGGCGGTCCTTCGACGTATGCGATGGAGCTGACCAAGCGGCACGCGGAGCTGTCGCTGACCAAGCAGGGTGCCGACAGCGGCAGCCTGCAGGTCAACCTCTCCTGGCGGATGCGCAGTTCGGATGTGGAGGGGGTGGGCAGGCGGACCGGCGGTTCGCTCCGGCATCCGCTCAGGGCGTTCAAACCGACCGTGGTGCAGGCCCACACCCAGGGCGTCGTCAACGTCGACCTGGACCTGGCGTGCATGTACGAGCTGACGGACGGCACCAAGGGCGTCGTCCAGCCGCTCGGCAACTTCCTGGGCGACTGGAACGCGCCTCCTTACATCAAGCTCACCGGTGACGACCGGTTCGGTTCGCCCTCCGGGGAGACGCTCTACGTCAACCTCGACCACCGGGACGAGTTGAAGCGGCTGCTCTTCTTCGTCTACATCTACGACGGCACCCCGGCCTTCGACCGGACGCACGCGGTCGTCACGCTCATCCCCAGCAACGGACCGCATGTGGAGGTGGGGCTGGACGAGCGTGCTCCGCAGGCCCGCTCGTGCGCCGTGCTGCTGATGGAGAACGTCAAGGGCGAGCTGAAGGTGCGCCGCGAAGTCCGCTACGTCTACGGCTTCCAGGCGGAGCTGGACCGGCTCTACGGCTGGGGGCTGCAGTGGGGCCGGGGCTACAAGACGCAGAAGGTCTGAGCCCGGCGCGGCGGCCGGCCCCGGCCGCCCGCTGCTTCCACCTGCCGGATCTCCGCTGCGACGCCCTGACGTGGTCACGCCGAGCCCCCGACGCCACGCCGAGCCCCCGACGCCACGCCGAGCCCCCGACCGCGACGCCGCGCTCCACGCCGCGGCACCTCCGTGACGCGGGTGTGGTGCGGAACGGAGGCGAAGAGGCAGGAGGCCCCGGCCGGTACGGACCGGCCGGGGCCTCGGCGTGCCGCGCTCAGCGGTTCAGGAACTGCGGGCCCTGGGGTGGCAGCGCGAACGCCGGGTCCGGCTGCGGGTAGCCGTAGGTGGGCTGCGGGTAGCCGTAGGCCGGCTGGGTGGCGGGCGGCTGCTGGGGCGGGTGGTGCGGCGGCTGCGGGAAGCCGTAACCGGGGGGCTGCTCCGGCGGGGCCGGGACGCCCGCCACGCCCTGCGGCCCGAACGGCGGCGCACCGGGCGGAGCGCCGGGCGGCGGCACCTGCGCCGTGACGGCCGAGGCCGACACGCCGGCCGGATCCGGCTGCGGCTCCGGGGGCTCCGGCGCGGGAGGCTGCGGCGGCGGCCCGGGATCCGGCCCGGGCACGGGGCCGGGACCGGGGGTGGGCCCCGGTGGCGGACCGGGCGGACCCGGCGGCACCGGCTCGGGGCCGGGCTCCGGCGGCGGCCCGGGTTCCGGGTGCGGCTCGGGCGGTACCGGGTCGGGCTCCGGGAAGCCCGGCTCGGGCGGCGGCTGGGGCACCGTCCCGGCGGGCGAGCCGAGCCGGAAGTCCTCCGAGCCGATGGTGTCGGGCCGCGGCGCGTGGGCCACGGTCGCGTCCGGATCGTGCTCCGGGGAGTGCGGCTGCCCCTGGCCGGTGCGCTGCCCGGAGCCGGCCTGGGCGGCCTCGCTCTCGTCGACGGTGATGCCGAACTCGGTGGCGAGCCCGACCAGCCCGGTGTCGTAGCCCTGCCCCAGCGCGCGGAACTTCCAGCTGTCCCCGCGCCGGTAGAGCTCGCCGCAGACCATGGCCGTCTCGCCGCCGGTCTCCGGCTCGATGTCGAAGCGGGCGAGGAGTGCTCCGCCGGGACCGGCCGCGGTTCCGCCGTCCGGGTCGGCCGCGTCGTGCAGCAGCAGCCGCAGTTCCCGGACGGCGGCGAAGCTGCCGCCGTCCGCGGAGGCGGCCAGCAGCACCCGGTCCACGGAGGTGTCCAGCGCGCCCAGGTCGGCTTCGACGGTGTCGCGCAGCCCCTCGGGCTCGCGCTTCTTGGCCAGGTGCCGCACCAGTCCGGAGGGGTGGCGCGGCTGGTTGTAGAAGATGAAGTCGTCGTCGGAGCGGACCTTGCCGTCCGGGCCGAGCAGCAGAGCCGAGGCATCGACATCCGGTACTCCGGCGCCGGGGGCCCAGCAGAGCACGGCGCGTACCGTCCTGGACTCCAGCGGGATGTTCGACCCCTTCGTCATCGCGTGCGTCATGTCTTCATCCTGCCCCCGGACGGACCCCCTCGACAACGCGGGATGTGCCGCGGCGGCGACGGGGCGTGGTCGCCGGGGCCCCGGCGGCTCCGTAGCGGGGGCCATGTGCGACCGCTGCCGACTCAGGGGAACTCATGACCGACGCTCGAACGTACGATGAGCAGCGACGCGGCACCACGGCGGCCCCGGCAGGACCACCGCCACCGCGTGACGCCACAGGTACGCCGGAGCGACGCGCACGGGCGCCGGGACGGCGGGACGGGGATTTCCATGCGGCATTTCAGGCATCTGACGCCTGAGCGCCGAAGCGCGCTCTTCCACCGTGAGCCGGCCGAGTTCACTTCCGAAGCGGACGCGGGCACCCTCGCGGTCGCGCTCGGCGCCACTCTCTACAGCCCGGCCACCAGGCCCGCGCTCGCCGGCGACGTGCTCAAGCAGGCGGCGCGCGGCGTGGTCTCGATGGTGCTCTGTCTGGAGGACTCGATCGCGGACGCCGAGGTGCCGCTGGCCGAGGCCAACCTCGTCGGCCAGCTCCGGGAGCTGGCGGACCGGGGCGCGCCGGACGAGCTGCCGTTGCTGTTCGTCCGGGTGCGGGAGTCCGGGCAGATCACCGACCTGGTGCGCAGGCTGGGTCCGGCGGCGGGGCTGCTGTCGGGTTTCGTGCTGCCCAAGTTCACCGGGGACCGTTCGGTGCCGTTCCTGGAGGCGCTCACCGAGGCGGAGGCGGCCTGCGAGCGGCGGCTGTTCGCGATGCCCGTCCTGGAGTCGCCCGAGCTGCTGCACCGGGAGACCCGCACGGACGCGCTCGCCGGGATCGCTCGCACCCTGGAGAAGTACCGCGAGCGGGTCCTCGCGCTGCGGCTGGGCGTCACCGACTTCTGCGCCGCCTACGGGCTGCGGCGCACGCCGGAGATGACCGCCTACGACGTGCAGATCGTCGCCTCGGTCATCGCGGACGTGGTGAACGTGCTGGGCAGGGCCGACGGCACCGGCTTCACGGTGACGGGACCCGTATGGGAATATTTCCGGCAGCACGAGAGGATGTTCAAGCCGCAGTTGCGGCGGAGCCCCTTCCTGAGCGGCCGTGCCGAGGACGTGCGCGCCGCGCTGATCGAGCACGATCTGGACGGTCTGCTGCGCGAGATCGAGCTGGACCGGGCGAACGGCCTGCTGGGCAAGACCTGCATCCATCCCTCGCACGTGGCTCCCGTCCATGCGCTGTCGGTCGTCAGCCACGAGGAGTTCTGCGATGCGACCGATGTGCTGCGCCCCGAGCGCGGCGGTGGCGGAGTGGTCCGCTCCGCTTATACGAACAAGATGAACGAGGTGAAGCCGCACCGGGCCTGGGCCGAGCGCACACTGCTGCGCGGCGAGGTCTTCGGGGTGGCGCGCGAGGGCGTGAGTTTCGTGGAACTGCTGGCGGCGGGAGTCAAGTGAACGCGAGCGTACGGGAGGCCGGTGCGGCCGCGACGGGGGCCGGAGCCGGCCCGCACACCGGGGCGGGGACGGACCCGGAGGGGTGGACGGGTACCTGGGTGGCCGAACGGCTCGGGGTGCGGCTGGCGGACGAGGGGCTGCGCGGGCTCCTGGGCCTGGCACTGCGGCGCAACCCCAAGCGGGCCCATCTGCTGGTCTCCACCGTCCTGGGCAAGCATGTGCCGCAGCGTCCCTCGGCGGTCCTGGACGCGGGCCGCCGCCTGGGGGAGCGGGTGCGTGAGCGGCTCGGGGCGGCGGAGGCCGCCCGCTCCGTGGTGCTCGGCTTCGCGGAGACCGCGACGGGACTCGGACTCACCGTCGCGCACGGCATGGGCAGCCGTGCGAGCGCCCTGCACTCCACGCGGCGCCCGGTGCCGGGGGTGGCCCGGTACGGCGGTTTCGAGGAGGAGCACAGCCACGCCACCTCGCACCTGCTGCTGCCCGAGGACCCGGACGCGCTGCGCACCGGAGGGCCGCTGGTGCTGGTGGACGACGAGCTCTCCACCGGCCGGACGGTGCGCAACACCGTCGCCGCGCTGCACGCCGCCCACCCCCGCGACCGGTATGTCGTGGCCGCGCTGGTCGACACGCGCGGTGGTGCGGACGTGGCGGAGCTGGAGAAATTCGCCGCCGAGCTGGGCGCCCGCATCGACGTGGTGGCGCTGGCCGCGGGCCGGGTGGAGCTCCCCGACGATGTGCTGGAGCGCGGCCGGGAGCTGGTCGCCGCGCACCGCGACGCACCGCATCCGGCACCGCCGCCGGAGGTGCGGGGCGTCCTGCGCCGGGTGGAGACGGGCTGGCCGCAGGGGCTTCCGGACGGTGCGCGGCACGGCTTCGGGCCGCGCGAGCAGCTCCGCCTGGAGGCGGCGCTGCCGGACATGGCCGAGCGGGTGCTCTCCGCGCTGGACTGCGCCGGGGCGCCGCCCGGGCAGGGCGCGGCCCCGGCGCAGCGCGGGGACGGCGCTCCGCGGCCCCGCGTCCTGGTCCTCGGCAGCGAGGAGCTGATGTACGCGCCGCTGCTGCTCGCGGCCGAGCTGGAGCGGCGCACCGAGGGGCGGGCGGAGATCCGTTTCTCCACCACGACCCGTTCGCCCGTCCTGGCCGTCGACGACCCCGGGTATGCGATACGCAGCGCGCTGCGCTTCCCCGCGCACGACCTGCCGCCCCACGACGGCGCGAACGGCGCGGACGGCGGGACCGGCCCGGACGGTCCGCACGGCCCCGCCGAGCGCTATGCCTACAACATCGTCGGCCGGGGCTTCGACGCCGTCGTCGCGGTCGTGGACAGTGTGGGCGACACTCCCGCGCTGCACGCCCCCGGAGGGCTGCTGGACCAGCTCACCGGCTGTGTCCCGGAGGTGGTGCTCTCCGTCGTCCCCTCCTACGTCCCGGACGGCACCGCCCCGCGCCTCCCCGCGCCGTTGCACGGCCCGGACTTCTCCTCGTACGCGCACGACGAGGTCGCGTGGCTGCTGCGCGATCTGTCCGACGTCGAACTGGAGGCGCCCACCGAGGAGCGCGAGGAGGCCATCCAGGCGGGCGGCGCGCACTACGCGGAGTCGCTGCCCGTGGAGTACCAGCCGTCCGCGGACTACCAGCGGCTCTTCCACGACGCGCTGGAGTCCGCGGCCGAGCGGCTGGCCCGCGCGGTCGGCACCGTCACCGAGACGGTGCTCGCCGAGCGCGGGCCGCGCTCCGTGCTGGTCTCGCTGGCCCGGGCGGGTACGCCCGTCGGGGTGCTGATGCGCCGCTGGGCGCGCTACGCGCACGGTCTGGACCTGCCGCACTACGCCGTCTCGATCGTCCGCGGCCGCGGCATCGACACCAACGCGCTGGCCCACCTGGCGGCCCACCACGATCCGGCCGACGTCGTCTTCGTCGACGGCTGGACGGGCAAGGGCGCCATCACCCACGAGCTGGCCCGGGCGCTCGCCGCGCACCCCCGGTTCGACCCGGAGCTGGCGGTGCTGGCCGACCCGGGCTCCTGCGTGCGCACGTTCGGCACCCGGGAGGACTTCCTCATCCCCTCCGCCTGCCTCAACTCGACCGTCTCCGGACTGATCTCCCGCACCGTGCTCCGCGCCGACCTGGTGGGCCCGCACGACTTCCACGGTGCGAAGTTCTACCGCGAGCTGTCCGGGAGCGACCTGTCGGGGCACTTCGTGGACACGGTCTCGGCGTGCTTCCCCGCGGTCCGGGCGGACGCCGTCCGGGACGCCGCGGCGGCGGCCTCCGCGGACCGCACACCCACCTGGGCGGGCTGGCGGGCCGTGGAGGAGATCAGCGAGGCGTACGGCATCGGGGACGTGAACCTGATCAAACCGGGCGTCGGTGAGACCACCCGGGTCCTGCTGCGCCGCGTCCCGTGGCGCATCCTGGCGCGGCGCGGCGCGGGCCCCGACCTCGACCACGTACGGCTGCTGGCCGCCCAGCGCGGTGTCCCCGTCGAGGAGGTCGACGAGCTGCCCTACAGCTGCGTCGGCATCGTCCACCCCCGCTACACACGCGGTGCCACCGGCGCCGACGGGAAGGCCGCACGATGAAGCCGGCGACACCGCCCCCGGCCACGGGCAGCACCCTGGTCGCCAGCGATCTGGACCGCACGCTCATCTACTCCGCCGCGGCACTGGAACTGACCATGCCCGACGCCCGGGCGCCCCGGCTGCTGTGCGTCGAGACGTACGAGAGCCGTCCGCTGTCCTTCATGACGGAGGACGCCGCCCGGCTGCTGACCGGACTCGCCGGCCGCACCGTCTTCGTGCCCGCCACCACCCGGACCCCCGAGCAGTACCGCCGGGTGCGGCTGCCCGGCCCGCGGCCCCGCTTCGCGGTCTGCGCCAACGGCGGCCATCTGCTGGTCGACGGCGTGAGCGACCCCGCGTGGCGGGAGCGGGTGCGCGAGCGGCTGACCGCGTGCGCCCCGCTCGATCTGGTCCGCGCCCACATGCTGCGGCAGGCCCGCCCCGAGTGGCTGCTCAAGGAGCGCGTCGCGGACGGACTGTTCGCCTATCTGGTGGTCGACCGGGCGCTGCTGCCCGGCTCCTGGGTCCGGGAACTCGCCGACTGGGCCGGGCCGCGGGGCTGGAGCGTCTCCCTGCAGGGGCGCAAGGTCTACGCCGTGCCGAACCCGCTCACCAAGAGCGCCGCCGTCGCCGAGGTGGTCCGCCGGGCCGGCACGGCGCGGACCTTCGCGGCGGGTGACTCCCTGCTCGACGCCGATCTGCTGCGCTTCGCCGACACGGCATGGCGCCCCGCACACGGCGAACTCGCCGACAGCGGTCTGCGGCTGCCGCACCTGCGGGTGCTGCCCGACCGCGGCGTCCTGGCGGGCGAGGCCGTACTGCGCGGAATGGGGTCCGCACTGGCCGAGCCGACCGGAACGGCGCCGGTGACGACGGAGCCGGTGACGACAGGGACGGTGACGGCAGAGGCGGTCACCGACCCGGTGACGACGGAGCCGAGCGGACCGGAGCCGAGCGGGGAGCCCGCGGTGGTGCCGGAGGGGTGACCGGTCACCGGTCACCGGTCACCCGTCATCGGTCGCCCCGTCGCCCCGTCGCCCGCCGTCACCGTCTCCGCTGTCGTCCCCGCCGCCGTCGGCCTCCCGCTGCCCACCGCCACCGCCCGGATCCAGCTCGTCCGCGCCGCGGGAGGCCCAGTCGTCCTCCGCGCCGCCGAAGAGCGAGGCCCGGCGCCGCAGCTCCTCGCCCCGCAACCGGGCACGCGTCCGCTGTTCGTTCCGGTCGCGTTCCCGCCGGGCACGGGCGACCTCGTCCACATGGCGCTGCTGCCAGTACGGATTGTCGTGCGGCAGGGCACTGCCCACGCGCCCGTACATCCCGAAGACGAGGAGCAGCAGCCCGACGACAAAGCTGAACAGCACGTTCTGCAGCTCGAACGCGAGCATGTTGAAGCTCGTCTCCAGCAGCGCCAGATTGACGAATCCGCTGAGCAGGAACAGCCCGCCGAACGTGATGTTGAGGCTGGAGGCGAAGTTCCCGCCGCGCACCATCCCGGCGAACAGCAGCAGGCCCACGACGACGGAGAGCACGCTGAGTGCGCCGTTCGTGCTCAGGCCGCCCACCTGGTCGCCTCCGGTGTCGAAGAACCCGATGTTGTCGGTGAGACCCAGGATGCCGAAGAACGTCAGGATGACCCCGACCAGGGCCGAGCCCAGCCGGTAGACCCGGCTCAGCTTGTGATGCACCGGCATGTGCTCGTCCAGGACCCGCCGCCCGCGCGGCAGCACGCGGCGAGGGTGGGAGGCACGGGCGGGGGACGGGGACGCGGCCACGGGGACCCCCTCGGGGCGGCTGGAAAGCGCTCGGCTGTCCCCTCCAGCATCAGCCCGCGGCAGCCCCGCCTCAACAGCGACGCTCGGTGACGGTCCGGGCCCCTGGCGCGGCCCGGCAGCTCAGAGGACCGGAGCCCGCCGCCTCAGTTGCCCGACGCGCGCTCCTGGCGGATCTGGTCGACCACCTGCTGCACCGTCTCCTTGACCGCGTCCAGCTCGGTCAGCAGGTGCCAGTAGTCCGGGTGCCGGCCGGTGAGCGAGGCGATCGCGCGGTCCACCCGCTCCACCGCGTTGTCCAGCGGCTGCGCATGCCGGGGATCGGGGGTGGCGCGCCCGGCCATCGCGAGCCGCTGCGCGTCGCGGATCGCGAAGCGGGTGCGCTCGACCTCGCCGCTGTGGTCGAAGGAGACCTCGTTGAGCCGCTGCAGCCGGTCCCCGGCGGCCTTCACCGCCTCGTCGGTGGTGTTCAGCAGCGCCCGTACGGTCGACAGCAGCGCCGTCGCGTCCGGCCAGCGCTGCTCCTCGCGGGCCGTGCGGGCCTCCCGCAGCTTCTCGCCCGCCTGCTGTGCCGAGCGCTCCGCCTGCTGCGGCACCTGCTGCAGGTCCTGCCAGCAGGCGGCACTGAACCGCCGCCGCAGCTCGCTGAGAACCGGCTCCACCTGCCCGGCCCGGTTCTGCAGCGCCTCGGTGCGGGTGCGCAGGGAGGCGATCCGCTTGTCGATGTCGGCCGCCTGCTGCGGCAGCCCCCCGGCCTGCGCGCGGATCGCCTCGGCCTCCCGTACGACCTGGTCAGCGCGCTGGACGGTCTCCTGCACCCCGTGGGTACCCGCGCCCTCGTTGAGCTTGGTCAGCTCGGGCGAGAGCGCCGCCAGCCGCGCCGCGAGGTCGTCGGCGCGCAGCCCCTCGGCCCGCACCGCATCCAGCGCGTTGCTGGCGCCCAGCAGCGACTGCCGGGCCCGCTCGACGGCGGGTGCGAGGCGGGCGAGCTGGTTCTCCGCGCTGCTCAGCAGCGGGCCGAGGCTCTGCGCGAACCGGTCCAGGTCGCCCTTGGTCCGCTCCAGCTCGCCGCGCGCCCGGTCCAGCTCGGCGCGGGCACGGGAGGCGGCGGCGCCGTCCAGGTCGTCGCGGTCGAGATCGTGGGAGTCGACCGCGGTGATGTAGTCGTGGCTGACGCTGTCGATGCGCCTGCCGAGCTCGGCGAAGTCCGCCGCGGCCTTGCGGCCGGCGGGCGAGCTGTCGACGGCGCTGATGGTCTCTATGGAGATGCGCAGCTCGCGCTGGGCGGTGTCGAGTTCGTAGAACGCGGCGGCGGCGGAGTCCTTCGCGGTCTGCGCGTCGGCCCGGAGCTGTTCCGCGCGGCCACTGCCCCAGCCCCAGCGGCGGATTCCACCGCCGTTCATCGCCGTCACGTAACCTCTCCCCGTATGTGCCTGTGACTCCTGGACCGGTGCTCATTCTCCCACCTGGGCTCAACGAACACACGAGCTGATTCGTTCGCGGGGTGCTCCCGCACCTCACGTTTGCACGGTCTGCCACCAGGCAAGGTACGCTGTCGACCCGCACGTGCTCCGGGCGCATAGCTCAGCGGTAGAGCGCCTGCCTTACAAGCAGGATGTCACTGGTTCGATCCCAGTTGTGCCCACTGTGCCGTCAAGGCTCTGACCAGCAACGCAAGGGGTCCCCGCAGAGATCTGCGGGGACCCCTTGCTGTGTACATGCCTCCCCGGGGAGCCAAACAGGGAGCCACGGCTTCGGGTCACTCGGGCTGTGGGTCGTCCTTCTTCGTGATGTCGGCGAAGACGTCGTCCATGGCCTTCGCTCCCTTGTTGATCACTGGGCGGATCTGCTTCCGGTAGACGACCTCCGTCGTGATGGTGCTGCGGTGGCCCACCAAGGGAGCGATGTCCTCGCTCGACAGACCGTGATCCGCGAGCAGCGACACGAAGGTGGTTCGGAGCTCCCGGGTCGTCCAGTCATCCGGGTCTTCGACATCAGCCTTCGTCAGCAGCTTCCGCAAGTCGCGCCGCACGTTCCCCGCGGCGAGCTTGCCGCCGTCCCGGGTGGCGAAGACGAGTGTAGAGCTGTCCCACTGCCGCTTCCGGCGAGCGTGGCTCCGTTGCTGCCGAGCGCGGTGCAGTCGCAGGACCTCGGCAGCGTAGGCAGGCAGTGCCAGAGTGCGCCGGCTCCTTCTGGTCTTGGTGTCGCCGTGCCGCCGGGTGGAGCGCCATACCTCCAAGTACGGGCACCACTCCTCTCTCGCGTCGTCCCCCAAGTCCGCAGGAGGGTCCAAATGCACGTGTCCCCAGATGAGGGCCCGCGCCTCTTCCGGGCGGGCGCCCCCGAGAAGTGAGGTGACGACGTAGGCATGTGTTCGGGAGCCTTCGTCCGTCACGAGGATCTTCTTCGCCGTTTCCAGCGAGAATGACTTGCTCTCCCGGCCTTCCAGACCTTCCGGAGTGGTCACGAGCAGGGCGACATTACGCACGGCCCGGTCACGGCGTTGGGCGTGGGTGATTGAGCGCCGCAGGATCGAATGCAGAATGCGCAGGGTCCGCGTGGAGACGTGCTGGGCCCGGTCGTGCAGCCAGTCGTCAACGTCGTCGGCGCTGAGCTCCTTCAACTTCGTCTTGCCGATGAGCGGGATGACGTGCTTTTCCGCGAAGCCGCGGTACAACTCGACCGTCGAATCGTCCCGGCCGGTCAGCCCGCGCTTGAGCCAGTCCTTGACGGCTTCGCCAGCGGTGTAGCGGGCGGGGACTCGGGTGCCGGCGTCCAGCTCCTTCCGCAGCTCCCGGAGCTTCCGCCGGACTTCGGTCTTGGTCTTGCCGGTCACCTTGGGGCGGCGGCGTTTGCCGGACGGGGTGAAGCCGTCCGAGATCGCGCCGACGTACCGGTTCTTGGACTTGTCCCAGTAGATCGAGTCCTCACCCTGGCCCCGCTTGTTCTCGCCGTGGTCGGCCATGAGCTGAGTCGTGGTCCTTTCGCACAAGAGCCGGGCCGCCCTCGGGTGGCCCGGCTCGGCTTATGAGACGTCTGGACGGACTACGCGGCGAGGCCGGAGTCAGCCTCGCGCTTGAGCAGTTCGACGTACTGCTCGATGTATTCGGTCGGGACGAGACGCCGGCGGCCGACCCGGACGGACTTCAACCGCCCCAACCGGATCTCCTCCCACGTGATCGAGCGCTTCAGGCCGAGCATTCGCCCCGCCTCTTCGACGCTGTGCATTCGGACGGACGGAGCTGCCAGGGGGGCACTCGTTCCGATCTCTTCTTCGCTGAGCTTGAGCTTCTGGGGGTGGGCCATGTGTGGCTCCTTCGGGGCTCTCCGTCTCCGGTCTGGGGAATCCGCCACGTCCGCCACGCCGCCACATCGCAGGTCAGAGGGCTGCGGGTGTGGCGGATTGCGGTTGTGTGGCGGATTGGTGCTGCCACACCGGGGCGCTGCGGGTGCGTCCCGGTGTGGGCTGGTGTGGGTGCTGGTCAGCGCACGAGGCTCAGCGGTGGTGTGTCGGTTTCCGGCGGCGTGTGGCGGCTGTCGGAGGGGGCTTCCGCCACGGATGTACCGCTGCTGACCTGCGGTGTGGCGGACGTGGCGGACGTGGCGGACTTCTCGGGGGGTGGGGGGCAGTAGCGTTCCCAGGCGTCCGCGAGGTCTTCGGCGTAGTAGCCCTTGGGGAAGCCGGAGGGGGTGCGGATTCCCCGCGGTTTGATGGGCTTGTTGCCGGGGGTGACGTACTGGCCCAGCACGCGGGCGAGGCCGCGGGCGTTGAGGGGCTTGTCGTCCATGTCGGCCCAGGGCGCGTCGTCCATGCTGAGGAGGGCTTCGAGGATGACGGCGGTGGGCATGCGGTCGGCGCCGCAGAAGACGCGGTCGCGCAGGTCGGTGAGCAGCCGGATGCCGAGGGAGGCTTCCTCGTTGTCCTGTCCTGCGGTCACCAGCTCGATGCAGGCGGCGCGGGCCCGCTCGGGCCATGTGCCGCCGGCGGCGTCGGCCACGGCGAGGAGGGGTTCCCATACGTCGGCGGGGCGGTCGGTGACGCCTTCGGGCATCTGCGGCCATGCCTCGGCCACCTGGTCATGGACGGTGGCGGCCCACTCGGCGAGCCGGTCTCGCAGGGCGTGGCCCTGCTTCTCGTGGACGCGTCGGCGGTAGGGCTCGACTTTCTCGTTGGGGGCGCGTTTGCGCATCCGGATGATGACCGAGCGGGTCAGGATCGTGTCCGGGAGGGAGCCGAGTCCGGCCACGGCGACCGCGCAGAACGAGGGGAACCATCCCGCGCTCTGGTTGGCGCCGTCTCCGACGCAGCGCAGGGACTTGGCGCCGCGCCGGTAGCCGGAGTTGAGGAAGCCGCGCAGGGGTTCGTTGTCTCCGGCCTTGGGGCCGAAGACGGTGTCGATCTCGTCGAAGAGCAGCGTGGGCAGTCCCTCGGACGCCTCCACCAGGCGGAAGAGCGCGTTGGCGGAGGCGTTGACCAGCATCGCGGCGTTCGGGGTGAGGGTTTCTGAGATCTCCAGGGCCCGGGACTTGCCCGAGCCCGGTTCCGGGGAGAGGAACGCGATGCGGGCGGTGCCGTCGAAGGCGTCGATCAGGTGCGCGTGCGCGTCCCACAGAGCCACGGCGACGTAGGCGGCTTCGGTGGGGAAGACGTTGAAGCGGCGGTGGAAGCGCTCGACGTCGTCGAGCAGTGCGGCGCCGTCGATGGGCTCGGTCATGCGGCCGCCCTCCCTTCGGTGTGGTTCGGCAGCGGGCAGATGGTGCGGTGGGTGGTGTGTGCTTCGATGAGCGCGGCCACCTTGCGGTGGCCGACGGCGCTGCGGTTGCGTCCGCAGCCGCACACCGAGGTGGCGGTGGGCACGGTCCCGCGGCCGGGCGCGGTGACGGTCAGCCAGGCCACGGGATACCGGCCGCCGCGGGCAGGCGGCCGGGTGGGCTGCTGGTCGGGGGGAAGAGCTGAAAGGGCGCCCTGACGGGCGACCTTCTCTTGCGCGGTGGCCCTTGGCGGCGTCGGCTGGTGGTGCGCGGTGGCCGGAGGGCTGGTCATGCTGTCCCCTGGCCTGCGGTCATGCCGTTGTCGACGGCGCGGCGTGCGTAGGGCTCGGGGACTCCGACGGAGACGGCGGCGGCCACGATCTGCTCGGCCAGGGTGTCGAGGCCGCAGGGGCCGGGGCAGGCGGTGTGGCAGGTGGCGAGGAACTGGGCGACGCCGAACGCCTGCGATCCGGCGCCCTGCTCGGTGCGGGCGCGGACCTTGGCCAGGCCGCGCTCCAGCCCGGTGCGCACGTAGCCCTCGGTGTGGCGGCAGCCGTGTGCCGGGCGCCGCTCCCAGGTGCCGGACGCCTCGGGTGAAGAGACCACCCGCGCGCGGGGGCGGGTGGTCTCTTCTTCCATCAGCGCCCGCACCACGCCAGGCAGGGGCGCCGGGGCGCCGGTGCCGGTGCCCAGCCAGCGGGCGTAGGCGGCGTGGGACTTGAGGTCCACACCGGGCCGCACGCGGTTGGCCGAGGACATGACCCCCTGGTAGATCCAGTGCTGGCCGCGGGACGTGTCCACCTTCCGTGTCGGCGGGAACGTGGCGCGGGCCCAGGCCACGGCCTCGGCGTTGTCGAGGTCGACCACGGTCAGCCCGGCGCCTGCCGGGTGGTAGGCGAGATGTGCGGCGCGCTGCCAGGCCGCCTGCCAGGGGCGGGAGGTGAGCACGTGCGGATCGGTGGTGGCGGCGGCCCAGGCGTGGCACACGTGCGGGCAGTGGCAGGCGCCGGCGTGCTTCATGTTCGGCCGTCCCCCGCAGGCGTTGCCGGTGCAGGCGGAGCAGTTGCCGAAGGGGCGCTTCCCGCGGCTCAGGGGCAGCACGGGCAGCCCGTGCGCCGCCAGGTCGAGGGCTGCGGCCAGCAGCGTGGACGGGGGTTCTTGGGGCATGCTGGAGGTCTCCTGTTCCTGTCGAAAACGGGGATGGGGGAGAGCCGGGGCGAGCGCGCATCTTTGGCGAGAGCGGGCGCTCGCCCCGGGCGGGGTCAGAACGGGGGGTTGTCGCTGTACTGCGGCTTGCTGTTCCACGGGTCGCCACCCTCGGCCTTCGGGCCGCCGGCCCCGCCGGT
Organism: Streptomyces sp. AA1529; assembly: GCF_000280905.1. GTDB lineage: Bacteria > Actinomycetota > Actinomycetes > Streptomycetales > Streptomycetaceae > Streptomyces. The sequence continues at coordinate 14,746 of NZ_ALAP01000037.1, read as the reverse complement.
GTTGCTTCCGGTGGCCTTGACCGGCTGGGCGGTGGCGAACCGCAGGGAGGGGCCGATCTCGTCGACCTCCATGGCGAGCATGGAGCGGTTCTCGCCCTCGGGGGTCTGCCAGTTGTGCTGCCGCAGCCGCCCGGAGACCACCACGCGGTGGCCCTTGCCCAGGGAGGCGACGGTGTTCTCGGCCAGGCCGCGCCAGGCCGAGCAGCGCAGGAACATCGCGGTGCCGTCCTTGTACTGGCCCGACTCGCGGTCGAACTGCCGCGGCGTGGAGGCCACCGTGAAGCGGGCCAGAGCGGCGCCGGAGGCGGTGAACTTCAGCTCGGGGTCGTCGGTCAGGTTGCCGATGATCGTGATGGGGGTGTCTCCCATGGCCATGGCTGGACTTCCTTTCAGCGGTTGATGGTGCCGCCCGCGCGGCTCATGAAGCCGTGGGCGGTGATGTTCTGGGTGATGTGGGCGGGGGTGCGGTTGCGCCAGCGGGACAGGAGGAGTGCGGCGCCGCCGCATCCGGTGGCGATGAGGGCGGCGGTGGCCCAGAGGGCGTCGGTCATGGCGATGACTCCGGGTGCGGCGTAGGAGAGGCCGAAGCCGCCGGCGCCGATTCCCGCGCCGACGGTCGGGGCCAGGAGCGCGGTCGTCTTCGCCCACCCGGGCACCCCCGCTGGCGGGGCCGTCTGGGGGTGCCCGGTGGGGGTGGGGGGTTGGGTGTAGGCGAGGGTGCGGCGCCCGTCGGGGAGGGTCACCAGTTCGACTCCGGGCGGGATCTCCGCCGGGCCGAGCGGCGTGCGCGCCAGGTGTGAGGGCGGGTTGGTCTGGTCGGTGCGGGTGAGGGTGGTGATCTCGTAGGGGGTCTCCACAAGACGCCTCCAAACGGGGAGGAGGCGGCCCGCGGGGGCCGCCTAGGTGGTCACGCTCTGTGGTTCTAGTGGGTAGTGGGTACTGGGTAGCGGGTAGTGGGGTGCGGCTGACCGACGCTGGCGAAAGCCCCCCTGCGCGGGGGTGTGAGGTGGTTAGTGGGTAGTGGGGTGTTGCCCCACTACCCACTAACCAGTAACCGTGCGTGAGGTGTCAGACGTGGTCGGGGTGGACGTAGACGGAGTGCGGCCCGCGGTCCCGGTAGACCAACTCGCCCCGCTCGACGGCGGCCTTGAGCCCTTCGCGGACCGTCTTGCGGTCGCGCTTGACGATGCTCGCGACGGCGGCCGGCTTGAGCCCGGCGGCCCCGGCGGACTCGACCGCGTCGATGGCGGCGGGAAGCCACTCGGGACCGTCGGCGCTGTTGTTGCCGGGTGCCTGCTCGGCGTCCTGGGCGGTGGCGGCCTGTTCGGTGATCCGCTCGAACTCCGCCAGCGCGCGGGCGATAGCCGCGGCCGTCTGCGGGTCGTCCGGCCCTGTGTCCGCGCCGGCCGGTGCCGCTTCCGGCTCGCCGGGGTCCGACGGCTGTTCGGTGGGCTGGTTCTTGGCCTTCTGGATGTAGTAGTCCAGCGGCTTCATCGGGGTGAGCGTCCCCAGCCCGGCCGACGCCCCCGCCTCCCGCGGGGGCGGTCCGTCCTGCGCGGCCGCGGTGCGCTGCGGTGTGGTGGCGCCGCTGGGGAGGGGCATGTCGAGGGATTCGCAGAGCCAGGCGACGCGGTCGGGGTCGCTCCAGCGGTCGGCGTAGCCGTAGGGCGCGGCGTCGGCCTGGGCGGCGTGGTCGAGGTCGGGGCGGATGTCCCACCGCGCGACGGCGAGCTGCTCGATGTCGTCGCACACGGTGCCGTCCGCGTTCTCGTCTTCGTCGTTGGCGAAGTACGCCTTGGCGCGTTCGGGGCCGGTGCCGCCGACGGCGGCGCGGGCGCCGTCGAGGATGTAGAGGGAGCCGTTGCCGGGGAGGGAGGCGACGTTGACCTGCTGGTAGTGGTCGGGGAAGACGAACTGTCCCTCGGCCTTCTCCCGGAAGCGCATGCCGATGACGGTGTCGTACTGGGAGGCGATCTCCCCGCCGCCGGTGTTGGGTCCGGTGCCGCGCTGGACGGCGTCGACGTAGTCGACGGCGGCCTTGCGGCCCTTCTTCACGCCGCGGGTCTTGGCCTTGAGCGCTTCGGGGGTCCAGGCCATGAGGTCGCTGTTCTCGTCGGAGACGACGATGATGGCCGGCTCGGTCTCCTTGGGCTGGATCTTGCCGCCCTTCATGCGCAGCGCGCGGCCGTCCCCGACCGCGTGGGCGGCCTGGTAGAGCCGGACGGCCTCTTGGGGGGTGGTGGCCACCCAGTCCAGGATCGGCCGGTCGATCAGCCTCCCGTCGCGGTCGGTCCACTGCTGGGCCCAGGGGCGCAGCCACCGTTTGGCGGTGTTGCCCTGGGCCATGTCCACCATCCAGATGACCACGTCCATGCAGCGGGTGAGCACGGCGATGATGACGTGCAGCAGCACCGACTTGCCCGACCCCTTGGCCCCGGCCACCAGCACGGAGTTCTGACGGAACAGGATCTCCAGCGGCTCACCCGATTCCAGGTCTCCGAGGGTGAGGGGCTTGCGGATCGTGAGCGGGTGGTCCTCGGCCGGGAGCGGGATCGTCTCGGCCAGCACGTCGCGGGTGGTCACGTGCAGCCACGCCTCATTGGCCTGCGGGGTGCTCTCCAGCCGCAGGGCGCCGGTGCGGACTCCGGCGCGGACTTCGAGGGTGGGCAGGAGGGTGCGCAGGTGGGCGGTGGTGCTGCTGGCCAGTGTCAGCAGCAGCTTGTAGCCGCCGCGGGTGGGCTGCTGCTTGGACACCTCCACGCCGCGGGCGCCGGCGTCGGACAGGTGCTGTTCCCAGGCCGCCGAATCGGCGGTCTTGGCGCCGGACTCGGCGGCCCACTGGGCGGCGATCTGCTCGGCGCGCAGGCCGCGGTCGATGGCGTAGAAGGGGGTGAGGGCGCAGGTGGCGGCGGTGAGGGCGGCGGCCGATGCCATGGTCCAGGGGGTGCCGTGGGCGGTCCAGTTGATCCAGGCCGCCGCCGCGCTGGTCCAGGTGGCGGTGAAGCCGGTGTGGAACCAGCGCCGGTAGCGTCCCTGCCCGCTGCTGCGGATCCAGCGGGAGAGGGCGGCGGCCGTGATGCCGGTCAGCGAGCCCAGGCCGATCCAGCCCAGCGGCAGCGGGTTTCCCGCGTCCTGGGCCAGGCCGAGGGTGAGGCTCCCGGCGTAGAGGGTGGCGGCGGTGAACAGCGGCGTGCTGACCACGCCGTGCCGCCAGGGGATGGGTTCATGGCTGCGCGGACGGCTCAGCATGAGAAGGCGTCTCCGATCATCACGAACAAGCGGACAAAGGGGAGGGGCGGGCCGCACGCCGTGCGGCCCGCCCCGTGTTGCAGCCGGTTACTGGTTGTTGGCCGACTGGTCCCACTTGGCGCCCTGGGGCGTGGGGTTCTCGATGTTGTCGATCTGCTCGGCGTGGATGACCCGGTACAGCGTCGGGATCGACTCCAGCCGCCCGGCCAGGGCGTGCGCGTAGACCGAGGTGTCGTCGTACGCCTCGGGGATGGCGGCGTTGACCTTGAAGTTCTCCCGGGCGTTCATCGCAGCCGCCCGGATCACGTCCCCGATGGCGGTCTGCACCTCGGTCAGCGCGTGCATGGTGGCCTCGAAGCCGACCATGTTCTCGGCCGGGTTCATCAGCAGCAGCGCACCGGCGTTGCGGACGGTCTCGGCCGCGTAGCGCAGCGGCAGCGTGGGTTCCAGAGCAGACACAGAAGCTCCCTTCGAAGGGGTGGAGACGGGTGTGAGGGCGGCGGGGCTGGCCACCGGCCGGTGCGCCGCCGAGGCACGCGCACGGTTGCCCCTGGGGGCACCGCCGGATGCGCTGTGGGTGGGGCTGGTTGCGGCGCCGGTGTGCCGGTACATCCAGGTGTTGAGCCAGCCCAGGGTTCCCGCCCACGCGACGGCTCGTGCCGCGGGCGTGGAGAGGGTGTGGAAGAGGCGGGCCAGGGGGCGCAGCCAGTTGGGGCCGATCGTGGAGAACCGCACGTTGCCCAGGGCCATGTGCGCCCGCAGCACGCCGCGGGAGCCGTAGCGCCAGGCGCGGGCCAGCACCGGCGACCCGTACCGGGCCACCACCCGGGCCCCGCCGCGGACCGGCGCGGCCACGGCGCGCAGGCGGCGGCGGGTGGTGCGGGTGGTGTGCCTGCGCAGCGACCGCCCGGCCGCATACGACAGGCGGCGGGCCGCACTCATCGGCGCCGACCGCACCCGCCTCCCCCGACTGTTCTCCGCGGTCGTCTGCGGTTCCTTGGCCTTCGGCTTCCGCAGCTTGCCCGAGCGGGGGTGCTTGGAGGAGTCGGGAGGCGTGTTGCGGGGCTTGGGGCGGGCTTTGAGGAAGCCGGGCCGCAGCCGTCCACTGCTGCCGTTGTGCCCCTGGTTGGCCCGAGCCGCCTTGGCCGCCTTCCGCGCCGCCCTCGGACTCGTCCCACCACCCGGCATGCTCCCGCCGGCCGACCGCCCACCAGCACCGGGCGACGTGCGGCGCCCGGCCGCCCCGGAGCGGTTGAGCCCCGGACCGGTCTTGCCCGACAGCCCCTTACCGCTGCCGTTCCGCCCGCCCGGGCGCAGGCCACCCAGGCCCGAGGACCCCGCAGCGCGCTGCCGCGGCAGACCCCCGCCACCCGGCTTGCCCCCACCCCCGGCCCCCGGACGGCCCGCCGGAGGTGAGGGCCGCTGCGGAGCCGAGTTGAGCCTGCTGACCTGCGGCACCCTCTTGGCCGCCTTGGCCGCCCCGAGCCCGGCAGGCTTGGCCGCCGCGGTCGAACCGCCCCGGGCCCCCAGGCCACCGGTGGAGGACCGACGACCACCGGCACCCGGTGTGCCACGGCCCGCCGAACCGGCGGGCGTGTTGCGGCGGGAGGCTCCGGTGCTTCCTCCCGGCATCCGGCCGGCGGGGCTGCGTCCGGGGCCGGTGCCGCCTCGGGGCAGGAAGCTGCCCCGGCCGCCGCGGCCCCTGCCCGAGCGGCGCCGCCCGCGGACCGCGAGAGCAGCGGTCGCTATGCCCGCGCAGGCCAGGACGGCGACGATGACCGCGCCGAGCCCGAAACGGTGCGTGAGCCAGCACAGCCCGATCAGGGACATCAACGCCCCACCGGGGACGATGACCCCGCCCAACGTGCTCTGCGCCCCCGCATCCGAACCAGAAGCCGTGGAGTGCGACGGCTTCGCCTCGGCCGGGGCCGAGGCGCTGTTCTGCGTGCCGGACGGCTGCGGGGGAGGAGTGGGAGGCGCCTGCGGTGCCGCAGGCGCCGTCATGCTCTTGGACATACCTGTCTCCAGACACAAGCGGGAAGAAGGAGCACGACGCGCCCAGGCCCCGGCCGCGGGCCGAGGCCTGGGCGCCTGCTGATCAGAGCGCGTTGCGCTCCAGACAGAAGAAGAGGACGTTGCCGCGGGCCAGGTCGGGGAACTCGCGGTCGAACTGCGCGCGCAGCGACTCGAAGACCTCACGGCGCGTGGCCTGCGGGTTGGGCGTGAAGTCGCCGTCCCAGGTGGCCACCGCCATGCCCCGGCCTCCGGCCTGGGGCTTCTGGCAGGTCATGACGAAGTGGTGGGTGCCCTGCTCGGACATGAGGGTTCCCTCCCGGAGCGGGATCGAATAGGTGTGTCTGCCCGGGGCCGGGATGGCGGCGGCCCGGTGCGCGGTGACGTGGCAGTCTGGTCACCTGGCCCGCAGTCGCTCGGACGGGCAGGTGTCTGGCTGCCTCGACCCTCCTGAGTGCACAGACACATCAGTGAAGTGGGCATGATCCGAATGGAATTGATGGCACGTCAGCATGGGGGAACGGAGAGACAGTGAATAACCCTTACGCCCCTGCCTCCGGCATCGAGAAATGGCCGGGATGGTCATGGCTCGACGAGTACCTTTGGATCTCGTGCGACATTATCGCCGACCTGGCCGAAGGACGGCTGGAGCAGCGTCCGCTGGTCACTACTGCTGCCCGGCTCGAGCCCGGAGAGCGCGTACTCGCCGTCGGCCCCGCAACGCGTTTGACCTGGCGGGCGCTGGGTGACGGCAGCTACATGCACCGAAGTGTCGCAGCGTTCGGCAGTCCCACATTCGTACTCGGCAGTATGGCCAGCTCGGCCCTCGGTAACTCCGCCCGCCGCCGTGCTGCTGTGAACGACGCACAACCACGCTGGGTGGTCGAGGGATCTGGCGAAATCGCCGTCACTACACGCAAGGTCTCCTTCGGACACTCGAAGTGCCCACTCGACCTTGCCTGGGGCGGCCTGGACACGATCGACCTCGTCGCACCCGAGGTCTTCCAAACCCGCTGTCGCAACATTCACAACGGCCGGCAGACGACTGTGCAGCTCCACACCCCCTGGGCGTCCTTGCTGTTTGTTCTGGCCGCTGTTACAGCCTTCCCCGCCCACCCCCGACTGTTGGGACGCGGCTGGCTTCCACCGGATTTCGAGAGGCGATGCACCGATATTGGTCGACCATGCCGCCCGGCAGCCCATCTCCTGCTGAACCGCGGCCACTAGAAATTGCCAACCGAACTCGGTGCACCAGTACTGCTACACCCCTGAATTCCCCTCTCCGTAGACTCGACAATCCCGAACCTGTGGAGTGCACACAGGCATGGATGCGAACCGGTTGAGCGAGTCGAGAGCATCGGCGCGTATGCTCCCGACCCGCACCCGATAAACCGGGATACCGGCCGGGACAGCTACTTCCTGCCCCAGCATGTCGAGGTGGGCATAGACCGCATCTGGTTCTCAGCCGGTGTCGGAGAAGGTCGCACCGTCGAGCTGGGAGTGCACCAGCAGCGTCGTGGACTGCACACCCGCCCCCAGCAGCGGGACGGGTAGCTGCGGGGCGCTCACGAGGTCACCAACTTCCATGCCGCCTGGGCCTGGCGGAATCCGTCCTGGATCTCCTTGGCCCGGTTCTGGCCCACCGACAGCCGGGACTTGATGGCGCGGATGGAGGGCATGTCCCCGTTGAGCAGTTCCTCTTTGAATTGCTCGGCTGCCCAGTCCAGACCCAGTTCGGTGAGCGGGTCGGCCTGCGCCGGGTTGCCCTCGGTACCGTCGGGTACGGGGTCGGGCTGCTCGGCGGCGTACTCGGTGTGTACCTCGGGGCGGGTGCGGTCGTGCTCGGCAGCGAGTATGGCAGGCCGCCCGGAGGGCTCCAACTGTTCGCGGACCGAGTCGAACTCGTACGTCCGCGGCTGGGGCCGGGCGACGATCGGCAGCAGCCGCACCCCTTCGGGTACGGCGTTCGACGGCGCCGGGTACGGGGCCCTGTCAACCGGCTCGTCGTACTCGACAGCCTGTTGCGGGGCCTCCTGCCACGGCGAGGGGAGGTCGATGGTGGCCAGGGACGCGGCGTGGCGGCGGGCCGCCAGCAGGTCCAGCAGCTTGTGCCGCTGCTGGTCGGAGGCGCCGGCCTGCGCCTTGCCCACGGCCACGGACAGCCGCCGCGCCACACGGGCCCGGCGCCGCTGACCTGGCTTCATCTCGGACAGCTTCGCGGCCAGGGCGACCGCCTTGACCGTGGCCCGGTCGCGGGAGATCTGCTCCGCGGAACGGTCGCGCACTGCCAGGCCGAGCCGTGAGAGCAGCCGCTCGCGTACCTCGCGGGCGAGTACAGCGGGCAGTGAGGTGGACTCGGCATCCGGCGTGGCGTGCCGCAGCTCGATGCCCATGGCCAGGTGCCACAGGAGTGCGGCGAGTACGGGGCCGACGACGGCCCGCACGGTGCCGCCGACGAGACCGGACTCGGAGTACGCGGGAATCACCTGTACCCCGGTGATCATCCACACGAGTACACCGGGCGTACCCGGGGCGCCCTGGGTACGCAGGTTCTGCCTGGCCATCAGCGCACACGCGAACAGCGCCAGCTCCGCCGCCGCGAACATGACGCCCCGCTCGATGGCGGAGGCCATATCGAGACGGTGCTCAGCGAAACGCCAGCTCGTATCCGCGCTGTAGGCCGTGCACCCCATGGCGGCGAGCGCGGCAACCAGCACAGCGGCCGGCATGCGCCGCTCGGCCCTACGGCCCGAACGGACCAGCACAGCCACCGAGGCGACCAGCAGCACACCGGCGACAGCCGCCAGCAGCGGGTGCCCCTGCACCCACGCCAGGAGAGTGCTCATGCCGCACCCCCCAACGCCTTGCCGCCGCTGCGGTTGGCCAGGTCACGCCGGGCGGCCAGCAGCCGGTGCTCCGCGCGGCGGAGCCGCTGCCGGTCCACCTCGCTCGGCGTCCGGTCCAGCACGGCGATCTGCGCGTCCAGCAACTCCACCTCGGCGCCGATGACCGGCATCTCGTCCTCGATGGCGTCCAACTGGGCAAAGGAGGGGCCGTTGTCGGAGATGACCGTCAGATGATGGCGTTTTCGATTGGACATGGGTCGTGTTCCTTCCGGAGTCGAGACGGCCCAACAGCGGTCTCGGTGTTGCACCACCGGGACCGCGCCGTCTGCGGAGGAAGCGCTGACTAATGAGCAGCGCAAGGTGAACGGGCTCTTATGCGGCCCTCAACGTGACGGTTCCGTTCAGTCGGATCGTGAGCATCCGGGCGCGGGCGTAGACATCGAGGACGGCTTCGGTGTGGCCAGGGGCGGGGTAGAGGCGGGCGCCGATCCAGACGGTGTAGAGGGCGGCCACGTGCTCGACACAGCCGGTTGCCTCATTCCCGTCCCGGTCCACGATCCGCACGATGGCGTGAGGGCCGACGCACGCAGTCGCGCTGTCTGCGGCGGCACCGCACCGCATACCTGCGGAGTGCGGGGAGAGAGTCAGATGGGCGCTGTTCATCGCGATCTCCAGTCAGTCAAAGGCCGGGAAGACCAGGGCGCCGTCGGGGACGTGACGTCCCCGACGGCGCCCTGGTGTGCGCGGGTGAGCAGGCCAGCTATGCGCTGGTGTGGTGAGTGCCGGAGCGTCCGGCGCGACGGCCGTTCCATGTCGCCCGGACTACGGTGTGCAGGTCGGTGACGAAGACGCCGCCCCCGCCCTGACTCCGGCTCTCCTTGGCGGTGTACATGGCCTCGTCCGCCCGGCGCAGCGCGTGCGCCGGGAAGGTGCCGGCACTGCACAGGTAGGCGCCGATCGAGGCCCCTACCTGCACGTCCTGACCCTCGAACCTGAAAGGCTGGCGAAGCCCCTCCCGAAGGAGTGACAGCCCACTTGTCAGATGGTCCGGATGGGGCCCGTGCGGGAGAACGAGGGCGAACTCATCGCCACCCAGCCGGGCGGCCAACCCGCGGTCCTCGTAGGCGGTGAGCCAAGCTGTCAGATGCGTCGCCGTCTCACAGATCGCGGCGTCTCCCGCAGCGTGACCGCAGGAGTCATTGAGCTGCTTAAACCCGTCCAGATCAGCGACGACCACCGCACACGGCCGGGCTCGTAGCATCCGTGCCGCGCGCTTTTCGAACTCAGTCCGCGTCGGCAGTCCGGTCAGTGGATCCCGGCGGGCCCGGTGCAGACGACGGCGTAACCACCACGCGTGGGAGCTCCATGCCGCCGCCATCGGAGCCACCCCGGCCGCCAGCGGCATCAGCCCACTCACCGTGTCTCCTTGGGCGCAACGTTCTGCTCGGGCTGCTCCTTGAGTCGCCTCACTTCTTCTTCGAGGCGGCGCGCCTTCCGTTCGGTCATCCGACCTCACCCCGTCCGCCGCACGACGAGCACTGAACCCAGTTCTGCCGGGTCACGCCGTCCGAACTGGTGACTGGTGTCCTCGGTCTGGCCACCGGCGCCGTTGCAACTTGTGCACGTCATCAGCGACCACCGCCCGCCCCGACCCGGCGCAGGGCCTCGTCCATGTCAGGGTCGGAATCGCTGGGGTGCACGGCCAGCACGGGCCGTGCCATATTGGTGATCACAGGCATGTTCCTTCCAAGTGGGTGCCTGTACGCGGCGACCGGAGTTGCACCTCCGGTCGCCGCACCTGTGTTGAGCGAGTGCTCATCAAGCGGACAGGCGGCCGACCCGACGGCCGGCAGATTCCTGTCCGCATGACGAGTGGCAGACCGGGTCATCAGGCCGGGCTGCCCTCACGTATGTGAGTTCGCAAGTACGGCATCCAGACAGGCCCTCTCCAGGTGCCCATGTGCCGCCCTTGGCTTCGTACGGCCTACCGCTTCGGTCAATTGCGCCCATCTGCCCGGCAGCCGGGTATGGAGATGCTCCGCTCGCTCAGCACAGCCGCCCCGGAGTACCCAGGACAGCCACCAGCCGTACGTTCGAGGATGTTCTGGCCTCCCCGACCGCCGTATCGGATACGTCCGCCACGCCCCCATCAGGGCGTTCCGCCGGTCACCTCCTCCCGCCATCGACCCCAGCGGAAGACCCATCGAACTTCGGGGCCCCGGTCACCTCCCGAACGGAAGGCCACCGAGGCGCGTCACCCGACGCAACGGACATATCTCCAGTTCTCAAGCAACAGATGCTTCCTTCGAACCCGTCTCACGGGGCCCTCCGGGCGTTCGTGTGCACCATGCGGCTTCACGACTCACTCTAAGCGAGTCATGTAGTACATGACTCTCAAGATGGCAGTGCGGGACAGGTTCGTCAAGCCGATGAGTCTCAGAGGGGCCGAACTGGTCTGCCCTGAACGCCACATGACCAGCGTGCCCGCGAGTTGCGTGACGTTGTAGGCACGTGCTGTACGGCTTCGGGACGACTCTGTACGGTCGAAGTCGTCCCGGAACGTCCCACGCGAGGGGGGAGGGTGCATGGCAAACGAGCGCCTTCGCGGCGCCATCGTGGAGAGTGGCCTGACGGTCGAACAGGTCGCGGCCCGTCTCGGTGTTTCAGCGAAGACGGTTGACCGATGGATCACGGAGCCGAACCGGAAGCCGTACCGGAGATTCCAGTACGCGGCCGCATCGCTGCTACGCCGTGACGTCTCGTACCTGTGGAGTGACGAGCGCACAGTAGAAGAAGTCGTCACGTCCAGTGACTCCGAGCTGCTGAAGCTGTACCCGCACCGTTCGGCTGTGCCTACCGAACTCTGGACGAAGCTCTACGCAGACGCGACCGCACACTTCGACGTACTTGTGTACTCCGGTTTCTGGCTCACGGAGGACCCGGGCTTCCACCGGCTGGTCAGGGAGAAGTCGACTGCGGGGGTCCCTGTGAGATTCATGCTGGGGGATCCCGCCAGCCCACCGGTAGCAGTGCGGGGTGAAGACGAGGGGATCGGCGCTTCTATGGCGGCAAAGATCCGAAACGCGCTGATGAACTACGGCCCTCTCTTCGGCCTCCCGGGAGTCGAGTTCCGGCTGCATCAAACGACGCTGTACAACTCGATCTACCGAGCCGATCACGAGCTGCTGGCCAATGGCCACGTATATGGCGTCGGCGCCTACATGGCCCCGGTACTGCATCTCCAGCGGGTGCCGGGCGGGGAGCTCTTCGACACCTATGCGGAGAGCGTCGAGCGGGTGTGGGAAGGTGCTCGTTCGATCACTTCCCCGAGTGAGATTTAGGAGGCAGGGAGCGAATGAGTCGGATCGACTACTACCAAGACCCGGCGGCGCCGGCTGCGAACTCTGTGGTGCCTTCCGTGACGGCGGCCGTCCAGGACGCTGAGGGGCAGCTTCTCCTCATTCACAAGACCGACAATGACTTGTGGGCACTCCCGGGTGGTGGGCACGACGTCGGAGAGAGCATCAGCGAGACGGTTGTCCGCGAGGTCGAAGAGGAGACCGGAATCCGAGTCGAAGTGCTGAGCGTGGTCGGGCTCTACACTGACCCGAAGCACGTGATGGCCTACGACGATGGTGAGGTGCGCCAGCAATTCTCCATCTGCTTCCGTGCGCAGCCGGTTGCCGGCGCATTGCGGACCAGTTCGGAATCGAAGGAGGTCCGCTGGGTAAACCCGGCGGACCTCGACGCCCTGGCAATCCATCCGTCGATGATGCTTCGCATCAGGCATGGGCTGGACACGACTCGCACTGAGCCCTACATCGGCTGAGCGGTCACGCCGAAGCGAGCTGTCCCCGAACGCGGGACACTGCGGCGTGGATCTCAGGTGCTGCCCGCTGGATGAACCGGCCCACGATGGTGTCGGGGCCGTATCGCCCCACGATCTCGGAGACACGCTCGTCAGACGTCGTCGGCTTGCCGTGCGGCGTCGTCGTCATGTCGCAGTAGATGAGCGCATCCATGAGGTGCGGTTGCTCTGTCGGGAAGGAGTCGGCGAGCTCGGCCCGCAGCCCCCGTTCTTCGGCTTCCAGGAGCGCACAGGAATGGTGAGCGACGAGTCGGACAACGTGCTCGTTGAAACCGCGCTCGCGGAGGAAGCGCGCGCCGTCGAGCGGGTGGAAACCGGTGTGAGCGATGCCGGGGGAGTAGCCGACGTCGTGCAGGATGGCAGCCGCTTCCAGCAGCTCGGCGTCGGCCCCGAGCACCGGCCGCAGGGAGCGTGCCCGCTCGGCCACTCCCAATGAATGGGCCCACCGGCGGGGGAGCGGTTCGGCAAGCATCTCTTCGGCGAGCGCGTAGGCGTCTTCGGTGAGCTCCTTGGAGGTCATGGCTGCGTCCGCTCCTTCTGGCCTGGGATGTTTCGGATACGTCGTCTGCGTCCAGGGCCCATCTCAACGATGGCCCGTCCTTCGAGCTGGGCAATCGCCGACCGCACCGCGGTACGGGAGACCCCGAACTCTGAGCAGAGAGCGTTCTCGCTCGGGAAGAGGTCCCCGACGGCCAGGCCCTGGGCAACAAGGAAGTCCTCGACCCGGTCGACCAAAGGGCGCCGGTCGCCCGTCCCCGCCACGAACCAGCCCGAACCCGGGACCGACTCGATCACTCCGTCTGCTCTCAGCGTCTTGAGGGCACGCACGATCGTGCTCCGGCTGACCCCGTACTGCTCCATGAGCTTCGCCTCGGACGGCAGCCCTTCGCGGATCTTCCCGCTACCGATCTTCTTGCGCAGCGTCTCGGCGACCTGCGCGTAGGTGCCTCTTGGACTGGCCTGCGCCACGTAGTCTCCCTGGGTGTGCTTCTTGCAACCAGCGTCCAACTCTGCCACGAACTGCCTGACTGCTATATGGGGAGCAAGACGCAGGCCCTGAGTCAGGGACCTCCGTATGCAGTCTCAAGAGAGCGAGCCTGATACCGCTCCGGACGGGTTCAGCGCGCCCTGCTGCTACGACCTGACTAGCTATACGTGTGTGACTAGTGACACGGAGGCAGTGCATATGGCACTATTCACTGACTTGCGAGCAAGGGGGGTCCATGCGTTTTAGTGAGCATTTCGATATTAATCGAACGGAAGAGGATGATTGGTTCGACCCACTCCTCTCAGCTGACACAAATCTCTGCGTAGATCCGTTTCTGATCTATGATGATCGGGATGAGTTCTGGGCGCTCGCTCACGATGACATGATCGATTTCTACGTCATGGTTCTCAGGATGGTCGCCAAATCGAAGGGGAATAGAAAATCACCTTCGTGGGCAAAAGCTAAATCGCTTTTGTTGTTTCCGGAGCCAGACGAGTTTTGCCTCGGAGTAACTGAGGGGAGTCCGAAAGGTTCCGGCTCAGGAAAAGGTCTTCAGGGCCCTATGTTGGCGAGTGCGTTGACTGCAGTGGGTAATGGCATTGAGCACATTGCGCACGTGGAAGAACTCGTCCTCTTCCAGGAAGGCATGGGCCTTGATCGTATCAGCGACATGGTGTGCAACGTCCTGAAGGCGCACTTCGTCACGTACACTCAGAAAATTTGTCGACGCTATGATATTCCGACAGAAGAGATTCGCGTTCGTAATTCCTCGTGGGATAGTGAGAATGCAAGATGGCGTGAGGAGTTTAAGTGCCTTCCTAGGAATCCTTATACGGGATCTGCCGTACTGCTGACCCCTTCTCGATTTCTGCGTGAAATCCTCACCATTGATGCGAACGGATTCTGGGGGTTCGCTTGGCATGAGGAAGCTGAGAAGCTTCGCGCAGACTTCAACTACGACTTGGCGTATAAGGTTCCGGCTGCAGTCAAAGCGCAGTTGGCCCGCCAGAACCCTGAACTTGTTAAGAAATACATGATTGAGCAGGAGTCACTTCCTAAAGATCCATATGACGTAGAAAGTGATCCACTTCTGCGTACGACCACGTATGAGCATGGTAGGGAAATAGCGAAGCGGAGCCCGCTGTCTTTTGTTCCAACACAGTCGGAGGACTTCCCTCGGTTCGTCGAAGCCATGATCGGATCCTACGCTCACGGGATCGAGCAATCTGATGGTTGGCGGTTGCTCTGGAAAGACGGACGCTTTCGATCGGAGAGCGTTTGCCAGTCTCTTTTTCGCTTCACTGCTTCTCAGTATTGCCGCGCGAATAAGATCGACATGACGGCAGAGGCGAATGCTGGCCGCGGTCCGGTCGACTTCAAGTTCGTCCAGAATTGGGGAGCTCGTGTCCTTATTGAAATGAAGCTCGCAAGTAATTCACAATTCTGGCACGGCTTGACGAAGCAAACCGTGCAATATTTGACTTCCGAGGAGCTTGAGTACGCCTTCTTTGTGTGCATGTGCTTCGAGGACGGGCACTTTGATGCGGAATTCAGGAACGAAGTGAAGGCCGTATCTGAGGTGACATCTAAAGCGCACGGAGTGGCTATTGAGCCTGTCTTTATTGACGCTCGACAAAAAGTGTCTGCGTCTAAGCTCCGGTGACACGGTTAGCAGGATAAGTGTGGGGAGGCGGCCGCCATGCTGCATGGTCCTTTCCCATCGAATGGCGCCAGTCGACACTCATATGTCGTGCTCCAAGCTTCTCTGCGGGGGGGGGGGGG
>NZ_ALAP01000036.1 GCF_000280905.1 Streptomyces sp. AA1529 | reverse complement strand
GAATGTCTCCCCGGCGTCGAAGACGCCCACCCCGTGCACGGGGACGCGGCTGCCGCGGGGGGCGGCCAGCAGGTCCAGTGCCCCGCCCTCGGCGGTCGCCAGCAGGCTCGCCAGGGTGGGGTGGCCCTGGTGCCGCTCTGTCGCCCCGGGGGCGGCCGGCCGGTGCGACGGGCTTGAGCTGGACATGGTGGACATGGCTCCAGTGTGGCCGAGCAGCCGGGTGCGGCTGTGCGGCGGCTCCCGGCCCTGCGGTGACCGGGCGGGGAGGGCAGGGGCTCAACCGGGTCAGAGGGACTCGTCCCACTGGTCGAGGAGGCTGTCGGCGTCCTCCTCGGGGCTGTGCTCCTCCGGGTGGAGGTTCTGTTCGGTCCACATCACCTTGCCGTGCGGTGTGTAGCGGGTCCCCCAGCGCTCGGCGAGCTGCGCCACCAGGAACAGGCCGCGGCCGCCCTCCTCGGTGGCCGCGGCGCGGCGCATGTGCGGCGAGGTGCTGCTGCCGTCGGAGACCTCGCAGGTGAGGCGGGACTGGTGGAGCAGCCGGACGCGGATCGGTTCGCTGCCGTAGCGGATGGCGTTGGTCACCAGTTCGCTGAGGATCAGCTCGGTGGTGAAGGACGTCTCCGCCAGACCCCACTCGGCCAGCTTCCGGCTGACCTGGGCGCGCAGCGGGGCCACGGCTCCGGAGTCGGCGGGCACTTCCCACTGGGCGACCTGTTCGGGATCGAGCACCTGGGCGCGCGACACCAGCAGGGCGATGTCGTCGCTGGGCTCGGCGGGCAGCAGGGCGTCGAGCACCGCGCGGCAGGTGTCCTCGGGAGACCTGCCCGGGTGGCCGGTCAGTGTGCGGCGCAGCAGGGCGAGACCGTCGTCCACGTCGCGTTCGCGGTCCTCCACCAGCCCGTCGGTGAACAGGACGAGCTGGCTCCCGGGCGGCAGATGCAGCTCCGCCGTCTCGAACGGGGCGCCGCCCAGGCCGAGCGGCAGGCCGACGGGCACCTCCGGGTAGTCGACGGTGCCGTCGGGCGCGACCAGCGCGGGCCCCGGGTGGCCCGCGCGGGCCACGGTGCAGCGCCCGGAGACCGCGTCGTAGATCGCGTACAGGCAGGTGGCTCCGGTGACGGTCGCGCCGTTGCCCTCGGTCGTCTGGTCCTGGTCGATCCGGTCGACCAGCTCGTCCAGGTGTGCCAGGAGCTCCTCGGGCGTCAGATCGAGCGAGGAGAAGTTGAGCACGGCGGTGCGCAGCCGGCCCATGGTCGCGGCCGCGTGCAGTCCGTGGCCCACCACGTCGCCGACCACCAGCGCCACCCGGGCGCCGGGCAGCGGGATGACGTCGAACCAGTCGCCGCCCACCCCGGCCCTGGTGGGCCGGTAGCGCGAGGCGACGTCCAGGGCGTCCTGTTCGGGCAGGCCGCGGGGGAGCAGGCTGCGCTGGAGAGTGACCGCCATGGCGTTCTCGCGGGTGTAGCGGCGGGCGTTGTCGATGCTGACCGCGGCCCGTGCGGCCAGCTCCTCGGCGAAGGCCACGTCGTCGTCGCCGAAGGGGTCGCTGCGGTCGGTGCGCCAGAAGTCGACACTGCCCAGCAGCACCCCGCGGGCCCGCAGCGGGGTGCTGATCAGCGAGCGGATGCCGTATTCCAGTGCCTGCCGGCCGTGGTCGGGCTGCTGCGCCAGCCAGTCGTCGGCCTGCCGCAGATCGGTTTCCAGGACCGAGCGCTCGCCCGCTTCCTCGGCATGTCCGCGCAGCGACTCCACGCTGCGCACCACGGCGCCCACCGGGAGCAGCGGCGCGCGGTCGCGGACGCCGCTCATCGCGGTGCGGCGCATGTCGGTGCGTGCGGCGGAGGGCTCCTCGCCGCGCAGCACCGGGTCCAGCAGTTCCACGGTGGCGAACTCGGCGAACCGGGGTACGGCCACCTCGGTCAGCTCCTCGGCGGTGCGGGTCACATCCAGCGTGGTGCCGATCCGCACTCCGGCCTCGTACAGCAGCCGCAGCCGCTCCCGTGCCCCTTCCGCGCGGCCCTCCAGCGCGTGCAGTTCGGTGGTGTCCCGCAGTGTCGCCACCTGTCCGGGCGGGCCCTCCCCGCTGCGGGTGGAGCGGACGTTGACGGCCAGCAGCCGGCCCTTGGCCAGATGCACCTCGTCCGAGGCGGCCCGGCCCGACGTCAGCAGGCCCAGCATGCCCGCGCCCAGACCGACCTGGTCGACAGGGCGCCCCTCGGCGTCCTCGGGCAGCTCCAGCAGCCGCCGTGCCTCGTTGTTGACCAGGACCAGCCGCCCCGTCTCGTCGACGATCAGCACGCCCTCCCGGACGGCGTGCAGCACCGCGTCGTGGTGCTCGTACATCCGGGTCATCTCCTCGGGACCCAGGCCGTGGGTCTGGCGCCGCAGCCGCCGGTTGACCAGCGCGGAGGTGCCCGAGGCGAGCAGCAGCGCCCCGGCGGCGGACATGAGCAGAACCGGCAGCTGCCGCTTCACGCCCTCGTTCACCCGGGAGACCGTCACGCCGGTGGAGACCAGTCCGGCGAGTGTGCCGTCCGGCCGGGTGACGGGGACGGCGGAGTTCACGGTCGGTCCGGGGGCGGCCTGGAGGGTCTTGGTGGTCGAGCGGCCCTCCCGCGCGTTGTCGACGAGGTCCTGCACGGGGCCCGCGACGCGTTTGCCGATCAGGTCGGGCTGGGGTGCCGTGACCCGGGTGCCGTCCGGCGTCCAGACGACCACGTAGGAGACCTTGGTCGCCTTGCGGACCGCTTCGGCGCGCGGCTGGAGCGCCGCGGTCGGGTCCTTGCTCTCCAGCCCGGCCAGGACGTCCGGGGAGCGCGCGAAGGTGGTGGCGACCGCGAGGGACTGCTTGCTGGCCTGGCGGGTGCTGCTCCAGCGCGCGTGCAGCACGAAGGCCACCACCACGGCGACCATCAGCAGCACGATGACCGACACCTGGAGGAAGAAGACCTCGCCGGCGACGGTGCGGGGGCCGAACGGGAGCCGGAAGAGGCGTTCGCGGGGCGGCGGCCCGCTGTCGGGAGGCCTGTCCCGGGCGGGGGCCCTCTCGGCGCCCGGACCGTGCGCGGAATGCGCGGAGCCGGACCGCACTCGGCGGTGCTGTCCGCGCCGAGCCGATCGGCGCCCGAAAAGTCCGCGCATGCCCCTTTTCTAGCAGTTCCCGGCATGGTGAGCCTCCGTCGACTCGGACTCTCTCCGTCCGGAAAGCGGGGGCCGGGGCACGCGGAGGAATCCGGGAAGGGGTCTTGTCAAGAATCCAGGATTCTGTTTACTGTGCCGTCGTGAACGACTACGACGACCGGTTCCTGACCCGCAACGGCCTGGCGGCCCGCCAGCTCGCGCTCCTCCTGCTGGAGTACGAGCCGGAGCGGCGACTGCCCCGGGTGCGGGACTTCGCCGAGGAGCTGGGCTGCGGCAACGGCACCGTCCAGGGTGCGCTGCGGCTGCTGGAGGAGGCCGGGGCGATCGAGACCGCCGCGCGCGGCCATCTGGGCACCTTCCTCGTCCGGTCGGACCGCTCCGTCCTGTGGCGGCTGTCGGGGCTGGGCACCCTGCTCGCCGCGATGCCGCTGCCCTACTCCCGCCGCTACGAGGGCCTGGCGACCGGGCTGCGCGCCGCCTTCGACGACGCCGGGACGCCCTTCGGCATCACCTTCATGCGCGGGGCGGGCAGCAGGGCGACGGCACTGCTGGAGGGCAAGGCAGACCTGGTCGTCCTCTCCCGCTACGCCGCGGACCGCCTGATCGAGGAGTACCCCGAGGACCTCTCGCTGGTGGTCGACCTGGGCCCGACCACCTATGTCGGGGCCCACGGAGTGCTGCTGCGCGAAGGGGGTTCGCTGGAGGCGCCCGGCCTCCGCGTCGCGGTCGACCACGCCTCGGAGGACCAGCGGCTGCTCGCCGAACGCGCGTTCGCGGGCCGGGCGGACGTCGAGTGGATCGAGTGCTCCTACATGCAGCTCCTCGACCTGCTGGTGCAGGACAAGGCGGACGCCACCGTCTGGAACCTGGACGAGGTGCAGGGCCGGCTCGGCGAGGGCATCGAGGTGCTGCCGCTCGGCGACGAGATAACGCAGGACCTCTCGCTGCGCAACTCCAGCGCGGCGGTCATCGGCAGAGCCGAGAGCGTGGCCGCGCTGCACGCCATACGGGAGGCCATCGACACCGAACGGGTGACGAAGCTGCAGTCCGCAGTCGTACGAGGAGACCGGATGCCCTCGTATTGACGCCCCGCCGGCGCCCCGGCGCCCGTCGACCGTCCCCCGTTCCGTGACGGGGGACGGCCGGCCCCGAGAATCCAGAATCCCGATTTCTGTCGCCCGTCGAGGAGAACGCCGTGGACGACCAACTCGCACTCCGTATCCAGCTCTTCCGCGACGGCGGCCGGGTCCGCCCCGAAGTGGCCGACTTCGTGACGGCGGAACTGTCCGCGCTCGCCGACGAGGGCGCTCCGGTCACCGAGGAGACCGCGGGCATGCTGACGAGCCATCTGATGATGGCCCTCACCCGGTTGCTCGACGGCGAGTCCATCGAGGAGTTCCGGACCGACGACCAGGTCGCTGCGGAACTGGCCGACCATCCGGCGGCCGTCTCCCGCGCCCGCCGCGTCGCCACCCGAGCCGAGACCGAACTGGGCGCCGCGCTGCCCGGCTCCGAGATCAACTTCCTGGCCATGCACCTGGCCGTGCTCGCCCAGCGGGTGTCCCCCTGACCCCCGTCCCGGAGACACCGGTACCCACCACCCCCGACCGCCCCCGGCACCACCGGGACGCACTCCACGAAGCACCCCCGCGCACCCCGACGCACCAGCGGAACCCGCCGCCGGGTCCCGCGGCACAGACGAGAGGTACCCACTCATGACGAAGATCCTCACCGGCGGAGTCGGCAAGACCGAAGTGGCCGACGCCATCCGCGCCCTCGACCTGGACGGCGTGGAGGTCGTGGTCTCCAGCGACATGGACGCCGCCATGAAGCTGCGCTCCGGTCAGGCCGACTACTACCTCGGCACCTGCCACACCGGAGCCGGAGCCTCGCTCGGCGTACTCGTGGGGCTGCTCGGCCAGCCCGCCTGCCACACCTTCGGCCGCACGGTCCCCGGTGAGGACGAAGTGGCGGCACTGATCGCCGACGGCAAGAAGGTCTTCGGCTTCTCCATGGACCAGATCGAGACCATCGCCCCCCTGCTCGCCCGCGCCCTCGCGCGTGCCTGACCGGGTCCAGGCGCAGAACCCCCGGGCGTGTAAGGAGCGAACCCCGTGAGAACGATGAGCACCACCGGCCTCCAACTGGCCGCAGACGCAGGACTGGACTTCTCGCTGCCGCAGCAGTTGACCGTGATCCTGCTGTGCGCGCTGACCGCGTTCATCTCGCACATGGCGCTGGCCGTCTTCAACGACGGAGTGCGCCCGTTCATGCTGGACTTCATCCACGGCCGGACCACCCGCTCGGCCACCACCGCGGTCTCCTTCGGGCTCTCCGCAGGCTTCATCTTCGGACTCGGCGCGCCGATGGCGCTCTCCTCCGGCGTCCTGAACCCCTGGCTGCTCTTCCTGCCCACCGACATCCTGGGCCTGCTGGCGCCGAAGAAGTGGCTGGCGCCGCTGCTGGGCGCCGGATGGGGCGCGGTGGTCGTCTTCGGACTCAACGGCGCCAACGAGGTGGCGCACGACCTGCCCGTCGACTTCCTGACGGCCATGCAGCAGATGTCGACACCGATCCTTTTCCTCTTCACCCTGTTCCCGGTGCTGGCCATCACCAAGCAGTTCGGACGCGCGTGGGGCGCGGCGGCCGGAGCGGTGGAGCTGGCCCTCGTCGTGATGACGATGAAGCTGTGGCCCGACATCTTCGCGGGCGCCCTCGCCATGGCCGTCGGCGTCCTCCTGCTGATCGGCCTCGCCGTCCGCAGGGACCTGGTGCAGCGCAAGGCGGACCGCCAGGCCGCCGCCTCGGGAGCCGTCTCGGAGGAGGCGCCCGACGACGATCCGATGGCCTCCCTGTTCAGCGCCAGCGCCACCCGGCTGCGCCGCTACCTGCCGCTGTTCATGGTCCTGGGCGCGGGAGTCTGCGTCCTCGCCCAGATGCACATATTCGGCGGCGGCGAAGCCACCAGCTTCCTCATAGCCAAGGGCCACTTCTCCGAGGCCGCGCAGGTCGACTTCTACCGCGTCTTCGGCTTCGTCCCGCTGATCGCCACGACGGCGCTCGCCTCGGGCGCCTACGGCATCGCCGGATTCACGCTCGTCTACCCGATCGGCTACCTGATGCCGAACCCGGTGCTGGCGGCGGTGGTCGGAGCGGCCGTCTTCGCCCTCGAGGTCCTGGCGCTCTCCTCCATCGGCAAGGTCCTCGGCAAGCTCCCCAGCGTCCGGGACTCCTCCGAGCACCTGCGCAACGCCATCACCGACAGCCTCCACCTGGCCATCCTCTTCGGCTCCCTGATGGCGGCCAACGCGATGGGCGGCGGACTCGGCATCCTCATCGTGGGCGGGCTCTACCTGCTCAACGAGGCGATGGGCCGCCCCGTCGTCCGGATGGCGGCCGCGCCCACCGCGGTGATCATCGGTGGTGTCCTGCTCAACGTCCTCTACTGGCTCGACCTGTTCACCCCTCTCAAGGGCTGATCCGTCCCGACCGGGCGCGGCTGCCCGGGGCCCGCGATCCCGCCGGACCGCACGAACGGCCCCAGGCAGCACCGCCACCAGGAAGGCCCACCGATGAGCGCGAGCTCCACCCCCCACCCGCACCGCGGCACCGAGCCGCTGGTGCACACGGTCGCCGGACCGCTGGCGGCGGCATCCGTCAGCGGTCCCGTCCTCGCCCACGAGCACCTGGTCCTCGACCTGGACCGCCGGAACGACGGCGCCGCCGTCCTCGACGCGCAGCGGCACGGACCGGCCGTCAGCCGGGAACTGGCGCAGCTGCGCGAGGAGTACGGCCTCTCCCTCGTCATCGAACTGACCTGCCGGGGCATGGGCCGCGATCCGGCCGCCCTCGCCCGGACAGCCCGGGACAGCGGCATCGCCGTCGTCGCCGCGACCGGCTGGTACTACGAGCCGTTCCACCCGGCCGCCGACCTGGCCGGAGCCTCCGTGGAACAGCTCGCCGCCACCCTGACGGCGGAGGTCCGCGAGGGCATGGCGGGCCCCGACGGCGCACCCACCGGAATCCGCCCCGGGGTGCTCGGCGAGGTGGGCAGCCACGGCGAGACCCCCAGCGAACCCGAGACCAGGGTGCTGCGGGCCGCCGCGCACACGGCCGTCGCCACCGGCCTGTCGGTGGCCACCCACGCCCAGCTCGGCCACGGCGGACTCGCCCAGCTCGACCTGCTGACCGGCGCGGGCCTCGCCCCGCACCGGATCTGCGTCGGGCACCAGGACCTGCTCACCGCCCCCGCCGTGCACCGGCGGCTCGCCGAGGCCGGCGCGTACGTCGCGTTCGACACCATCGGCAAGGACAGCTACCAGAGCGACCAGGAACGGCTGCGGCTGCTCCTCGCGTTCCTGGAGGCCGGCCACGCCGACCGGGCACTGCTGAGCTGCGACATCTCCCGTCACGCCTATCTGCGCAGCGAGGGCGGCACGGGCTACGGGCACCTGTTCCGCTCGTTCCTGCCCGCCCTGCGCGCCGCCGGCGTGGACGACGAACTGATCGATGTGCTGACGCGGCGCAACCCGCTGCGCTTTCTGACCGGCGCGAGCCCCGAGGAGATCTGAGATGGCTGCCACCCCCTCGAATGCGTCCCACCCGGACGCGCACGGCTCGAGGCCGGCGCCCCCGCCGCTGCCCCGCACGTTCCCGCTGGACACCGTTCCGGTGGAAGACGCGGCCGGGCAGCAGTTCCGGCTGCTGGAAGCCACCGCGGCGCACTTCGCCGGGCCGGAGCTGTTCGCCGCCGACGCCGGGGTGGTGCCCGAACTCGGCCGCCCGCGGACCACCGCGCGTGTCGAGGCGGTGCTGGCCGCGTACTTCGGTGCCGAGGACGCCGCGCTGGTGCAGGGCGCGGGCACCGGCGCCATCCGCGCCGCGCTGACCGCAGCCGTCGGCCCGGGCGAACCGCTGCTCGTCCACCGGGCCCCGGTCTACCGCACCACCGCCGTGACACTCCGCGGGCTCGGGGTCGAGACCGTCGAAGCCGACTTCAACGACCTCGACGCGCTGCGGAGCGTGCTGGCCTCCGGCCGCTTCCGCTGGGCGTACGTGCAGCACACCCGCCAGCGGCTGGCCGACTCCTACGATCCCGGCGAGGTCCTCGCCGCCTGCCGGCAGGCCGGTGTCCGCACCCTCACCGACGACAACTACGCCGTCTTCCGGGTGCCCGCCTCCGGAGTCGAACTCGGCGCGGACGCCTCCTGCTTCTCGCTGTTCAAGCTGCACGGCCCGGAGGGCGTCGGCGCCGTCGTCGGCGCCGCCGACCTGGTCGCCCGCGTGCACGCCGACAACTACTCCGGCGGCGGCCAGGTCCAGGGCCACCAGGCGCTCGACGCACTGCGCGCCCTCACCCACGTGCCGGTGATGTGGGCCCTGCAGTCCCGGGTCGGCGCCGAGGTCGCCGAGCGCCTCGCGGCCGGCGAAGTGCCCGGCGTCGCCGACGTGCGCCTCGCCAACGCGCAGGACAGATGCCTGCTGGTGCAGCTCGACACGCCCGTGGCGCGGCGGCTGCCCGAGGTGGCCGCCCGGTTCGGCGCGGCGCCCTACCCGGTGGGCTCCAACTCCCGGTACGAGATCGCGCCGCTCTTCTACCGGATGTCCAGCTCGGCCCTGGACGACGCACCCGAGCTGGCCGACTGGGTGGTCCGTGTCAACCCGATGCGCGCCGGCGCCGACCTCGTCCTGGACATCCTGCGCCGCTCCCTGGCGGCGATCGGCGGCGAGCCACCCGCTCCCGAAGCGCCCGGACAGCACTCCGCGCCCGGAGGACCCGGACCTGCCCACGCCCCCGAAGCACCCCGGCAGCACGCCGCGCCCGCAGCCCCGCACGACGTACCGCAGCACCGCGCAAAGGACTGACGTGTTCCTCGACAGCCTCCTCGCCCGCAACCCGGAGCTCGCCGACACCGCGGCCGACCTCCACCGGCGCGGCGAGATCCCACCCGACACCTACGTCATGGACCTGGACGCCATCACGCAGAACGCGGCCCTGCTCGCGGACGCGGCCCGGCGCCTGGACCTGTCGCTGTGGTTCGTGGTCAAGCAGTTCGGCCGCAACCCGGAACTGATCCGGGCCGTCGCACGTGCCATTCCCCGGTTCGCCGCCATCGACACCGACGAGGCCCGCACCCTGCACGCGGCCGGAGCCGGCGCCGGGAACCTCGGCCATCTGGTGCAGATCCCGCACCGTGCCCTCCCCGAGCTGCTGGCGCTGCGGCCGGAGACCGTCACCGTCTTCGACCTCGACAACGCGCGTGCCGTCTCCGCGGCGGCACAGCGCCTGGGCCTGGTGCAGGACGTCCTCGTCCGGCTCGAGGGCGCCCCCGGCTCGGTCTACCCGGGGCAGGAGGGCGGTGTCCCGCTGACCGCGCTCGACACGTTCGCCGAGCAGGCCGAGCGGCTGCCGGGCATCCGGATCGCGGGAGTCACCGCGTTCCCCTGCGTATTGTGCGACGCCAAGACCGGCCTCCCCGAGCCCACCCCCACCTTCGACGTCGCCCTCGAAGCCCGCGAGGCGCTGGCCGCCCGCGGACACCGGGACCTGAAGCTCAGCGCCCCCAGCGCCACCTCCGTGGCCAGCCTGCCGCTGCTCGCACGGCTGGGCGCCACCCACGGCGAGCCCGGCCACGCCCTCACCGGCACCACGCCGCTGCACGCGGTCGACACCGGCCAGCCCGAACAGCCCGCCTACGTCTACGTCTCGGAGGTCGCGCACACGCTGGCGGACGGGAGGCCGGCGCTGTTCGGCGGCGGGTTCTACCCGCGCGCACACCTCAACTCCGCGCTGCTGCCCCGCACCGGGCAGCGGCTCGCGGTGCAGGACGCGCCCGCGGAGAACATCGACTACTACCGGCTGCTGGCCGCCCCCGGCGCCGGCCGGCCGGTGCGGGCCGGCGACACCGCACTGCTGGCGTTCCGCACCCAGGTCTTCGTGACCCGCTCCAAGGTCGCGGTGGTGGCCGGACTCGCCTCCGGAAGACCCCGGCTGACCGGGCTGTACGACGCACACGGGAGGGCGCTGTGACCGGCGGGCGAAACGACCGGGGGCGCACCGTCATCGTCGTCGTCGACGGGTTCGGGATCGGGGCGATGCCGGACGCGGGCGCGCTGCGTCCCGGCGACCTGACCGCCGACACCTGCGGCCATGTGCTCGACCACGCCCGGGAGGCGCTCGGCAGGCCGCTGCGGCTGCCCGTCCTCGGGGCGCTGGGCCTGGGCCTGGTCCACCCGCACCCCGACCTCGCCCGCGGCACCCGGCTGCCCGTCGCGGCGGGCCGGGCGGCGCTGGGCTACCCCGGCGCCGACACCTTCGCCGGCCACCAGACGATGATGGGCGCGGACTTCAGCCGGGTGACCGTCGCCCGGCTCGGCGAGCATCTGACGGAGGTCACCGCGGCCCTGCGCGCGGCGGGGCACGAGGTCGAACTCCTCGACGGCAGGCCGCTGCTGCTGGTCGACGGCAGGGTGCTGGTGCACGACAACCTGGAGGCCGACCCCGGCATCAACTGGAACGCGTCGGCCGAACTGGCCGACCTCGACTTCGACGGCATCCTGGCCGTCGCCCGCACGGTGCGTGCGGTGGCGCCCGTCGCCCGGGTCATCGCCGTCGGCGGCCACGCGGACGGCCCGCTGCCCGGGTTCGTCCGCGACGGCGACGGCGGAACGGTGGGTCTGGACACCCCGGCGAGCGGCTTCTACCGGCACGACGGCCTCCAGGTGCGGCACCTGGGCGCGGAGCTGGACCACACCCGCCAACTGCCCGAACTGGCGGCGCGCTCCGGCATCCCCGTGACCCTCGTCGGCAAGGCCGCGGACATCCTGGCGTGCGAGGCCGCAGTCCGCCGCCCCGCCGTGCCCACGGCAGACGTCCTCGCCCACACGGCGGAGGCGGTCCGCGCGCCGGGGGAGGCCCTGGTCGTCGCCAACGTGCAGGAGAGCGACCTCGCCGGGCACCAGCAGGACGCCGAGCGGTACGCGCGCATCCTGGAGCAGGTCGACGCGGGGCTGGCCGCGCTGGTCGCGCTGCTGGACCGGCCCGGGGACCGGCTCGTGGTCACCGGCGACCACGGCAACGACCCGACCATCGGGCACGCCTACCACACCCGCGAGTATGTGCCGGTGCTCATCCACCGCCCCGGAGCGCCCGGAGTGGAGCTGCTGCCGGACGCGGACAGCCTCGCGGACGTGGGTGCCACGGCCGCTGCCGCGCTGGGTCTCGACCCCAGGGGCCTCGCCAACGGCAGGCGGATACCCCAGGGCGCCGCGGTCTGAGCGATCATGGGAGCGGCACCGGGCGCCCGGCCCGGGTGCCGCCGGGTACCGTCCAGGCCTCCGCCGCCCACCGGCGCACCCCGCCGGACCCGGCCGCAACCGCCGCCCGCGAAAGGACCACGAACGTCGTGCGCACTGTGCAGCTTCCCTCCGGTACCGCCGTCCCGGCCCTGGGCCAGGGCACCTGGCACATGGGTGACGACCCCTCCCGCCGGGCCCGGGAGCTGGAGGCGCTGCGCACCGGCATCGACCTGGGCATGACGCTCATCGACACCGCCGAGATGTACGGCAGCGGCGCCGCCGAGGAGTTGGTCGGCGAGGCCGTGCGGGGCCGCCGGGACGAGGTGTTCCTCGTCAGCAAGGTGTTGCCCTCGCACGCCGACCGGCGCGGCACCGTCGAAGCCTGCCGGGCCGGCCTGCGCCGGCTGGGCACCGACCGCATCGACCTGTATCTGCTCCACTGGCGCGGCGGCGTCCCGCTGGACGAGACGGTGGAGGCGCTGGAGGGGCTGGTACGCGAGGGAGACATCCGCTTCTGGGGAGTCAGCAACCTGGACACCGACGACCTCGCCGACCTGCCCGGCGGAGCCGTGCCGGAGACCGACCAGGTGCTCTACAACCTCTCCCGGCGCGGGCCCGAGTTCGATCTGCTGCCCCGCTGCCGCGAGTTGGCGGTCCCCGTGATGGCCTACTCCCCGGTCGAGCAGGGGCGACTGCTGGAGCACCCCGCACTGCGCACGGTCGCCGACGCGCACGGAGCCACTCCCGCGCAGGTGGCGCTGGCCTGGGTGCTGCGCCACGAGGACGTCATCGCCATCCCCAAGGCCTCGGTGCGCGCGCATGTCGAGGAGAACCGTGCGGCGGCCGATCTGCGGCTCACCGACGAGGACCGTGCCGTGCTGGACGAGGCCTTCCCGCCACCGCACCGCAAGCACCCGCTGGAGATCCTCTGAGCGGCCGCACGGCTGTCCCGGCGTTTCCCGGCCCGGAAAACCGGTGGCCGGCGAGCCGTCGGTGCGGTGATCCTGGACGCCGTGTCAGAACCTCAGCACGAACGACCCGCGCACCGTATTCGTGCGCTGTACACGGCGTCCACGGTCACCGTCTACCAGGCGTACGCGCCCCGGCTGGGCGTGCCCGCCGCTCGCGACGGGCGATTCCCCGCCGCCTGGAAGCGGGACCGGATGACCTGGATCAAACCGTCCTTCCTGTGGATGATGTACCGCTGCGGCTGGGCCACCAAGGAGGACCAGGAGACCGTGCTGGCCGTGGAGATCACCCGCCAGGGCTTCGAGTGGGCGCTGCGCCACGCCTGCCTGTCGCACCACGACGCGGACCGGCATCCCGACCGCGCGGCGTGGAAGCGGCAGTTGCGGGAGTACCCGGCCCGGGTGCAGTGGGATCCGGAGCGCGACCTGCACCTGCGTCCGCTGCCCCACCGTTCCCTCCAGCTCGGCCTGGCGGGTGAGGCCGCACGTCGCTACGCCGACGAGTGGACCGTCTCGCTCACCGATGTCACCCCGCTCGCCCACCGGGTGCACGCCGCCGTGCGCGCCGGTGATCTGACGGGCGCTCGCAGCCTGCTGCCCGTCGAGGAGCCCTATCCGGCGGGCCCGGAGCTCCTTGCGCACCTGGCCGCATGAGGCCGCCGCTGTGCGTCGGCGCGGGGCGGTACGGCCGGGCACGGGCCGGGGTCAGTCGATGAAGTAGTTCCAGAAGACGCCGACCTCGGTCTCCGAGGCGGCGACCACGCCCAGGTCCAGGATGTAGCCGTCCCGCTCGGCTGCCGGGTGGGTGAGGCAGGAGACGGCGAGGGTGCGGCGGCACCGCTCGGCGGTCTCCGCGCTCCTCTCCTCGTCGCCGGACAGGTCGTCGATCGGGTCGTCGTCGACGAACTCGTCGGTCAACGGATCCTCGTTGGTGGCGAACTCCGCGGCGGGGCCGAACCTGGCCAGGGCGGTGCGGGCCGCGGCACGCAGAGCTGCCTCGGAGCCCCGGTGGAGTCCGGAGCCCCCGTACTCGGCGCAGTGGCGCGTCAGCAGCATGGCCGCTTCCCGCCGGGTGATCAGCTCCAGGTGGTGGTCGAGATGGTGCGCGTCCACCAGGGCCAGCGGGTAGTACGGGGCCTGCGGGGTGCGGGACGAGCTCCCGGCGTGCTGGTCGACGGTGTGCCAGCCTCGCGGATCCCGGGTGTCGAGCCGCAGCACCGCCGAGACGTCCTGCAGCCAGTCGGCGTGCCGCCGCGGACCCACGGCGGCCAGCCACGGTCCCAGTGTGTCCAGTGCCCCCTCCCACGCGGCCGCGTCCGGAGCCGGCACGGACGCGGACGGCACGGACGGGGACGGCACCGGCCGGGACGGTATGGACGGCGCCGGCACGGACGGCGGCTCGGCGGGCGGAGGCGGGGCCATGACGGGACCCTATCCCTGGCGCTGCCCCGTTCGGCCGCCCGCCGGGAACGAGCGCGGACCGCGGCCCTGCGGGGCGAGGACCTCCACCATCTCGGCGAGGTCCTCGCAGGCGGCGGCGATCCTTCGGTGCGTGTTGCGCTTCTCGGCCGTGACGGCGGCCAGCAGCAGCGTGGTCAGCGCGGCGGAGCCGTTCAGCGCCTGGAGCGTGATCATGCCCGTGATCAGGTCCTCCCGTGCGAAGACACCCACCTGTGCGGTGGCGGCCCCGGTCGCGGCGACGGCGAGGATGGTCGTGCTCACCGCGCAGCCCGCCAGCTGGAACCGCAGCGCGGCCCACACCAGCAGCGGGAAGATCAGGAACAGCAGGTCCATGGGGGCACGGGTCACCACGATGGCCAGCACGGTCGTCGCCGCGCCCAGTCCCAGGGCCTCCAGCGCCTGCAGGACGCTGCGCGGCCGGCCCAGTTTGGGCAGGGACAGCAGCAGCGGGGTGACGACCAGGACGCCGACCGCGTCGCCCGCCCACCACGCGGACCAGACCGGCCAGAACTCGTGCAGCGTGAGGTTGCCGCCCGCCACCACCATCAGGGTGCCCACGGTCGCGCTCACCAGCATGCCCAGGAACGCCGCGAGGAAGACCAGGCTCACCCCGTCCCGCAGCCGGTCCACCTGTTCGCGGAATCCCGCACGGTGCAGCAGCAGGCAGGCGAGGACCGGGGCGAGCGTACTGCCCGCGACGGAGCCCAGCGAGGTCCAGCTCAGCGGCCCCATGTCGGTGAGCACCAGCAGCGCGCCGAGGGCCACCCCCGGCCATACCCGGAGCCCGAACCAGAGCAGTCCGGCGACGGCGATTCCGGTCGGCGGCCAGAACGGGGTGACGACCGCGCCCTCGACCGCCACCTTCCACAGCAGGCCGAGCCGTCCGCCTCCGTAGTAGAGCAGGGCGAGCACGACGAGCCGCAGCGCATAGGCCGCGAGCAGCCGCGACCGGGTGTCGCCGAGCAGCGCGCCGGCCGGCGCGGGCGCGGGTTCCGGCGGGTGGTCGGCTGGTGTCTCGCTGGGGCGCACATCGTTCATCAGACAACGCCCGGCGCCGCACGGTCCGTCTGACACGCCTCCGGCCCGTCATAGCTGAGCACCAGTACGGCCGCGTCGTCGGTGTGCCCGGTCTGCTCCGCCACCTCCATCACCCGGTCGGCGAGCACTTCGGGGTCCTCGCGCACGCCGTCCCGCAGTACTCGCGCCACCTGGTCGAGGCCCTGCTCCAG
>NZ_ALAP01000035.1 GCF_000280905.1 Streptomyces sp. AA1529 | reverse complement strand
CGCACCCGAGGGCCTGGGCGGCATCGGAGCCGGGGCCTCGCTGGCCTTCTTCTCCTTCATCGGGTTCGACGCCATCTCCACGGCCGGTGAGGAGGTCAGGAACCCGCGCCGGAACATCCCGCTGGCGATCCTGGTGACCATCGGCTGCGTGGCGCTGCTCTACTGCCTGGTGTCGGTCGCGGCCATCGGCGCGATGCCCTGGGAGCAGGTCGGCGGCAAGCCGGCCGCGCTCTCGCTGATCGTCGACCACGCCACGGGCTCGGCATTCGGCTCGACCGTGATCGCGCTGGGTGCGGTGGTGGCCATCGCCTCGGTGGTGCTGGCGGTGATGTACGGACAGACCCGGATCCTGCTGTCGATGTCCCGGGACGGGCTGGTGCCGCGGGTGTTCGCACGCGTCTCGCCCAGGACCTCGACCCCGGTCGCCAACACCTGGATCGTCGCCCTCGTCTTCGCCGTCCCCGCCGCCGTGGTGCCGCTGGACGTCGTGCTCGACATGACGGTGATCGGCACCCTGGCGATCATGGCGGTGGTGAACGTCTGCGTCCTGGCACTGCGCCGCTCGCGGCCCGGACTGCGGCGCAGCTTCCGGGTGCCGTTCTCCCCCTGGTCGCCGCTGCTGGGCGTGGCGCTGAGCCTGTATCTGATGTCCGGGCTGCCGCTGGTCACCTGGCTGCAGTTCGCGGCCTTCCTGGCGGCCGGTGCACTGGTCTACTCCCGCTACGGGCGGCCCCGCTCCCGGATGGCCGGGGCGGCGGGGGAACGGCCCCCGGGCGCAGGGCTCCCGGACGGCACACCCCCGGACGGCGCCCCCGCAGGCGGAGAGTCGCCGAACGGGGACCCGTCGGCCGCGTCCCGTCCCCCGGTCGGGACCTGACGGCCCGCAGACCCGGCCTCCGGCCGCCGGTTCGGCACCCGGACGCGCCCCGTCGCAGGTACGGTGCACCCGGCGGCCACCGCGTGCCCTCCGCCCCGTACCGCGGTGCGCGCCGACGCGCACGGTGCCGCCGACCACCACCGGCGGCGGTACGCCCCGCACCGGCCCGCGGACCGCGGGAGCGGGGCGAGTGAGAGAGCGGAGAGTGCGATGCGCGTGGGACTGCTGAGGGCTGTCGGAGCGGCGACGGCCGTATACGGAGCCGCCGTCACGGCGTGGCCCGCGCTGCTGGCGAAACCGTCCGGGCTGGTGGACCAGGACGGCCGGACCGCGCCCGACACCCGGACCTCGCTGCGGCCGCTGGCCTGGCGGGACGCGGCCAGCGGCCTCGCCCTGGTGCTGGCGCCGGAGGGCGCCGCGCTGCGGACGGCGGCCTGGCTGCGGATCGCTGCCGACCTCGGCGACGCGGTACTGCTCGGCACGACCCTCCCCCGCGCCACCCGCGCCAAGGCGGTGGCCGTCTCGGTGGGCTGGGGCGCGCTGTCGGTGGCCGCGCTGTGCGCGGGCCGGGAGGACACGGACGCGCAGGAAGCCGGGAGCGACTGACCCGGCAGCCCCCGTCGTGCGCCGGCCCGCTGCGGTGCCGCCCGGGAGCACGGCCGGCGTCGGCAGGACGGCGCCCGCCCAGCACGACGGCGCCGGACGCGGCCCCACCGCCGCGTCCGGCGCCGGGGCCGCCCTCCGTACGCACGCGCTCACCGGGCGCGGCCGTCCGCCCGGGGCTACGCTCGGATCATGGAGGGTCGGGGTCGGCACCGTCACGCGCGGCCCGCGAGCGCGGACGATCTGCTCTCACAGCTCGGACAGCTCACCGCCCGGGTCCGTGAGGAGGTCGAGGTCCAGCGCGCGCGGGTCGAGCTGGCCGAGGCCCTGCAGCGCGGCATGCTCCCCTCCACCCTGCCCACCGCGCCGGGCCTGCGCGTCGCGGCCCGCTACGCGCCGGCCCGCAACGGCCTGGACATCGGAGGCGACTGGTACGACGGCTTCCTGCTGTCCGACGGCACCCTCAGCTTCTCGGTGGGCGACGTCCAGGGGCACGACGTGGAGGCCGCCGCCTACATGGGCCAGGTGCGCATCGCGCTGCGCGCCGTGGCCGCCATGGGCTCCACGGACCCCGGCGAGATCCTGCACACCGCCAACGAACTGCTCGCCGCCATCGACAACCCGCTCTTCGCCACCTGCGTCTTCCTGCGCTTCGACCCGCACACCTGGAGCGTGCAGACCGCGCGCGCCGGACACACGGGCGCGGTGTGGGCGCGGGCCGACGGAGTGTCCGGTGTCATCGACCACGTACCGGAGGAGATCGGCCTGCCGCTGGCCGTCCTGGAGGGCCAGACCTACACCGTCACCGAGTACCGCTTCACCCAGCCGGGTGCACTGGCGCTGCTGACCGACGGTGTGGTGGAGGGACCGCGCTTCCCG
>NZ_ALAP01000034.1 GCF_000280905.1 Streptomyces sp. AA1529 | reverse complement strand
ACGACCTCCTTGCGCGGCAGCACCCGCAGGGAGGCATACTTCTGCAACCGCCGGTAGGTCAGGTAGTGCTGCTGCGGCTCCATCCACGCCCCCTCCGGCAGCAGCAACCGCTCATCGACCGCGCCGAAGAGCTCCTTCACCTTCGCCGGGGCTCCCTCCAACCGCTGCTGCGGCACGCTCACCGCCGCCACCGGCTCCGGACCCGTTTCGCTCGAAAAGGTCGGTGTCTTGGCGCGCGGGGAAGGTCCGCCGGTGCCGGCGACCGAGGCGATCAGCCGCAGCGTAAGCACGTCATCGAAGATCCGATAGGAGACCAGGTCGATCCGGCGGCCGATCTCCTCGACCGCCACCGTGTCGTGGTAGGTGAACTCCCCGGCCACGCAGATCACTCGCGGATTGCTCCAGTCCACTGCCCCAGCCGCCTCCCCACCGAGCCGGTCGGCGACCAGCCGCTCGAACTCATGGTGGTGGTCCCGCAGCCACACCAGATACGACAGCGCCTGGTTGATCACGTTCTGATCCCTCGAACGCTTGTACTCGATGATCACGGGGGTGCCGCTCTCGTCCAGCCCGAGGGAATCGACCCGGCCCCGGTGCCGCCGACCGGTCCGGTACTCCGAGGCCAGGAACCGGATCCCGAGCATCGCCTCCATATTGGCCTCAATCAGCGACTGCAGATCCCGCTCCACCGCCACCGACGCACCCGGTATCTCCGTCGCCCGGCCACCCCTGATCCGGAAGACCTTCAGGTCGCCCATGCGCCCCTCCCCGCTTCAGCACCATCACTGCACGGTGAGAATCGACTCGCTCCCGCGTTTATTCCCGAATCCCCAACAATGTAGATGGTTGCAGGATAGCCTCGTCGGATGTTGCGGGAAGCTATCCAGAGCCCAACTAGGACGGTGATCATGGGCTTGCTGATCGTATCCATCGTGGTGGGCGTTGCCTTAGCGTGGAGAAAGTGGGTGA